>NZ_JAMFLG010000016.1 GCF_023502205.1 Aquiflexum sp. TKW24L | reverse complement strand
TTAAATCCAAATAAAAAAATAATTGGTCATATATTATTGATAATCAATAATATATGACCAATTACTAAACTATTATTATCAATTCATTTTAATTTTCAATGAGCATTTCCACTCTTCGGTTGATGGTTCTTCCTTCCTCGGTATTGTTATCGGCAATCGGGCGTGTCCCACCCCATCCGGATGTTCTGACTCTTTCAAATTCAATTCCATTGATGGTCAGGTAGGCTCTTATTTTTGAGGCTCTTTTCATTGACAAGTCTTTGTTGAGGGAAGGATCTCCTGCATTGTCTGTATGGCCTTCCAATCTGATTTTGATGGAAGGATTTTCTTTGAGAAATAATACAAAATCATCCAAAACCTGGATAGACTTTGCATCTGCAAAATCAGATGTACCCCTGTTGAACTGAATATTTTCCAAGATGATAGCCGTTCCTGCTACAGCAGGTTTCAACAAAATTTCGTTTCCTTCTGCTTCCATCCAACTGGTTTTGTCCAAAAGCTGGGGAAGGTACCCTTTCGAGCTAACTGTGAAATTTACCCATTGGGAATCTTCCAATTCACTCCAAAGTTGCTCCTGACTAGGCATTACTTTTTTTATACCCCTTTCATTGCTGATTTCTATTTTGTGAACTATAGGGTTTTTGGTTTGGGCATCCAAGACTTTAACCATTTCCCTCCTTTGTATTGGTTTGGAGATTGATGGCTTGACAGGAGTTTCTTCAGGTGTGATTTCGGCTATTCTAGCTACCGTATCAGCCAAGATCGTTGGAATAATGGGTTTGATTGCTTCGGTATTTGTTTTTACTGAATCCATTTTTCCCACAATCGCCAAAGTTTCATTATTTGGGAGAATTTGTTCCTGAACAATTGCTTTTGGCAGTGTAGGGATGGTGACTTCCTCTTGAGCTAAAGGTTCGATGGTCTGGAATTTGACCATGAAAAAGTCTCCAAAACCTTCACTGTTTTGTGTACTTGTAAAAAGTGCATTGCCATCATTCCCGGGGAATTTCATGTAACTCATCTCTGACCCTTGCGAATTAGTATAATTTAATGGAAGGGGATTAGTCCATTTATTCCAATCGGTTCCTATTCTTTGGGAATAGAAAATGTCTTTCCCTTTTCTGCTATCCTTGGAATTAGAAGAATAATACAAGGTCTTCAGGTCATCCGAAAGATAAGGCGTATGTTCCTGTGCATAGGTGTTAATTTGTGGTCCAAGATTCAAAGGAGAAGTCCATACCGACTCGGATTGCTTGAAACTGACATAAATATCTTCATTTCCAAAACTCCCAAAGGATGCCATTGACATGACAAGGGTATTGCTATCGGAAGAAAGTCTCCCGCTGAAATAGGTGCCATTGTTTTTGAAATTTCCCATTTCCAAAGGACGGAGGTAATTCCAGGAATTGCCGAATCTGGAATATTGATGGATTCCTTGTTTCTTACCATTTTGACCACTATGGTATACCAATGCTGTCAAAGCATCAGAAAAACCAATCAATACATCATTTCCTGTGGTAGACAAATCAGCAACTCTTTGAGGCTTATACCAAGCTCCATTCCCATCTTTTTTGCTGTACCATATATCACCAAAGTCTGTCGGGCCACCACTGTTATCCGGATGAAAACCGATGGTAAAAAACAATTCCCCGTTTGGCGAGAAAACAGGGTTTTGCTCATCATATGGTGAATTTAAGGGCTTAATTTGGGTGATTTCCTGGGCTGAAACAGCGGATAAAAGGAAAAAAGCAAGCAGGATAAACCCACTTGCTTTTAATGAAATTCTCTTACTTTTTAAATTCATTTTATTGGTCGAGGACAATGGCAAAAATCAGGGGTGCCACAATTGTAGCATCTGATTCTATGATAAATTTTGGTGTGTTAAGTCCAAGTTTGCCCCAGGTAATTTTTTCATTCGGTACTGCTCCGGAATAAGATCCATAAGAAGTCGTAGAATCGGAAATCTGACAGAAATAACCCCAAAGTGGCACATTGGTTCTTTGCAAATCCTGGTGAAGCATTGGAACAACACAAATCGGAAAATCTCCAGCAATTCCCCCGCCAATTTGAAAAAATCCGACTGTACTTTCATCTTTTGCATTTTGGGTGTACCAATCTGCAAGGAAAATCATGTATTCGATACCAGTCCTGACTGTATGAACATTTTTCACATCACCGGCGATCACGTGTCCGGCAAACATATTACCTAAAGTGGAATCTTCCCATCCGGGAACGATCATCGGCAGATTCTTTTTAGCTGCCTCGAGCAACCATGAATTCTTTGGGTCAATTTGGAAGCTTGCATCCAATTTGCCTGACAATAGAATTTTGTAGAAAAACTCATGAGGGAAAAAACTTTGCCCTGCCTGATCTGCTTTTACCCATTCCTCCAAAATCACATTTTCGATCCGTCTCATGGCTTCCATTTCAGGAATACAGGTATCGGTCACCCTATTCATGTGTCTGCTTAGCAAATCCTGCTCCTGCTCAGGGGACAATTCTCTATAATTGGGAATTCTCTCATAATAATCATGCGCTACAAGATTGAAAACATCTTCTTCCAGATTGGCACCGGTACAGGAGATGATCTGTACCTTGTCCTGACGGATCATTTCAGCAAGGGAGATTCCCAATTCCGCTGTAGACATGGCACCGGCCAAAGTGACCATCATTTTACCATTGTTGTCAAGATGCGTTTTATAGCCTTCTGCAGCATCGATAAGCGCAGCAGCATTAAAGTGTCTAAAGTTATGTTTTAAAAATTCTGTAATTTTCATATTGGAGTTATTGGATTTTTTCGGTGCAAAAGTACCAATTATATAAACATAAAAAAAGCCCGACACGCAGTGCCGGGCTTTTTGAAATGGGTAGTATTATTTTTTTGCAGGAGTAGGAACTTTAGAAGCTTCGTACTTTTTATTAATACCTTCAACAACTATATCTGTGATATCCAATGCTTTGTTTGAATACCAGATTGCACCGCCACGGGTATAGGAAAGGACCATTTCAAGGTTATTTTCCTCAGCATATTCTGTCAAAAACGCCTGGATCTGATCATATACATCACTATACAATTTGGATTCGTCACCTGACAATTCCTGCATGATGTTATCCCTGTATGTGACTAAGTTTTGTTCTTTCTTTACCAATTCATCTTGTTTTGCTCTCGCTTGATTAGGAGTCATTGCTTGGGCAGTCTGCTGAAAATTCGCAACTTCCTGCTCAAATCCTTTTGCCCTTGTACCTAATTCACTTTCAAAGTTTTTTCCTTTTTGGGTAATTTCTCCTGATTTCTCTTTGAAATAAGTATATCTAGCGATGACGCTATCAGTCAGCACATAGGCTACTTTGAGGTCTGCCACACTTACTGATTCACTTGATTCGGTTGATACCGCTCCCTCTGTGTTTTTACCAGCTTGGTCACACGAGGAAAAAGTCAAAGCTGAAATTCCCGCTAAGACTAATAATTTTGCTGTTTTTTTCACGATTGTCTATTTTCTAATTGGCGCAAATATAAACAAAGTATCTTTTTTGCAAATTTTATTTGCAGGGTCATATGTTAATTTCCGTTAAAGATCTTTTTTCTTTTGGTCAATCATAGTTTTGTACACTACCGCCTGACCAAAGACCGATAATCCAGCAAAAATCAATGACAAACCTGCTGTACCAATCAAAAACCAGTTTAGAATTGGTTTCCCCAAAGCTTTGGCTATCATTCCTTCCCCTAAAACACTAAATCCAAAACCCATTACTAAAATCCCCAAAACCGCATATTTGAGCCATTTTCTTTTTAAAGTATCCATATATCTAGAAGTATAAATCTTGTGCAAGCCTGAATGTGTTTGCGTGTGCTTCAATAATGAGGCTTATCTTTTCGGAATATCCTCCGCCCATGCAGCACATTATTGGTATGGAGTGGTTTTTGGCCAATTCCAAAACTGTTTTATCTCTTTCCCTACATCCTGCTATGGTCAAACCCAATCTTCCCAACTTGTCTGAACCCAATACATCAACCCCACTCTGAAACATTATAAAATCCGGTTCAAAGGAATCAATTAATTTTGGAAGCGTTTCCTTTAGGATTTTCAGGTATTGAATATCATCGATATTGTCAGGCAAACCGATATCCAAATCAGAAGTTTCTTTGTGCATAGGATAATTGGAAGCTCCGTGCATGCTGAAAGTAAATACAGCTGGGTTCTTTTCAAAAATTTTGGCAGTTCCATTTCCTTGGTGGACATCAAGGTCTACCACCAATATTCTTTTAGCCAATCCATTATCGATTAGGTAATTTGAAGCAATCGCAATGTCATTCAACAAACAAAATCCCTCTCCTCTTTCTGCAAAAGCATGATGTGTTCCTCCCGCAATGTTCATAGCTATGCCATATTGAAGTGCGAATTCTGCTGCTTGGACAGAACCATTCATGATATGAATTTCCCTTTCGATCAATTCCTGACTGAGGGGAAATCCCGTTTTTCTAATTTCAGATTTGCTTAAGCTAAGGGATTTCAGTTTTTCGAAATATGATAGATCGTGGGTAGTAAGAACCCACCTATCCTCCATTTCCAAAGGCGTAAAAAAATTAGATTCCGCAACTGTTCCTTCATATAAAAGTTGTTCGGGAAGCAGGTTGTATTTCTCCATTGGAAATCGGTGTCCCTCCGGAAGTGGATGGCAATAAATAGGTGACCAAGCAATTTTGAGCATAACATAAAGAACGCTTGTTTGTTAACAAGCGTCTTCAATAATGGTTTGAAAAATCATAGCTAATTAATCATCTACATCCTCTTCCTCAGACTGGAATGCATAGAGTGTATCATCCAAAACCAAACTGTCATCATTAAATTCTTTGACAAATTTTGAAATAACTCTTTCATCAATAACATCCACATTCAAAGCTGCATCCAACCCAATTCCATAATCATGGTTCATGTCCACATCAACAAATTCCTGAACTTTGACAGATTCATCTTCTTCTATGTCCATGATAATTTCGGTCATAAACCATCCTATTTCCTCTTCCTCACTACTTAGAGGCTTGAGGTTTCCATTTTCATCTTCTTCATAATGAATACCCTTAAAATTTGGAAATTTCTTGGCGGCTTCATGCTCTGCGAGCTCATAAACTTCGGAAGCATGATGAAGTCTTAAAGTGTATAAAGCAGCATCATATATCACTTCTTTGCCTTCGTGCATTCCTATGAAATAAAAATTGACAAATTCCTCTGAATTATCCTCACCCGGAACAATTTTAAAATTCTTTTTGGAAATTTCAAGGTCTTTTTTTAAGGCAGCAATTGTTTCTGGAACAAAACCTTCATTTTGGTTTTTCATATTAGAAAAGTTGGTGGATTTATAAGACAACATACAACGGTTTCTGTTAACTTAAAAGCGCATGTGGTATATATGTAATTTATTTTGGTTTTAAGTACTTAAAATACAAGTATTTATAATAAAAAAAAATGTTGACCCCTAAAAAAAATGAAGAATTTTTAAAAATTCTCTTAAAAAGAAAAGAGAGCCAGACAATCGATTTTAAACAATTGATAAAATCACCACAAAAAATAGCCAAAACTTTGGTTGCGTTCGCAAATACTGAAGGTGGGATTATAGTAATCGGCGTTTCAGATAACAAAAAAATTATTGGAATAGACCCGGAAGAAGAAATCTTCATGGTCGAAAAAGCCATATCTGAAAATTGCACACCTCCCCCAATAATTCACTTTGAGCTTTTTGAAACACTGGGAATGGATGAAAAAAACATTGAAATAGAAAAGTCCGTTTTATTAGTTCATGTTCAAAAATCAACTCAAAAACACTTTTTTAAAAATGAAAATGGCGAATTGCTCTATTATAAAAGGTTAGATGACCATACCCTTCCCTACTTTGAATAATAAACTAACGATTTCGACCAAAATTAACCCCCAGGAGGGAATTGATCAGACTCAGGATAAGGCTAAAAACCAAAGCCCACCAAAATCCGTCCACTGAAAACCCGGGAATGATCTCCGCCGCCAATAAAATGAGGATGGCATTTATCGCAAGTAAAAACAGCCCCAAAGTCAATACTGTAATGGGTATTGTCAGGAAGATGAGAATAGGTTTGATGGTCAAATTCAAAAGGGTCAACAATGCAGCCACAACCAAAGCTGTGAAAAAATCACTTACAGCCACGCCTGGCAGGATATATTGGGCTATGAGAACAGAAATTGCCCCAAGGACCAATTGAATGATGATATTTATTGCGTCATTGGATCTGCCCATAATCGTTCTTTTTCCCGACAAAAATATGAACTGAATTTAAACTATCAAATTTTTTCTTGGAAGCAATCCATAAGCTTCTAAATTCATACTTTCTCCAAAAACAGTTCAATAGTCTTAATTAATGAGATTTGGGCGATTCGTATTGTAAGGAGAAGCTATTTAGTACAGAGTCCATATCAGGTTTGGTTAGTCTACCTTGACCCTCTTTTTTGGGTAAACATGAAAATTATAATATCGATTTGGTCCGATAGATTTCATTTTGATGATTTTCATCATTTTTCATCCGATACCACAACTTTGATTTCAGATTTTGGTTATAGGGGTATATCTTTACGCATTATTTACAATTCTTAATCCTAATAAAGTGATTTTAATCGTTTTCTTCCTTTTGCATTGGTATTTCTCCTTGTTTTGCCAAAGTTTCTTCCTGCATAGGTACGCTGCCCACCAAATGTTTTCCATGAATAAATATTGGGAAAAGTTTTTCTACTTTTTCACTTGGGCATGTCAGGGCAGTTCATATCTTTCTCCAAGAGCATATGCTATTCTCCATAGAATGCATCATGCTTACAGCGACACTCCAAAAGATCCACACAGCCCACACCATACTGAAAATCTATTTACCATGATGTGGAAAACAAAAAATATTTACAATGACTACTTCAGTTTCAAATTGAAGCCTGAAGAAAGATTTTCTAAAGATGTTCCTGATTGGAATAAATTTGACCTATTTGCTGATACCATGATTGTGAGGTTGGGTTGGGGTGTTTTTTACGTCTTGGTCTATGTTTTGAGTATTTCGGTTTTTGAATTGGCAGGCACACATTGGTGGATGTATTTTTTGTTACCGATTCACTTTATGATGGGTCCGGTACATGGAGCTATCGTAAATTGGAGTGGTCATAAATATGGCTATGCCAACTTTGATAATAATGACAAATCCAAAAACAGCTTGCTTCTTGACCTTTTGATGTTGGGAGAATTATTTCAGAACAATCACCACAGATTACCAAACCGTCCAAACTTTGCAGTAAAATGGTATGAGTTTGACCCTACCTACCCGATAGTGAAGTTATTACATGCAACAGGAGTGATAAAGCTTAGGCCAATTTAAAGAAATAATTATAATTCATCTTTAAAAACCTCCAAACGGAGGTTTTTTGCTTTTGTATCAGGATATTTTCTGTTGAAAGGTTGATATTTGTTTTTCATAATTTTTTAGAGATTTTTTTTAATTAATTCTATTCCCTCGAACTAAACTTGGCCCCGATTTTTTTTATTTTAAAAAATCCAAAAAAAGTTTTAAATCCTTTGCTTGGAATTAAGAAACTAAATGGATAAGTTGGAAACGAATTTAAACTTAAACACATTATGAGAGAACTAACCCGCGCAGAAGAGCAGATCATGCAGATCCTGTGGGATATCGAGAAAGGTTTCGTAAAAGATATCCTAGAAAAAATGTCCGAACCCAAACCAGCCTATAACACTGTCTCCACAATAGTGAGGATTCTGGAAAGAAAAGGTTTTGTCAATCACAAAGCCTATGGAAAATCACACGAGTATTTTCCAATAGTTTCCAAGGACGAATACCGTAGCTTTTCAATCAAGAACCTTCTTACAGGATATTTCAGTGGCTCATTTGCCAAACTGGCATCTTTTCACGCAAAGGATAAAAGCCTTGACGTAAAAGAAGTCGAAAAGATCATGGAAGAAGTTAAGGGTGATTTGAAAAAGTAAGCTTAAGCATTATGGTTTGATTTACCACCGACATTATCACAATGAATAAATTGAAATTTCGGTTCTAAAATCAATCTAAGAAAATCAATTCCTAAAAGCGCTTTCAAATTTGAAAGCGCTTTTTTTATGGCTCATCATATTGGATCTAACTTTGATGACACTATAGTCGACTTCAATTGATCAAATCTACAAGTAACCCTGCATTTTTACCTACATGCAGCCAATCGTCCACTAATATTTCAATTATTGCCATCATCCCCGGGTTCATATTGATCGATTCATCGCCTGTCAGGTATGTGACCAAAGAACTTAAAGCCGGATTATGTCCTACCATAAGGATTTTTTCAGTTAGGCTTTCTATGTTTTGAAGGATTTTCAATAAGTCTTCAACCTCGGCATCATAGATGTCTTTATCCACAACAATTTTTTTTGGAGGGATAGCATCCGAAATAATTTTCGCTGTTTGTGAAGTCCTTACCGATGGACTGATTAATATCAAATCAAATTCTGTTTTACGATCTTCAAGGGTCTTTAGTAGCCTTTTGATATGGGATTTTCCCAAATCCGAAAGTGGTCTTTTGATGTCTCCAATCTGCCCGATTCCCGGTATTGCCTCCCCATGTCTTAGGAGGTATAAAAATTTTTGGGTAGCCATTTTTTATAAATTTATATACATATAAATGTGGCAAAATTCGATTTAATTAAAAACATGAAAATCAGGTTTATTTGGATAGGAATATATTGCAGTCTATTTTTAGGATTTTAAATGGAGAGCTACAGCTGCGAGCCATCTTTTAAAGCAAACTTAATTATGTCAAAAAATTTAGTAATAGTAGAGTCACCTGCCAAAGCAAAAACTATTGAAGGGTATCTAGGTAAGGATTTTAAGGTTGCTTCGAGTTATGGTCATGTCCGGGATTTACCCAAAGGCGACCATGCGATTGACGTCAAAAATAAATTCAAACCGACATATGAAATCACTCCTGACAAAAAGGAAGTGATCAAGCAATTGAAAAGTTTGGTAAAGGATGCAGAGACCATCTACTTGGCAAGTGACGATGACCGCGAGGGAGAAGCTATTTCTTGGCACCTCAAAGAAGTACTGAATTTGAAAGATGAGCAGACAAAGAGGATTGTTTTTAGAGAAATTACAAAAAATGCTATCCTTAAAGCAATCGATAATCCCCGCAAAATAGACATTGATCTCGTCAATGCACAGCAAGCAAGACGAATATTGGACAGATTGGTGGGTTTTGAACTTTCTCCTATCCTTTGGAAAAAAATAAAGGCAGGACTTTCTGCCGGACGTGTTCAATCCGTGGCCGTGAGGTTGATTGTGGAGCGGGAGAGAGAAATTGAGAAATTCAAATCAAAATCGGCTTACAGAATTACTGCCATTTTTGATGTAAAAGGAAAAAGACTATCTGCAGAACTTCCCAAGAAATTTGAAAGTCAGGCAGATGCTGAAGACTTTCTTAAAAAATGTATTGGAGCAGATTTTTCAGTAGAAAACCTTGAGAAAAAACCTGCTAAAAAATCCCCTGCAGCTCCCTTTACCACTTCCACACTTCAACAAGAAGCAAGTAGGAAATTGAGCTTTTCTGTAGCCCAAACCATGTCTGTGGCCCAGAAACTCTATGAGGCAGGAAAGATTACTTATATGCGAACAGATAGTGTCAACCTGTCTGAAGATGCAATCACTGCTGCAAAAAATGAAATCACTTCCTCTTTTGGTCCTGAATTTCATCAACCTAGAAAATTCACTACCAAATCTGAAAGTGCCCAGGAAGCCCACGAAGCAATCCGACCTACCGACTTTGCAAAAAGTGAGGTGACAGGAGATAGAAATGAACAACGCCTCTATGAATTGATCTGGAAGCGTGCTATTGCATCTCAAATGGCTGATGCGCAGCTTGAAAGAACAATTGTTACGATCGGAATTTCCACAACCCCTGAAAAACTAATTGCTTCCGGAGAAGTGATCAAATTTGAGGGATTTTTAAAGGTTTATCTGGAAGATACTGATGATGAGCCTGAGGATGAGGAAAATGGCAACAAAGGCCTGATACCTCCGGTAAATATAGGCCAAAGCTTGGATTTGGAGGAAATGAAAGGAAGGGAGACCTTCTCAAGACCAGCTCCTAGATATACAGAAGCTTCATTGGTGAAGAAATTGGAAGAAATGGGAATCGGGAGACCCTCTACCTATGCTCCTACTATTTCGACAATCCAAAAAAGAGATTATGTCACCAAAGAATCCAGAGAAGGTACAGATAGAAACTATACCGAGATGAAGCTGGTGAAAGGGAAGTTTGCTAAAGAAACAAAAAAGGAAATTACAGGAGCAGATAAAAATAAACTTTTCCCTACCAATATCGCCATGGTGGTAAATGACTTCTTGGTGGAGCATTTTCCAAATGTGATAGACTTTTCATTTACCGCCAAAGTTGAGAAGGAGTTTGATGATATTGCCCATGGCGGACAAAACTGGGAGGATATGATTGAAGGATTCTACAGCAAATTCCACCTGCGGGTAGAGGAAACCGCCAATGTTGCCCGGGCAGATATCAATAGTGCGCGTGATTTGGGCAAAGATCCTAAAACAGGGAAAACAATATTTGCCAGGCTTGGGAAGTTTGGACCATTGGTGCAGATAGGTGAGCAGGATGATGAAGAGAAGCAGTTTGCCAGCATGAAGAAAGGGCAATTTATAGAAAACATTACCCTTGAAGCCGCCCTTGAATTGTTCAAACTGCCTAGAGAAGTAGGCATTTTTGAAGACAAAAAAATCGTTGCAGCAGTGGGGAAATTTGGCCCATACCTCAGACATGATGACAAGTTTATTTCACTCGGTAAAGAGCAAGACCCGATGACGATAAATGAAGAAGAGGCAATTAAACTCATCGAAGACAAAAGAGAAGCTGATGAAAAGAAGCATATCAAGTCTTTTGAGGAAAACGTAGAAATACAGATTTTGAATGGTAGATGGGGACCTTATATTAAGTTTGGAAAAAATAACTTCAAAATCCCAAAGGGCAAAGAAGCTGAAAGTTTGACTTATGGTGAAACATTAGAAATAATTGAAAGCCAGCCAGATACAAAAAAGAAAGGCAAGTTTGCCAAAAAGAAGGCATAAATAAAAAAGGGCGTATAGCCCTTTTTTTGTGCTTAAAAGGGATTTTTCATCTGTTTTCGCTTTCTCATTTTTTTTCTTGGGATTGAGGCTTATATTCATTTTTCAATTCAAAAAGCTATTGGAATGAAGAAATTGGTAATTCTCACGGGGGCAGGAATATCTGCCGAAAGCGGAATAAGCACTTTCCGTGACAGTGGTGGACTTTGGGAAGGACATGATGTGATGGAAGTCGCTTCTCCCACGGGTTGGCGAAAGAACCCTACGCTCGTTCTTGATTTTTATAACCAAAGAAGAAAACAGGCACTTTCTGTCCAACCCAATGATGCACATTATGAATTGACACGGTTGGAGGAGTTTTTTGATGTGACGATCATTACCCAAAACGTCGACAACCTCCATGAAAGGGCAGGCTCATCAAAAATACTTCACCTTCATGGTGAATTGTTTAAATCCCAAAGTACATTGGATCCAAGGTTGGTTTATGAAATGGATGGTTGGGAAATAAATATCGGAGACAAATGTGATAAAGGAAGCCAATTGAGGCCTTTTATAGTTTGGTTCGGCGAAAATGTACCTATGATCGAGACAGCCATTGAGGCCACTTTAAAAGCAGATATCTTTGCCGTTATCGGTACCTCCTTGGCAGTTTACCCGGCAGCAGGATTGATCGCCTACAGTCCAAAAAATGCTCCGAAGTACATTATCGATGTAAAGATTCCCGAGATATCCAATTTTGATCGGCTTCACAAAATAGAAGCTCCCGCATCGGTTGGAACCAAAATTATGTCTGAAGAAATCATTCTAAAATATGCCTAAAAAAGTTGCAGTCATTGGGGCTGGTCCTTCTGGAATTACTGCTTTGAAAAATCTTTTGGACCAAGGGATTGATGCCGTGGCCTTTGACCGCAATTCAGAGGTAGGAGGAAATTGGGTTTATTCGGAAAATGAAAGCCACTCCAGCGTTTTTGAAACCACCCATATAATCAGCTCCAAAACACTGTCCCAATATTCGGATTTCACTTTTGACGATTTTGATACCACGGTTTCTGATTATCCATCCCATGATGAATTGAGAAGGTATTTTCAAGCTTATGCTGATCATTTTGGCTTGGTAGAACATATTAGGTTCGATACCATGGTGATTCATTGCGAATGGATCAGCCAAAGTAAATGGGAGATTACCACTGAAACAGGTGGAATCCGAAAAACCGAAGAATTCTCAGATTTGGTTGTCTGCAACGGACACCATTGGAATCCAAGGTGGCCAAATTACCCGGGAGAATTTGCAGGGGAATTTTTGCATTCACACTCGTTTAAAAAGGCTGAACCATTCAAGGATAAAAGGGTTCTTGTCATAGGTGGTGGCAATTCCGCCTGCGATGTCGCTGTGGAAACCAGCAGAGTCAGTAAAATGACTGCCATTTCCTGGAGGCGTGGTTATAGAATCATCCCAAAGTTCTTTTTTGGCCAACCTTCAGACAAAATCGGGGAAAGAAGTGCTTGGATTCCGCTCAAAATCAGGAGTTTTTTCTTTGATATATTGCTCAAAATAATGATTGGAGACAATCACCTTTACGGTTTGCGGAAAGTAGAAAACAAATTTGGGGAAACCCATCCGACTATCAATGATGAACTGCTCTACAAAATCCGACACGGAAAGGTAAAGCCAAGGCCGGATATCAAAAGAATGGATGGGAAGAAAATCATTTTTGAAGACGACAATGAAGAAGAATATGACACTATCATTGCCTGTACAGGTTACTATCTCTCCCACCCTTTCTTCGACAAAAAATTTATTGACTACAGTTCAGGACCGGTTCCGCTTTACTTGAAAATGTTCCACCCCGAGTTCCGAAATCTCTATTTCGTGGGTATGTTCCAGCCTTTGGGCTGTATTTGGCCCGGAGCGGAATTACAGGCAAAGATCATGGCAGGAGAGATAGCAGGCAAATGGAATAGACCATCCAATATCAAAGACCTTTGCGAAAAAGAGGTAACCCACCCTCATTACAAGCAAATTGACACCCCAAGGCATACAATTACTGTGGATTTTCATGCTTTTAAAAAGCAGCTGCTGAAATACTTGCCCAAGGATTATGTTTCAAAAAAGAAGGTTCAAGTTATTTCCGATTTGGTCTGAGAATATAAGAGTTTAAAAACTGTACTTCAATCCTATTGACGCCAAATTAAGCCCTGCCACCATGAAACTATCCTTTCCCCACCCCTTGATCATCATGCTTGTTTTCATTGGTTTTGCTACCATGCTGACTTATATCGTCCCTGCAGGGTCTTATGATCGGGTATTGGATGAGGTCTCAGGTAGGGAAATAGTTGTTCAGGGTAGCTACAAGCAACATGAAAACAATCCGGTCGGCATTGGAAAGATGTTCCTGAGTATTCCCGAAGGGTTCATTGAAGGCGCTGAGGTAGTGGTTTTGATTTTGATCATTGGAGGGGCATTTTACGTGGTTGAAAAAACCGGTGCTTTCAGCCGGGGATTGGAAGTTTTGATTTTCAGATTCAAAAATGCAAAATCCTTCTTGACCGTAATTATAGGAGTTCTCTTTGCAGCTATGGGCAACCTAAGCGGTTTTCAAGAGGAAGTAATTGCCATGGTTCCGCTGCTGATGGTTTTGTCTACCAAAATCGGATATTCCAAAACCGCGGTCATTGCCTTCAGCTTGGGTTCAGCGGTGATAGGCGGTTCATTTGGTCCGACCAACCCATTTGGAGTAATCATTGCCCAAAAAGTGGCTGAAGTCCCAGTATTTTCAGGAAGTCTGTATCGATTGGTTTTTCTTGGTTTGGCCTTGGGCTTTTGGATTACTTATTTTATCAAAACCGGAAAAGACAATTCCTCCCAATTGGATATGTCAGATAAAAAGCCTGAAAGTCTGTCCAATTCCCACGTTGTAATTTTGATTCTCGTTGCGCTCACTTTTGGTTTTATGGTATATGGATTGACCAATTTGGGTTGGAATTACAATGAAATGTCAGCCATCTTCTTTGTTTTGGGGTTGGCGGCAGGATTAATAGGAAACCTTGGAATCAATGGTACAGCAAGGGCCTATTCGGAGGGTTTTGGGGAATTGATTTTTGCCGGTGTGATAGTGGGAATGGCCCGGAGTATTTACCTGATCATGCAGGAAGGGCAGATTATTGATACCATTATTCTTGGATTATTCAGCCCTTTGGAAGGTTTGCCACTTGGTCTTTCGGCGGTCTCCATGTTGGTGGGTCAATGTATATTGCATATTCCTGTCCCGAGTACTTCCGGTCAGGCTGTTTTGACGATGCCATTATTGGCACCGATTGCGGATCTGATTGGAATGTCGCGACAGGTGGTGGTATTGGCGTATCAATATGGCGCAGGCCTGATGGACTTGGTCACACCTACCAATGGAGCTTTGATGGCCATTTTGGCTGCTTCAGGTATTTCATATAAAGAGTGGATGAAGACTACTTGGAAACCAACCCTTGTTTTGCTGCTCATCGGAATGACTAGCATTGTTTTGGGTATTTTTATTTTTTACTGAAATTTTTCGGGAAAAATAAGGTGCTATTTCTTTGTTTTTACTACGAAATAGATTCCTCTAAAGTGTTAAATTTAGAATTAGAAATCAGTACCGAATAGCTTTGGACAGAAGAAAATTGAAAGTTCGCAGTACTGTCTGCATACATACATTATTTTTAACAAGACCCAAATCCCAATGAAAAAAGTAACCATCATCTCCATAGATGGAGGTGGAATCAGAGGAATTATCCCAGGGACAATTTTGGCCCTGATGGAACAAAAGCTGCAAGACCGCTTATTGGATCCTGATGCAAGGCTAGTCGATTATGTTGACTTTGTAGCAGGTACCAGCACCGGTGGCATATTGGGTTGCGGGATGCTCATGCCCAGTGAAAGCAATCCCAAAAAACCCAAATACACATTATCAGAGGTAGTTCAATTGTATTTGGAAAACGGACAGGAGATTTTCAGCAATCCCTTTTCCCAAAAAGTCAAATCACTCTATGGACTCAAAGACGAGAAGTTTTCGAACACCAATTTGAAAAAATCTTTAAATGATTACTTTGGGGACACGCTTTTGAGCCAGCTGATTCGCCCCTGCCTTTTTACTTCTTATGATATCGAAGAGAGAAAAGCGAAATTTTTCAAGCATTCTAAAGCCCTTGAAAGCGAAGCCGAGGATTTTTATGTCAGAGACCTAAGTCTAGCTACATCGGCCGCACCTACCTACTTTGAGGCAGCCTTGATCCAATCCAAAGCTGCGGAATCCTTTCCGTTAATTGATGGGGGGGTATTCGCCAATAATCCGGCGATGTGTGCCTATGCCGAAGTTAGAAAATGTATCTTTGACTACGTTACCAATCCAACTTCCAAGGACATGATGATGATTTCTATCGGTACCGGTTCGGTCAAAAAACCTATTCCCTACAAAAAAGCCAAAAACTTCGGAACTGTGGAATGGATCAAACCACTGATCGATATCATGATGTCAGGCAATTCAGAGACTGTTTCGCATCAATTGGAATGGCTCTTTGATGCAGGAAATAACAGACAGGGATATGTCCGACTAGAACCGCCGATCGGTGATGCCAATTCTGATATGGCCAATGCCACTAAAAAGAATATGGCTGCTTTGAAAAGAGCAGGTGTCCTTTTTGTCCAAAACAACCAAGAAAAGATTGATGAAATCATCACTAATCTAATTGAAAATAAATCTTAAAACTTATTGAAATAAAGACAATGCATATCAACGACCACCAACCACTACCCTTGTATCATGCAAATCCGGAAAGGTATGATTCCATGGAATATAGAAGATGTGGCAAGAGCGGCATTATGTTGCCCATGATTTCCCTTGGATTATGGCATAACTTCGGGCATAATGCTGATTTTAAAAATGCAAGAAACATCCTTCGCCAAGCCTTTGATTTTGGAATTACTCACCTTGACCTTGCCAATAATTACGGTCCTCCCTATGGTTCTGCTGAGGAGACTTTTGGCAGAATCATGCAAAAGGACTTTCTGCCCTACAGAGACGAACTGATTATTTCTACCAAAGCAGGTTGGGATATGTGGCCCGGACCTTATGGCAATCATGGTTCAAGAAAATACCTTATAGCCTCACTTGATCAAAGTTTGAAAAGAATGGGACTCGATTATGTGGATGTTTTTTATCATCATAGGCCTGATCCTGAAACTCCCCTTGAGGAAACAATGGGAACCTTAGATCAGATTGTCAGACAAGGAAAAGCATTATATGCAGGGATATCCCAATACAATGCTGTGGACACCACCAAAGCTTATGAAATTCTAAGTAAGTTGGGAACTCCCCTATTTATCCATCAACCGAGATATAGCATGTTTGACAGATGGGTAGAAGGTGGTTTATTGGATGTCTTGGGAGAAAAAGGAGTCGGTTCGATTGCTTTCTCACCTCTGGAACAGGGAATCCTCACAGACAAATACCTCAAGGGAATTCCTGAAGACAGTAGAATTGCAAAGGATGGCAGGTATCTCAAAAAAGAACAAGTCTCAGAGGCAGTGATCAATAAAGTGAGGCAACTCAATCAAATTGCTTTGAACCGGGATCAGAGTCTAGCACAAATGGCCATAGCCTGGTTATTAAAAGATCCTAGGATTACCACTGTTTTGGTCGGGGTGAGTAAACCCGAACAATTGGCAGAGAATGTGAATGCCGTCAAAAACCTGAATTTCTCTTCCGAAGAGTTGAAAAAAATAGAGGATATCCTTCAATCCTAACAAAAAAATAACGGTGACAATCTTTATAAGTTTGTCACCGTTACTTCCTTTCTAACAATTTACCTGACAGAATTTTCTAAAGTGGCTAGATAAATGTATTTCTGTTCTCTGGCTTCGATTCCTTTTGCCATGGCAGCCCTTTGTTCAGCGGTAGACTCCATGTCTTCATATTCCTGCCCATTAAAAAACTGCAGGTAATCTTTATACATATTCATGGTCAAGTGGGTATATTTGGCCTCACTTCCAAAGGGAAGTGCTGTCCTCAAAAGACTCCAACTTCCCATCAGACCTTTTTCGATCCTGTTTTGATGGAGTTTAAGAAAAACTTCTTTTTCAGCTTTTTCATACTCTTGGAATTTACCTTCTACTGCTTTCATCATATCAAAGGAAGATAATGATCCTTTTTTGAGGTTGAAATTGTCCTTTGTAGTCGATATTTCCTGCATGTAGGCTCTTTGGGATATTTCCCTGCTTTGGATAGCCGAATTGAATTTTTCGACAACCTGCTTTTCTGTCAAATGAGGATAGGCAATCATGGCATATTTGACCATTTCTTCATCCTGGAATCCGTTCATCATCGCCACCGGGTTATCATAATAAGTGATGGTGATGTATTGAAATTCACTTGGATCAGCGCCGGATTGTAGTGCCCAAAAATCCCAGCCGATGATCTTTTTATCATTGATAGCTGCCCTGTAGATTTTTTCCATAAAATCTTTGAATTCGATAAAATCATAAGTCTGATTCGATTCTACTTTGATGAACTCAAATACCAGATAAGTTGGCGCCTGGGCGTTTGCCATAGAAACGGCAAAAATCCCCACAAACAAGAAAATTATTAATTTTTTCATGGTAGTATAATTTTGGGATTAAAGACTAATTGATAAGTATTCGATAAAATTTAAGTACTTTATTTTGAAAATGACAATATTTATCTAGTTTTTTTTCTTGTGTTTATGAAATTGGTAAAATATTTTCTGTTTCGGCGATATTTACCAATAAAGTGCATTCCCCGGAGCAGGGATTAGGAATAAAAAACTGATATTATTACATTTTGACTCAAATCAGAATCATATGAAATTTTCTAGAAGAGATTGGTTAAGAAGTGCTTCTTTGGCGGGAGGCGCTGCATTACTCACAGGTACAGGAGCATTTAGTTCATTGTCCGCTGAAGAGATTAGGAAATTCAATCCCCGTCCATTGGATAACCCAATAAGACTAGGATCGAATGAAAATCCATACGGACCTTCGCAAAAAGTCAGGAAGGCCATGTCGGATGCTTTTGATAATAGCTGTAGGTATCCTTGGGGTTATAATGCTCCTTTGGTTGAAATGATCGCCAAGAAAGAAGGGGTAACTCCTGACCACATTGTATTGGTAGCAGGATCTACAGAAGGCCTGAAAATTACCGGAATAACCTATGCAGGCAAAGGCGATGAGGTGATTTCAGGTTTGCCTACATTCCTATCCATGATGACTTATGCAGAGGTTTGGGGAGCTGAAATCAACTGGGTTCCTTTGGACAAAGACCTAAATTATGATCTGAAAGAAATTGAAAAAAGGGTGTCTTCAAAAACCAAGCTGGTTTTTCTTTGTAATCCCAATAATCCAACCGGGAAATTACTTCCTGCCAATGAGGTTTTGGACTTCTGCGAAACGGTAAGTAAAAAGACAATGGTCTTTAGCGATGAGGCCTATTGTGACTATATCGAAGATCCAAACTATCCTTCTATGGTCAAACTGGTGAAAG
Organism: Aquiflexum sp. TKW24L; assembly: GCF_023502205.1. GTDB lineage: Bacteria > Bacteroidota > Bacteroidia > Cytophagales > Cyclobacteriaceae > Cognataquiflexum. Next base: position 90,772 of record NZ_JAMFLG010000016.1, on the reverse strand, counting down.
AAGGGAAAAACATCATTGTTTCCAAAACCCTTTCTAAAGTTTACGGCCTCGCGGGCATTAGACTTGGATACCTAGTCGCAAGACCTGATATTGCTAAAAACCTTTCCGAAAGGGTTGTCGCCAATACCAACATCATGGGCATAGAAGCAGGAAAAGCGGCGCTTCAAGAAACAGAATTCTACCAATTCAGTCTTCAAAAAAATCTCGAAGCCCGCAAAATGATCGAGACTACACTGGATGAATTGAAATTGACCTACCTTCCTTCTCAGGCAAATTTTGTCTTTTTCCATGCAAATCAGGATGCCAAGGAACTAGCCAAAACAATGCTTGCTAAGGGTGTAGTAGTCGGTAGACCTTTTCCTCCCTTGAATGATTGGTGTAGGGTAAGTACAGGTACCATCGAAGAGGTGGCTTACTTTAATAAAGTCCTCAAAGAAACTTTGGGCTAATAGAGGAAAAAAATTATTAAATGATTGATTTCAACATCATACTGGAAAATGAGCATGTTTTGTTAAGGCCTTTGATAGAAGCTGACCTGCCCCAACTCTCGGCTTTATCTTCCAATTCTGAAATGTGGCGATTTTTCACCCATGATCTTTCTACAATGGAAGGACTGTCAAGTTGGGCATTGCCGGCATTTGAGAATCAAAGGTTACAATTTGTAATCATCGATAAATCTTCAGGGGCAATTGCCGGTTCTACCGCTTTTGGCAATATCTCTGAAAGAGACAGCAGGTTAGAAATCGGTTGGACATGGTTAGGTTTGGATTTTCAGGGACGGGGAATTAATACCCAAGTGAAAAGATTGATGTTGACCTATTGTTTTGACGTTCTGGGATTAGAACGGATTGAATTCAAAACTGATGTTCTAAATATTCAAGCAAGAAAGGCACTAAAAAACATCAATGCCATCGAAGAGGGTGTATTGAGAAGCCATACTTTGATGACGAAAGGAAGGCGAAGAGACACCATATATTATGGTATCCTCAAGCAGGAATGGGAATATGTCAAAAGAGAAAATGATTGGTGAACATCCTGAGTTTTTGAGGAACAGTTTTTGTTAAATTCCTATCTGAAAACATAATACCTCATGACGACGAAAAAATTTTTAAATTCCAATGTTATATTTTTAGCTTTTTTGATTTTTGGAATTTCGGCATGTACGATAACAGATGATGGAGAGGATCCTTTAATGGAGTTTAGCAATTTTAGTTTTGGCGACAAAAAAATTGAATTCAAATCCGCCAAGCTTACCATTACAGGACCGGTCAATTTTTCCAGTGCAAGTTCTCATGTGTGGGCAAAACTCGATCTCTCTACCGATGAGAAATTCTCCCAACCATCTATTGCCAATTCATCAGTAATGTCACTAGTAATTTACTCTGTTACCAACGGCAAAACATTGCCTGAATTTCCTCTTCAAAGTGGAGAATATATTGTTTATCCAAGCTCAGGAGTTACAGAACCTGCGGTGATAGCAAACTTAGAAGAGAAAAATTTTTCTTTAGGACCTAGCATTGGCTTCAATTACTTTCCTGATGAACTGATCTTTGAGTCTATTCATGATCCAGCCAATGGAAAAATAATTATTCAATTTGACTTCGAAAAAAATAGGGTAAACATCACCCATAACTGGATTTCAAAAGATGGGGTGAAGGCTACCGGAACCAATAACCTTCCCCTCAATCTTTCTTCTTTTAAGCCCTGATTATACTTTTGGCAATTTCCAGCCATTCTGATAATTGGCTTTCATCAAAGCGTTTGCTTGCGAATCTGTAAATTGACCTTTAGTCGCATCCCAATATACCTTCTTGCCTGTTTTATAGGCGATATTTCCCATTTGGGCATTGATGGCAGCAATACTGCCTGTCTCTATTCCACAGGTTAGTTTTGACGCATCATTTTCGATAATGGAGCTGACAAACCCCTGCGCATGGATATCTAGGGCATTGCCATTAGGCTTGATCAATTGAATTTCCTCGATTTTATTGACTCTTTTTCCATCTTGGTTTTCTGTTTCAGGGATTACTTTCCAACCTCCCCTATTCACTACCAAAGTGGCATTATTTCCAATAAAAGCAATACCTTCTGTGGTTCCGTAATTTCCCCCATCTATACCGGTGGCATGTTCCCAAAGCATGTTGAATCCATCATATTCATAGACGGTCTGTAAGGTATCTGGAGTTTCAGACGCATCATCCGGATAAGCAAATTTTCCACCTGAAGCCATAACAGACTTAGGTGCAGTCACTCCCATAGCATATAAGGCAATATCAATTTCATGCACTCCCCAATCTGTCATCAATCCGCCTGCATAATCCCAAAACCACCTGAAGTTAAAATGAAATCTATTTTCATTGAAAGGTCTCTTCGGAGCAGGTCCTAACCACATATCATAATCTACGCCCTGCGGTACGGGACCATCAGGCTTGACCGGAACAGGTTTCATCCAACCCTGATATGCCCAGGTTTTGACCAACCTGATCTGACCAAGTTTTCCCGATTTGACATAAGCAATGGCTTCAGCATATTGGGAACCGCTACGCTGCCATTGACCTACCTGCACCATCTTTCCATAACGCTGCTTGGCTTTTACCATGAGGTTACATTCCTCTATGGTATTGGCAATTGGTTTTTCGACATAAACATGTTTTCCTGCTGAAAGACTGTCTACCATCGTCAGACAATGCCAATGGTCGGGGGTTCCGATGATCACTGCATCTATGTCTTTGTTTTCGAGCATCTTGCGATAATCCTTATAGACCTGAGGCTTTTTTCCCCTAAGTTTGTTGATATCTTCTGACCGCTGGTCAAGCACACTCTGATCAATGTCTGCAATCGCTACACAGTTGACATTGGGCATTTTGAGATGGGCATTCATGTTGGACCAACCCATGCCTTTGGCTCCTATCACAGCAAAATTCAACTGGTCCGAGGGTGCAATTTTCTTTCTGAGTGCGGAAAATGAATCAGCATGTATAATGCCGGGCATACTTAATCCTGCGGATAGCAATAGGCCATTTTGGATGAATTTTCTTCTTGAATTCATGGTGTTTTGGTTATTTTTTTAAAGGGTACATATTCTTATTGAGGGGTATTATGTCAACAAATAGTTACACATAATTTTTAAATATAAAGCATAACCAACTTACCAAAAAGCCAATAGTATAAATGTGCATAAATTTGCTTTAGGAAAGTCAATTTGATATGATGAAATCCTTATTTAGCTAATTAATTTAAATTGTCATCCAGTTAAAGTGTTTTTTACATAAAAGGATCAAAGTAATGTGCTTATTTCCACTTGCCCATAACTTTGACCAATTACAGTGATGCGGCTTGCAAGATTGCATGTACAATTAATTCCTTATCAACCGAAAGTTTAGATTTTTACTTATACCAAATCTAAATTCTCCTGAAAAATCAGCTTTTGGGAACCTTATATATCCAAATTAGTTAAGTTTGTATTAAAATGTAATAACCATGAAACCAAAAGAAATCGTAACGCTTCAGCGTTCTTTGTTAATCGATACAGAAAAATTGTTAAACCAACAGGTTGAAATGGAAGGTAAATCTTCCGCATATTATTTATCAATGGCTTCTTGGTGTCATATGATGGGTTATGAAAATGCGTCCCAATACCTTTATGTACATGCAGATGAGGAAAGGATGCATATGATGAAAATCTTCCATTACGTCAATGAAGCAGGTGGACATGCTATCCAACCTGAAATTACAGGAATAAGACATCATTTCAATTCTTTGCGTGAGGTGTTTGAGCTTATCCTCGAACATGAAATCAAAGTAACTAAATCTATCAACTTGATCGTTGACCACGCTTTTGGGATCAAGGATTTTGCAACTTTCAGTTTTATGCAATGGTATGTGACTGAGCAGAGAGAAGAAGAAACCTTGGCTAGAAGGGCTTTGGAATTGTTTGATATTATCGGTGAAGAAGGAATTGGACTTTGGACTATTGACCAAGAACTAGGTAAACTTCATGGCAAAGCCGCCGCTGCAAGTTCAAAACTGATTTAAAAAAATAAATAAAACAAAAAGGGAAAAGCGGTCAAATGCTTTTCCCTTTTTTTATGCCATGCTGTGCTAGAAATCACTTTTTTGGCTATTTTTCATTCGGCCTTTCATCATCAGGTTTGAAGTAGAAATCCAACATTTTTTTCGAAATGACATCATCTTTTGGAGGTAAGGTGTCAAACATCCAATCCCAAAGGATCGTGCTGAATGAAAATCCCTTATCAGGATATTTTCCATGGTGATGGATATGGGCTTTTTGGACATTGGGAAATACATATCGACCATAAGGTTTGTGAAGCATAATATGGAGTAGACTATAAAAAGTCATTCCGATGTAAAATCCTAAAAACAAGGTAAAATAATTGTTCCATATCAAGGCAAAATATACCAACACAAGTCCTAACGAAAACATAATAGTCCGGTGGGTCCCGTCAATTTTTATCTCTTGAGGATGTTTATGATGGTTCATATGAAGGTTATAAAGTTTACTGTTTACATTCCTGAAGTGGTTGTGCATCCAAAATCTGTGAAGAAAATATTCGGTAAAGGTCCATGCAAGCCAACCTGTGGCCAATAGAAAAACAAACTTGAATGTGGACGATGCTGTCAATCCTGCTCCCAAGACCAATACGGTGGTGATGATAGCAAATACCATGATGCAATTGATTGCTTCATAAAGCTCTTTTCTTTTTGCGGAGGACATTCTTTGGGTTTCCATTTGGTTTTGAGTTTTGTTTATAAAAATTCAGGAAACGAGGCTTATCCAAGACAAACATGCTAAACCGTCATTTCCAATTCTGATACCAAATTACCTGCGGCGTGAATCCTAAGCGAATTGAAAAAAAGCAGGCTAAAGACCTGATTGTTATATATTCAGGAAAATAGGCGAGCGGGGAGCCAATTTTATTAAATTTTGAAAAAATCCTAAAACCAAAGCCAACTTTAAATATTCTTCCCAAAAAAATTTATTCAAAATGGGATTTTAGATTAAAATCAAAAAATAGAGTTTTCTATCAAGAAGGAATATTTTTGATAATATTGAATCATCAACTCATTATAACCAAATTTGAAAAAAGCTATTCAATTTGAATCCATCCGATAATTCATAAATTTTTCTTATAATAGTCATATAAATATTTTTATAGAGTTTTGACAGAATTTTATTTAGGAATATTCTGTATTTGTATTTAAATTAGTCAATATCTGATTATTAAAAAGGCCACAACAAAATTTTATTCCGATAATTCAAATTAAAAGGTTAGGATTGTTCTCAAGTTTCGGGAAATCTTTAAACAAAACTCTTTAAAATATTTATGGGCAACTCAGAAATTCAGGTTCAGTTTTTCCAACATATAAGAAACCTACTACCCCCCTATAAGTCCCTTGTGGATGAAGTATCAGATTTATTGGAAATCAGTAACGATTCTGCCTACAGGAGGATCCGTGGCGAAAAGTTTATCGACCTTGAGGAAATCAAAAGAATCAGCCAACATTTTAATGTTTCCCTCGATCAGATATTCAATCTGCAAACCAACGCTATCGTATTCCATGGCAAATTGAATTCATTCACCAAGGACAGTTTTGATGATTGGTTTGAAGATGTGCTGAAGCAATTACAGATGTTTCATATTCAGAAAAAGAAACACATGTATTATCTCGTAAAGGACCTCCCTCCTTTTTACCATTTGTATTTTCCTGAATTGGCTTCCTTTAAATTCTTTTTTTGGATGAAATCTATTCTTCACAATGAAAGTCTCAAGAATGAAAAATTCAATTTTGATAACCTGCTATACTATAAGCTCAAGGATACTAGTACCAAAATGATTAATTTATTCAATCAAATCCCTACCACGGAAGTTTGGAATGAAGAAGGGATCAATGTCACCATCAGGCAGATTGAATTATATAATGACATGGGGCTGATTTCCTCTCAGAAGGAGTTGAGAATATTATTTGAGCAATTGCTGGAGGTGGTCAACCATATAGAAAAAATGGCTGAATTGGGCTTGAAATTCCCTCTTGGAAAAGAGCCAAATGCCGAAAGTGCACCATTCACCATGTATGTCAATGATTTTGTCATTGGTGACAATACCATTATCGCGGAGTTGGACAACGTCCGGATTACCTATCTCAATCACAGTGTGATGTACTTTATAGGCTCTATGGATCCCAAATTCAATGATGCCATGTTTTACAATCTCCATAACCTGATCAAAAAATCTACTATGGTTAGCACTGTTGGAGAAAAGGATAGGATGCAGTTTTTTAATAAGCTCAGGAAAAAAATTGAAATCAAGTTGGCATCAATGAGTGAGTGAACGGGCTTGATCGAGCAAATAGGTATTTTTAATAATATCATGAAACAAACCGAAATGAAACCCAAAAATCCTTACATCTTGAATTAAATATTTTTACAACCCAAACATTTACACAAAACTAATATGGAATCAGTACTTAAAAAAAGCAGATTTATGATCAAAAACTGGTGGCTTCCACTTTTGGTTGGTGTTTTATTCATTCTTGTTGGGGCTTGGACCATTTCCACTCCAGTCAAAAGTTACATGAGTTTGGCTATTATTTTTGCTTCGTTTATGTTCGTTTCAGGTATTTTTCAATTGATTTTCTCCATCAATAACCGGAATGAAATCGACGATTGGGGATGGCATTTTGCAGGGGCCATGTTTGATTTTGTAGTAGGTGCGGTACTTTTTTTCAATCCTGCTGTCACCATGGTCGTCCTCCATTTATCAATGCCTTTTATTTTATGTTCAAAGGCTTTGCCACCTTCGGTTTTGCATTCGACATGAAAAAATACGGCTCTGACGGATGGGGTTGGCTTTTGGCTAGTGGGGCATTGTCAGTCATTTTCTCCATGATGATTTTGTTCAATCCGACATTAGGAGGATTGACCATTGTGGTTTTTACTGCTTTGGCATTCTTCTCTTTGGGATTATTTAATATTACCCTCGCTTTTGCACTCAAGAAGATCAAAGAAAAAGGTGGTGATGCCAAAGAGCTGTTACAAAATCTGAAAAATAAAATGTCCTAAATACCTGCAATATCTAAAAATACTATTTGGATAAATAAGGTACCTAGGTATTCTGGTTTTTTGTATTTAATTCAAAATCATAGTTCTGTTTCAAGATAGACCTTGAAGGGAATTGTCAAGCTTTTGTTGGATGCTATGAATCAAAACAAAAGCATAAAAGGCAGGGCCATTATTGGGCATAGTCTTTGCCATTATCCTAAGAGATATTTTGAATCTTAAAGGACAGCTAAATTCGCTTTGATTTTTACCGTTCTCATTTTTTTGATTATCCGTATTTTTAATCCCACGGGACAGACCAACCTGAATCCAGAATTATAATCATAGAAAGGCCTAACAAATGTCATGGAATCAACGGCTTCCTATTTTTAAATTGTATAAATGAAAAATCACGACATAAATCAGAACTCAACTACCAATATATAACAATGGAAACCAGCGAATTAAATATCAATCATGCCGAATTCAAAAAGGCATTATTAGAAACAAGTATCCAAAAACATCAATCTGTGATTGATGATTTCAAAAACAGCATCAGAGAGATGATGGGCAATGATAGTGAAACTAACCAAGAAGATGCTGACACATCCCAACAAGGATTCAATGTAGAACAGATCCACAGAGCCAATGCCGTAGGTGAACAGGTAAGTTTTGCAAACAGGGAAATGGAACTCCTTCAAAACATGCTTCCAACCATAGAAGACATTTATGATTCCGTGAGATTAGGCAGTGTGGTGGTTACAGACAAAGATGTTTTCTTTGTATCAGCTAGCATTGAAAGGATGAAAGTCAATGGGATTTCTGTATTTGGACTTTCGGCTGACAGTCCTCTGTACCAAGTCATGAAAGGAAAAAAGCAAGGAGAGAAATTTTCTTTTAAAGATACACACTACAAGATAAAGGAAGTCTTTTAATTTAATATTTCGGCGTGAACAGCTTTGCCAAGCTAGAACTTGATCATCCAATAGCTTTTAACAAAAAAAAAGGGGGATAAACCCCCTTTTTTTATTTTTCAATAATTCTCATAGTCTCAATTTCGACCGGAACAGATTTCACTTTCCAGATTTCATCACAATACTCTCTGATACTTCTATCGCTGGAAAATTTCCCCATCCTAGCAGTATTCAAAATGGACATTTTGGCCCACATTTCTTTGTGCTTAAACGCTTCTGACACTTTTTCCTGTGCTTCAAGATAAGATTGAAAATCAGCAAAAACTAGGTATTGGTCATCATACATCAAGGAATCAGTCAATTCTTTAAATGTATTTTTGTCCAAATGTGAAAAATAACCGGCGTTGATCTGGTCGATGGCTTGTTTCAACACAGCATTAGAATTGTAATAATCTATTGCTTTGTATCCCTCAGATTTGGTTTGGGACACTTCATCTGCATTCAAACCAAACAAGAAGAAGTTCTCCTCCCCTACACATTCTCTGATTTCCACATTCGCCCCATCCAATGTTCCGATGGTCAAAGCGCCATTCAGAGATAGTTTCATGTTTCCTGTGCCTGAGGCCTCTTTTCCTGCAGTAGAAATCTGCTCTGAAAGATCCGCGGCAGGATAAATCTTTTGGGCATTGGTCACATTGTAATTCGGATAAAATACCACCTTCAATCTTCCCCGTACGTCAGGGTCATTATTGACGACCTCCCCTACCGAATTGATTAACTTGATAATCAATTTGGCTTTTCTATAACCCGGGGCTGATTTTCCCGCAAAAATAAAGGTTCGCGGCACCATTTCCATATCAGGGTTTTTCTTGAGCTGATTGTAAAGTGCAATTACATGCAGCACATTCAGGTGCTGACGTTTGTATTCGTGGATACGCTTGACCTGAATATCAAACATGGATTCGGGATCCACTTTTACACCCAATCTTCGCTGGATTTTCTTAGCCAAAGCTTTTTTCTGATCAAGTTTTACTTTCATCCAATCCTGCTGAAATTCCGGGTCATCGGCGAATTTTTCCAATCCACGCAATTCTTCCAAATCTTTGATCCATCCTTCTCCGATTTTTTCTGTAATCAGTTTGGTCAGCATGGGATTGCTCAAGACGATCCACCTTCTTGGAGTTACACCATTGGTTTTATTGCTGAATTTTTCAGGGGAAAGTTCATACCAATCCTTCAGTACTGTCTTTTTTAACAAATTAGAATGCAATGCTGCCACGCCATTGATCGCATGGCTGCCGAGACAGGCAAGATTGGCCATTCTGACATGCTTCCTTTTTCCTTCACCAATGAGTGAAAGGTTGCTGATTTTTTGGTTGTCACCGTAAAACTTTATCGTCACAAAATCCAAAAACCTTCTGTTGATTTCATAAATCAACTCTAAATGTCGGGGCAATACTGATCCGAAAAGTTCCAAATCCCATGTTTCCAAAGCTTCAGGAAGCAAGGTGTGATTGGTATAGGCAAAGGTTTTGGTGGTAATATTCCAAGCAGTATCCCAGTCCAAGAGATGCTCATCCATCAGTAATCGCATGAGCTCCACCACGCCGATAGCCGGATGGGTATCATTCAATTGGACGGCAAACTTTTTGTAAAAATCCTCAATTTTTTCTCCTTGGGTCAGGTGGATATTGATCATGTCTTGCAAAGAACAAGACACAAAAAAGTACTGCTGCTGAAGTCTCAAGATTTTCCCTTCTCTTTGCTCATCATTTGGATAGAGAACTTTACTGATATTTTCGCAGATGATTTTTTGATTCACTGCACTGTTGTACTCACCGGCATTAAAAGACTGAAAATCAAATGAGTGTGGTGCTTCTGATTTCCATAGCCTTAAAGTATTTGCCGTGTTGACCTTGTATCCTAAAATGGGTGTATCATAGGCCACGCCCTTCACTACCAACTCAGGAATCCAGTTGCTGCAGAATTTTCCACTTCGGTCAATGTAATGCTGTATATGTCCTCCAAGCTTCACATCATAGTTCAATTCTCTTCGGGCGATTTCCCAAGGATTTCCCCTTCTCAGCCAGTTATCGGTATCTTCTACCTGCCATCCATCTCTGATGTCCTGCTCAAAAATCCCGAATTGGTACCTGATTCCATATCCAATGGCAGGGATTTCCAATGTAGCCAATGAATCCATGTAGCATGCCGCTAACCTACCCAAGCCGCCATTTCCTAATCCTGGTTCTACTTCCTTTTCTATCAGCCAATCAAGGTTGAGTCCCAATTCCTCACAGGCTTTTTCGACTTCATTATATATACCAAGATTAATAAGGTTATTGGCCAAATGTGGACCCAATAGATATTCTGCTGATAAATAAGATACTACCCGCTCTTTTCCCTGAATATATTGCTTCACCGAAGCAACCCACCTTTGTAGCAACCTGTCTCTGACTGCATAAGCCAACGCCATGTAATAATCATTTCTTGTGGCGATTTCAGGATATTTAGCCTGTACATAAAAAAGGTTGTTGGAAATCGCTTTTTTTAAAGTTTCTACTGTCAATCCTGTTCGGGAATCTTCTCTTTCACCGGATTGAATTTGGCTACTAAATTCAGGCACTTTTTCTGCATCGGAATTTAGCCCATTACTTGTATTGGTCTTTTTCATCTATTCTTTAAGTTCACAAAGTCATTTGAAGTCCGAAAGTTAATCAAAACAAAAAGTCAATCAAAACTGAGAAATTTACTTAGAAATATATAATTGTTGTAAAAGTAATAGAAAAACAAAATCGGGAATTGTGCCAATACCAATTAGATTGTATCTTTCTGACTTAGTCATAACCGATTCAAAATGAAGATAAAATTTAAAGAAATGCTGGTTGTTGCCTTATTGATAGCTACTTATATGCTTCAAGGTTGCCAGAGCAAAACGAACCAAAATGAATTGGTTGTTGATGACTCCGTGTTTGAACAAGATGAGGTCATAGATGAACATAATGCACAAAATTCCTTGGACTTTTTGGGAATCTACAAAGGAGTTTTGCCATGTGCTGATTGCGAAGGTATAGAAACCATCATTGAGTTGGGATCGGGTAATTCGTACTCTAAGAAAATCATGTATCTTGGTATAGAAAACCAAACTATGGTAGAAATTTCCGGTACATTCACCTGGAACGATGCGGGAAATACCGTTACCCTAATCAATGAAGGTACTCCAAATCAGTACTTTGTAGGAGAAAATGTCCTGTTTCACCTCGATTTGGATGGGAATAGAATTACCGGAGATTTGGAAAAAAATTATAAATTGATCAAACAATAAAATACACACACCACACAGTTCCTTTCAACAATCCCTTAATTATGAAAAAAATTCTATTCTTTGCCATTTTTGCATTTGCCGCAGCTTGCTCACCCGCCACAAAAATCACAAGGTCATGGACCAGCCCCGATAAATATGGAGGAGGATACAGTAACCTTTACGTTGCGGCCATCATCGGTGACGTGACCAAAAGACAGACCATAGAAGACGATGTCAGGTCAAAATTGTCCACCTTAGGTATAAGGTCTACCACAAGCAGTGCGACTATCCGGCCAAATTTTTGGATGAGTACAGACTTGGACAAAAATGCGATGATGAATATAGTCAACCAAAATGGCCAAGATGGCATTATGACCATGACATTGATCGATGTACAGGACGAGCAGCGTTATATTCCAGGTGCAATGATGATGGGCGGACCAATGATGATGGGCGGAGGCTGGGGAATGGGTGGAAATTTTGGTGGACACTGGGGAATGAACCATGGCATGATGATGACTCCTGGCCATATTGTCAATGACAGAAAGTATTTTATTGAAATCAACATGTATGATGTCAAGTCAGAATTGTTGGTTTGGTCAGCGCAATCCAAAACACTCAACCCAACTTCAATGGAAAAATTCTCCTCCGAATTTGCCCAAGTGGTCTTGGAAAGGATGCTCGAAGAAGGAGTAATCCGTAAGCAATAGCAGTGATTCATTTATATTGAAAACCCCGGTCATGGCTGAAAGCTTCCGTGACCGGGGTTTTTTTTAAACACCACTCTTTTTTACTTCTAAGTAATAAAACCAAATCTTGGTTTATAAATGGCGGCGGTCTCTGTCGACTGTGGACGGTTTTCATCACAAAATCAACTTTGAATGTTACATTAAGGCATCAATGCTGATTATATCCTATCAGCCGGAAATTCCTTCAGCGAGTGCTTTTTTGAGTTTTTGAAATTGTAGTTCCAATTAACCCATAGCACAAATCCATGGTTGATTCTTAGATTTCCGAAATTTGTCGTCCCAAACCTGACATGGTACCCCGGTGAGAAGGTGACCGCTTTTTTCTGAAAGCCAAACAAAAAGAAAACCCTGTGCTCAAAAGGCAATGGATTAGGTCCCGGTCCGGTGGTTATCAATGATTCATTGAACAGGGTATTCGAAAAATTAAAATGACGACTCAACCGATTTCCCCAATTATACCTCAAACTCATATTGAATCGGTAACGGTAATTAAGAAAAAAACCATCTGTCAATTCTGTGAGGTTGAATTTTTGTCTGAATCTCAGATCATACCTGAATCTAAAACTCGCACTCAAAGGTCCCTTGCTAGGTAATCGGTAAACTGCCTGACCCCAAGGCCTGTGTTCGGGTCTAATCAGTTTCCCTTCAGAAAATGGAGTAGTCAATCCAAGGTACGCATACCCAGCTGTCAATGCCACCTTTTTGTCACTAGTATGGTATGTAATTCCAGATCTATAAATCACAAACAGTTGGGGAACATGGTGAACATCCAACCACAAAGACCATCTTGGCGCTACCTGCCCTGAAGTCATCAAGCCCCACCAAGATTCAGTAGCTAATTCTTTCTGAGCGAATGAAGGACGGCTAAAAAGAATAAAAAGGGAAAATATCAGTACTCTTGCTTTCATTCAAAAAGGCGTAGGACAGTTTTAGCTTGCTTTAATTAACATGGTCTTCAGGAAATTCTACAAAAGCCGGAGCTCTTCTATTTAATACATTCAGATTAATAGTTAGCCAAAATACCATGCCGTGATTGAGTCTCGCTCTTTCGGGACTGATATTGATATACCTTACGATGTAACCCACTGAATAAGTGACTTTGCCGGTTGAGAGCCCTCCGATCAAGTGGGTTCGGTGTTCATGCCGGACTCCATTAGGTCCCGGACCGGTTCTAAACAAGGCTTCATTTAGTAAAGTCGTACTCAAAACAGTGTTTGGACTGATGACATTTCCCCAATTATACCGCAATGAATTGTTGATTCTCCACCGGTGATTGAATGAAAACCCCTCTCCTAGCTGCCCTGATTCAAGGTTTTGGATAAATCGGGCATCATATCGAAACCTGAAACTTGTGCTTAGCTTAATGGTAGAAGGTACCCTGAAAATAGTCTGCATCCAGGGTCGGTGTTCTGTTCGGATCAATCTTCCCTCCGAGAGAGGCGTGGTAAGCCGCAACCAACTGTACCCTGCTGTGGTGACAAGATTGTCCCGTTTGTTGTGGTAGGTCATCCCTGTCCGGTAAATAAAAAAAGTCTCATCCACAAAATGGGCATCGTTCCAGACAGACCATTTATCGGATACCCGCACGGAGGTCATCACTCCCCACCAAGTTTCATAATTAGACTCAAATTGCTGTTGGGCAACTCCGGAATGAAATACCAAACAAAAAATCAAAAGCTTAATAAAACGCATCACAGATTGTTTACCACCAACTTATCCAAAGATACATAATTGATTGGAAAGTGATATTTAGATATTCCTTGGTGACAGATACTAACCAAATTTTTAATTACCTAGCACTCCAAATGAGTTGTAAGGCAACTTCCGTCATCATCTAATCCTAATCGAAGTTGGAGTTTCGAGGGTTGTTCCTGTGGATTTGATGGAATTGTTTTGGGGTTGGATTTATCAATGCTTAATTCCGCAAATGAAAATGTCCTCACTGAAATTATTTTTCTTTAATATTCAGTATAGGTGGATTTATAAAGTGAAGGTAAACACCCAAAATTAAGGAATCAATCCAGTCACCTCCTATTCGAATACCTTATTTTGGTACTGAAGTATCCTCAGAAGGTACTCCTGTATTCAAATTGACTTCAGGAGTAATCTTTTTGAATACAGCAGTAATCTTTTTTGTTACCTCGGTATCCTTTTTTAATGCAGGAGTAGTCTTTTTTGGAACAGCAGTAATATATTTTAATACTAAGGAATTCTGATTCAATACAGCAGTAATCAATTTTACTACACGTGAAATCTTTTTTGTTACTGCGGTAGTCTTTTTGACTTTCTCTGTATGAAATTTTGGTACTCGAGTATACTCAGAGGGTACTCGAGTATACTAAGAAGGTACTGAAGTAGTAATAGCCAATGTCAGTGTCTCCACTGACATTATCATTTTTAAAAGATTCAGTCAGTGAAGACACTGACTGAGGCCATTATAGTATTTTTTCATAAAAAAAGGACGGATCTTGCGATCCGACCTCGTCCAATGGGTAACCCACGACTTTATTATAATTCCTCACTTGGTTTTGACTTCCTTTTTCCCTGTGCCTCAAACCTCTTACTGAGGTCTTCATAGATGGTTTTGGCATCGGGAACATTCATTTTGGCTGCCATCTTTACCGAGTTATAATAACTGAGTGAACCTTCAAACGCTTCTGACCCTGTCAGCATCACGGTATCACTGAGGTTATTATCAAGTTGCTGTACGGTACGAAAGATAGGAACCAGTGCAGAGTAGGCATCCCAGTCTTTTTCCAATTCGGTGATCTGTACAAAAGGCGGAAGAAACTGTGGATCAGAGACAGCATAATCCATGACCTTGCTGACAAATGGTTCGGAACCATCTCCCATTTTAAGGAGTTTGCGACGGTCTTCGGGAGTAAGGGCTTTCAGATAAGGCTTCAATATGCCGTTAATGGTAGCTAGGGCATCTTTGATTGCTTGCAAATCTACGGGTGGGATGGTGATTGAGATGGAGTTGTCCATGTTTTTTGTTGGATTAAGGGGGTTAAAACTACTTATCAAACTAAAGTAATGAAGTAATCTAACCTTTCATATCTCAGGAGTAGCTTCCGAGGCAACTTATCCGACTTAAACGTTTGCACACGGGTAACTTGGTAAATCAAGATATCCTTTCCGTCATGGATACCCATCAATGAGAAGGAGACAAAAAAAAAGGATTACTGCCGAATAAGAAATCCTGCAATAATCCCTGATAGAATTCTAAAACTAACCTACAAAATCACAAGAACTAAGGATACTTAGGCCATTCGCTGATATTTCAGTTCACCTTTTTGTTTTATTTTAAAAATCAGTCCCGGTTGGTGGAACCGTGAAGTTTTTAACAGGATCAAATTTGTCAAACAAACCCATTACCACCTTCAAATCTTCCAAGCTTCCTGTGTTCATTTTCAGTCCACCGCTTTTAGCAGCTTCATCCAAGGTAACAGCATTTAGATACAAAGCCGCCCATGTCTTGGCATCTACGGTAGCGGCAATATCAGCCGGCCTGTAGTGCTTTGCAGGGTCAGTCACAAATTCGGCAATGCCCCTGCGCACATGCAGACCTCCGCTTGTGCCGTTAGAGAAATTGAACACTACCATTTTTTCAGTGTTTTCTGATTTCCTGGGATCAATACGCACCCGGTACATATTCACGTAAAACTTTGGATCATTTTCAATAACCCTCACTGGTGGTGGGATTAACGTGGGTATAACCTCAGACCCTTCCAATGCCCTTGCCTCACTGATGAAGAAATTGCGGCCAATAGAACCCCAGGCCATTTGTCCCATAGTCCTATAAACGCTAGCAAGTAGCTGGCGTACATCCTTATCCTGCTTATCAACCACATACAAATAGTTGCCCAGTTGTGCTGCCCAGGCATATTCTTTTTTGGATTGGGCGGTTTTTGCGGCTTCCAGCACTTTCGATCTGCCTCCCATCAATTCTACCAAACGTTTTGCCTCTTCGGCCGGGGGTAGCTTGTTGAGCGTGGAAACGTCCCTGTCGAACCATCCCATTTGATGATTGTAAATGCCTTCGGCCATCCAATGAATTTCCCCATATGGTTCATGTGTGTAAGCGGGCTCAGTAAGATGCCTTGGACGGTAAATGAAATACCTCAAGTCACCTTTGCCCAGGCCATGCAGGATCCCCCTCAGCGTCTGATCGTACATCAGCGTCAATAAATCAGCGTAATTGGACAAGGTCGTGAAAACAGCCTCAGCCCCCACAACGTGACGTGAATGGGTGTTTACTAAAACTTCAGGCTTTAGGTCTCTCATCAGTAGCAATCCATCCCGCCAATCCTGTGGCTCCCGATAAGTCATGCCTCTCAATGAATAAAGGTTGGGCATCCCTAACATGAACATATTATTATAAACAACTTTTGTCTCCGGAAGGTAAACGGTAATGGAATAGTCATCGGACCTGTGTTCAGTAAAAAACTGCATTGTTGTGCCTCCTATATTCAAAATCTCACCATTCTTTACCGGCTTATTCACCGGCAAATAGGCAGTTTCTTTCACTTTAAGTCTTTTGCCAATATTGGCATCCTGTCCTGAGTCGGGAAGGAAATTGGCGAACTGAACCAAGGTACGTGCCGTCAAAACAGGCCCTATCTCGGGCATGATGGCCGGCACCCCTCCCGATCTGCCCATGGCCATCACCAATTCATTTGTCTTCTCATGACCAATGACCATGGCGGTCTTGGGATCATCTACAAGGGCCCCGGTACCAAACGAGTAGTGCGAATGACTGTAAACTTGGGCTATGATGGGTTTTTGACTGATGTTCTTTTTGATAAGTTCTCTCATCATGGCGCCTTCGTCCTTTGAATCGCCCGAGTCGAATACGATGAGTCCTGTATCCGTTATCACAACCATACAATTCCAAAAAGCATAGCCGCCAATCACCCATACATCTTTGGCAACTTCGGTAATGGTAGGTTTGTCATAGATTATTTCTGTGTTGGTCTTCAAACCAGCAGCCAGGTGGACGGCACCACTAGGGTGAGTACCCATGGGCGCATCTTCCCGGCCCATGTACCGGCCGGGGTAGTTCGAATTCGAATTGTCAACACTTGCCTGCGTTTCAGTCTGATTTTCTGCCTGATTCTCTGTGGCACTTTTATCGTTGCACGAAAAAGCCAGCAAGGCGATAGCCAGGTATGCTGTTGCTGTTTTAAAATATTTTATAGTTTTCATTGTTCTTAGAATATGATATTAAAGGACATTATTTAATTCTATTCTTCTCAAATCTAAAACCGATATCATTCATCGGAACCGCGCGTTATTAGCATTCCTGCCACTACAGAGGCGACTTTAGATAGTCCAGCATCAGCGCGGTCACCCTATCAGGCGCCTCGAGTGTCATCCAATGACCTACTCCTTCAAGTCGCTCATAGCGCCATCCCTTGGGACATAGTTTTTCCGAAAGGGTCATTTGCTTCTCCACCAGCGCAATGTCTGCGGTACTGTATACGCCCATCACCGGGATTTGAGCAGGCGTTGGCGGTGCGGCGTGCCATTTTTTCAGATTGCTGACATAGTAATTTTGCCCTGCGGCAAAACGGCCCGGGCGAGAATATTGCTGCTTGATGTGCGGCCATTCGGACTCAAACTGAAGAAAATGGCGAAAGACATTCCAATCGTTCAGGCTGCAAACCCACCGTGCCAGTGCTCCGGTTTGGAAAAAATAAACGTACCAGCCTTTTTGCTTTTGTTGCCACCCCGCACGGGTGTAACACCAGGGGTGCCCAACCGAGAGTGCCATGTAGCGATCGAACCGCTCAGGATGTCTCAGCACAAGCGCCCATCCCTGTATCGCGCCCCAATCGTGAGCGACCAGGCGGACCTTTTTAAGTCCCAGGTAGTCGAGCAAAGCAATTTGGTCGGCAACCAGGTGTTTCATCCCGTAATCGGATACGTGCGGCAGAAGCTCACTATCACCCGTGCCACGAGTATCGGGGGCTATGACCCGGTAACCGGCTTTGACCAATTCCGGTATTTGGTAGCGCCACACGGTGTGGTCGTCGGGGAAGCCGTGCAACAGGAGTACAGGCGGTCCGTCCTCAGGGCCTGCAAGCAGGACATTGAGCTCGATGCCGTTGATTTTTAATTTTTGGGTGGAAGTATTCATCCCTCAAGAACTTATTTTATATACGAAATCACCTCAGAACTCGGTATCGCTCACCGGAATCGTATAGTTCTTAGCCGGATCAAATTTGTCAAACAAATCCATCACAGCCTTCAAATCTTCCACGCTTCCTTTGGTCATTTTAACCCCGCCACTTTTTGAAGCTTCATCCAAAGTAGTGGCATTGAGATAAAGATCAGCCCATGTTTTGGTATCCACTGTACAGGTTAAATCAGCCGGCCTGTAGTGTTTGGCCGGATTGGGAACAAATTCGGCAATGCCTCTACGCACATGCAAGCCAGCCGTGGTTCCGTTTGAGAAATTGAATACCAACATCTTCTCGGTGTTTTCTGATTTCCTGGGGTCAATCCGCACCCGGAACATGTCCACAAAAAAGGTAGGTTTTCCCGCAATATTTTCAGGCTTCGGGGGAACTACCCTAGGAAGCTGTTCTTTGCCTTCGAGTGCCCTCGCTTCACTTAAAAAGAATGTCCTGCCGATCATGCTCAGAGATGATTGGCCCATTGCCCTGTACACATCGGCCAATAGTTTTCTGGTTTCGGCATCTTTGGGGTCGATGGTAAAAAGATAATTCCCAAGTTGTGCTGCCCAGGCCAGTTCACGTTTGCCAAATGAAGTCTTTGCCGCCTGCAACACCTTCTTTCTTCCTCCCATCAATGCGACAGTGCGTTGAGCTTCTTCTACCGGGGGCAACTTTTGGAGGGTAGAAACATCCCTATCAAACCAACCCATTTGGTGGTAAAATGCAGCAGGGGTAAACCAGGGCACTTCACCATAAGCCTGTGCATTGTTGGGGAAATCAGCAAGGTGTTTGGGCAAGTACACAAAGTAACGCAACTCATCAGGTCCCAGGCCATGTAAGACCCCTCTTAGGGATTGGTCATAAACCAAGGTGACCATATCCATATAATGAGAGATAGCTTCAAAAACTTCTTTGGCGCCTGATACTGTCCTTGCATGGGTGTTCACCATTTTTTCCGGTTTCAGATCCCTCATCACCTGAAGTCCATCTCTCCATTCCGTCGGATCTCTGTAAGAAGCGCCCCGGATACTGTACAGATTGGGGATACCCGGCCAATAGAAATTATTGATAACTACTTTTTGCTTGGGTAGCCAAATGGTGAGGTTATAGTCGTCAGATTTGTATTCTGTAAAAAATTGAAAATCCATGCCACCAATTTTAACAATCTCTTCATTTTCAACCACTTTATTAGCAGGTAAGTAAGCGTTTATCTTGTCGCGGATCCTTCCACCAAGCAAACCATCCTCACCTGTATCGGGAAGGAAATTATTGAATTGAATCGCCTTTCTTGCACTCAAAACCGGTCCCAATTCGGGTATTGCTGCTATAGCCCCTCCTGCATTCAAGGCCGTCTGAACCGTTTCGTTCAATTTTTTATGCCCGATAATGATAGCTGTTTTGGGGTCGTCAACTAGCGCACCTGTACCCAAACAGTAGTGAGAGTGGGTATA
Organism: Aquiflexum sp. TKW24L; assembly: GCF_023502205.1. Classification (GTDB taxonomy): domain Bacteria; phylum Bacteroidota; class Bacteroidia; order Cytophagales; family Cyclobacteriaceae; genus Cognataquiflexum. Next base: position 71,115 of record NZ_JAMFLG010000016.1, on the reverse strand, counting down.
AATGGCAGCAATGATGGGTTTTTTGCTGATGTTTTCCCGGATAACTTCCCTGATTATCTTCCCTTCTTCTTCCGAGTCACCTGTATCAATAACAATTAAGCCCTCATCCGTTTCAATCACCACAAAATTGGCTATAGAATATCCGCCAATCACCCATATACCTTCGGCAGTCTTTTCAATGGTCGGTTGAGGGTATATCAATTGCAATATCTTAGCAAATCCTGCATCTGCCACCGCGCCATTGGGTGCTGTAAATAGCTGTACTTCCTCTTGGCCCATATAGCGGCCGGGATAGTTGAGGGTTGATTGCGCCTGTGATACGGTAAGTTGGCAGGCGGCCACTATCCATACTAAAAGAAGGTGTTTTTTCATGGTATGTTTTTGAGCTATAATTATGATTTGTTTTATTGGTTATGGATTGAAAAAATTCCAGATGGTGAATTGACCTCATTAAACAGCATGTTTAATGATGAGCCCAACTCAAAAATACGTCAAGGCATCTAGCAAGGCTAAATGTCTTGGCATGAATTCAATTAATTATGGCGAATACCAATGACTTGATATTGAAAAATATCAGCTGAGTTTTTCAATTATTGAAACCTATGACTTGTGAAAAGTTTCCCTGTATTCAGATGGAGAGGTTCCGAGGAATTTTTTGAAAGCATTGGTGAAAGAATTTCGGTTACTAAATCCGCATTCAGTGGCGATGGCTTCTACTTTGTAATTTGACCATTCCCCATTTTTAAATTTTTCAACGCAATATAGGACACGCTTTTGGTTGACATATTCCACAAATCCCAAACCCTTGAAAGTATTCAGGCACTTTGAAATCAGATAGACAGGAATATGGATATCCCTCGAAAAATCATTGATGGTGTAGCCCGTCTTCAAAAATAACCTACTCTCAACCATGTGTGTTTCCATCGACCGCATGACTTCCTCTAATTTTTTTTCCTCTCCCTCAGATATGGTGGTTTTCTTAAGCACTTTGGTCAACTTTAAGATGCCTTCTCCACCACCAATAGGCTTCCCATACAGCAGGGAAGGAAAAAAGAAAAGAGATAGACTTGAAAGCAATATCCAGATTACTGAAAAGGAATCGATGATTTGGTAATTGGTCAAATCATCCAACCAAAAAAGAGATAGGTAAAAAGGGAACCATAAGAAAAATTGGCACCCCAGAAACACCAACATCCAATTACGCCAAACCTTGTTTTGTAAAGTTATTGAGGATTGACTTCGCACCCATTTTACAAAAAGGATTACTTGTGCTACCCAATAGGCACTAAACAAAACCGTGCGGAATATATGATGAAAACCCGGACCGATAAATTTGCCTTGGTTAAATTTTGCCATGGCATCAAGGTCATTGATTTCCTGTTGGATGAGGAGTAGTTTTTGCGCCGAAGACATGGACAAAACATCCCAATAATCAACCAGGTAAATCAATAATGGGAGCGCATGCAACAAGTCGTACCAACGCCACTGCCGTTTCTTTGTATAGAATACGGTATATAAATAGGGCATCGGAATAAAAATCAGGGCGAAAATTTGTCCGGTTCTATACAAAAAAGGCCAATGGACAATCAATTGGGAAACAAGGGAAAAACTCACAAAAAGACCCAAGGAAATACTCAACTGCCCAATGCCCAAAGGTTGGTTGGCGGGAAAGGTTTTGAAACCAAAAAAAAGGATAACAGCAGAGGACACAATGCCTAATACTATCGCCACCAAATGAACCAAGGATATAAAATCAAAACTTATTTCCATTCGATTGAGAATTCCCTTCTAAAATTATTCGGATGAATAACTTTTCAATTAATGAATATTCAACCAATTTAAAAAGTCACTGAGATGAAAATATGAAGCCCTTCAATCCAGATTGGAATTAAACTGGTATTTCATCCATAGCTTATAAGTGGGGAAAAGAAAAACCTGTCAATCAATTACCGGGATTTACTCAATCTTAAAGGTCTTCCTTTTCCTGAAATCCAATTGGTGAAAAAGTGTTATCCTAAAGGAATTGATGGCGCGCGTTTCTTTCAAAAAAGGCTCCTGCTGCAGGATCAATTGATATAAAAGTGCCATGCTCACACTTCGTGAAGAGCTACTATTTCAGTTGCTTTGTAGTTTCAAAAAATTATTTCGGTACAGCTTTCCGATAGGCAGTTCTTTGTTCCCGATCTCCACAGTCTCAGTAGTAAAGGACTTTAATTTACTCACCGAGACGATATAAGAACGGTGGATCCGTACAAACTGGCTTTCAGACAACATGGCCTCTACTGATGCAATCGTCTGACGGGTTATGATAAATCCATTTTCAGTATATACTTTTACATAATCCCTGTCACTTTCAATATAGATTATATCATCCAGCGACACTTTTTTCATTTTGCGTTCCGCCCGCAGGTAAATAAATGAAATGGCAGGCTCGATTTTTTCTCCATTGGTTATTCCATGTGTTTCAAGTTCCTGCTGTTTTGGGGGGAGAGCCTTGTTCACAGCTTTTAAAAAGCGGTCAAATCGGATTGGTTTTAAAAGGTAATCAGTAACATCTAATTCAAAACCTTCATGCGCATAGTCTTTGTGTGCAGTTGTAAAAATGATCTTTGGCATATTGCGCAGGCTTCTTACAAATTCAACCCCACTAAGTTGTGGCATTCTAATATCTAAAAAGATCAAATCCACTGATTGATCTTGTAAAAACATGGTTGCTTCAATGGCATTTCCAAATTCGCCTATGAGCTTCAATGCCGGTATCATATGAACGTATCTCCTGACCACATCTCTTGCCATGGGTTCATCATCAACAATGATGCAATTGGTCGGCATATGATTTTCATTAGGCATAAACAGGGTTTTGTGGTTGGTTCAGTTCTTCAATCTGCTTCTTTTTTGTAATTCTAATGAGTTCAACCCGCAGGTCAACAATAAAGACTTCTTCTTCCTCTCTTATCTGCAAATCATATCTGTCTTTATACAAAAGGTCAAGACGCTGACGTACATTATTGATTCCGATGCCAGAACGCTTTTGTTCTTTTCCTTTCACCGGCACTTTTCCGTTCATTAGCTTCATCACAAGCGTTGTGTCTTTCAATTCAATGGTCAGGTTGATCCAGGGATTTTCTAATACATTACTAGTACCGTGCTTAAAACAGTTCTCGACAAACGGAAGTAATAGCAATGGCGCGATATATAGATTGTTTGGTGTATCAGGGATCAAAACATTTACTTCCAGTTTATTGCCGTAGCGTATTTTTTCAAGATTGACATACTCAATGATTAACTGTAATTCCTGCTTCAACCGCACCATCGGTTTTTGACCTTCATATAAAATGTACCTGAGAATATCTGAAAGGCCCATGATCATCTTGGAACCCTTCGGGGATTCTATCTGAGTTTGAGAATAAATATTGTTGAGCGTATTAAACAAAAAGTGGGGATGCACTTGCGCTGTCAGCAGCCTCAATTGTGATTCTGTATTTTCCTTTTGCAATTGAAGATTCTTATGTTCTTTGTGATACCAGTGCTGACCAAATTTTAGCATCAACGCACTGAAAGCAATCGAAAATGCCCCTTTGTTTGTAGCAACCACTGCCATAAAGAAAGATGCACCTTCGCTCCGAGGTGCTAGGGGTAAATACTGTGTAGGCAGCAACATAGCCAGCAGTGGAGGAAATATCTTACCCATAAGGAAGAGGTTTAGGATGCCTCCTGCAAACCAAAAAACGATGATAACGAAGAAACCCTGCAAGTACTTCTTTTTCAAGATAAATTTAGGCAACACAAAATATAGCATTCCATAGGTCATTGGAGCTAGTGCCAATACAACAAAGAAACTTTCAGTAAATGTATACACCGGGTTTTTAAAATAAGAGATATCGGGACCTCCAAATGGAAACGCGGCATGGGTAAATGCGAAGTATACAAACCAAATCCCCCAAAACAACAGGTGTTGCTTGATACGGTCATTTCGTTTTTCGGAAAAAATAAATTCCTGGATATTCATAAACTGATATTTCTTTGATAACGTGCAACTTATGTAGATACAAAAGTTATAAATTTTTTGTCAATGATCGATCTTTTTTTTATGAGTAATTTTTAGGAGCCTTATTTCATAGTCTGAATTCACTATCCGGTCAGGTACATCTGCGATTGTTCATTCTCTGATCATCCAATGCATCTATTTGATCACGGAAAACGGTCTCGAATCCTGGCATTATTCCACCAAAAATCAGCGGCACAACATGGCCGACATGGGTAGCAAGACAGATACTGAATTATCCTATAAAATACCTTTTAATCCTTTGATGAAAATTTACTGCGACAAGCCTGATAAGAGATACGACTAAACAACTTAGTCGCAGATAAGAACCTTCAGCCTCCTCTTTAAAAACTGTGCTTGCTTCTGTATCGATCTGAAGCTTAGTTAAATTTACTATTACATTTTGCATCCTGAGTAATCTGTTTGAAAGCAGTGATAGTTTCAACCAATTTTTAACTAAAACCAAAAAAATTATGAGAAAATTTAATTATAGAACAAAGGTATTGGTAATGACTTTGTCACTCAGTGTAGTTGTTGGATCCTGCGTTGAGAATATTCCTATTGTTGAGACATCAAAGGTCAAGGACAACTTGAGTGCGCTTCCACATGCAAAGAAATTCGAAGCGGACGTTGCTACGGAATGGTTCACTTTGTTGACGGAGATAGTAAAAACAAAACCTTATTTTTCCGCCCAAGCACTCCGCATCTTCTCTTATAGCGGTATAGCCCTCTATGAATCTGTGGTTCCCGGTATGCCCTCTTATCAGAGTATATATGGACACTTAACAGGAAACACTATCCAATTCGATAAGAAAAAAGACTACTACTGGCCTGCCTGCGCTAATGCTGCAATTGCCCGTATTGCTTCAAAAATAATGCAGAATTATCCGGCACCCAACCTGACCGCTGTAGAAGCCCTAGAGGCATCTCTTAATTCAAAATACCAGTCGGAGGTTAGTCCCGAACAATTAGAATTTTCCATTGAATTTGGAAGATATGTTGCTGACATCATTTATGAGTACAGTAAAACTGATGGTACTTTTAATGCCGATGGTACTCCAAAGCCCTGCCCTCCTTATGTACCTATCGTGCGTCCCGGCCAATGGGTTCCGACACCACCGGGATTCTTCCCTGTTGCAGCTGCATGTCAGGGTTCTTTGAGAACATTTATTCCAAATATTGTAAATTCTGTATTAGCCCCGCCACATCCTGAATATTCTACCGAACCTGCATGTGATTTTTATAAGGCAGCAAAGGATACATATGAATCTAGGAATAACATTACCGATGATGAAACAAGACAGTTCAACAATTGGAGAGACTTAAACCCAAATTACATCCCTCTTTCGCATACGTTGCGGATATCTACCAAGATCATGATCGAGGAAAAAGTAAATCTTGAAGATGCAGCCACCCTTTATGTCAAACTGAATATGGCCGCTTCTGATGCTATAGGAGCAGTGTTTTATTCAAAGTTCCATTATTTTCTTTTAAGGCCGGTAACTTACATAAGAGGCGTGATGGGTCAAAGTACATGGATCTCTCTGCCAAATACACCGCAAACACCTTCTTATCCAGACGAACTTGCCGCAACAGCTTCTTCAATTGCCATTTTGGAAGGATATTTTGGAAAAAACTATGCCTTTGTTGACGATATACATAAAACAACACATGGAGAATGGTCTTATTCCTCTTTCAGTGAAATGCTTGAAAACATTGTTCAAGCACGGGTAAGTGGTGGAACCATTTTTAGGTTCGGAGGAAAAGCCGGCGTTAAACAAGGTCGTTTGGTCGGAACGGCCATTAATACACTACCTTTTAAAAAACCATAGTAGTTTTTAACAACAGGCACTGGGATTGAGCGATCAACATGAAGACCAGAAATCTTTTGCTTGTTGTTTTAGTGATTTCAAGAAGCTTTCCAGGAGTAGGATGGTAAGATTATTTAAAGCATTTAGAAACTTAAAATTGATTTTTATATGAAAGTAGCCAGATTAATTTCGATCCTTTTGCTTACAGTTTTTTTCGCCTGTGAAAAAGACCCAGAGCCACAGGAAGGTTTCAAGCTGACCATGTCCTCAACTCCCGAGGAGGCCGGCAAGATCAATTTTTCCCCTTGGCACAGCCTCTATCCTAAAGGAATATCTGTGACCCTTACCCCCGAATCCAATGAAAATTGGGTGTTTCAAAAATGGGAAGGGGACGTAAGTGGAGCTTCCAGTCCTCTTAATCTGAAAATGGATTCAGACAAAAGGGTTGTTGCTGTCTTTGTCAAAAAGAATTATGCTTTGGATTACACCATTATTGGAGAGGGCACGGTAACCGAAAAGGTTGTGGAAAACCCCTCGGGAAGGGAGTATCCACATGGAATAACAGTTGAACTCACTCCAGTCCCCAAAGAAGGTTGGGTATTTGAAAGTTGGGGAGAAAAAGGCGCTGAAACCAATGGTGGGTATTGGGAACCTTTAATTTCTAATGAAATCCCAAAAATAGCCCGTATCGATGGACCAAAAACTTTAACAGTCACTTTCGTACCCAAACCACAGGGAGAGCCGAGGTTTTATTTGGCAGAAAATGGCATTACCTGCAAATGTGAAAATGTCATAGCCGGTCAAAAAGGAATCCTCAATGGGGTTGAATATGAAGCTGTAAATAATGAGTTTTTAAGACAAAGATTTATTGAGAAAGTGGACATGACTAAATTATGTACTTCTAAGGTCACAAATATGAGTGGCGTGATTCCACCATATTTTAATCAGCCGATTGAAAATTGGGATGTCAGCAATGTTAATGATATGTCATACATGTTTGCCGGTACAGCTTTTAATCAACCGATTGAAAAATGGGATGTCAGCAATGTGATAAATATGGAGGGAATGTTTTCAGTTGGACATGATTTTTCGACTAGCGTATTCAACCAACCGATTGGGAATTGGAATGTCAGCAAAGTTTCAAATATGGAATATATGTTTTATGGTAATGAAAATTTTAACCAAAACTTATCAAAATGGTGCGTGGCAAAGATCCCAATATTCCCCAAGGATTTTTATAGCAACCCGGTGTGGACACTGCCAAAACCTAAATGGGGTACATGTCCGGATTAAATAAATCAAGCATGATAGTCTGGAGTCACAATTAATTGAAAGTTTTTCGACCCTTAATTTTGATCGCTATGAAAACGCTTAAATTATTTCCAATCATTTTGTTTACCACCCTGATTTCCTGCGTAGAGGAGACAGTATACCTGATCATGTCGGCGTCCCCCGCAGAAGGAGGGCACATTCTTTCCTCAGCAACCTCCGGACTGTTCGAGAAGGGGCAATCTGTCACCCTTACTGCGGTACCCTATGAAAATTGGGAATTCCAAAGGTGGGAAGGAGACGGGAGCGGCACAGCCAATCCGCTGACGCTTACTATGAATGCCAACAAAAACATTCAAGCTATTTTTACCATGAAGGATATTTCCTTCGAATACACCATCCTTGGAGAAGGGACAGTCACCGAAAGGATCGTGGAAAATCCTTCCGGGAGGCAATTTCCCCATGGTACGATGGTAGAACTCACCCCTGTCCCTAAGGAAGGATGGGTATTTGAAAGTTGGGTGATTGAAGACATCGTCGGGACCAAAAACCGGATTTCAAACGAAAATCCTAAAACAATAAGCATCGATGGACGCAATTTCCTTAAATGGGCAATATTTGTTCGCAAACCTCAAGGGGAGGCAAGATTCGTACTTGCCGAAAACGGGATCACCTGCAAATGTGAAAATGTAATATCAGGGCAAAAAGGGACCCTAAATGGCGTTGAATTCGAAGCCGTTGACAATGAATTATTAAGGCAGAAAGTCGATGAGAAGGCTGACCTCACAAAGTTGTGTACATCTCTTGTTACCGATATGAGGACATTGTTCTGGGGTAGTGAACTCAACCAACGTATTGGAAACTGGGATGTAAGCAAGGTAACTGATATGTCATGGATGTTTTTGGATTCCAAGTTTAACCAACCGATTGGTAGTTGGGATGTCAGTAGTGTCATCGATATGGAGGGAATGTTTGCACTAAGTTCAGAAATAATACTTTGGGATCCTGTTTTTGGTGTATTCAATCAACCGATTGGGGACTGGGATGTTAGCAAGGTCACCAATATGGACTACATTTTTTGGCAAAACCAACAGTTCAATCAAGATTTATCAAATTGGTGTGTTGCGAATATACCCAAAGCACCTAAGGATTATTCCAATTCAGCTTGGACCTTGCCAAAACCAGTCTGGGGAACTTGTCCGGATTAAATAAATCAACCATGATAGTCTGGAATCCACCTAATTGAAATTATTTCCAACCCTAAATTTTTATCAATTATGAGAAGCGCCAAATTAATTCTGATCCTCTTGTTCGCGGTATTCTCCGCCTGTGTGGATGAGACTCCTGTCAAGACATACACAATAACAAAAACTGCAACTCCAGAAGAAGGCGGTGTAATTTATTTTTCTCCGGGATGGCTTGATGCATTTAATGAAGGTCAAAGGGTCGCAGTAATTCCGGTAGCCAGTGAAGGATGGGTATTCCAACAATGGCAAGGTGATGCAGCTGGGACCTCTAATCCTTACTTTTTTGAGATGAATTCTAACAAAAACATAATTGGGGTATTTGTGAAAAAAGTATATACCCTGGATTTAGAAATCATAGGAGAAGGAACTGTCACGGAGACGGTTGTGGAAAACCCTTCTGGAAGAGAATATTACTCAGGAACAACTGTAGAACTCAATGCTATCCCCGCTGAAGGTTGGCTATTTAGAAGTTGGGTCGGAAATCTAAATGGAAATACAAACCCTATCAGGATTGGTATGGATGATTTTAAAAAGGTAACCGTCAGTTTTATACCAAAACCAGTAGGAGAACCAAAATTTTACCTTGCTGAAAACGGAATTACCTGCAAATGCGAAAACGTCTACCCCGGTCAAAAGGGCTTTATCAACGGGGTACAATATGAGGCAGTTGACGATGGATATTTAAGCCAAAGGGTGAGAGAGGATGTGGATTTGACCAGATTGTGTACTTCATTGGTGACCAACATGACCTACTTATTTCGAGGGGTCAGTATTGATCAGCCCATAGGAAATTGGGATGTCAGTAATGTGACAAATATGGAGGGAATGTTCGCTCACTATGACCACACTTTCGATTGGGGTTGGGATGGACCTCCTAGGGATGTTGTATTATTCAACCAACCCATCACAGACTGGGATGTTAGCAATGTCACTAATATGGATTTTATGTTCAAAGATAATTTTGAATTCAACCAAGACTTATCCAATTGGTGCGTAATTAAGATTCCAAATACCCCCAAAGAGACATTTCCAGTGACTTGGACATTACCAAAACCCATTTGGGGTACCTGTCCGGATTAGAAAACAGCATCCATTTAAATATTGAAAAGTTGAATCTGAGGGTTTGGAAACATCCTTTTTAAGGATCCAAAAGGTATTATTTGTCTCATTTGAAAGGATTGTTGGAGTCTTTTATATCCAGTCTATAAACAGCCAAAACGGATTTTTGAAGATTGGAATATGCAGTGATTCATGCTTCTAATGTCTCGCTAACATAAGGAGTCAGATGGTGTCAAATGCGGTCCTAAAATCCAAATTGACCCTCAATTTACTTGTGAATCCAGCATCAATTTGTTTTTGTATTTGGTTTTTAACCTTAAAAACTTTTAATAAAATGAACAGAGATCTTGTATTGTATTGGAATGAAAAGGCAGCACAAATGCTGGACTTTCATTCGAACCCTGGTTCGGATGCCCGCAGGATGGCAATCATTCATATCGGCATCCACGATGCACTCAACAGCATCAAAAAAAAATATGACCGGTATGCATTTTATGGCCCATTGGATTCAGGTGCCTCTCCAGAGGCAGCAGTCAATGCTGCGGCAAAAAAGATGCTCCTTTGGGCGAGAGATGAAGTGGGAACAAGTAACAATCAAATACCAAGTACTGCCCAAATCATTCAATGGTATGATTCAAAAATGATTGAACTCCAAAATAATCCCAAAAAGGAAAGAGGAAGACAAATTGGAGAGGATGCAGCAGACGGGATAATCCAAAAAAGGAAAAATGATGGTCACAAGGACATAACACCTATTTCAGCCAATCCTCCAGATGGAACATTACCAGGAGAATTCAAAGCGGATTATTATGACGCACCACCTCCACCCAGAAATAAATTTATGACAGATTTTGCGATGAAGGTAATACCATTTGTTTTGAACCCTCTTGACCTTGGCCAATTTACCCAACCGCTAGTCTCCCTTGTTCCCAGTTCGGTAGATTTGGAAGAAGTAAAAGAGAAAAGCACGTTAAACTACATAACAAATTCCCTTAGTCCTGCACAGAAAAGTGTGATTGAAAAATGGGGAAATAATACCGACTATCTCAATCTCCGCCAGCACATTATCTGGAACAACTTTACCATTGAAATCATAAAAAAACAAAATCCGAGTTTTAATGCTTGGGATACTGCCAGGCTATTGGCACTGATTCACACAGCCATGGCGGACGGGACTATTTCGATGTTCAAAGATGTTTACACTCATTATAGGTGGAGGCCTGTCACTGCAATTAAAAGCATTTATAACACTAATTGGGCCAGTTTTTTACCTACTCCTAGAGTCCCAGAATACCCTTCTCTTTTTGGCATTGCGGGTGGGGCTACTGGGGCAATTTTAAAGGAAGTTTTTTCGAACAATATTAATATTTCTTACGAATCCATTCCTTATACCAGCATTGACCAGGCAGTTCAGGATAATGCTGAAACAAAAATCTATTGCGGATGGAATTTTAGGGATACTATCAACCCGAGCATAAATCAGGGAAAGGCAATTGGTGAGTTTGTGTATAACAAAGCATTCAAAAAAAAATCTTAAAGAAGATAGTCGGGATACAGTCACCACTTTTGCATTTCCCTATGCGTTATGAAGGATTTTCGTCAAACAAGAAATAAATATATATTTAATAATAAGAGCAACATTTGCAGAGCTTCCACAAACGAAGGAGTGTACGTCAAAAGCCTTTACCGTGTAGGCACTTATGGCTGAAAAATTTGGTTTCAGAATTGGCAATTCTTGTAATAGTATCGAATACTCACCTTGACGTCAAGCAAAGAAAGTTATGAAAAAGACATTTATTTCTATTATTTCGTTTGTCTGCATTAGTTTCCTATTTGGTTGCGAACCAGAACCAGAACCTTCGCAAGAAAATCAATTTTCAACACTGGATGCGAAAATCCACGAAATTATCAATAGATATGACATCCCTGGAGCGCAAATAGCAATAATGAAAAATGAAAGATTGGTTTACCAAGGATCATATGGTTTTGCCGATAAAGAGTCCAAATTGCCGGTATCGAACGAAAGCGTTTTCCGAATAGCCAGTGTTTCCAAGCCCATTACGGCTATTGGAATTTACAAGCTTGCTCAAGATGGACTATTGGCCTTGGACGACAAGGTTTTTGGGGAAGGGGCAATTTTGGGAACTACATTTGGCACCAAACCGTATTCAGAAGCCATAAAATCGATTACCGTCAGACACTTGCTAGAGCACAAGGCAGGTGGCTGGACTAACGACGGAAATGATCCAATGTTCTCACCGCTTAACTACCCACAGCACCAGCTCATTGGTTATATCCTTGATACAAGACCTCTTAATTTTCAACCAGGGTCCACTTTTCTCTATTCAAACTTTGGATATTGTATTTTAGGGAGAGTAATAGAAGAAGTGAGCGGAGAAAGCTACGAAGCTTATATACGGAACAATATCTTGGAGCCTTCTGGAATTACAGCCATGTATATCGGCAACAAAACCTTTTCAGGAAAATTTGAAAATGAGGTACGGTATTACAATTCTCATTCAGATTTTTCCCCATACCAGATCGACGTTAAGAGGATGGATGCAGGAGGTGGATGGGTAGCCTCTGCGACAGATTTACTCAGATTTATGGCTAGAATCGACAGACTTCCCTACAAACAGGATTTTCTGCGAGATTACTATTTGTTCCAAATGTATTTTGGGTTTTTCAACTGGATACACAATGGTGCAATGTCTGGAACCTCAGCCGTTTTGGAGAGAGTAAATGACAATTTCAGCTTTTCTGTCGTGGCCAACGGCAATAGCAGTGAGTTCGGTACCGCTATTGAAGCTTTTAGGAGAGCAATCAATGATGAAATAAAATCCAAAAGCAGCTGGCCGGACCATGACTTGTTTGAATCCAATTAGGATGAAATCTCTTGAATTTAAATTAAACCGGAGAACCTAAATCATAATCCCCTGTCCATGAAAACAGAATCCGAAAAGATCAAAAGTATGAGGTGATTAAGTTGGGAGGAGGGAAGGAAGCCATCAATCCATTTACTTCTACAATTCTAAAATCCCGACCGAGCATTACATTCAGTGGATTTTCCAGAGGGCAAGTTGACAACATTGAAATATCCAATAAAATACCTTTTTAAAAACACCCTTTTATCTATCGTTGAAAGTTTACTGCGACAAGCTTTATAAACGATGCGAAAAATAATTTATTCGTGGATAAGAACCCTCAGACTCCTCTCTAAAAACTGCTATTGCTTCTATATCGATCTGAAGCTTAGTTAAATTTACTATTACATTTTGCATCTTAGGTAATCTGTTTAAACGCAGTGATAGTTTCAACCAATTTTAAACTAAAACCAAACAATAGTCCGAAAGGCTTTTTTTCAATCCTTATTCATATATTTTTTGATGGTGACTAACTGTCACGTATTTGCGTAGAATAAGCGTTTGACTGGGTGGGATTTGTAATCCTGCCCTTTTTATTTTTTGGAATTTTCAATTCCTTACTTCAAATGTTCAGCACAATCGGAGTTGAACTTTAGTGTCCTGCGTTCATGATACACTCCGAGGGGTTCGAACATCTCAATACCTGTCCGACGTAGCGTGGACTACGGAACCGATAGAAGCTCAATCAATTACCGGTATTTCCTCAATCTTAAAGGTCTTCCTTTTCCTGAAATCCAATTGATGAAAAAGTGTTATCCTAAAGGAATTGATGGCACGCGTTTCTTTCAAAAAAGGCTGCTGCTGCAGGATCAACTGATATAAAAGTGCCATGCTCACACTTCGTGAAGGGGATATAATTATGCCAGCCAAAGTCCTGTTCTGGTCAAAAAGTATATATCCTATTTCCTCTTTGTTATGGATAAAAAACTCATTGGCCACCTGCCAGCGGATGGAAGTCAGTCTATCGGGTCTTCTCGCAATCGGGCCATCTAGCTGGAAAAGATAGCGGTATCTGTTTGTGAGGAATACCTCTGTTTCATCCAAAACAGCATCCTTAAACAATTGTCTCCACCGGTGTTCGATACGGATGCGGTGGGTGAAATTTAACTTGCCTTTACCGTGGGTATATTGTGCCTGCTCGTAAATCCTATTTTCATGCAGCCAGATGCGATCTTGTTGGGGCACAAAAGTCCCAAACCACGCATAGCCCGCTGTAAAACGAAATCCTGTTTTGGTATGGTAAGTCATACCCATCCTGGCGGCACTGAGGCTGGAATTGAAAGGAATGATCCCGTTGGTCCGGTGGTTGAGGTCAAATCCATAGCTCCATCTGTCCGTAAACCTACCTGTGTGGTTGTAGGCGAACCAATATTGGGGCTTGGCAAATTGGGCTTGAACTTGGAAATCAACGATTAGAAAAATAGAAAAGGTGAAAAACATCCTAATGGCCATTTTTACATTGGTACTTTTTCCTTCTAGGAGTTTCATTGCCAAGGCAGGATGATTGAAACGCTTTAACAAAGAATTCCACCCCAAATTTATGTACCCGGACCTTGGTATGTTTTTCACACTTCTACCTTAATCGAACAAATTATAAATCTATTTTCTAGAAGCCAATGTTTTGTTAAAAGTATTCATTGAGGTTGACAAACAATCCCTGTGCACCATTTGCTCCAAAACCATAATCAAGTCCCAGATTCACCCTTTTCTTCTCATTGATCATAAATCTCAATCCGCCTCCATATCCAAAGACAAAATTATTTGCCAGACTAATGTTTTCAGTTCTGCTGCTTGCGGTGGTGGTATTCACAAATAGTACAGCCCCCCACTTATCCTTTTCTCTTTGCAAAGGAAACCTCCATTCAGTTTCTGCATACATAAGGTCTTCCCCCCTTATCCTTCCTTGTGTGAATGGCCTTCCCGAACGGGCAAACATGTCCCATCCGATGGCCGGCAATGCAAGGTAAGGCGAAGTGCCGCTGGTGACAAACCATCCGTAGGTCCAAAAAGCCAACACATTTCGTGCGCGGTTTTTATCCAGATTGACGTATGTCCGATATTCCATCCACAATTGGGAGGCGTTTGTGGTGCTTCCCAAAAATTCAGGAAATGCCCTCAATGAAATAGCAGCCAATTGTCCGACATAGGGGTTTACTACATTGTCCCGGCTATCAAACGTGGCATTTGCCGAAAGGCCGGACTGCGAATATTTTTCGGTATTTATTCCTTTTAATTCCTGATACCTGTAATGATGTGTAATTCTCTGCGGGTTGGCATCAAGATCAAGCTGTTTGTCATCAATGCTCCAGAAAATATCCAAATGATAACCGATCCCATAAAATAAATTGGTCTGTTTGTGTCTTTTCTGAACAGTTTGATACAACCTAAAATTATTAAAAGACATCATTTCCTGTTCTTGAAAAGGGGGATACGGGTTGTCGGAAGGGGTATCGTTTCCTCCCACCAAGGTGCTTCTATCCAAAACTGACCCTAGGCCATAAGTAGGTTGCGCGTTGAGGTTAAAACGGATGTCTGTCAATAAATTAAACCCGTCATTTTTTGTGAAGGCATTTGAACGGATGGAAGTAAAAAGCTGGTTCAATGTGGTATAGTAAAGACCTATCAAGGCAGTGGAGTTTCTTGTATCTTCGGGTGTGCCCATATTCCAATTAAGGCCCGGCAACACGCCAAATAAAACCCCAACAGTAGGGTTGGCAGCAATTACCGGCAAAAAGGCTATATCCACCTTCTTTTCCTTTTTCTCTACTTTATCGGGAACCTTCTCTTCCTCTTGGCCAAATATAAATAAGGGGCTAAAAAACAGGAATCCAAATAACAATACAACAGTAAGTGATTTTTTCATTTTTGGCAGAAATATAATTTTGAACGACGTAATATAGTGGCAAGGAATTTGGAATTTAAAGTATTCTTGCATCTATTCTAGCAATCATTGCAAGAAATGGAAGTGTAAGCTGCGAATACCAATAGATTTCCTAAAATGGTTCTGAGAACCATTATAGGAAATCATTTTGCTACCAAAGAAATATTCGGATTGAAATAAAGTTTGTGAGTATCCGCAATGTTGCAAGTTGGATTGGAAGAGGCCTTATAGATTGCGGATACTCGTCAACGGACGACAGTCCACTGACCACAGCATGCTAATCCTTCCCATATTTGGCTTCTTGCAATATTGCGGATTCATATTATAAAATTTAAAATCAATCTTCAACAAAAGCAGGCTCATCGAATCCACCATCAGCTTTTGCCGGTTGAAACTTATCCTTCTTTGTACCTGGGAGGATTTCAAAGCGTGGGTCAAATTCATCCAACATGCCGACCAATTGCGCAAGAATCTGCGGATTTCCATCTACTTTGGCTTTTCCTTCTTTCAGTAAATCCTCAAAGGTTTTGACACCCATCATCGCCAGATTGAGATCTGTACGGTTCAAGGTAAGGGTGATATCTGCGTTTTTGGCGGTAAACCCTTTAAGGTTAGACAGTGTAGAGTTGCTAAGCTCGACTAAGAATTTTTCATTGTTGTCAGGGGTAATGATGTTCATCTTGAAGTTAATACCTTCTGCCTTTTTACTGTTAAGTTTGACACCAAGAAAATCCAGCCATGTTTCAGTACTCATAGCACGAATGACATCAGGGGTAACAGATGATGGTGGTGTTCCACCTGGAATTCCGTTTCTAAGTTCATAGGCTCCTGCCAAGAAACTATTCCTAACGCTGGTACTTTCTTGTTGATAGCCGATTTGCTCATAACAATCAGCCAAAAGGTCTTTTGCTTCTTGGTTTTCCGGTTCTCCAAAAACCAATTTGTTCAAAATCTCCGCAGCATGCTTATACTTTCCTTCTTCGAAAAGTTCCTTTCCCTTTTCGATAATTGGTCCGGCACCGCCCATCATTTCAACAAATAACGGTGCAGATTCTCTTTCCGGCAAAGGAATCAATGTAAGTGGGTTGGCATCCCAATAGCCTAAATACCTGTTGATAATTGCCCGGCTGTTATGCTCCACAGAACCATGGTAAGACCTTGCAGCCCACTGCTTTTGTAAGCCAGACGGCACTTCGTAAACGTTATGAACTTCATTGACACTTACTCCTTGATTGGCTAAGTTCAAAACAGTATTGTGAATATGGCCATAGGTATCTCTCTGAGTTCGAAGTACTTCTTGTACCCTTTCATTTCCCCATCTTGGCCAATGATGTGAGGCAAACATCACGTCCGCATCAACCCCAAACATATAGAGTGCCTCAGATATTTTTTTGGACCAAGTCAAGGCATCCCGTACCAAAGCCCCCCTTAAGGTATAAATGTTATGAATGGTTGCAGTTACATTCTCTGCCATCCACAATGCCTTCTTCTCCGGAAAATAAGTATTCATTTCTACCGGTGCTTCAGTATTAGGGGTATTGTGGAATATCATCTTGACACCATCAATGGTGTGTTCCTCCACAGGTTTGCTGATAGAAATAGTTGGTGCAATAAGGCCTACCATGCCCTTAGATGCGTTCTTTGATAATGCCTGATCGACATGTCCATAGGGACTAACAGGTAGAAGCACTCCATATTGATAAAACAACCTTCTGTTCATGGCATTGCCTGCGATCACGTTTTCTGATACGGCAAAATTCATAAATCCTTCCGGAGCAATAACTTTTATCTTTCCCGAAATGACATCTTCTTCATTGATAACTCCACGCACCCCACCAAAATGGTCAACATGGGAATGAGAGTAAATCACTGCACTTACTGGTCTTTCACCCAACTGTTCATTTGCAAACTTTAATGCTGCGGCAGCTGTTTCGCGCGAAATCAAAACATCTAGAAGGATCCAACCGGTTTTTCCCTCAATCAAGGTCATATTCGATAAATCAAACCCACGAACCTGATAGATCCCATCAGTTACTTTATACAAACCATAACCCATATTTAGGGTTGCTATTCTCTGAAGGGAAGGATGGATGGTTTTGAAATCCTGGTTTTGAAGCAAAAAATCATATCGACCGATATCCCAAACAACATCGCCTGCAGCGTTTTTGATCTGTCGGAAGTCCGGAGCAGCAATAAAGCCATTCTGAGCTTCTTCAAAATCCCGCTTGTCATCAAAAGGCAACGTTTTTTTCCAATTTTCCCAAATATCTAAAGTGTATTTGGATGGACCTTTTCCTTTTGGATCAAAGTGGTCACTCACACTTAAATCAGTTCCTGAAGATTCGGTATTCTGATTATTACAACCGAATTGGCTGAATAATATCACCACCAAAAACGCAATCATTAGGGTTTTATAAACTGGTTTCATGCCCATAAATTTTTTATATGTTTTTAAATTATAAATAACATATAAATCTACTACGGCCATAAGTGTAAAATAATTTTGGCTTGACTTTGATGCCAATAATTAATCAAAATTGGCGAGATTTATTTCAGGCTTTTGCCTTTAAGGATTTGATGTAAACTGAAGGAGAAATATTTTTGAACTTTTGAAAGGCAAGGGTAAAAGAGTTCCTGTTACTAAATCCCGATTTTTCAGCAAGGCCGATTAGAGACAGATGGTCAAACTTGCCAGACTCAATCAGCTTACAGGATTCGGCTATTCTCTTTTGATTGATCAAATCAGAAAAATTGCTGTTGAGGTGGTGGTTGATATAAAGCGTAAGTATATATACAGGGATATCAGTATCTGCAGCCAAGGAATGAATGGAATAGCCGGGAAGAAGAAACTTCTTATCCCTTTTTAAGACAAGTTCGAGTTTGGATTCAATCTCTTTTGCCTTTTGGTCTGAAAGGTGCTCCGTCTTTTCGGGTTTGGCTTTTACTGTTTGTTCTTCGAAAAGCTGCTTGTCCATACCATATAAAATCTTTGGGAAAAACACCAAAGAAAACCCGGTAATCGTGGTTATAATCACAATAGTCAGATGAATAAGAAAAAAATTAGTCAAAGGGTCAATTGCCCAAAACAAGAAAAGGAAGGGGAAAAAGACCATAAACTCCATTCCCAAGAAAATCTTAATCCACACAAACCACTCCTTGGCAAAACCCTTAATATCTTGTTTTTTAGAATAGGTCCAAACCAGGATGATTGAAGCAACCCAATAAACCGCCAAGACAAGTGATCTGAAAGGTGTATAGAAATCAAAAGAAAAAAATCGGCTTTGGCTATAGCTTGTAAACAAAACAGGGTTAGAAATTTCTGATTGGATCAAAAACTGTTTTTCAACATTATCCAGCATAAAAACAGGCCAAAAATCCACTATAAACACCAACACAGGAAGTAAGTGAATAAGGTCTTTACTTGTAATTCCCCTTCCTGTCAATACCATGCGGATATACATATACATTAAGGGCATAAATAGGAAGGCTACCACATTACCTGTTCTGTACAAAAATGGAAAATGATGGTAATATCCTGATGTAATAAGCCATACAATCAAAGACATGTAGGTAAGCAATAAAAAATTAATGCCAAGCAGGATGTTTTGGCGGTTTTTTTGAAACCCAAAATAAATCAAAACCAGTCCAACCAGGGAACCAATAAACATCGAGAAAAGGAAAAAGAGGTTTACGGAGGTTATTTCCATAAAATAAGTAACAAGAGGTCTTTATGGATACAATATATTCCATTTCCATAATTAATTATCGAAATTTGGTAAATATCACGAAAAATTAAAGGGTACTTTTTACTTAATTTTCAAAAAAATAAACTTTTGAAGAGAATTTTATTCGTTGAAATTGACGCGTTATATATTTAAAAATTGGCTTTAGATAAACAAATAGGTTTACTTAATTGATTTGAGTTTGTAAAAAGCAGAGGGAGACATATCCTTAAACTTCTTGAATGCCAGGGAAAATGAATTGCGGTTGTTGAACCCGCATAGGGTTGCAAATCCTTCAATAGCCAAATGCGGGTATTTCCCAGAAGCCATTAATAGACAAC
This sequence comes from Aquiflexum sp. TKW24L, assembly GCF_023502205.1. Lineage (GTDB taxonomy): Bacteria > Bacteroidota > Bacteroidia > Cytophagales > Cyclobacteriaceae > Cognataquiflexum. The sequence goes on along the minus strand of NZ_JAMFLG010000016.1, from coordinate 51,816 downwards.
ATTCTTCTATCCTTTTTTTATTAATCAGGTCTGTAAAACTTGAATCCAATACCTTATTGATATACATTGTAAGCAGGTAGGTGGGAATCCCTGTATCCTCTGACAGGTCATGGATAGAATAACCATGCTGCAGGTACCTTTTATTTTCTTCAAGCGCAGTTTTTACTTTATTTTCAATCTCAGTGGATTTCTCGACAGGAAGATTGTCCATGATTTCTGTTTTTGACTTTTGCTTTTTAAGGTGTTGGATAAATAAATCTTTGTCCAAACCATAAAGTATTTTTGGAAAAAACATCAGGGATAAACCGGTAGTCAAATTGAGAATCACAATTGTAATGTGTACCAAATGATAAGCGGCAATAGGCTTTATCGTCCAGAAAAGCATGAAAAATGGAAAGAAGACGAAAAATTCCAAAACCAAAAAAACCTTTATCCAGGCGAGCCACTCTTTTGCAAACCCCTCTTTGTCAATTTTCTTAGTCCCCTGCCTCACCCAATAGACGGATAGAATCCAATATATAGACAGAACTACAGATCTAAAAGGAGTATAAAAACCATCAGGAAAAAATCGTGATTGATTAAAAGAAGTAAATAATGCAGGGTTGGAAATCTCGGATCGGATAAGCGCCAGTTTCTCACTGCTATCCAAAATAAGAACTGGCCAGTAATCTACCAAAAACATTAAGGGAACGATAAGATGCAAAGAATCTCTCCATTGGAGCTTTTTGCCCGACACTACCATCCGGATGTACAAATACATCATGGGCATAAATAGAAGTCCTGTAAAGTTTCCCGTCCTATATAACTGTGGAAAATAAACAAAATAAGAGGTGGTGATGAGCCAAATGATAAAGGAACTATAGGTGAGAACCAAAAAATTAAAGCCAAGAAGGATGTTTTGGGGATTTTTTTTGAAACCAAAATAAATCAAGACCAATCCAACCAAAAATCCGACAAACTGCGAAAAGATGTAAAAAAAGTTTTTCCAATCTAGGGCTACTTCCATACTTAAATGCATTTATAAGTTACTGCAATTTGAAATTGCAAATTATATATTAAAATTCCAATTGTCAGAACTTTGCCAATTTTCCTAAAATCTTCTCAGGATAATACCATCACAAAATTGGTTGTTTTGCTTTTATCAAAAAACTATTCATACATTTGAAATTCGTTTTATTATTTAAAATTCACCACTATTAATGAAGTCCCAATTCTCACATATTGCTTTTGTATTTGGATTGATTGCCACGTTTGGATGCGCTCCTGATCTTCCTGAAGATGTCACCACGCTTGACGTAGTATATACCAATTTTAATCCAACATTCGATTTCTCTCAAGGGACCACTTTTGCCATTCCGGATAATGTGGTAATCGTCACTGAAAATCCCATCCAACCCGGGCAACAGCCACCGTTTATAGATTTTGTTGCAGGCAGAAGTATTCTTGGGGCCATAAGGACAAACATGCGCGCCAGAGGATTTACCCAGGTCAGCCAGTTTGATAATCCTGACTATATCTTATTACCTACAGTACCTGAAAGTAATTCCTTGATATTCGATTATAGTTGGTGGTTTTGGGATTGGTGGTATCCAAATCTGGGAGCCGGTCTGGGCTGGATTTATCCAGCATACCAGCCTGCAGTAGTTACCTCGGTATCCACAGGGTCTTTGTTTATCCAATTGGTCAATATGAAAAATGTTTCAACGACCAAGCAGCTAGAAGTGGATTGGGTAGTAATTGTCAACGGTGCGCTGACCGGGTCACAAACCAGCAATACCGACCGGGCTGTAGCCGGGGTAAATCAGGCATTTATCCAATCTCCTTACATCCAAAAGTGATTTTATGAAATTATACCTATACTTCTCAGTAGTAGTTATGAGTGTGCTTGCCTTACCCGTTTTCGGTCAGGGAACCATGATTAAGCTGAATTTTGCTCCTGCTATGCCTTTGGGTGGAACAGCAGATTTTACGGAAACCTTTACAGGTCGTGGAGCCAATTTTGAATTCTATAAAATGAATGAAAATAACTTGGGATACGGTGTGGAATTTGGAACTATGAATTTCTACGAGGAAGTTCCGAACCAAATTTTTGAACAGGGAACAGCCTCCCTGAGCGGAATACAACACAGGTACCTTAAAATCACTCCAATAATGGCATCGGTGATCTATATTTTTAATGCTGATAAACCATTTAAGCCTTTCGTGGCCATGGGTGCGGGTCTTGGCATCAATACCCAGACTGTCAGCATGGGGATATTTGTGGATAAAAACGAAGCTAGGCAGTTTATTATCCGTCCTGAAATAGGTGCAATCTACCAGCTAAGTGATTATGTAGGAATTAAGTTATCTTCAAAATATTATCAAACTTTCGAAAACGCCGACATGCGGGCACATTCGATGATGGGATTCAATCTCGGATTTGTAATGCTAAATTTTAACAAATAATTAATACAAACTAATCTTTACTTCAATTTAAAAACCTCTTATGAAAACAAAATTATTTGCCCTATTGATCTTATTTGCTCTGCCACTGATCAGCAATGCACAGCAAATCAACGACGAGATTAAACTTATCCAATCAGCGTTTGGAATGGAAAAGCGTGCATTGGTAGAACAATATATGGCACTGCCTGCTGATTCCCCATTTTGGCCAGTCTATGAAGCCTATGAAGTAGAAAGAAGAGAGCTGATGAAGGCAAGAATCCTTATTATCAATGAGTACCTTGAAAAGTTGCCAAATCTTACTGAAACAGACGCTGATCAAATAGCCCTTAAGGCCATGAAAAATAATGCAGGTCTCAACGCACTTACCGCCAAGCATTACAAAAATGTAAAGAAATCTATTGGTGCGATCAATGCAGCGAAATTTGTCCAATTGGAAAATTACGTTCAAAATACAATCCTTCTGGCTATTACTGAAAGCCTTCCATTTATTGGTGAGCTATAATTTAATTTGGCTTTGAAACAAGTAATAACCTGTTCCTTATATTGAGGAGCAGGTTTTTTTGTTCTTTGATCCAAAATTGAATATTTTTAATATTCATGGACTACCCTACCTTCAAAAAACCAAATCTACACCCACCAATGAGAAAATTCCACAATTCAGCTCTACCTATTTTGTTGACAGTATTTCTTTTTTCACAATGCAATCCAAAGGGAAATGAAGTCAAAGTGACAAAGAATGAAGTAAAACAAGCCTCAGATTTTTCGAAGGAAGGAATGGTATGGATTGAAGGAGGTGCTTTTACAATGGGTACCAATGAGAAGGATTCTTATCATGTAGAACGACCTGCAGTCAGGAAGGAAGTCAAAGGTTTTTGGATGGATGTGACAGAAGTGACCAATGCTCAATATGCCAAGTTTGTAGAAGAAACAGGTTACGTGACAGTGGCCGAGCGACCCTTAGACTGGGAAGAAATGAAAGTTCAGCTTCCTCCTGGAACACCTCGACCAGCAGATAAGGACATGCAACCTGGTTCTTTGGTTTTTTCTCCTCCTGCCCAAGCTGTTTCGACCCAAACAAATGACCTGAGCCTTTGGTGGAAATGGGTGGACGGTGCAAGTTGGAAACATCCCGAAGGTCCCGGAAGTAATATCAAAGGAAAAGAAAACCATCCTGTCGTCCATATGGCGGATGAAGATGCTGAGGCTTATGCCAAATGGGCCGGAAAGAGGCTGCCTACAGAAGCAGAATGGGAATATGCCGCTAAGGGAGGTAAAGAAAGCCAACGCTATGCATGGGGTGTGGACTTTCAGCCAAATGGTCAGTTTATGGCCAATACGTTCCAGGGAGATTTTCCTCATTCCAATGAAGGAAGGGACGGTTTTTTGGGCACAGCTCCAGTCAAAAGCTTTCCGCCAAACGATTTTGGTCTCTATGACATCATCGGCAATGTATGGGAAATGACGAGTGACTGGTTTGATGCGGCTACCTTTCTCAGGATGTCAGGTGAGGCTCCGGCATTGGATAGTGCAGTCAGCAAATGTTATAACCCTGACAATCCATATGCCATTGAAAAGGTCATCAAAGGAGGTTCGTTTCTCTGTGCGGATGATTATTGCATCAATTACAGGCCATCTGCAAGGCAAGGACATGCTAATGACAGTGGCACCTCCAATGTAGGATTCAGGTGCGTGGCAGATGCGAAATAATTACCAAACGAAAACTTCAATATCGCAGGTCCATTGATACTGACTGCTCATTTTCCTTTTTAGAAAATTATTCAGTACATTCAATATAGCTGTGCGCGTTTTCCTTATCAGTTTGCATTTGATCACTTGCTTTGACCCATTCTAAGTAAAATTTGTATTTAGAAATAATACCCCAAACCATCCACCCTACGCCACCATGAAGGTACTCTCTGTGATCATTATATTTTTGGGCATTTTTCAGGAATTGAAAGCCCAGGATACTACAGTTTACACACCCAATAAAATCCATGAATTCAAATGGGTGCCTTTGCCGGCTGTAGGTTCCAATCCGGCAAATGGTTGGATGTTTGGCCTCGCTCCCTCCGCTACTTGGTATATGGGGAACCCTGCAGACACCAAAATGTCAAACCTTGTCGGTAATTTCCTATACACAACCAAAAAACAATGGATTTTCAGCTCAAGAAGCAACATCTTTTTGGATAAGAACAAATGGATCTTGGTCGGAGACTGGAGGTATTTCATCACCTCCCAACCCACTTTTGGACTTGGCAGCAGCGCTCCGAACATTCCGGGAGAAGATCCGGCAAGACCTGGGGTATGGCGTGGAGAGCAGCAGATGGATTTCAACCTGATCCGTTTTTATGAAACAGTTTTAAGGAGAATCGGGGATTCCAAATTTTATCTGGGTATGGGCTATCATTTTGACCTTCACTCGAAGATTAATAGTTTTACCAACGAAGGGACCTCTCCTACTCTCGAATTTTCGCATGATGCGTACAACCTGGTAAGGGGCTTTTCGACCGATAGGTATGTACTGTCAGGAATAACCTTCAATGCCATCATGGAAAACCGGGATATTATTGTCTCCCCTTACGAAAAAAACTTTGCCCTCCTCTCCTACAAGATCAACCCTACTTTCCTTGGTTCAGACCAATCCTCAAGCACATTGCTAATGGATTACCGTCACTATTTCAACCTTAGCCAAAGTAGGAAAAGACATCTGATCGCAGTTTGGGGAATGGGCAATTTTCTTGTCACCGGTAACCTCCCTTACATGAACCTACCCTCGATCGGATGGGATATGTTTGGAAGGTCAGGAAGAGCCTATGCCCAAGGTAGGTTTCGGGGTGAAAGCATGGTCTACACCGAAGCGGAATACCGCTTTCCATTACAAAAAGAAAAAGAGACGTTTGGAGGAACCGTCTTCGTCAATGCCGCTAGCTTCAGTAGCAGAGACATCAATGAGAAACTTTTCGAACAATTCAATCCCGGATATGGACTAGGCCTCCGAGTCATGATCAATAAGAAAAACCGCACCACAATCACAGCAGATTATGGTTGGGGCCAAAAAGGCAACTCCGGTTTTTACCTGAATGTGAACGAGAGTTTTTGAAAAGGAGGAAGGATGAGGGAGGAAGTACGAAGTTGACAAGAAGCAAGAAAAAATGAAGAATTAATAATTCAGAATGATGGATGTTTTAAGAGACACAAACATTGGTGTCAAACGATCCTAAAAAACAACCCCAGGTTAGGAATGTAACCCGGGGTTTCTCCCATAGATAAGTTTTATTTGCCCTTAATTTTCATATAAAGTTTTTCCAAATCTTCCCTAAACAAAATCCGAGGTACAGGGTATAGCGGGTTGGCTTCTGCCAACGCCCGGCTTATCATTTCCGGCAAATCACTTTTTTGGATTTCCTCAATATGGCTTTGAATAGTCATTTTTTTGTTCAAATCCCTTAGGTACTGAATAAAAGCCTGTGCTTTCTGTGAGTTGGTTTTACTTTCTTTTCCGATTCCAATATGGTTTGCAAGTTCTGCAAGTCTGTTGCTTGCTGCACTGCCATAAAACTCCAAGACATGGGGCATAATTACAGCATTTGCCAGACCATGGGGTATTCCATAGAATCCCCCTATCGTATGTGCAATCGCATGAACATATCCAACATAAGCTCTGGTAAAAGCAACGCCTGCCAGATATGAACCTTTTAGCATCGCTGCCCTCGCTTTTATATCACTTGGATTATTGTAAGCCTGCAGCAAGTTTTGATGGATGAGTGAAATTGCATCCAAAGCAGCTTTTTTTGTCTCCTTGGTATTGCTTCTTCCAATATATGCTTCCACGGCGTGGGTCATGGCATCCATACCTGTAGCCGCAGTGATATGAGGAGGAAGTTTTAACGTGAGCTCAGGATCTAGTACTGCATAATTTGGGATAAGGCTGAAATCATTGATAGGATATTTTTCGTGGGTATCACTATTGCTTATCACCGCAGTCAACGTTATCTCACTGCCTGTTCCAGCAGTAGTAGGTATCGCAATCAATGTTGGAATCTTAAAGATTACTTTCAAAACGCCTTTCATTTTTGAAATAGGCTTATTTGGACGGCTGACTCTCGCGCCAACTGCTTTGGCACAATCCATAGGAGATCCCCCTCCAAATGCAATGATGGCTTTACAATCATACTGATGATAAAGTTTCAGTGCCTCTTCGACATTTTCAATGGTTGGATCCGGTACGGTTTTATCAAAAACAGCATATTTGCAGCCATTGACGCCAAGTGTTCTAATCAAGTTATCCAATAACCCCAACTTCATCAAAGTACTGTCTGTCACGATCAGAACATTTTTAATTTTTAATTCTTCAAGTAAGCTTGGCACTTTCTTTACACATCCAGGGCCTTCCAGCAGCACAGGTTTGCGCCAGGGAAGCAATGGCATCGCTAATTTAAAACCTGTTTGATATATCCTGTAATAGGAGCTTAGCAATAAATTTTTCATTTCAGTATTTAAGATTTTAAATTGAGGAAAATCAATCAAAACAAAGGTTGCAATGATCTGTAAGGGGAAATAAAAAACGGAAACCTCTAAAAATTACTTGAGTTAAGAGGGTTCAGAATCCTTTTCAAAACCACTTTAAGAGGCCATCAATTAATATTTCTTTTGTTTTGTTATAGGGTGGAAATAAAGGTGTTACTGCGGTGAAGCCGACCCTTTGCTTGAGGACTGATTTTTGGTTGGTAAATTCCAAAAATCCAAAATGGCCATGTGACTTACCGATCCCTGAATTGTTCACCCCTCCAAAAGGAAGCTCAGGATGGATAAAATGCAACACACAGTCATTGGCGACAGCACCACCTGAGCTGGTCTTGGTGAAAATATATCCCAGCTTCTTATCACTCTTAGAAAATGCATAAAGAGCCAAGGGTTTAGGCATTTTGTTGATAAAATTCAGGGCATCATCTATGTTTTCATAGTCCATGATGGGTAATATGGGGCCGAATATTTCTTCTTCCATGACCATCATAGAATCTTTGACCATCGTCAGGATAGTCGGTTCTATAAAATTTTCTTCCGGGATATTTTTACCTCCTTTGGCAAGTGTGGCACCGTTTTTACAGGCCTCCTCTACCAATTGATTGAGTCGATTGAAATGCCTCTCATTGACGATTCTGCCATAGTCTGGACTTTTTTCTACTCCTTGCCCCTCACTGACATACAACGTATCAATGGCTTCGTTTAAATTTTGGACAAATTCATCCCGTAAGGATTTTGGTACCAAAACAAAATCAGGTGCTACACATGTCTGACCACAGTTGATAAATTTTGTTGAAGCGATTTTCCGGGCAGCGTCCTTTAAGTCGGCATCCGGCGCTATGATTACAGGCGATTTTCCACCCAGTTCCAAGGTTACAGAACCAAGATGGTCAGAGGCGGATCTCATTACAATCTTCCCAACCATAGGACTTCCGGTAAAAAAGATGTGATCGAAGGGTTTGGCAAGAAGTAGCTGACTAGCTTCAAGTCCACCTTCAATTACGCTAACCAGGTTTTCATTGAAAAGCTCGTCGATCATCTGTTTGATCAGCGCAGAGGTATGCGGTGTCATTTCCGAAGGCTTTATCATGACAGTACAACCGGCACTCAAAGCAGATACCATTGGGCATATTGCGAGATTGAATGGATAGTTCCATGGTGCAATAATGAGACATGACCCTTTTGGTTCATATTGGATCGATGCCTTTGTACCCAAAAAAGTAACGGGGGTAGGAACCCTTTTTGTTTTCATCCAACTCTTAAGGTGCTTAATGGTGTGCTTGGCTTCGGAAACCACCGGGTAAATCTCAGAAATATCGGTCTCTGTGTAGGGTTTGCGGTAATCCGCATACATTGCTTTTTGAATATCCCCCCTATGGCTCAAAACCCAGTCGTGTAGACTGCGCAACAGTCCGATTCTTTCATCGGCAGTGCTGGATCTCATATTTAAAGAATGAGTTTTTTGCAAGTCGAAAACCCTATCTATTTCGGTTTTCATCAATTCAACTTCCATTTTTTCTAAAATTTGATAAGACAACAATTTTCAACCTTAATTTTTAGAAACCAATCTTTTTGAAATCCTAAGTGGTATTCATTCCTATAATGCTTCCAACATTCCTCGAAATTTGGCAAGATTATCCAAAGTTTCTTTTCGGGAAACAATAAGTTTGAAGATTAAACAAAATTTCCTAAAAAATTGAAAAAAGAGAAATTTCTAAACGTAAAAGGCAAAACCTAGCTTTTCATATTTCGTCAAAAATGCCTATTGTTTTTACATGCGCTTTTCCTGAAACTCTCGGGATTCCGAGCATACTTCAGATAGTAAAAAGATTCTTGGTAAGTAAATTTTAAAAAATCTCAATTAAATATTCACGTATGAAAATTCGATTATTACAACTGTCACTTATGTCTAGCCTTGCGGTATTTTTGGCATGTGAACCCAAGCAGACCGAGACCACAACGGTTGCCAGTCCGGACGGCATAGACCGAACAGTACTACCCATCAAACAACCTGAAAGGGTTAGGTACAGTGAACTCGATGTGCGCAACACTACACCTCCTTCAAGATTTGAAGTTACCGCTCCGAAAGATGCACCAAACGTAGTTATAATTTTGATGGATGACACGGGTTTTGCTGTTCCCGAAACATTTGGCGGTCCGGCATATATGCCAACACTCGACCGTCTAGCCAAAAATGGCTTGACATATAACAGATTCCACACAACTTCACTTTGCACCCCAACGAGGGCAGCACTGCTTACAGGATACAATCCACACTCAGTCAGCCTTGGAATAATTACAGAATTGGCAACTACCTATCCAGGTTATAGCTCTGTCCGCCCTCAGTCCGTTACACCTTTGGCCGAAGTGCTCAGACAAAACGGATACAATACGGCGCAATTTGGAAAAAGTCATGAAACGCCTACTTGGGAAAAATCAAGCAATGGACCACAAGACAGATGGCCAACCCATTCAGGCTTTGAGAAATTTTATGGCTTCCTTGGTGGAATTACCAACAACTGGGCGCCAGTCATTTATGATGGGGTAACCATGATAGAAACCCCCAACTATGCCGGTTATCACTTTACCAATGATATGACTAATAAGGCCATTTCATGGGTGAGTCAGCAGCAATCCTTGCAGCCGGACAAACCATTCTTTTTGTACTATGCACCTGCAGGTACAAGAGCACCTCATCATGCCCCTAAAGAGTATTCTGCTAAATACAAAGGCAAATTCGACAAAGGATGGGATGTATTGCGTGAAGAAATTCTGGAGCGCCAGAAAAAATTGGGTATTGTACCGGCAAATACCAAGTTAGCTCCAAAGCCAAAAGAAATTCAGGATTGGGCCAATTTATCACCGATTGAACAAAAATTATTTGCCCGTCAGATGGAGGTTTTTGCAGGGTTTGCCGAGCATACCGATTATGAGATTGGGCGTTTGATAGATGCCATTGAAGAAATGGGTGAATTAGACAATACCATCATTTTCTTTATCGCAGGTGATAATGGATCCAGCGGTGAAGGTCAACAAACAGGTATGTTCAATGAATGGACCTACTTCAACGGCGTAAAGGAAAGTGTGGAAGATATGATGAAGCTTTATGACGAATGGGGCACAGAAAGCACCATCCCACACATGGCTTCAGGATGGGCAGTGGCTACCAATAGCCCTTTTACTTGGACAAAGCAGGTAGCTTCAGATTTTGGAGGAAGCCGAAATGGAATGGTGGTACATTGGCCTAAGGGCATAAAAGCCAAGGGTGAAATGAGAAATCAATTCGGTTTTGTAAGTGATGTGGCTCCAACAATTTATGAAGTAACAGGAATCCCTTCTCCTAAAATGGTAAATGGGATTGCTCAAGACCCTATTGAAGGTACCAGCCTTGCGTATTCATTCGACAACGGGGACGCACCCGAACAACATTCGGTGCAATATTTTGAAATGGGTGGTAACCGGGCTATTTATCAGGATGGTTGGTATGCCCGCACCATTCACGCGGCTCCTTTTCTTCCTGAACCATACAATACCCTTCAAAATGATGTATGGGAACTGTACAATACCAAAGAGGACTTCAGCTTGTCTAATGATCTTTCAAAAACAGATCCCAATAGGCTTAAGGATATGCAAGCCCTCTTTATGAAAGAAGCAGAGAAATACCATGTACTACCAATAGACGACCGAAGGTTGGAGCGAATGATAGCCGAGATGGCTGGTAGGCCCACGTTGCTTGGGAATAGAACTTCGATGACACTTACGAAGGATATGAAGGGACTTGGCGTGGATGTTTTCATTAATTTACAAAATACATCCTACACCATAACTTCAGAAGTAGAAGTAGGACCTAACGCAAATGGGGTTATGGTTTGCCAAGGTGGCCGATTTGGAGGATTATCTTTTTACATTAAAAATGGTAAACCTTCCTTTACTTATAATTTGTTCGGCTTGAATTCGACTACCTTAACTTCCACGCAGTCATTGCCACCAGGAAAACACACCCTTGGCTTTGATTTTAAGTATGATGGAGGTGGGCCCGGCCGCGGTGGTATTGGCACTATTCTAATTGATGGTGAAAAAGTGGGAGAAGGAAGAATTGAACGGACTCAACCTAGCATTTTCGGAGTGGTTGATTTGGCAGATGTGGGAGTTGATTTAGGAACACCCGTCGCCGACTATGGCCCGTCAAGCAAGTTTAGCGGTGAAATTAAAAAAGTAACTGTGCAACGCAATGGAGAAAATGCTAAAAGCAACACCCCTCCACCAATTATAGATTAAAAAAAAGGGTTTTAATAAATATACATGTCGTACCAAGTTGGTTCAAATGTATTCTGGAAGAATTTTAGGGAGCATTTACTGCGGTAATCTCCTTGGAATTCTTCTTTCCTTTTTGAATTAATAGCGCAATCTCTTTTAAAAATTAAGATAACATTCATGAGCAAATTTGTGTCAAACTTTAAGTGGATCATGCTCATCTGCGGATTACTTACCTGCAGCATGTTTCTAGGGCTTTTTTCTCCGGCAGCTTCTCTCCAAATGAATTTTGGAGAAGAACTCGGTTCGTCGGGTTACGAAAACATCATTGTCCGGGGCTGGTCAGCCTTGATAGGCCTTACAGGGATCATGCTCATTTATGGCGCATTCAAACCTGCTGTGAGAGCTTACTCATTGGTAATAGCAGGAATAAGCAAAGCCATATTTATAACCTTGGTACTCAGCTATGGCAGTCAATATAATAGCTATGGGGTTGGCACTGCGGTCATTGTTGATTTTATCATGATTTTTTTATTTATCCTCTATCTCCTTTTTGAAGGTAGACTAAAAGAAGAAAAAAATACCCGGTCGATAGATTGATATTGTGAAATATTGTAATCCGCAATCTTTAAATTAAAGGTGCGGAATGCCTTTTTCTATCTGGCAGAGTTGCAAATTCGTCCTTTTTACAATGGAAAGACCGATAGGGAATTCGGTAAAAAAGCCAATAGGGATTTTTACTATTGGTGCGGATCCAACCATATTCCTTTGGTACCTTCTTGAAATATTCAAGGTAAATTCCTTAATTTCCTAAATGCTTTTAAAACTGGACCTTGCCAATACTATTTACTTCAGTTCGGTAATTGTCGGGACCGTTACAGGTGCTATCCTTCTGGTATATTCGATGACGAGGAATAAATCAAACATTCCTTTGGCATTGGCATTTTTAAGCCTATCATTTGCTATATTTTTGGCATTGCTAATCAATTCCGGCCTCATGGCAGATTTTCCCGGATTATACAGGACGGGCAACATCTTTGCTTTGATTTTTATCCCAATGCCTTTTTTGTATGTTTTAAACATCACACAAAACAGAACCTTGAAATGGTACGACGCCTTTCATTTTATCCCATCATTGATATATTTAATTGATTTTTGGCCTGTTTTGATGCTATCTCAAGATGAAAAACTAACGCTTATTATAGCTGAAATCAATGATCCAAACCAATTTATTGGTTTCAACCAAAGCAGATTTTTTCCAAAAGGTTTTCATTTAATATTCAGAACTGCCTGGGTCAATGTGTATTGGATATTACAGATTGCAGCCTTAGTATATTGGCAAAAAGGCCTAAAGAGAGCTCAAAACAGGTTTGAAAAAGATTGGAAATCTTGGATTATCTTCTTTTTGGTGCTTGAGTTTTTCTTGTTTTTCCCCTACTACCTTACCTTTTTTTGGTTGGAAAGTAGCTTGGCTTTTATTTTCATTCATTCCTCTGCTTCTATCTTGCTGTTTTCAAGTGCCGTTTTGCTCTATTTTTATCCCAAATTATTATATGGACTGAATGAGGTTAAGTTTGTTACCGACCAAATACTACCTGCTAAAGAAATTGAAGTTGCAGGAATACCCGATCCTTCTCAGGAAATTAAAATGAAAGAATTGGGGATGTTAATCACGAATTGGATAGAGGAAAAAGAAGTTTATTTGAAGCATGGATATTCCATCCAAGATTTTGCGAGAGATACTCAGATTCCATATTACCAGATTTCCGCCTGTATCAACCGCTCTTTGGATTCTACTTTTGCTGACCTTTTGAACAAAAAACGAATAGATTACAGTATGAGAATGCTTCAAAACGGCATCTTTTCTAACTACACACTTGAGGCATTATCAAAGGAATGTGGGTTTAACAACAGAAACTCATTTTTGGCCGCTTTCAAAAAATTTACCGGAACCACACCATCAGATTTTAAAAAAAATCTTCCATCCAAAGTAGTTTTAAATTAATTCATTAAACCTCCTAGTGGAAATCAGAAAAATTTTCTTGGCAGAATCAGTTTTCCCTAAAATGGTGTAATTTCTACGTTTTTTCGCCAAAATTCGATAAGTATTGGCAAAAACGGAGTTAACATTTGATTATTTTGATCTAAGGCATTTCTATTTTTAAACTCCTTAAAGGCTTAGCAACCACTGTTGATGTCATCTATGGGAATTTACTGAAACCAATACCTTATATGTCTATAATGAAAAAATCAAACTCCCCTGCATCTATCCGAAAGGAACAACTTCAGAGGTCCATCTTTAGGATGAAAGAAGATGTGATTAACAATATTGAAACCAACTTAGAGGACCTTATCCGGGAAACCGGCATGCCCCAAAGGACCTTTTATTACAATTTCAAACAAATGACTGACGAGAGCCCTAAAAGGTTTATCAAAAATTTAAAACTTAAAAAAGTACAGGAAGAATTAATCGCAGCAAAAAGAGGCATGCAAACCATTCAGGAAATCGCAGGGGGATATGGATTTCACCATATGGGCCAATTCAGCCAAGATTACAAAAATGTCATTGGGGAGTTGCCGTCAGAGACTTTCAAAAAAAGGATCAAAGACCCTTTCGCAACAAAATAACAAAAGCTGAATATATTTAAAGCTTACCATTTTCTTCTATGATGGATTTTGGTTGATTTTTAATCTTTATAGCTGGTGATGATTACTTCACTCATATCGAAATAACTAAAAAATTTCCTTGGCAGCTGAACCCCAAATCACTACAGCAATTTAATTTCCTCAACCATCAGCTCATACTAATTAATTTCAGCAGGCTATTTTCGGCCATACTTTGATATTGTTCGCCAAAATTCGAAGAGTTTTTGCAACTACTCCTAAAGTATGCCAAGTCCGAACGGTGACAAATGTAAATTTGACATTCCTAAACGGCTTATTATAGCGTCGTTACCAATTATTTTATTCAATCAAAAACCATTTATGAAAAAAACAATCCTCAGTGCCCTGCTTCTGACTTTTAGTCTCAGCGTTGCGTGGTCACAACAAAAAAAGCCCAATATCCTGGTGATATGGGGTGATGATATCGGTACCTGGAACATCAGCCACAACAACCGGGGCATGATGGGATACAAAACCCCCAACATTGACCGCATTGCAAAAGATGGAATTGGGTTTACAGATTATTATGCCCAACAAAGCTGTACCGCAGGTAGAGCAGCATTTATTGGTGGAACTGTTCCAGTAAGAACAGGAATGACCAAAGTTGGGATGCCAGGTGCCAAAGAAGGATGGCAAAAGACTGACATCACTATTGCCACAGTGATGAAAAACCTTGGCTATGCAACAGGTCAATTTGGAAAAAACCACCAAGGGGATCGGGACGAACACCTACCCACAATGCATGGATTTGATGAGTTTTTTGGAAACCTCTACCACCTCAATGCAGAAGAGGAGCCTGAAAATGAAGATTATCCCACTGATATGGTTTTAGCTAATGGAAATACTTTTAAAGAAACTTATGGACCTAGAGGCGTTATCCATTCATGGGCAGATGGAAAAGGTGGTCAAAGACTTGAAGATACAGGTCCTCTTACCAAGAAAAGGATGGAGACCATTGACGACGAGTCAATTGCAGCTACCAAAGCATTTATCAAAAAGCAGGTTGCCGCAGGAAAACCTTTCTTCACTTGGTGGAATGGAACTAGGATGCACTTCAGGACTCATGTTAAAGAAGAGCATAAAGGAATCAGCGGACAAGATGAATATGGCGATGGAATGGTTGAACATGACCTTCATGTAGGGGAATTGTTAGATCTCTTGGATGAGTTGGGAATAGCTGATAATACCGTGGTCATGTATTCCACAGACAATGGACCTCATTATAACACTTGGCCTGATGCAGGAACAACACCATTTCATGGTGAAAAAAACAGCAGCTGGGAAGGTGCTTACAGAGTGCCTGCTTTTATTAAATGGCCGGGAAAATTCGTGGGTGGTACTACTCTAAACGGTATTGTTTCACATGAAGATTGGTTACCGACTTTTGCAGCCATAGGCGGAGACCCAAATGTGGTTGAGAAAATTAAAAAAGGAGTCACAATGAACGGCAAAACTTTCAAAAATCACATAGATGGCGTCAACCAACTTGACTACCTGACAGGGAAGGTCAAGGAATCTCCAAGGGCTGGATTTATTTATGTAAATGATGCCGGGGAAATTGCAGCTTTGAGGTATGGAGACTGGAAAGCTATGTTTTTGGAAAATAGATCGGATAAATTACAGATATGGTTGGAGCCTTTTGTGGAACTTAGAGCTCCTTATTTGATCAATCTTCGAAGAGATCCTTTTGAAAAGGCAATAGAAGGCTCCAATACTTATTATGATTGGTATATAGATCGAGCATATATTCTAATTGCCATTCAGGGCTATGCATTTAATTTCCTTTCAACCTTTAAGGATTATCCTCCAAGTCAAACTGCAGGAGACTGGAGTTTGGGAAAAGTCCAAAAACAGATTGAAGGAATGACAAATAAAAGTAATTAATACGGAATGAAAAGCCGGTCAAATAAAGACCGGCTTTTCATTTTATTCCAAATAAATTATGAAATTCAGATCAATATTTATACTAATGGTTTTAGTAGGACTATTGCTCTTTGAAGTAGGTTGTACCAGTCCACAACCAAAATCCACCACAGAGGTTGTTGTAGCATCTGATCATTTTCCCTCTTGGAATGAAAGCAGTACGAAGCAGCAAATAATTGATTTTGTAACCAAAACAACTACAACGGGAAGTCCTGATTTTATTCCTGAAGCAGACTGCATTGCAATTTTTGACAATGACGGTACCCTTTGGAGTGAGCAGCCGATGTATTCTCAGATGGCTTACGGTATTGATTACATCAAAAAAGAAGCTCCCAACCATCCTGATTGGAAATCCAAAGAACCTTTTAAAAGTGTTGTTTCCGGTGATTTGGAAGCTTTGATGAAAGGAGGCGAGAAGGCTTTGGTGGAACTCATTATGGCGTCTCATGCGGGAATGACTACCTCCGAATTTGAGAAATCTGTATCCGCTTGGCTTGAAAAAGCAAAACATCCTAAAACCGGTAAGGCTTTTAACCAAATGATCTCTCAACCTATGGTAGAACTTTTGGATTACCTCCGTTCAAATGGCTATAAAACATTTATTGTTTCTGGAGGAGGTATTGACTTCATGAGGGTTTGGGCAGAGAAAGCGTATGGTATACCGCCCTATCAAGTTATTGGGAGCTCTATAAAATCCAAATATGAAACAGTGGATGGTGTACCTGTCATTAACAACTTCCTGAACTCAATTTCATTGATAACAAAGAAGGAAAGCCTGGGGGTATCCACCAACACATCTGTAAACGACCAGTCTTTGCTGCCGGCAATTCGGACCGGGATTATGCAATGCTAGAATATACTATGACAGGTGATGGGCCAAGGTTTGGGATGGTCATCCACCATACTGATTCGGTAAGGGAATATGCCTACGACAGGAATTCAGTGATAGGACACCTTGAGAAGGGATTTGATGATGCAGCCAAATTCAATTGGATTGTTGTGGATATGACAAAAGATTGGAAAGATGTTTTCCCAAAATAAAAAATGAAATTCTCAAAAAAACTAAATTTTGAAAGAAGCCGAAAAAAAGAAAAGGCAGGTAAACCTGCCTTTCTAACCATTCATAAGCCCTAATAATATTTTCAATAAATTCGATATCAATGAAAGTCCCTTTTATTTCAAGGTTGACTCTCAAGAAAAAATAAAAAAGACTATCCAGTGGCAGGTAAGTTTCGGTTTCACTTAATTCACCCAAACAAATTCAACCATAAGAAAAATAACCTAAAATCCATATTAACCTCTAAACTAATAGTGGATAGAAAAGGCATGTAACTTACCTGACCACGGATAATCAAAAAATATCTTCAATTTTTAAATTTCTGCTTCATAATCACTTTTGATTATGGTCAACCTGTGCAAAGCCGTTTGTTGTTGTTGACATGACAAAGTTGTGAAAAATGCCTCCTATTTAATTACAATTCCCGTGAAAAATCTTATATAAATCATTCTTATTCTAAAATCTGTTTTATCAATTGCCTCATTTTTTTAAAGAGAAAAATATCCTCACCAAGGAAATGAGGAATAGTAGGTAAAAAGTCCTTTTCTATTGAAAAAATAAACAAGATTGTGTAATTTTCAATGAACGCCCATCCACTATAATGAAGGTCAAACAAGTAAGTTTAATTGCCATGTTCATCTTATTTTCTGGATTCATAACTCCTCTTTTTTGTCAGGAAATTGAAAAAGAAGATACAGATCAAAAGTCGAAGCACAGGGTTTCTATTACGATGGGCCATACACACATTCCTGCAGGAGAAATGGATAGTAAAAAGAAGGTCTTGGCAGTTCCCTCTTGGGGATTGGATTACAATTATCAGCTAAATAGAAAATGGGCTGTTGGGATTCATTCCGATTTCATCACTGAAACTTTTACTGTCATTGATTTTGAGGGAGATAAGGAATTTGAGAGGGAAAGACCGCTTACGATGACCTTGGTAGGGATTTACAAACCACATGAGAGGTGGTCATTCCTTGCCGGTACGGGGTATGAAATTGCCAAAGAGGAAAACTTATCACTTCTTCGACTGGGCATAGAAAGAGGCTGGGAGATAGAAAAAGAGTGGGAGGTGTTTGTCACCCTACAATATGACCTTAAATTTAGTGTCTATGATTCCTGGATGATTGGCATTGGTTTTAGCAAGGGGATTTGATTTTTGGAAAAATTTCAGAATAATAAATGAGGAATGAATAATTCAGAACGAGGAATTAGAAAAAAGAGACAATAAGCAAGAAACAGGAGACCAGAGCCAAGAAGCGAGAAACGAGACCTGGGGAAATCGGAGTTATGAATGTTTGCGGAGACCCCACAATTAAATTTTGGTAAAAAAAAACTCCCAAGTCGGATTCTTGGGAGCTGAATAATAGGAAGTAATAGAGGTTATTTTTTGGAAATTTTGTCTGAGGCCAGAAGTGCTGACTCTCTAAGATCAGGGATTAGTTTTCTCATCTTTGCCTGCCATTCTTCAAACTTATCCAATACCGGGTTAGAAGGTATTGGGCTTACCTGCTCCACAAAATTGGAAGCTTCGTCCTTGTCTGCCTTGGTTTTTTTGGTTTTTTTTATTGCCGGAATTATATAAGGATTGAAAGATTTCAACTCATAAAGCCAATTTTTTTTGCCCATGAGTTTGCCAAGTTTCTTACCTTCTTTAATAACTTTTTTTGAATCCGATTTAGCTGCCTTTATGGTATCGATATTGAGGTTTTTCTCTTTGATCCCAAGCCCATAGATCTCGTTCAATTCAGCTAAAAATGCATCTACTACTCCGTTCAAATGAAACAAAAAAGATTCCTGATGGGCTTTTTCATATTCTGAACCGGCTATTTTCGGATTTTTTATCTCATCAAGGTAAAGTTGCGAATATCTCAATTTAGAATCTGTAAATTCCTTGAGGGGTATATATTTCTTCTTTTGCATGATTTGTTTGTGTTTCTTCTAAAGTTAGTAAGAATCAATAAGCCAAATTTTTATTTTAATGATAATATATCCAAAAATTGAAAATAATCCATCTCGTTTTGAAGAAATATGGATTATTGTTTTGTTAAAATAGGGCCAAAAAGACCACTATTTCATAATGATTGAAAAGAAAATTTGAAAATAATGCGACTTAAATTTGAATATCAAATCAAGGTTACTTTTAGGCTTCACGGGCAAGAGGCACTGCTTTTGGCAGTGCTTTTTTTATGGAAAAAATTAGCTTGCGTTGAGAGTGGGGAAATTCAGCATACTTCCATTATCTGTCGGACAGCTCGGAATAAGGAGTTGTTTTTTAGATGCGGCTGTCCATTTTATCAAAGAATATCAGGCCATTGGCATCTTTTTGAAAGCAACGGGTAATTTCAAAAAATGGTCAAATAGAAGTTGATTCCTTTTAGTTCTCGTTAGTTGATGCGGTGATATACATGGATAATTCCTCCATTACAGTGTGTATCAGATTTTGAAGTTCATTTACCAATGCGGGAAGCCTGTGTCTTTCGGATTCGTTTTTCGAAAATTTCTGGATATCCATCGCAATGGCTGCATGCTCGGGTGATATGCCCACGATTTGAAATGAGGGGACGATTTTATGCGCTGCCAGATAAAGGCCTTTCCAATCTTTATTGTCAAGGCTTGATAAAACATCCTCCAAGTACTTCGGAGTTTCAGACAGGTACATGTTGATCACTTCGTGCATCAAATCTTGGTCAGAAGAAGTGATTCTGTCCAAGTATTCAAAGTTGGTCAAGTGATCATTCTTATGCTTCATTCTATATAATTTACTCAGTCTACCTGTCAATTTTTCTTTTACAGGATGAATGTCTGTCAATTTCTTTATTTTCTTCAATAATGCCTTTTCATCAATTGGCTTAGCCAAATAATCGTCCATACCGGAAACTGCACATTTGCTTCTATCCATGGTGGTGACATCAGCGGTCAATGCGATGATTGGAATGTTGGAATAAAGAACTTTCCTGATATGCTTCGTGGCTTCAAATCCGTCCATCACAGGCATCTGCAAATCCATGAGGATAATATCAAATGTTCCTTCCTCAAGTTTTTCAATTGCTTGTTTTCCATTTATAGCTATCACCGATTCAAATCCAAACCCATCAAGTAATGTTTTGATTAGCAATTGATTCAACATCACATCTTCAGCTACCAATACCCTGACTTTTTTTGTATTGATTTCAATTTCAGTAATGGGCTCTTCATTTTGGAGGACATAATCTGTTTTTGGAAATGTCAGGAGAAAAGAAAAAACGGATCCTTTACCTAGTTTGCTAGCTACCTTAATGGTTCCACCCTGCCCTTCTACAAATTGTTTGGCAATGGTCAACCCCAATCCTGAACCGCCATAAAGTTTGGTGATGTCATTGGTGGCCTGCTGAAAGTTTTCAAAAATAGATTTAATTCTATCCTCTGCGATTCCTATTCCTGAGTCTTGCACGGAGATCTGGATATCGACAGCTTCAGCTTCCTTATGGATTAATTTTAAAGAGAGCTTGATACCTCCGGTTTCGGTAAATTTGATGGCATTGCCCATCAGGTTAACAATAATCTGGGTTATTCTCAGTGAGTCGCCTAGCAAATACTCCGGTATTTGAGGATCGAAATCCAATTCATAAGCGAGGCTTTTCTCTTTGATTTTCTCTTCGAATAACAGGGAAATATCGTCAGCTATCAATTTTAGATTGGTTGGCTTTTTCTCAAATTTCATTTGACCTGCATTCACCTTTGCAAGGTCAAGGATGTCATTGATCAGCAGCAAAAGGTTATTACCGCTTGTTTTGATCGCAGACATGAATTTATTTTGATTTTCAGTGAGTTTTGTTTTGAGGATTACATTGGTAAATCCAATGATAGCATTCAGGGGTGTCCTGATTTCATGACTCATATTGGACAGAAATTGTTCTTTGGCTTTGACAGCACTTTCAGCTTTGATTTTGGCTACCTCTGCGGATTTCCTTTCAGATTCTGCTGTTTCTATGGCTATGACCAATTCTCTCTTGATTCTTTTCTGCTCTGTAACGACCCTTGCCACTACCACTGCACCTAGGATATTACCCAACGGGTCTTTATAGGTTGAACCGTTGAACATTACATCCACGAGCACCCCATCCATTAGCACTAAAGGAAAATCACTTATAAAGCCTTTTTTGAAAACATCTTTGTAGATTTCTTTTGCTTTTTTTGGCTCTGTAAAATATTGCTCAAAATCTGAATTGAGCAGCTCCTCTCTGGTTTTGCCTGTGATGGTGGTCAAAGCCTCATTCATATCTGTGATTTTCCCATCAATACTGATTGTTATCAGTGGGTCATGACTGGCTTCTATCAGACTCCTTGCATAGCCTGAGTCCAATTTCTCTTTGGTGTCTATTAGTTCCTGGTTTATTGCACTGAGCTCCTTGATTGTTTTGTTGAGTATTTTGGTTCGTTGTTTTACGACATTTTCCAGATGCTCATTAAGCTCTTTTTGATCGTTGATCACCGTATAGATTGCAAGCCACCTGATTGTTTTTCCCTTTGTGTCTGCGATTGGTCGTGCCCTGCACATATGCCAGTAATATTCTAAATCACTACACAATAAGCGAATTTCCATTTCCAAATCTTGGCCACTCTCCACTGCTTCTTTCCAGGATGATTCTGCCTCTTCGACATCTCCCGGATGAACCCATTTAATCCAGCCTTCTTTTACCAATTCCTCTTTGCTTACTCCGGTAAAATCTGTCCAACTTTTGTTGAAATAAAAAATATTTCCTTCATGATCAGCTTTTGTGACCTTTTCAGGCATCAGATTGATGAGGTGCAGGTATTGTTCCTGCTCATTCATATCTTCTGTAATTGAGTCCTCTGATATTAATTTTGAGGTCATATTTTCTTTTTTATTATTCATTCAATGCTCCTGTTCCTTTTTTTGATTTTTACATTAAAAAAAATTGGTTTAAACCCTTGTCTGATACAAATCCTCAAGATCAAAAAACAATAGTGCAAACAAAGGTCATTAAATCATCATACCTTTTCTTATATCACAACCTGAGAAATTATCATAAATCTTGGTTTTAAGCCTATACTAATTTGGGGAGATGCTCTTAGGTTATCAAGAGAATCTCATAGGTAGAGGTGCTCCGATTGGTATGAACAAAAAAAATTGACAAGGGATCCCTGTCAATTCTTTGTACTTAATCCACTAATATCATTATGTGTCACTGCCTTTGTCTAAGCACGGCGATTGATTTTTCCAAATCATCCATCTCTTTATTCAATTCGACTCTGACATTTTCCCAAGTATCGCTCCGAATTGTCCGGGAATCATTGGTGATGGCCATCAGCTCCACATTCCTTTGGTTTAAGGCTGCTAACCTTCCCTTAAAGTCAAGTTCGCGATCTGATCTATCGGAAGAGAATTCTCTTTTCATCTCCTCAAGAATTTTGGAATTTGCATCCAATCTTTCTTTGGCGACAATTAAGTATTGCTCCACCTGATTGACCGAGTCAGAGGCTACTTCGTGCAACTCTTTCCTAGCCTCAATTACATCAGATTGCTTATCCTGAACTTTGGATTCTGCGTCATCAATCTTCTCCTCTATCGGCTTGGAGCAATTGCTAAAGCCAAATACGATGGCTGAACCTATCAACACTTTGCTTAATTTCTGGACGATCTTCATCTTCTTGTTTATTTTCAATGGATTGGATGCTTCAAGAGAGACTTAATTGGTTACCTCTTTCAAAACTGATTTTGAAGCATCAACTTGGTCTTTAACTTTGTTTTTCAGCTTTTTACCTTTATTGTTAAATTGCTGGGCAATGTATTTACCTGTTTGTTTTGCTTCTTTTTTGGTAATGATGCCATTCTTCTTATTAAAGAAAAAACCAAGGATTGCTCCGGCACCGATTACCATCAATATACTACTGACAATAATTCCGGTAGGATTCGAATTTGAAATCTTCATAGTACTGGTTTTTTAATGTTTAAATTGACCTTAAGATCAATAATTTTATCTAGGGATAAAATGCAATTCAAGAGTTCCGCCATCTTCTTTCAACCACATGTCATTGGTCTCCAGCTTTAGGATTTCATATACTCCGTCTGCTAAGTCGTTGGCAAAATCAAAAGAGATTTTTTGCTCATCGCTTACAAATTCCCAAGTGCCGTCAGTCACAAAGTCATATTCCATGCCGAGCAAACTATACTGGGCAGTAAGTGTAGCAGCACCACCTGGAGTAAGGTCTAATTCGTATCTTGAGTAGTTGGCGGTTACATTAGTTCCATTATCCAATGCCTCTCCTACTTTCCACTCATTGCCTACTCTTTCTGCCTTTGGAATCAAGCTGACGGCAGGTCCATCAGGATAATCTTCACATCCAAATGCAAGCATTCCAGATACCATAATTAACGCGGTAATCGATTTTAATCTTTTCATAATACTATAGTTAAATATTTGTTGGTTTGATATGATAAAGGTAGCCCAACACAAGTCTTAAAAATTACAGAATATAACTTATACCTTATAAATCTTACATGTCAAAAAAATATAAAATAAAAGAACTCCAATTTTGGAAAAGCTATAAACAAAGAAAAGACAGGTTTTTACCTGTCTTTCTAACCATTTTATAAGCCCTAATAATTTCTATAAATTACTCTACAAAGATATGACTAAGAATAATTTTACTTTTACAAATTCAGGGCAAAATCTTATATATTTTACGTTTTTAGGCTCTCATGAAAAAATAAAAAAATAAGATTATCCATTTGTGGCAGAGTATCGGTATCATTTAATTCACCCAAACAAAATCAACCGTCTTAAAAATAACTGTGGGCTATATAAACCTATAGATAATATAAGCCGAACTAGCTTAACACGTACCTACTCCTGGATAATCCGAAAAATTTTTGGCATTATATAAAAAAACCTATTCTTCATAACCACTCTTGAAAATGGTCAAAAGCATTTCAAATTGTTTCTCATGCTAATTACAAAATCCGCAAGATAGGCGGTGAATTCGTGATCACATATTCGAAAACGTTGGCCTTCCGTAATTCAATATTGTTCTTTGTTATCCGTTGTTATCTCAAACCTAGAAGTACAAAGTTTGGAAAAATTGCAAATTTAACATTATATATTCTGTTCACAATGTTACAAAAATCACACATTTTCTAGATTCTGTTTACGGAAGTTCCTCATCCTCTTATAAAAGGAGGGAGTCAATCCAGTGATTTTTTTAAACTGATTTGAAAGGTGGGCAACGCTGCTATAATTCATCCTATAAGAAATCTCCGTCAGGTTGAGTTCATCGTAAAGCATAAGTTCTTTCACTTTTTCGATTTTGTGGATTATGATATACTGCTGTATGGTAATCCCATTTACCTCAGAAAATGTATTCGATAGGTAGGTATAATCATTGCCAAGTTTTTCGCTGATGTAGACGGAATAATTTATTTTAGGTAATTGTTCATGATGGTGGATCATTTCTATGATCACATTTTTGATCTTATCGATTAGGATTCCTCTTTTGTCATCAAGTACTTCAAGTCCTACACGTTTTAGATTAATGGACAAGGTCTCATGCTGACTTCCACTGATGTTAGCGCTGGTTTCTACCACCCCAAGGTCAACTGTCAAAAACGGAATTTCCAGCTTTTCTAACTCTTGTTGAACAATTATTTTGCAACGAAGGCTGACCATGTATTTTATATAGATTTTCAATATTTGGCTGTTTTGGTGGAATTGTTATGATGCCCAAAGAATGCGAAACATGTGTTGGGGATGGGAGTACTGTGATTTGATTGATGAAATCGATAGTATTTCATATTACACTTTTTCCGGTAAAGGGGGATAAAGACAAAAGCACAAGAATTACTGTTCTTGTGCTTTGGTTGTCAGAGGTTTTTAATCTTTTTTTGGACAGTGTCAGATTTGAAAAATCAGAACGTTGCCAATTGACCTTTTTTAAGGAAATTAACTACTTCATCGTGTTTTTTATTCAACCTGAGTTCGATTCTTTTGATAAGTTCATCTTCTTTCCCCTCTTCAAATTCCAAGTCGTCGTCTGTTAGTTCAGGAAACTGTCCCTGAAGAAATGTCGATTGCCGGCCCCAGTCACCAGATAACCTGAAAGAGTCTATTTTGGTGGTTTTTTTGGTTTGCATGGAGTTTTTGATTAAGGTTAATAAAGGAACAAAGATCGCCGGAGTCCCGGCAGATCTCATGATACTATTGGTTACTAAAATTGTAGACTTCACATGTTACTGTGAATTAAGTAGCTTCGGTCACGTCAAATGCCCCTGCCACCCCTGATCACATTCAGTAAAACTGCGACTATGGCAATGACCAACAAGATGTGGATGATGCCTCCTGTACCGTAGCCAAGGAACCCAACGGCCCAGATGATGACTAGAATAACGGCGATGATGTAAAGGATATTTCCCATGATTTTGATTTGTTTGGTTTGTTAAAAGATTAAAATAATGTCAATAACTTTTGTATGAATGTTACAAATGATACTCCTGAATTCTATTAAATAACTTAGAGCAAAAGAACCAATAATACGATTACTAATAGAAGCGCAAAAACAGAAAGGTAAACTCCTCCGCCGTTTCTTTTGATTTCCTCATTGATTTCCCGAACTTCAGATTTAAGTTCTTTTTTCTCATCTCGGTCCATCATGGATTTATCCATTGTTTTGATCTCTTCAAGTCTTTCCACCAAAAGTTTCATTTCGGCTTCAGGCATTTTGGGTCTAGCCTCTTCCTTATCTTTACCCCCTGCAAATACAGAAACAGAAGAAAATAAGGTAAACGCCATTGCCAGCATTAAAATCACATTGAATTTTTTCATCTTTGGTTTTTATTTATGGTGCAATTTTGCAGGTTATTGTATAAAAAGCATTACAATTTCATAAACCAAAATATCATAATTAACAGATTTGAATTTTTTTTGGTTATGCAGACATTAAATATTGCCGCGGATTACAATCAATAGAAAATGTGGATGAAAAATGAAACCCCGTGCCGCCTTCGCCCACCAAAGAAAATTCAATCCCTTTGAAGGCTTAATGAAACTTTGTTTTTCAATGCGATAAAAAATTTGGGATTTTCATCTCATGTAGCTGATGGTCAACTGGGAAATGATAGAAATAAACCTGTTTTCATTTCCTTCAAAATCATCAATTTAAACTATCAATAAGTTATATTTGATATAGGAATTCACAACGAAAATTGTTATCCTAAAATCCTAAAACAAAAAAACCTAATTTATGAAAAGCCATATTTTAAAAAACCTTACTCTATTAATGGTCTTTGCGGGGATCCTAGCAGGTTGTTCGCCTTCCACCAAGATACTAGGCTCGTGGAAAAGCCCTGAAGCGGAAACTACCGGTTATTCCAACCTTTTTGTTGCTGCCTTGATTGCAGACAATTATGTCACAAAAAAAACGATTGAAGATGACATTGATGCACTCCTGATTCAAAAAGGGATTCAGGCTATCAGCAATCTTGAAAACATTAAACCCGGTTTGGTATTGACCAATGACAACAAAGACCAAGTCGCCCATGAAATCAAAAACAGTGGCAGAGATGGTATCATGACCATTGCAATTATAGATCAGACCAATGAAACCCGGTATGTTCCCGGCACTTCTTATTCCCCTATGTATTATGGTGGTGGATATGGAAGATTTGGGGGGTATTATGGCATGTATGGTCCCAATTCCTACTCGCCGGGATATTATGCCACAGACAAAAATTTTTATGTAGAAATTAACTTATATGATTCGGACACCCAGGCTTTGGTTTGGTCTGCCCAATCTGAGACAACCAATCCATCGAGCATTGACAAAGCCGCACAGGAATTTGCCTACGTGGTAGTGGACAAAATGATCAGGGATAAAATCATCATTCCCAAAAAATAATTCGCATCCAAACAATTCATACCCTAGTGCAAAAGGCCTGCTTCATTGATTTGAGGCAGGCCTTTTCTTATTTAATCCAATTGGCTTTTTACGTATGCACTCTTTTTGACAATAACTATATAAAACTCAGCGCGATGTCCAATTGTAATAGCAATGGACTGTCGACGATGGTCTATGCATAGATTTTCCTGTGCTTAAACCTTTAATTTTGAGCTCAAACCAAAGATGAGGAAAACGCTTTCCAATTGTTTACAATTCCAAAATGATACTGCTTAATCCGGGTAAAATGAGTTTGTTTTCGTCTTTTTTAGCTTCGCCAAAGGAATAAATTACAGTTTGAAATTCTTCGGGTACATCCATTGAAAGTGGCGATTCCCCTAAATTATGCACAACAAATACTTCTTGGTCGTCATGTATTCTAAAAAAAGCCATCAAGGGTTTTGGCAATTCTCCCTCATACAATTTCAGATTTCCAAGAGAGAGTGCTCTGTTGCTGTTTCGGAGTAGGATGATTTCTTTGTAATGGTTAAAATAACTCGTACTCATAGACTTTTGTATGGCTAATGGCGTGACCATGTTATCCTTTGAATAGGTCGGTACAATCCATGTAGCTCTTCCTTTGTCATTTGCTTTCATATCCCAAAGGAACGGTTCCCTGATATGTTCATCGGGTTTTTTGCCAAGCATACCGATTTCTTCTCCGTAATAGAGGTACGGGGCTCCCGGCATCGACATCAGGATATTGATTGCCTGTTTCAGCTTCCTCGGGTTTTCGTCCAATGAATTGAGCAATCTAGGTTGGTCATGGTTGGATGAAAAAGTGGCGTCTATAAATTCATCGGTAATTCCATTATAAAAATCCAACACTTCCTTTTGCTTTTTGGCCAACAGCATTCCATCTTCTTTTTTATAGGATTCGATCAAAGTATAATGGAAATCAAAATTGAACAAGGCAGGCAATCCGGGCAGGTAAGGTGCCACAATTTCTTTTTTATCATAAACCTCTCCTACTAGATATAAATCCGGCTTGATGGCTGTCATTTTACTTCTAAATTCTTTCCAAAATTCATGGTTGTCCAATGGCCTGTCATCAGGAAAAATATGCTTGGCAGCGTCTAATCTAAAGCCATCCACTCCTACTTCCTCCAACCAAAACCGACCGATTTCATATATTTCTTCTCTTACTTTTGGATTGTCAAAATTGAGGTCAGGCATACCGCCATAAAAAAATCCATAATAATAATCCATACCAAATCCGGGGTCATGCCATTGCTTCACATTATCACTATCAAGAGTGATGGTCTTTTTATTGATGTAAGCTGCAATTGTATCTTTTTGAGCCCAGACATAATAATCTCTAAAAGGATTGTCTCTTCCTTTCTGAGACTCTATAAACCAAGGGTGTTTGTTGCTAGTGTGGTTTATTATCAGATCGATCACCACTTTGATGTCATTCTTGTGGGTTTCTTCCAAAAATAATTTGAAATCCTCCATCGTTCCATAATCTGGATGTATGCTTTTGTAATCAGTGACATCATATTTATGATAACTTGGTGAAGCCATGATGGGCATAAACCATATGGCATTTGCACCCAATTCCTTTACATGATCTAATTTCTTCTTGACCCCATTGATATCCCCTATCCCATCTCCGTTGGAATCGTAAAATGATTGGATAAAGATCTCGTAAGTGATTCCTGCATGGGGCCAATGGTTTTCGACTTTTTTTTCTTTATTTCCAGAACAGGATATTGCAGCTAATGTCAAAATCAATAGAATAAATTGGAGTGATCGAATTTTCATAAGGGCTTTTTTAAAATAGAAAAAGTCACCTAAAGTGACTTTTTCTCGGGTTTTGATGGATAATACTAGTTTCTGTTGATCGCGTTGAGCATTTCAAAAGCAAGTTCCAATCTTTTCATAAAGGTTTCTTCGCCTTTTCTCAACCAGACTCTAGGATCATAGTATTTTTTATTTGGACTGTCAGGTCCATCAGGGCTACCTAGTTGAGACTGGAGATAACCTTCATTTGACTTGTAATAATTCTTGATACCTTCCCAGAATGCCCACTGCTGATCTGTGTCAATGTTCATTTTGACAGAACCATAGCTGTTGGCTTCTCTGATTTCGGCTTCGGTTGATCCCGAACCTCCGTGAAATACGAAGAACAATGGCTTGCCTGTTGTTCCGTATTTTTTATTGATATAATCCTGGGAATTTTTCAAAATGACTGGCTTCAAAGAGACATTGCCCGGCTTATAGACACCGTGCACATTGCCGAATGCGGCTGCTATAGTAAACAAATCATCCACTTCCTTGAGGTGCTCATAAGCATAAGCCACTTCCTCAGGTTGGGTGTACAGTTTGGAGCTGTCTACGTCAGTGTTGTCTACTCCATCTTCTTCTCCGCCGGTCACCCCCAATTCAATCTCAATTCCCATTTCAAGCTTCTTGAATTTCTTGAAATATTCTACTGAGATTTCGATATTTTCTTCGACAGGCTCCTCGGATAAATCCAACATATGAGAGCTATACAGCGGCTTTTTGTAAGCTGCATAATAGGCTTTTCCTTCTTCCAAAAGTCCGTCAATCCACGGGAGTAATTTTTTGGCACAATGGTCAGTATGTAAAATTACAGGAACACCATAGGCTTCTGCCATTCTATGCACGTGCAAAGCTCCTGAAATGGAACCTTGAATTGCTCCTATCTGATTTTGATTTCCTAATCCTTTTCCGGCAAAAAACTGACCGCCTCCATTGGAAAACTGTATGATTACGGGAGAGTTGACTTTTTTTGCTGTTTCAATGACCGCATTGACTGTGCTGGTATTGATGACATTGACCGCAGGCATAGCAAATTCACTTTCTTTTGCATACGACAATAGGTCCTTGAGTTCTTCTCCGTACTTAACTCCTGGTTTGAATTTCATGTTGATTTAAAATAGGTTGATTATTTCTTTATAAACCGCTTTCTAAAAACTTGACGGTTATCACTGATTTCAAAGATATAAAGACCTGAGGAAAATTCCTGTATATCGACTTGCAAATTCTTGTCTGTTCCCGAATATGAATCATCCCTCATTACTTTCCCTGTCACGTCCATGATCCTAAAATATACCTTATTCATGGCAGTGGGGAACTCTACAAACAACCTGTCTGTCGCAGGAACAGGATAAATTTTGAATTGCAACGGATTTGGTAACTCCGGGTTGAGGGAAAGAATGGGGTCTTGGAGGATTTCACCTGCCGGTAATGGAAGTTTTTTGTTGGTAAACATCAGGAATTGATTGGCTCTTAACCTGAATGTTCTAGATGTTCCACTCAAGACAAATTCTTCTCCTGTAAAATAATTATACCACGTTCCTGAGGCTGGAAAGGTAAGGTTTGCATTAGCAATATCCGACAATCCAAAATTGCCATAAAGAACCATCTGAAAATCCCCTTCAGTAAGCTTGATACTTTTCAGTGGCTGAGTCAGTTCTAAGGTGGCATTTTGAGGACTATTAAAAGCATTATATTTGCTTTTCAAGTCAATCATTGCTTTATACATATTAAGAAGACGCTGTCTTTCGGGATTGTCAAGGTATTCCCATTTGGTAGGTTTGATTCCTAGCCTATCGTTGTTAAGTTCTAGGTCATATCCAAATTCCTCAAATTGCCATAGCATTTTTGGGCCAGGTATGGAGAAGAAAAATGCCGCCATCAATTGGTTTCTGTTCACGGCATTGCTGAGTTGTCTGATATTCAATGGGGAAGTTTGTCCCCAAGTCAGGGACTCCCACATGGTCCTTTCTTCATCATGACTTTCCATGTAGCCCACCAAAGTATTGTCATTCCAACCTCTTGTTTGATAGAAGCCCCAATCAAAATTTCTTGAATTCCCTTTGGCAATATCCCTAAAGTCAAAATTCATATTCCCCCAAAACATCATGCCATAGTTGGACAGTTCTTTTTCCTCAGTGTTGTCAGCGAAGTGCTCAAGGATAACATATGCATCCGGGTGATTTTCTTTGATTTGGTCATAAATATTCTTCCAGATTGCGATTCGAGTGGGGTCGTATTCTCCAAAGAAACCGACATTGTCGCCTGAATTGACTTGGGTAAAGCCCTTGCTCAGGTCAAACCTGTATCCATCTACTTTGTATTCTGTCAGCCAATAATTATTGACCGAATCCACAAAGGCTTTGGTATAGGTGCTTTCATGGTTAAAGTCATAACCGACATTGAAAGGGTGCTTAGCGACTCTGTTGAGCCAGGGATTATCCAGAGTCGGAGCACCATAATCTCCATCGTTGTATAACCTTACAAATGGTGATTGGCCAAAGGCATGATTCAAAACCATATCTAAAATGACGACAATGCCTCTTTTGTGGGCTTCATCTATCAATTCTTTCAAATGGTTCTTTGGGCCATAAAATTTATCTACAGCAAAAAAGAAAGAGGGATTATATCCCCATGATAGGTTCCCTTCAAATTCCTTGATAGGCATCAATTCGATTGCATTGATTCCCAAACTTTGCAGATAATCCAACCTATCTACAACAGCTTTGAATGTCCTCCTGTCATCAAAATCCCTTACCAGAAGTTCATAAACCACCAATTCCTCCATGGCTGGTTTTTCGTAGTTGAGGTATTTCCATTGGTATTGATCCTGTGCAGTCTGGAGAAAAGTAGCCTGAAACTCAGTTTTTCCTTTAGGATATGGTTTTAGACCGGGATACCTGTTTTGGGAGATGATCTCATCATCATGAAAAGGGTCGGAAACTTTGTCCGCGTAAGGATCTCCAATCCGAATATCTCCATCTATCAAATATTGAAAAATGTACTCTTGCTTCGGAACCAAACCTGTCAATCTGTACCAAAACAATTCTTTGTCAGGAGTTTGGTTCATCTGAAATTGAGGAAGAACCTCCCAATTGTTGAAATCCCCAATCAAGAAGGCATTTTTCTTAAGCGGTGCCTCCAGCACAAATACTACTTCTGTATCTGAGATATAGTTGATCCCTTTTTTCGCCCCTGAAGGTAAAGGTGCTTGCGGGCTTGGGCCGACAACTGTCAGGGTTATCTCGGAAGTATCTTCCTCTCCTGTTTTCGAAGCTTTTGCTATTACATTAAAAGCTCCTTCAGTAATAGCTAAAAAGGTATATGTCAGACTTTCTGCATTCGGGGCCGAAGCCACCTGAACACTATTTATCTCCAGACTCAAATCCGCCTTGTCTGAGGACGCTATTCTTATTTCTTGTGACTCTCCCACTTCAAGTAATTTGGAGGAGGTAGGATTGGTGAAAGTGACTTCAAAACCCTGACTCAGGTTAATAAAAAAATCACCATTTGTCTCGTTCTTTCCTTCTAAAGAACCTGTGGCATTTCTAAAAACCATGCCTAAGCGATATATCGTCTGACCGGACGCTGGTTTGAAAAAGTCGTTTGGTGTGAGTTCCCACTCCCAGATATTAGGAGCAGTTTTGACCATTCTTGCATCCGCATTTGCTGTGCCCCAAGTAAAAGGAACAATGGCCCAAGTAGTGGAGGTAGGACCGGCTACGACCGCACCGATATGGACGTAGACAGGATCAATATCTTTGAGTCCTGTTGTTCCTTTGGTGGCATCGTATATGATTTTTATTTTTTGATCAGCACGAGGAAAAGTGGGTTGAGTGGTTACTTGGGAAAAACCATAGCTCAGGTTCAATAAAAAAAATATTGGTATTAGGATTTTAATTTTCATTGTCGGAAAGTTACTCAAATAAGATACTGATTAATTTATAAATAAAAAGGCTACCGTTACAGTAGCCTTTTAAGAAAGAGGTAATTCTAATTACCCTCCAATAAAGATATATCTTCCATCTAGGGAGTTGAACCACATTTTGTAAGTTCCTGCGACAATTGGAACATTGTCAGGACTTCCTAACTCTGCTCTTCCAGAAATCGGAGTCTTAGCTCCCCAATTGATTGTCCACGCATTATTCGCTCTGAATTTAATTTCGCCATTAGTTACTGTGGCAGTAGTATACCAAAGATGTTTGTCAAAATTAATGTTCGTCATTGCAGTACTATTATCCCATCCACCAGGAGTTGAACTTCCGATAATTCCAACGGTTGGAAAGTAGACATCAGCAGCACCGGTAAAAGGAACCAAAGTAAATGTTTTTGTAGCAAGGTTTAACGTAAATACATAATGTCCAGCAGCTGAAATTACCCAAGCAGGGGGCTCTGTAGCGCCAACTGAGACACCGATACCCGAGTCACCATTTTTGCCCCATTGTGGTTGCCACTGACCCAATTTCTCTAGGACTTTAAATTCTCCCACTGCAAAAAAGCCAGTGTATACATAAAGATCTTTGTTGGCAGGATCGCGGAACAAAGGAGGGTTGTTGTTGTCGTTGTTCCATCCCGGAGGTGCTGCATTGCCTACAATGAATAAATTTTTAAGAATAACAGCATCTTTGTAAGGAGTGATTGAAAGCGTTGTTCCGGCACCGACCAATGGACTCAAACTCCTGTCGATGGTGGTTTTGAAACGGAAATCAACATTTCCAGCAACTTCCGGGTCAAGTCCAGCTGTTACTAATTGCTTATTCAATTCACCTATTGCAACTTTTACTGTTGGAGTTGTGGAACTACCCAACCCAACCACTGTTGCAAAATTGGTACCGCCTCTTGCCATTTCAAGGGCGTAGGTGTAGTTTCCCGGAACACCAAAATCAGGGATAGACGCCTGAAAAAATAAAGTGTCTGCTTTATCCGCTTCTTTAAGAACAATAGCTGAACCTGCTGTAGGACTAGTTAAGGTAGATGGCGTTTGCGGGATAATTGCAGGATCATCTACAGGGCTGCAAGACCACAGGATTAAAGGGAGAATGAATGCAACCCAGACTAATTTTGATAATACTTTCATAGGAATTTGTTTTTGGTATTTATTGTTTCACGTTGGAATTAATTTAATTCAATTTTTCTATTGTAAAATTATATTGTGACCTGCAAGAATATTTCAATCGAATACGATTATCACAATACAACTATGAAATATTACGGAATCAAAAATGTCCAAGCAAATAATCAGTATGGAATTTTTTTACAAATAATTGTGCAAACGAAACCGCAAACGATTGCATGGAAATTATATTTTTTTAGAAAATCCAAGTGAAACCATATAAATTGTGTGAATCAAAAAAAATTATGGTTCTTGAGGCATATTAAATATCCTGAAAACCTATATATTTAAATATTAGAAAAATCTAATTTTTATGAAACTCGGTCAAGCTACTATAAAAGACATTGCCAAAGAACTAAATGTATCTACATCTACGGTTTCAAGGGCATTAAAGGATTATCCTGGTATAAGTGATGAAACTAAACGAAAGGTAAAAGAACTTGCTACCAAGCTAAACTATCGGCCCAATGCCGTAGCTCTCAGCTTAAGAAAGAGTAAATCTTTTACTATTGGGGTAATTATTCCTGAAGTAGTTCATTTTTTCTTTTCTACAGTGATCAGTGGTGTGGAAGAAGTAGCATTCGCAAATGGCTACAATGTTATCCTTTGCCAGACAAATGAGAGATTTACAAGGGAAAAAAGTAGCATTGAGACCATGCTTTCCAACCAAATTGATGGCGTACTTGTAAGTTTTTCAAGAGAAACGACCAACTTTGACCATTTCCAAAAGATGATAGACTTAGAGTTCCCGATTGTTTTTTTTGACAGGATACCAGACTTGAAAAATACCATCAATGTCACTGTCAACGACTATCAAGGAGCTTATAATGCCGTGACACATCTCATTGACCAAGGGTTTAAAAAAATTGTTCACCTATCCGGACCTGTCAATCTCGCGATCTCTAAACAAAGAAAAGAAGGTTATTTGAATGCATTAAGGGATGCAGGTATTCAAGAAGATGAAAAGTGGATTGTAGAATGTCCCTTTGGTACCGAGAAGGAAAGTATATTGATCACTACCGAATTGTTCAAAAACAAGGAAAACAGACCGGATGCCATATTCGCACATCATGATATTGTCGCAGCAGGTGCCATGATGGCGCTCAAAGCCCTTGAACTAAAAATACCTGAGGATGTGGGTGTAGTCGGATTTTCCAATTGGCAATTTTCTTCTATGATCGATCCTCCCCTATCCACGGTTGCCCAGCCTGGATTCCAAATCGGTGAAACTGCTACCAAACTTTTATTGGACCTCATCAACAAAAAGACAGTAATAGATTCCGTTTCGCAGAATGTAGTCTTGGATACGGAATTGTTGGTTAGAAAATCATCTGTGAAAGTCTGATTTTTTCTCCCTTGTGCAATTATTTATGCAATCGTTTGATTATGTCATACAATTCAAAAAACCGCTTTTTGAACAATCCTGGATGATTTTTTTGGCCGATTGGAATTACCAAAGAATTTTATCCTTTCACATAAAATTATAAATTAGACCCCCAACTTCAATTCTTGTGAACAAAAATATCAGGCTATTAATATTTAATAAGCAATTATAAAATGCCTCTACCCACCAATTTATCAAATTCAACTCAAAATCTGGCTATTGGGGACGTTTTGTCCTGGTACGAAAAGCCAAACGGGATCTATGGAAATACTGCGTCAGCAAATTTCGAAATTACTCTTTACAAAGAGGATACTGTACGAATTCAGGTCAGCAGAGAATCCAAATATTCACCAAACCCTTACAGTGTAATATCAGGGCCCGTCCAAATCCAGTTCAACACCTTAGTGGAAAGTGAAAAAATTTGGATCAAAACTTCCCATATCCATATTTCAGTAAACTTGAGTCCTTTTTTCCTTACGTTCTTGACCCCAAGTGGCGAAATTATCAACCAAGATGATCCAGCTTTTGCAGTATCATGGTTGGGAACGGAGGTAAGCAACTATAAAAAAGTGCAACCCAAGGAAAGGTTTATTGGCCTCGGTGAAAAAACGGGGCATCTTGACCGTTCGGGTCGTGCTTTTACCAATTGGAATACGGATTATTTTGCGTACGGGATAGGTGACGATCCATTGTACATGAGTATTCCTTTTTACATTGGAGTTCACAGTGGTCTCGCCTACGGAATATTTTTTGACAATACACATAAGTCTGTTTTCAATTTTGGAGCTTCCAACAACCGATTTATCTATTATTCCGCGGATGATGGAGATATGGATTATTATTTTTTCCATAATGATTCGGTCTCAAAAATTATCAGTTCCTACACAGAATTGACCGGAAAAATGGAAATGCCACCTTTGTGGTCCCTAGGCTTTCAACAATGCCGGTATTCCTATTACCCTGATTCTGAAGTTTTGACTTTGGCCAAGACATTCAGGGACAAAGACATGCCGGCAGATGTCATTTATCTTGACATCCATCATATGGAGAAATATAAAGTTTTCACTTTTGATGGAGAAAAATTCCCTGATCCCAAATCCATGATAAAATCCATAAAGGAGAAAGGGTTCAAAGTAGTGGTCATCATGGATCCGGGAATCAAAACTGATAAAGGCTATCTGCCCTTTGATGAGGGAAAACAAAAGGACCTGTTTGTCAAATATCCAGACAATGAAATTTATGAAGGACAAGTTTGGCCGGGTTGGTGCGCATTTCCTGATTTTACCAAACCGGATACCCGTCAGTGGTGGGCTGAAAAAATGGCTTTTTACGAAGAAGCCGGAGTAGATGGGTATTGGACTGATATGAACGAACCCGCTTCATGGGGTCAATTCACCCCAAATCTGATCAATTTTTCTTATGAAGGAGAAAATGTCAGCCATAGAAAAGCAAGAAACATTTATGGATTTCAAATGGCAAGAAGCGCCAAAGAAGGATGTGAATTGCAACGACCCGAGGAAAGACCTTTTGTATTGACAAGGTCAGGATTTTCAGGAATTCAGCGTTATGCAGCTGCATGGACCGGAGACAATGTGGCGAGCGAGGAGCACATGATGGCAGGCATCAGGTTGGTCAATAGTCTTGGTCTAAGCGGCGTTGCTTATTCAGGATATGATGTGGGTGGTTTTGCCGGTGAAGCGACCAAATCACTTTTTGCTAGATGGATGAGCATAGCTACTTTTTCTCCTTTGTACAGAGCGCATTCGATGATCAATAGCAGTGATGCCGAACCTTGGGCGTTTGGAGAGGAAGTAGAAGAGATTTCAAGAAACTATATGAAATTGAGGTACAGAATGCTTCCTACTATTTACAGCAGTTTCTACAAGAGTACCAAAACTGGTCTTCCTATCGCTCAAAGTCTGGCTGTGGGTTATTCCCATGACAAATATATCTATGAAAGTGCCTATGAAAACCAATACCTTTTTTGTGACAACCTCCTGATTGCACCGGTAGAAAGTCATAAAGAGATCACCAAGGTTTATCTTCCTGCAGGAGAATGGTACTATTTGTTTGATAATCAAAAATATAAAGGAAAGCAGATCGTCTACCAAGACTGTCCACTCAATTACCTCCCAGTATATATAAAAGCAGGCTCGATCCTAGCATTACAATCTGATGTGTCCTATACAGGTCAGTCCCATAATGGAATCCTTGATCTCCATATCTACGCAGGTAAGGAGGCTTCGACCTATATTCACTACGAAGATGATGGCATCAGTCCTGATTATAAAAAAGGAAAGTTTTTGAAGAGGGAAATCATCTGGAATACTGAGCTGAAGACATTGACCTTTTCAAAAACCGAGGGCGATTTCCAAAGTAAATTCCAACAAGTGAAGGTATATTTTCATGGAATAAAAACAGAATCGGTTCTTTATAATGGAAAATTGAAAACACCAGAAAAAGAAGATTTTGCTTTTTTAGGTATGCTGACAGATTTTGATCCTTTACCTGAAAACCGCTTTCCATATTTGGAAATCAAAAATATTTCAACCTTTACCATTCAAAATGTTGCTGAGGCCTTTGAAATCACCATTCAATAACCTATAACCTAAATTTTCCTTAAGATTCTAACCCAAGATAATGCAAGCAATCGATACTAAGCCAAGGCTAAGCTTTTGGCAGATCTGGAACATGAGTTTCGGATTTCTTGGAATCCAATTTGGATTTGCTCTTCAAGGGGGCTTTATGTCACGCATTTTCCAAACACTTGGTGCAGATAAAGATGCAATTCCACTGCTTTGGATCGCCGCTCCGCTTACAGGATTGCTTGTACAACCGATAGTGGGGTACATCAGTGATAGGACTTGGCATCCAAAATTTGGAAGAAGGAAACCATTCTTTCTCATTGGGGCGATTTTTAGTACGATTGCATTGTTTTTCGCCCCGTACTCTTCTGCTTTGTGGATGGCAGCCGGAGCACTTTGGATCTTGGACGCCTCGATCAATATCAGCATGGAACCTTTCAGGGCTCTAGTCGCGGACAAACTTCCGGATAGTCAGCGGTCTTATGGTTTTGTGGTGCAGACATTGATCATCGGTATCGGAACTTGGGTGGCAAGTAACTTGCCTTGGTTGATGACTCAGATAGGTGTCCCTAATACCGCTGAGCCGGGAGTGGTGCCTGATTCGGTCAAATTTGCTTTTGCTATTGGTGCTGTTGTGCTTTTCAGTTCGATTCTGTACACCATATTGACCACAGATGAGTATCCCCCTGAGGACCTTGAGGCCCTCAAAAAAGAAAATGAAGAGAGTAAAGGTTTTTTGAATGGGTTTAAAGAGATCTTTAAAAACATTTTAGGAATGCCAAAAGTCATGAAACAATTGGGGGTAGTCCAGTTCTTTTCTTGGTTTGCTTTTTTTACCATGTGGAGTTTTGCTACTCCTGCCATCACAGAACATGTTTTCAAAGCCACAGATACCACCTCACAGGTTTATAATGATGCGGCTGACAGCGTGGGTAATTATCTCGGTACTTATGGCTTGGTGTCAATGTTTTTTGCCTTAATTCTTGCCTTTGTGACCAGCAAAGTGAAAATAAACAGGAAGATGCTTCATATGTTCAGCTTGATCGCTGGCGGTTTGGGATTTATCATGATATACTACATCTCCGAACCTTGGATGCTTCACCTTAGCTTTGCTTTGGTAGGCATAGCCTGGGCAAGTATTCTGTCCATGCCCTATGCGATGTTGTCCGGTGCTGTCAATCCCAAACAAATGGGTGTGTACATGGGTATTTTCAATATGTTTATTGTGATTCCCCAGATTGTGGCCGCCTTGGGCGGAATCAATTTCTTGTATAAGCTTTTGTTTGGAGAAGAGGTGATCTTTACCATGGTATTGGCAGGATGTTCCTTGATTGTTGCAGGACTGAGCAATATTTTCATTTCCGACCGAAATGCCACCCATGACACATAGAATGCATCGTATTTCCTAAGTTTTCAATACCGCTAACCAAATATTAGCGGTATTTTTGTTTAAAACTGAAGCTTAACTATGAAAAAAATAACCATAACCGGCGTACCCGAGCACTTTAATTATCCATGGATTCAGGTGATAAAAAGACAGCCGTTTTTGGCTCAAGGCATTCAATTGGAATGGGTGGACGAGCCCAAAGGTTCAGGTGCAATGAACACGTCCCTGCGTGAGGGATCCACCGACTTGGCAGTGGTGCTGACTGAGAGCTTTATCAAAGATAAGATTGAGGGTAATCCTGCTTTGATAATTGGTCTCCACGTTGAATCTCCCTTGATTTGGGGAATTCATGGATCAGGAAAATCAGAAATTAAAGACATTTCGGAACTAGGTCACGGTGAATTTGTCATCAGCAGGTATGGCTCAGGTTCCCATTTGATGGCATTTTTATTGGCCAAAAGAGAAGGTTGGGATATGGAAAGCCTTGATTTTGAAGTTGTCGGTGACCTAGAAGGTGCCAAAGAGGCTTTGCAGGATGAAATCCATAAACTTTTTCTCTGGGAAAAATTTATGACCAAGCCATTTGTAGACAATGGGTATTTTAATCGGATTGGAGAAATACCCACTCCTTGGCCTTGTTTTGTCATAGTGGCCAACCCTTCAATTTTAGCCGACTCTCCGGAAGTAATTAGAACCCTGAGGGATTTGGTTTATCTGGAATCTATATCCCTGCTCAATTCACCCGATTACCCAATTCTCCTCAGCGAGACCTACAAAATCAAAATTGAAGACATCAATGCATGGCTAAGGCAAACGAAGTGGGCCAACAGCGGGATGATTTCCAAAAATACAATTCAGGAGACAATTGATATTTTGAAAGATTTGAAACTGATAGAAAAGACGCTTAATCCTGAGGAATTGATCTTCAAATCACTTGTTGGGCTTTATTGACAGTAACACTCTGCAAAAGTAAGATGGCTGTGGTTCCTTCGCCTTTCTTGCTTTCAAGCATCAGTGCGCCACCCATCAAACCTAAAAATTCCTTGCAGAGATTCAATCCAAGTCCTGTTCCTTTTTCTTTGTCTGTCCCCACGCTTGATTCGAGTAGATATACCTGTTGGTTGAGAATAGTGTCTAACTGGATTTCACTCATTCCGAGACCATAATCTTGAATGACAAGTTTGATGAAATCCCCATCTTTTTGGGAATAAATATCAATGTTGGATCCTTTGTTCGAAAATTTGATGGCATTGCTCAGCAGGTTTCGAATAATCAGCTGAAGCAGGTCTTGATCGACAAGTGCAATTTCCTCGATGATATTGATGGTGATGGATATTTCTTTGGAATTGGCCTGGTATTGCAAAAGCTCCAGGCAAGGCCGGATTACCTTTTTGATATTCGTAGGAAGCAATTGAACTTTGAATCCTTCCATTTGGGATTTGGACCAACTCAGGATATTATCAATATTTTCATAAAGGCCGTCCACATTTCTTTTGAGGATATGTGAAATCCCATCAAATTCTTCTTTACTCAATTCTTGGGAATGCAGAAGGTCCAAGACTCCCTTCAACTGGGCTACAGGGCTCTTCAAATCATGTCCAAGGATGGAGAGTATCCTGTTTTTGCTCCTGTTAGATTCTGTCAATTCAGCAGATTTTTTCTGAAGTTCTTTTTTCTGCGCTTCAAGTATAGACCTCTTTTCGACGAGCCTTTTGGTAGTTTCCTTATTCTTTCTAAATATAATACTCATCCAAAACAACAAACCGACTGATACAGCAGTGAATACCAAAAACATGGTCAAAATTTTATTAAAACTTTTTATTTCAACTTCCTTTAATTGGTTTTGAACTTTTAGGTAGTTGATCTCAGCGTCTGATTTTTCGACTTCAAACTTGGCCTGTAACATTTCCATTCTTTCCCTGTTTGAAGCCGCTTCTCTTTCTGCATTGAGTTCAGTAAAGGCTTTTTGATATTGAAAAGCCAAAGGAATATTACCCTTTGCATCATAAATCATGGTGAAAGTTTTATAAGTTTCCACCAATTCATCCAAAAACCCGTTTTCCTTAGAAATCTTTAGTCCTTGGGTAAGATACTCTAATGCTTTGGACGTATTTCCGTCGATAAAATAGGCGTTTCCCAATCTATGCAATACTGAAGCTTGGGAGGTCTTGATCTGCTGTGGGTTGGAAATTTCGAGGGAATGCTCATAACTTTCAATGGCCTTACCGACATCTCCCCTACCAAGATGGATGTCACCAAGCACCCTATGTGTAAAAGTGATAAAATATTCTTCACCAAATTTTTCATTGGATATTATCGCATCATTCGCAAACAATAAAGCAGAATCCAATTCACCTTTTAGGGTATAATTTAGGGCGAGATTGTTAAGACTCCGGATGATTAAATAGGCATCGTTTTCATCTTGTCCATATTTATATGCCTCTTTAAAATTCTTGATGGCCTCATCATAATAATCCTGACGGTAATAAAGAGATCCTAGGTTATTCAAAGCCATTCCTAACTCAGTTTTATATCCCTTGGCCAAAGCAATCAAATAAGATTCTTTGGAATAGCGGAAGGCTTTTTCCCAAATCCCAAGTCTAAAATAAACCCACCCAAGATTACCTTTTGCCCTACTCATTTGAAGGCTGTCCTTGAGTTCACTTGCCAAATCTTCTGCCCTTTGACCCCAAACCAAAGCCTGCTGCAAATCTTTTTCTCTGGTAAGAAATGTAAGTTTGTTCAAAGCATTAACCCTGTCTTCACGGGAAACCTGATGGGAAAGAAGCCTGTTTAAACTGTCCATCTCATCATTTTGGGCACAAATTTCCCCAAACAAAGAGGAAAAAAGTAAAATAAGCACAATTGATTTTTTCATTAAGAAAAATTGTTTTCGGGTGTGTAAAACAGCGATAATATTAACAAAAAAAGATGAACTACCAAATTATTTATTTTATCATTTTCCTTTTGGTCTATATGCAATAGGATCAGGAGGTGTTACAGGATAATTGATAGCAAATCCATCATTTCCAATCTCACCTAAAACCCTTAGCCCTGCCACATGGGGTGTTGCCATGGAAGTACCGGATAAATACCTATACCTCCCTCCAATGTTGGTAGAGTATACATTGACTCCCGGGGCAGCAAATTTGATCGGGAATCCATAATGAGAAAACCAGGCAAACCGGTCAAGTGCATCGATCGCTGAGACTGTGATTGTAAAATTTCCTGAAACTCTCGCAGGACTGAATGAATTGGCAGGAAGATTCGAATTGCCGGAAGCGATTACCATCCATATTTTTTTGCTTTCCGAAGCATTAAGCACAGCATCATCCAAAGCCCTGCTGCTATCAAAACCTCCAAAACTCAAATTGGCAACATCTCCGGGAATTCCAACTTTTCCAACATGATCAATTCCTGCTATCATACCTGAATATGAATACTGAGCGAAAGGACCGAAAAATATTTTAACCGGTACTAAATCAACCCCTGCCGCTACACCTACTACTCCAATGAAATTATCCAAAGCACCAATAGTTCCTGCCACGTGTGTACCGTGACCGTGTTCATCTACAAAGCAAAGCTTTGGATCGATTGGATGATAGGCATCAAAAGCTTTTTCGACACATACATTCAGATCCGGATGGTCTAGTTGGATTCCTGTATCCACCACAAAAACGGAGTTTTTACCTTTGTAAGTAAATGGCCCTCCCACCCTTGTAATCCCCCAAGGAACAATCTGTGTGTTGACCGGGTCAGTATTGCCTTTTACGGCAATGCTTTCTGTAAGAGGTCCAAGAGCACCACCTCTATCCTGTTCAACATATTTCACCAAAGGATCCTTTTTTATTTTTTCCAATTGGTCCTTATCCAATTTGGCGCAAAATCCATTCAAAACTGAAGAGTAAACCCGCTGTATATTGTCTTCTGATATCCTGTATGTGGATAATAAATTAACAACTTCCTTCCTCATAGATAAATCCATTGATTGGACATCAGTTTGGATTAATCTGCTTGAGATCTTTTCCTCATGAAAAACAACAATGTATTGATCCTCAATAGGTATAGTAGGTACAAATGATGTAAATTCTAATTTCTGGGGTGGCTCCAAATCCATGGTTTCATCCTGCGAACAGGAGAAAAACAGAAGAAATGCAAATATGGTTAGATTTGAGAAAGTCGGAAAAGACCTCATAAATTATATTTTGTTATTTATTTAGGATTAATTTACCAAAAATGTGATGATTTTTTTTATATCTACAGGATCACTGGGATTAAGTTTATTTTCTTTTAAAAATTCCTTCAATTCATCATTGCGGTTTCCTGCCCATTCTTTCAATCCTGCACTGTTTGTTTTGATTTCTGTGGTCTGCATCCCCTTCAGTATAAAGTACTTAATATCATGACGGAAGGTGTCATATTGGGGACCGGAATACCCATCCCGTTGACTGCTAGGCCTTATCAAAGTCTTTTTGTGCGAAGCTATATATTTTTCACCTTCTTTTTCAAACAGTATCTCTACTACTTGGGGTTTGCCCTGAAGGTATTCTATTCTGAAATTCCTTACTTCCTCTCCGGGTATCTCAATCCATTTCCAGTTGCGCAATAACAAGGGCTCAGAATCTTCTCCACCTGTCTGAATATACACTTCGTTCTTTTCCAACAGAATATTGAAAGGAATCTCGCTGTAATCTTTTCCTCCGTCAAGTCCGATTTTGCCCAAAGGGGGAACATCAAATAAAAAAGGAGTGCCCTTCAAACCATCACTTTTAGGGTTAATTCTGAATGTGCCAAGGTATTGTTGATTCTGACTATTTAAGGAAGTATTGGTCTGACTTTTTGCAAAAGGTATATAACCCAAACCAAGAATAAGTATAAAAAGGAAAGTTGTGAAACGCTTCATGATGGATATTGGGGATGAAAGACAATCCAAATTAACTAAACTATTCCCAATTATAAAATACTTCCGCTCTCCGATTATATAATTACTTTTGCAGCATGAAAGAAACCATCCTCTCTCTCTCCCCGCAGCATTGGGAAGATTATGAACTGATTGATACCGGTGGATTTGAAAAACTGGAAAGGTTTGGAGATTATATCCTCAGCCGACCGGAACCACAGGCAATCTGGGACAAAAGTCTGGATGAAAAAGAATGGAGGGAATTGGCTCATGCCCATTTTGCGAAGGAAAAAAACAATCCAGAAAAAGGGCAATGGAATGAACTGAAAAAGATTCCACACAATTGGCAAGTCAGCTACAAAAATCCGGATGGACTTAAAATGAAACTCAATCTTGCCATGACTTCTTTCAAACATATCGGGCTCTTTCCCGAGCAAGCGGTCAATTGGGATTATATAGCTGATACGCTGAAAAGCTTTCC
This sequence comes from Aquiflexum sp. TKW24L, assembly GCF_023502205.1. Lineage (GTDB taxonomy): Bacteria > Bacteroidota > Bacteroidia > Cytophagales > Cyclobacteriaceae > Cognataquiflexum. The sequence continues at coordinate 7,387 of NZ_JAMFLG010000016.1, read as the reverse complement.
CATAAAAAATCCTAAAGTCCTTAATCTTTTTGCTTATACGGGAGCTTCTTCCGTTGCGGCCAAAGCCTGCGGTGCAGATGTCACGCACTTGGATTCTGTCAAGCAGGTAGTCACATGGTCTAAGCACAATATGGAATCTTCCGGTCAGGATGGTATCCGTTGGATCGTGGATGATGCGATGAAATTTATCAGGAGGGAAGTCAGGCGGGGAAATAAATACCACGGCATTATTTTAGATCCACCGGCCTATGGACGTGGCCCCGATGGAGAAAAATGGATTTTGGAAGAACAGATCAATGAAATGCTCAAACTCTGTGCTGAGCTTCTAGACCCCGAGCATCACTTCCTCATCCTGAATATGTATTCCCTAAGCTTCAGCTCGATGATTGCTGCCAACCTTGTCAAATCCAACTTCAAAGATGTCAACAATGCCGAACACGGAGAGTTATACCTTGTAGATAGATTCAAAAAGAACCTGCCGCTGGGGATTTTCTTCAGGTTTAGGAGTGGAATCTAAAGGTTGTAATTGTTCTAGTTGTTGTAATGGTTGTAGTGGTTGTCAGGTTCTCGGGTTGTTAAGTTCTCGGGTTGTTAGGTTCTCGGGTTGTCAAGTTTATGAGTTCTTACTTGGTTCATTGTACTTGGTACTTGGAACATGGTTCAATGAAAATGTTGTCTGCTTCGCATTGTCATTGTTATCAGGTTCTAGGCTTTTCAAGTTTAGGAGTACTTACTTGGTTCATTGTACTTGGTAAATGGTACAATTTTCTCGTTTCTTGATTCTCGGCTCTAAGTCTTGCATCTTGTGTCTTACGTCTTGTATCTTAAAAAATGAATAACCGCCAACTTTTCCTTTCTATCCTCGCACAGACTACTGACTTTCCTTTGATGATAGAAATCGAAAAGGCAGAAGGAATCTACATGTACGGGCCGGATGGAAAAGTATATATGGACCTGATTTCAGGAATAGGAGTCAGCAATATCGGTCACCGCCATCCGAAAGTTCTCGAGGCCATCCAAAATCAGTTGGACAAATACCTTCACCTGATGGTTTATGGAGAATATGTACAAAGTCCTCAGGTTCAATTGGCTAAAGCACTTTGTGATACCCTTTCCGGGCACCTTGACAATGTCTATTTTGTCAACTCAGGTAGTGAAGCGGTAGAAGGCGCATTGAAATTGGCGAAGCGCTACACCAACCGCCGGGAAATCATATCCTGCGTCAATGCCTACCACGGTTCTTCCCATGGGTCACTTTCTGTCGGTGGCAATGAAATCTTCAAAAGAGCCTATCGTCCGCTCTTGCCGGGAATCAAAAATGTGGTTTATGGGAGTTTTCACCAACTCAATCAAATCACAGAAGATACGGCCGCTTTCATCGTCGAGACCATTCAGGGAGAAGCCGGAATCATGGTAGCCTGTCCAGATTATTTTCAGGCTTTACGCAAAAAATGTGATGAGACGGGGACCTTATTGATTTTGGATGAGATTCAGGCGGGATTTGGGAGAACAGGCAAATTTTGGGCATTTGAGCATTTTGGTATTGTACCTGATATATTGGTCTGTGCCAAAGGAATGGGCGGAGGCATGCCTATCGGTGCTTTTATAGCCAATAAAGACGTGATGGGCGCATTCAAAAACAATCCATTGTTGGGTCATATCACGACATTCGGTGGTCATCCGGTTTCGGCAGCCGCTTCATTGGCCACGATAAAAGTTATTCAGGAAGAAAAGCTTTTGGAACAAGTCGAGCAAAAAGCAAATCTTTTCAAAAAACTTCTTATTCATCCCAAAATCAAATCCATCCGCAACAAAGGGCTGATGATGGCCGTGGAGTTTGAATCTTTCGAAGTCCTTAAACCAATCATCGACAGGGCAATCGAAAATGGAGTCATTACCGATTGGTTTCTTTTTTGCGATGATGCCATGCGGATCGCACCACCTTTGATCATTACCGAGAAGGAAATAGAAAAAGCCTGTGGGGTGATTTTGGAGGCGATTGAGGGGGGGAGTTGAGGGTTGGAGGGGTTATAATTGTTTTAGTGGTTGTAATTGTTGTAGTGGTTCTAGTGGTTGTAATTGTTGTCAAGTTGTCGCGTTTTCGAGTTGTCAGCTTCGCATTGTCTGGTTATCATTGTTTTAGAGTAATCAAGTCTTGCATCTTGTGTCTTGCATCTTGTGTCTTATTTATGATAATTTTACATTTATCACCTCTTGAAAAATTCCCCACCCATCAATAAACCCATGAAAAAAATCCTCATTGCCCTAACGGTACTTTTTGTACTGTTCTTTATCGGATTTCAGGCAGTCAAATTCAGCTTCAAACCAAAATATAACGGCGAAATCAACATGCCTTCCATGTCCGCGGAAGCGGAAGTCTATTTCGATGATTTTGGTGTTCCCCATATCTATGCGGCCAATGCCGAAGATGCCTACCGCTCCTTGGGCTATGTCCATGCACAGGACAGGCTTTTTCAGATGGAAATGATGCGCCGTGTAGGAACAGGCACTTTGGCGGAACTCTTGGGTGCCGATTTGGTGGAAGTGGATAAATTTTTCAGGACTTTGGGTATTCCCAAACATGCTGCTTGGAGCACCGAAGAGTGGAACAAAGCCGGGAATTCAGAATGGAAATCCGCCACCGAAGCCTATATCGAAGGTGTAAATCATTTTATCCGACATGGAAAAATCCCCATTGAATATACCCTCTTGGGATCAGAACCGAGGGAATTCACCATCAATGACATCCACGCCATCACGGGATATATGTCCTTTACTTTTGCCATGGCGATGAAAACAGACCCTTTGGTCACCAAAATGGCCCGCACCTTGGGTCTGGAATATATGAAAATGGTATCTGTCCATACTTTGCCGGAGCACCATGTGATCCCCAACAATTACCCCAAAAGAGATTCCATCACCACAGACCTTGTCATAGAAAATTCCCTTTCTGCCCTATTGGAAAAGTTGCCCGTTCCCCTCTTGGAAGGCAGCAACTCTTGGGTGATTTCGGGAAGCAGAACGGCTTCCGGTGAAGTACTGTTCTGTAATGATACCCACATCGGGTTTGCACAGCCATCTGTTTGGTATGAAGCCCATCTCGAATATCTCGGTTTCAGCTATTACGGCAACAACTTGGCGGGAATGCCTTTTGGTTTGGTTGGACATACACGCCACCACAGTATTGGACTGACGATGTTTGAAAACGACGATCAGGATTTTTTTGAAGAAAAACTCAATCCCAACAACCCCAACGAAATCATTTACGGAGAGGAATTTAGACCATTGACATCCAGAACAGAAACGATTCAAGTCAAAGATTCAGAACCCATTTCCTTTGAAATCAAAGAATCCATCCACGGTCCGATTATGAATGAAGTCCTTCCCGAAATCGGCAAACTGACTCAAAATCCTGTGGCTTCGTGGTGGGTTTATGTACTCGAGCCAACGGTTGCCTTAGAAGCAACATGGAAGATGGCTAGGGCCAAAAACATACAGGAAACCGAGGCTGCAGTCCGCATGATCCACGCCCCCGGACTCAATGTCATGTATGGCGACAAGGCCGGAAACATTGCTTGGTGGGCTACCGCAAAATTGCCCATTAGACCAAACCATGTCAACAGTAAGATCTTCTTGGATGGCAGTAACCCTGCCGACGAACCGACAGGATGGATCCCATTTGAGCAAAATCCCATGAGCATAAATCCTGCCTCAGGTTTTGTGGCTTCCGCCAATAACCAACCGGATACCCTTTCCAACGGGACTTTCTTCCCGGGCTACTATTATCCTGGCGACCGTTGGGACAGAATCTCCAAAACCGTTACTTCCCGAAACGATTGGGCCCAAGAAAGTATCAAGGCACTCCAATTGGAAGCCATTAACGAAAACCACCCCATCAATGCCAAAAGCATGTTGGCTGTCGTGGATTTAGCCGCGTTCAAAGGCTTTGAACCTGTACAAGAGGCCATCGAAAACTGGAACGGCAGCCATGACCTGGAATCCATCGCTCCTACTTTTTACTACAAATGGCTGTACCACACCCTCCATGGCATGATGGCGGATGAACTTGGGGAAGATGATTTTCAAAATTTCATCAAAACATTTATGTACATCCGAAGTGTACCGACCCTGATCAGAACCGATAATTCTCCTTGGTGGGACAATTCCAAAACCGAAGCAAAGGAAAGCAAGGCCGAAATTGTCAAAATCGCTTTAGGAAAAACCCTCTCGGAACTCAGCGAACAATTGGGTACCGACAGTGAAAAATGGCTTTGGGAAAAAGTCGTCGTTCTCGAACACCCTCACCCTCTTGGTGCCAAAAAACCTTTGGACAAAATCTTCAACGTCAAAGCCCCCGCCGTCACCGCCAATGAGGAATCGGTCAACAAACTACCATTTACCCTCAATCCTGATGGCATCTACAAAGTCAATGTCGGTCCTGCCATGCGAATCATCATAGATTTTGCAGACGTAGAAGCGGCAGAATCCATCCTTCCCACCGGTCAGAGCGGCAACCTTTTCAGTCCCCACTACTCCGACCAAGCCGTCCTATACGCCACCGGCAAATACCGCCCGATGCTGATGAACGAGGAGGTGATTAAAGGTGGGGGGAGGAGGTTGGTGGTGAGACCGTAGGGAGGGGGATTTGTTGGGGTGGTTGTAATGGTTATAATTGTTGTATTGGTTATAATTGTTGTAGTGGTTGTAATTGTTGTAGTGGTTGTAATTGTTGTTGGGTTGGGTAACCGTAAACCTGAGTATTCAAAATTTTTAAAAAAATGTTCAGAAAAGGTAATAACATTTGGTTTCCCCGTCATCCTGAAGGAGGAACAGCCTGTCCCGTTTTCTTCGGGAACTGAAGGATTTTATTTTATAGGTGAGACCCTTCGCTTCACTCAGGGTGACGCCTCCAAAATCTGTCTTTGGTAACCGCAGCCTGCGAAGGTGAAGAATCTCCCTTAACTGAGACACTTTTCCTATACTGTTGTTGGAATCAGTTTGACGACCCCGATATTCTTCATTGGTAGTGAAGCGAAGCATCTCAATTATCAATTGTGTAGGTTTATTAATATCAAGTTTCAAGTTAATAATCTGCGTCTAGGTTCTTGTTTCCATTTTGTTTTCGAAGAATCAAATCTTTTGTCTATTGTCTTGCATCTTGTTTCTACTTGAAGAAATAATTTTATTGATTAACTATTAATTGAGTCAGGATTGATTAATTTAGGCAATTGCTCATTTCAAACATTTGTCAAATGAAAAGCTATCAGGACTTGGATATCTATAAAATTTCATTGGAGTTGTTTTTTGAAACACATCGATTCAGTCTGAAGTTACCTTCTTATGAGAAATACGAATTGGGTAGTCAGTTGCGAAGGTCGTCTGACTCAATCAATACCAATATCATGGAAGGATATGGAAGAAAGTCCTACAAATAGGATTTTATCAAATTCTTGGTTTATGCGCATGCAAGCAACCTCGAATGTCATAACCATCTGGAAAAATTAAAGATTCTATATCCTGAGCATGACGCAGAAGTTCAATTGATACAAGAAGAATATAGAAAACTTGGTGTCAAAATCCACAATTTCATTGAATACGTAAAAACGAATTGGAAAACATAACCTAAGAAAAAACCAAAAACCATCAAATTAACGGACTCCCACAACAATTACAACCATTACAACAACTAGAACAATTACAACCTTTACAGCCACAACCATTACAACAACTAGAACAACTAGAACCATTTTACCAATGAAATCCAAACCAACAAAATCCTACCAAATCTCCAAATCAGAAAACGAATGGAAGCAGGAACTTGATCCTCAAGCCTACCATGTTTTGCGAGAAAAAGGAACAGAAAGACCTTTCACTGGGCAGTATTACCTTAACAAAGAAACCGGAATCTACGAATGCCATGCCTGTGGCAACGAAATTTTTCATTCCTCTGCCAAGTATGACAGCGGTTGCGGGTGGCCGTCCTTCACCGAATCGGTCCGACCTGATGCGATCGACGTGCACATGGATTATACCCATGGCATGATTCGGGAAGAAATCCTCTGCGGCAAATGCGGCGGGCACCTCGGACACCGATTTCCCGATGGCCCAAGAGACAAAGGCGGCATTCGCTATTGCATCAACTCAGTAAGTATGGGGTTTAAAAAGTTGTAATTGTTGTAGTGGTTGTAATTGTTATTGGGCAATCAAGTCTTGGATCTTGTGTCTTGAATCTTGTGACTTATTTTTTTGTCTGCTGCGCGTTGTCGGGTTGACCATCCTTCAGATTGAAGCGAAGAATCTCAGTTTTAGTTGTTGTAATTGTTCTAGTGGTTGTAGTTGTTCTAATTGTTGTTGGGGAAACAAGTCTTGATTCTTGTGTCTAGCATCTTGCATCTATTTTTGTTGTCCGCTTCGCGTAATCAAGTTGTCCATAGATACCTTAGAAGTAATTACCACAGGCTAAACCGGGAAAAAATAAAACCGGGTTCTTAACCAATTTTAAGTCTTGAAAAAGTACAACTCATAAAATTACCGGAATAATTATATGGTTTCTTGGAAATTGGTCAAAAGTTAACGAATGGTGGGGGAGGGTATAACGGAAGGTAGGGGGAAGGTGCGGAGAAGGTGGGGAGGAACTGGGGGGAAATAGGGCCGTTTTTGAGATTTTTATTGCATTATTTTTTACAGAATTGACCTTTTCTAAGGAATTGGAGATTGAATTTTTCGGAGAAATTGGTAAGTTCTCAACGTGATTTTTTGAAATTTTTGTCGGGTGGTCAGTTTTCTGCTTCGCGTTGTCAGGTAATCGGGTTTCAAATTATCTGCTGCGCGTTGTCGGGTTGAGTACCGTCATTCTGAGTGAAGCGAAGAATCTAAGTTTTAGTGGTTGTAATTGTTCTAGTCGTTGTAATTGTCGAGGAATCAGTCTTGGACTTTGTGTCTTGAATCTTGTGTCTATTATTAAGTCTTGATTTTTGTGTCTAGCATCTTGTATCTTTTTTTTTGTTTGCTATGCGTTGTCATTGTTATCAAGTTGTCGAAATCCGACATTAAAAATTCATCATTCTTAATTCTGAATTTCCAAAGTCTTGAATCTTGTGTCTTATATCTTGTATCTAGTCAACGCCAAATTCCCCCTCCCCCCTACCGAATTTTCCCCAATCTCCGCCAAATTCTAATTTTTAAAGAATTATTTATAAAGTGTTTTTAATTTCAAAAGATATTTTCTAATTTTAAAATACTTGAAATCAAAGTATTAGCCAAACAGATTTTTGTATTCAAGTCTCTAAACATCCTGAAAAGGATAAAAATCCTGGTAGTTTTTTGTGATTAGCCAAACAGCACAGATCCCTGCCCATATTGAACCGCACCAATTAATCATTTTTAA
>NZ_JAMFLG010000015.1 GCF_023502205.1 Aquiflexum sp. TKW24L | reverse complement strand
CGCGTTTAGGGCTGTCCACACTCCTTACCATTCACAGAAATTAGCTGACCACAAAGAAACAAAGGGGACAAAAAGGAGATAAGGGTTATTAAGAAATTGAACGATTACAAAGAATTGAATCGATATTTCCAATTCTAATGGAATTATCGGGGAGAATCGTCAAAACTCAAATTGGATGAATTTACTGTAGTGATATTATTAGAAGCTTCTGTTATTCAACTCTTATTGTTAAACAACAAAGACAAAGATTACAAAAAAATAGCCCACTTGGTTTATTATTCCTAAAGCATAAAAAAAGCGCCTGATAATATCAGACGCTTTTGGATTTATATAAATTACTCTAAATTTTTACCTTTTAACTTCCACACATATCGCAATCATCAGGATTATCAAGTGAACATGCAATAGCGCCTTGCTTCTGCCCTTTGGTCAGGTCCATTGTAGGTGTAGATGCGATGACGGTTTTCTCAGGTTCCAAGGCTCCTTTATCAACTGTAAACTGGATCGCTGCAGTAGCAGCCTGAGATCTTAGATAATACATCCCTGTCTTAAGACCTTTTTTCCAAGCGTAGAAGTGCATTGAAGTCAATTTACCAAAGTTTGGATCCTGCATGAATACATTCATACTTTGTGATTGACAGATATATGCACCCCGATCTGCAGCCATGTCTATGATGATTTTTTGAGAAATTTCCCAGACTGTTTTATAAAGATCTTTGATGTTTTGAGGAACACCCGGAAGCTTCTGAACAGATCCGTTCGCCGCAATCAACCTGTTCTTCATATTGTCATTCCAAAGGCCAAGGCTAATCAAATCTTTCATCAAATGTTTGTTAGCGATGATGAATTCTCCTGACAGAGTCCTTCTAGTATAAATATTGGAAGTATATGGCTCAAAGCATTCATTGTTACCTAGGATTTGAGAAGTAGAGGCAGTAGGCATTGGGGCCACCAATAAGGAATTTCTCACACCATGCTTTACTACTTGCTCCTTCAGTGAATTCCAATTCCATCTACCGGACCTTGGAGTTACACCCCACATATCAAACTGGAATATTCCTTTGGAGGCAGGCGATCCTTCATAGGTTTCATAAGGGCCATGGACTTTTGCCAATTCCATAGATGTTTCCATGGCGGCAAAGTAAATGGTTTCGAAGATATCTTCATTAAGCCCTTTTGCTTCCGCAGATTCAAACGGCATTCTCAGCATGATAAAGGCATCTGCCAAACCTTGAACTCCAAGCCCGATAGGTCTGTGTCGGAAGTTTGATCTCTTTGCTTCCTCAACCGGATAGTAATTGACATCAATTACTTTATTCAGGTTTCTGGTCGCAACTTTCGTGATTTCATACAACTTCTGATGGTCAAAGAATTTTTTACCATCAGGACCAGTGGTTACATATTTTGGAAGTGCAATGGATGCGAGGTTACAGACAGCAACTTCATCAGGTGCAGTATACTCAAGTATTTCTGTGCAAAGATTGGAAGATTTGATCGTTCCAAGATTTTGCTGATTAGATTTTTTGTTGGCAGAATCCTTATACAACATGTATGGAGTCCCTGTCTCGATCTGAGATTCCAAAATCTCAAACCAAAGCTCTTGGGCTTTTACGACTTCCCTTGCTCTTCCTTCTCTTTCATATTTTTCGTAAAGCCTTTCAAACTCTTCACTGTGGCAATCCGCTAAACCAGGTGCTTCATTTGGACAGAAAAGAGACCATTCTTCATTTTCTTCCACACGTCTCATAAATAGATCCGGAATCCACATGGCATAGAAAAGATCTCTCGCTCTCATTTCCTCCTTACCATGATTTCTTTTCAGTTCCAAGAAATCCTTCACATCTGCGTGCCAAGGTTCAAGGTAAATGGCAAAGCTTCCTTTTCTCTTTCCACCGCCTTGATCGACGTATCTAGCCGTCATGTCAAAGTTTCTCAACATGGGAACAATACCATTAGAAACACCATTTGTACCTCGGATGTAACTGCCTTTAGCTCTAACATTATGAATTGAAAGACCAATACCCCCTGCTGATTGTGAGATTTTTGCACATTGCTTCAGAGTATCGTAGATTCCATCAATGCTGTCATCCTTCATTGTCAGTAAGAAACAAGAAGAAAGCTGTGGCTTTGGTGTTCCTGCGTTGAAAAGTGTCGGAGTGGCATGTGTAAACCACTTTTGGGAAAGCAGGTGATAGGTCTCTATCGCTGCATCAACGTCTTCTTTGTGAATCCCTACAGCAACCCTCATGAGCATGTGTTGGGGTCTTTCCACAACTTTATTATCCAAGCGGATCAAATAACTTTTTTCTAAAGTCTTAAATCCGAAATAATCATAGTCAAAGTCTCTGTTGTAATCAATCGCTTCATCAAGCATTGCAGCATGGTTTTTTACCACGCCATATACATCTGGAGCGATCAATGCAGCATTTTCTCCCGTCTTTGGATTGACATAGGTGTACAGTCTTTTCATCGTATTTGAAAAAGACTGGGAGGTAGTTTTCTGTAGATTTGATATGGCTATCCGGGCAGCTAAAATCGCATAATCAGGGTGCTTAACAGTTAAAGATGCCGAAACTTCAGCAGCAAGGTTATCAAGTTCTGTTGTGGTGACTCCGTCATAAAGGCCATCAATTACCTTTTTTGCAACTTCTATAGGATGGACATAATTGATATCCAAGCCATAACAAAGGTTTTCAATCCTGGCGGTTATTTTGTCAAACCGTACTGATTCGCGACGGCCATCTCTTTTTATTACTAACATGACAAGTGGATTTGGGTTGGTGGTGAAATAAATTAGAAATCCTCTCCAATGGAGAACTTAGGTGATTCGACCAGTTCTTTGGACTTCATCACCCCGGCCTTTTGGTAATCCCCAACCCTTTTTTCAAAGAAGTTGGTTTTGCCCTGAAGGGAAATCATGTCCATAAAGTCAAATGGATTGGTACTGTTCCAAACTTTGGCACAGCCAAGCTCCGAAAGTAACCTGTCCGCTACAAACTCAATATATTGGCACATCAAATCAGAATTCATACCGATTAATTTTACCGGTAATGCATCTGTAACAAACTCTTTTTCAATATTTACAGCGTCTTGGATAATCCTTGATACTGTTTCTTTTGGTAAATGATTGACCACATGCTCCGTATATAAATGGCAGGCAAAATCGCAATGCAATCCCTCATCTCTTGAAATCAGTTCATTAGAGAATGTTAGTCCCGGCATCAATCCTCTCTTCTTCATCCAGAATATGGAACAGAATGATCCGGAGAAAAATATACCTTCTACAGCAGCAAAAGCAATCAACCTTTCTTGAAAATTACCATTGTCAATCCACCTCAATGCCCATTCTGCTTTCTTCCTGACGCAATCGATATGCTCTATGGCATTGAGTAGCCTGTCTCTTTCGACGTTATCTTTAATGTAAGTATCAATCAATAAACTGTAGGTTTCGGAGTGGATGTTCTCCATTGCAATCTGGAATCCATAGAAAAATTTCGCCTCAGTATACTGAACTTCAGACACAAAATGCTCAGCAAGGTTTTCATTCACTATGCCATCACTTGCAGCGAAGAATGCCAATACATGAGATATAAAATGCCTTTCACCATCATTTAGGTTTTTCCAGTCTTTTAGATCTTGACTCAGGTCAATTTCTTCTGCAGTCCAAAAGCTTGCCTCGGCTTTTTTATAGTACTGCCAGATATCATCATGCTGGATGGGAAATAAAACGAATCGGTTTTTGTTCTCTTGGAGAATTGGTTCAAAATGTTGCATTACTCTTAAATTTTTTGAGGTTAGTCTTCTGTTTTTGAAAGGAGAAGGCTATATTATTTTTTCTAATTCGTGCTGGAAAGAAAAGGCCGTTTCTTTGGAACAGCCTCCAACAAATATGATGAACAAATTCCAAAAATAAAACCCTTATCGAGTCTAATTCTTTCGTTTTTTGAATAAAAGTCAATAAATATATAATATGCATTTAATCAATGTATTATATACAATAATATAAATATTAACTTTAATCAATTATCGCCGTATAGGCCACCAAAACTTTTTTTAGCATGGCCAAAATTTTTTATTCGACCTATTTTTAAGAAGATTTTTGAACAAAAGTCAAAATATTATAATATACCCGAATAATATGTCTGAAATAAAAAGTAAAAGCGTATATATTTTGAAATCGAGACTACATCTCAAACTGTCTAAGCAAGAATAATGAGGAATTCTTGGGCATACTTTTTTCTTAATGAAAGAATTTTTATATTTGCACCTCGATTTCCTAAAGCAATTAAAATCAATTTATGTACGCAATTGTCAACATCGCAGGAAAGCAGTTCAAAGTAACTAAAGATCAGCACGTTTATGCACCATTGTTGCAGGGCGAGGCTGGCGCTTCCGTGGAATTTGATCAGGTATTATTGGCTGAGGCTGATGGTATCGTATCAATTGGGGCACCCACCATTGCAGGGGCCATGGTATCAGGAAAAATTCTTGATCATGTAAAAGGTAACAAAGTAATCGTCTTCAAAAAGAAGAGGAGAAAAGGTTACAAGAAGAAAAATGGTCATAGACAAGACTTTACAAAAGTATTGATTGAAAGCATTTCATTATAAGATTTCGCAAGAAGTCCTAAACGTATAAAATCATGGCTCACAAGAAAGGCGTCGGTAGTTCCAGAAATGGTAGAGAATCACACAGCAAAAGACTTGGTGTGAAGAAATTTGGTGGAGAGGCAGTAATCGCTGGAAACATCATCATCAGACAAAGAGGTACAAAGCATCATCCAGGTGAAAACGTAGGTATTGGTAAAGACCATACTTTGTTTGCGCTTGTACCGGGAAAAGTAGCATTCAAAAGGAAATTTGACGGTAAATCTTACGTCACTGTTGTTCCTGCTGAAGCATAACATTTACTTCCATTAAATCAAAAAAGGCCTCCCATCATCGGGAGGCCTTTTCTGTTTTACTACCCTAAGTAAATTTTTGGAATTAGAATAATTGGGAAGGTAGCCGTTAGCTTTTTTTTTGATTTTCCATTCAACTGCCTGTCATGTAAAAAGATTTTTAATTGTGAAATCAGCAGTTGAACTTCATAGCTGATGAACTCAATAAAATTATATCCATGAAATCTCTCCAGATACAAATTCTGATTTTGTTTTTGATATATTCAAATCAAGCCATTGGCCAAAACAAACCTTTGGAAATTAAAGATTATGCAAGGTGGACCAGAATTGTCACGGCCACTCCTTCTTCCGATGGTAAGTGGTTTGCTTATGCACTGAGACCTAACGGTGGAGACGATACACTCCACCTCAAATCCCTGACTGATGGAATTCTAAAACGGATTCCATTTGGATTGAATCCGAGTTTTTCAGAAAATAGTAATTTCTTCTCCTATTTTACCAAACCCAATAAGGCTGAGACTGAAAAACTCAAAAAGGGGAAAAAACCTATTCTTCAAAAAGCATATTTACAATCTCTCATTGGAGGTGATTCATTTGAGGTTGAATCTGCCAATTCCATGGATTTTTCATCCGACGAAAAATACTGGTTGGTTCACCGTCAAAAGGAAGAGGGAGATAAAGAGTCCCATAAAGGATCAGATTTAGTGGTTTACATTACTACGGAGGGCAAATCTTTTGTGATAGGGAATGTTTCAGAATTTGCATTGAATAAAAAGTCTTCCCACTTGGCGTACATAGTAGATGCTAAGGACAAGATAGGAAACGGTATTTATTTAATGAACTTAACCACCATGTCTACTAACGTCCTAGATTCTGATCAAAAATCCTATCTGGGGCTGGTCTGGGATGATAAAGAAAGTAAAAAGAAGGAGTGGTCAAGCAAGGGCAATCGGTTTGCTGTTTTGAAAGGAGAAAAAATTGACTCATTAGAGCAGCAGGTGAATGAGTTGCTTCTAGTTTCTGAAATCGATGGCAAGCCGGTAATTCAAACCCTAAATTCTGAAAATCCCGATTTCCCAAAGCAATTTGTCATTAGCGAAAAATCTAATCTGCGTTTTTTGCAGGATGGAAGTTCAGTTTGGTTTGGGATCAAGGAGCAAGAAATCAAATTCAAGGCGGATAAAGACACCATTCCAAATGTGGATGTATGGCATTGGAAAGACAGCTATATCCAATCAGTGCAAATAGTACGTGCAAACAGAGACCGGAACGCAACATTTTCCTCTATTTATCTTTTTGGGCAAAACAAATTTGTCAGGCTTTCAGACGATGGTTTAAAAACAGTTTTGTCCTCAGGACACAATATGTTTAAAATAGGACTAGACGAAAAACCCTATATCAGTGACATCAATTGGGGAGTGTCGCCGGCAGATATGTATAGAGTAAATGTCAAAAATGGGGAGCGTATTTTGGTTGAAAAATTGGTAAATAGGCCATTGCAACAATCTCCGGACGGGAAATACTACCTGTACCAAAAAGATACCTCAATTATTGCTTACAATCTTGAAACCAACACCAAGATTAATGTTTCATCAAAAGCCAATATAAAATTCATGGATTTGGAACATCCTTATCCCCATGAAAAACCCCCTTATGGAGTTGCAGGTTGGACAAAAGACGGGAAGAATGTCATTTTGAACCATAAATTTGACCTTTGGATGTTGGCCTTGGACGGAAGCAAAGCTGAAAATATTACCAAGATAGGTGACAAAGAGGAAATCAGGTTCAGGCACTTTAAATTGGATAAAGAAGAAGACTGGATAGATACCAAAAAACCAATATTATTGGAAGCCTACGGGGAATGGACCAAGAAAAATGGCTATTACGAACTTAAATTGGGCGGAAATCCGGCACCTCTTTTCTATGTAGATGCGATGATAGGTTCATTGCAAAAGCCGGAAAAGGCTGAAAAATTGTATTTCACCAAACAAACCTTCGAAGAGTTTCCTGACTTTTTCACCTCAGATTCAAAATTTGGAAATATCCAAAAAATCACTGACGCAAATCCCCAACAAGGAGAGTATGCTTGGGGTCGTAGAAAATTGGTTGATTTCACCAATAGTAAAGGTCAACGTTTGCAAGGGACGCTGACAATGCCTGCGGGTTATATCGAAGGGCAACAGTATCCTACCATTATGTATTTTTATGAAAAAATGTCTGACCGTCACCATGCTTATTCCATGCCTGTATATGATGACAGACCTCATTTTTCTACGTATGCAAGCAATGGTTATATGGTTTTCATGCCTGATATTATATTTGAAGAGGGTAAACCCGGAACAAGTTCCTTGGATGCAGTAACTTCAGCCGCCAAAAAATTAATTGAATTGGGTTATGCTGACAAAAACAATATAGGTCTTCAGGGACATAGTTGGGGTGGTTACCAGACTTCTTTTATTCTTACCCAAACTGACATGTTCAAGTGTATCGTCACAGGTGCTCCGCCGACCAATCTTGAAAGCTTCTATAATAACATATATGGAAGTTCGGGGACGGTTCATCATGGGATTATGGAAATAGGTCAGGTAAGAATGGGTCGGGGAGTTACGCCTTGGACACATAGGGAAGATTATAACCGGGAAAATCCTATGCGCCATATTCCCAATATCAAAACTCCTTTTTTGATCTTGCATGGTACAAAAGATGGAGCTGTGGATTGGGGACAAGGCTTGGAACTTTATAATGCAGCAAGAAGAATGGGGAAAGAGGTGATATTTCTTTCATATCCCAATGAAGGTCACCATCTTTCTAATGAAGCCAATCAAAAGGACTTTCAGGTGAGAATGAAAGCTTATTTTGATCATTACCTGATGAATTTGCCTGCACCGGAATGGATGGAAAATGGAGTTCCCCATTTAAATAAACTTTATGATAAGGTAAAATAACAAGGAACAAATTGAGACTTCCTTATGAATATGCATGCCAAAATTCTGTCACCTTTATTCAATCTTATATTTCCAATGACAACCATTATATCAATATGAAAAGAATATTACATTTTGCTTTATCTGTATTCCTCCTACTTGGGATAGGATTTGGACATCAAGTCCAATCACAGCAGTATGATGAAAAAATCTACGAAGCCATTCAATGGCGAAATTTAGGACCTCACCGTGGCGGACGATCAGCTACGGTGGCAGGAGTAGCTTCCGAGAGGAATACCTTTTACTTTGGCGCTACAGGTGGTGGGGTATGGAAAACCACCGACGGAGGAAAAACCTGGGGAAATATTTCCGACGGGTATTTCGGCGGTTCTATTGGGGCAGTTGCTGTGGCAGATTCTGATCCCAATATCATCTATGTCGGTGGTGGAGAAAAGACCGTCAGGGGCAATGTTTCCTATGGTTATGGCTTTTGGAAAAGTGCCGACGCCGGAAAGACTTGGGCAAGTCTGGGAATGGAAGAATCCCGCTTTGTATCTCGAATCAGAATCCATCCTACCAATCCGGATATTGTCCTTGCGGCTGTGATGGGTGACATATTCAAACCAACAGAGATAAGAGGGGTGTACAAATCTATTGACGGAGGGAAAACCTGGAACAGAAAACTTTTTGTAAATCCTACGTCAGGAGCCGTGGATTTGGTGATGGATCCAAAAAATCCGGATATCATGTTTGCTACCACTTGGGAATTGAAAAGAACACCCTATAGCTTAGAGAGTGGTGGTCCCGGATCCAAAATGTTTAAGAGTACAGATGGCGGTGAAAATTGGACCGAAATTTCTACCAACAAAGGATTGCCTGAAGGTACATTGGGAATCATCGGAGTCACCATTTCACCGGTCAACTCAAACCGGATCTGGGCCATGGTCGAAAACCTAAAAGGCGGATTGTTCAGGTCAGATGATGGCGGGACGACTTGGGAAAAGACCAATGAAGACAGAAATCTCAGACAAAGAGCCTGGTACTACACCAGACTTTATGCCGATACGCAAAGTGACAGTACAGTGTATGTCCTGAATGTCGATTACCATAAATCTACCGACGGAGGCAAGACATTCAAAAATTATGATGCACCTCACGGGGACCATCATGACCTGTGGATTGATCCAAAAGATAACCAAAGGATGATCATCGCTGATGATGGCGGTGCCCAGGTTTCTTTCGATGGTGGAGCTTCTTGGACGACTTATATGAATCAGCCGACTTCCCAATTTTACAGGGTAACTACGGATAATCATTTCCCATACAGAATCTACGGTGCGCAGCAGGATAATTCAACACTGCGCATCAGTCACCGAAATGATGGAAGAGGGATTACTGAAGATGACTGGGAACCTACAGCGGGTGGAGAAAGTGGGTGGATAGCACCTGATCCGAATGACAGCGACATCGTGTATGGTGGATCGTATGGAGGTTATTTGACTAGAGAAAATCATAGAACAAAAACCTCCAGAACGGTCAATGTATACCCAAACAATCCTATGGGGCATGGTGCGGAAGATATGAAGTACCGCTTCCAATGGAATTTTCCTATTTTCTTTTCCCTTCATGACCCGAAAGTCCTTTACACGACTTCTAATCAATTTCACAGGTCAACAGATGGCGGACAATCTTGGGAGACTTTCAGCCCGGATTTGACGAGAAATGCAAAAGAAAAATTAGGCCCCTCCGGCGGTCCGATTACCAAGGACAATACCTCAGTGGAATACTACAGCACCATTTTTACGGCGTCCGAATCACCCCTGAAAAAAGGAGTGCTTTGGGCAGGATCTGATGATGGATTGGTCCATGTGTCCAAGGACAACGGAAAGACTTGGGAAAATGTAACTCCAAAAGGCCTTCCTGAATGGATCCAAATCAACAGCACCGAGGGACATCCTTTTGAGGAAGGTGGATTATACTTTGCAGCAACAGGCTATAAAAACGGTGATTTTGCACCTTACTTGTACAAGACCTCTGATTACGGTAAATCCTGGACCAAAATTACCAATGGTATTGACGGACAGCATTTCACCAGGGTCATTAGGGCTGATCCCTCCAAAAAAGGCATTCTATATGCCGGCACAGAGACCGGAATGTACATCTCTTTCAATGACGGTGCGGATTGGAAACCTTTTCAGCTCAACCTGCCCATCGTGCCCATCACAGATTTGACCATCAAGGATAATAATTTGATCGCCGCCACCCAAGGCAGGAGTTTTTGGATTGTCGATGACCTGACTGTCCTGCATCAAATGTCAAATGAAATTGGTGCGAAGCCATCTCACTTGTTCAAGCCGCAGGATTCATACAGGATGGACGGGGTAAAACGCGAATCAAAAACAGAAGGCACCAACAGGCCCGGGGGCGTATTGGTCTATTATCACCTCAAGGACGAACCCAAAGAGGAAGTTCGGGTGGAGTTTTATGACAGCAAAAGGAAACTACTCAAGGAATATTCTTCCAAGGGAATTGAAAAAGATACTTTGAAGTACAAAACCGGTTCGAATGAAATCAATTGGAATCTGCGTATCCCTGATGCCAAAAGTTTTGAGGGAATGATCATGTGGTCAGGCCCGCTTCGTGGCCCAAAGGTTGTTCCTGGAGACTATATCGTCAGATTGATAGTGGATGGCAAGGCTGAGGAACATACATTCAAGGTTTTGGCGGACCCGAGGTATGAATCCACGCAGGAGGACCTTTTGGCACAATATGATTTCCTTCTGAATGTCAGGGACAAGCTGACCGAAACCCATGAAACCATTATCATCATCAGAAAATACAGAGACGAGCTCAATGCTTTGGTGGAAAAAGATCCCAAAAAGAAAAGAAGGATTGATCCCATCATCCAGGGTATTACGGACATAGAAAAAGAATTGTACCAAACCCAAAACCAAAGCGGACAAGATCCACTGAACTTCCCGATCAGGTTGAACAATAAGTTGGCACATTTGAATTCTGTGGCCGGAACGGGAGATTACCGACCGACCGATGGCGCCGAAGAAGTGCGGACCGAAATCACTAACCTGATCAATATCCAATTGACAAAATTCAAGGAAATTGAAAAAACCCAGATTTCCAAAGTTCTGAATATCGAGGAATTGAAAGCAGAAATAGAGAAGAAATAGAGATGGTTAAGCGTTTCTTTGCCGGGAACCCAATATTTCTTTGCATGGAGGACGGAAGTCGGAAGTAGGATGTTCCGGACATTTCGGTCTCTTGTCATGATTTAACTGTTTGATCATTTTTATTAGCATGATTGCGCATTTTTAAATAAAAATTGAGATTGGAATTCAAATCTAAAATCCCTGCTGAGTTCTTCGGCAGGGATTTTTTTGTTAATTATTCTTAACTTTTCCCTGAAACATTTTGAGATTTTAAGGACTTCAAAAGAATTTGTACATTACCACCCATTATTTTCCAGTCCCAAATAACTATTTCTACCACCTAATTATTGAGAACTCTATGTTTAAACTGAAAAGAAATTTACTCCTCGCCATGACGATGGTGATGGTGGCTGTGGCCATGCCTATGAATGAGGCTTTGGCACAAAAAAAGAAAAAGAAATCCGATGCGCCTGCAGTCACAGCTCCTGCTCCGGAAAAAAAACCTGAGAAAAAAACCATCGCTGACCTGACCAAAGGCAACACCAAGTTTGAAGGCCTATTCACTTTCTATCAGGATACCGTCAGCGGAGAACTGAGAATGGAAGTCAGCAAAGAGCAGTTGGGCAAAGAGTTTATCTATTTTGCCCAGATTGGAGATGGTGTCACTGATGCCGGAACTTTTAGAGGTGCTTATGGAGAAAACAACATCTTTAAGATCGTCAGGTATTTCAACAGAGTTGAATTTGTGAAACAAAATGTGTCGCATTATTTCGATCCTGAAAATCCCCTGAGCAGATCAGCCGATGCCAACATCAGCCAAGCAATCATGGCAAGTGCTAAAATCGAAGCTGAAGACACGGATAAAGGATCAATTCTTATCAAAGCAGACAACCTGTTTTTGAAAGAAACATTTTCACAGATCAAAAACCCACCTTTCCCGGGCGAATCTCCAATGGCATTCAGGTTAGGCAACCTTGACAGTGAGAAAACAAAAGTACTCGCCATCAGAAGTTATGAGAAAAACACAGACCTCGCAGTAGAATATGTGTACAACAACCCTTCAGTTCTGAACGGTGGATCTTCTGCCGTAACTGACGGAAGAAATGTCAGCATCAAGGTTTTCCATAGCTTGATCGAGTTGCCGGACAATGGCTATGAACCAAGATTTGATGATCCGAGAGTCGGATTTTTCGCGACTGAAGTGACCGACATGACCACTGCCAGCGCAACTCCCTTCCGGGATTTGGTTCACAGATGGGATTTGAGAAAGAAAGATCCCGATGCAGCTATTTCTGAACCTGTAGACCCAATTGTATTTTGGATCGAAAACTCTACCCCTACAGAATGGAGAGGAACCATCATGGATGCAGTCTTGGAATGGAACAAAGCCTTTGAGAAAGCCGGATTTAAAAATGCTGTTCAGGTCAAAATCCAACCTGATGATGCAGATTGGGATGCCGGAGATATCCGCTACAATGTATTGAGATGGACAAGCTCTCCAAACCCTCCCTTTGGTGGTTATGGACCAAGTTTCGTCAATCCCCGAACAGGGCAGATTTTAGGAGCAGACATCATGTTGGAGTTTGTATACCATACCAACAGGGTGGTGTATGACAAACTTTTTGGTGATGAAGCGGCTTTGGAAAATCAATCTTCCCATGGCAATCAGCCTCATTTCTGTTTTGTAGGCGCACATCTTCAAAACAACATGATGTTTGGTCAGGCTTTTCTAAGAGCCCACGGTGCATCTGACCTTGAAATGGAAGGAATGAAAAAAGAAGCCATGGCTGAATTGCTCATGCACGAAGTGGGGCATACCCTTGGTTTGAGCCACAACATGAAAGCTTCCCAGCTATTTTCTCCAAAAGAATTGGCTGATAAAAATGTGATTGAAGGAAAAGCACTAGCAGGTTCTGTGATGGATTACTTGGCTATCAATATTTCTCCTGACAAAAGCACGCAAGGTCATTATTTCTCTACCACTGTCGGTCCTTATGATGTGTGGGCGATACAGGCAGGATATACTCCTGTCAAATCCCAAGGGGAGTTGGACGCGATTTTGGCACTTTCCACTAGGCCTGAACTTATTTTTGGAAATGATGCAGATGATATGAGGGCTCCGGGCAAAGCCATCGATCCAAGAGTCATGATCGGGGATCTTTCCAATGATCAGATTGGATATTCCATCCACATGATGGAAACTTCCAAAAAACTCATGGAAGGTATCAAAGAAAAATATTCCGCCGAAGGCCAATCGTACCAAGAACTGACTCAGGCATACAGCGTCCTTATGGGTACATATACAACTGCAGGCGGCGTGATGTCACGATATGTTGGTGGTGTCTATGTGGACCGTGCCATGGCGGGACAGGATGGAGGCACGCAGCCTTTCACTCCTGTAAGCGTTAAGGATCAGAAAAGAGCCTTGGATGCGATCAGCAAGTACATGTTGGCTCCAAATGCCTATCAGATTCCTGAAGATTTGATCAACCACCTTGCAAGACAAAGAAGAGGCTTCAATTTCTTTGGCGGACCGGAAGATCCAAAAATCCACCAACAGGTTTTGAATTCCCAAAGAAGTGTCTTGGCCCACATGACCCATCCCAATACTTTGCAGAGAATGGTGGATTCAGAATTGTATGGCAATGAATACAACATGGCCACTTACATGAATGACTTGACCAAGGCAATCTTCGATGCGGACATCAATGGCAATGTCAACACTTTCAGACAAAACCTGCAGATAGAATATGTCAACACCCTGAAAGGGATGCTGACCGGACCTCAAAGCAACAGGTATAATAACTTTGCCAAATCAGCCGCATTGTATAATCTGAATTATGTCAAAACCAAAGTGAACAATTCCTCCGGTAACATCTCTTCAAAGGCACACAAAGACCACTTGAAATTGGTCATCAGCAATACCTTGGAAGATGTGAAGTAAAAAGCAAAACATGGTTTCAATAACCTCAGGCCTATCAGGTCTGAGGTTTTTTTATGACATTAAATACCTTCATCTCCCTTCGTGATACTTTCGTGAATATTTCGATTTAATTTTATTGGTATATACAACATGCCAAATATGAAAAAGGTACTGGTAGTCGAGGATGATCCAAATATCAGCCAACTCATTCAGATTCATCTCAAGGACTTGGGCTATCAGATCCAGGTTTCAAATAATGGCCGGCAGGGGTATGAACTTGCCTCCTCAGGTTTCTTTGACCTGATGATATTGGACATCATGCTTCCCGAAATGGACGGCATAAGCATCTGCCAAAAACTCAGGGCATTGGATAATTTTACACCTATCCTGATGATCACAGCCAAATCCGAAGAAATTGATAAAGTGATGGGATTGGAATCGGGTGCTGATGATTACATCACCAAACCTTTCAAAATCAGGGAATTTATTGCCAGGGTCAAAGCCATCATGAGAAGACAGGACCAGTTTGTCCTATTGAGCAATAAAAATGAGGCTGCAGTTCGGTTTGAAAATCTGGAAATAGATGAAAAAAGGAGAAAAGTCTTGCTAAACCAAAAGAGAATTGACCTGACTCCCAAAGAGTTTGACCTGCTGATGCTATTGGCCAAAAGTCCCGGCAGGAGTTACAGCAGATCAGAGCTTTTGGAACTGATCTGGGGATATGACTTCAGTGGCTACGAGCACACCGTCAATGCCCATATCAACCGCCTGAGGTCAAAAATCGAGATTGATGCCAATAATCCAAACTTTATATTGACAACCTGGGGCATCGGCTACCGCTTTAATGACGAATGGTAAAATCCTTTTGACCATAAAAATATAATAGTATGAAAAGTTTATTTTGGAGATTTTCTTTGGTTTTCACCCTTGTGATGATGGTGGTGGGCTTTGCCTACATCCTGATCACAACCAATGCTTCCAAAAACTATTTCCTGGAAACCACTCAAAAATTGAACGCTTCAGTGGCTGAGTATCTGGTCAAAGAAGCACCACCATTCAAAAACGGAGAGGTCAACGAGGAGGCCTTGGGTGTAATCATGCATTCCATGATGGCTGTGAATCCAAGTATTGAAGTATTTCTGCTGGATCCTGAAGGGGAGATCCTTTCCTATGTGGTATTGGATTCCAAGGTCAAACTCAAAAGGGTAGATGTCAAACCTGTAAAGGAATTTATCGAATCGCGAGGATCTAAGTTTATTCTCGGAGATGATCCTAGGTCAAATGGCTATCAGACAATATTTTCTGCTACTGCGGTTATGGAAGAGGGCAGACTTTTGGGGTATGTATATATCACCTTGGCAAGTGAAAAATTCGAAGAAGTAGCCTCAGGTCTATTGGGCAGCTATTGGCTCAAATTGACTTTGGAATCATTTCTGGTAACCATGGTTGTTGCCTTATTGATAGGATTAATCCTGACTGCGCTCCTTACCAAAAACCTTAGAGAAATCGTCAGAACGGTAAGTAAGTTTAAGGATGGAGAACTTCAGGTAAGAATCCCCCAAATGAAAACCAACTCGGAACTGTCCTTACTTGCCTCTACTTTCAACCAAATGGCAGACAATATCCTTCATAATATGGAGGAACTCAAAAAAGTGGACAGCCTAAGGCGAGAATTGATCGCCAATGTATCCCATGATCTCCGCAATCCTTTGGCTGTGATCAACGGATACGTCGAAACCATGATGATCAAGGGTGATCAGATCACTGAAGCTGAAAGGGAGCAATACCTGAAAATCATCTCTGATTCCTCAGACCGGCTTACCAAACTGGTAGCAGATCTATTTGAGCTGTCCAAACTTGAATCCGGTCAGATGCAGTTAAATTTAGAGCCTTTTAGGATACAGGAATTGCTTTTTGACGCTTGCCTTAAGTTTGAACTTTTGGCCAAAGCCAAAAAAATAGACCTTGTCGCTGACATTTCCCCTTCACTTCCTGTTGTGAAAGCGGACCTTTACTTATTGGACAGGGTCATCCAAAACCTCATTGACAACGCTGTCAAATATGCTCCCGAAAACGGAAAGATAACCCTCAGAGCATTTTATTGCGAGACCACCTATAGAGTCTGTGTAAGTATCAAAAATACCGGTTCGGGAATACCCCAAAAAGATCTGGGGTCCCTTTTTGAAAGATATTACATGGTCGATAGAGATAAAAAAGGAATTGAAGGCTCAGGTTTGGGTTTGGCAATTGTCAAAAAGATCTTAGAAGTCCACAATTCTAGCATCCAGGTCTTTTCAGATTCTGCCACTTTTACCGAATTTGTTTTTGTACTTGATCCAATGCAGTCCAATTAATGGTAAAGTCCTTTTTTTGCGGCTGGGTGAATTACAAAATTTGGGACCTAACCTGTTTAAGCTGAAATGAATTGGCTTGTCTTAGATTCCTTCTTGAGACAAACAAAAAAAAGGGAGATGAATCTTCATCCCCCGTTTTTTATTATAAATAGACCAAACAAAATGTTATATGTGCATCCTCATTGTTGAATGTCCCCGACAAATTTCGAAATTTTCTACTTTAAAACTGAACTCCATATGTTTGAGGTGGGGAGGAATGATCCCGAAGTTTCGGGAGGCCGGCACAGGCCATGCGCGCGGATAAGGGATTAAAACGTGAGTTTTAATAGCCAGATTGTGCGGTAGGCCGTCTTGGCTTTTTTGGCTACTTTTTTTGCTAAGAAAAAAAGTAGCTGTAAAATTGATTGACCGATTTCCTGAAGCCCCAAGAAAATCTTTATCGATAATTTTGTTACGTGCATTCATGCGAATACTCATAAAATGTTATTCCAATAAAGCATTTCCAAAAGGAATGGCTGCAGCTCCGCACCAGATAATACCATGTGTAAACTTATCGTCTTTACTGCCCTGAAGTTCATAGAAATGCGCACCCGGCCTATTTGCCAATCCTAACAATTGGAAACTTCCGCTTTCATTTAATCTCAATGAAGAAGAGGTAGACAGGTACACAGTGACCGTACCTGTGGAAAACTTGGTTGTGAAGTTGTCACTTAGGGAAATGTAAAACTTTCCCGCATGGTCTTTTACGAGTTGAACGGTTCCCCTCGTCCCCGCTCCGCTCTGGTTTGATAAGGTTCCGCTTTTGAGCACTTCAAGAGGTCCGGTCACCAGCACTGGATCATCCATCGGAATTTCTTCTGACATGTTATCGCAGGACAGCAGAAAAGCCGTCATTAAAACTAAAATCATACTTAAATTTTTCATGTTGAATTGGTTTAATTGTGAAAATTTGATAGGCTTCTGAACAGAATCCGGTCTCTTGAATAAATGATTTTCTTTTTGTTTTTAAGGTCATTCATGACTGCTGTCACGGTTTGCCGGCTGGTATCAGCTAGTTTTGCAATGTCATCGTGAGAGAGCCATAATTTTAGTAGGGTTTCATCTCCAAATTTTTGACCTGCTCTTTGGGCCAGGTTAAGGAGTGTTTCTTTGATGCGGTATGCGGCATCATTGTTTAAAAGCCTTTGGTGCCGGAAATTCAATTTTTTAAGATCTTCCAAAAAGAGCCTTGAAAGATTTGCCATCGAATTGGGAACATTGTCAAAATTGATTTCGGAAAGCTTGATAAAATAGATTTCGGTATCATCAGATAGCGCGATGGCAGAATTATTAAAATGCATGTCAGGATGCAATAAGGCCTCCCATGCTCCGAATATTTCTCCTTCAGTTTTGATGTCATGAACAAGCTGATCACCACCCTCAGACAATTCACACAGCTTCACAGCACCACTTTTGACCATGAAAAGCTTGTTTGCCAAATCTCCCTGATGGTACAAAGTTTGGAATTTCCCCAGTTTTTTGAAGGGCAGAAACATCAAACCAATGGGATAGACGCTTATTCCTGGCTTAAAGTCTGTTATTTTATTGATGTTATTCATTCTGTAGGCGGTTTGAGGTTATAAAAGACACCAAAACCAAAAACTCCACCTGAGTAGATGTTTTTTCTTTGGAACAGGAAGTCATTGAAATTGCGGTAGGTAAGACTTAAGTGGAAGTCCTTATAGATCGGAGCACTTAGACCCAAGCTGTAGCTGGTGTATTCTGTGCCATCACCCCTTACAAAATCTGTCACTTCGGTAATCTCGTCAACGGAGGTCAGTCCATTCAACCGGACATTGACCCACACCTTATCCGCAATCTTATAGCCCAATTCCACCCCAACTGCAATCTGATCACTGAAAGAAATCCCATCATATTGTGTCCTGTAATTGTAAGACCCAAATAGAGATCCATAAAATGGGAAATCCCCCAATGCAAACGAAGTAGCCAATGTAGTCCAGACGTTGAATTCTCCGTCCCCGCTCGGAAGGTTGATTCTTTCAAAATCATTGACCGTACTGTTTGCAAAATTATTGGCCCTGCCTGTCGGGATTTCGGGAGCGACACTGATGGCCAATGGAAAATATTTCTTCAGCAAGGAGTGTTTGAATTCCACTCTGAGATCTCCAAGACCTGAGACAGTTTCGGTAGTTTCAAAACCATTGAAGTTCTGCAAAGGCAGATTGGTAATGATGGTAAATTTGTCCGTTACCCCATATTCACCATAAAAGACAATGCTTTGCTGGTGAAACCTGTTGGTAACAAGTTTTTCGCCATCAAGGGTGAAATAATCTTTCGAATTAAATGTCGAAAATGAGGTTTGGAAAAAACCTTCCCCTTTTGATTTTGTCCATCCACTCTGACCACTGACTTCCTGGACAACAAACACCAATGCCAAAATCGGGATGAATTTTATATTTTTCATGGTTGTAGAGTTATGCATCCCGGTGGCTCCGGGATGCTGTTGGGTAATTATTGCAACCTTGCATTTCCAAATGGAATCCCTACCGATCCGCACCAAAGGATTACATGGGAATACTTACCTATTTCGGCTCCTGTTGGTACCTTGAAGAAGTTTTCCCCTGCATTTCTAACAGGACCTACCAATAATAAATTGGGATTGCCATTTGCCGGATCAGGGGTAAAAGTATCAGATGCTGACAGGTACACGGTTACAGTTCCTGTTCCCAAAGCCGTCTTGAAAGCATTGTTGAATGCCAAAAATACAGTTCCTTGAGTGTCAGGCCCGATCGAAGCCGTCCCCGCACTTCCCGCACCGTTTTGATCTATGAATGTTCCCGCACGCTGTACTGAAAGAGTGCCGTTTGGTAGGGCAGAATCGATGATAACTGGATCTGTGTCTTCAGAACATGCGGCAAAGAGGACAACTGCTAGAAATAGGATTGCTTTTCTCATAATAAGTTTGATTTTGATTTGATCAAAATTGCCTATGAGTTATCACAAAAAAATCACGGAATGGTAAAGGTTTTATAATTGAGCTAGGTACCGCCTGAGAGACCGGATAGAGCAAAACTTTAAGCTGAGAGGATCAAAACCCAATTATAATGATTCGTCCTTAATTGGTGTTTTTTTTTATCCAAATGAGCGGAAATTCCTAATGAATAATGAAAAGGAAAGGTAATATGTAGAAAACTCAAATTTGGATTTGTTACCGGCTAAAATTTTTTTGGATGAAATTAACAGGCTATTATACCCATGATTCAAAGAGCGGATGTTGCTTTTATTTGAAGTCAATGTCTGAAGCATTCAATCAAGCATAAAGTGCCATTAGATGAAAAGGACAAAACTTCTTGATGATTGACTATAATTTTGGCAAATGGCAAAAAACTAAGGTGAGGCCATTAAGCAATGTTATTTAAAATCAAGTCGATGTCAAAAATTTTCCTGTTGTTCGTGGTATATGGTTGGGTAAAAATTAAAATTTACTGTAGCTTTATTTATCAAGAAAGAATTTCAAATTAATAAAAAACTCAAAAAGTTGTATTATGAATTACACGGAAAATTATAACGGAATCAAAATTGATGTGCAGGCGCCTCAGGTAGATTTACCTGAAGGTCTACAAGCTCAGATCCGAAAATCCATTGACAAAATATCCAGATTTACAGATAACATTATCGCAGTTGATCTTTACTTTAATATTTCGGGGACAGGCAAATCAGCAGAGCGGATTCTAGGTATGAGGGTTGGTGTTCCAGGTCCTGATGTTTTTTCTGAGGAAAGAGGGAAAGACAGGTGGAATACCATGATGAGGAGTGTTACTGATAAAAACATCAGACAACTTCAAAAGGATAAATAGGATTCATTTGGTTTAATCCCTTATGCCATTCAAATTGGATTTTTGATATTGGATATTGATTGATATTTAGGTGCAGTTTAAAAATACAAAGGTATCCATATATAATGATTGAAAATGAATGATGGTTATCCCGGAAAATTATAATTGAATGGATTAAAAGGAAAAAAGCTTCAGGTTAAAACAACCTGAAGCTTTTTAATTGATCTATAAAATTCAATGCACTTTGTGGCGAAACAATCAGGATAAAAACTATTCCAAAAAGTGCTCCATATAAGTGTGCATCGTGGTTGATTCCATCCCCCCCTTTTTTGGATTGGACGATGCTGTAAATCAAGAACAGAACACCTAGCGCAAAACCCGGAAGGCAAAGCAAACCAAACAAGCAGATATCTGACAACGGCATCAAAATAATGCTGCCAAATACGGTGGCAGCAACTCCCCCGGATGCCCCAAGCGCCCGATAATAGGAATGCTCCCGATGCTTGAAATAGGTCGGGATATCTGCGATGATTATCGCCCCGAGATAGAATAGAATATACAATCCTATGCCGGTCGTTTGCCCAAACTTAATGGTAAGAAAACTTTCCACCACCCTTCCAAAAAAATAGAAGGTAAACATATTGAAGAGCAAATGGGTCCCATCTTTATGGATAAATCCAGAAAGAACAAACCGATCCCATTGGTTCCTTTTTTGGATTTGGTAGGGCGTAAACATCCACCTTTCCAACAGGTTGGGCTTTTGCCAAGCTAAGTATGAAGTCAAGACTGTAAGAGCAATGATGAGGACCGTTGCGGATAATTCCATGAAGTAATGTCAGATTATTTTTCCCGGTGCACCAGGTCTTGGGTGAGTTGAAGAAGGGATTTGTAGATGTCTTTGTTAGGGACTTCCAGAGAAGCAAATTGCTCAAAGCCCTTGTCGAAGTAAGCTTTCATTTTTGCTTCTGTGAGGCTTTTGATCTCCAGGGAATCATAAATGGCCGTGACATCAGCTACTTTTTCTTCTTTGTTAAAAGTCTTAGCCTCCAGCCAGGACTCCAATTTGATTTTAGCATCTCCCCCAGCCAATTCCTTTGCTTTGATCAGCAGGAAAGTCTTTTTGTTGGAAATGATATCACCACCGACCTGCTTACCAAATTTGGCTTTGTCGGCATAGACGTCTAGCAAATCATCTTTGAGCTGAAAACCGATACCGATATTGACTCCAAAATCATATAGTTTTTGAGCATCTTCGATCGAAGCATCTGCCAAGATGGCCCCAAACTGAAGTGCAAATCCAAGCAAAACAGCTGTCTTTTGCCTAATCATATCGATGTAGGCAGCTTCTGAGACAGTTTTTTGAGATTCAAAATTCATGTCATGCTGTTGCCCTTCGCAAACCTCGGCAGCTGTCTGATTGAACAAGCGGATGGATTCCCAAAATTTGTTGGGTTCAATGTCCAATAACATATCATAAGCTTTGACCAACATCACATCACCGGAAAGAATCGCCGTATTGGCATTCCATTTTTCATGGACAGTTGCCTTTCCCCTGCGAAGGGGCGCATCATCCATGATATCGTCATGCATCAGGGTAAAGTTGTGAAAAACCTCCACCGCCGATGCGGGATTCATGATGTTTTGGTAGTCGGGCTTATACAGTGAATAAGCCATCAGTGTAAGCAAAGGGCGGATTCTTTTTCCGCCCAAGCTCATGATGTACGAAATCGGCTCATAAAGTTCGTGAGGGGATTTTCCGTAAGAATGTCTTTGGATATGTTTTTCTAAATCCTGTAAGATTTTATCTACGCTTATTTCTTGGTTCATTATCTGCAAATTCCAGGTCTATGGTTCTTCTGTCAATGTCCGTAGCCACTACGCGGACCATTACTTTTTCACCCAAAGTGATCATTTTTTTATTTCTTGTCCCAATGAGACGCATATTTTTTTCGTCAAATTGGTAATAATCGTCCTTCATGTCCTGAACACGGATCATCCCCTCACATTTGGTCTCGGTGATTTCTACAAAAACTCCCCACTCTGTCACACCGGTGACGATACCGTCGTAATCTTTTTCCTCAGCAAGGGACATAAATTCCACTTGTTTGTATTTGATTGACGCTCTTTCTGAGTCGGCAGCTCTTTTTTCCCTTTCGGATGAATGGAGACATTTGTCTTCCCACGTTTCTGCCTCAGGCGATTTGCCTCCATCAAGATAATGCTGCAACAAGCGGTGCACCATCATATCCGGATACCTCCGGATAGGGGAGGTGAAGTGGGTATAATGTTGGAATGCCAAGCCAAAGTGGCCTTTTGCTTCTGTTGTATATTTGGCTTTGGCCATGCTTCTAATTGCAAGCTGTTCGAGGACATTTTGTTCCGGTTTCCCGAGAATTTCCTCCATCAGTTTGTTTAGCGCCATAGAGATCCTTGTCCCTTCACCGATCTTTAATTCATGGCCAAATTTTTTGGCAAAATTGGCAAAAGTCTCCAACCGCTCCACATCCGGGTGGTCGTGAATCCTATAGACAAATGTATCCTTTCCTTTGTTTTTATTGAAGACATATTCTGCCACCGTCCTATTGGCCAACAGCATAAATTCCTCAATCAGTTTGTGGATGTCCTTTCTCTCTTTAACAAAAAGGCCAAGTGGTTTCCCTTTTTCATCGAGTTTGAATTTGACTTCAACCGTCTCAAAATTGACTGCTCCTTTATCAAATCTTCTTTTCCGGAGTTTTTTGGCGAGACCATTCAAGAGTGTGAGTTCCTGATAGAAATCGCCTTCCTGCTTGTCGATGTTTTCCTGACCTTCTTCGTAAGCAAATCGCCTGTCGGAGTGCGTTACTGTCCTACCTATCCAAGTATTCAGAACATCGGCATTTTCATCCATTTCAAAAACACAGGAGAATGTCAGTTTGTCCTCGTTGGGTCTTAGCGAACAAAGTCCATTGCTAAGTCTTTCCGGTAACATCGGGATAGTCCTGTCTACCAAGTAAACTGAAGTAGCCCTTTCATAAGCTTCTTTCTCCAATTTGGTTTTTGGCTTGACATAGTGGGTCACATCAGCGATGTGAACACCGATTTCAAGGTTTCCATTGTCCAAAACCCTGTAGGATATCGCATCATCAAAATCCTTGGCATCTGCCGGATCAATGGTAAATGTGGGAATGTCCCGCATATCACGGCGGTTTTTGATTTCTTCAGGTGAAATTTCCTCGGGGATCAGGTTTGCTTCATCTTCGACTTCTTGGGGGTATTCGAATGGCAAGCCAAACTCCGCCATGATAGAATGGATTTCAACCTCATGTTCTCCAGCTTTGCCGAGAACTCGAGTGACTTTTCCGGTTGGGTTTTTGTCGTCCTCGCGCCAGTCGGAGAGTTTTACAACTACCTTTTGGTTATGTTCAGCACCGCCAAGGTCACCTCTGTGGACGAAAATGTCATAATGCATCTTTTTGAAATCAGGCACGACAAAGGCGAATCTCGGGGATATTTCTACCCTGCCGACAAACTCATCCCTGCTTCTGCTGACAATTTCCAGTACTTTTCCCTCCAGCCTGCCGGTGCTTCCTTTGACAGGATAAACCATGATTCTGACCTTGTCTCCGTCAAGTGCATGCTTGAGGTCGGCTTCTTTGATCAAGACATCTTCCTCTAATCCATGTTTTGAATCGGGTTTGATAAATGCAAAGCGTGGATTGACAAAATCCACTTCCCCTTCAATGAATTCCGGTTCTTTGACCGAGGCAAAATAATTTCTCGGTGATTTGGAGATGTTGCCTGCTGCGGCGAGTTTATGTAACATCGGTTCTACACCGCCTTTGGCAATGGAGTCCCGGATTTCAAGTTTCTTGATAATCTGTTTGGCATTGAATTCTTTGCCGTAATTGTTATCCAAAAAATTGAGTACTTTTTTGGCCAGTTGGGCGGCATCGATCACTTTTCCGCTTTTTCTGCCCTGTTGGCCCTGATTATTTGATTTTCTTCCCATGAAAGTTTATTTCCAATTGTGTAATGATAAGCCCTGAATCTGTGAGAAATGGGCTGTGTTGTTTGTGATTAGTTGTAGGTCGGAATGGATTGCAATTTCTGCAATAAGTAAGTCAATTTCGCCAATTGTAATCCCTTTTCTCCTAAGGTCTACATATATTTTTGCTGATAACCTTACCGAATTACGAGAAATATTAAGGATTTGGCATTTGTTGATAAATGTTTCAAACTTCTCCATTTGCTTTTGAGCTTGTTGGTATTCTAGTTCCTGAAAAAACTCAAAAAGAGTCAATTCAGTAATGGTCAATGCTGAATGAAGGGAAAGGTAACTACTCAAATTTCGAGATGTATTTTCATCATCATCAAAAAAATTAATAAGTGTGTCTGTATCTAAAATGGATTTTCTCAAAAGGTTTTGTGTGATTTAGATCCCTTCAATCGCTTTTCAGGAAGACCTGTTGTTAATTCGGTTTTAAAATCCTCATCCATGGTTTTTAGAAAGCCCTTGTAGGAGAGAATTTCTTCCTTCAAGGAGTTTTCTTTTTCTAATTCATTCAAAAAAGTAGCTAGAACATTCAGTTCCTCCAAAGAAAGAATTTCAATCCTTTCCAAAACCGTTTCTTTCAAGCTTTTTATTGCGGTCGATTCCATTGATCATTTACTTTCTCTAAAGTTAATAAAAAACTTAAAGCGGAATTGGTTCCAATTTGGATTTAATATACTCTTTTCAATTGTGACTTTTAGGGATCATCCCTCATTATCCCTATTAATCACTTCCATTTCGATATCAGGTGGCAGTCCTTGAAAAGCCAAATAGATCTTAGCGGTGACGACAACATCCCGCAGACAATATTCCCGAATCGATTCCAGGTCTTTTTGGATATAATAGGCTTCATTGACCTGAGAACCATCGATGGACTCCTTGGAAGTGGGGATGTCAAAAATGGCAGCAAGCAATTCCAGCCTCGTATAATGCTTGTAATCCCCAAATTTCCAAAGCTCTAAAGTATCGAGGTGACGGACTTCCCAAGGTTTCTTGCCGGCAATCTGCAATGGTTCGGGTAGCGGAATCCTGTTGACCAAAATTCTTCTGCTGAGATAGGGAAAGTCAAATTCCTTTCCGTTGTGGGCACAAAGGATCCATTTTTTCTTTTGGAGCAACTCACAAAAAGCAGCGAGGGTGTCGTATTCTGATTCTTCCCCGTAGCTTTTGGTTCGGAATTCCAATTTGTTTTCATCCTCCAAATAATGGAAGTAACCGACTCCCACACAGATGACCTTGCCAAATTCAGCATAGATTCCTGCTTTTTGGAAAAATAAACTACCGGGATCCACATTTTCTTCTTTGGGAATGATTTGCTTTTCTTTTTTGATCCATTCTTCCTGTAGTCGCGGTGGCAATTCAGCAAATTCTGATTCCAAAGAAGCGGTCTCGATATCCAAGAATAGGATATCTCCCAATTCACTCAAAAGATTTCCCATAACTTTTTTCTATTTGCATAAGACATCTAGGCGTAATTGATCGGATTAATTGGCAACCTAGATATTGAAATATTAAGATATTAGGATATCGCGAAAAAATCAAATGCAGTATTCAAATAATAACCAAAAAATTAGGATGGATTGATTTTAACTGTGCAAGACGCCTTCCAAGCCCAATTCAGGGATAACTCTCAAATTGGAATTATCCATGCTGCCTTCAGGAAAAATGAATTTTTTGTCAAAAATCTTATCGAGGATATAATAACTCACCCAATATTCATTGGTCAAAGCAAAAAGTGCAGGGTCAATCGGCTCAACCTTGGCGATGGATTCTGAACCGAGCTCTTGGATCATATGCCTCAAAACCGAGGTTTTCTTTTCTTCCCCTTCAATTTGGCCATAGCCTTTGGAGGTAATCATTACCGTATTTAGTTCGATCAGGTTCAGGTTGATGATATATACTGACCATTCGGTATTGCCGTTGGTTTCTTCTTTGGCAATGGCTAGCTTGACTCCGGTGACAGGGTGAAAGGCGATGTCTTTTTTCATTGGTTAGAGGTGAGATATAAGACTTGAGATTTGAGAATATAGAATCAAACGTTATTTTACAGTAGCTATATCAACTTTATTTCAATTGTATTTCAATTATATATCAACCTTATTTCCATTGTATTTCAATTATATTTCCACCGTATATCCAGACTTTAAATTAACTCCATCCCAAATAAATCAACAACATGCTTTTTAACTTTATCTTTTACTTCGGTTTCGTCTATAGGGTGTCCAAGTTCTAAATGCATGGAGGTGACAGCTTTGTCAGTTATTCCACAAGGAACAATGTTGTTGAAATACCCGATATCTGCATTGACATTGAAGGCAAAGCCATGCATGGTAACCCATCGGCTTGATTTTACACCAAGGGCACAGATTTTTCGAGGGTTTTTCTGTTCGACATAATCCAACCAAACTCCGGTCAATCCGGTGATTCTTCCCGCTTCGATCCCATATTCCGCCAAAGTCAAAATGACAGCTTCTTCGAGAAGTCTCAGGTATTTGTGGATGTCGGTAAAGAAATTGTCAAGATCGATGATAGGGTAACCAACCAACTGCCCCGGACCATGATAGGTGATATCACCTCCCCGGTTGATTTTATAAAAAGTAGCTTTCTTCTCCTCCAATCCTTTCTCATCCAAAAGCAGGTGTGACAATTCACCACTTTTTCCCAAAGTATAGACATGTGGATGCTCTACAAAAACCAGGTAATTGTCAGTTGGCAATTGGGTTTCCGGATCTAACTGACGGTTTTGGATTTTGAGTGAGACGGTCTTGGCAAAGATCTCTTCCTGAAAATCCCAGGTTTCTTTGTAATCCTTTATACCGAGATCGATGAACTTAACTTTTTTATTGATAACTTGATTCACAGTTTTTATTTATAGCACTTGGAGAACACCTATTGAAAAATGATGGTTCTTTTCTATACCCCAAAAATAAACAAATATCCCCATGGCAGAACATAATGATAAAGGAAAGGAAGCAGAAGACTTGGTCAAAGCGTGGTTATCAGGCCGAGGATATGAATTTGTAGAGGCAAATTACCGGAGTGGTCATGCGGAAATCGACTTGATTTTTAAGCATAAGGGGATTCTTGTTTTTGTAGAAGTAAAATACCGAAGCGGGACGGGATTCGGCTATGCTGAAGAATTTGTGGATAGTACGAAACGCAAACTCTTGATAAAAGCCGCCGATAATTTTGTTCATGAACGGGATTGGCACAAGGATATAAGATTTGATATCATTGGTGTCTACCGAGATCAAAAAGGAAATCTGAACTTCAGACAGTTCGAAGACGCTTTTTATTAGTCAAAAAAA
The DNA here is from genome assembly GCF_023502205.1 of Aquiflexum sp. TKW24L. Classification (GTDB taxonomy): domain Bacteria; phylum Bacteroidota; class Bacteroidia; order Cytophagales; family Cyclobacteriaceae; genus Cognataquiflexum. Next base: position 82,171 of record NZ_JAMFLG010000015.1, on the reverse strand, counting down.
AACCTGATTTGATGGTCAGGCTCTTTCTTTTTAACTGTTAGGTTTAAATTTTTCTATTGGATTTTCTGTAGGCGGTAGCGATTGAAGGTAAGCGAATATTGCCTTAAGGTCATCTTCTTTCATACCTGCATACATCATCCAAGGCATGATGGTCTGGAAGTCTCCTTGGTTAAGTTTTTTGGGCACATAGTTTTCTCCATACATTTTGAACCGTTGTACAAACATTTCCTCAGTCCAATTTCCCAATCCTGTGGCATGAGGTGTCAAATTGGCGGAAGAAAGAATCCCATCAGGAAACCCAAACTCACGGCCTCCCGCTAATCGTTCACCTGTAAATGATCCACTTTCAAATTTGGTGTGGCAATCGGCACATGCACCTGCTGTCACAAGGTAACCTCCATATGCAATTTGGTCAGAAGGTTGGGGTCTTTTAGTTAATGAAGCCTTGACCGGCATTGTTCTCATGATCAGTCCAAATGGGAAATCCGGCTCACCTTTTGGCCTACCGACTTCGACAGGTTCCAGAGTCCTGATATAGGCAATTACAGCATTGATATCTTCTGCATCGATTTTGCCGTAGCTTTGGTATGGCATAATCGGAAAAATGGGAGACCCATCTCTTCTTACTCCCGTAGTAATCAGCCTGAATAGTTCGCCATCAGTCCAGTCTCCTATGCCAAATGGGGTAATATTCGGAGAGATAAAAACACCCGGGAATCCCATCGTCTGGTCAAATCGATCACCGCCTGTTGCTTCTGTTCCATGGATGAGTGGGCCTGAGTATAAGGAATAATCCCGTTCGGAATGGCAATCCATGCAGAGCAATACATGATTGGCAAGGTATTTACCTCGTTCAACAGCTTCAGGTGTGATTTCGACTTTTAAGTCTTGATCTACGGGACCGACATTTGGAAGGGCAAATGAAACATAGGCAACAACTCCAATAATTATTAGAACTAAGGCTGTCGCCAGGTAAGCAATGATCTTTAAAATCTTTTTCATTCAAGTAGTGGTTTTGGGTTGAAATAAAAACTTAGAGATTCACCCATAATTTAATGATTTTATATGAAATAATGAAAAAAACAGAATAAAAGATTGTAGGCGACTACTTCAATAAATTATATGAGTCTCCGTAAAGCTCTGCTTTGAGGTTGAAGAAACTTTATCTTATGCGGAAACTCTTCCATAGACGACCGTCCAATGTCCACAGAACTGCTAATCGTCCTCCAACTGTTTTTTGTTTGGCTACTTGAAGAAAGCGGATAGACTTAAAAAAAAAAAAGACTGAAAAATTAACAGGAAATTGAAAATCTTGGGACTTTAAAGAAGGCTTTCTAAGCTTTTCCAGATAGTCTCAAAAACTATCAAATGTCCCTCTTCAGTAGGATGGATTCCGTCAGGCAGATTCAGGTCAGGATTTCCTGCCACACCTTCCAATAAAAATGGGATCAATTGGACATTTTCTTCTGCAGCTACTTGGGGAAATATCTCAGAAAATTCTTTCGTGTATTCTTGTCCCATATTTGGGGGAATCTGCATTCCGGCCAAAACAATAACTGTTTCAGGATATTTCCCCTTTACCAATTGGATGATGCCTTTTAGGTTTTTCTTTGTTTCCGAGGGAGTGATTCCGCGCAATCCATCATTTCCGCCTAATTCCAGAATAAAAATCGCAGGTTCTTCTTCCAAAAACCAATCCAAACGGCTCAAACCACTTGCGGTCGTTTCGCCACTCAATCCGGCATTGATGACCCTGTAATCCAAGCCAAGACTGTCAATCCTCGCAGCAGTCAATCCTGGGAAAGCATCTTCTGCCTCAATCCCATATCCGGCTGTGAGGCTGTTCCCGAAGAAGAGGATCAGTTTCTTTGATTGAGGTGTTTCAGGTTTTGAGATTGATTCTGTCTCAGACTCTTTTTCATTTTTTGCGGTACACGAAGAAAAAACAACAAGAATAAAAAGTAGAATATTTATGGTTGCTTTGATCATTTTATTTATATCTAATTATTAATAATTATTTAGGCGTTGGCGGTAGTATTCATTCCTCCGAATGATTTACCCGAGATTGCCAGTTTTGCAAATTCATAAACAGCTAAGAAATCTTCTTTTTCTAACTCCGGATGATCCTCCATTATTTCTTCCATACTCATCCCTGATGCAGATAGGTCTAGTAAAACTTCAACAGGCCATCGCATCCCTCTAATGCAGGGCTTTCCATGGCAAATTTCTGGATCAATGGTGATTCGATTTTGATATTTCATTTTATTCCTTTCTTCAAATTTACTATTTTCTGTGGATTTTGTTCAAACCCCATCCTTTCCTTTTATATTTAAACCCAACGAATCAAACCATTTGGACGTTTGATGGTGTTATTGTAAAAACCAATTCCAAAAGATTTTTATGAGCATATTGAGTGTAAAGGATGTGTCCAAAACCTACCAAAGCGGCACAAGAAAACTAACTGTTTTAGATCAGGTCAATTTTGATATCCAAGCCGGAGAAAGCATCTCTATCGTCGGTCCTTCGGGAAGCGGAAAAACCACTTTGCTCGGACTCTGTGCTGGATTAGACTCAGCGAGTACAGGCTCTGTGGTATTGGATGGTAATGCTTTTGAGAAGCTTTCCGAAGACCAACGGGCCGCGGTCAGGAGCAAAAATATTGGATTTATTTTTCAGAATTTCCAACTCCTTCCCACGCTTACTGCTTTGGAAAATGTAATGGTTCCTCTTGAATTAAAGAAAAAAAAGGACGCCAAAGCAAAAGCCACTGAGTTATTGACCAAAGTTGGATTGGGAGATAGGATTACCCATTATCCATCTCAGCTTTCGGGTGGAGAACAGCAGCGGGTATCTATCGCAAGGGCTTTTGCCAATGAACCGAAAATACTTTTTGCCGATGAACCGACAGGAAACTTGGATACTGAAACCGGGGAAATGATCGAAGACCTGATTTTCGACATGAACAAAGAGCAAGGTACTACGCTGATTTTGGTGACCCACGATCCGGAATTAGCAAAGCGTACAAACCGCATCATCAATATCAAAGGCGGTAAAATCCAGGAGGGCAGCCATGTCTGATTTTTCTTGGGTTTTGAAAATGGCCTTCCGGGATTTTAGAAAAAATTTCTCAAGGCTCCTCCTTTTTGTATCCTCGATGGTCGTAGGGATTGCGGCCTTGGTAGGTATCAGTTCATTTGGTGAAAACCTGAAAAGAGGAATCGACCAACAATCCAAAGAACTTGTCGGGGCAGACTTGGTATTGGAAAATAACAAACCACTCGGGCCACAACCTACCGATTCCTTGGCGATTGCAACTGCTGAAGAGATCAATTTTGCCAGTATGGTGGCTTTTCCTTCAACTGGCGCAAGTCGGCTGACGCAGGTAAGGGCGCTGGAAGGAAATTTCCCTTTTTACGGAAAACTAGAAACCATCCCCGCTGAGGCAGAAGCTTCCTTTAGAAAGGGGGGCAAAAGAGCTTTGGTGGAAAAACTCCTCATGGCACAATTCAATGCTGTGATAGGGGACAGTATCAAAGTCGGGAATGTTTCATTCTATATCGAAGGCGAATTACAGAAAGTCCCGGGCCAAACAGGGATTACAGCCACTGTAGCACCTGCGGTATACATCCCTATGGAATACGTGGAGGCTACCGGTCTGATCCAATACGGCAGTAGGCTGGAATATGTCAGGTATTACCAATTAGATGACTTGACAAATCCTGACGATTTGGTGAAGAAATACGAGGAGCAATGGGAGGAAGAAAAAGTCGATGCGGACACCATTGAAGACCGGAAAAGGCAGACAGGCCGTTCCTTCCAAAACCTATCGAACTTTCTGAGTTTGGTTGCCTTTATTGCCTTGCTTTTGGGTTGTGTGGGTGTCGCTAGTGCAGTCAATGTTTTTGTAAAGGAAAAATTAGCTTCAGTGGCAGTTTTGAGATGTCTTGGCGTCTCTGCTTGGACGGCAATGAAAATATATTTGGTTCAGATCGTGATTATGGGATTTGCGGGAGCAGTATTCGGATCACTTTTAGGGAGCATTTTGCAGTTTATTTTACCGGCAGTATTTGCGGATTTCCTTCCGGTGGATGTTACCATTGCAATTTCTTGGAAAAGTATAGGCTTTGGTGTAATCACCGGATTATTGGTATCTATTTTATTTGCCTTGTTGCCTTTGTTGAAAATCAGAAAGGTATCTCCGATGGCTACTTTGCGGCCTGAGGAAGGGGAAACCAAGATCAACAAAGATCCCTTGCGTTGGGCGGTTGTGTTTGGTATTCTTTTGTTTGTCTTCGGGTTCAGCTTTTACCTGCTCAATGGATGGAAGCAATCGCTCGGCTTTACCGGATTTGTGGTTTTTGCATTCTTGATTCTTTGGACTGTAGCAATTGGAATCATGTGGCTGATCCGAAAATTCCTTCCGATTTCACTGCAGTATCCTATCAGACAGTCTTTAGCCAATTTATACAGGCCAAATAACCAAACCGTTTCCTTGATAGCAACCATCGGTTTGGGTACAGCCATGATCAGCACCTTGTTTTTTGTCCAAAACCAATTGTTGGATGAAGCAAAGTTTGCAGACAAAAAGGACCAACCAAACATGCTGCTTTTTGACATCCAAACGCATCAGGTTGAGGCAGTCGCAGATAAAATCCTAAGCAAAGACCTGCCCATCATGCAGCAGGTACCTATTGTAACCATGGGATTGGAGTCTATCAATGGCCTGACCAAAAAAGGGAACGACACTTTGCCTGAGGAAGAAAAACGATCCCGGGGATTATACAACAGGGAATTTAGGGTAACCTACAGAGACACTTTGATCAGTTCTGAAAGGCTGGTGACAGGACAGCTTTATAAAGTATCCAATCCCGGAGATTCGGTTTTTGTTTCTTTTGACCAAGGCTACGCCATGCGGACGGGGATCAAATTGGGAGATCAGATTATTTTCAATGTCCAGGGAAGACCGATTACGACCTATGTGGGGAGCTTCCGGGATATCAAATTCAATCAGGTTTCTACAAATTTTTTGGTATTATTTCCCGAAAATGTTTTGAACAATGCGCCGAAGTTTCATGTGCTGATCACCAAAACCATCAATGACCGTCAGGCCGCGGATGTGCAGTCGGAGATTGTAAGAGAGTTCCCAAATATCTCGGTAATCAATTTGGGTGCGATAGTTGAAACCTTGGAAGAGATTCTTGGCAAAATCAGTTTTGTAATCCAATTCATGGCTTTTTTCAGCATCATTACCGGTATTTTGGTTTTGATCAGTTCATTGATCATCAGCAAATACCAAAGGATGCGGGAAAGTATCTTGCTGCGGACACTCGGTGCGGACAGCGGTTTGGTCAGCAAGATCAATACCTTGGAATATTTCTTTTTGGGTTCTTTGGCTTCGCTGAGTGGGATTTTACTGTCCTTTTTGGCAACATGGTTATTGAGTGAGTTTGTATTTGAGTTGCCATTTAGAGGAGCATACAAAGAAGCTTTGATAGTTTATGTAGCCATTACAGCTTTGACCATTCTCCTGGGCTGGCTCAATGGTCGCAAAATTGTGAAGATGCCTCCGATGGAGATTTTGAGAGGGTAATATTTCTTATGTGAGTAAATTAGAATTTCCCATATTAACCGTCTATTCAAAGCAATCAGATATTAAATTGATATTGGATATTAGTAGATATTGTCTCGTAATCAATTGTTTTTGTTTGATTTTAAGAGCTTTCGAAAGATTTCTTTCAATTTATTAAATTCTCTATAATTTGGAAAATGCCTTTGGGAATGTATTCTCAGAGGCATTTTAAATTGTTACCGTTACCAATATTTGATTTGGTAGACTGGGATTAAAAACTATTTTTGCCTTATATAAATCAAACCAATAAAAAACATGAATAAATTCAGATTCTTTGCCATTATTTTGATTTTTGCCCTTTTTATTTCTATTCAGGCTCATGCACAAGTGCATGTCGGGGTTTACCCGGGAGGGGTTTTGTCCCAGATCGGTGTAGGCACAGATGTGGATAAGAAGTTTTTTGGGGAGGCGAGATTTCTTGCCGGAGATGTAGTTAATTATGTATTAGGAGTAGAGGCTTTAGGCCATTATAATGTCAGCCGGACAGAATGGTATAACCTACACATTGGATTAATGGTTGGATACACAGACGCGGATGATGGTAGGATAGGACTACCTTTGGGTATGGACTTTAAGCCTATATCCAACCACAGGCAATTTTCAATTTTAATGGAAGGGACTCCCCTAGTTGCAAATGGTGACTTAACCCTCAGAGCCAGTATCGGTCTTCGGTATACTTTTAGGAAAGAGTAAGTAAAGACGGCTTCTTAAACCTAAAACCGACTATCCTTCTCATTGGGAGGGTCGGTTTTTTTATTGGGGTGAAAAGGATTATTTTGAATCTTTCAAATCCACCTACCATGAAAAAATCATTGATCCTATTTGCATGTAGCCTGTTTTTATTTACATCAGAAATTTTTTCACAGGTCATGCCTTCCCCTGAAAGAAAGGAAGGGGAAGGTCCATATGACAAGCTGATCCTTCGCGGAGTGACATTGATCGATGGGACAGGTTCACCTCCTATCGGTCCTGTCGATATCGTCGTCCAAAAAAACAGGATCACGGAAATAACAGTCGTAGGCTATCCCGGTATTCCCATCAAGGAAGACCGGAGACCAAAAGCCGGACCAAATGACAAAGTGATGGAACTAGCAGGACATTATCTTTTGCCGGGATTCATTGACATGCACGGGCATATAGGAGGATCAGGTCAGGGTACGCCGGCAGAATATGTTTTCAAACTTTGGATGTCTCATGGCATCACTACTGTAAAAGACCCCTCTGCAAGTAATGGACTGGGTTGGGTGCTTGACCATAAGAAAAAATCTGCAGCCAACACCATCACAGCACCGCGTTTGTTTGCGTATACAAGTTTTGGGCAAGGTTCCGAAAAACCAATCACCAATGCAGCTGAAGCCAAGGCTTGGGTAAATGATAACGCCAAAAATGGAGCAGACGGCATCAAATTCTTTGGTGCTAAACCTGAAGTAATGCAAGCGGCTTTGGAAGAGAACAAAAGAATCGGCTTGAGATCTTCGATGCATCATGCGCAGATGGACGTGGCGAGATGGAATGTCCTCCATTCTGCAAGGGCAGGACTGACTACAATGGAGCACTGGTATGGCCTTCCTGAAGCACTTTTTGTTGATAGGACCATTCAGGATTACAGGCTGGATTATAATTATCAGAATGAACAGCATCGTTTTGCAGAAGCGGGGAAACTGTGGAAACAGGCCGCACCGCCATATTCAGAGCATTGGAACAAGGTGATGCAGGAGCTTTTGGACCTGGATTTTACCTTGGACCCTACTTTCAATATCTATGAAGCCAACCGTGACCTGATGCGGGCAAGAAGGGCGGAATGGCATGAGGAATATACACTTCCCTCTTTATGGCGCTTTTACAAACCAAGCCGAGAATCGCACGGATCGTATTGGTTTGATTGGACCACGGAGGAGGAGATCCAATGGAAGGAAAATTACCGCCTTTGGATGACCTTTGTCAATGAATACAAAAACCGTGGTGGCCGCGTGACTACCGGTTCGGATTCCGGCTTCATTTATCAATTGTATGGATTTGCCTATATCAGGGAAATGGAATTGCTCAGGGAAGCTGGATTTCATCCTTTGGAAGTCATCAGGTCCTCGACCATGTATGCTGCGGAGGCTTTGGGAATGGAAAATGAAATCGGAACTGTGGAAGTTGGGAAGTTGGCTGATTTTGTGATTTTGGAAGAAAATCCCCTTCAAAACCTCAAAGTACTCTATGGGACGGGTGCCATACGGATAGATGAAAACAATGAGCCTATCAGGGTAGGAGGCGTGAAATATACCGTGAAAGATGGGATAGTCTATGATGCCAAACAACTCTTGCAGGATGTCCGTACTGTCGTACAACAGCACAAAGAACGGGAAGAATATAGAAAATTGAAACAGCCTGGTTTGGATTGGTGAAAATGAGTAGCAAGAATCAAAAATCAAGTACAAGTACTAAGTATCAAGTACGAAGTACCAAGGAAGCTCAGGTTGACTTAGGTTTAAAATGAATGGGGCCGGAATCAGAAAGTTAATCCAAATATATTTTCCAATACTTGGTACTTGGTACACTATACTTCGTACAACAATATTATGTCACACATTCAACTCAATTCTACCAAGCTTTTTTATATCCAAGAAGGAGGGGGCGAAGAAGTAATCGTCTTTTCTCATGGATTGCTTTGGAGCCATAAGATGTTTCAAAGTCAGGTTGATTTTTTGAAGCAAAATTATACTGTCATTGCCTATGACCACAGAGGACAGGGTCAATCTGAAGTAACTGACGGAGCTATTGACATAAATTTGCTGACTTTAGATGCTATGGAGTTGATAGACAAACTTGTGGGCAAACCGGTCCATTTTGTTGGGCTTTCTATGGGAGGATTTGTGGGAATGCGCTTGGCGGCCAGATTTCCTGATAAAGTCAAAAGTCTGGTTTTATTAGAAACATCGGCAAGTCCTGAACCGGTAGAAAACTTTCCAAAGTATAAACTTCTGAATGGGATCGTCAAATGGTTTGGTGTTATTCCTACCGTCGCAGGTTCGGTGATGAAGATTATGTTTGCACAAAGTTGGCTCGAAAATCCGCAAAACGGAGAGGCCTATAAAAAATGGATCAAAGAACTTCAGTCCAATAAAAAAACCATCACCAAATCCGTGGAGGCTGTAATCCACAGGAAGGGAATAGAAGATGAAATCAGACAAATCAAATGTCCTACCATGATCATAGTGGGAGATGAAGATGTGGCTACCAAACCCGAAAAAGCAAAGTTTATCCAAATGTCGATTTCCAATTCGATTTTGCACATGGTTCTGGGAGCGGGCCACAGTAGCTGCATCGAAAAACCGGATGAAATCAATAGGCTCATGGGGGATTGGATGAGGCAGTTTTGATTTTTTTTTTGGATACAATCAAATAAATTTTAGAAAAATGTAATTCTTTCAAAACCTTTTGTTACATTTGTATGTATATACAATTAATACAAAGACATTTTATACAAATGAAGTTAGAAGACGAAATACAGCAGAAGGAATTTAAAGATGAACATAACAAAGCCATCGTGAATATCCTTTTCACACACAGCTTTATCGTCACAAAACAAAATAGTCTTTTCAAACCATTTGGTCTTTCTCCTGAGCAATACAATGTTTTAAGAATTTTGAGGGGACAAAACGGAAATCCGATTACAGTTTCTTCGATTCAGGATAGGATGCTTAATAAAATGTCTAATGCATCGCGGTTGGTCGAGAAACTGAAGCAAAAAGGATTACTCGAAAGAAACGAATGTCCTTTAGACAGACGGCAAGTTGATATCATGATTACTGACAAAGGTTTGGAATTGCTAAACCAACTTCAGGAAGAAATATTAATCCAAAACCAAGCTCTGATCCAATTGGAAAAAGAAGAAGTGAAACAATTGAATATGCTTTTGGATAAATTGAGAGGATAAAAAAAATTTAAATAAAAACGTGTCTATACATTTAATGTCTAGAACGTTCAATAAAAGCAAAGTTCAAAATATCGAATCAAGGATAAATTAAACAGGAATAAAATCTAAACTATAATTAACTAAAACAATCAAAATTATGAGCACTGCAACAGTAACAGCAACACAATGGGCTATTGACCCAACACATTCAGAAGTATCATTCAAAGTAAAACACTTGGTGATTTCGACTGTAACCGGTAATTTCAAATCATTTGAAGGTGGAGCGGAAAGTACTTCTGATGATTTTCAGGGAGCAGAAATTTCTTTCGACGCCCATATCTCTAGTATTGATACCAACCAATCTGACAGAGACAACCATTTAAAATCTGCAGATTTCTTCGATGCTGAGAAATATCCTAAAATGTCTTTTAACGGAGTTTTGGAAGGAGACAAATTAGTAGGTGAATTGACCATCAAGGATGTTACCAAGACAGTTGAACTAAGTGCTGATTTTGGTGGCATCGTGCAGGATCCATATGGCCAAACCAAAGCAGGATTTGAATTAGAAGGAAAAATAAGCAGAAAAGAATTTGGTTTAATATGGAATGCAGTGACTGAAGCCGGAAGCATAGTCGTCAGTGACCAAGTTAGAATTTTGGCTAACATTCAGATTGTAAAACAGTAATTTTGGAAATGGTTATTGGAAATTACCCCAATAACCAATAACCAATAACCAATAACTCAACTAAAAACCCTTACTCTATGGCAGCTCTAATCTCTGGAATCCACCATATCACGGCTATTGCAGGTAATCCACAAAAAAATCTGGATTTCTATACAGGTATTTTGGGATTGAGGCTAGTGAAAAAGACGATCAATTTTGATGCTCCTGATGTCTATCATTTCTATTTTGGAGATGAATTGGGTGCACCGGGAACAGTGTTCACGACTTTCCCATTTGAAGGTGCGCGAAAAGGAACCAAAGGTACAGGTGAATTGACCTATACTGCTTTTTCTGTCCCTTTGGATGCTCTAGGGTTTTGGATGGAAAGATTGGGCAAATACAACATTCCTTTTTCTACGCCTTTATCAAGATTTGGTGAAAAATTGATAAGGTTTGAAGACCATGATGGTATGGGGATTGAATTGATTGCCACAAACAAGGACGAAAGGAAGGGTTGGACTTATGGAAACATTCCTTTGGAATTTGCGGTCAGGGGGTTTTATGGGGCTACATTAAATCTGAAAGCTAAAGAGTTGACAGAAAAGTTGCTTACCCAATTTATGGATTACAGATTTATTGCGGAGGATGGTGGACGGTATCGATTTGGAACAAAAGGTGATCCCGGAGATATTGTTGACATTGTCATCGATCCAAATGGAAGACAAGGGACCCAAAGTGCAGGGACCGTCCATCACATCGCTTTTCGTACAGCCAATGAAGCGAGCCAATTGGAGATCCAACAAAAATTGATTCGAAATGGCTATCAGGTCACAGAAGTGAAAGATCGGAATTATTTCAAATCTATCTATTTTAGGGAACCGGGTGGTGTTTTGTTCGAAATTGCGACCGACGAACCCGGATTTGCGATCGATGAGGATGAAGCACATTTGGGTGAATTATTGAAATTGCCTGAGTGGATTGAGTCTCAAAGGTCAAAATTGGAAGCAAGATTGGCTAAAGTTGAACTGAATGTTGAAAAATATGCCTGAAATTACAAAAGCCGGAATGCCATTAGAACAAGCGACAAAAGTTGCGGTCATGATCCATGGAAGAGGGGCAAACCCTGTCAGTATCATGGGATTGAACAGATATCTAAACTTGGATGAATTTGCATTATTGGCACCACAAGCTCTCGCGAGTTCCTGGTATCCGTTTAGCTTTATGGCTCCGGACGCCAATAATGAACCTGCCTTTTCAAAATCTATGCAAATCATAGATGAAATTATCCAAGACATTCATGAAAAAGGATTCACTTCTGATCAAATCTACTTTATCGGGTTTTCTCAGGGAGCTTGTCTTTCTTTAGAATATGCATCACAAAATGCCAAAAGATATGGAGGAGTGATTGCATTCACAGGGGGATTGATAGGTGAAAAATTGAATCCTTCAAAGTACAAAGGTGATTTTCTTGGCACCCCTGTTTTTATCGGATCGAGTCAACAAGACATACATGTTCCTCTAAGTAGGATCGAGGCCTCAGCGGAATTGATGAAAAAACTCGGGGCATACGTGGAAACTTTGATTTTTGCCGACATGCAGCACACCATCCGTCAGGAAGAGATTGAATGGGTGAATAAACACATTTTGAATAATTGAAATTACAAAATAGAAAAAAGCCTGATCATAAAATCAGGCTTTTTTCATTAGCTAAATTTGGAAAAACTTATCACTCCCTTTCCTGTTATTAGTTAAATTTGGATATGGCTAATCAATACTTAAAATTTCTCGAGGCACTTTCTCAAAACAACCAAAAATCCTGGATGGATGAGAATAAATCTTGGTATCTAGCCGTCAAAGAAGAATTTTTGAATGATGTCGGCGAAATGCTTGCACAGATTTCGGTCTGGGAACCAGCGCTTTCCTCTTTCAAGGCAAAGGATTGTGTTTTTAGACAAAACAGAGATGTACGGTTCTCTGCGAATAAGGATCCTTACAAAACCAATTTTGCCGCTTATTTCTCCGTTGGAGGAAAGAAATCCCTTGGGCCTGGATACTATGTACATGTGCAGCCTGGCAAAAGCTTTTTAGCCGGAGGAATATGGATGCCTGAATCGGAAAGCCTAAAAAAAATCCGTCAGGAAATCGATTATTCGGGCAAGGAATTGGAATCCATTTTAAATGAGCCAAAGTTTAAAAAGATATTTTCAGGATTGGAAGGAGACAAACTCAAAAATATGCCCAAAGGCTATGAACAGGATCATCCATACATTGAATTGTTAAAACACAAAAGCTTCATTGTATCCAACCCAATTGCTGATTCGGATATTTCCTCTGGAGATTTTAAGAAAAAAGCAATTGAAGGCTTCAGGTTAATAAAGTCTTTTCATGATTTTCTTTCTAAAGCAATAGATGATTCCGAAAGTGGGGAGAAATTGATTTAATTGATTATTAGAAATCCTTCCAATCGATTTCATCAAATACACCTGAAATCGTTCCAAATCCAATCAAGAGTAAAAACAAAACCAATATACCCAACCCAACTGCATACCAGATCAGTTTGGCTTTTGCCCAATTTGCCTTATTTGGATTTCCTGTTTTGTCCACTGCCCAGACGATGAGCATGATAAATCCTACGACAGGAATATTGGCAATTAATATGGTTAAAAACCAATCGCTTGCTTTTACGGTTGGATGCTTAAATTCAGCATTATAGTCAAATTCCATTTTCTTCAGGGTTTTGGGAAGTTAATAAGTCTTTTACTTCAAATGTATATTCGCTGATGGCATAATTTTCAGCATTGAAAGGGTCGGTTTGGATAAATGAAATTTTGATGATCTTGTAATCCTCGATTTTTGAATATCCTTGAGCATACAATTCAGCACATTTCCTCGCTACGTTATCTTCCCTCACTCTCATTTCAGGACTTTTTCCATTAAAAAGTCTGAGTTCGATTGTACTTTGATCTTCGCCATCCGCGTAAATTTGGGAGACATTGACTTCCACACTTTCAAATTCTCCCAATGCCATAATCTCGTTGGAGGGGATATAGCCTTCTCCCGCGATTTTATTAAATCCCCACATCATTCCTTTGACCATAGTCTCCCCGTCACAAGCACAAGAGCTTATAAATAAAGAAATGACAAGAGAATAAATTGGAATAAATTTTCTCATTTTGCTGCAACCGCTTCTATTTCTATCAATAATTCCGGATTGGCTAAGGAATGAACAGCTATTGTCGATCTTGCCACTTTGTTTGGGTTTTCTTCATTATTAAAAAACTCCCCATAGGCATTGAACCAAGCATCCCAATCAATTTTCCCATCCTTATCAGGTGCAAGATAGACTCGCAGGAAGATTACATCCTCCATTGTAAAATTTCCTTCCCCAATAGTGTCTTTTATCCTTTTCAAAATTCCGATACTTTGCTCATAGGTATTGCCATACCTCCCATAAGTTCCGGCAACAGCATTCTCATCCCTTACAGGAGCAACCAAACCTGAAGTGTAAAAATATTCCTTTCCTTGTGGGATGTAAACTCCGCGAAGAATGGCAGCATCAGGTCTGTCATACCTGACAATGTATTCTTCTTTTTCTTCAACAGCCACTTTATTTTCTGTTGTGACCGTGCAAGATCCAAGCATGGCAAATATCGGTATCAGGAAAAATGTTCTTTTCATCGCTCAAAGTTTGAGGGAATTAAAAAGGCTTGTGTTACCAAGCCTTTTAATTTTTTATAAAATATTACTCTATTTTTCCGCTTCAGCCATTTCAGACTCTTTCGTTTTGACACGGAGAATGAAATCACTCAGAACGTTCATATAGTTGATAAAGGCATCATATGGGGTGTCATAGTGGCTAAAATAGGAGTGAACATGGCCATCCGAAAAGAATTTTGTACACATGTAATAGAAATGATCCGAGGTCTGAAGGTAATTCCAATCTCTTTGGATTTCAACATCTTCAATTTTTTTGACCCGGTTTTCCATTTCATAAAGCTTGGAAAAAGCCTCATTTTGAAGGTCATTTCCTAACCAAGCCGTCAAATCTCTTTCCTCATCAGCCCATGAAATTGGTGTTGGCACTTGAATCTTAGCTACAGCTGTACCGTATTGTACCACCTCCGAAGGTGTAGAAAATCCGAAATCTGTATACTTGAAAACAGCATTTGGAAGTGCTTTCATGAATTCAAAAATCCCGGTTTCTGCCCATTGGTGCTCGCCGAAAGTCTCATAATCCATAAACAGGTTAATCACTTCCTGTTCTTTTGGCACAGCATTGAGCCAAATGACAAATTTTTCAGTAGTCAAAGGATAATCTGCCCAGGTCTTGTTGCTGAATCTGAAGGCGATGTCATCACTCAACTGAAAGTTCTTAAGAAGAATCTTCAGGTTTGGATCTATTGAGTTTTGGTAGACAAAATTTGGGCTTTTCCAACCCAAAATATGCTTAGCCCCTTCGGTCAGAATCCCTTCAAAACCCATCTCCGCCACCATTCCACCAATTTTGTCAGAGTAGATTAATTCTGTATTTCTAAAAACCTTTGGCGTGTAGCCGTTGAAATGCCTTTTTATTTTTTCGGTATGCCTGCCGACCATTCTTTTGAATTCCTCTTTACTTTTCAGGGAGCAAAGGGCATGGGCATCTGTTTCACTTAGGATTTCAACATGTCCTGTGGCTACAAGTTTTTTGAAACTTTCAAGTACATCGGGTGCAAATGCTTCAAACTGGTCTAAACAAACGCCTGATATGGAAAAAGCCACTTTGAACTTTCCTTGATGTTGGTGGATAAGGTCAAGCAAAAGCGCATTCATGGGCAGGTAGCATTTTTGGGCTACTTTTCGGATGATACTTTTGTTACTGTAATCGTCCCAATAATAATGGTCATCTCCAATATCAAAAAAGCGATAAGGCTTAATTCTTAAAGGCTGGTGAACCTGAAAGTAAAAACAGATTGTTCTCATGGCTATTGTTTTAATGTCTTTTCGTATACTTTAACTAGTTTGGCGGCGACATGCTCCCATTTCAATTTTTTCAATTCTTCACTTCCAAGCTCCTTAAACATCTTTGAAATACTTTCATAGTGCAGCAATCCAAAAATTGCATCGGCCATGGCATCAACATCCCAAAAGTCCACTTTGATAGCATTTATAAGCACTTCTGCAACACCTGATTGTTTAGAGATGATGACAGGGGTGTTGTGTCTTACAGCTTCAAGCGGAGCGATTCCAAATGGTTCAGAAACAGAGGGCATCACATAGACATCACTGATGGCATACATATCATCCACATCTTTCCCTTTTAGGAATCCTGTAAAATGAAATTTTGTCCCCATGCCTAATTCTGCCACACGCTCCACCATTTTATTGAGAAGATCGCCATTACCGGCCATTACAAACCTAACATTAGGATCTCTATCAATTACTTTTTTGGCTGCTTCTACAAAATACTCAGGACCTTTTTGGAATGTAATCCTTCCCAAAAAGGTGACGATTTTTTCTGGAACATGCTTCCTGGTTTCAGAGTGAATGATGCTGGCATCCAAAACCGCATTGTGCAGGACGCTTACTTTGTCAGGATGTACCCCATATTTATTGATTACTACATTTCGGGTTAAGTGACTTACTGCCACGACATGGTCGGCTGCATGCATTCCTGCCCTTTCAATGTCATAGACAGGTTTGTTTACTGATTCACCTGATCGGTCATACTCCGTGGCGTGGATATGCGCAATAAGCGGTTTTCCACTGATTTCTTTGGCAGCAATCCCTGCAGGAAATGCCAGCCAATCATGGGCATGGATGACATCATGTTCTTTGGCTTTGGCTATTTGAGCGGCGACGAGGGCATATCTGGAAACTTCTTTCATCAGGTCCTTTCCATATTTTCCACTAAACTCAAACTTGTTGGAAAAAACGCTCTCATCGACATCAGTCCTGTCATGGATGGAAAAATCGGTATATTTTTTAAATTCTTCTGGACCTAAATAAGGAACCAAAAAACTACTCACTTCAAGGTAGGTGAGGTTTTTCCATATTTTCTTAAATTTTTTTTCTCGGTAATCAATGACAACATCACTCGCATTGACAAAATCTGCCAATGGTTCTTCATCACCCCACAACTTCGGCACAACAAAAATAACCTCTTGTTTGTGATGGTTTAGGCCTTTGACCAAACCGTAACAAGCCGTGCCCAAGCCTCCGGAAATATGTGGAGGAAACTCCCAGCCGAACATTAATACCTTCATAAAACCGAATTAAACTTTTTCCAAAATATACATCACTCTCAATAACTCACCGATGGACCAAGCCGAGGAAATAGCTCCCTTTGGTCTGTGTGGAGGATCTCCATCGTATATCTCAGCGATAGTTCCTATACCGTACTGCGGCATAACATCGTCAAATGCCTGCACTATTTTTTCTACAAAATGTTTTCCTGCTTTGCCGTGTAGCCTTAGGTAACCTTCAACGAAAGGCCCTAAAAGCCAAGCCCATACTGTCCCATTGTGGTAGGCAATATCCCTCGTATACTGATTTCCATGATAATACCCCTTATAACCAGGATCATCCGGAGCGAGAGACCTCAAACCCCTTGTGGTAAGAAGTTTTGACTTTACAATTTCCAAGATACTTTTCATTTGGCTTTCTTCCAAGGGAGAATATGGTAGAGAGGTGGCCAATACCATACTCGGTCTTATTGACCAATCCTTAAAGTCTCCGTTCACATAATCTGCCAAATAACCTTTCTTCTCCTCCCAAAATATCTCATTAAAGGATTTTTTGACCAACTCGGACAAATCCTTGATTTCAGCATCATTGGTTAACTCATGATAAAAACAAAGCGCATTGTACCACAATGCATTAATCTCGACAGGGCAACCGATTCTTGGTGTCACAGGACCATCAGAATTGACTGCATCCATCCAGGTAAGCGCCACCCCTTCCTGACCTCCGTACACTAGCCCGTTGTCAAGCATGTGGATATTATAATCGGTACCTTTTCTAAATCCATCGATTATACCTTTCATTTTGTCAAGGTATTTTTTCTTGATTGATTTGGTATCACCGGTAAATTTAATGTATTGCTGCAAAGACCAAAAAAACCAAAGTGGCGCATCCATCGATGCCATGTTCCTCATTACACCGCTTCCCACATTGGGGAATAATGGTCCATGGAGGTCCGCTACCATCGTATCCATGATGTCAAGGAAGGTGTCGGTGTCCCCTTGGGTCAAAACCAAGCCCGGAGCTGCGACGAAAGTGTCTCTACCCCACCATCCAAACCAGGGATAGCCTGCGATGACATGGGTCTTACCATTCCTTTTTTGGATAAACTGGCCCGCAGAGTTTTTGAGGCAATTGATGAAATTATTTCTAGGAATCCTTCTGGCAAGCTCTTTTTCAAATGCCCTTTGTCTGGTACTCGTATCTGCTTCTGTAAGCCCCGCTGAGAAAATGACAGATTCTCCTTTTTCAATATCAAATTCAAATGATCCTGGCACAAAAAGGTCTTCCTGATATTCATATCCTCTTTCTCTTTCCATGATGTATTCAATATTGAAATACCACTCAGGTTTGGGAATAAAGTCAGTTCTCTTCGACAGCTGCAAATAAAGCGGTGAATATTCAGGGTAAAGTTGATATTTGACGCCATTAGGAACTTTCTCGAAGTCTTTTTTAATCCTGTCATTTTCTTTCGACAGATTATGATAGCCCCTAAATGCTAAAAAAGGATTTATCCTGATTCTTGTGGGTGAATGTGCATCCAATAAAGTGTATCGGATCATGACACGGTCTCTGTTGGTATCCAAAATGATTTCTTTCTGAAGTAATACCCCACCGACACGATAGGTGAGTTTTGGAATTGGCTCGGTATCAAAATCCTCTAAATATTTATGGCCTCTAGGTGAATAATTTCCCGGAAACTTGCTGATCCCGAGATTAAAGCTTGCTCCTCTTTGAATAACTGTCTCATGCAGAGTGGATAACATAACATGAAGCTGTTCGTCAATCTGAGGCTGAGGTACCACCAATAAGCCATGATATTTTCTTGTATTACACCCGATTATGGTTGTGCTTGTATAGCAGCCTCCCCTATTTGTTCGAATTATTTCCCTATCTAGTGAGTAATTGAGGTTAATTAATTGGGTTTTGTCAAAGTGGATGTAACTCATTTGTTCAAAAGTTTGAGATTTTTATAAAAATACTTTTTTGCATGTGAAAGAAAAATTTATTGGGACAAAAAAAAAGGTTATGTTTCCATAACCTTGAATTATTTCTTAATTAAGAGAGTGCCCCCTCTTTTTGCAGTTCCTCAAAGTTCCGGAGAGATTCCTCAAATTTGACAAAGTAAAGTTGCACAAATTTAAGATTTACCGGATTGACCTTGGGAAATCTTGGAGAAGATTTAAATAACGTAAACATTGCCTTCCAAATTTAATTTTAGCCACTAATACAAAATTTGTGCCATTTGGGTTCATTGAAATAGTAAAAAATAAAAAAACCCCCATTCATAACGGGGGTTTTGGGGTGGAAGACCGGGTTCGAACCGGCGACCTCTGGATCCACAAACCAGCGCTCTAACCAGCTGAGCTACAACCACCATTTTATTGGATTCTGATCTTTTATCAGATTGGACTGCAAAGGTAATATTTCACTAACCCTAAAGCAATAACCTTTCTCAAATTTTTCTTGAAAATTTTAGACGCTCCCCTTTTTTTTCCTCATGAAAAACACCGTTTTCATAAGCCAAATGTCCGGAAACCACTGTGTGTGTGACTTTTGATTTGAAGACATGACCCTCAAAGGGAGACCAACCACATTTAGAGAGGATATTAGATTTTTCGACTTTCCAAGGACTTTCCAAGTCAGCGATTACCAAATCCGCATGATATCCGGGGCGGATATAACCTCTTTTATCAATTTCAAAAAGAATGGCAACATTGTGACACATCTTCTGAACGATTTGCTCAAGCTTGATTTTACCCTTATGGTAGAGGTCAAGCATGGCGACAAGGCTGTGCTGAATCAATGGTCCACCGGAGGGGGCAGCGCTGTAATTTCTTGATTTTTCTTCCAAAGTATGAGGGGCATGGTCAGTAGCAATGACATCTATCCTGTCTTCCAATACACCTTGAAGAATTCTTTCCCGGTCTTGAGCCGACTTTACTGCAGGATTCCATTTGATTAGATTTCCCTTTGCCTCATAATCCTCCTCCGAAAACCAAAGGTGGTGGATACAAGCTTCTGCAGTAATACGTTTTTGTTCTAATGGAAGGGAATTGTCAAATAAGTCAACTTCTTTGGCCGTGCTGATATGCAGAACATGGAGTTTGCTTCCGTGTTTTTTGGCCAATGCTACCACTTTCTTTGAGGCATCATAACAAGCCTCTGCATTCCGGATTTTGGGGTGAAACTTGACAGGGATATCCTCACCATATTCGGCTTTATACTTTTCCAGATTGGCTTTGATGATCAAATCATTTTCACTGTGGGTGGCGATCAGCAATTTGCACTGTGCAAAAATTCTTTCGAGGCTTTCAGGATTGTCCACCAGCATATTTCCGGTCGAGGAACCTTGGAACACCTTGACGCCGCAGACATTTTCCGGATCGACTTTAAGAATTTCGGCTATGTTGTCATTAGTGGCGCCGAAAAAGAAGGAATAATTTGCAAGGGATTTATTGGCTGCAATGCTGTATTTCTCTTCCAAAAGTGGAATAGTAGTGCTTTGGGGGACCGTATTGGGCATCTCCATGTAGGAGGTGACGCCACCTGCTACAGCGGATTTGCTTTCGGTGTAAATATCCGCCTTATGGGTCAATCCCGGTTCTCGAAAGTGCACCTGATCGTCAATCAGTCCCGGAAACACATATTTGCCTGTAGCATCGATATGGATATCTGCTTCAAAATCTGACAGATCCGGACCTATATTAAAGATCATTCCGTCCTGTACAAAAATGTCGGCGAGGGTTATCTTGCCTTCATTCACTATATTTGCACCTGTGATTAAAATACTTTTCATGAAAGTTCTTTATGAAATCCAAAATTTGATCCAATTAACACCTGAAATGCATCGCTGAATTTCCTTTAACAGGAATTATATAAAGCAGCTAAATTTCTGTTTTGGTGTTTCTCTTCCCTTCAAAAATACAAAACATGTCCGATAGCCTTCCAAATTTCGAAGATTTTAAATTAAACAAGCAGCTTCTCGATGCTGTCAAGGAGGCCGGATATACCAAGCCCACGCCGATTCAGGAAAAGGCAATCCCTTTGGCACTTGCCGGGCATGATGTATTGGGCATCGCCCAAACAGGAACCGGCAAAACTGCCGCCTACATTCTTCCTATCCTGATGAAAATCAAATATGCCCAAGACATGCTTCCAAGGGCATTGATATTGGCACCAACCCGGGAACTAGTCATGCAGATCGAAGAGGCGGTGATCGTTTTTGGCAAAAATACGGACCTTAGGTTCGTCTCTCTTTATGGAGGACTTGGACCAAAAACCCAGATCGAAAAGCTCCAAAAGGGCGTGGACATCATCATTTCCACACCGGGAAGGTTTTTGGATTTATATAGAAAAGGAGAAATCGTCACCAAAGAGATCAAAACGATGGTCTTGGACGAGGCTGATAAAATGTTGGACATGGGTTTTATGCCGCAGATCAGGTCTATCCTAGAGATCATCCCCACAAAGCGTCAAAACCTGCTTTTCTCGGCTACATTTGGACAAAAGGTGGAGAAGTTTTCTTACGAGTTTTTGGAATTTCCTGAGCGCGTAGAGGTATCTCCGCAGGCTACTACCGCCGAAACCATCCATCAGGTCAAATATTTGATCCCCAATATCAAAACCAAAACCAACCTTTTGATCCATATCCTGGAAGCACATGATGTCAAAAGGATCATGGTATTTACCAAGTCAAAGAAAAATGCTGAGTTGGTATTTAGCTATCTGGACAAAAAGAAACTCGGGTCTATGCGTGTCATCCATGCCAACAAAGGCCAAAATACCCGGATCAATTCCATGGAGGATTTCAAGGCAGGGGATGTGCGGATTTTGGTGGCGACAGACGTAGCCGCAAGAGGCCTTGATATCAGTATGGTCAGCCATGTCGTCAATTTTGACGTGCCGCTTATCTATGAAGATTATGTGCACCGCATCGGCAGGACGGGAAGGGCAGAAAATGAAGGAATTGCCATCACTTTTGTCAATCCGGCGGAAGAGTACCATTTTGAGAAAATAGAAGAAATCATCAGGATGGAGGTGCCAACCGTGCAGATTCCGGTGGAGGTGGAGTTAGCGCCAACACCTTTTGAAGAGAAGCAAGCATACGAAAGGGAAATCGATGGGCAGAAGAGGAAAATGAATCCAGATTTCAAAGGGGGATTCCACGAGAAAAAAGCCATTCCCAAAGCGAATCCCAACAAAGTCGAAAAGAAACGTGGCAACAAAAACTCCAAAGCCAAGAGAAATAGAAACCAGATGAAGACGCAGGCAAAGTGGAAGAAGTAATAATGGCAGTCCTGCGTTATTGAAATGCTCTAAATTAAAATCCTCCGAATTGAGTAAATTCGGAGGATTTTTGGTTTTTTAATCCCTCGGCGGATTGATCATAATGTGTGCCCTATGCGTTCCGGGATCCATGATCCAAGGCATGGCCGGACCTGATGGCTTCAGCGGCAAACCTGTACTCGCTTCCGTGGCCCAAGGGATATACACCACATACCGCAAATAAGGATCTTTCACTTCACCTGTTTCGGGATTGTAATCTGCCGCATCGGCACTCAAGACAAATAAAGTTGCACCATCTTTAGGCATGATCAGTTTGCCAGATTTGGCTTCTTCCTCCCTGATGTCAAAAATTTCTTTGGCGGTTTTTCCTTCTTTCTTCAACTGTCGCCCTCTTTCCATAAAAGGATCCAAAGTATTGTGGTAACATGAAGCATTGAATCCGGGGCTGTTTGGGTCATCGGCGAGGCAAATCATTTCATTGGATCCCTTTCTCAATACGATAAATCCCCCTTTTTCATCAAACCCATAAACCGTCGCACCTTCTCTTTTATCCTCAGGAGCGGCCATCAAGGCTGTTTTGAGTTGTACTTCCTTGGAAGGAATGGATTGGGCAAAGGTGGAGAAAGCGAGAATAAAAAGGACGGAAAATAGGAGGGAAGTTTTCATGGCTGAAGGGTTTGTTGTTGCCCTAAGTTAATGGATTTGAGACTGATTTAATCCTTTTTCATAAAAAATGCTTTTACCTCTGGGTTAAACTTCTCAATCGCATACCGCAGCATCGTTCGGGGAATGGTTTGATAATGCTTCAGTAAAAACTGATTTGCAGTTTCGAAATCACGGTTGCCAACCTCACGTATCATCCAACCGACAGCCTTATGAATCAGGTCATGGGGATGATGGAGCAGGATTTCTGCAATTTTTAATGTGTCTCCAAAATCTTTTTTTCTGATAAAATAGAAAGTGCTCATGATCGCAATCCTTTGATCCCAAAGTATCCCGGATTTTCCTAAATCGTAGAGTATGCTTCTGTCTTTGTCAAAGAGGTAATCCCCAAGGATGAGGTGGGACGAACTGTCCACCAAATCCCAATTATTCACCTGACTCCTATGTTTGAGGTAGAAATCAACATAAACCTTCATTTCCGACTGTGTTTTAGATTTCTGATATTTCATGACCAACATGAATATTGCAGTGAGTCTGACTTCATGGAAAGGATTTTGGATCAATTTTTCTAAATCCTCGAGGCTGACAATGTTCCAATAATGTTTCGCAACCTGCCGCTGTTCAGGCACAATCACTCCCAGAAATAAATCTCCTTCTCCATATTGCCCAACTCCTGTTTTGAAAAACTTAGGCAGAAAGGCTGCTTTTTCTGGATTTGCCAAGGTTTTCAGGGCATCTTGGATTTCGTTGAAATAGTCCATCGAATTGTATTTATATGCTATCGGATAAATATTCGTGATTCTTCATTGAAGGATATATCGGGAGTTTCAAAACAGGAAATAGCCTTAATCAAACTGACTTTCAATTTTTTATGTGTTAAGGAAAGGTAAATTATTGCACTATTATTTATTTGATTTGGCAATATTTTTGTCCTTGAAAATAATCTGTTAACCAATTTTATAGATACATATTAGATTTGATCCAGTAAAAAATTAAGAAATTTTATACTAAATTTTAATTTTTGTTGTTAATCCATAATATTAAGTACCAATATGTGTTGAAATTGTCACAGAATAGGGTTATTTTTCGATAAATTATTTAATAACAAAGAAATGAATATTCATTGTACTTTTGGAATGTTTAAAATAATTCAGTCTGTCAGTAATGAAGACGAACTTTTGGTATTGTCTCAGTGGGAAAGTTTGAAAAAATTGTTTGAGGCCAACAGGATATTTTTGGTCAATAACAACGATGCGATTTTTGGCGTTTACCTTGCCAAAAAAGAATGTCTGGAAGCAATGAACGAGATGATTAAAAATATCGATTACAGGGATTGGGACCACCTGAAGCTTGATAAAGACCATTATTATTTGAAAAGCAATGCATAAACAAAAATTGGCGGACTAATTGTCCGCCAATTTTTTTAGTGTATGTTGGATCAGCGTGTCCACTATGCCATAGGCATCCTTTGTAAATTCTTTGGTAATTCTGTTTGCGATGATGGCATTAAGGCTCAAAACTTCATGGCCCAAAAGCCTTCCCATCGCATAATACCCTGAGGTCTCCATTTCAAAATTGGTCAGCTTAAATCCCTCTAAGTCCAAATTCCCTAATCTTTCGATGATATCAGGAATGGCAGGTTTGATTCTGACTTCCCTTCCCTGAGGGCCAAAAAATCCCGGACAGGTAACTGTATTTCCAATCAAAAGTCCTTCTCCCAAAAGATCTAGAAGTTTTTTTGAACTCCTTACGCAATATGGTGTAAATGAAAGCTCAAGATCTTCCTTTATTTTCCTTCCAACTTTTTGCTCTAACTCAGTGTAAGTAGTGTTATAAAAAGCCATTAGGGTGTCAAGCCCGATGCCATATTCTGAAGCAAGTATCGTTCCTGCAGGGATTTCCTTTCGCATACTCCCGGAAGTGCCCACCCTAATAATGTTGAGCGTGGTATGGTTTTCCTTTGGGATCCTTGTTTGCAGGTCAATATTTACTAGAGCATCCAACTCGGTCATAAAAATCTCGATGTTGTCGGTACCCATTCCGGTACTCATCACAGTCAGTCTTTTGCCCTTATAATAACCGGTGTGGGTCACAAACTCCCTTTTGCTGATCGAAAATTCTATTTCGTCAAAATATTGAGAGACTTTAGAGACTCTTTCGGGATCGCCAACAGCAATAACTGTCGAAGCCAAATGCTCCGGCTTCAGGTTCAAATGATAAATGCTTCCGTCAGGATTGATGATCAGTTCTGATTCCGGGATCCTTTTACTCATGGAGTGGTTGTTTTGATTTATCCTGTCTGCGTATCAGGCCTTTGTAAGGATTGTAGCCGTTGGTGTTTTTTTGGTAATAGCCCGTTCCGTTGTAAGGTCTCTTTTCGGGATTTTCCTTACACTCCACAGAACAGGCGCCTTCCATTTCCCATCCGCATTTTTCACAGATCGGAAGGTGGGCATTGCAGGTGGAGTTTGCGCAATTGACCATGCGGTCGCATTCCGTGCCACAAACATGGCAGGTAGAAATCACCTTTGGATTTACCTTATTAATATCGACAGCGATCCTGTTGTCAAATACATAGCATTTGCCTTCAAAATCTTCACCACCTGCCTCTAGGCCATATTTGATGATGCCACCATGGAGTTGATAGACATCTTGGAAACCTTGTTCTAAAAGAAAAGCCGATGCTTTTTCGCATTTGATGCCACCTGTGCAATAAGTCAAAACCTTTTTGCCTTTGAGATGCTCAAGTTCTTTTACCTTTTCGGGGAAATCACGGAAATTATCGATGTCCAAAGTAAGGGCTCCTTTGAACCTTCCAAGCTCATGTTCATAGTTGGATCGGACATCAAGGATGACTACGTCTTCTTGGTCTTTGAGTGCTTTGAATTCTTCGGGAGCTAAGTGTTTGCCGGTTTTGACATTGGGGTCCAAGTGTCGGAGGCTACTATGAACGATCTCAGGCTTGACGCGGACATGGATTTTTGCAAAAGCATGCTTGTCAAATCCCTCAATTTTGAACTCGGTTTTCGCAAATCTCGGATCGGCATGGATATAGGCCATGTACTTTTCACAATCTTCTTTCAGACCGGAAACGGTTCCATTAAGCCCCTCAGGAGAAATGATAATCCGGCCCCTGATGTTGTTTTCAATACAAAAAAGATGGTGTTCCTCGCGGTATGCCTCCGTATCTTCGATGGTGGCATAGCAATAATAGAGCAGAATGCTGTAGGGTTGGTTTTCCATAACTTGAGCCCTGTTTCGGCAGGGTGTTTTGGTTTATAAATAAGATTTCAATAATTACTTTTTGATCGGAGCGGCAGGATTCCCGAATACGGTTTCCCCGTCTTTG
This sequence comes from Aquiflexum sp. TKW24L, assembly GCF_023502205.1. Taxonomy (GTDB): domain Bacteria; phylum Bacteroidota; class Bacteroidia; order Cytophagales; family Cyclobacteriaceae; genus Cognataquiflexum. Next base: position 56,451 of record NZ_JAMFLG010000015.1, on the reverse strand, counting down.
ACATTGGAGATCACGACTGAACCGGCACCGATTCTGGCATTTTTACCAATAGTGATGCCGGATACCAATGTGACTCCGGAACCGATGAAGGCACCTTCCTTTATTGTCACGCCTGAGTTGACAATAGAACCCGCTCCGATCTGGACAAAATCTTCCAAGACTGATTCGTGGTCTACAATTGCTCCGGTATTGAATATACAATGGCTACCGATTTTGGTTCCCGCGCCGATATTGACTCTGCCGTTGATAAAGTTGCCGTGTCCTAATACCGCATCCGTAGAGACATAAGAAGACTGATGGATGGCATTGATCGGCTGGACTTTCCTTCGCTCGTTGAGCATTTTGACCAGAAACTGACGGTATTTATTGTCATCCACCGCCACAAAAGCTTCACACTTTTGTCCGATAAGTTTCAAAAAACCGTCATCTTCAGGATTTCCCAAAACAGTGACGACATTGATTTCTGTGCCGTGAAGCTTTTCATCCTCATCCAAAAAGCCATAGACAATGACTTTGTTGCTGTTGAAAATCTCTAATGCTGGATGGGCGATGCCTTTGGCTCCAAGAATGATAACTGGTTTTTCCATTTTTTTCCTGTTCGGATCGCAAAAGTACGCAAATCAGGTTTTAAACAAAAATCATTTCCTATCCGGCTTGAGGAGGTTCTGCCCGATTTTGCAGTCAAGGCACTTTTTAGGCTTGCAATAATCATGGTAAAGTCCGATCATCCCCTGACTGTCAAAAGCTGTTTTGGCCTTCCATTGGTGGGTTGCATATTTGCGGATGATAAAGTTTTCTTCGGCCTGTATTTCCTGAAGGAGGTCAAAGCATTTTTCTTTCCAATCGCTTTCCTCAATATATTGTCCATAGGTATACCAAAGCGGGATGACAAAGTTGATGGTGAGAAGGGATAAGGTGTTGTTGCTGAGTTTTTTGGCTAATTTTTTCTGAGAAATAATCCCGACTTTGATATGAAAAAGCCAATACTCCGGAGTCTCGATATCGAAGACTTTTTTGAACTGATCAAAATGCTCATTGTGGTGGATGACAGATGAAAACAGGTTTGGATTTTTGGTGAATACTTGTGCCAATTGGGCGATTCTAAGCTGGGGAAAGTTTTGAGGTCTGACTCCCATCATGATCCATTCGTGGTGGTGGATGGTTTTTTGGAGGAGGTACTTTTTCTGATAAAAATCATACTCTTTTTGCAGAAAAAGGCTGTAATCATCCAATGCTTCTGCCGGTATCAAATCAGCTTGTCCAAGAAGGATGGCCTCGATCACCTGCGGTTGGTTCCCGTGTTTTTGCAGAATTTTGTAAGGCACGCTTCCAGCTAGTTTGAGCATGGTGTTGGCATTGGTCTTGAATCCAAAGCACTGAAAAAGCCATCGGTAGGCGGTTTCTTCCCAATTGTTGTTGGTAGATTCCAATAGCTGCAAGAGCAAAGAAGATTTATTTTCCAACCTCTCCACAAGGGTTTTTTCCAACATAGAGAATTGGATGATAGGAGGGATCTTTTCCAACAGATTGCCGCAAAGGATTTCGTCCCGGCTACTTGCCAGCCTTTCATAATTGCGGATGACATCGAGCAGGATTTTTCCTTTGAGTTCCAAAGTTGGGATTTTGCTTCCGTCATTTCTGAGTATTGTTTTGTCCTCTTCCCAGACTACATGAAGCACAACAGAATTGTACCTGAGTTCAGCATTGTGGTCGTGGGATTTCCAGTCTGAGGCTTTGCGGTGTACTTCCACATGTCCGAAAAGATCCAATTTGCCAAGTTTGATGTGGGCTTCCTGAAAATCCGGCCCTTCATGGAAATTGTGGTAACCGATTCTCTTGACTTCAATCGGAAGTCCTTCAGTGGTATGTAATGAGTTTTTGTCAAAATACTGGTATTTCCATACTGTCTGAAGGAAGTCTTCCTGAAAATTCATGGCTTAAAAATTGGGTTGAAAATGGAAAAAACAATTTCATGATTATTCCAATGATTAAAAAACCCAAGGCCGTCAGGAGGCGATTTTAGTCGACTAATATTATTCGTGTGTCAAAATCATTGCTTCAAGCCTGTTGTAGCACTTGTCGGCCAACTTCAAAAAACCATCTTCTCCAGAGAAAGAACCGGGCTGAATGGCTGCTGAAAAATAAACCTGTACTTTTCCCGGCCTCAACATGATCGAACCCCGCTTCATGATTTGGTCGGCACCGATGACTGCCATCGGCATAATGGGTGTCCCTGTCTCGATAGCGATTCTGAAAGCCCCTTTTTGAAAGGGCAGCAATGCCTGCCCGCTATCGTTTCTTGTTCCTTCCGGAGCGACAACAATAGAAATGCCTTTTTTGAGAATTTGCATCAGCCGCTCCACGGAGGCTTTTCGCGAAGCGGTATCTTTCCTGTCTACCCAAACCGCCACCCTGGAAACCACGAACCCGAAAACAGGGATTTTGGAAAGTTCCTTCTTGCCGATAGCCCGCACTTCCTGTCTGATGGCCATGGGAATCACCGGAGCATCGATAAAAGACCTGTGGTTGAAAATATAAATGTACGCCTGCTTTGGGTCAATGTGCTCCCGACCATGGATTTCATAGCGGATGCCTACCAAAAAATACCAAATTCCTGCCCAAAAGCGGATAAATATAAAGGAAACCTTGCCTCCCCTCGGACTGACCAATAGTGGGATGACAATAAACAATCCGAAGACCAACATCACTAGGACAAACAATACAGCTGCATAAAGGGTATAAATCCACAGAATGATTTTCATTTTAGGAAAGGTTTGGGTAATTTTGGCAATCGTTAAATAAATTTACTAACTCTTTGCTTGCAAACAACCCCTGAGAGCGATTTCGGGGGTTTCGTTTTTTTAGGATTTAATTTCCATAAAAATTTTTCATTTCTCGCAAAGTCGCAAAACCGCAAAAGAAGGCTTAAATAACCCTTTCCTAATTTTCACTCAGTAGGCTAGGACTGTGTACTTATTACCGTAAAACTGACCTTTGAAAACTGCCCACTGACCACTGAAAACAGTGGGCTGTCGACCGTGGACTATGGACTGATTTTTTTTAACAATTGAGTCAAAACATACAACGAAAAATTTTCAACTTTCATAGACTTGGCCTTAGAATTATATTGTACATTGTCTTTTAGTTAATTTGAGGCGCCTTAGAAATTTAATGTCCTTTTTGAGTTAAAAATAATTCTATGTCAAAACACAATCTTGCTTTTAAAACCCTCCTTGTCATTGCTTTTTGTGCATCGGTTCTCTTCGGATGTAATTCCAAGCCAATAGACCAGAATGTAGAAATAATTAATATCGGAGATTCGGAACCACAATACCTTTCAAAAATCATTGAGAATATTGAATATGTAGTTTTGGAAAACCCCAATAAGCCTTTTGTCCAAGCCGATAAATTATTCGTTTTTGAAGAGGGGATTATTTTAGCTGACTTTTGGAGTAATCATACTTTATTGAGGTATGATCATTATGGGAATTTCCTCAACTCTATTGGCCACTATGGAGAAGGACCTGGTGAATATCTTCAGATTACGGATGTCGATTTCGATGAAATTAATAAAAATATGATTGTCATTTCCAGAAATCACCTCATTAAATACGATTTGGAAGGGAATTTCAGCAGTGAAATTCAAATAAGAAACAGACCTTATAAATTTTTAAAACTGGATAGTGACAGGTATTTATTTTATTTTCCTGAGGTCTTGGCTCCCGAATTGAGATCTGGGATTGATAAAGCAATTCTATACAATTACTCACCTGAAGAGGATAGTTTAGAACCAATTTTAGATCCTATTTTTCCGGAAGTATTAAATTACATGGGAGAAAAGAATAATCTCTTTAAAATGGGAGAAACAATCTTGTTTTCATTAAATTTTTGCGACACTATTTATTTCATTTCTGAAAATAAAATTAGTAAAAAGCTCTTTCTTGATTTTGGTTCCTCCCAAAATGATTTGTCCAAGTTGTACGGGATTCCTATACTTGAATTAGTAAATAAATTAAATGGAGATGGGTTTAATAACATATCTACTCATTCTCCCCATTTATTTGGCAATAAACGGTATTTGGCCTCCGCATATAGGAAAAATGGAGTCCATTTTTTTGTCTATGACATAAAAGAAAAGACACCCTATGTCTCATCAAAATTGGTGAATGACGTGGATGGAGGGCTTGGTTTTGGTATCATCAAAAGAATGGATGAAGATTATATCTATTCATTTTTTGAACCGGAAGAAATCCTCCAACATTATGAAAAGAACATTGATCAATTAAAAGACCAAGACAATAATTTCACAAAACTTGCAAGACAGATCAGTAGAGATGATTTTTTGATTTTGGCCAAGTATAAATTGAAAAAGTAAACTTCATTATTTGACCCCTGAGAGCGATTTCAGGGGTTTCGTTTTTTAAATGGTTTCGAGATTAGAAGGGTGTTAACGAAAACTTAATATACAGGTTGTTATTTGGTTTTTCGCATATACTTCAAAATAATGAGCCCGAAAAATTTTATTTAAACTACGGATTCCGAATATTATAGCTTTTTAGGTATATTGTTATTTTTAAAAACGAAAAAATTCCTATTTTTTTTTATAAGTATTATATATAAAAATTTGGCAGTTTATTTTTTTTTTACATTCATAGGATTAATTTATCTTTAACCATTAATTATTAAAGCTTATGAAAAAGTACCTTTTATCAGCCACCTTCGGTTTTGCAATGGTGGCAATGTTGTTTTCTTCTGGGAAAGTTCAGGGACAAGCTTCTTTGCCAGGATCTTATTATGTAAGCTCTGAATTTTGTTATTGCGGAATAGAAGTAGATAAATGTCGGTATGACGGTGAATCCCCTTGTGAAGTTTCAAGTCAAATTCCTTGCGAGGAAGCCTGCGGGGATTAATGTTTGGGGCAGATTAAATTATCTATCTGCCCCAAATTCTGCTATTTAAATTACTTTCTAAACCAACGAGTTAGTAACATGACCAATCATTCTTTCAGGTTCAATTATTGTTTTGCTTATAGTCTATTGTTTCTTATTGCATGTTCATCAAAGTCAAATGACCAGAATGTAGAAGTAATCCACATCGATAAAGCTAAAGCTGAAATCTTATCAAAAATTGTAGAGGATATTGAATATGTTGTTTTGGAAAACCCCAATAAGCCTTTTGTTAAAGCTGACAAATTATTTGTTTTTGACGGAGGGATAATTTTGGCGGACTACTGGAGCAATCATACCTTATTGAGGTACGATCAAAATGGGAAATTTCTCAATCCAATAGGCAGGTATGGAGAAGGACCGGGTGAATATGTTCAGATTACGGATGTGGATTTTGATGATAAAAGTAGAAATTTGATTATCATCTCCAGAAACCACCTAATCACTTACAGTATAGATGGAGTATTTATTGATGAAATTCCATTAAAAAACCGGCCAACCAACTTTTTGAAATTAGATGGTAACAGTTATCTGTTTTATTTCCCTGAAGTATTGGCTTCTGAATTAAGATCCGGAATTGATCAAGCAATACTTTACAATTTCTGTCCAGATACAGATGTAATGACCCCTCTGCTAAATCCTATATTCCCAGGATCTTTGAATTTTATTGGGGATAAAAACAATCTTCTTAAGATTGGAGATTCAGTTATTTTCTCATCCACTTATAGTGATACGGTTTATTACATTTCCAATAATGCTGTTTATAAAAAGGTCTATCTTGATTTTGGTTCCGCACAGAATGATTTATCCAAAATGTATGGATTATCACATAACGATAGGAGAGACTATGTGAATAGCGATGTTTTCAATTATATAGTAATCCATGTTCCCCATTTATTTGGTAATTCACGGTTTTTAACCTCTGCATTTAGAAAAAGGACAGGATTTGATTTTTTCTTATACGACATGAAAGAGAAAATACCCTATGTCTCTTCAAAAACGGTGAATGATGTGGATGGCGGGCTAGGTTTTGGAATTATCAAAGGGATGGACGAGAATTATTTTTACGCTTACTTTGAACCTGAGGAAATTCTCCAGCATTATGAAAAGAACATTGATCAATTAAAAGACCAAGACAATAATTTCACAAAACTTGCAAGACAGATCAATAGGGATGATTTTTTGATTTTGGCCAAGTATAAATTGAAAAAGTAAACTTCATTATTTGACCCCTGAGAGCGATTTCAGGGGTTTCGTTTTTTCACCAGATATTCGTGGTCGCAAAACAAATACATTTTTCCTTTCAATAATTCTCCTTTTCCAAAAAAACCTTACATTTGCAGTCCGTTCGGGTGAACGGGGTCTCTGCGACTGATTCTCAGCGACTTTTCATCAACTAAAAGCCTCAATCCCATGACCCTAGGATGGAGGAATGTCAGGGTCAATCAAACATTATGTCTAATCAAAAAGAGTTTAACTGGGATAATTTCTCCACCAAAGGTTTTGGTGACGGATATTCCAAAGAACAAAAGGCCGACATGGAAGCCATGTATGCCGGAACTTTGAACACGATCACAGAAAAAGAAGTCATCAAAGGTACTGTAGTAGGTATCAATGACAAGGACGTGATCATCAACATCGGCTTCAAATCTGATGGCTTGGTTCCAGTATCTGAATTCCGTGATCTTCCTAATCTTAAAATCGGTGATCAGGTAGAACTATTCATCGAAGAGCAGGAGAACTCCTTGGGACAGCTTGTCCTTTCAAGGAAAAAAGCAAGAATGGTACGTGCATGGACTGATATCGAAGATGCTCTTACCAATGACAGCGTGATCGAAGGTCTTGTAAAAAGAAGAACCAAAGGTGGTCTTATCGTGGATATCTACGGTGTGGAGGCTTTCTTGCCAGGTTCTCAGATCGACGTGAAGCCTATCAGGGATTTTGATATCTATGTAGGCAAGAAAATGGAAGTAAAAGTGGTTAAAATCAACCACACCAACGATAACGTAGTTGTTTCGCACAAAGTCTTGATCGAAAAAGACCTTGAGAAGCAAAAAGCTGAAATCCTCAACAACCTTGAAAAAGGTCAGGTATTGGAAGGCGTCATCAAGAACATGACCAACTTCGGTGTATTCATCGATTTGGGTGGTGTAGATGGCTTGCTTCACATCACTGATATCTCTTGGGGTAGAATCAACCATCCGGAAGAAGTTCTTAACCTTGACGACAAAGTTCAGGTTGTGGTACTTGACTTCGATGATGACAAGAAGAGAATTTCTTTGGGTATGAAGCAATTGACTTCACATCCTTGGGATGCTTTGTCAGCTGAATTGGAAGTTGGCTCAAGAGTGAAAGGTAAAATCGTCAACGTGGCCGATTACGGTGCATTCTTGGAATTGGCTCCTGGCGTTGAAGGTTTGATCCACGTTTCTGAAATGAGCTGGTCACAGCACCTTAGAAATCCTGCTGACTTCGTAAAAGTCAGTGACGAGATCGAGGCTGTTGTTTTGACTTTGGACAAAGACGAAAGAAAAATGTCTCTTGGCATCAAGCAATTGACAGAAGATCCTTGGACAAAAGGTGACATGTCTACCAAATACGCAGTGGCTACCAAACATAAAGGAGTGGTAAGAAACTTGACAAACTTCGGTTTGTTCCTTGAATTGGAAGAAGGAATCGACGGTTTGGTACACGTATCTGACCTTTCTTGGACCAAGAAAATCAAACACCCATCTGAGTTTGTAAAAGTAGGTGACGAATTGGCTGTAGCTGTTTTGGAACTTGATGTTGACAACAGAAGATTGGCACTTGGACACAAGCAATTGGAAGAAAACCCTTGGGATACTTTCGAAACTGTATTCCCAATCGGATCAGTGCATAAGTGTACCGTGAATTCTAAAAATGATAAAGGTGCAGTTCTTGAGCTTCCTTATGGTCTTGAAGGTTTTGCGACCTCCAAAAACCTAGAGAAAGAAGACGGATCTAATGTAGAAGTCGGTGAATCTTTGGATTTCAAAGTAATCGAATTCTCTAAAGATGACAAGAGGATTGTGCTTTCCCATTCTTCTACTTACAGAGAAGATGCTAAATCTACCGCAACTTCAGCGGCAGCGGCTGCTGCCAAGAAAGCCGGTGGCAAGAAAAAAGCAGACGAACCCAAGGTTGAAGCCCCTGCTGCTGCAGAGAAATCAACTTTCGGTGACATCGATGCTTTGGCTGAGCTGAAGGAGAAGATGGAAGGCGGAAAGAAATAAGACGCAAGTCCCGATAGCTATCGGGACAAGATTCAAGACATGAGATAGATACTCATGGAATTTGAAGATTTGAGATAAATTTAAAGAAGTGTCTGCCTAAAGGTGGACACTTTTTTTATAACTAATCCTTTGAGGTTTTTAAAACCTCGAAGGATTAACCTTTTTTAGCTCCAAATAAAAATAATTAGCATCGTACTTTAATTTGTCGCATTTCTAATTTTTTTTTCGTCATAAATTGGTATTCCAAGTTTTAAGGCAAATGACAAAAAGATGTTTATTCATAATAGTGATGATGGGTACAAGTTTTTCAGCCCTTTCCCAAAAAAACAATGAAATCCAGGTTTATTATGGTCTTCCTGAGGCCCGGATGCGGTGGAATGTTGAAGTAATCGGTGCTTCATCTAACCAATTGAATTCAGCTTTGGATTTTGGAATCAGGTATAGAAGGCAGATTAATGAAAGCTGGGGATTTACTACGGGACTTCAGTACTTTCAGGCGGAGAAAATCATAACCCTTATGCCAACCGGGATGCCTACTCTTGGTCCTTCTCAATTTAAAGAGCCTCTAAAACTACTCTCTATCCCTTTATTGGCACACTTTGATTTTCTCAAATATTTCTACCTTTCTGCAGGCCCGCAATTAGATTTTCAACTGCCTGATGACATGTTCAAATCTCAGGATCAAAGAGGAATCGGATACATTGTTGGTATCGGAGGAAGAATCGAAAAAGAAAATCTGAGCCTTTTCGTTTTTCCGAATTTCAGCAGGCATTCATGGATTCCTTTCAAAAAACAGGAATTTGATTCCCGCCAAGTGTTGGAAGTATTCAGTTTACAAGTGGGGGTTGGGTATAAGTTTTAAAAATAGAAAAGTGTCTGCCGAAAGGTGGACACTTTTTTTATGCCCATCCCAATTTCTTGCTTGGTCTGAATTGGGAGCAAATAGAGGCTTAGATCAAATTTGAACAAATCAACTAAGAATAAAATTGATTTTTGAAAATTATTTTTTAAAATTGAGTTATGAAACATCTCCAACTTTATTTACTCGTCCTTATAATTTTTTGCTCATGTTCAGGCCCAGAAAAAAAGGAGCAGGAAATTCCTGCCATTTATTCGTTTGAGGTAATTGATTCGCTGGATTTGAAGATTTTGGGCGATCCCTTGATTACGGACGTCAGCCCAAAAGCAGACCGATTTGCTTTCTATGATTTTGCCAACAGCGAATTTATCATCACGGACAACTCAGGAGCTATTTTGAGCCGATTTTCGAAAAATGAAGACACCCCTGATTCTTATGGATTCCTGATGGAATCCCCCGGTTTCGTAACTGAAAACCAACTCGCTTTGGCCGGAATGAATGGGATTTTTATCTATGATTTAGACGGAAATATGATTAAAAAACTTGCGCATCCTGAGACTTTGGCAGGAGCGGGATTCATGAGTTTTTCGGGTAAGGGAATGGAAACGGCAACACTTCATGGAAAGCAATATTTGCTTAGTAAATCTGTCCGTACGCGGGAGACTTTCGCCGGAGAACAAAAGTTTTATGACTCCTTCAGGGCTTTGGAACTTATCGATATTGAGGATGAAAATTTCATCGAAATTGTACCCTTTGAGCAAGGAAGTCAGTTTTTGGATGGAAACGGCTATTTTGAAAGTGATTATGCTCCGGCATTAGAAGCCGCCGGGGACAAACTATACATCGCCTTGGGTGGGGAGCAGCGGTTGAATGTGTACGGCCTGAGTCCTGAAGGAGCAAAGTTGGATACGGTGGTCATGCTCGATTTGCCTGGCTTTGGCAAACTGTCTGTAACTCCAAGGGCAGAATTTGCCGAAGGTACAGTTATTATAAAAGGTGGCACTCCTGCTATTCGAAACATACATGTCGTGGAGGGCAAAATTCTGTTGCAATACTATGGAGGAATTCCCGAGGAGAAAATGAAGGAATTAGAAGCACTTTATAGTTCTGGAAGTGAAGAGGAAGCTGAACTGCTCTATGAAAAAATTGAAAGTGAAGTCAATCAAGGGATTTTGATATTGGATCAAAAGACTTTGGAAGTAATCGGAAACCTTGATTTTCCCAGAGGAGTAAACATAAGTGGTTTCGCATCAGGCGGCGGATTTCTATGGATGGAAAAAGCGCCAAACGAGGAAGAAGAAGAAGATTTTTTAAGAATTTACAAAGTAAAATTGGTAGGGGAATGATAAAAAACCGGATTGCTATACTGTTCATTTTTGCGTTTATCTGTAGTTGCTCAGAAAGGGAAAAAGACGCTCGCAATACCACCGATTCTAACGAATGGGAACTTGTGATCTTGGATTCTATCCAGGTGGATTATTTGGGGAATGTTAGAGAGGGAATATTTAATAATGGAATTGGACTGGTTAAAGACATGGTCAGTGGAGCTTTAATTAGGTTTGACTCTATAGGTAATATTTTGACAACGAAAGAATTTCCTCTAGAAGGCCCCGGGTCCATATCGTTTTTGGAGACTTTGGTTGAGCATAACAGTGAATTTTTTGGAACAACTTCAGCTAAAAATATTTATCAATTTGATGCTGATCTTAATTTGAAGGAAAGGTTGGAAATGCCTTTTTTGGGTGAGGCAAGAGGCGGTGCCTACAATAGAAGAAACATTGCTTTTTGGGAAGAAAAAATACTGCTATGGTATCCTGGGCGCAATGGTGTCAGTCCCTATATTGACCATTTTTATAGAGATTACCCTCTTTTGGAATTGTATGATTTGAAGACAAAAACATCCATCCCTGTTGTTAAAACACCGGCGACATCCAAATTTAGCAGCGATGATTTTTTTAATCGGCCGTACCTAAACTTCACCATCCAAAACGACAGCTTGTATCTTACCTTTTCCAATGAGCCCATTTTGCATATATATGCTTTGGGGGATAGTATTCTTTGGAAAAGGAGTATTGATATCAATCCCATCGACTTTAAATTGATGCCCGGGCAAAAAACGCCTGTGACGTACCAAGAAATGACCAAGATGTATGAAGCGGCGATCCGTGGCGTATTTTCGGATTCGAACCATATCATCGTCACCTATCATGGAGGAATTGATAGCGATACTTTTGTAAAAAACAACTTGAAAGAAAGAGAAAATTTTTACCTGTACCCTCATTTCGTTAAGAATTATCTCAAAATCTACCGGTACGGATATGGTTGGTCAAACGAGGTAATGCTTCCTTCAAAAATTGATTTCATACTCAATATCGAATCTGTGGATAAGCCATTCTATGCCTTAAGAGATGATGATTTTCTAGAGGAAGAGCAAAACCATATCACATTCTATAAACTCAAATTGGTCAAAAAATGAATTCTAAGGTTCCTGTATTGTTGTTGCTATTCTTTTCGCTAATAGCTTGTTCCCCAAAGGAAAGTTCAGATTTTGAGACTTTTTCAAACGAATGGGAACTTGTGATCTTGGATTCCATCCAAGTGGATTATTTGGGAACTGTAGGCGGAGGAGATTTTAGAAATGGAAAGGGAGTGTTTTTCAATTTTCAGGAAAACAAATTGATTGAATTTGATGCTAATGGAAAAATCCTCCACGAATCTTCTTATCCTAAGGATGGACCTGGAAAAGTCCAATACCCAACTCAATTGAGATACACACAAGACGGAAAACTTTTTGCAGCGAGTTTTATGGGTTGGTTGTATGAATTGAATCCGGATCTGACTTTGAAACAAGAAATCAAGCTTCCATTTCCAAGTCAGGCACATGACGGGGGAGGCTTTATTAGAAATCTCGAACATTGGAATGATTCTTTAATCAGTTATTACCCGGGCAGAGACGGAGCAAATCCTTACGATCCACATTTCTTCAGAGATCACTTTCTGTTGGAAAAAATTGACCCAAAAACAGGAGGCTCAGTGCCGATAATTAAAATCCCAACTACCTCCAGATATTCCACAGATAAATACTTCGAACGGCCTTGGATTCAATTTGGCATCAATGGAAATATACTTCATATGGCTCTAAGCAATGAGACAATGGTCCATACTTTTGATCTAAGCAATGGAGGGAGTTATATAAATACCGTTGATTTTAAGCCTTCTAAATTTTTAGACAATGGTGAACAACAAGAGCCATATCAATACATTTCCCGAAAAAGAATGCTAGACGGAGATATCAGACAGTTATTTGTAACCCAGAAAGGAACGGTAATCATTTTTCTTGAAGGAATTGAGGAGGAAATTTTCATCCAAAATGAATTGAACATTCCAAAAAACTTTCCTAGGTACAAGGATTTTCAAAATCAGATCTTGAAAATTATACTGCCAGATTCCAGCCTCTCCAATGAAATACAAATCCCCTATAGAATAGGAAGATTTATGAATATTGAGGAGTTGGACAAGCCCTTCTACGCTTTAAGGGATGATGATTATCTCGGGGAAGAGCAAGATTACATCACCTTTTATAAACTTCAATTGGTCAAAAAGTAAAAAACCAACAATCGGTTTCTTTCTTATCCTTGCCTTAGAATTTTTTGTGATTCAAAGTTTATCAGCTTTGCCCTGAAAACAAAAAAGCATCCCTTTGGAGGATGCTTTTTCGATTGAGGTCGAGAGCGGATTCGAACCGCTGTACGAGGTTTTGCAGACCTCTGCCTAGCCACTCGGCCACTCGACCGTTTTTTTTACGGAATGCAAATGTAGGGATTCTACCAATTAAATCAAACGGAGCGGAACCAAATTTTGGTTCAGGTAAAATTCATTTTTTTGGTAGAATAAAAAAAGCTCCCCACAATTGGGAAGCTTTTGGAGGTCGAGGATGGATTTGAACCACCGTGAAAAGTCTTGCTGACTCTTGCCTAACACTCGGCCACTCGACCTTATCAGATTTTCGAAGATCAAAATTAATCATTAATCACAATAATACCTTCGTTTTGAGCAAAAACAAAATTATTTGAGCTAAATGAAGATTGTTCTTCCAATATAAGAACAATTCCGGCTTGAGGTCGAGGATGGATTTGAACCACCGTCAGAAGTCTTGCCGCGTAGCCTAACACTCGGCCACTCGACCTAGTAAAAGATTTAGGTATCAAGTGAGCATAATGCAAAGATGCATTAAGCTTATATTACCACTTAATAAAATTCTTGGGAGCGATTTAATTTGGGTGATTAAAACGTCCTATTTTTTGAGGTCGAGGATGGATTTGAACCACCGTGAGAAGTCTTGCTGACTACTGCCTAACACTCGGCCACTCGACCTTATAGTTGATCAAAGAAAATCACATTCTTTAACATAGACAAGTTTTTATTCAAATATTTTAAATTTAAAGTTCAATTTCTTTGGCCCCAAATTTCCTTATTTGTTCAAATGAACATGGAGTATTTTTTTCTCCAATGATTATTGCGGTTTTAATCCAAATATAATTTTATTTATAATGAATCTAAATTATAATCTTTCAAAATATTGAGTATTTAAACAATTGAAAGACAGATACTTACAATATGATTGCTTCTGATTCTCAGGGAATCTTTTCGAATTGAATCAAGTTTGAAAAATAGAATTGCGATAGTACATTTGCAGTGTTTATCAAAAAACGTGCATTAAACTGTTTAATAAGTAATAAATATGTCGATCAATCGCTCATTATTAAGTGTTCCTTTGAGATTTAGCCTCTTGATGATGCTATTCTTCCAGTTGTCAGGAACACAAGTTTACGCGGTCAATCCCGATGTGCCCAACAGTGAAGAGGCGATATCAGCTGGGAAAACCGTGTTCAATGCCAACTGTAAAACTTGTCACAGATTGGATGCCAAAAACGTTGGGCCCGCTTTGAGAGGAGTTACTGACCGTCATTCCATTGAATGGACAAAAAAGTTCATTAAAAATTCCCAGGTTCTGATTGCCTCAGGGGATGCAGAAGCGGTTGCGATATCAGCTCAATTTAATAACCTTGTGATGCCGGCAATGGAATTTCTTTCTGATGCCGATTTGATGAATTTGTTATCATATATTGAATATGGGGATAAAGTAGATCCTGCAGCCGCCTCCGCGGTAGCTGCCGATGGTACTCAGACTGCATCAGGAGGTACTGGTATACCGAGCGAGTACCTCACGATAATTCTATCAGTTCTTGTACTTGTCTTATTATTGATTTTGGTTGTTTTAGGTCTGATTATCTCGATTTTGACCAAATATCTTAATAACCAAAAGTTAGATGTTGTTGATGAAGAATACATCAATCAAAAATTTGATTTTAAAAAATTAATCAAATCAGACGCATTTGTAATAATTATAACAACAGTGGTTATTGCATTTACGGTTAAAACCGCCTTGGATCAATTATTGACAATTGGTGTTCAGCAAGGTTATGGACCAAAGCAACCAATTGCTTTTTCTCATCAGCTTCATGCAGGACAATACGAGGTTGAATGTCAATATTGCCATACGGGAGTCGAAATAGGAAAATCAGCTAATATTCCATCTGCAAACATCTGTATGAATTGCCATACCCATATCCAGAATGTTGGAGGTAAAGAAGGGATTTCACCCGAAATCGCAAAAATCTATGCAGCTGTAGATAACAACCAGCCTATTGAATGGGTAAGAATCCACAACCTTCCTGACCTATCTTATTTTAACCACGCGCAGCACGTGGCTGTTGGTGGAATAGAATGTCAGACCTGCCATGGTCCGATCCAAGAAATGGAAGTTGTCTATCAGCATAGTTCCCTTACGATGGGATGGTGTATTGATTGTCACAGACAGACAGACATCAATTCTAAAGGAAATGAATATTACGATAAATTGGTACAGTTACACAGCAGTTCTAAGCAATCACTCAAGGTAAAAGACATTGGTGGATTGGAATGTGCCAAGTGCCATTATTAATAAAAAAACAATTCAGAACTTACTTTTCTTGAATATACAATGACAGAAAATAAAAAGACCTATTGGAAAGGTTTAGAGCAATTAACAAATGATCCCGAATTTGTTAAAAATGCAGAAAAGGAATTTCCCGATTATGTACCCATCAATGGTGGAAATGAGGAAGGTTCTTCGAGAAGGGATTTCCTAAAATTAATGGGATTCAGTTTGGCAGCGGCTTCTTTGGCAGCCTGCGAAGCTCCTGTAAGAAAGGCTATTCCATATGTCAACAAACCTGTTGATGTCAATCCTTCCATTCCTAATTATTATGCCTCCACATTTTCCTCAGGAGGGGATTATGCCTCGATTGTAGTAAAAACCAGGGAAGGAAGACCTATCAAAATTGATGGAAACGAGCTTTCTCCAATAAATAAGGGAGGAATAAGTGCCATTGTCGAAGCGTCTGTCCTCTCTCTATATGACAAGCAAAGACTGGCAGGTCCACATATCAATGGAGCAAAATCTGATTGGGCGACTATTGACTCTGAAGTGAAGGCTAAGCTAGCCGCAGCAGGTACAGTGAAGATTGTTACCAATACAGTGATTTCTCCTTCTACCGAAAGCGTTATTCAGCAATTTTCAGCGGCTTTTGGGGGTGCAGAAATCATCTCTTACGATCCAATTTCTAATTACGGTATTACCAAAGCAGCTGAAACTTCTTATGGTACAGCAGTGCTACCAACTTATAACTTCGAAAAAGCAAGCGTAATTGTGAGCTTTGGAGCTGACTTTTTAGGAACTTGGATTTCTCCGATAGAATTTGCAAGACAGTATGGTCAGGGAAGAAAAATTTCGAAAGAAAAACCTACAATGTCCCGTCATTTTCAGTTCGAGTCAAACTTATCGCTTACTGGAGCAAATGCAGACTATAGAACTCCTATAAAACCTTCTCAAAGCGGCCTTGCTATATTGGCATTGTACAATGCGATTGCCAAGCAATCAGGAGCGGCGACAGTTGCAGGTGGTGCAATAGAAATCACACACCTTGACAAAGCAGCCAAAGAACTCTTGGCCAATAAAGGTAAATCTATTGTAGTATCTGGTTCAAATGATCCAAACGTACAGGTGATAATCAATGCCATCAACGACCTGCTAGGAAATAATGGCGTAACAGTAGATTTTTCTAAGCCGTCCTATTTCAGAAAAGGTGATGATGCTAAAATGAATCAGTTTGTTGCTGATTTGAAGGCAGGCAGGATAGGAGGAGTTGTTTTCTACAACTGTAATCCTGTGTATGACTTTGTAAAAGGTGCAGAAGTAGCAGAAGGAATTGCGAAGGCAAAAGTTTCTGTTGCTACGAATATCGCCATGGATGAGACCGCTTCTTTGGTCCAATATGTGGCCCCTGATCATCATTATCTTGAGTCTTGGAATGACTTTAATCCAAGAAAAGGAGAATATAGCTTGAGTCAGCCTGCAATTTCTCCACTTTTTGATTCGAGACAAGCCCAGGATACTTTTCTAGTTTGGGCAGGTGCTACTACCAATTACTACGATTTCTTACAGAAAAACTGGAATTCAACCTTATTTACAGCCCAATCTGAAACATCCAATTTTCAGGAATTTTGGGATAGGTCATTATTTAATGGGGTGTATTCAGTCCCTTCCGAATCAGCTCCTGTAGCCAATATTTCTGATGTGGCTTTAGCTGCTTCATCTGTTGCGAAAGCTTATAAAAGCGATAATACTGCGACTGAACTGTCCATTTATACAAAAGTCGGAATTGGAAACGGAACATTTGCCAATAACCCTTGGCTACAAGAAATGTCTGACCCGATTTCCAAAGCAACTTGGGATAATTACTTGACCGTTTCGCAGCAATGGGCTAATGAAAATAGTCTGAAAATGTATGAAGGAGAGACCAAAAAGGCGAAAGTCACAATTGGAGGAAAAACTCTAGTTGTGCCTATTTTGGTGCAACCGGGACAAGCACAAGGAACAGTAGGATTGGCGTTGGGCTATGGAAGGACAAAGGCAGGTAGGGTAGCCGATGGTGTCGGTGTCAATGCGTATGAGTTGGCTGATAGTTCTAAAGGTTTTACAAATTTTGATGTGACCGAAGGGGTTTCTATTGAAATCACTGCCGATACTTATAAAATTGCACAGACCCAAACCCATCAAACTTACATGGGCAGAGAGTTTGTGATTCAAGAAGCCACTCTTGGAGAATATAAGGAAAATGCTTCCGCAGGAAGGTATCATCCAAAAGTTTACAAGGAAGGTGAATTTGTGAAACCTTCTAAAATCTCACTTTGGAAAGGCCACAAATACAGCCAACACCATTGGGGATTGGCAATTGATATGAATTCCTGTATCGGTTGCGGTGCTTGTACCATTGCCTGTCAGGTAGAAAACAACGTGGCAGTCGTTGGTAAACAAGAAGTGCTAAACCGAAGAGAGATGGCTTGGATCAGGATAGATAGATACTATAGCTCTCCTGCTGATGCTACGTCTAACAAAGAATTGGAAGTTGCTGCGGATAATCCGGAAGTTACTTTCCAACCCATGATGTGCCAGCATTGTAATAATGCTCCTTGCGAAACGGTTTGTCCGGTAGCTGCAACGACACACTCTTCTGAAGGGCTTAACCAAATGACTTATAACAGATGTATTGGAACAAGGTATTGTGCCAATAACTGTCCTTATAAAGTGAGAAGATTCAACTGGTTCAAGTACCATGACAACAAAGATTTTGCTGCGGTGAACGTTGCGCAAAACGATGATATGGGTAAAATGGTGTTGAATCCTGATGTGACAGTGAGAGCAAGAGGTGTAATTGAAAAATGCTCTATGTGCGTGCAAAGAATTCAGGCAGGCAAGTTGACTGCCAAGAGAGAAGGAAGGAAAGTAAATGATGGGGAAATCAACGTAGCTTGTGCTTCAGCCTGTCCTACTACTGCCATTGTATTTGGGGACATGAATGATACCAATAGTAAAATCACTCAAATGCTCAAAATCCAAGAGGAAACGATATCCGCGATCAAAGAAGTCAATGAAGAAAGAGCTTACCACGTTTTGGAAGAAATCAATGTCAGCCCTAACGTGTGGTACTTTACCAAAATCAGAAATAAGGATAAATCAGAAGCGTAATAAATAATTTTATAAGATATGCATGTTACTTCATCCGTACGCGAGCCTCTGATTACAGGGGGTAAAACTCTGAAAGACGTCACTCATGATATATCAAGGCAAGTAGAAGCAAAACCCAGCCTGGGTTGGCTTTTGGCCTTTTTATTTTCGGTAGGTGTATTGTTATTAGGATCCATTGCATTGGTAGCGACTCTTTGGGAAGGTATCGGTATGTGGGGACTCAACAAAACTGTCGGTTGGGCTTGGGATATCACCAACTTCGTATGGTGGGTTGGTATCGGTCACGCAGGCACATTGATATCTGCCGTACTTTTATTGTTTAGACAGAAATGGAGAATGGCAATTAACAGAGCTGCGGAAGCGATGACGATTTTTGCTGTAATCTGTGCGGCCATGTTCCCTGTTATTCACATGGGGAGACCATGGTTGGGTGCTTATTGGGCTTTGCCACTTCCTAATACATTTGGATCACTTTGGGTAAACTTCAACTCGCCTCTCCTTTGGGACGTGTTTGCGATTTCAACTTATTTCGCTGTATCCTTGGTATTCTGGTACATAGGATTGATTCCTGACTTTGCAACCATCAGAGACAGGGCTTCCGGAATCAGGAAAACCATCTATGGTGCACTTTCATTTGGATGGGATGGCGCTGCCAAAACTTGGAGCAGGTACGAATCAGTTGCATTGATATTGGCAGGTTTGGCTACCCCATTGGTACTTTCAGTACACACTATTGTATCCTTTGACTTTGCCACCTCGGTTATCCCAGGCTGGCACACGACGATTTTTCCTCCATACTTTGTGGCTGGGGCGATCTTCTCAGGATTTGCGATGGTTTTGACTTTGATGATTGTTACTAGAAAAGTGTTTCACTTGGAAGACTACATCACTATCGGGCATATTGAGTTGATGAATATCGTAATCATCATCACTGGATCAATTGTAGGTATTGCCTACATCACAGAGTTCTTTATTGCATGGTATTCAGGTGTAGCTGCCGAGCAGTATGCTTTCATGAACAGGATGTTCGGACCGTACTGGTGGGCATATTGGTCTATGATGACCTGCAACGTGATTTCCCCTCAGCTTTTCTGGTTTAAGAAAATCAGAACTTCCATAGTCGCAACATTCATATTGTCATTGGTGGTGAATATCGGAATGTGGTTTGAAAGATTTGTAATCATCGTAACTTCGTTGCACAGAGATTATCTGCCATCATCTTGGGCCATGTTCTATCCGACTATTTCAGATATTGGGGTTTATCTATTCACCTTCGGATTATTCTTCACATTGTTCTTCTTGTTTGCGAAGTTTTTCCCTGTGGTCAACATGGCTGAAATTAAATCAATTGTGAAATCTTCATCAGAAAAAGTAATTAAATAAAGCATGGAAAGAGATAAAAATTTCATCCTGGGAGTATATGACGATGAGGATGTTTTATTGGATGCAATATCAAAAGTAAGAGGTAGCGGTGTCAAAATCCATGAGGTATATTCCCCATTCCCTGTTCATGGTATTGATGATGTTTTGGGATATAAAAGAAGTAAGCTCCCAATTGCAGCATTCTTGTTTGGCATCCTGGGTACTACACTTGCCTTGGTCATGCAGTTCTATATGATGAAGATTGACTGGCCAATGATCATTGGGGGTAAAGACCATGCCGCTTTCCCTGATTTTATTCCTGTTACATTCGAACTTACAGTATTGTTAGCTGCTTTCGGAATGGTGGGTGTTTTCATGATAGCCAGTAACCTTAAGCCATGGGGACAGCCCAGAATATTTGATATTAGGATCACAGATGACAAGCATGTCATGGCAATTGATTTGGCAGTGAATTCATCTTTGGAAGAAAGTCAATTATCTGATGTCTTGAAAAATTCTGGAGCATCTGAAGTAAATTTTAAAAGTTTTGAATAGGTAAATAGATATATGAAAATCACACATTCTATATACACGTTTGCATTTATAGGGGCTTCCTTCGGGTTGGTCTCCTGTGGTGCCTCGGGTGAGAATCCCGGTTATGAATTTGCACCTCAAATGTATAATTCCATTGCATACGAACCTCTTACTCAGATCGTAAATGAAGACGAAGGAGCATGGTTGTCATCAAGAGAAGACGGTAAGGGGGAGTTTTTCAATAGCAACATCAATAATCCTAACCGTATGAACATGCGAGAGCCTGTTGCCAATACTGTTCCTAGATCTAAAGATGGTTCTCTTCCATACAGGTTAAAGCAATTTGAACTTGAAGCCGCTGCCTTGAATGAGAATCCTTTGGAATTTTCGCCTCAGGTTTTGGCAGAAGGTAAGGTGCTTTACACGCAATATTGTTCGACATGCCATGGCCAAGGTGGAGAAGGTGATGGAAAAGCTGGAGAAGTAATCGGTGGGGTTGCCAACCTAAAAGGTGGAGCTTATATCAATCTGCCTGAAGGTCATATTTTCCATGTTATTATGAAAGGAAAAGGAAGAATGGGAGCACATGGTTCACAGATTCCTCAGGAGAGAATTTGGAAAATTGTCCATTATGTTAAACAAGAAATTCAGAAACAATAATCATGGGGCACAGTACTACAAATTATAATTTGGATCAAAAATTTGATTTTACAGCAGGTCTGAAAAAATCGATACTTACTGTTTTGATCATTGGTGCAGTTATCCTGGCTGCAGGCATCTTGATGGCAGCTTTAGGTGGAGGTCATGATGAAGCACATGCCGAAGGTGGACATGCTTTTCACTGGTACCAAAGACTATTTGCTAACCTTTGGATCAACAATGTTTATTTTACAGGTATTGCTGTCATTGGAGTTTTCTTCTTTGCGATACAATATGCCGCTCAGGCAGGATGGTCAGCACCGTTGTTGAGGATTTTCCTTTCCTTCGGATATTGGTTGCCATTTGCAGGTGTTATCATGATTGTTAGTTATTTCATTGTAGGTCATGATATTTTCCACTGGACACACAAAAGCCTTTTTGACCTGAGCAGCCCCGATTATGATAAGATCATAGATGGCAAAGGAGCTTTCTTCTTTTGGCCGCTTGAAAAAGGAACTTTCCCTGCTTTCTTTATTATCAGGATGGTATTTTTCTTTGGAGCTTGGGTATTGTTCTTCAATAAACTTAAAAACTTATCTTATAAAGAGGATATTAATCCTGGAAATCAATCATGGTTTCAGATTAGAAAATGGTCTGCTTTATTCCTTGTTTTCTTCGCTGTTTCTTCATCTATTTCGGCGTGGGATTGGGTAATGTCTATTGACACGCATTGGTTTTCTACAATGTTTGGATGGTATGTATTTGCATCATGGTTTGTAGCCGGATTATCTGCAATGACTTTGGTCACGATATTTTTAAAGGAAAGAGGATATCTGGAAATGGTCAATGCCAATCATATCCATGACATGGGAAAATTTGTTTTCGCATTCTCTATTTTCTGGACATATATCTGGTTTTCTCAGTTCTTGTTAATCTATTATGCAAATATACCTGAGGAGTCAGTTTACTTTATAGAGAGAATGGAAAGTGACGTGTATAGCCCGTTCATTTTTGTAAATCTAGCGCTAAACTTCTTCCTCCCCTTCCTTGTTCTTATGACAAGAGACGCAAAAAGACATGGTATATTCCTGAAGGTTATTTGCTCCTTGATAATTTTGGGCCATTGGTTTGACTTCTTCCTGATGGTTCAGCCAGGTACTCTAGGCCAAAATGGTGGATTTGGCTTGATGGAATTTGGAATGCTTTTAGTATTTGGATCTTTGGTGACATATGTTGTTTTAAACAATTTGTCTAAACGAAACCTTATTGCTAAAAACCATCCTATGTTGGAAGAAAGTTATCATCATCAAATTTAATTATCCGATAAACTAATAATTATGTACGGATTTCTTATCGTAGTTGGTATTTTATTGCTCATATCCATTATTTGGATGGTATATAAAATACAGTCCCTTGTCTCAGTGGTTAAGGGTAGTGACAAAAAAGTTGCTTCCGGAAGTAATAAGGTGAACGCTTTTATGTTCGTCCTTTTTCTTTTGGGAACAGGAGGTTTAATGTTTTGGTATTCTATCAAGGAATTTGACAATTACAATCTTCCTTTAGCATCAGAACATGGTGTAGCTACCGACCAGTTATTCTGGATTACTATGGCTGTAACCGGTGTGATTTTTATCATCACCCATATACTCTTATTCTGGTTTCCATACAAGTACCAGTACAATGAAGATAGAAAAGCTGCCTTTTATCCTGATAACAACAAACTTGAAGTTATTTGGACTGTAGTTCCGGCTATCGTTTTAGCCTTGTTGGTGATTGGTGGATGGAAGGCTTGGTCTGATATCACCCGACCTGCGCCTGAAAATGCTCATGTTGTTGAATTGATGGGATACCAATTTGCGTGGGAGGTAAGATACCCGGGCATGGATAATGTTCTTGGAGCAAATGATTACAGACTTACCAATGCTTCCAATGTTTCTGGAATTGATTTTTCAGACAGAAATTCACATGATGACTTCAATTCTCCTGTGGTAGTAATTCCGAAAGGAGAACCCGTATTATTCAGAATTAGAGCTAGGGATGTACTTCATTCTGTCTTTGCTCCTCACATGAGATTAAAAATGGATGCGGTTCCAGGTATGCCAACCAAATTTTGGTTTGTAGCTACTAAGACTACCGAGGAAATGAGAGCCGAATTGAATGATCCTGAATTCGAATATGAAATTGCATGTACTGAGGTTTGTGGCAGAGGTCACTTTTCAATGAGAAGAGTTATCAATGTTGTTGAGCCGGCCGAATACAGAAAATGGTTGGCAGATCAAAAACCATACATTGTCAATAATCCTGCTCTTGTAGAGAATTTATCTCCTGAAATGAAAGAATTGGCTGAGATTACCATCAGCGAACATAAGTAATTAAATTATCATTATTATGGCAACAGCTCATACAGCTACTCACAGTGCTAGTGCAAATGATCATCACGATGATCACGAGCATCACGATAATTTCATAACCAAATATATTTTCACCACCGACCACAAAATGATCGGTAA
Source organism: Aquiflexum sp. TKW24L (assembly GCF_023502205.1). Taxonomy (GTDB): domain Bacteria; phylum Bacteroidota; class Bacteroidia; order Cytophagales; family Cyclobacteriaceae; genus Cognataquiflexum. The sequence goes on along the minus strand of NZ_JAMFLG010000015.1, from coordinate 33,217 downwards.
ACAATTCTTGGTGACAGGTATATTCTGGGCTATTATCGGTGGATTATTATCGATCATTTTCAGATTACAACTCGGCTTTCCAGATATGGAATTGTATTGGCTTAAGCCGATACTTGGAGGTTGGATTGATGATGCCGGGAAATTGGATCCAAATTTCTACCTGGCATTAGTTACGATGCATGGTACCATCATGGTATTCTTTGTTTTGACTGCAGGACTGAGTGGAACATTCTCCAATTTCCTTATTCCTCTCCAAATTGGTGCTAGAGACATGGCTTCAGGATTTATGAACATGTTATCTTATTGGTTCTTCTTCTTGTCAGGAGTAGTCATGTTTATTTCCTTGTTTATCGAAACAGGACCTGCATCCGGTGGCTGGGTAGTTTATCCACCGTTATCAGCGCTAGAACAAGCCATGCCCGGTTCTGGTCTGGGAATGACTATGTGGTTGGTTGCAATGACTTTCTTCATAGCATCTTCTTTGCTAGGCGGGATCAATTACATCACCACAGTAATCAACTTGAGAACTAAAGGAATGTCCTTTTCTAGACTTCCTTTGACTATTTGGGCATTCTTCTTGACAGCTGTTATAGGTTTGCTTTCGTTCCCAGTTTTATTTTCAGCTGCCCTGTTATTGGTTTTTGACAGAAGTTTTGGAACAAGTTTCTATCTATCTGATATTTACATTGGGGGTGAAGCGTTACCAAATACAGGTGGTAGCCCTGTTCTTTACCAGCACTTATTCTGGTTCCTTGGTCACCCTGAAGTTTACATTGTATTGTTGCCTGCTCTTGGTATAACCTCAGAAATCATCTCTGTAAATTCCAGAAAGCCTATTTTCGGATACAAAGCGATGATCATCTCTATGCTTGGAATTACCATCCTGTCTTTCATTGTATGGGCACACCACATGTTTGTATCAGGAATGAATCCTTTCTTAGGATCAATCTTTATGTTCCTTACATTGATTATTGCTATTCCATCAGCTGTAAAAGTATTTAATTATCTTACCACTCTGTGGAGAGGTAATTTGATCTTTACGCCAGGAATGTTGTTTTCCATTGGCTTGGTGTCATTCTTTATCTCAGGAGGTTTGACTGGTATTTTCCTCGGCAACTCCGCCATTGATATTCAATTGCACGATACTTATTTTGTAGTTGCCCATTTCCACTTAGTAATGGGATCTGCATCATTCTTTGGACTGATGGCTGGTGTATATCATTGGTTCCCAAAAATGTTTGGAAGAATGATGGACGCAAGGTTAGGTTATATCCACTTCTGGTTGACTTTCATTGGAGTTTATATGGTATTCTTCCCAATGCACTACATTGGTATTGCGGGTTTCCCAAGAAGATACTACAGCTGGACTAATTTTGAGTTTTCAAACATGTATACGGATTTGAATATGTTCGTTTCAGTAGCTGCGATAATCACTTTCGGAGCCCAATTGATTTTCTTGTTCAATTTCTTTTACTCCATGTACAGAGGTAGGGTGGCTTCCCTCAATCCTTGGAGAGCAAATACGCTAGAGTGGACAACTCCTCTCCATCCAAAGCATGGTAACTGGCCTGGTGAAATACCTACTGTCTACAGATGGCCATATGACTATTCCAAGCCTGGTGCAGCAGATGATTTTATTCCTCAAACAGTTCCACTGTCTGCAACTCCTGAATCCAACCTTCCACACGAACAGGAATTGGTTAAATTGGAAAAAGCAATTATTGCAGACGAAGAGGATGTTCTTGTAGCGAATGTATCAAAAGAATCTTAATCAAATTTACAGCTTTCGCAGGATCAGCTTAATCGCTGTGATAGCTGTCTATTTTCTGATATTAGTCGGTGGGGTTGTCAGAAGTACCGGTTCAGGTATGGGATGCCCCGATTGGCCAAAATGCTTTGGGAGCTGGGTTCCACCTACAAGTGTGAATCAGCTCCCAAATGATTATCAGGAAATTTACTCTGCACAGAGAGTAGAAAAGAACAATAAATTTGTCGCCCAACTCGAAAAATTAGGTTTTGAAGATAAGGCTGATCAAATTAAAAACGATAAATCAATTTTGGTTGAGCAGGAGTTTAATCCGGTAAAAACATGGATTGAATACGTTAACAGATTGATTGGCGCTGTAATAGGGATTCTTGTACTCCTAACTGTCTTTAAGTCTTTTCCACTCTGGTCACTAGACAAATCAATTGTAATTTTGTCAGTGCTAAATCTGTTTTTGGTATTGTTTCAGGCTTGGATAGGTTCAATCGTTGTTTCGACGAATCTACTTCCTTGGATGATTACCTTACATATGATGTTGGCTTTGGTTATCGTTTGTATTCTGCTATACATCCACTTCCGTTCCTTTAGATTAATACAGTCCTTGAAAACTACTACTGAAAAACCAAGTAGTCTTTTTGGTATTTTAATAGTTGGCTTCCTCTTGATGTTGGTGCAAATCGTGTTTGGCACTCAGGTTAGAGAAGAAATGGATGTTGTTGCATTTGAATTCGGTAACCTTTTGCGTGGAGAGTGGATTGAGCACCTAGGGTTGGTATTTCTGATCCACAGGTCTTACTCCATACTCTTACTTGCAGTTCATATTTTGTTCTTTTACAAAGTTTACAAATATACACTGCGGCATGTGAGTATATTTAAATGGTCTCAAGCACTTGTTCTTGTTATCTTTGTTGAAATACTAACAGGTGTCGGAATGGCCTATTTCAGTGTTCCGGCATTCTTACAACCAATTCATCTTTTGTTAGGTACAGTGATTGTCGGGATTCAATTTGTTATTTTATTGCAGCTTAATTCCGAGAGAAAGTTAAATTTAGAAAATACAGGTTCATGAGAACTATAAATATTTCCGAAAATTCATTAACTGATTTCCTTGTTTTAAGGATTGCCGCTTATAAGGATTTAATAAAATTCCGATTATCTGCGCTTGTTACCTTCTCTGCTGTTTTCGGATTTATTCTTGGAGACTCAGGAGTAATGTTTTCTTGGGGAAAATTCTTCGCCCTCATGGTTGGAGGTTTTCTAATTAGTGGTGCCTCCGGTGCAGCCAATGAAATTTGGGAAAGAGATATTGACAAACTAATGAAAAGAACGGAAAACCGTCCTTTGCCATTGAATCTTATTTCTTTGAAAGAGGCATATTGGTTTACCTCAATCATTGCATTGTTAGGAATAAGCATTCTTTGGATCTTCACAAATCCATTGACTACCGCACTTGGAGTTTTGAGTATGGTTTTATATGTTTTTGTATATACGCCACTCAAAAGAGTCGGACCGATTGCAGTATTTGTTGGTGCCATTCCCGGAGCTATGCCTCCCCTTTTGGGTTGGACAGCCGCCACAGGTGCCATATCCCATGAAGCGCTTATAATCTTTGGAATTCAATTTATCTGGCAATTCCCACATTTCTGGGCAATAGCTTGGGTGAGTGATGAGGATTACAAAAGAGCAGGTTTCAAACTGCTCCCAAGTGGTGGTCAAAAGGACCTGAATACTGCCATACAGATTATGATTTATACCCTGTTTTTGCTTCCCTTAGGTCTGCTTCCTACTTACTTTGGTCTTACAGGGATCAATTCCGGAATTGTTGCAACCATATGTGGTGTATTGTTTTTGGCACAAACTTTCTCGTTGATGAAAGATTGCTCCCATAAATCAGCTTTAAAAATTATGTTTGGTTCCTTTCTCTATCTTCCGATTGTGCAGATAGCGTATTTATTAGATAAGGTTTAATCCATGGAAGAAAAATTCGCATATATTGAAAATGCAGAGCAACCAATAGCGATGCATCCAAAGAAATTTGCTCTGTGGCTTTTTATTGTCACCGTAGTAATGATTTTCGCTTCTCTGACAAGTGCATATATAGTTAGACAATCAGAAGGAAATTGGTTGGAATTTGATCTTCCATCTATTTTTTATTACACTTCGGGCATTATTGTTTTGAGTAGCATTTTCTTGCATTGGGCCTATATTTCTGCAAAAAAAGATGATTTATCATCACTCAGGATTGGAATGGTCATTACTTCTTTCTTGGGGTTGGCATTTCTGATAGGTCAATGGTACAGTTGGATAGCTTTGGTAGATAGGGATGTATTTTTTGTTGGAAACCCTGCAGGTTCATTTCTTTACGTTTTCACAGGTTTGCATGCATTACACCTTGTTAGCGGTGTGATATTTCTAATTATTGTATTAATTTCGTCCTTCAAGTATAAGGTCCATTCCAAAAACCTTGATACCATGGAAATGTGCGTCACTTATTGGCATTTTCTGGGAGGGCTTTGGTTATACCTGTTCATGTTCTTGTTATTGAATCATTAAAAAGTAAACTTTAGAATATATGTCAACGACTGCAACTGCAATTGGGGTAAGTCCCAAAAGAGGAGTTTGGGGAGGCGGAAATGAGCCACTCAAAGCCAGTTATGGAAAACTTATGATGTGGTTTTTCCTCCTCTCGGATATCTTTACATTTGCTGCTTTATTGATCACTTACATCTCTCTTAGGGTTAGCTTTCCGGCATACGGAGGTCCTGAGGATGTTTTCATAGGTTCAAATGAATATTGGCCTGTTCCGGAACTTGTATTTGATGCCATTCCTTTTTTCCATGGTGTTCATATTCCCCTGGCATTTGTTGGTTTAATGACTTTCATTTTGATTTTGAGTTCCGTTACAATGGTACTTGCAGTAGAAGCGGGACATAGAAATGACAGAAAGGATGTGGTCAAATGGTTATTATGGACACTTGTTGGAGGTATTACTTTCTTAAGCTGTCAGGCTTGGGAATGGTCACACTTTATTCATGGAACACCCGGTGGTTCTCTTATCACCTATGTCAATAACCTTGGACAAACCGTCACTGAAACCATTACGGGAGCAAATCTCTCGGTCAATGAATACGGCCCTTCCAATTTCGCACAGTTATTTTTCTTTATTACTGGATTCCATGGTTTTCACGTAACCCTTGGGGTTTTTCTTCTCTTCTTGGCATTCTATCAGGCAGCAGTTGGTGTTTACGAGGAAAGAGGACATTATGAAATGGTTGAAAAAATCGGACTTTATTGGCACTTTGTAGACCTTGTTTGGGTATTTGTATTTACTTTATTCTATCTGATCTAAAAATTTAAAATAAAAGATATGGCTTTGCAAGAAAATAAATCCGCACTTGAGGTATTGCCGAGAGATGAGGCTAAAATAAAAAAAATCTGGAAAACGGCAGGAATACTACTTTTATTGACTTTAGTAGAATTCGTATTTGCATTTACCCTGCCTAGAGGCTTGCTATTGTATGCGATTTTCATCGGCTTGACTATTTGGAAAGCAAAATATATTATGATGGAATTCATGCACTTGGGTGAAGAGGCAAAACCTTTGTTTTATTCCATAATTGTGCCTTTGATTTTCCTTGTTTGGTTAGTAATCGCCTTGGTAAGAGAAGGAAGTGATATATTCAATCTGAGATGGTAGTTGATTAAAATTAATATTAAAAAAAAGTAGGTTGGAGTGGAAACTTCAACCTCTTTTTTTGTTTAAGTAAAAAGTAAAGCAATGAAAAGTTTAAGAATTCTACAGGGATTTGTTTTAGTGTGTATTCTGCTTGTTCCTGTCGTGATTTTTTTGTTTTTGAGATCCTTTGGAAATAACCAATATGATATTCCGATTCTTTTTCAAGATGGAGTAGAGGATCCACTTGGTGACTGCAACATGGTGGAATCTGGACAGCATTTTATTCCTGATTTTACCCTTACTGACCAAGACGGCCAAATCCGTGGTAAAAATGAAATGTCCGAAAAAATCACTATTGTCGATTTTTTCTTCACTTCCTGTCCAAGTATATGTCCTGTCATGTCTACAGAACTAGAACGGGTGGATGATGCTTTTAGGAATGATGGTGAAATCCAGATTTACTCCATTTCCATAGATCCTGAATATGATACTCCTGAAGTGCTGTCTGAATATGCCAAACTACACATGGCTACGCCGGGTAAGTGGTACTTCCTGACAGGGAATAAATCATTGATATATAATCTTGCCAGATGTGGTTTTCTCCTTCCGACTATCGATGGAAAAGGTCAGCCTGAGGAATTTGTCCATAGTGATAAGTTTGTCTTAATTGATGGACAGGGAAGGATCAGAGGCTATTATAGCGGAACAAATAGAGAAGATGTTGACAAATTGATATTAGAAACAAAAATTTTATTACATGGAACCAAGTAGCTTACAGACATCAGATAAGGGTGTGATCAGGTGGATTTCTGTGATCGCAGTGATAGTACCGGTATTGGTTGCGGTATTGTTGTTTATGCCTTCAAAAATTGACGTAGGAAGTGATTGGGTATATTTCTTGCCACATTTAAATGCAGTCATTAACTCTGCTGCAACTGTAGCTTTGATTGCCGGAGTGATTTTCATTAAAAATGGAAAGATTGATTACCATAGGGCTGCGATGACAGCCGCATTTGGGTTAGGTGCGATATTTTTGATTTCCTATGTAATATATCATGCTACTGCAGAAAGCACCACATTTGGAGGGGAAGGATGGATCAGACCTGTATATTATTTCATACTTATCACGCATATCGTGCTTGCGGCAGTGGCATTATTCCCAATTCTTTTGGCTTATTATTATGGTTATACAGATCAAAGGGCAAAACATAAAAAAGTTGTTAAATTTGCGTTTCCGATATGGCTATATGTCACCGTTACCGGGGTCATTGTCTATCTCATGATCAGTCCCTATTACAGTTTCTAAACCAATTGATAAAACTTGGCGTTTCCAATTATATGAGGTCAATTTATATATCAGTGCTTGTTATAATTTTCTTTTTGATGTCCCATGTGTCCGTCATGGCACAATGTGCCATGTGCAGGGCAGGAATTGAAAACAATGTGAGTAATGGTGAAACCACCATCGGTGCAGGTCTAAACATGGGAATACTTTATCTTTTGAGTATGCCTTACCTGCTTGCTTTGGTATTGGGATATCTGTGGTATAGGAATGCAAAAAAGAGAAAAGCAAAATTTCTTTTTCATGGGGAAAAATATTAAATAATGATTGGGATCTGGGAACAGATTTTGCTATTTGCGTAACTTATGGTTATGCGAAATACTCGTAAAATTTTATTTTTTGTAGCCCTGATTAGTTTGGGGGTTTTATTGATTTCTAATTTTTTTCTTGATGATTTAAATGACGAGGAAAGATTAATCAAGCCGATAACCAATCAAATCCAAAAGGTAGAAAGGGAGTTTGATGAAGATTTTCTGCTCCTCCTACTTAAAAACAGACCTGAGGAAGAGTTTTCTTTTACCAACCTCACCATAGACGCCTCTCATTCTTATTATCTTTTTTCGGAATCAGGCAGGCTCGTTTATTGGTCAGATTTCTCCTACATGCCTGATTTTGATTGGGTCAATTCAAAATCTAAACTTCGGATCCTTGAGGACAAGAGAGGGATTTATTTTTCAAAAGCAAGGCGGTTTTCCCGTAACAACCAAGGGTATTGGATCATACAGTTATACCCTTTATACTTTAAAAGAGATTTTCAAAACCAATATCTGGAATCAGGTTTCAATTCCGAGATTTTCCCTACTGATCCCAAGAGCATTTCCTCAGAACAAGAGGTTGGTTTGATGGCGGTAAAAGGGTCCAAGGGGGAATTTTTATTTTCTGTCTATTTTGATCCTGAGCAAGTCCCAGTAGAACCATCAAGCCGATTGGCTTTGATGGTTTTCTTTTTCTCACTGTTCTTCCTGATCATTTTGATGACTAGAAAACTTATTTTGAATTTATGGACAAAAGGTAAACAAGTGAAAGCATTAATTGCGGCAGCAGCTGTATTGGTCACTATAAGGGCCTTAATGCTGGTTTTTAGATTTCCAAAAGATTACTTCGACTACCGCCTTTTTGATCCATCCGGATACGCTTCTTCTTGGTTCAATCCAAGTTTGGGTGACCTCTTTCTAAATATCATCTGTTTGGCAGTTTTATTGTCCATGGTCCTCAGGATAATCGCCAGCCATGATTTTAAAAATTGGCTCAGTAAAAGGAGAATCAAGAAGAACAGTAAAGTTTTTATTGTCGTAGCATATTTATTTTCAACACTTTTTTTAGCATTGTTTTATGCGCTTTATCTAGATATTTTGAGCAATTCCCAGTGGGACCTGAATATTCTAAGTCTTCCTTCTTTGGATTGGTTTAAAATCGTCAGCCTATCTATTGTGTTTCTTGGTGGTGCCGCCTATTTTATGTTCACGGTATTGGCTTTGGAATTGGTATTTTACAAAAATCCATTAAACAAAAAGAAAGCGGTCTCCCTCATTTTTTATTTTTCATTACCCATAGTAATAATCTTAGGTTATTTTAATTGGATATGGATGGTCGCTTATTTGGCCCATCTTATCTTCCTGATAGCTGTTATCAACTTTACCTTATACAAGTACATTTTTTCCATAGGGCTCAACACCTTTCTTACTTTTTTCTTCGGATGCCTGGTTGCGGCAGTAATTACCGGAGTGGCTTCGCATCAGGTTTACCTTGAGCGGAATTTTAAATCCAAGGCAAGTTTTGGAACAGAAATGTTGGTAGAGAATGATATTCTAGGTGAATTTTTTCTTTCGGATATCATGCAGCGGATTAGTGAGGATATTTTTATCAAAAATTCAATGATTGATCCATTGATGAGGAAAGAAGCTATTGAGCAAAAGATCAGGAAAATCCACATGAACAATTACTTTGATCAATATGTGCTCAAAGTAAAAGTATTTAACTATTTCGGTGAAAACATTCTGGACAGATATAATTCCAGTACACTCAATGACTTCGAAATGCAGTTTGTCAAAAGTGATTATGCCACCTCCGTGAAAGACCTGTATTTTATCCAAAAAGGGACAGAAGGAGACGGAAACCAATATTTTGCCTTCATTCCGATGTTTAAAGATAATTTTTACATCGGTACAGTATTTTTAGAATTGCGGCAATTGAGGATTGTTCCCGGATCGGTATTTCCCAAGTTGCTGATAGATGAGAAGTACATGGCAGGTCTTAACGACAAAAAGTTTGATTACGCAGTCTATGAGGAAGGGGAATTGAAATATGGAGTGGGCTTATTCAATTATCGGGCTGCTGGAATTGAGGGTTTGTTAAACCAATCAACCTTATTTTCTTCAGGGATATATAAAGGTAGTTTCCATCATGTCGGTGTCAAAGAAGGGGATAAGGTGATCGTAGTGTCGTCTCCAGTATATCCGATATATTATATCCTTGCTGACATTTCCTTGTTTTTTTTAGGGTTCATTATGTTCACACTTGTGGCCCTGATGGTCTTTGCATTTTCGAAAAAGATAGGTTCATTTAGGTTTAATTACGCTACAAAACTTCAGCTTTACCTGAATTTCGCCTTCTTTTTTCCTATCCTGATCATCAGCCTAATCATAGTTGGCTTGTTTACAAGTTCTTATCAAGAAGAGCTTCATAGACAGTATCTCCAAAAAACCTCCTTAGTGACGGACAACTTGTCCCCGGTACTTGAAAAGAAAAACAGTGGAATCCTGGAAAAAGACGAGCTATTGGAGACTATGAATAACCTCTCGGGAAATGCCAACACCGACATTAATCTTTACAGCAAAGAAGGAATCCTGGTAAGTACTTCACAGCCCAATATTTTTGACAAAAAAGTCCTCACCAATTATATAAATCCTTACGCCATAGTGGAATTGGTGGAAGGTCAAAATAATCTTGTTCTTTTAGAAGAAAAAATTGGTAACCTGACTTTCAAATCTGTGTATTCTGCTATCAGGTCTAAGGACGGGCAGGATGTTCAGGCCATTGTGGCGGTACCATTTTTCGAATCGGAGACAGAATTGGATTTGTTGATCGCCGATGTATTGAGTAATATCATTAACATATTCGTATTGGTCTTCGTGTTGTTTTTGTTCATTTCTTATTTTGTTTCCAAAAACCTTACTTTTCCTTTCAAACTCTTGACCCAAAAACTCAAAGTGACAGGTTTGGAAAACAATGAACCGATGTATTGGCCTACCAATGATGAAATTGGGCTGCTTGTAAATGAATACAACAACATGCTGTTCAAACTTGAAGCTAGCAAGAAAGACCTTGCCAATTCGGAAAAAGAGTCTGCATGGAGAGAAATGGCAAAACAGGTCGCCCATGAAATCAAAAATCCGCTGACACCCATGAAACTTACTTTGCAACATCTGCTGCGGTTACAATCTGAGGGAAAGCTGGATGATCCCAAAAAACTCAAACAACCATTAGAAACATTGATCCATCAGGTAGATACCTTGAGCGATATCGCCACATCTTTTTCAAGTTTTGCCAAAATGCCAAAACCAAAGAAAGAACTCATGGATTTCAAGAAAGTGGTGTTGGGTACCTTGGAGTTGTTTAAGAATAGGGAAAATGAAAAAATTATCTTTGGAGACCTTACAGATGAAGGTAACTTGCCTGTGATGGGTGACAAACAACTTTTTGGAAGAATCATTGCAAATCTGATCATCAATGGATTTCAGGCCACCGAACCACCCCGAAAATCAATCATCCTACTTTTCCTCAGGGTAATAGAACACCAAGTAGTCCTAGAAATAAAAGACAACGGTAAGGGAATTCCTCTGGCATTGAGAGACAAAATATTTGTACCAAACTTCAGCACCAAATCCGAAGGTTCAGGATTGGGGCTTGCCATTGCAAAAAGAGGTGTAGAAACTGAAGGCGGCAAAATATGGTTTGAAACTGAAGAAGGAAAAGGAACATCATTCTTTTTGTCCTTCAATCTGGTAGAAGAAATCCCGGTTGTCTAGCCATATTGCAAGGTTTCATTCCTGTTTTCACTTAATTTTTTGTTTTTGAATCTGGGAAAATGCTTTTAATCTGAGACTTATCCATCTTTTTGATGAAAATATTACCTTAGCAAGGTATATGTCTAACAGAATGATTCGGGTAAGGTATTTTGTCTTGGTTCTAATTTTGAATTTGGGATTCTATACGAGTGTTTTTGCCCAAAATTCTACTTGCAAATGGATTCCAAAAAGCCAGGCCACAAAGCCATTTATATTGGATTCGCTGAGTGTAATTGAAGAAAGCATCAGTGTGAAAGACAGATCAGAAAAGCCCTATGCTTTCAGCTATGACCTCAATACAGGCAATCTTACTATCCAAGGGAACATCGAAGACCATGTTGATTCGCTTCTCGTCTGTTGCCGGACTTTCCCATATGCATTGAACCGGACATCAGCCAAAAGGACGCTTTTGGTAGACTATGATTCCACAGCCATGTTCAAAAACAATCGTGTACAGGCTGCACCGGCTTTTGATTTCCGTGAAGAACTTTTTCCAAGCACCAACCTCAATAAATCCGGAAACCTGACCAGGGGCATCTCTTTTGGAAACACCCAAAACCTCTTTGTCAATTCATCATTGAACCTTCAGATGAGTGGGCAGCTGACCGAAAATCTCAATATCAGAGCAAGTATCACAGACCAGAATGTGCCCTTTCAACCCGAAGGCAACACCCAACAAGTACAGGATTTTGATAATATTCTGGTCGAGCTGTACAATGATAAATTCAGCTTGTCAGCAGGGGATGTCGTACTTCAGCAGCGAAAGTCTGAGTTTCTGAGGTATTATAAAAATGTTCAGGGAGCACAATTCACGACCAATTACCGTTTGGGCGAAAAGTGGCAGGCATCGACACAGGCAGCTGCATCCGTTGCTAAAGGGAAGTTTGCCTCGATTTTATTGGAGGTAACAGAAGGCACACTTGGACCCTATAGGATACCCGGCCCCCAAAATGAAAGCTTTGTCATCATCATGGCAAATTCTGAAAGGGTATTTTTGGACGGGGTGCAGCTGCAGAGAGGATTCAATTATGATTATGTCATCGATTATAATCAGGGAGAGATTACTTTTACCCCCAAAGTCCTGATTACCCAATACACCAGAATCCGGATAGATTTTGAATATTCTGAGCGGAATTATTCCCGATCGATTCTCACTGCCAATCATATTCAGGAATCCGACAAGGTTTCGGTTTATATGAATTTATACAGGGAGCAGGACAATCGGAACAGACCACTTTTTTTCGACTTGTCTGATCAGGAAAAAGTTTTGCTTGCATCTGTTGGCAATGATCTGGAGTCGGCCTCTGTTCCGAGGGTGGACAGTGTGGCTTTTGATCCGAATAGGATTTTGTACAAAATAGTAAATGATATTGATGACCGGGGAAATACTTTTGAATATTATGAATATTCCAATGACCCGGAAGTAGCTTTTTATGCCGTGTCTTTCAGTGAAGTCGGTCAGGGAAATGGCGATTACATCAGGCAAAGTCAGTTATCAAATGGACCTGTTTTTGGATTTGTTCCTAAATTGAATGGGGTATCTCAAGGTAATTATTCCAATTTATCCCAACTACCTGCACCCAATAAAAAACAAATGTTTACCACAGGAACAAGGGTAAAATTGAATCAGTACGAGCAGGTTTATACAGAAGTGGCCTTTTCAAATTCCGACCAAAATCTCTTTTCTGATATTGACAGTGAGACCAATAGGGGATTTGGTGTCAAATCAGGGATTATATCTGAAAACCGGATGTTAAATTTATTCAAGGATTACAAATTCAGAGCCTTAGCAGAATATGAATACAACTCCGCATATTTCAGTTTTATAGACCGGTTGCGGTATATTGAATTTGACAGGGACTGGAGTTTAGATCCCGAAGATGCAATAGAGGTAGGACATGAGCGGATTTTCAATACCCAGATTGAATTGAATAAAGACATTCAAAATTCCTTCAGCTATAGGTTCAACCTCAGAAATCGGGGTCAGATTTTGGATGGAACCCAGCACCTTGCCAAATGGGATCAGCAGATCGGGAAGCGTTTTTATTTCAAAAACAGTTTCTTCCTTTTGAATTCCAATGTAAGGGACCTCAATTCGGATTGGCTTCGATACACGGGTGATTTCCAATACCGCTCCAAAGTTTTGGTTCCAGGATATCGAATCATGTTGGATCGTAATGCTGTCCGCGATATCGAAAAGGATTCCATAGTGAGCACGGCGATGAATTTCTTGGAACACCTTGTTTACCTCAAATCAAACGATACCCTGGCATATTCATTCTTCGTCAATGCCTCGATTCGTGAGGATAAGTTTCCGGTCAATGGCGTGATTACCCCAGATACAGAAGCATTTCAGACCATGTTTGGACTGAAAAGGAGATTTGGAGCGCATGACCTGACTGCCACATTTACTTACCGGGAATTGGAATTTCTCAGGGTGGATCAAGAAAATGAAAGCACTGTCCTCGGCAAAGTCGACTACCTTGGCACTTTGGCCAAAGGCAATGTAAGAAATGAACTCAGTTATGCCCTTGGAAATGGACGGGAGTTTAGAAGGGAATTTGTTTTCCTTCCTGTTCCCACAGGGGAGGGAACACATGCTTGGAGGGATGACAACAATGATGGGATCCAACAGCTAAATGAATTCTACATAGCGATCAATCCCGAAGAAAAAAACTTCATCAAAGTCTTTATACCGACAACTGATTTTGTGCAGGCTTACACGACGATTTTCAATTATAGGCTTAATGCAAAGTTTCCTGACAATTGGAGTTCAGCAGGCGGAGCGTTGCAATTCTTATATAAGTTTTCAAATACGACTAGTCTGAGTATTGAAAAGAAAATTACTTCCAATGAGTTTTGGGGCCGGGTCAATCCCTTTGTCGGTGGATTTGCAGCTGAGGATCTGATTTCAGTAAGGCAGGTGATCCGGTCCTCATTTTTCTTCAATCGTTCCTCGGCAAAGTATGGTTTTGATCTTTCACTATTTGACAGTCAAAACAAACAGTTGCTATCAGGTGGATTTGATGACTTGATCCAAAAGGATTGGAGGCTGAATACAAGGTATAATTTCAGCCCAGTTTTGAACTTCAGGATTTTGGGTCAGACAGGAAAAAGAATCGCCAATTCGGATTTTCTCAGTAACAGAAATTATTTTATCGAACAATATGGAATCGGACCTGAACTTGCGTGGCAACCAAGCAGCTTGTTCCGGTCTACTTTGATGTATCATTATATTGACAAACAAAATCTTGCCAACCAAGAAATTAATGAGCGTTCCAATATCCATCAAATGGGATTGGATTTCCGTTTTGCAAAGGCTATCAAAACGACCATCAATGCCAATTTCAAATACACTTTCATAGAATACAATGGCTTGCCAAATTCACCCGCAGGATACGAGATGCTTCAGGCATTAACTCCCGGCAACAACCTGACCTGGACGCTCAATTGGCTGCAAAAAATAGGAGAGGGGCTACAAATGAATATGGTCTACGAGGGAAGGAATTCAGAAGGACTGGACCGTTTGGTGCATATTGGCCGGATGCAGGTGACGGCTTTGTTTTGAATGGTCTGTTTATTTATTTCAAAGGAGTCAACTCCACCTTTCTAAACTCCACCTCCGCGCCCTCTGCCTGTAGGGCGATTTTCCCTTTGGTGGCGGTAGCACCAAAACCATGGTTGACAAGGTCTCCATTGAGCCATACACTGATGGTGTCTGCCTTACATTCGATTGTCATTTTGTTCCATTCGCCTATTGGCTTTTCGGAGTTATCAGTCAGGTTGAGAATCCGTCTTCCTTTCCCTTCAGTAATGCCCCAGTTTCCCTTAGGGCCACGGCGGGCTTCCATGTCCGGAACTTGGATATCTTCCACGATGCACCAGAAATCACCTGCGTTCTCATGCATCATTTGCACTTCGATAGATTTTGGAAACATCTTGTACAAATTTCTCGAGCCTGAGGCATGGACCAAAACCCCACAATTCCCCGGTTCACCTGCAAACCTGTATTCCACCTCCAAGCTGTAATTCTCATATTCCTTGTCGGTAAGCAAATGCCCGTTTGGAGTTCCCAGGCTTACGAGCAATCCATTTCTAACAATAAATGGAATTCTATTGCTACTGTCTTTTTCCAGATCAGGGACATCCATGTGCCAGCCGTCTAGTGATTTTCCATCAAATAGTGCAATGGATTGCGCAAAAAGGCCCGCGGAAATCAGCAGTAATGGAAGAATAAGGAAATGTTTCATAAATAAATCTTTGAGATCATAATTTGCAGAAATCAGTTCTAGATTACAATCATCCAATGAAAATAAGGTTGGTTTAAATTGAAATGGTTGGATATCAATTTATTGAAAAAAAAACGGACTTAAAAGCATCTTGATTTTTCACCAATCCATTTATTCCAAATATTGGCCATTTCCACAAAACATGACTTTAATCATGTTTAAACCTACCTTTTGTCACCCAATGAAATCGACCCTTACTATAGATTTGTAGCTATGTATTCAAATGTTATGGTAGCTAAAGTTGACATTTCGGTAAATTTTGCGGTTCCAGAGGAAATAATCAAGACGCATTATTGTGACAGGTTACCAACGGGTTTTCCTGCCAACCTTACAAATGGAGGGAAGAGTTTGATGTGCAATCCGGAGCAGTCAGCCGCATTATTAACTGCCCACCTACCCGAAGTTCTTGATTGGCTACATGGATTGGAAAAACCGAGGCCAATGGAAAATGAACCCTGCGCTACACCGGTCTTATTGTTTGATAGAGAAATGTCAACCGAGAAACTGCTTTTCCATTATGACGGCACGCCTGCTTCAGCCCGATTAATCAGGAATTTCATTGAGCTTTTTCAGGATATCATCAAAAATAGCAAGGCAACCATCATTTCACCCAGCTTTATTCCCAAGTCAAAAATGAAAGAAGAACAGGAACTCGTCCAATTGGTGACTAGTTCGACTGCCGAAACTTCGTTTATCAAATTTAATTTTAATAGGATCGGAGACTTTTGGTCCTATGCAGTCAAGCACGAATGTACACTTCTTGTGACTACGAAAAATTACCAGGCAGACTTAGCAAAGGTCCTTTTCCATTTTTACAAAGGAGGCATGTGGTATGATCGACTGTCGTTTTATTTAGCCTTTTAAATCGTTAAATTAGATGATTATTATCTTGTTTTTAAGGGGTTTATCTAGCTAAATTGTACCAAATGTCAAATCAGATTAAAACATCCATCAGTCGGGAAATTTCCATCTGCTACCACTGCGGAGAAGAATGCAAAGATGAGATTCTCCATATCGGAGAAAAGAATTTTTGCTGCACTGGCTGTAAACTGGTATTTGAAGTCCTGAGCGAAAGTAACCTTTGTACTTATTATGAAATAGCCGACAAGCCAGGGTTGAGCCAAAGATCGGTTTCTGGTAGGGAAAACCGTTTTGATTACCTAAATGACATGGACATTGTCAGGAAGCTGGTCGATTTCCAAAACAATGAGGAAACCCATATCACTTTTTCTATTCCCTTGATCCACTGTGCTTCTTGCATTTGGCTTCTTGAAAATCTCCATAAACTTCACTCAGGCATTATTTCTGGTAGGGTAGACTTCCTCAAAAAGAAAGTTCAGGTCAAATACCTGCAGGACAAAATCAACCTCAAAGAATTGGTCAGGCTCCTTTCCAGAATCGGATATGAACCTACGATCAACCTAGCAGATGTTGACAAAAAGATAGTACCTGTCACTGATAAAAAATTGATTTACAAACTTGCAGTAGCAGGATTTTGCTTTGGCAATATGATGCTCTTCAGTTTGCCCGAGTATTTTGCGGAAGCTGAACTCCTTGGGGCAGGTTTCAAAAAGACTTTCAATTACCTCAATGTCATGCTTTCCTTGCCGGTATTTTTTTACGCCGCCACAGATTATTATCGCTCAGCATGGCTTTCGATCCGCAACAAGGCTGTCAATATGGATGTGCCTATCGCCATCGGGATTGTCACCTTATTTACCTATAGCTTATTCGATATTTTTATTTTGGAAAATGAAGGCTACATGGACACCTTGGGAGGTTTGCTTTTCTTTCTTTTGATCGGTAAATATTACCAACAGAAAACTTACGATACGCTTTCCTTCGACAGGGATTACAAATCTTATTTTCCTGTTGCAGTCACCAAATTGGTAAGGGATGAGGAAGAAGTCATTCCTCTGATCAAGTTGAATGTCGGCGACATTATCAAAGTCAGAAATGAGGAATTGATTCCGGCAGACAGCATATTGATAGAAGGAGAAGCTTTTGTCGATTATAGTTTTGTCACGGGAGAGGAAGTTCCTGTGGCCAAAAGAAAAGGGGAACTGATCTATGCAGGTGGGCGACAGAAGGGGAAAGCATTGATCTTGACTGTCCAAAAATCCCCTTCTCAGGGATACTTGACAGATTTGTGGAATAACGACTCTTTCGAAAAAGAAAAAGTAAACAGTCTTGAATCTTTGGCAAACAGGATTTCTGCAAAGTTCACCTTTACAGTATTGGCTATAGCACTTGGCGCTTTGTTGTTTTGGGGATTCTCAGGACAGCTTTCCATGGGTGTATTGGCATTTACTTCGGTATTGATCATTACATGCCCATGTGCGTTGGCCATGTCGACTCCTTTTACTCTTGGCAATACGCTACGGGTGTTTGGCCAAGGAAAATTCTTTCTCAAAAATTCTCATGTCATCGAGAAGCTAGCCAAAGTCGATACAGTGGTTTTTGATAAAACAGGAACCTTGACTTCTACAGCGGAAGCATCAGTGAAATATTTCGGAGAGCCTCTTTCCGCAGAATCAAAATCCATCATCAAATCCTTGGTAAGTCAATCTACTCATGCACTCAGCAACCGAGTCAATTCCTGGCTAGATGGTGTCAAAGGAATCAAACTAGAAGAAGTGGAGGAGATCTCTGGAAAAGGCCTTAGGACGATTTACAAATCACAAGAAATAAGATTGGGTTCAGCGGATTTTGTGGGAGCAAAGAAAGAAGGATTGCAGGAAGGTGGGAACCATGTATTTTTGGCTGTTGAGGGTACCTTATTGGGATATTTTTTCATCCAAAGCGGGCTTCGCAAAGGAATTGAAAATGTGGTTGCTGCTATCAAGGAAAAGATACCTGTTCATTTTCTTTCAGGAGATCAAGACCATGAGCGGGTAAATCTGACCAAGGTTTTTGGAAATCATATTCTGATGAATTTCAATCAAGGTCCAAGCGACAAGCTCGCCTATATCAAAAACCTAAACGATAACGGTGCCCATACCCTCATGATCGGAGATGGTCTCAATGATGCTGGAGCTCTGCGGGAAAGTCAGGTCGGGATTGCCTTGACTGATAAAATTACCAATTTCTCACCTGCCTCTGATGCGATCATGGATGCGTCGATGATCCAGAAGCTTCCTGCTTTTTTGGATTTTACAAAAACCAGCAGAAAAATAATCAAAGCCAGTTTTGGGTTGAGTTTTACCTACAATATAGTCGGGGTGTATTTCGCAGTACAGGGCTTGGTAAGTCCGGTATTCTGCGCCATCCTGATGCCGATTAGCAGTATTTCAGTTGTGGTGTTTACCACGCTGACCACCAATTACCTTGCATATAAAAGAGGCTTAAAAGACAAAATCTGGTAACCATGGAAGTCATATTTCTATTGATCGCAATCAGTCTCATTCTCGCTGGATCTTTTCTTTTCCTGTTTTTCAGGGCCATGAAAGGAGGGCAGTTTGATGACAGCCATACACCGGCCATCCGGATCCTATTTGAAAATGAACCAAAAATTAAAGATAAAAAAGAACAATCAACATCAATAAAATCTAAGTAAGTATGTCAGGAACAACACTTGAACAGTTCAGTTACGACAACAAGATCGTAAAGTACTTCGGCGTCGCCACCATAGCATGGGGACTCATCGGAATGCTGGTCGGAGTCTTAGCAGCTACCCAGCTGTTTTTGCCCGAGGCCAATTTGGGAAATCCCTACACCACCTTTGGCAGAATCAGACCGCTTCATACCAATGCAGTGATTTTTGCCTTTGTGGGCAATGCGATTTTCGCAGGGATTTATTACTCTATGCCAAGACTATTGAAAACACCCATGTGGAGCAAAGCCCTTAGTTGGTTCCACTTTTGGGGTTGGCAATTGATCATCGTTTTGGCGGTCATCACCCTTCCATTGGGCTTGACTTCCTCTAAGGAATATGCAGAGTTGGAATGGCCGATTGATATTTTGATAGCTGTTGTTTGGGTAGCATTTGGAGCCAATATGATTGGCGCCTTGATCAAAAGAAGAGAAAAGCATATGTATGTTGCCATTTGGTTCTATATGGCATCTTTCGTGACCGTTGCTGTTCTTCATATCTTCAATTCTCTCGCCTTACCGGTTTCGTTATTTAAAAGCTACTCGGCTTATGCAGGTGTTCAGGATGCTTTGGTTCAGTGGTGGTACGGTCACAATGCCGTTGCATTCTTCCTTACCACACCCTTCTTGGGATTGATGTATTACTATTTGCCTAAAGCCGCCAATAGGCCGGTTTATTCTTACAAGCTTTCTATTGTTCACTTTTGGTCCTTGATTTTCTTATACATCTGGGCTGGACCTCACCATTTGTTATATACCGCTTTGCCTGAATGGGCTCAGGTATTAGGTACGGTTTTCTCCATCATGTTGCTTGCCCCTTCATGGGGAGGTATGGTCAATGGTCTTTTGACGCTGAGAGGTGCTTGGGATAAAGTAAGGGTTGACCCGGTCTTGAAATTCATGGTCGTTGCTGTGACGGCTTACGGTATGTCCACTTTCGAAGGGCCTTTGCTTTCATTGAAAAATGTAAATGCCATAGCCCACTACACTGACTGGATTGTCGCACACGTACACATCGGAGGTCTGGGTTGGAACGGCTTCTTTACTTTTGCTATGCTC
Organism: Aquiflexum sp. TKW24L; assembly: GCF_023502205.1. GTDB lineage: Bacteria > Bacteroidota > Bacteroidia > Cytophagales > Cyclobacteriaceae > Cognataquiflexum. The sequence continues at coordinate 13,428 of NZ_JAMFLG010000015.1, read as the reverse complement.
TATTGGTTATGGCCAAAAATGTGGAAGACTAACCTTTACTCAACAAAACTTGCTACAACCCACTTCTGGTTGGGGACGATAGGTATTATTTTTTATGCATTGCCAATGTATGTTGCGGCTTTGACCCAGTCATTGATGTGGAAAGAATTTACCGAGGCTGGAAGGTTAGCTTATCCAAACTTCCTAGAGACGGTCATCCAGATCAAGCCAATGTATATGTTAAGGGCTTTTGGGGGATTATTGTATCTATCAGGAGCATTCTTGTTGGTGTACAATATGATCAAAACGGCACAACAAGGTACATTCATGGCATACGAAGCTGATGAGGCTCCTGCTTTGAAACCTCATGTGCCTGTAGAAGGTGAATTCTGGCACAGGGCATGGGAGAGGAAACCCGTGTTCTTCACTGTATTAGCTACCATAGCCATATTGATTGGTGGAGCGATTGAAATTATTCCGACCATTTTGGTAAAATCAAATGTGCCTACTATCTCAAGTGTCACGCCTTATACTCCGCTTGAACTTCAGGGAAGAGACCTCTATATCTCTCATGGCTGTGTGGGATGTCACTCACAGATGATCCGGCCATTCCGATCAGAGACTGAGCGTTATGGGGAATATTCCAAAGCAGGTGAATTTGTTTATGATAGGCCGTTCCTTTGGGGCTCCAAGCGTACAGGTCCCGATTTGCATAGAGAAGGAGGCAAATATCCAGATAGCTGGCATTATCACCACATGGTAGACCCTACCTCGATGTCACCGGGATCGCTGATGCCGCCTTATCCATGGTTGGCTACCAATATCATGGACCATGCTGATGTTCCGGCAAAAATCAGAACCTTACAAAAATTAGGGGTTCCCTATTCCGAAGGATACGATCAGCAAGCCAATGCAGACCTGACTTTGCAAGCTAATAAGATAGCTGCCAACTTAAAGACAGCGGGCGTAGAGGTTATGCCTGAATCTGAAATGGTGGCCTTGATCGCTTATTTACAGCGCCTTGGCACTGATATCAAAAAAACTACAGCTTCAAATCCATAAATTTTAGAACTTATGAAAAAAGAATTATTAAGTTCAATTGAGAACATAGAAATCTACCCCATCATCTCTTTATTGATCTTCGTGACCTTCTTTATCGGGATGTTTATTTGGGTGATCAATGTTGACAAAAAATATGTTGACCACATGAAAGAGATGCCATTCAATGATGAACCACAAAATATAGACGGTTATGAAAAAGTTTAAATCCTCATTACTTCTATTGCTTGGGATGTTTTCAGCACTTCCCACTTTCGCCCAAGCGAGCGAATCGTCATGGTTTGCCAATCTTCAAAGCATGGACAGCACCCAGCTTACCCTTTTGGTAATCCTCGGAATAGTGCTTAGTGTAATTGTATTGTTGCTGGTCTTATTGATTTACCTGATGACATTCATGTCTGCGGTATTTAGAAAAGAAAACCCCGAAATAGCAAGTCAGCCTTCATGGTGGGATGAATTCAAGCTCAAATACATCACCGGAAAAATGAGGCCGGTTGGAGGTAAAGAAGAAAAAGCCCTCATGATGGACCATAGTTATGATGGAATTGTAGAACTGGATAACAAAATGCCACCTTGGTTGGCAAATGTTTTCTTTTTGACCATAGGCTTTGCTGTGATTTATTTCACTTACTATACTGTTCTCGGATTGGGCCAAACCCAACTGGAAGAATATGCTGAGGAACACAGGATTGCTGCTATCCAGATAGAGCAATATAAAGCACTTGCTGTGAGCAGCATTGATGAAACTTCGGTTGTATTCGACGAATCCCCTGTAGCCATTGCGGCAGGTCAGAGCATCTACAGTGCCAACTGCGTCGCATGTCACGCACAAGATGGCGGTGGTGGCGTAGGATCAAACCTTACAGATGAATACTGGAAGCACGGTGGATCTATCAATGACATCTTCAAAGTAATCAAATATGGTGTGCCCGAAAAAGGCATGATACCATGGCAAGACCAGTTGAGTCCTGAACAAATGCAGCAAGTATCCAGCTTTGTCAAGACGCTGCAGGGAACTACTCCGGCCAATCCAAAGGAAGCGGAAGGAGATAGGTATGTGCCTGCAGGGCCAGCAGAAACAGCTAAACCTGATTCAGTAGCTGTTCCTGTAAAAGTAGAGGCAGTAGCTGAAGCAAAATAAAAATTTCCCCTGAGAGGATATTCTTCTCAGGGGTTAAAATTACCTAAGCAAAACAAGGGTAATTTTATTTTCAATTCAAAGAGTTATGAGTAAGATTAATCCAAATTTAGATCCAGAACATTTTAGAGATTCTTTGGGCACTGTCAGTTCAGAAGGAAAACGAAACTGGATTTATCCAAAAAAAGTATCAGGTAAATTTTACAGGTGGAGGACTTATCTTTCATGGGTTCTATTGGCAATTTTATTTGTAGGTCCTTTTATTAAAGTTGGAGGAAGGCCTTACATGCTTTTTAACATCTTCGAAAGAAAGTTTATCATCTTTGGTGCTGCATTTTGGCCACAGGATACGCATTTACTTATTTTCTTGTTACTGATATTCTTTGTCTTCATCATACTCTTCACGGCTGTATTCGGTAGAATTTTTTGTGGATGGGCATGTCCTCAGACTTTATTTTTGGAAATGGTTTTTCGAAAAATTGAATATGCCATAGAAGGTGATGCCAATCAGCAAAGGAAGCTCAATGATATGCCTTGGACTGGAGAGAAAATTTGGAAGAAAAGTTTAAAGATGATCATTTTCGTTGTGATCTCTCTTTTGATTTCACATTTGGTGATGGCCTACCTGATAGGGGTGGACCAAGTAATGGAGATTGTCAGTCAGCCACCCTCAGCGCACATGTCCGGTTTTATTGGGTTAATGGCATTTACAGGAGTATTCTTGTTTGTGTTTGCTTGGTTTCGGGAGCAAGCCTGTATTGTGGTATGCCCTTATGGCAGGTTGCAGGGTGTGTTACTGGATGCTAATTCGATCAATGTCACTTATGACCATGTCAGGGGCGAACCAAGAGGAATGATCCGAAAAAATAAAATAGAAGAACCGCCAAAAGGAGACTGTATAGATTGTGGACTATGTGTTCAGGTTTGCCCTACCGGGATTGATATTCGTAATGGTGTGCAGATGGAATGTGTCAATTGTACCGCCTGCATAGACGTCTGTGATGAAGTGATGGTCAAAGTAAATAGACCCGAAGGGTTGATCCGATATGCTTCTGACAATAGCGTCATGCACCGCACCCAAAAGCTGATTACCCCGCGGGTTAAGGCTTATTCAGCGATGTTAGTCGTTCTGATAGGTGCATTTATCGCATTGATAGCAACAAGGGAAGATTTGGCTGCTACGGTTACGAGATTTAGAGGAATGACTTATCAAGCTAGGGATACCGGTCAGATAAGTAATCTTTACGAAGTTAGCTTCATCAATAAAACATTTGATGCACAGCAAGTGGCCTTGGTGTCAGAAAATGAAAAATATACTGTGGAAGTGGTGGGTGATCAGAATTGGACCTTAAATGGTCAGGCAAAATTTGATGGCAGGTTCTTTTTGGTAAAAGACCAAAAGGACATGCTAGTCAATCAGGAAGATGTTACTTTGCTGCTGATGCAAAACGGGGAAGTCATCGATCGGATCAGTACAAGCTTTGTCGGGCCGGTTTTCAGTAGTCAGTGATCAGTTTGCAGTAATCAGTGATCAGTTTGCAGTAATCAGTGATCAGTTTAGTGTTCAGTTGTCAGTTAAACAGTTAACCAAATAACCATTAACCAATTAACCAAATAATCAATTAATCAAATAACCAAAAAAATGGACTGGGGAAAAGGAATAGTAATCACATTAATAGTCTTCATCAGCTTGATGGTGGGTTTGGTGACGATCTGCGTGAAGCAGGATGACCTTCATCTTGTCACCCAAAATTATTACGAAGAGGAAATCAAATACCAGGAGCAGATAGAAAAGATGATCAATGCCAATTCGCTTGATTACAAAGTATTAGTCTATGACACCCAACTCAAAAAAGTGGATCTGCACCTTCCTGTCGGTTCCAAAGGCACCATGCATCTTTTCAGACCTTCAGACGCAAGGTTGGATCAAAAAATTGACTTTGATGTTTCATCAACAAATTCAAATGCTTTTGATTTGAAAAGCCTGAAAGCTGGTTATTGGAAATTAAAACTCACTTGGTCAGAAAATGGAGTGGATTATTTTCACGAAGAAAAAATCAATATTTAAATGATCTGGACAGCGTTTTTATTGGGATTTTTGGGTTCTTTTCACTGCCTAGGCATGTGTGGACCCATTGCTTTGGCGGTATCCGCCAAAGACAATTCCCGATTTCTCCGCAATAAAATCATTTATAATTTAGGCCGTACAGTCACTTATTCCATGTTAGGTGCCTTGATAGGTTTAGTGGGTTTTTCACTCGCTTTGGCTGGCATACAGCAATGGATTTCCATTGTGATGGGTGCACTTATTTTGCTGATGGCATTTTTTTATAAAAGCTCCGAAAGGCTCATTACCCAATCCGGATTATACGGTGGGGTAAATAAATTGAAATCCACATTAGGATATTTTCTTAAAAAAGGAGGAACACCCGCTTTTTTTGCATCAGGATTGTTGAACGGATTGTTGCCTTGTGGGATGGTCTACATTGCCTTGATTGCTTCACTTGCGCTTCAGAGTCCGATTGAAGGTGCGATGTACATGTTCTTTTTTGGATTGGGAACTACTCCGATGTTAGTAATGGTCATGATTTCGGGTAAGATTCTTTCCCTTTCTATCCGAACCAAATTGACCAATGCGTTGCCTTATTTTGCGATGTTCATCGGGATATTGTTTATTGTAAGAGGACTAGGACTGGGAATCCATTACATCAGTCCCAAACTTCCGGTATATGGTGAAGGAAACCTGACCACCGAAATCACTGTCTGTGATTGATTTTTTTCCCTTAGATAGTTGGGCTCTTATTTGACCACATTACCTTTTTTTGGATTCAAAAATTTATCCTAAGACTTCCTACGATGGCATTTTGGTGCCTTTAGGCAAAATAAAAGCCGATCTGAATTTCAGACCGGCTTTGGCAATCAAATCGACATTTAACCTTACTCTACTTTTATCTCAAAATAGTATTCCTGACCATTCGGGTATAAACCTAGGATCACAATTTCCTCTCCGATATTGTCTTTCAAGACTTCAACTAATTGGTCGGAACTAGAAATTTTGTACCTGCCCCCTGAACCAATCACCGAGGTGATAATGAAGCCTGCTTTGGCGCCTGACTCTTTCCAAGTTTCGTCATTTACTGAAACTATACCTGCTCCACCCTCAATCTTGAGCCTTTGTTTCATTTCCGATTTTACATCTTCAAAGACGACTCCATTAAAGCTTACGATTTTTGGAGGGACAACTTTTACAATGTTGGTGTCTCCCGAAAGGTTTTTCAACGTAGCTGTAGCTTTCGCTTCTTTACCTTTTCTCAGGTATTTGACCTCTACTTTGTCTCCTGGGCGCTTTCTTGCAACCATTTCCTGTAGTTTGGCTACATTATTCGTCTCTACCCCATCGATGCCTATGATGACATCCCCAGTTTTTAATCCAGCTTCTTCACCACCGCTTCCTGCATTGACACCTGCTACATATACACCCCTAGAAGTGAATAATTTCTCAGAAATCCTATCCTCTAGTTCAGGCGAAACATCCTGAATACTCACACCTAATAAGCCTCTTTGTACCGCGCCATATTCCAAAAGGTCATCCATTACTTTTTTGACGATAGAACTTGGAACTGCGAAGGCATATCCTGTAAACGTTCCTGACCTATTATCAGAGGCAATGGCTGTATTTATTCCGATCAATTCCCCTGCTAAATTCACTAAAGCTCCTCCTGAATTGCCACGATTGACTACCGCATCAGTCTGAAGGAATGACTCAATTTGAAGGTTGTTTTCCAAGTTTCTTAATATGCCAATATTTCTCGCTTTGGCACTGATGATACCTGCAGTTACTGTGGAGGTCAAGTCAAAAGGATTTCCTACTGCCAAGACCCATTCACCTACTCTCATCTTGTCAGAATCTCCAAACTTCACAAAACGCAAACCTTTTGCCTCTATTTTTAATAAGGCTAAATCCGTAGTAGGGTCTGTTCCGATCACCCGTGCAGTATATCTTGTATTGTCTTCCAAGGAAATATCAACTTTTGTGGCATTTTCGATCACGTGGTTATTGGTCACGATATAGCCGTCTTCGGATATGATTACGCCCGAACCGGAGCTCATCGCTTCTCTTGGCTGCATTTCTCTTTCAGGATTTCTGAATCCAAAGAACTCCTCAAAGGGATCACTTCCCCTTTGGCTTTGAGTAATAGACACGCTGCTTTTCACGTGGACCACTGCCGGGGTAACTGCTGCTGCCGAGGCGACAAAATTGATCCCGTCAGGAACATTGAATTTTTCATCAGATAACATATTGACCAAACTGGTATTCTGTTTGTCTGTGAAATTGGAGACTGAATTTGGTCTGAATAGGTAGCTTGCCCCTGCAAGGGCAATCACTCCACCGATGAGGGAAGCCAAGATAATTCCCAGGAAAAACTGCTTTTTATTCATTTTTATACTGTTTAAGTTCTGATTTGTACACGAAATTTACATTGTCCTGTTATCAAATACCAAGCTTATTTTTTGAATTCAATTAAGTAATTAACAAGGATTAACAGAATGCTGTAAAAATGGAAGTCTTCCACATCAGTACAACAAAAAAATAGGAAGTGGGTTTCCCCACTTGCCTTATTTTACTTCAATTTTTGCTTTATTGACTTTTTTCTCAGCTTTGGGCAAATTAATTTTGAGTAGTCCGTCTTCATAAACAGCCTCTATGCTGTCAGAATTGACATCTTCCGGCAAATAAAATGACCTGCTGAATGAACCGAAGTGTGTTTCGAGGGAATGGTAATTTTTTCCTTCTTTCTTTTCTTCAAATTTCCTTTCACCTGAGATAGTAAGCCGTCCTTCTGTCAAGTCAAGGTTGAAGTCAGATTTTTTCATTCCTGGAACAGAAACATGCAATTCATATTTGCTTTCATCCTCTACAATATCCACTGCTGGAGTGAATTGCTTGAGGTTTTGGCCAATGGAGTCGTTGAAGAATCTATCCAAAAGCGTGCTGAATGTAGCCGGATAAGCCGGATCAAGTTGGTTGTGTTTTACAAGTTTCATAGTAGTGAAGTTTAAGTTAAATTCGTAATCTTCTACAACATCATCCTAATTAAATTTTGTACCAATTGATAATTCAAGCCATTTTGACGCTTAATTTCCTTATTCCCCTTTTTATTCAGTCATTATGACGTGATTTGTTAAATTAAGGTGTTTCTTGCTTTTGGTGGAATACCTTAAAATTTAAATATGGATGGGCGATAACATTTTGGCTGAAATGCCTAATCTCCTTACATTTAGAATGAAAAAATTGCACCCATGAACAACAGTAGAATTATTTTTCTTCTTCTTTTTTCCTTTTTAGTCTGCTTTTCAGGCAAAGCGCAGGATATTCCTGTGATAGGTTCTATAGACAGTTTGATGCAGCTGGACGTGGAAGAGCAATTGAAAGAGCCTGTTACAGAGACGAGGCCTTCTTTGGAAGGAAGTATCAAAAAGGTGCAAGCTTATACCATTGCACTCAACAGCATGAATCAGGTATTGAAAAAAGGACTTGATACTGTTCAAATCATGCAGGTGATACCTGATGCTCAAAGAATTTTGAATAGAATTACGGAAACACTTTCTCCGGCGAATACTATAATCAACCTCCGGTACCTTACCGCCTTGGAAAATGTCTTGGCTTATACCGATAGGAGAATTAAGGATGTGGATCTTCTGATTTATACCAGAATCGATGAATTGGTGGTTCTCAAAGAAAAAATGGACAGTATTCAAAATGATGATTTATTGAAATATAGCTTCAGAGATACCACCATGCTGGTTGAATACCAGGTTTCCATTAAATCTTTGAAGTCAAAAGTCCATGACACCGATAGCGCACTCAACACCCAAAGAATATTGACCGCAGTCTTTCAAACAAGGGTCTCCACTATTTTGAATGACATTGATTTGAGGGTGGAGGATTTGAGACAAGCCCGCATCCAATTGGAGCGAACGCTATTTGATAAAGAAAACAATTTTATTTGGGAACCAAAGGATTTCCCAAATGCCAATCGCTTATTGGATGTTTTTAATGAGGCTCTTCGGATCAACTGGTGGTTTATAGGAAATTATCTGGCGAGAAATATTCCCAGGACTTTTTTCCTAATAGGACTGGTTTTTTTGCTTCACTATTATATCCGCCAAAACATAAAAAAAATCCGTGTAGAAAAAGAATTTGCAGCGATTATTTTTGGCCGATTAAAATACCTTCACCGGCATCCTTTTCTCTCGTCTTTGGTGGTAATAATCGCCCTTTCCCCATTTTTCTATCCCTATCCGCCAGCTGTTTTTTTGTCGCTGCTTCTATTTATTCTGGTCACCATCTCCACGATTCTCATTAAAAATCGGCTTTCCTCAAAAGCCTTTAGGCTTTGGATGGTGGTTTATTTCCTTTTTTTCATCAGTGTTTTAAGCAACCTTTATTGGCAAGTGGCCTTTCAGGAAAGATGGCATTTATTGGTATTTAATATTCTTGGGATTTTCTTGGGATGGAAAATTATCAAACTACAAGAACAAAAAGAGGAAAATATTCCGCCATATCTCAATAAGATGGTGGCCATTTATATGATTTTTGAAGCTGTTTCATTCGTGGCAAACATATTTGGAAGATTCAGTTTGTCAAAAATGATCGGAATTGTTGGATCTATCAGTTTGCTTCATGCCGTGAGCTTGATAATTTTTGTGATCATTCTCAAAGAAATCATTTATATCCAGATTGAGGTCAGCAAAAAGACAGGGGAAGGATTTACATCTGTAGTGGCATTTTATGATATCCAAAAAAGGGTTAACAAGTTTTTTACTTACCTCGCCATCCTGATATGGGGGTATTTCTTCCTGGAAAGCCTGCATCTGAGAGATTCATTTCTTGAATCACTATTTTACTTTTTGGACAAACCAAGACAAATTTTGAATGCATCGTTTAACTATTCGCAGATCGCAGTGTTTATTCTGATCATTTACCTGTCCTCTTTTTTGGCGAATACCATCGGATATATTGCTTCTCTCAAAGATGAACAACAAGGTGCCGAGAGAAGCAAACGGTTAGGTTCGTCCATTCTCCTGATTAGGTTGACTATCTTTACTTTGGGTTTTTTAATGGCGATAGCGGCCTCAGGTATTCCTGTAGATAAAATCACCATTATCCTCGGTGCTCTCTCTGTAGGTATTGGTTTTGGTTTGCAGACTATCGTCAATAACCTCGTCTCCGGGATTATTCTTGCATTTGAAAGACCCATTCAGATCGGCGATACCATTCAGGTAGGCACTGTCGAAGGTGTGGTAAAAGATATCGGGATAAGGGCCAGTAAAATTAAAAACTGGGATGGCGCTGAAGTGATAATTCCAAATGGTGACCTTTTGGCTCATCACCTGACCAATTGGACACTTTCTGATAAGACAAGAAGGGTAGAACTCCTTATTGGTATTGCTTATGATTCTGACATGGATTTGGTGACGGAATTGATCAGGGAGCAATTGGCAGCAGATGAAATCTTAAACTTGCCTGCGCCAAAGGTTTTCTTGCAAACTTTTGGGGACAACTCGGTCAATTTCAGGGTGCTTTTTTGGGTCAATGATGTAGATATTTGGATAACAATCCGGGATCAGGTCATGCGTGGAATTTTCAAATCTTTCAAGGAAAATGGCATTGAAATTCCTTTTCCACAGAGAGATTTACATATCAAGAATTTTCCGGGACTAATCGATGAAAAAATCAAAAAACCTGGGGAAATCAGTCCGGAAGAAAAGCCAAAAGCGAAACCTGCTGCTGATCCAGACTCAAAATAGGCGATTCGCCTATTTTGACCTCTGCCTGATGGCTTCATAAATCACCACGCCGGCTGATACTGAGACGTTGAGACTTCCTATATTGCCTGACATGGGGATCTTGACAAATTCATCGCTCAGTCCAGTAAGCTCGGGAGAAATTCCATCTTCTTCAGATCCTAAAATCAAAGCAGTAGGAATCGAAAAATCAGCTTCATACATCAACCTTTCCGTTTTCTCACTGACAGAAATGACATGGAGACCCATTTTTTTAAGGTCTTTGACGGTATAATATAGGTTTTTGACCCTGCAAATAGGAAGGTGGTTCAATGCTCCGGCGGAAGTTTTGACAGCATCGGAGTTGATTTGGGCGGCGCCTTTTTCAGGAATCACGATGGCATGTACGCCGGCACAATCAGCAGTCCGGGCAATAGCACCAAAATTTCGCACATCCGTTATTCTATCTAATACCAAAATCAACGGAGCAATTCCTTTTGAAAAACATTCTTCAATCACATTGTCCAAAGAAGCATATTCAATGGAAGACATGTGGGCTACAACACCCTGATGGTTTTTTCTGGTGATCCTGTTCAGCTTGGCGTCAGGGACACGGACAACCGGGATTTTCTCGTCCTTTGCCAGCTTTAGGAGTTCCTTGACAAGTTCATTGTTGACTTCTTTGTCAATCAAAATCTTATCAATTTCCTTATGGGCAACGATTGCTTCCATCACCGCCCTTGTACCAAAAATAAAATCCTTTTCCTGCTCGCCTTTGTTGATCAGAAATCCATCTGCGCGTTTCTCCATAATGTAATGCTTTTAAACCATTCGGGCTGTAAGGCCCTTGACCTGTTGAGTGTGTAAAAACTTGGTGTCAGAATATTTTTGACCCGCGCAAAGGTAAAGGTTATTTTTGAAATTGACTCAGGGGTTCCGTAAGACCATGTTTCGCTGTCAAGACGAAAATAAACTTCATTAGGCGGTCCCATTACCACATACACCATTCCACGGTCTGTTTTCCATCCTTCTTTGAAATCTGTAAAGAGGATATTGGCAAATTCAATCTGCTTAAAATATTCGCGGATCAGTTTTTTGGCAGAGACAGTGTCCTTGGTCAGGGTATACCAATATTGGTCCAAAGCGATTTTTTTGTCCGGAGATTCTTTGAGCAATTCATGTTCTCTCCTTGTCGAAATATACGTGACCATATCCACCATTTCATCGTAATCCTTGACCCTTGGGAAAATGTCGTGGACGGTTTTCAACAATACCCCTTGAGTGGAATTGGTGTCGGCCTGAATAAAATAATAACCAATTCCGGGAAATCCTTTCGGGATATTTGCCAAGAAATTGCCCCGATATTCCACCTTAACCTCCCGTGGGACGGGTGCAGGTCTGATTTCCATTGGCGGCATCGGGACATCAAATGTGGTAGGATAAAAGAAAGTATGAAGATTGACAATTCCCCTGCCTTTGAATTCAATCGGTTCATTTTGGATCAAAAAGTTCTGGTCAAATGGAACGTTATCTTCGTAGTAAGTCCCAAAATTGGAATGACCGAAAATGAAAGGACTGATCAAATCTATGTGGTAAAAGTATTCATCTCCTTGACGCGTGTCTACTGCTTTGAGCAAAGCAATGGCCATTTGCTGTCCTTCAGGAATGGTGATTCTTTTTTCGAAGTAATAGTGATAGTCGGTTTCCCGGATCAGGTCTTCCCGGTTCAGCTTGATCATGGTTTGGTCAGTGATGGGTTCTTGGAAACTTGAAACCACGCCATAAGACAGTGTGTAATTGTCAAATTCAATCTCATCCTCAATCTTTTCGACAGGCATCTGAAGGAGGAAAGTCCTATTCGGTTCTTCGATGGGGATGATTTTTAGCGAAAGCCTCGAATACCGTGAATACCTCAAGGCTTGGTTGGTATTTTCGAGAGTTTGTTGGGCGATGGTGAATAATGGAATGAAAAAGAGGAATAATAACAGGCCTGTAATTGGCTTTAATTTGTTGCTGATTTTTTGTCCTATCATCTTGTATTAAAAATTAACCTTATTTTTGCCCAAATTAATCAAAATTTGAATGGCTACCTATACAACGGAAATCGCTTCTGATAAGTTGGTGAGTGACAATCCCATCCATCAGCGTCTGCTCAAAGCATACATTGCCGCCAAACCTTTGGTCGGTGGAAAGCTGCTTGAGGTGGGATGCGGAGAAGGAAGAGGAGTGGAGGTTTTGTTGGAGAATGTAGACAGCTACTTTGGGATCGATAAAATCCAGGAAGTCATAGATATCCTGACTGCGAAGTTTCCTGGTTCCGCGTTCGAACAGGCTGTCATCCCACCATTTTCAAGGTTAAAGGACAATACCTATGATTCCGTGGTCAGCTTTCAGGTCATAGAGCATATTCAGAATGACAGACTTTTTTTGCAGGAAATATACCGGGTGTTAAAGCCCGGAGGCAAAGCAATTATTTCAACTCCAAATATCCGTCATACCCTTTCGCGCAATCCCTGGCATATCAGGGAATACACCGGAACGCAACTGACCGATCTTTGCAAAGGGATTTTTGATAAAGTGGATTCACTGGGAATCGGAGGCAATGAAAAAGTATGGAGCTACCATGAAGCCAACAGGGCCTCAGTCCGTAAAATCATGCGATTTGATATTTTGGATCTGCAATACAGGCTTCCGGCTTTTGTATTGCGATGGCCATATGAAATCCTGAACAGGATGAACCGCAACAAACTCCACCAACAGCAGGGCGCTTCCGTCACCGACATCAGCCACGAAGATTATCTCCTTGTCGATCATCCGGATAAGGGTTTGGATTTGTTTTATGTGTTGTATAAGAAGTAAGCTCAGTTTTCATGTAATTTCGCATAAACCCTTGGTGAAGTTTGTATCTAAACTTGAATAAAAGAAGTAGGTCAAATTTTATTGCAGAAGCCCTCTACAAATTTGTGAATAGCCTGTGAGATGAAAATTTATTTAAATTTTATGTTTAGGGCATACTTTCTTTTTAATGGAAAGACTCAATTAGATCCAATGTATTTGATCTCCTTCCTATCATCAATCTTGATAACACTTGTTTTGGTAAGTGTATTTTCATTATTTCAAATTATAGTGAAGATTCCAAATATTTTCATTTTTGTAGTATTTCCGATAGCAATTTTCCTCGAAAGAGTTAGCGCTAAATATTTTGAAAAAATTTTTGAAAAGCATTTTAAAAGCTATTGTCATCTTGAATTTAAAAGATTTAAAAATATAGCTATTGTCTTATTGTATTTTGGTTGTGCCATAATTATGGCCATCCTTGGAGGAAGTTTGTCAGCCCTTGCTAGATGAGTTTATTTCTACACCATCCAATTTTTTAATTTGCAATTAAAGTCTTTTGAAAATATTGTTATTTCTGACTTTTTTCTAGGCTTCTAATACAATTATCCCAAATCCGTCGATAGATA
>NZ_JAMFLG010000014.1 GCF_023502205.1 Aquiflexum sp. TKW24L | reverse complement strand
ATAGCCATCGGGACGAAGTCGGAAGACGGATGTATCGGACATGTCTGAATTCTAACGTGAATTGTTTTGAAATTCCAATTCACTGGTATCATTACGTATATACAAACAATATTTAATTGAAAATGAATTAGTTGCGAATTAAATAATGTTGGGGAAAATGAAAAAACTCCTCCTTCAACCATCATACTTTATCCTTTCCAAAATAATTTCCCGCCAAATTTTATTTTTCTAAAGCATTTCCCTAAATTTGCGGTCTTGAAATAGCAGGAGGAGTCGTGAAATTCTTAAAAAACTACGATATTGACATCATTAGATTAAAGGATGGAAAACATTCTTTCAGTTTTGAGGTCAACAATGAGTTTTTCAAATATTACGAAGCTGAGGATTGGGTCAACGGAGCCAATATCATTGTCACTGTCAATGTAAACAAAACCGTTTCCGTATTGGAGGTGAATTTTGACATTATAGGGACATTGGGTTTGACCTGCGACAGGAGCTTGGAAGAATTTGATCATCCATTGGAATTGACTGAGAAAGTCATATTCAAATATGGTCCTGTGGTGGAGGAAATCAGTGAAGATGTCTTTATGATTACCAAGGACACCCCGAGTATCAACGTTGCGCAGCTGATTTACGAATTCATCCTTTTGGCCATTCCAGCGAAGAAAATCCATCCGGATTTTTTGGATGAAACAGATGAAGATGATTTTGATGAGGAAGGAAGTTTGATCTACCTTTCGGAAGAAAAAGAAAATGAGGCAGATGATTCTGATGAGGAAAGTCAACAGGAAAAACCAGCCGATCCCAGATGGGAAATATTAAATAAACTAAAGAAAAAAGATTAATCTAAAATAGTATAGAGATGGCACATCCTAAACGAAAAATTTCGAAAACCAGAAGAGACAAAAGAAGAACTCACTATAAGTTGACAGCTCCAGGTCTTGCACAATGCCCCACTACAGGGGAATTTCATTTACCCCACAGAGCATTCTGGCTTGATGGCAAACTGTACTACAAAGGACAGGTTATCATGGAAAAAGAAGTTCTTGCATAATCGACATTTACAAAGTCCTTTTGATAAATCCATCCTGAAGCTATTCGGGATGGATTTTTATTTTCCATATATCCTGTGGATAAACCCCTGAAGGCTGTATTAACCTATACTACCATTCTAATACCAAAAACTTTTGGTGGAAAAGCACATTTTAGATAATTTTGTCACCTTGGTTATAATTTCATCGTAGTCTCAAGATCAAAATCCAAAACCACACAAAGCCTCATATCTTAGGATAATTCCACCTACCTTAGGGCTTCAAACATAAGTTGAATGAAAAAAACCAGAGCAGTCATCACGGGAGTACAAGGTTGGGTACCGGATTACATATTGACCAACCGTGAACTAGAAACCATGGTCGACACAAATGATGAATGGATTCTAACCCGAACAGGAATTAAGGAGCGAAGAATCCTTAAAGGTGAAGATAAAGGGACTTCTGTCATTGGGATACATGCTGTCAAAGGATTATTGGAAAAGACAAACACAAATCCTGAGGACATCGACCTGATTATCTGCGCCACTGTGACTCCCGATATGCCATTTCCAGCTACCGCCAATATCATAGCTGATGGAGTAGGAGCAGTAAATAGCTACAGTTTTGACATCTCTGCTGCTTGCTCAGGATTTTTATATGCTTTGACCATTGGAAGCCAATTTATCGAAACCGGAATGCACAAAAAAGTGATCATCATCGGTGCGGATAAAATGTCTTCTATCATTGATTACCAAGACCGTGCGACCTGCATCATTTTTGGTGATGGCGGCGGTGCAGTCTTATTGGAACCTACCTCTGAAGAAGTTGGAATCATGGATTCACTTTTGCACTCAGATGGCTCGGGAGCTCCTTACCTTCACATGAAAGCCGGAGGAAGCCGGAAGCCTGCTACAATGGAGACCCTTGCTGCCCGTGAACATTATGCATTTCAAGAAGGCGCATCTGTTTTCAAATTTGCAGTAACAAATATGGCTGAAGTCAGCGCTGAAATCATGGAGCGGAATAACCTCACAGCAGCTGATGTTTCATGGCTCGTACCGCATCAAGCCAATAAGCGGATCATTGATGCCACAGCCAATAGGATGGGAATCGGTCCCGACAAAGTCATGCTCAATATTGAAAAATACGGAAATACCACTGCAGGCACCCTCCCCTTGTGTCTGTGGGATTACGAATCTAGAATGAAAAAAGGAGACAATATTATCTTGGCTGCATTTGGAGGAGGATTCACCTGGGGATCGATTTACCTGAAATGGGGCTATGACCCAAAATAACAAATAACATAAAACCAAAATATAATAATGGCAAGTACTGCAGATTTCAAAACAGGATTATGTCTGGAAATAAATAACGACATCTTTACGATAGTGGATTTCCAACATGTCAAACCCGGAAAAGGAGGCGCTTTTGTAAGAACCAAAATGAAAAGCCTTACCTCAGGGAAAGTTTTGGACAAAACTTACACAGCAGGTGAAAAGGTAATCACTGCACGGGTTGAAAAAAGACCACACCAGTTCATTTACCAAGATGATTTGGGTTACAATTTCATGGACACAGAAAATTTCGAACAAATCTCCATCCAAGAAAAACTCATCGAAAGACCAAAACTCCTAAAGGAAGGCCAAACCGTAGATATACTGGTTCATGCCGAAACTGAAACTCCCATTTCTGTTGAACTTCCTCCTTTTGTAGAATTGATGATCACCTATACCGAACCAGGCATAAAAGGTGACACCGCAACAAATGCACAAAAACCTGCAACTTTAGAAACAGGTGCAATTGTGATGGTCCCATTATTTGTCGAGCAGGACATCATGATCAAAGTAGATACAAGAGACGGATCTTATTCCGAAAGAGTAAAATAATTTTAATAAGCTATGTGATTTACCTAAATTACATAGCTTATTTGTTTTTATACCAAACCAAACCTTAACCCAAATATTTAATAAGGGTTTTCCTAAAACAGACATATTATGAAAGCAAAAGAAATCCAGGATTTAATAGACTTCATCTCAAATTCAGGCCTGGCAGAAGTAAAAATTGAAACTGAAGAATTTAAACTTTCAATAAAAAAATATGCTGAGGCTCCTGCAGTAAAATACGAAGCAGCACCGGCAGCGCCAATAGTAAGTGCTCCTATTGCTCCTGTGGCAATTGCTGCGGCCCCAGCTCCTGCGGCTCCTGCAAAAGAAGAAACATCTAGATTGGTTGAGATTAAATCTCCTATGATCGGTACATTCTACCGTACTTCCAATCCTGATTCAGATCCTTTTGTATCTGTGGGTGATACCGTCACGGCCGGACAGACAGTTTGTATCATCGAGGCAATGAAGCTATTCAATGAAATCGAATCTGAAGTTTCAGGAAAAATTGTCAAGGTATTGGTAGACAATGCAACTCCCGTTGAATATGACCAGCCGCTTTTCCTAGTTGATCCTGCAGGATGATTTTTGTTTCACTAACCTGAACTAACTGTGTTTAAAAAAATATTAATCGCCAACAGAGGAGAAATCGCCCTTAGGGTTATCAGAACCTGCAAGGAAATGGGCATCAAAACGGTCGCTGTCTATTCTACAGCCGACAAAGACAGCCTTCATGTTCGCTTTGCTGATGAAGCGGTATGCATCGGTCCTGCTCCAAGTAGGGAATCATATCTAAACATCCCAAGGATAATCGCAGCGGCAGAAATCACCAATGCCGACGCCATCCACCCAGGGTACGGATTCTTGTCTGAAAATGCTGAATTTTCAAGAATTTGTGAAGAATACGGCATCAAATTCATAGGCGCAAGTCCTGAAATGATCAATAAAATGGGTGACAAGGCGACAGCCAAAGCAACCATGAGAATTGCAGGAGTCCCAACAATCCCTGGATCTGACGGCCTATTGGACTCCATCGAGCAAGGAATCAAAGTAGCCAAAGAAATGGGTTATCCTGTCATCCTCAAGGCAACTGCCGGGGGTGGTGGCCGTGGAATGAGGATAGTCAGAAATGAAGGTGAATTCAAAAAATCATGGGATGATGCCCGTCAGGAATCAGGTGCGGCATTTGGAAATGATGCGCTTTACTTAGAAAAATACGTAGAGGAACCTCGACATATTGAAATCCAGATCGTGGGAGACAGTAACGGAAAAGCTTGTCACTTATCTGAAAGAGACTGTTCGATCCAAAGAAGACACCAAAAATTATTGGAAGAAACCCCTTCTCCATTCATGACTGATGAGCTTAGGGAAGCCATGGGAAAAGCGGCCGTCAAAGGTGCTGAAGCCATAGCTTATGAAGGTGCAGGTACGGTGGAGTTTTTGGTGGATAAGCACCGCAACTTCTACTTTATGGAAATGAATACCCGTATCCAGGTAGAGCATCCGATTACCGAGGAAGTGACTGATTTTGATTTGATCAAAGAACAGATCAAAGTCGCTGCAGGCGAAAAAATCTCCGGAAAAAACTATTATCCTAAGCTTTTTGCCATGGAATGCAGGATTAATGCGGAAGATCCGGCCAATGGCTTCCGACCTAGCCCAGGCAAAATTTTGAACCTTCACATGCCGGGTGGCAGAGGAGTCAGGGTGGACAGTCACGTATATGCAGGGTATGTCATTCCGCCAAACTATGACTCCATGATCGCTAAGCTTATTGTCAGTGGACAATCAAGGGAGGAAGTGATTGTAAGGATGAAAAGGGCTTTGGAGGAATTTGTCATAGATGGCATCAAGACCACAATTCCATTCCATATTGCACTCTTGGACGATTTTGAATTTCGGAATGGGAACTACACGACAAAATTCTTGGAGACTTTTGACTTCTCGATAATAAAAAAATAGAATTCATAGCTTTCTAATACAAATCAAAACCAGGGATCCTTCTCTGGTTTTTTTGATTTTGGAGATTGATAAATTGGAGATCATCCTTAACCTTCATAGACTTATAACCAAATCAAGTACTGAGTAATAAATGGCGTTTCATGGAGAAGTATTGGTCAATTGTCTAGAAACCCTTAAGTAGTCCTCTACTTTGCTATAGGTAGGGAGTAGATCAGCTATAGGTTGTAATCCATTTAAGAAATAATCAGAATCAAACTTCGTTTATGTTCGACATCCCAATTCAATTTATTTTGAAAATATCAATCCGATCAGTAAGTTTATAGTTATGAAAAATTTACCCATTGTCTTTCTACTTTTGATTTTTCTTCAAGCTTGCAATTTCTCTGAAGATGCCGATTTAACTTCCCTTTCTCTTGAAAGTGAATTGAGGCAAATCATGTCCCTACAGCTTGATTATCCATCCGATAAGTTGAGCCATGTTTTGGTCTATGTAGGAGATTCGAAAACCATTTTTTCTACTAGGGAAATATACTATCCAAATCCCGGAAATATCACTTATCATGTAATCCGAAATCAAAATCAGGACACCCTTTCCATTGGCTTGAATTATTTTTCGGTTGATGAAAGAGTGAAATCTTCTTTAAATTTTACATTCATCAACCACAAGCCAATTTGGCAATCAACAAGAGAATACTCTTACAATTCACAAAATCTCGTGGAAGAAATATTTTATACGAGTTCAACAGAAATCAAAAGAGTCTTGGCCAAATACTATTATGATACCCAAAATAAGCTGACACAAATCGAGTATCCATTTGCAACAGGAAGTGAATTGGAAATATTTGAATATGATTCACAAGGAAGAATTTCCCATCATTGGAAAACTGCTAAAGGTCAGGAAGAATCAAAAATTGAAATGTTGTTTTACCGCTATAATGGAAACCTTCTTGAAGCTAAAGAAGCAGGAAACATTGGAAGTATTACCGGTGATCGTCAAGATGCTTTCCAATATTTTTATGATGACAAAGGCAAATTAAGCATGCAAAACGAATTTGATAGACATTTCGGATTTCAACAAAAAGGCAGAAGCGAATTTTTTTATCATGATTGAACTGAATCATAATCAAATATAAAGTGCTTCAAAATTATAATCGAACCGTATGGTCTATGGACTATTGACCATGGACTATATAAAACCAATTCACCCAAATTCCTCACTCAGTACCCTTAGCTAAGGATTTTCTGTTAATTTTGCGCCTTGAAGTTTTACAAAGCTTAAAACCAATTATGTCATTAGCTACCAAATACAATCCTGAAGCCACCGAATCAAAATGGTATGCCTATTGGATGGAAAACAAATTTTTCTCCTCCAAAGTCGACCATTCCAAAGAGCCCTATACCATTGTCATCCCCCCACCAAATGTCACTGGAGTGCTGCACATGGGACACATGCTCAACAATACGATTCAGGATGTATTGATTCGAAAAGCCCGCATGGAAGGCAAAAACGCCTGTTGGGTTCCGGGAACTGACCATGCTTCCATCGCCACAGAGGCGAAAGTTGTAGCCATGCTCAAGGAGAGAGGTATCGACAAAAAATCCATTTCCCGAGAGGAATTCCTCAGGTATGCGATGGAATGGAAGGAGAAATACGGAGGTATCATCCTCGAACAGTTGAAGAAATTGGGTGCGTCATGCGATTGGGACAGGACCAAATTCACCATGGATGCCGACCTGAGTGATGCGGTGATTTCTGTCTTTGTGGATCTGCATAAAAAAGGGAAAATATACCGTGGTATCCGCATGGTCAACTGGGATCCGCAGGGAAAAACGGCCCTTTCTGATGATGAGGTAATCATGAAAGAAATTGCCTCCAAACTGTATTACATCAAATATAAAATCGAAGGAACTGAGGATGAATTCCTAACCATCGCCACAACCCGACCAGAAACAATCATGGCTGATGTGGCGATCTGTATCAATCCAAATGATCTGAGATTCACTCACCTGAAAGGAAAAAAAGCCATCATTCCCTTGATCGACCGTGCCATTCCCATTATTGAGGATGATTATGTGGACATGGAATTTGGAACAGGTTGTCTGAAAGTCACCCCTGCGCATGACATCAATGACTATGAACTCGGCCTCAAGCACAAACTTCCAGTCATCGATATCCTAAATGACGATGGCACGCTAAATGAAAAAGCTCAGATTCTGATCGGAGAAGACAGGTTCATAGCTAGAAAAAGGATTGCGAAACAATTGGAAGAAGTTGGTCAATTGGAAAAAATCGAAGACTACAAATCCAATGTCGGCCATTCCGAAAGGACCAATGCAGTGGTAGAGCCTAAGCTTTCTTTGCAATGGTTTTTGAAAATGGAGGACATCACCAAACCTGCCTTGATCGCTGTTATGGATGACATCGTCCAGCTTTATCCACCAAAATTCAAAAATATGTACCGCTCTTGGATGGAAAATGTAAGAGATTGGTGCATCTCACGCCAACTTTGGTGGGGACATCAGATTCCTGCTTTTTACCTTCCTAATGGTGAATATGTTGTTGCCAAATCCAAAGCAGAAGCCTTAGTAATGGCAAATGAAAAATATGGCACCATGTTATCTCTTGAAGACCTGAAACAGGATGAGGATGTTTTGGATACTTGGTTTTCTTCATGGCTTTGGCCGATGTCAGTTTTTGACACAGATTTTTTTGCCACAGGCGAGAAAAATGAAGACCTGAAATACTACTATCCTACGAATGACTTGGTCACTGCTCCTGAAATTTTATTTTTCTGGGTGGCAAGGATGATTATAGCGGGATACGAATACACAGGAGAGAAACCCTTCAGCAATGTTTACCTGACAGGAATTGTTAGGGACAAACTTGGAAGAAAGATGTCCAAATCTCTGGGAAATTCTCCCGATCCTCTTGACTTGATCAAAAATTTTGGTGCAGATGGAGTCCGTACAGGCATGCTTTTTAGCTCGCCTGCCGGAAATGATTTGCCTTATGATGAGAAACTGGTAGAACAGGGAAGGAATTTTGCCAACAAAATCTGGAATGCTTACCGCCTCGTACAGGGATGGGAAATTGACCCAAAACTGGATGGCGCTGAAAATCTCGCCTCCATCAATTGGTTTGAAAACCGCTTCAATCAAGCATTGACCGAAATCGAGGACCACTTTCAGAAGTTCAGGATCTCAGACGCCCTGATGGCAACCTACAAGTTGGTGTGGGATGATTTCTGCTCCTGGTATCTGGAGATGATCAAACCTTCTTACCAACAACCGATTGATCAAAAAACTTTTGACAGGACGATTGTTTTCTTTGAAGATATACTCAAAATCTTGCATCCATTTATGCCATTTCTCAGCGAAGAACTTTGGCATCAGATCAAAGAAAGAAAAACAGAAGAGGCACTTATCATCACAGCTTGGCCAAAAGCAAAAAGCTTTGACTCTAAACTGATCTCCGAGGCAACCCAGATTTTTGAAGTAGTCTCCCAAATCAGAAATACCAGAGCTTCTAAAGGAATTTCTCCAAAGGAATCATTTTCCCTAACTGTTAATACCAAGCAGGAAAACCTTTACAGGAATTTCGAAGCAGTTTTGAAAAAACTCGCAAACTTATCTGAAGTCACCTTTGGTCAAAAAGTGGAGAATGCCATAAGTTTTGTGGTGAAATCTGATGAGTGTTTTATCCCAATGGATGATAAATTAGATTTGGAGAAGGAAAAAGAGAACCTTATTAAAGAGCTGGCATATGCACAAGGCTTTTTGGATTCAGTTGCAAAAAAGCTAAATAACGAAAGATTTGTATCAGGTGCTCCTGCTGCAGTTCTGGAAAATGAAAGGAAAAAGCAGGCAGATGCTGAAGCAAAAATTAAGGCATTGAATGAGGCGCTGGGGAAGTTGTAGGGGGTAAAAAATTTAAAGGTTGGGAAGGTGGTGGAGATTGGAAAATTGAAAGATTGGAAGATTGGGAAGGTTGGGTTGATCCTGCGTCATCTTGAGCGAGGTAAGAGGCGAAAGATCTTCATTGGAATATTGAAAATAAAAAGATTATGATTCACCGAATCCTGCCCATTTTTAATAAACACTGAAATTTTGCCTACCTCCTACCTGCCATTGAGACAACCTTCTGACAACTGGGACTGACGACTGGCTGTTTCCCTGAACACTGCGACTGCAAACTGCCTACTGTGACTGCCTACGGATCACTGAGACTGACAACAGCCTACTGATTCCTGCGACTATCCACTGAGACTGCAAACAGAACCTTACCCGCTCCTAGCTCCTTTAAAAACAATATTTTTCATGATTTTGAAAAAGTAATTAATGTCAGTTTTAATCGGCGATAAAGAATAAGCCTCCAAATAGCGCATTTCCGAGGCCATGATTTCTTCCAACGTATGAGGCATATCTGCATAATAGGGAGGAATCAGGCCCGGTTTAAACTGGACTCTTCTCTCTTTTAATTCGGTACTGTAAAGGTTGAAATATTGTCTGCTTAATGGCCTAACGCCAACGATTTTAATCTCTCCCTTGATCAGGTTCCAAAGCATTGGGATTTCATCTAGCCAGAATTTCCGTAGAAATTTTCCTAAGGTCGAAACCCTAAAATCATCCTTGAACTTCCCTCCATCAGAAAGGTTGTTTTTTTGATAGACCAGGTCCTGCAGGTATTCTGAATAGGGATACATGGTCCGCAATTTATAGACAGTAAATTCAATTCCGCCTTTGCCTACTCTTCTGAGCTTCACTATTGGCCAATAAGTGGGGTTGATTTCTTTATAAGGGTTTCCCACTTTCTTTGCGACAAAAAACATCCGCTCTCCTATCTCCTGTTGCTCGATCAATTCAAAACCTGTAGCACATAACCGACCCAAGGCTTCTACATCTGACATCAATTTTCCTTTGTCTTTGCTTACAAATTCATACAATTTGCCTGCAATGGGCGTTTTGGGAATGAAGCGATGGAGAAATGCATCCCAACTATATACAATATTTCCTAGCGTAGCAGGACGATTTTCTTTAATCTTCTTTTTTCGGTTGGTGTAGGTTTCTACCGACCCTATCAACAATCCTCCATAAGAAAGTGATCGGTTAGCTAGGGAAAGAAACTGATTAGAGTCTTGATAATCATTCAATCTACGCTCACTCACCAAACAAGAATGGGAAGAAGGTATTGATGATTTAATTTCGTTTTGGTTTCTGAGAAAAAGAATTTTCTTATCGGGACTCCTGACGTACTTTTGGATAAAAAAATAGGCATTCTGAGGAATTCCAACGTGCTGATTCCATTCTGAAGGGAATTCCTTCTGTTGTAAAATTTCTGACTCCAAAAAAGCGTTGAGACCCATTTGACTTAAAATACACTGTTTGATGCGGAAGCTTATGGGTTAAATAAAAACCCAACTAAATCGCAATTTATTGATAATTTATTCAATATAGCTTTGGTATGCCATTGATTTTGAGGATAACTTGCTCAAAATTCATACCTAAGATTTCTAGATACCAGCGGATTGTTTCGTATCGTGGATTGTTTTCAATTTCTGTCATTTTCAAAGCATTCTTTCTCGTAATCATTCCTTCTCGAATCTGGTTGCTACGGAAAGTGTCCACCTCCGAAAAACCCGCCACAGTATGGTAGATATAATTATAAAATCCTGCTGTCCCATCTCCTATCCTCCAAGTGGAAGATGTGTCGGGTGATTTTTCCCAATTATATTCTGTCAGAATAAGGTCATTAACCTCATCTTCATCCCATGGATAATAATCAAATAATTGAAAATAATCTCTTTTGGGAGCTATGTACCTGACTGCAAATGAGCCCAAACTATCAATCACTGATTGGTTTAGATAGGAAGTATTTGAAATCACTTCTTTCCCTATAAACCCAAAAAGCTTCAATTGGTTGAGGAGCGAAAGGGAAAAAATCCTCTCTTTATCAAATTCAGGTTTTAATCCGGCAAAACCCACTTTGAAGTCGGTATTTTCCAAATGGTTGACTCCCCAGATATTCAGGTCAATTCCCGTCTGCTTTTTGAGCCTGTCTGTATAATAGAAGAAGTATTTGTCCCCTGCCATAAAAAGTGGGATCATGCCTAAAACAGGATTTCGTAGCCAAGCCTCCACATTCTTCCTTATATTTTGTCGTTTCCAATGGATATCGGCAGCGACTACGACATTCTCCACACCGAATTTACCACAAACACGGGAAATATTCCTTCTCGCCAAGTCTGTGACCATCCCCCAATCATACGTGAACGCAATTGGATTGAGACCTAATTCTTGCTTAACCACATGTAGGGCAAAAGTACTGTCTCTTCCCCCACTGAAGGGCACAATGCAATCGGCTCGAGATAGATTTTTCCTATAAGGTTCGACAAGTTGTCGTAGGTCGTCAAGGTTCTTCGGTTTAGATTTGGGTTTATAATTCCTGCAATAATTACAGACTCCTTCTTGGTCAAAGGAGATAAATGGAAAAGTTTCAGGCAGGATACATCTTGTGCATCTTTTCAGTTTTTGTATCCTTTCGGTCTGATTTTCTAAAAGATCATATAGATGCTTTTCTCTATTTCTGTTAAAATTTATCTCCGGCTCAATGATAATTTCATTGCCAAATTTGGGGTTTTTGACAGAAAAAATATCGACTGAAAAGGAAAGGATTTTATCAGATTTTGAATTTTCAATTTCACTTATCCTAATCCCAATTTCCTCCAATTTCATTTTGGAAGGATCAAACCAAAATGCTTGATTTGGTTTCACTTTTGAAATCAAAGCACCATCAGGCAGTTTTCCTCGTAACACAGTTGATGTCAATTCTTGTAGATAATATGCCTCTGAACCAAAAATCAGGTAGTTTTTATTGTCGCTGAGGTAATACAATGAACCGTTATTGGTAGCTAAAAGGTATTTGTCAATTCTAGGAAAAAACGCCAAGATAGAATAAGTTCCTTCCAATTGTGACAAGGCCTCTTTTATTGCCCTACCCAAATCAACAGGATTTTGGGAAATGGCTTTGTCCAAAAGACTGAGAATGATTTCAGAATCAATCTTGAACTTTCTGTCCAATTCCGGATGCCGTTGCCAAAGGGAATCTGTATTAACGATGATC
The DNA here is from genome assembly GCF_023502205.1 of Aquiflexum sp. TKW24L. GTDB lineage: Bacteria > Bacteroidota > Bacteroidia > Cytophagales > Cyclobacteriaceae > Cognataquiflexum. The sequence continues at coordinate 114,727 of NZ_JAMFLG010000014.1, read as the reverse complement.
CCATTGTGAATCAAAAAATTGCCGTCTTTGATCACAGGTTGGTTGTTTTCTATCTGCAACTGCGAGCCATTGGTCACGAGTCTCGCATGCCCAAAAACCGAAAAAGAGCATTTATTGCTCTTATACTGCTCCAAAGAATCTGAGAGTGAGGATTTGACTTGGGAAGTGGCGAGCAGTTTTCTAATTCTTATGTCTCCTTTTGTCACCTCCACCCTCTTGGCCAAATGGTCCACGAAAGCCAACCCTGAGGAATCCTTGCCCCGAGACTCACTCATGAAGGCAAGTTTGGTGGTAAGTTTCCTGATGTCAATTTCAGAAAATTCCGATTCTGGATTAATAAAAACTCCAAAGATGCCGCACATAAGGTCTAAAAATTATCTTTCGGATTGAGCTGCCCTGAAAGTAACTTTTGCTTTGATGCAGGGTATTCAGCAACTAACCAGGTTAAAAAATCAGTGAGATTGTACCTTTCTTGGTTTAAGGATTTGATCTTTTCCCTCAATCGGATTTTATAACCTAGATCTTTCAAAATTTTGTAGGCTTCTTCCAAAATGCCCTCCTGATAACGTTTATTGATTATGAGTCCATCTTCAGCCTGCCTTTGCAAAGTGCCAGCATCAAGAGAATTGACATAAATCGCAGGAGTCCCTAATGCTGCACATTCGGATGCCATGGTCGCACCTTCTCCGATAAAAAGATCAGCAAAATACAAAACATGATGCACCCTATTTGGCTTGACTTTAATTTGAAAAGGTTGAAGTTGATGAGGTAAATCACCTTCTGAGGAGATAAATACCTCGTATTTCTCACTGAGCTTTTGAACCAAGGTAATTTTATATTCATCCGAAAAACCCATTTGTCCCTGATCATGAAAGGCTCCCCATGAGACGAATCTTAAAAAAATAAATGGGGTATTTTCTAAGATTCCAAGTTCAAAGAAAATTTGTTTATCAGGTTGGAAATACTTCTCATTGAGGTAAAAAAGCTCCATATGGCCTTTGAATTTATACTGCTTTTTTCCCAAATCAAGCAGGTAACTTTCAGGATTGAGCACAAGGTCGGTAAAAGGTAGATACAATTTTCTATTGAGCTTGGCATGCTCTGTATCATCGAATGAAACATGCGGCAATCCAAAAATCGAAGTCATATGGGCAACATAAGAAGCCGCAAAACTCAAGGCTATATCAGGCTTTTTTTTAAAGTAAATCTTGAAAATTTTCCACTCACAAAGGAATAGGAAAAGTATTTTTCCCAAAACAGACTTCGGATTTTTGCCCATCGGGATATAGTCCAAACCTTCCAATGCCAACAATTCGTATGTAATCTCTTTGTTTCGGCAGGTAATGATTATCTCAAACCCCTGAGTCTTCCAATTAGTAATAGCATGCTTGAAATAATGCACATTGGCAGGATGAATGATGTCGATGTGGATGGATTTCATTAAATGAAATTAGCTTTTTGGAATGCCTAGAACTTGATTGTAAACATCTAAAATCTTTTGAATGACTAATTGATCACTAAACTCTCCCATAAACTCCCTTCCATTTGAACGCTCTCCTCTTTCCAAAATAATTCTCATTTTCTCTGCTATTTCATATTTGTCGAACTTTGTAACAAAGCAGCCTTCTGCATGACCAATGATTTTTTTCACATCACCGACATCCGTAGAAACAATTGGACAATTACAGGCCATTGCTTCTTTTACAATTTGGGGGGAGCCTTCCGAGAATGAGGTTAGCAGTAGGATATCGCATCTATTCAATATTTCCGCAACTTCCAACCGTGTTTTATTGGACAATTCAATTAGTGTCGCGTCAAAATCCTTCAACAATAAAAACGATTCATTTGCCAACGGGAAATTTTTAACTTTATTCGAAAACGAGGAAGAAAATAATATTTCTTTATTTCCGCTACCAAATTCTTTCTTCAGTTTCTTCCTTTCTATAGGAATCGGTTTGAAAATATCTAAATCAACTCCGCAGGGAATAATTGAGAAATTTTTTTTTGGCCTCAGAATCGATTTTTGATATAGTTTTTCAGAAACAAAAATGTTCCAGCTTGCAAAATACATTGAAACGGAGGAAATCAAATTTGAAACTTTTTCATTAATGTCTGTCCCATGATAGGTTACAACAACCGGAAATCTTGAGACTAATCCTGCAATAAACCCACAGTATCCATAATGGGCATGTACAATATCATAATCTTTATTTTTTAAAAATTTCCTGAGCTCAAATGCCCCTTTGACATAGCTTAGAGTTCCTGTACCCCTCAAAAAAAACACATCAACTGTGTGGATGTGTTTTTTTATGCCAACAAATTGATCATATATATAAGCCCTATTTTTCTGAAAGTTCAATTCAGAAGGCTCAAAATTTGCTTTGCAGACTATTAAAATACGCATGCTTTTTCAAATGATGACTTTTTAACTCTATCAATAAAAATTTTATAATACCCCCCAATGTCATAAAAATCAACACTCTGAACGAAACATGGTACATTTGACCTCCAATTGAAGTTAACATAGAACTGAATAATAAAACAAAGCCTGAAATAATATGGGTCTTGTATTTCAAAAAGAGGTAGTGATTCCTAACCAGGTTTTTGAAAATATCCCTCAGTTGAATTAAAATTTTTATATGTATTAACAAATATAAGATTAGGCCAAAAAAACCTAAAGTAAATGCTACCAATGTGTAATCTACATGAAATTGACGCAAATCATCACCAACTACTCCTCTAGAATCAAATGCTCTTAAACCAAAAAAAACTTCTAGGGGATTTTCAAAACCCTTAAATTTATCTAGCAAATAAGTAACTTCTAAATATCTTCCTTCATCTTGGTAAAAATCCTTTTGAAATCTTCCTTGTTCTGCCCTAATCTCAATCCTGTTTATTAAAAGTTTGGAATACAATGGAGATGTTAACAATAGAATTAACATTAGGTAAAATAATTTCTTTATCATCCGAGCTCGAATTCCCAAAAAATAAACAAATATAACTGACGAAAAAATAACACCTAAAATCGCAATTCTTTTTAATGAAACCATCAGGAATATCAAAACTAAGAATCCACAGATATATAACAACCATTTTTTTTGAATTTTATATAAAATCAACAATGGCAAAATAATTAAACTATAGGTATATATATTCCAAAGATCATTTAATCCCCCTACTACATAATCAGTGGATTGGGTATAATCATCTAGGCCAATTTTGAAAATATTTGAACCAATAGTGTTGACAATGATGACCACGTAAATCCAGAAAAACTGTTTGAGGTAATAATAGAAATCAAATTCATTTTTTATCAAGGCATAGCCCACAAAAAACATCAACAAACAGGTGATTATTTGAATAGATATTTTTAAAGAATAATCTAAATCAACAGCAATAAAAAGCTGCAGTAGCACATAAAAGGAAAAGATGACAACGTAAATGTTTTTTTCAAACTTCAATTTTTTAATCAACAGAAAATAGAAGAAAGCAGCATACAATATTATAACTCTTAATATAGCTGTTAAGCCACCCGGTTCGGACCAAAAAGCAAAAATATCGATAACCACATTTATCAGTATCAGCCAATAAAAAGCCCTTGGGTAACTTGGCTTTAAATTATTAGTCCTAACGGCTTTTGGAATATGTGTTAAAACAACTTCTTCCATCCTCTAATTAATTCGGTTTTTTTTGCAATGAATTTTGTCAAACTAGCCTGATCCCTGTTTCTCTTTTTACAAAACCGAATAACAGCAAAAAGGCAAAAATCCCATTAACCACTACTGCCCAAATGGAGCCTTGGAAACCTAATAAAGACGTAAATATAAAGGTAGTCAATATGGTGAATACGAGGAGTATAAGTGTCCTAAGGATGTTTTCTTTCAGCTTTGCTGTCATAACCAAAATAGATCCACCCCATGATATCAGTGCAAAGGGTATAATGCCTACCATTGACAAAGCTAAATAACTCCAAGAGCCGGCAAATTCAGGTTTATAAAATGATATCAATAATTTATAAAAAATCAAAATAGAAGTAGCCTGTACCAAAACAACCACAAAGTTAACATTCCTAATGTCCTTCAAGGTTTTACTCAATTCATCCATTGTATTGGAGACCCAATGCTTGCCTATTAGTGGGTTTATATTTTGTTGTAGAGTGCCCGGAAAAATATATAATGATTTGGCAAAGAATATCAGGAAGCTATAAACCCCTACATCTGTACTGCTAATCAGGTAGCCGATTATGATTAGGTCAAGCTTGTCATTCAATATTGAAAAGGCCTCGGCAAAAAAACTTTTCAATCCGAAGGAAAGGTTGCTTTTTACCTCGTTAAATGAAAAATTGAATGTCAGCAAGTTTGAAAATTTTGCAAAACAAAATACAAATAAAGTTACTTCTGCAATCAGAAAAGAATAATAAAGCCAAATAGGATCATCTGAAACCAAAGTGACCATTCCAACAAAACCAATAATTATCAACCACCTGAAAGACCGTATATTGGAAAAGAGTTTTTGGTTTCTGATGCCTGTAGCAAGGGCCATGAAGTTTTTATTCCAATTGAAAAATGGCAGGGATAAAGTTCCGATGAACAATCCTTTGGCCAAGTCAGGTGAACTAAAAACACCTGGTAAATAATTAGAAACCATCAGTACAACCCCTGAAAAAAACAGACTGCTTACTGTTGTAATTGCAAAATTTGAGGAAAAAATCAGGGGAAAATCCTGTTCAACTCCGGTAGATATTTTCTGTACGAGGCAATTATTTATACCTAAAGAGAAGAAAGTAGATAGTATAAGGTAAAAGCCCAAAACCTGGTTGAACACACCCAATGTGGAGGCACCAAATTGGTAACCGATAATCAGATTGACCAAAAACCCTGATATAATCAGAATCCCTTGTGAGGAAACCAACCACAATGTATCGACTGTGAACTTTCTGTCCTTGAAAATTGCTAAAATCTTATAAACCAACTTCAAAGTTTATTTTTACCGAATCCTTTTGGCCGGATTGCCTGCCCACACTTCATTTGCTGGAATGTCTGAAATGACGACCGAACCGGCACCGATGATGCTGTTCTCACCGATGGTAATTCCTTGTTTGGCTACTGCTCCTACTCCAAAAAACACTTTACTTCCAAGGGTGACATTTCCCGCCAAGGTAGCATTTGGCGCGACATGGGAAAAATCTCCGATGATGCACTCGTGCTCAATTATCGCTCCTGTGTTGATGATGACACCTTCTCCGATTTTCGCTAAGGAATTGATGACTGTGTTTTTTCCCACAAAAGTAGACACGCCGATGGTGGCTTTTGGGGAAACCAAGGCCATCTTGTCCACCACCGCCAATTGATTAAAACCTTTGGTATTGAGAAAATTGACTACTTTTTCTCTGATGTTGTTGTCCCCGATACAGGGAAAAACAAAGTGATCCGCCAAAATGAGACCGACATCATCTGCCCTTTCGCTGCCAAAAAACTCCAGGTTGTAAGGATCCTCCACATTGTAATCTTTGGCAAAATATCCCCCGACAGTCAATCCCAAATCAAGGATACTGTCCAATACCACATAGGCATGGCCGGAGTAGCCGATGATAAAGAGTTTTTTTTGTTGTATCATTTTAATTAAGAGGTTAATTTCTTATCTAAATTGAAGAATTGAATTTCATTGTTTTTAGCGCAAGGCTAATTTTTGACTTGGGATTATTTCGGCCAAAAACCGGATTGCTTTTCCTTTCCTTTTCTACCAAGATTTGACCCTGTCCGAATGGCTTCAGCCGGGCAGGCACTACGCGGCCAGTCGTCGCTATCGGCTTTATCCTCAATTTATAAATCCAGCTTCTGGAGAAGCAGGATAGCGACGCCTCCTCTTACCTCTCACCTTTTACAATCCTTCATTCCTCTACCCTCCTCCTTCATTCTTTCTCTGCGTCCTCTGAGCCCTCTGTGGTTAAAAATTTTATTGATCTTTCAATGAAAAGGATGGTCGGCCAATGGCTTTTTTGCAAAGGGATGGTAATCACCTACTAGACCAATTCCTTTTTGTAGCCTGATGTCATGGACTAGAGCTACGGAATTTATTGCTTCCTGCAATCCAAACCCATTTCCCCTCAAAATCCCGGCATAACTCTCCGAATGCAAATCCACAAACCCTTCACTGAATTCTATTTCCTTTCCCTCAATGCTCAGTGAACGGTAGATGTTTTTTCCTTTTGCCGAAATGGATTCCGGTAAAGTGCCTTGGTTGATACTCAAAAACCACCTGACTCTTGCCCTTTCCAATTCCAAAAATCCTGCAGCCCTGTCATGGGTCTGAAGGTGGACGATATTGGTTTTGACTTTTCCAAAAATCCAGGTCAACATGTCAAAAAAATGGATCCCAATATTGGTGGCAATCCCACCGGATTTGGTTTCATCCCCTTTCCATGAGGTGTAATACCAATTGCCTCTTGAAGAAATATAAGTGAGGTCAATGTCATAGATTTTGTCGGTAGGTTCAGAAAGTACTTTTTCTCTCAAAGCCACGATCGCAGGATGAAGCCGGAGTTGAAGGATGTTATACACCTTGGAACCAGTTTCTTTTTCTACAGATTCCAGACCAGCTATATTCCATGGATTTAGTACCAAAGGCTTCTCGCAGATCACATCTGCCCCTAGCCGCAAACCAAATCTGATATGAGAATCATGAAGGTAATTTGGGGAACATACGCTGACGTAATCTATAGGTTTAGCCTCTCTTTTAAGTTTTTCGACATGTCTGTCAAACCGCTCGAATTCGGTAAAAAAATCTACTTTAGGGAAATAACTGTCCATCACCCCGACCGAATCAAACTTATCATAAGCAGCGACTAGCTGATTGCCTGTTTCCTTGATTGCTTTCATATGTTTGGGAGCGATATATCCTGCTGCTCCGATCAAGGCAAAATTTTTCATGGCTGACTGATGGATTTACGGACTTTGCCATTTTCCAATAAATAAACACTCCCGCTATCGGGACATTTGGCTTTTCCTTCAGCATCAAAAGATAACTTGACTCCCTGTTCACTCATCCATCCTTTTTGCCGGGCTGGGTTCCCCATCACCAAGGCATAATCAGGGACATCTTTAGTCACAACCGAACCCGCTCCAATAAAAGCATAAGAACCTATGGTATTCCCACACACTATTGTCGCATTAGCTCCAATACTTGCGCCTTTTCCAACCTTTGTAGCCAAGTACTCCGTTTTTCTACTGATGGCTGATCGGGGATTGATGACGTTGGTAAAAACCACAGATGGCCCTATAAAAACATCATCTTCGCAGGTGACACCTGTATATACGGAAACATTATTTTGAACCTTGACATTGTCACCAAGTACAACCTGTGGAGATACTACCACATTTTGGCCGATGTTACAATTCATGCCAATTTTGCAATGAATCATAATATGGGAAAAGTGCCAGATTTTTGTCCCTTCCCCAATCTCACATCCCTGATCAATGTAGGCGGATTCATGGGCGAAATAATTTTTCATTCAAAAAAAGTATTTATGGTTTTTATAATATGGTTGAGATCCTCAGGTTCCATTTCGCTATGTATCGGAAGGGAAATCACTTCTTGACAGAGTTTTTCAGATACAGGAAAATCACCTACCTGATGACCGTAGCTTTGATACCCCACCTGAAGATGCACGGGAACAGGATAATATACCATAGTGGGGATTCCGTAAGAAGCTAAATATTTTGAAAACTCTTCCCGATCTGTTCCTTTCAATTTGATGGTGTATTGATGAAAGACATGGGTGGATTCTGCAATTCTTTTGGGAATGGAAATGTGTGGATTATCGTCAAAAGCTTTGTCATAAGCTTCAGCAACAAAGTTTCGGGCTTGAAGATATTGGTCCAGATACTTCAGCTTAACCCGTAGCAATGCCGCTTGAATGGTATCCAAACGTGAATTGATTCCGACAGAATGGTGATGGTATTTTTTCTTTTGTCCATGAGAGGAAATCATCCTCATTTTTTCTGCAAGGTCATGGTCATTGGTAAATAATGCACCTCCATCCCCAAAACACCCAAGGGTTTTTGTAGGAAAAAATGAAGTGATTCCAATATCACCTATTGTTCCTGATTGGCATTTTTCCTTATCAGGAAAAGTATATATTGAGCCAAGGGATTGGGCGGCATCTTCAATTACTTTTAGGCTGTGTTTTTTTGCAATCTTCGTGATAGCGTCCATGTCCGCACATTGTCCAAAAAGATGAACAGGGACAATTGCAACGGTTTTGGCAGTAATGACGGTTTCAATTTTTGAGATATCAATCTGAAAAGTATCAGCATCCACATCTACAAAAACTGGTTTTAATCCTAACAATGCAATCACCTCCACGGCAGCGATATAAGTAAATGCCGGAACGATAACCTCATCTCCCCGCTTAAAATTCAAAGCCATCATCGCAATCTGCAAGGCGTCTGTGCCATTGCCGCAGGGAATGACATACCGACAATTCAGATATCCTTCCAATTCATCCGCAAAAAGCCTTACCTGGGGTCCATTGATAAAAGCAGATTGGCTGATCACTTCTTGCATAGCAGCGTCAGCTTCTACCTTTATTTTATCATACTGGGACCTGAGGTCCACCATCTGGATTTTTTTCATTATAATATTAGAGGTTTCAAAATAATGTGGTCACAGCTTCGCCACCTGGGTCACAGTGAAGTGTCTCACCTAAAGTAAAGGGACCCTTAAGTTCCCGAAGAAATCGGGACAGGCTGTACCTCTTTACCTATGACGTGAATATCTTGGTCGTCACACTGCGGTTACCAATGACGTCATCGGAGCTGCGGGCATTTTAATTCTGTCTCAATGTTTTGGCTAAAGCCGATTTTTACTCGGCATTTATTTGTGAATGGGCTTATTCCTATTCAACCTCAATATTCCAACTTGTCATTCCCCATTTTGAACATTCTTAAAATTGTTAAAAACTCAGAATGACGGAGGAGTAACCGTCATTTTCATTTAAGGTTAGTTGGGCCTCATTCTTAATTCTTAATTCATCATTCAATGTCCACTTCCTTACCTCCCCCTTCCTGACTTCCCACTCCCTAACCTCTCCTCATCGCCCTCTTCCACCACGGCAACTGCTCTTCATCATGGTACCCGTAATGGCTAGAATACCCATAACCGTACCCGTACCCATAGCCAAAACCATATCCTTTGTCGATATGGACATCGTTGAGAATGGCATATATCTTAGAAACCCCACCTTTTTCGATGAGGTTATTCAAAATCTGAATATTGTTTTTGTTGGAGAATCCCTGTCTGAAAATGAAAAAATTAACATCAGCATGTTTGAAGAGTTCTTTTGTTTCCGATACCAATCCTGCCGGAGGACAATCCATGATGATCACATCATATTCCTCCTTGATTTCGGTCATAATAATGGAGAATTTCTTCTGCAATAGCAATTCGGCAGGGTTTGGGGGAATAGGGCCTGAAAGTATGATATCCAAGTTATCATATTTGGTTTTTTTGATTACCTCCCGCCAAGGCTTGTTTTTGCTCAGACAAGTGCTCATGCCTTCGTCATTGACCAATCCAAACTCCTCAGCGATTTTTGGTTTTCTTAGATCCAATCCAATCAAAAGCGTTTTTTTACCCAAAAGGGAGTAAACCGATGCCATGTTGATAGAGGCAAATGTCTTACCTTCCCCTGATATGCTGGAAGTGAACAATATCGTCAGGTGTTCCTTATTTGGGCTGAGGTAGGACATGTCTGCCCTGATGTTTCTGAATGATTCAGTTACCGAAGATCTTGGATTATGCAACACTGGCTTGGGGTCATTTCCTTGGTTCCTACCGATCATTCCGATGAGCGGGGTTTTAATCTGTTTTTCGAGTTCCTTGGGATCTTCAATTTTGGTATTCAAGAAATCCCTGACGGAAATATATCCAATTGAAAAAATCAGACCGATAGCCAATCCAATGATGAGATTTATGATTTTTTTGGGAAATACAGGTTCCTGCCCCGCCCTTGCAAGATCTAATATTGCATTTTTTGGCATGTTGGATGCCCTGGTAATTTCGGATTCAGCCCTTTTTTGAAGTAGGTAAACGTAAATGTTTTCGTTGACGGTAAATTTTCTCTGGATTCCCAATAGCCGTCTTTCTGTTTCGGGGAGTGAATTGATTTCTCTTTCAATTTTTTTAATCTGGATATTGACTTCCTGCAAATACGTATTGTTGTTGCGGATAGAAGAAAGGATATTTTCCTGAAGGGCATTTTTTGTATTTCTAATCTGACTGTTGATCTCCCTAACAGGCGGCGCTTCATCAGAGAAATTATTGGAAAGTCTCAATTTTTCAGCTTGAAGTTCACTGATTTTGACTACCAATGACTGCAAAAGTGGATCTGTATTACCGATGATCGAAGGAGCCACAATTTCCTCAAGATTGTCCTCGCTGATGTAATTTTGAAGCGTCTGAAAATACCTGAGGTTAATTTCTGCTTGGGATTTGTCCTTCTCAAGTTCCTGCAATCTCAAAAATATCTGTGACCCTTCTTCACTTAAGTTGAAAATCTTATTTTCAGACCTGTACTTTTCCAGGTTTCCCTCAAAAAAAGTCAATGAATCGGTTATTCCACTTAGTTGGTCCTCAATGAACCTGATGGTATTCTCAGCGGCTTTGTTTTTTTCTTCCAATTCCCTCTGAAGGTAAACTTCCATCAATTTGTTAAGGTATTCCTCTCCCATTCTTCTCACGGGAGTCTCAAAAGAAATATTAAGAATAGAAGCCTGCTTATTGATCGGAGTGACATTTATTTTGTCTTTTAAAAAAAGTGCTAATGAAGGCGTATCTACCAACTGGAAAAGGATCTTATCACCAACTTTGGCACCATTGCTTTCAATTTTGATTTTTAAAAATCCCGATTCTATGGACTCACCAAAAGCATAAGTTGGGTTGAGTTGGGGAATTGAATTGATTTCAGTTTTATAAAACGGATCATTGGGATTGAAAATTTCAAATTCATCTCCATCGGGATCAATGCTGAAAGTTTCATTACCCAGTATTTCAACGACAAATTTACCTTTAACCAATTGGGAATGAGTCCATTCCACGTTGACTTCTATAGGAACTCCAGCATGAATCTGCGAACTCACCAACAATTCATCTGTAAAATAGAAAACATCCAAACCGAGTTCAAGGATGGCTTCTTCTGCAAGTGTATAGGATTTAAGGATTCCGATTTCATTTTCAACATTGTTTTTGATGGGCATCATTCCGACTGCATCAAAAATCTCAGATCCTAGGGATTGTGGCTCTTCGGTGATAATCACAGAGGACTGAACCATGTAGACCGGGGTCGCATATTTATTGAAAAGCACTGCACCGAGCAAACAAACCAAGGTACAGATGGCTATAAAAGGCCAATATTTGAGGTAATTAAATAGAATTACCTTCAACTCAATATCATCCTCATGCGGCGGCATAAAAGGATCAGGTAAAAATGGATAGGAGTTGTTTGTACTCATCAGTTTTGGAGAATAATATTCAGAACCAAAGCCACAGCGGTGATGGAAGACAAAATCAAAGCAACAGTCTGAGCGGTATTTTCACCCGTACCGATTTCTCTGGTTTTGAGAGGTTCGGCATAAATCTGATCGTTTGGTTGGATAAAGTAATAGGGCGTTTGGATTATTTGCCTGTCATTCAGATTTATCCTGTGAAGTTTGGTTCCATCGGGATATTGTCTGACAAGAATGACTTGGTCTCTTTTGGCTACTGTCGTCATGTCCCCGGCCTGTGCAATGGCTTCAAAAATAGTCAGCCTATCTTGCAGGACAACATATTTTCCCGGTCTCCGGAATTCTCCAAGCGTTGAAAACCGTATTCCACCCAATTTGACCCTAACAAAAATCTCTGAAGTCACATATTTTTTGAGGCTACTTTCTACCAATATTCTAACTTCATCCAAGGTCATATCATTGACCTGGATTTCACCCAAGAGAGGCATTCTTATAAACCCGTTTTTGTCAATCGTATATCCTGTCATATAATAGATATCTCCCCCGGATTGGGCAATCTGTCCAAAAACGGCATTGTTTGCTTCATTTTGAATTTTCGAGGTTAATCCGTCTTTAAGTATTTGCTCTACTGTCTGAATCTGAATGTCAATTATATCATTGAATTGAAGCCTATACTCCGGCAATTCATAGCTGATCAATTCTCCATCTTGAATGACCGAATTTCCTTCAAGGTTTTGATAATACATGATCTTCTCATTAGATACACAGGAAAAATAAACAGAAAAAATAAACGGGATGGAAAGCCCCTGTCCCAATCTTTTTATCGCTGAAAATAATGTCATATCCATATCAAACATTAGCTGTAAACTTAATCAAATAATTTAATTTTAAACAGATTGGGGCATTTTGGCTATTGGACTCATTATAAAAACACTTACAGAAAACTCGAAATATTCAGACTGTTTCTAAAAGGGTTTTCCTGTAGCAACCAATCTGAAAAAAGAAAAACCCGATTGATTAGGATCGGGTTTCAATATTTATTTTGAAAGATAATTTTTACTCTTTTGGAGTATTGATATTTCCATCCACCGGTCTGTTTTCCATCCAACCCGGCACAGTTTCTCTTTCTTCCAACTTCACCAGATATCCATCTTCAAATGTCGCAAGCACATAAAATTTAACATCCCTATTTACCCGGTATGTGATTTTGTTACCATCCAGGGTACTCAAGACAGCATCTCTATTTTGTCTCAAGAATTTATTTTCCTTCATTCCCTGATAAAATTCCGGTCTTGGTCCAAAAACACTACATGAGGATAACAACATCACTGATAACAATATCACAAATACTCGTTTCATAATTTTATTCTTTAATTTGATGTAAAACATGCAAAAACTTTGCCACTGTATTTCTCTTTGACATTGAGGGACTTGAAAAATTATATACTCGAATCTAGGCGATGGGTTTGCAATCGGAGAATTTTGATTTACATTTGCTTCCTAGCGGCACGACCAGCTCCTGCTGAATCCCCCAGGTCCGGAAGGGAGCAAGGGTAAGCAGTCGTAGCGGTGCGATGCCGCTTCTTTTTTACTTTTTTGAGTGATTACTCTGACTAAATATATTCCCAATACACAAATTCGTTTTTGAAAGATGTAGCCAGTCAATCTTGGTGAAAAAGACCAATTTATTTTAATTTGATTTGTAACCGAAATTACAAGGCAAAGTCTTTTGCTCTCTCTATTTGCCTTTTGATTCCTGTATTAAGCCAAAGCTCGCATATTGTCTCTTCCATCTTTTCCCATTCTTCATTATTAATTCAGCATTCATAATTTCCCCCCTTCCATTTCCTGATTTATCAATTAACTTTACGGCCTTCAACCAAAAAATAATACTTATGAAATTCTTTATTGATACCGCCAACCTGAATGACATCAAAGAAGCATACGACCTTGGCGTATTAGACGGGGTGACCACCAACCCATCATTGATGGCCAAAGAAGGCATCAGCGGGGAGGAAAGGGTTCGGGCACATTATAAAGCTATCTGCGATATCGTGGATGACAATGTAAGCGCCGAAGTTATTGCCACGGATTTTGAAGGAATGATTAAAGAGGGAAAAGAACTTGCAAAAATCGATAGCAAGATCGTTGTTAAAATCCCAATGATCAAAGACGGTATCAAAGCCATCAAGTATTTTTCAAATGAAGGTATCAGGACAAATTGCACCTTGATTTTTTCGGCAGGACAAGCGCTTTTGGCTGCGAAAGCAGGTGCGACTTATGTCTCTCCATTTATCGGAAGATTGGATGATATTTCCTTTGATGGACTCGAACTGATCGACCAGATTGTCAACATTTATGAAAATTATGGCTATGCTACTCAGGTATTGGCAGCATCTGTTCGTCATTCTATGCACCTGATCAAATGTGCTGAACTCGGTGCCGATGTGGTCACTTGCCCACTGAAGGTCATCCTTGGATTGTTAAACCACCCTTTGACAGATTCTGGATTGGCTACTTTCCTAGCAGACCATGCCAAAGCAGCAGGAAAATAAAGAATTGTAAACTTGGATCGGAGAATTGGTAACAATCTCCGATCATTTCGTTCCTATAAGTCAGTATTCTTTTAATACATTGAAACAGATTACGGGAAACCGTTGTTTTCCATACTTACAGCGGAAAAAAACAAAATTATGTATATTCTAAAAGTAAAAGGAAAAGCCAAAATCCCTGATTATGTTCAGATTAGAGATGACAATTTTGTGTTGGTGGCCTATTTTCGGGCAGATAGACCTTTGAAAAATATCGAGAAATTCGGATTGGAGGGAAAGGAAATAGAATTGGAAAGTTTGATCCGTGAACTTCCCTTTGGAAAAACCCAGAAAATAGAACTTTAATGGAATTTAGTAAAGAAGCGATCATTGAAGTGAAAGATGCCTGTATTTTTCAGGGACTTGACGCCGTCCTACAGGATGTTAATTTTTCAATTGCAAAGGATGAATTTGTGTTTTTGATCGGAAGAACGGGAAGTGGAAAAAGTTCACTTTTAAAAACGCTCTATGCTGATCTTACCCTCAAAATGGGTCAGGTCGAGATAGTTGGATTTCACTTAGCCAAAATCAAAAAAAATGAAGTTCCTTACCTGAGAAGAAAACTTGGAATAGTATTCCAAGACTTTCAGCTTTTTCCGGATCGGTCAGTAGCCGAAAATTTATTTTTCGTCATGAAAGCCACCGGTTGGAAGGACAAAGACAAAATGAAAAATAGGATGATCGAGGTTTTGTTGAAAGTTGGTCTTGCTGATGCGGCAAGCAAAATGCCTCATCAGCTTTCGGGCGGAGAGCAGCAGCGTGTCGTCATAGCAAGGGCGCTGATCAACCAACCTTCCATTCTTTTGGCAGATGAACCTACAGGAAATCTTGATCCCGATGTGGCAGATGGTATTTTCAAACTTTTTCAGGAAATAAACAACGAAGGTACCGCCATACTGATGGCAACCCACAACCATGACCTGTTGAGGAAATATCCATATAGGGTACTAAAATGTGAAAAAGGCAAACTCCTTGACAGTAAGACCTCTGACATTACGATCAACACCTCATACTGAGTTCAGATTATTTGAAAATACTTTTTATCTTTTCAATCAATTTGGCAGGGAACTGCGTTTAGCTCTTTGTTATGACCTAGTGATCAACCCGTTAAAATAATTGTATATGAAGCACCTATTCAGTCAAAAATCTGGTTTTTACATTTTGATGGGAGCCTTAATCCTGTTGAATGCCTGTCAAGACAAAACTGAAGATCCGGCACCAGTCTTATCTGAGAATGCGAAAGTAAATACTTGGATCCAAACCATTATGGATCAAGCTTACTATTGGCTGGAGGATATGAGAAAGCCGATTTCTCTTGAATCAGATCCAGAAGATTACTTTGAATCGTTACTTTTTAGACCTACAGATAGGTTTTCGGTCATTTTTCCAGATTATCAGGAACTGATCAATAGCCTTTCTGGAGTAACCAAAGAAGCGGGCTATGAAATTACCCTTGCCCGTGAAAGCAGTACCAACAACAATGTTGTTGCCTTTGTAACTTACACCAAAAAAGGAAGTCCTGCTGAAATTAAGGGAATGAAACGAGGGGACCTTATTACACAGATTAATGGTGTAAGAATGAATTTGGATAACTATCGTGAATTGTTGGCTTTGAGATCAGAAGCGCATACAGTATCACTCTTTAGATATAATCAAGAATCTGCCAATTACGTCGCATTACCAAGTGTTGATTTGACAACTGCTGTTCTATCAGAGAATCCAAATTTCCTTGACTCGATTTACACCATTGGAAATCAAAAAATCGGCTATGTAGTCTACCACTTTTTTGCACCGGGAATTGAGGGGCAATCAACAAGGTATGACGATGAGATGGATGAAATTTTTGCCAAATTCAAAGCAGAAGGTATCAACAATTTGATCTTAGATTTTAGATACAACGGAGGAGGCAGTCAATCCAGTGCCGTCAATCTTTCTAGTTTAATTGCTCCGGGGGTTACCGATAAAGATGTTTTATCCAAAAATAAGTTTAATTCATTTCTTTCCGGTTTTGAACAATTCAAAAATGTAATCATCGAATTTGAAAACAAACCGGAAAATCTTGGTACCATATTGTCGGGAAATAGATTATATGTTATTACATCTTCAAGAACCGCTTCAGCAAGTGAATTGATTATTAACGGGCTTAAGCCTTATATGGATGTTTTCCTTGTTGGAGGAGTGACTTTTGGTAAAAATGTTGGATCCTTTGCGCTTCAAGACACAGAAAATCCAAACAATAAATACGGGCTTCTACCCATCGCATTCCAATCCTTCAATAAAAACGACCAATCTGATTATTCAAACGGCTTTCAGCCAAACGTTCAGGGAAATGAGCTTTCCCAACCTACTCTGCTTCCTTTGGGAGACACCAATGAGTTCCTGCTCAAACTGACTTTGGAACAGATAACAGGTATTCCATCTCCAGATAGGCTTCAGCTTATTGACAGGATTGATCTTGGAAGTTCTCTAGAAAATCAGACAAGGTTTGGAAAATTGATTGATGACCAAACAAAATTTAAACTGAATCGCTAACACAAAATCAAGCTCCTTCCCCACCGGAAGGAGTTTTTTTTTGACAATGGAATACCATTAACAGAATTGATAGAATAAAACCTGTCAATTTGTCGGTATTTTTTTAATTTCGCAGTCCTAAGTAAATGATTCATGGAAAATATCATCAAAGATATAGATATCCTCAGTCCTGAGGAGGCGCAAGCAACAGATTACAAAACCACAGAAGAAGTCAATACCGGCAAGCAAAAAAAGCTTTACATTGAATCCTATGGCTGCCAGATGAATTTCTCCGACTCGGAAATAGTGGCCTCCATCATGAAAGAAAATGGCTATGATACCACTTCTGATTTTGAGCAAGCTGATGTGATTTTTTTGAATACCTGCTCTATCAGGGACAAAGCTGAACAGACTGTACGCAAAAGACTCAGTCAGTTCAATACCCTCAAAAGAAATAAACCCGAATTGATGGTGGGTGTGCTTGGCTGTATGGCGGAGCGATTGAAGGAAAAATTTCTCGAAGAAGAAAAAATCGTGGATGTCGTCGTCGGACCCGATGCCTATAGAGATCTTCCAAATCTCATAACAGGAGCGGAATTTGGTAACAAAGGTGTAAATACTTTTCTTTCAAGAGAAGAAACTTACGCAGACATCTCTCCCGTCAGGCTCAACTCCAATGGGGTCAATGCCATGATTTCGATCATGAGAGGCTGCGACAACATGTGCTCTTTTTGTGTAGTACCATTTACAAGAGGCAGGGAAAGAAGCCGAGATCCACATTCCATTGTCATTGAAGCGCGAGATCTTTTCAATCAGGGATATAGGGAGGTTATGCTTTTGGGCCAAAATGTGGACAGCTACAAATGGTCTGCAGAAGAAAACAACAAAGCTAGGTTGATCAAAAAAGAGGATGAGTTGTCAGAGGTGGTGCATTTCCACCATTTATTGGAGATGGTCGCAGAGATCAGTCCTTTGCTGAGGGTGCGATTTTCGACTTCCCACCCCAAAGACATTACTGACGAAGTGCTGTACACCATAAAAAAATACCACAACATCTGTAAATACATCCACCTTCCAGTCCAAAGCGGAAATTCAAGAATCCTCGAATTGATGAACAGGACTTATGACAGGGATTGGTATTTGGAAAGGGTGAGTAAAATCAGAGAAGTACTTGGAGAAGAATGTGGTATTTCTTCTGATATGATTACCGGCTTTTGTACCGAAACAGAGGAAGAACATCAGGATACATTGACCTTGATGGACATTGTGAAGTATGATTTCTCCTACATGTTTTTCTATTCCGAACGTCCCGGAACATTAGCTGCAAAAAAATTCGAAGATGATATTCCATTGGAAGTAAAGAAAAGAAGGTTGGCTGAAATCATCGACAAACAAAGCCAACTGTCTTTTGAAAGAAATAAACTTGACTTGGGGAAAATCCATGAAATCTTGATCGAGGGAACATCTAAAAGGTCAAATGAGCAACTCAAAGGAAAAAACTCGGCCAATAAAGTGGTGATAATTCCTGATGGACCTTACAAAAAAGGTGACTATGTCATGGTAAAAATTACCGATTGCTCACCGGCAACATTGTTTGGAGAAGTTGTTTCCTGATATTCAAGACGCTATAATGATCACAAACTCAGAGATTCAAAGTATAAAGCAGCGCTTTGGCATAATAGGAAACAGCCCATTGCTGAACCACGCCATTCAGGTGGCCATGCAGGCCTCCCCTACCGATATGACTGTATTGATTACAGGCGAGAGCGGTAGTGGCAAAGAATCATTTTCAAAAATTATCCATTCCTTAAGTCTCAGAAAGCATGGCAAGTTTATCGCCATCAACTGCGGGGCCATTCCGGAAGGGACAATTGATTCCGAGCTTTTTGGACATGAAAAAGGTTCCTTTACCGGGGCTCATGAAGCAAGGAAAGGCTACTTTGAAGTAACCGATGGCGGTTCTATTTTTTTGGATGAAATCGGAGAAATGCCATTGGGAACACAGGCGAGGCTTCTTAGAGTTTTGGAAAACGGGGAATTTATCAAAGTGGGTTCCTCAAAAGTCCTCAAAACCAACGTTCGTGTCATAGCAGCCACCAATGTCAACCTGATCAAAGCTGTTGAAAAAGGGGAATTCAGGGAAGACCTGTATTATAGATTGAATACAGTTCCTATCTATGTACCGCCGCTGAGAGAAAGAGGAGAAGATGTGGTCATGTTGTTTAGAAAATTTACGACTGACTTTTCGGAACGGTATAAAGTAAAACCTATTGCCCTAGATGATGCTGCCAAAAAGTTATTGGTCAAATTCCCATTTCCCGGAAATATCCGACAGCTTAAGAATATTGCTGAGCAGATCTCACTTTTGGAAGAAAACAGAGAGGTAGAAGCTGCAACATTAGCCAAGTACTTACCGACAGAGCAAAGCAGGCTTCCGGCATTGACCCATGGATTGGGAAGCCTTGGTGATTCAAGTGATTTTTCGGAAAGAGAAATATTATACAAAGTCCTCTTCGATATGAAAAGGGACATGAATGACCTCAAAAAGTTGGTTTTGGAGACGTTCCAATCAGGTGGGATCAATTCGAATATCATGAGCAAACATCAAAATCTATTTGATGACCTTGAGAAAACAGCTTCCTTCGAGGAGAAAAAACCTACAACAACATCATCCAATTTGCCTCTCGTGATTGACCATCAAAAGCAGAATGAAGAATTGGAAGATTATGATGATGATACCATTGAAGATATCATCCATGAGGAGGACGACAATTCGCTGTCATTGGAGAAAAAGGAAAAAGAAATGATTCTCAAAGCACTCAGAAAACACAACAATAAAAGAAAATACGCTGCAAGTGACCTTGGGATATCCGAAAGAACGTTATATAGAAAAATCAAACAGTATGACATTGAGTAGGAAAACAAAAAGCTATTTCTTTACATTGCTCATCCCTATTTTGGTTTTTCAGGGATGTGCGATCAAATACAGCTTTACCGGAACGAATATTAACTATGAATTGACCAAATCCTTTTCGGTAGAAAATTTCTTCAATGATTCCGGCGGTGGTCCTGCGAATATGGAGCAGTTATTTACAGAATCGCTCAAGGAATTTTATCAGAGAAATACCCAACTTGAATTGGTAAGAACGAATGGCGACCTTCAGTTTCTCGGGGCAATCAAACGATATGCAATCACCCCACAGGCAACAGTAACGAGCACAGACCCAAATCTTCCTGACAGGGCAGGACAAATGAGATTGACCATATCCATTGAAGTGGAATACCTCAATACGGTCAATGAAGATGAAAACCTCAAACAGACATTCTCCTTCTTTAAAGATTATGACCCGAGGACCACATCCATTCTACAGGTAGAAAGCCAATTGATTGAGGAGATTTTCAACAATATTATTCAGGACATTTTCACTGCTACAGTTGCCAATTGGTAAAAATCACTAAATTGGAATCTATTCAAAATTCATTATCGTGAACAGCCAACAATTAATATCAATTCTGAAGGTGGGAAATTCTCTCCAAAAAGAGGATGTCGCCCACCTGATCAAATTGCATGAAAGCTTTCCGTTTTTTCAGGTTCCAAAAGTTTTGCTTGCCAAATATGAATTTGAAAAGTCAGGTGGCAAATCCAAAGAAATTTTACCTTTCGCATCCATTGCAAGCCCTGACCGGAAATGGCTCAAACTGATGGTGGAATCTGACACACCTTTTCGGTTTTTGGAAAGTAAGATTGTCGAAAACATTGAAACTCTTTCGAGTTACAGACAGGCTTCTCAAAAAAACATTGTTTTAGAGGGATTTGAACAATCCTTGGTTCCTGAACCTACCGTAGAGACCGATCCTGAAATCAGAGCCAAAATCCTCAAAAAATTGGAGGAAAATCTGAACAGTAGGCATGACCCATTAGTCACTCCAAAAATGGAAGAACCCGAAACTTCTTTCAAGCCAAAGAAAAGGAGGGTAAATGATGATTTGATCGAAACCATCAGGAAAAGGGAAAAGAAAGAAATCGTCGATGAGAAAAGGAAAGAGCAAATAGATCTGATCAAGTCTTTTAGTAAAAAAGACATCAAATTGGCTACGCTCAAGGAAATGGAAGATTTCCAAAAGCAAGCTGATCTCTCGGAAAACAGTACCCACCTCCATCCTACTTTGCTTTCGGAGTCATACGCCAAACTGTTGGTAAAGCAGGGCAAAAAACAAAAAGCCAAAGAAATATATCAAAAATTAATGGTGAAATTTCCAGATAAAAACCTTTACTTTGCGGACTTAATTAAAAGCTTGGATTCATAATATCACTCATATGTTTACATTTCTTATTACTTTAATTATTATTCTTGCTGTATTGTTGGTTCTAGTAATCCTGGCACAGGATTCCAAAGGAGGCGTTGGCGCAGCATTTGGTGCAGGAGCATCCCAAATCATGGGTGTGACCAAAACCGGAAATATTCTTGAAAAGGCAACTTGGGTTTTGGCGATTGCTATCTTGGCGCTTTCCCTTTCCTCTTCAGCTTTTTATTCTACCTCCCAACAGACTCAATCTACTTCTCCGAATATTGAAAACGCAAGGAAACAAATTGTGAGTCCTTCTTTTGGTGATTCAGAAAGCTTGCTTCCGACCGAAGGAGCAGTTCCTGTTCCAGTCGATACTACCAATAACTAAAATCAAAAAAATTAAGCCCGCTCCAAGCGGGCTTTTTTATTCCACCACTTTTAAAAGCAACCTTTTACTGATAGGTACAAAACTCTCCTCCAAAGGAATATGCTGCCGGCTGCAAATGCAGTAGGTGGCAGGATTGGGAAGCTCCTTGTTGGTCTTGATAAGGTCAAGTTTGATTTGCTCGTAAGTATTGAGGATAGATCTCCGCACTTTTTGAACCAATTGCATCATAATGCCTTTAAAAGTATCAACGCTGTTTTGAAACAGATTAACCTTGTATTGATATACAAACACTTCTTTCGTTTTTTCGAATGAAAGAAATACATAACCTTCTTTCTGGTATAAAGGTGATATCCCAATTGGCTCAATTTTCATTTCTCTTTCCAAAAAATCGTAAATATTCTTTCCTTCCTCAATGTGGTTTTTGAGCTTTGGAATTGAAAAGGCGACGATGTCCTCGAGCTGCTTCATCATCTCATCATCGATGACCAAAGGTTTGTAGGTAAATTTCATCTCGTTGGAATCAGGACCCACAAGCATTTTTGGAAAGGCAGATTTGATCTGATCCCTATTTTGTTCAAAAATTTTGAGTCTGGTGTAATGCTGAATCAGGTCAGCCAAAGGCGGATAAAGTTTTACCTCTTTAAACTGACCTCCGACGTGCTGCAAATAGGCCAAAAGAAGGTATTTTTTGTATTCAAAATCAATCCATCCTTCTGTAATCCAATTTTCTGATAAGCTTTTCATAACATTCACTTTGTGAAAATTTAAAAAAAACTGACATAATTAAAAAATGTCTTGGAAAAATTGACAGGAAATATTTTTGGATTTCTAAACCTCTGACAGGTTTTGAAGTAATTTGACGGACTATATGTCAGTTGGCCCACATATATCTTGTTTGGCACAAAAAGTGACAATAGACGGTTACAAGATTTTGTTTCTAACCTTTAAAAATCCAATAATTTATGTCAAACGTGAACATCAAACCTCTTGCAGACAGAGTTCTGGTGGAGCCTGCTGCAGCCGAAGAAAAAACCGCATCCGGACTTTACATTCCTGATACTGCCAAGGAAAAACCCCAAAAAGGAACTGTTATAGCTGTAGGAAGCGGCAAAAAAGACGAGCCATTGACTGTAAAAGTAGGTGACCAGGTGCTTTATGGCAAATACGCAGGTACTGAACTTGCAGTTGAAGGTCATGATTATCTCATCATGAGAGAATCAGATATTTTTGCAATTCTTTAATCATCTATTTCAATTATTAAAAAGAACTTAAAACAACAAAAAAATGGCTAAAGAACTATTTTTCAATACCAGCGCAAGAGACAGATTGAAAAAAGGAGTTGATGCTCTTGCTGACGCAGTAAAAGTAACACTCGGACCTAAGGGAAGAAATGTCATCATCGACAAAAAATTTGGCGCTCCTTCTATCACCAAAGATGGTGTGACAGTAGCAAAAGAAATTGAATTGTCTGAGCCTATCGAAAATATGGGTGCTCAATTAGTGAAAGAAGTAGCTTCCAAAACTGCCGACAACGCAGGTGACGGAACTACCACTGCCACTGTATTGACTCAGGCAATATTTGGACTTGGTATCAAAAACGTAGCCGCAGGTGCCAATCCAATGGACTTGAAAAGAGGAATCGACAAAGCCGTGGCTGTTATCATTGCGGATTTGAAAGCCAATTCAAAAACCATCTCTACCAGCAAAGAAATCCAACAAGTAGCTACTGTATCTGCAAACAATGACGAGGAAATCGGCAAAATGATTGCAAATGCAATGGATAAAGTTGGAAAAGACGGAGTTATCACTGTTGAAGAGGCAAAAGGAACCGAAACCGAAGTTCGTACTGTAGAAGGTATGCAATTTGACAGAGGATACCTTTCTCCATATTTTGTGACCAACACAGAAAAAATGGAAGTCGAATTAGACAGACCATATATATTAATCTATGACAAGAAGATCTCTTCAATGAAGGAATTGCTTCCTGTTCTAGAGCCTGTTGCACAATCAGGTAGACCATTGTTGATTATTTCTGAGGATGTTGACGGTGAAGCTTTGGCAACACTAGTTGTTAACAAAATCAGAGGTGCCTTGAAAGTAGCTGCTGTAAAAGCGCCAGGATTTGGTGACAGAAGAAAAGCAATGTTGGAAGACATCGCTGTTCTTACCGGCGGGACTGTAATTTCTGAAGAAAGAGGTTACAAACTCGAAAACGCTACCATTGATTACCTAGGTACTGCCGAAAAAATCAACATCGACAAAGACAATACAACTATTGTCAACGGTGCAGGTGAAAAATCAGGTATCGAGGCTAGAATCAATGAAATCAAAGCTCAGATTGAAAAAACAACTTCTGACTATGATAAAGAAAAACTTCAGGAAAGACTGGCAAAATTGTCAGGTGGTGTAGCCATCTTATACATAGGCGCTGCTACTGAAGTTGAAATGAAAGAAAAGAAAGACAGGGTTGATGATGCATTGCATGCAACCAGAGCTGCTGTTCAAGAAGGTGTTGTAGTCGGTGGCGGTGTTGCTCTTGTTAGAGCTGCATTAGCTTTGGACAACCTAAAAGGTATCAATGAAGATGAAGACACAGGTATCAACATCATCAGGTTTGCTATCGAATCTCCATTGAGAACAATCGTAGCAAATGCGGGCGGTGAAGGATCAGTTGTAATCAACAAAATCAAAGAAAATACAGGTAATTTCGGTTACAATGCAAGAACAGATGTCTATGAAGACCTTTTCGAAGCAGGTGTAATCGATCCTACCAAAGTGACGAGATTGGCATTGGAAAATGCCGCTTCTATTGCTGCATTATTGTTGACTACCGAATGTGTAGTAGCTGATGTTAAAGAGGAATCTCCTGCAATGCCTCCTATGGGCGGCGGCGGAATGGGCGGCATGATGTAATTCATAATTCGTCTGATATGAAAGAGGAACTTTAAGGGTTCCTCTTTTTTTTTCAACGCGTTGACCTATTAAATGAATCTATAAATATCAATTGCGATTAATTCCTATATTTTTATAATTTAGAAAAGTATATTTGGGAGAACTTAAACAGCTTTCGAATTTCGGATAATCTTCTATGCAAAGGTTCCATTCAATAATTTTAGTAGATGATGACCCTATCAATAACTTGATCAACAAAAGGTTGATATCGAAATTAAAGTTGACGCCCCAGATTGAGGAATTTCTAGAAGCCGAACTAGCAATAGAGAGAATCAGAAAAATGGATGTGTCTGACAACATCCTGATTTTTTTAGATATCAATATGCCGGTGATGAATGGGTGGGATTTTTTAAACCAATACATGAAAGAATTTAAACTTAGGAAGGATCAAATTATCGTCCTCTCAAGTTCCATTGATTTTCAAGACCGACAAAAAGCAAAAGAATTTACCTGTGTGGAAGGATTCATTGAGAAGCCGCTTTCACCCGAAAAAATCAAATATATTTTATGAGCCGGTCGGTTAAAATCCAATCCTCTGAGACCCAAATCGAAGTTTATGAGTTTGGTGATGGGATTTTCAATAAGCACCATATCACCCATACTGAGGAGATCAAACCGTTTTTGGAAGTCAACCATAAATTTTGGCTCAATCTCTATGGCCTGGAAAACGATATTTTGCTAAAAGAAATCGGTGAGATTTTTGAAATACACCCTTTGACGCTCGAAGACATTAAGAACACATCGCAAAGGCCAAAATTTGAAGAGTTTGAAGAGAATATTTTTATTGTTTCCAAAATGATTTATTATAAAAATAAATCACATGAACCCATTACAGAACAGATAAGTATTCTTTTTGGAAAAAACTATATCATCTCTATACAGGAAAACCCCTTTGATATTTTTGACCCGATCAGGTCAAGGCTAGAAAATCCAACAGGTAAAATGCGGAAACTAGGGACTGATTATTTCGCATACACCCTACTAGATACCATTGTGGATAAATACTTTGATTGCCTCGAACATGCTGTCGAAAAAATCGAAACACTGGAAGACCACATTATCAGTCAATCTAAGAATACAAAACTTCCTGATATCTTCCACCAAAGAAAAACCATACAACAGATCAAAAGAACGGTTTGGCCCACTCGGGAATTACTTTCCGCATGGAAAAAGTCGGAAAGTCCCTTGGTCAAAAAGAAAACCAATCCCTTTATCAATGATGTCTATGAACATGTCATTGAAATCATTGAAAATCTGGAGATCCAACGGGAATCAATTTCTGCCTTGGTCGAATTGTTCATGTCCAATCTCAGCTTGAAGCAAAATGAGGTCATGAAAACCCTGACCATCATTGCTACCATATTTATACCTCTAACTTTTATCGCAGGAGTCTATGGAATGAACTTTGAGTTTATGCCTGAATTAGGCTGGAAATACGGCTACTTAGTTATTTGGATTTTCTTTTTAGGGTCAACCTTGGGAATGATGTACTATTTCAAAAAGAAAAAGTGGTTCTGATTTTATACTTTTTATTTACATAAACATTCCTTTTATTTTTAATACTTTTTTTATATTTTTCGGTAATAATCACCCGTAAAACACCAAAAGCATTCCTAAATAAGTAAAGTTCGATTATTTGGATTTGAAACTTTACCCAGGTTTTAGATGTCCAATTAGATTTTATGATTCATCCATTTTTATATAGATTAATTAATATAAAATGAAAAATATTTTACTGTTTTCAGTTCTTTTTGTGGCGACCCTTTCATTGACTTTTGCCCAGATCACATGGAATGGAAACATAAGTTCTGACTGGAACACAGCTGCCAACTGGACTCCTGCAAACGTACCCGATGCAAATAATGAGGATGTCTTAATCAATGGAGCCGGAACTTTTCAGCCAACTCTTCCTGCTAATACCACCATTAGGGATTTTACCATGTCCGGTGGAACCTTAACCTTGGGAGGAAATACATTAACGATACGGAATAGCAATACCTCAGATGGAACAATTTCCAACGGTGAGATTCGCGCAAGCAATTTTAATTATATGGCCAATATGTTTATGGAAATATATCGCTCTTCAAAACCGCTGCCGGAAACAACGATCTTCAGGGAAACAATACCTTTAATGGATCTACGACAATTACCAATTTGACCAACAGCAGGTTGAGGTTTGCAAATACAACCGGAGATACATTCAATGATTTTTTAACTCTAAATAAAAATAACATGGGGAATATTGAATTGGCTTACAATGGGACAAATAGTATAAACAGCATCACAATTAATAACACCAATAACGGGGGTCAATTGAATTTCGGTGTAGGAGGTGGTACTTCTACATTGTCTACAGGAGGTTTGGCTACATCGGGTTTTGTCGGAACTTTAGTCATCAATAATTTTACCCAAGTGATGAATGTCGCCAACATCTCTTTTTCCTTGGCTGTATTTACTGTGGCAAACAGCACTTTTTTAGGGGATTTTCAGGTAACGTCTACGGGAGCCATAAATTTCAATGGAAACAATACCTTTGCCGGAAACAACTCTTTTATTTCTGCAGGCCAAATGAATATGGCTACGGGAGGAAATCTTTTCAGTAATCCAGGCAATACCACCATTTTAACTCGAAATGGCGGAACAGCCGGCGTAACATGGGGTCCTGGAAATACTTTTGGAACCTTGTTGCTTACAGACAATTCCGCCCAAAATCTTACACTGCAGGGAGGAAATACCTTTGGCCCTGCTACCATTGTCAATAATGGAAACAAACTTGTAAGACTGGCAAATACTCAAGGAGATAATTTTTTGAGTACAAGTACATTTATCAATAACGGCACTAATACATTTGAAATCGCAAGAGCCGGCACAAATATATTTGGGGACAACATCACCATAAATAACTTAAATGCGGGCGGAACAATGAATTTCGGTATCAATGGAGGGATCAGTACCCTAACCAATGGAGGTCTGCTTACTACTGATTTTTCGGTAGGGAATACATTGACTGTAAATAATTTCTCTCAGTTAACAGCTATCCCAAATGGGGATTTTTCGATGAATACATTTTCTGCCTCCACTAGTTCATTCTTTGGAGATATCGGAATCACCTCCCTCTCAGGAAATATAACCCTGCAAAATGGAAGCAACTTTGCCGGAAATGACACTTTCAACTCCGCAGGTTTGATCAGCATTTCAAACAACAGCTCCTTTGCGGGAAATGACACATTTACTGCGGCCTCCTCTATCGCCGTATCGAATGGAAATACCTTTTCAGGAAACAATGATTTTGTCGCCGGTACGACAATGCTCATTGCTACAAATAACAATGTTGGCGGGAACAATACATTCTCAACAACAACAGGAGGAATTACCATAGATAATGGAAACCTATTCACTGATAATAATACATTCATAGCCTTTACGGGAATCCAACTCAACAATGGAGGAAACAACTTTAGCTCCAATCCCGGAACATTGACCACTATGATCAAAAACGGGAATACCAATAATGACTGGCAGGGTGGCAATACATTTGGGGATTTCACTTTGATCAATAATGGTACAGGAAGGATAAGGACTGCAAATTCTCTAGGAGGAGATGCTTTTGTGGGTGATGTGTCTTTTGTTAAAAATTCATCCGGCGCCATTGATCCTGCCTATAACAGCATCAGTACTTTTGCAGGTGATATTTCTACGGTAGGTTCCAATTCAGCATTGACATTTGGTCTTAACAATGGGACAGTTGAGATAAACGGAAGCACTGCACAAAATCTATTGACTGATGGGACATTGATCCCGCTATTTAGAAGAGTTAGGATGAATGGAACCGGGACATTTGAATTATCTGATCCTGTAACAATTTCTATCTCCCTCGAACTATTCAATGGGATCATCAACAACAATGAAAATCTACTCTCATTTCCGTCAGGATCTTTTGTGACAGGTGGTTCCAATGCCTCTCATGTCAATGGCAGAATCCGTAAAACCGGGAATACAGAATTTACTTACCCATTTGGAAATGATGGATATTATGCCCCGCTGACAACCTCAGCATTGGGTGGCGCTACTACACAGCATTTTACAGGAAGGTATTTCCATGTCAATCCTGACGATGTTCCTTACGACAGAGAAAGCAAGGAACCAACCATCGGCATCGTCAATGAATGCGAATATTGGGAATTGGACAACACCAATTCTTCAGCAATACCTACTCTGACCTTGACTTGGGCGTCAGACAGGACCTGCCCTATAGATGACTATAATGAGTTTATGGTGACGCAATGGGACGGAAGTCAATGGATAGATTTGGGACAAACAGGATTGTCTGGAGACGCAAATACGGGAAGTGTCCGCAACCAAACAGCAGTTCCAAGCTTTTCACCGGGAATTTTTACCTTGTCCCAATCATTCAGAATCCTTCCGATAGAACTGCTTTCATTCACAGCAGCAATTACCGAAGATGATAAAATCAAGGTATCATGGTCAACATCTCAAGAAAAAAACAACGCATTATTTACCCTGGAGAAGTCACTCGATGGAAGCGACTGGTCTACAATCGGATTAGTTCCGGGAGCAGGTGATTCCTATATTGTGTTGTTCTATGACTTTATTGACGAAAGTCCGGTATACGGCAGACAATATTATAGATTGACCCAAACAGACTTTGACGGGAAGAGCGAAACCTTCAAAGTAGTCGGTGTGACTATCCAAAACAACAATGAAAAAATTGAGTATAAGGTTTATCCAAACCCCTCCACCGGTATAGTAAAAATCCTATCCCAAAACAATAATATGGATGAAGCCGAAATTATGGTATTGGATAATCAGGGAAAATTAGTAAAAGAAATCAAAGGAATTTCCGGCCGACTAGTGGAAATGGACCTCTCTTCTTTACCAAAAGGACTTTACTTGATCAAGATCAAAAACAACCTTTATTGGGAAACCAAAAAAGTAGTGATCCACTAAGACGATTCAAATTGAAAAATAGGAAGTCTTGCCATTAACGGCAAGACTTTTTTGTTTTTGGCGATATTCAGGGTTTTCTTTTGAAAACAGTCAACATTAAGCCTAATATTGTAACATAACTGCAACAACACTTAGGGAATGTTACAAAAACCCAAAATCCTTGTTATCAAAATAGGGTCTAATGTCCTGACAAAAGAGACCGGTCAACCAGATGTAGAAAGGATGACCTCTTTGGTAGCTCAGATAGCCTTATTGAAATCTGATGGCATCAAGGTGTTGTTGGTATCATCTGGCGCAGTAGCTTTTGGAAGGGGGGAAATATCCCTACCGGAAAAGATAGATCCGATCTTGAAAAAGCAAATCTGGGCATCCAGCGGACAGATTGAATTGATCAATACCTACAAGGAACTTTTCAAAAAACATGGCACCAGCATTTCACAGATCCTGGTGACCAAAGAGGATTTCCGGGACAGAAAGCATTATCTTAATATGAGGAATTGCCTTCTTGGACTGATAGCCCAAGGAATTGTCCCTGTGATCAATGAAAATGACACCGTGGCCATTACGGAGTTGATGTTTACCGATAACGATGAATTGGCTTCTCTGACTGCATCCATGGTCAATGCTGATAGTTTGATCTTGCTGACCAATGTAGACGGGATTTATGATGGTCATCCCTCGGAGTCCAGTTCTAAACTTATTCCTGTAATCGGAAATAAACTTCCCGAACTTGACAATTTCATCAGTCCTATTAAATCTGCATTCGGTAGAGGTGGCATGCTCACCAAAACCACCATGGCCAAAAAAGCAGCGGAGTTGGGAATACAAGTTTGGATTGCCAACGGGAAAAAAGAGAATATTCTGATTGACTTGCTCAAAAATCAAGCTCCAAACACCTATTTTGAACCGAATCCCGCCAAACACAGTACGAAGAAATGGCTCGCACATGGAGACCAATATTTCAAAGGAGAAGTAGTCATCAATGAAGGAGCCAAAAATGTATTGGTTTCCAATAAAATCAGCAGCCTTTTGCCGATTGGAATTATATCCGTCAAAGGGGATTTTTCCAAAGGAGACATCATTCGCATCACTGATGAAAACGGTGCAAAAATAGGCTTGGGAAAAGCGGAATACCCCTCTCCTCTTGTTCACGAAAAAATCGGCCTGAAAAACCAAAAACCATTTATCCATTACGATTACCTCTACCTGTTTCAAAATGCCTGACTATAGCCACCTTTTTAAAAAAGTCAAATCGGCATCACGAAAACTGATGGCTGTGGATGATACTACCATTCAAAATACATTGTCTTCTTTGGTTCAGATAAGCCTTGCTGAAATCCCATTTATTTTTGCAGAAAACGCCAAAGACTTGGCCCTAATGGACAGCAACGATCCGAAATACGACAGATTAAAACTCACTGAAGAAAGGATCACAGGAATTTGTGCAGAATTGACACAAGTTCAAAACCTTCCTTCACCCTTGGACAGAATATTAGAAGAAAAAATTCTTCCAAACGGATTATTGCTCAAAAAAATCACTGTCCCGCTCGGGGTTCTGGGTGTGATCTATGAAGCAAGGCCCAATGTGACTTTCGATGTTTTTGCCCTTGCACTCAAGTCTGGAAATGGCCTAATCTTAAAAGGAGGCTCAGATGCGGACCATTCCAACAAGGCAATTATGTCACTTATCCATCGGGCCCTAGAAAAAAACGATTTGCCAAAAGATACATTTCAATTGTTGCCTCCGGATCGAGAGGCAACCAAATCTTTGCTTGAAGCCGTAGGTTTTGTGGATGTGATTATCCCTAGAGGAAGTCAGGGATTGATTGATTTTGTGAGACAAAATTCAAAAGTTCCCGTCATCGAAACAGGTGCAGGGATCGTCCATACTTATTTTGATGAATCGGCAGATCTGGAAAAAGGAATGGCCATCATCTTCAATTCCAAAACCAGACGGCCAAGTGTCTGCAATAGTCTTGATTGCCTCATCATCCATCGTGACCGGCTAAATGATTTGCCTGAATTAGTGGAAAATCTTGTAGGTGCAGGAGTTATGATTTTTGCAGATGAGGCCTCATTTCCTTGGATATCCAAACTTCCATTGGTAGAGAAAGCCCGTGAAGAGCATTTTGGAACAGAGTTTTTATCCTTGAAAATGTCGATCAAAACTGTCTCAAATCTGGAAGAAGCCATGGACCACATCGCAGAGTATAGTTCCAAACACAGCGAAGCGATCATTTCCGAAAACCCAACCAATATCAATATATTCCTTAAAACAGTCGATGCTGCGGCTGTCTATGCCAATGCCTCCACGGCATTTACAGATGGAAACCAATTTGGACTAGGAGCCGAGATTGGAATCAGCACGCAAAAACTACATGCCAGAGGACCAATGGCCCTAAATGAACTGACAAGCTACAAGTGGGTGATCCAAGGTGACGGACAAATCAGAGAATAAAAAGATAAGCTCTTCTCTCCAAGCCATCTTTCAAAAGGCATAGCCAATCGAGATCTGCGGCCAAAAGGGTATAAATTCATCTTTAATAAACATGGGAGTAATTCCTGCCCTGAAGAGAAAACCGCCATCAACAGGCTGATATCTATATCCTAAACTCATATTGCCGGACCATCCCTCCCATTGGGCAATTTCAAGACTACCAATATTGCCTCCCCCATTTCGGTAATCAGCGACCATGTAATTGGCTCCGGCTCCTACCTCAAAATAATGGCCGTTTTTTCCCAAAAGATAGTTGACCATAAAGGGAAATGAAAAATATTGACCGCCATCCACAGGTGCATATCCAAAGCCCACTTTACCTCCAAAACCATCCACTTTTTTGGTAAATCTCGTATCATAATTCAACGAATTAAAAATGCCATTTCCTAGAAACTCAAAAAAAACTCCATGATTGCTTCCCTCCTTTTCTTCCTGCCCAAATGACCTTTCCGAAATACTTAAGGATAGCGAAACAATTAGGATTGTCAATATTTTTTTCATGGCAATAAAATAATAGGTAAAATCTGATCTGCTTTTATCCCAAAGTTACCAATTTATAAGTGCGGATTAAACTTGGGCGAACTTTACCAACTCCTCTAAAGGTATATACTCCAATGTTTTTTCATGTGTTGCCTCCAAAATCACGAATGGCGCTACCCCGGCTTTATATGCTTCTATCCAGCGGCTTGCACAAAGGCACCATTGGTCACCGACCTTCAGTCCTGGAAAAGCATATTCAGGACGTGGCGTGATGAGGTCATTCCCCTTTTTATAGCTGAAGTTCAAAAACTCTTCTGTCATCACTGAGCAAACTGTATGCGTACCTAGGTCATCCGGTCCGGTTTCACAGCAACCATTCCGGTAATACCCAGTTTTGGGCTCATTGCTACAAACTGCCAAAGATTCTCCGAAAACATTATTAGCCATAACTCTTATATTTTGTGAAAATATAAGCCCAAAAAATCAATATCGTGTGAATATCAGTTATTGTTTGCAAGATATAGGCCTTATCAGGAAGGATTCATCCAAACATTTAACCTTTGGTTAACAAAATTGATTGATAACAATAAGCTAATCCTTAATTTACTTTTCAGAAATAAATTCAGGCTAATTTTCACCTTGAAACATTAATTCTAAATTCAATAAACCTCCTCCATTTACAATGATGAAAAGACGCGATTTCTTCAAAAATGGCATTTTGACCACCATCGGTCTGGGTGCTCTTTCCTCATTCCCATCCTTAGCATCTTCTCCCAAATCCAAATTGGGACAGGCCAAAAACATCATTTTTTTGGTGAGTGATGGCATGAGTACAGGAACGCTCAATATGGCGGACATTCTTTTGAAGAACAAAGAAGGAAGATCTTCCAATTGGATCGGCCTTTATGAGAAAAACATGGTCAAAAGAGCATTGATGGATACGGCTTCTGCCAATTCATTCATCACTGATTCGGCTGCTGCAGGTTCCGCTTGGGGTGGCGGCATGCGCGTCAAAAACGGTGCACTAAATATCGGCCCAAATGGCGAAAGGCCTGTACCGATTCTTCAGAAATTCAAATCTATGGGAAAATCAGTTGGCTGTGTGACCACAGTGCAGATTACCCATGCGACACCGGCCTCTTTTTGTGTTAACAATGGCAGCAGAAATGCCATGCCCGAAATAGCCGAAGATTACCTCAAGTTAAGGTTTGACGTGATGATGGGTGGAGGTGCTGAGTTTTTTTCTGCTGAAGGAAGAAAGGACAAAAGAGACTTGTTCGATGCCTACAAACAGACAGGATTTGACGTGGCAAGAAACAAGAGTGAGATGATGAAGGCGGACGGCAGCAAACCAATCATGGCGGTTTTTACCAATGACGGATTGCCTTACGCCGTGGACAGAGAAAATAATGAAAAGCTGAAAAATGAAATTCCCTCTCTTGCCGAAATGACAAAGAAAGCCATTGAGGTTTTGAGCAAAAACCAAAAAGGCTTTGTCATGCAAGTAGAAGCAGGCAAAGTCGATTGGGCGGCACACGGCAATGACGCTGCTGCCCTCCTCTATGATCAGGTGGATTTTGATGATGCGGTCAAAGTGGCCATGGACTTTGCAACCAAGGACAAAGAAACGCTTGTAGTCATCACCACAGACCACGGCAACAGCAATCCGGGACTTTTTTCTGGGAGTCAAGCAAATAAAAATTTTGGAAAGCTCTACGAAACCAAAGCCTCCAATGAATGGGTTTTGAATCAGATTACACCTGAAACTACCTCTACGCAGGTGATTGATCTGATCGTCAGCCATCAGAAAATCACTTTGAAAACTGAAGAAGCTGAAACCATCTTGAAAAGCTATCAAAGGGGAGCGGACGGGATGTACAATCCACGGAATCTTCCCATGATGCCTTTGGCGGCCATGCAATCCCCACACACTTCCATACAATGGGCCGGGAGCAACCATTCCGCGGATTATGTTGAATTGGCCATGTTTGGGCCGGGATCAGAAGATTTGGGAGGATTTGTCAAAAACCATGAACTCCACAACTACATGCTGAAGGCCTGCGGGGCGGAGCAATCCCTGTTGGTATGAAACAAGAAAGCTATCCCGATATTAACTTTTCGGGATGGCTTATTTTATAAAAATCCTAGCTTAACCTTTTGAATACTTTGGGTCAAATCTCAGCTTCCCAACTCCATAGAGATATAATATCTTGGAATATCTCAACATCACAGGCAGGAGAAGTAAATTAGTAACAACGACTGTAACTCCATAAACCCACATTTCAGGATCATTGAAAACAAAATTCAGGACGATCATCACGTTGATGACCAAGGCGACAGAGAAAGCATAACTGATGTACATGGCGCCATAAAAAAAATCAGGCTCCGGCGTTAGCACCGCTTCACAATGTGGACATTTGTGGTGCACGTCGGTTAATTTGTTGTAACTGAATATTGACGTCGGAAAAATATTCCCTTCCCTGCATCTTGGACACTTTCCCTGAAGAATAGCTGATCCGAGACTTTTTACTTTCATAATTTATTTGAATTAACAAATACAAATATAACCAAAATGGGGGTACCACAGGTGATCAAAATCACGTTGCAGATTTAGAAAAGTCAATTAAACATGAATATCTATACCATTTCTATTAAATTTGTGGCATGTTTGGACGATTAAGAAAAAAAGCGATCATAAAATATATCACTTATATTTTGTTGGTGAACTTCATTAACCTAACAGCCAATTTTTATCAGGTATCTTCTCTTGACAATACGCTATTGAAGTATGAAGATCCCTACGATTCTCTTTCCGAATTGATCTTGGAATATTTTTTGGAAATGGATGAGGACACTGTTCCGGATACAGAATTACCTGAGGACAAAAGAAAAATGCTGGATATTAAGACCGTTATTGGAAATGAGACTTTTCAATTTGACAGACACTTATCCAACATTACTGTCTTTAATAATATATTTGCATCAGACATGTATAAAAACATCGTCTTTGGAATAATCTCTCCCCCACCGAAATCCTAATTTTTCCGTTCGGAAAACAACTATTTAATTTTAAAAAAAACGCAAACCTTATTTTTAAACAGGTTTAGCTCCTGCATTCAAAAAAAAACAAAAAATGAAAAAAATATATTTCATAGTGATATTTCTTTTGGGGGGTATCCAATATGTCTATTCCCAAAATACAAGGTTAGATAGTATCAGACAGGAAAAAACAATTCTGGACAGTTTGTTTTTGGCAGAAACAGAAAATGTCGAAAGTACTCAAAAACCTAAAGTGCTGCATGCCGAACCATTATACATAGATCTGATTCGCGACCTCGGGGCAAGAAAAGGTGAAAAAGAATGGAACGTCGGTATGGGTATGACAGACAAAAGGGGCTTTGATGAATATGAAACGCTGATCGAATATGAATGGGCACCGATAGACAGGCTGGGACTTGAGGTGGAATTACCCCTCACAGTCTATTCAAGTAGGGGTCAGCTTCCAACCACATTAGAGCGTCCTTCCAATAGACTGGAATCTATTAAGGTAGCAGGACAATGGTCTTTCCTTGTTTCTGAAAAAGCCAAAACATCGCTTGCCTTAGGATACATTCATGAATTTGAATTGGCAGACCTAAATCAATGGGGTAATGAAAAGCTTTATAGAGGTAATGTCTTCAATCCGTTTTTTGTCGCAGCCAAAAGATGGGGAAGAAATTTTCACACCCTGATCTATACCGGTCCAAGAATCATTCGTGAATTTGACCATGCTACCGAAACAGTTTTCGATATTAATACCAGTTTTCATTACATGATCTCAGGGACAAGAAATTTTCTTGGTATTGAAATCAATAAGGAAATTCAGGACGGTAAATTTTCAGCAGTACTACGCCCCCAGATGCGTGTATCAGTTGCAGACAATTTATTGATAGGAATTGTTTCAGGAATACCTATCAATAGGGAAACTCAAGGTTTGAGCTCTTTTTTGAGAATCATTTATGAACCCGGACACAAACCCTACCGATAAAAAAAGCCTTTGGGAAATCCCAAAGGCTTTTTTTTTATATGTATGCCAAATTAACTTGATAAACTTAAAATCAATTTTTAAAAAGAATCATAAATATCAAGTATCTAGGACTTCTTATTTCTTACCCTAAAAGAATATCGATTTTTAAGCAAATAACCATTAATCACCTTATTCCTCCCACCATTCATCAAGTTCATAATCTTTGCCCTTGCCCCACCTTAGCAACTCCTCGATGGTATAAATCTCAGTGGTATCCATGTCTTTAACCTTAAAATTATTACCTGACAACCTTGCCAATATCTCAAGCTTTCTATTTTCGCCCATATTGGTAAAAGAGTAAAATCTGCCAACTCGAAGATTATCCAATGCGATAGCCATACTTGTTAATCTATATGAAGGTTAGTGATTTTTTTGATTGGACCGGGACAATATGTTTCATGGCAAGCCAAACAATAATTGTAAACGATTTTGTATTTAGAAGCTTTTAGATCATAGGACCCAAGTTCCATCTGCTTTAGCGATTCTAAATAGCCAATTGCCATTAGGTCAAATTTGCCATCCTTTACTTTTGGGTCGGTAGGCTTTGCCGTCAGTATAGCCTGATGCTTTTCAAGATAAGATTTGATGTTCTCTTTTTTTTCCAAAGATACCTTCATCTCCTCCATATCGAGGTACATTTCCCTCATCAAAAGCGCCAAAGGTGCATCTTGATTGGGGTACAATACTGGAACAGCATTTACTTGTTCTTTTTCATTTTCCTTGCAGGAAAAAAGAGAAACCACCAAAAGAATGAAAAAACAATACTTTTTAAGCATTCTCCTTTATAATGACGCCGACAGCCTCAAAAGCATATTCTTGTTTTGACTCAGTTATCTTTTCGATTTCTTCTTTGGACTTGCCTGCATCCTGTGCATAGTGCCTCAAAGTCTCCACGTCTGTTACTTTCTTGGTAGCAATGCCTTCGATCACGACCGGATATCCGCTAGAATTCAATGGGACGAAAAACCCATAATCTTTGAAAGTGACCCGCATGCTTTGACCATTAGGAAGGTCTATGGTCATCCAACATCCTTTTTTGGAACAGACTTCTTTGATTTGACCTACCACTTTCCCTTGGAATTCTTCCTTAGATTCAAGTTCAGTAACCAATTCAGCCAAAGTCACCAAGCCTGAGTCATTGATGTCTGCACCAAATTTACCTGAAACAGTTTCTGACTTTGCTTCCTCAGTGGCGGGTGCAGAGACTTCTGTTGCTTTTTGCTGGCAAGAGAACCCTGCCAAAACGATCATCAATGTATAAATGAATGTCTTTTTCATAGTGAGTATTGTTTTCCCAAAACTAAATAGGAGGAAAATCTAATCCAATATTTAATTACAATCAATTACTTCAATTTTTCAGCAAATGCTTTTTTGAACTTTTCCATTTTTGGACGGATGACAAACTGACAATAAGGTTGACCTCCATTTTCTTTGAAATAATTCTGATGGTAATCCTCTGCCACGTAGAAGTTGCTAAAGGCGGTGATTTCTGTCACTATCGGTTTGCTGAAAGCACCGGATTCATCCAATTTCTTTTTGAAGAATTCTGCTTTTTGCTTTTGATCTTCAGTCTGATAAAAAACCGCCGATCGGTATTGTGGTCCTACATCAGCCCCTTGTCGGTTCAGTGTAGTAGGATCATGCGTTGCCCAAAAGATCTCCAAAACTTCCTCAAATGAAATCTCCTTTGGATCAAAAATCACTTGGATGACTTCCGCATGACCGGTCGTACCAGAGGTCACTTGTCTGTAAGGGGGATTGTCTACATGTCCTCCACTGTATCCTGAAAGCACTTTTTTGACACCTATCAGGTCCTGATAAATCGCCTCTGTACACCAAAAGCAACCCCCTCCTAAAATGGCTACTTCAAGTCCTTCTTCTGCTTTTATGTTTGTCTTTGGTAAATTTTGCATGGATTTTTCGTTTTTGTTAGGCGCTTGCGCA
Source organism: Aquiflexum sp. TKW24L (assembly GCF_023502205.1). GTDB lineage: Bacteria > Bacteroidota > Bacteroidia > Cytophagales > Cyclobacteriaceae > Cognataquiflexum. The sequence goes on along the minus strand of NZ_JAMFLG010000014.1, from coordinate 76,536 downwards.
CAGGCCATCGTCGCCATGATACTCAAGCAGAAAATAATAGGGAGAATTTTCATTGTTTCGATTTTGAATGTTTAACACCAACCTGCCCGATGAAGTTTAAAATTTGGCTTTGATTCTCAATTCCCCTTTTGGTATGCGATCAGGAGAAATAGGAATCTTGTTTTGGGTCACTTCGATCATTCCAATTTGGTAAAGCTTCATCATTTCTACCAAAACATCCTCCATGAAATGTTGCCATGATTCAGGATAGATCCATTTGACCACTTCTGATGGGCAAAAACTCTCCCCCTTTTTCGCCCTGCACATTTCCATGATGGCAATCGCCAAAATAGGTTGGATATCAGAAATGTTAGAACCTTTCATTTAAATTGGGGTAAATACTTTTTTGAAGACTTCAAGATAAACCTGAATTCATTTCAAAAACTACAAAAAAATCCAAGAACAAAAGCCCATTTCCACTTTCTTAGAAAATGGGAATAGGCTATTATTGAAATTCTTGAAAAGGTTGATTTTATTGTTGGCAGACCAAAATGAATGTGGGAGGAAAGTTTTTGAACATCAAATGACTTTTAATTCCCTCAAAATATTTTCCAAACTGGAACTTTAGCAGATAAGAATAGCAGATTTGTATAAGCTTTCCGTTTTCGACAATGTTTTCCTTACACTTCTTATAGATCTGCTCTCTTGAAGGCTTTGGAATCAAGGTCAATGGTAAAGAAGAAAGGATCAAATCCGCCTTTATTCCACCTAAATACTGGTCAATGTTTTCTGCTGAATCGCAGATAATTTTTACATTATTCTGATTGAAGATCTTCTCTAGGTTATCACAAAAGGGTCTGTTGATTTCAAAGACCAGTAATACGGCATCAGGATCCATACGTTCGACTATCCCGTATGTGATGCTTCCATCTCCTCCTCCCAATTCCACGATGAGTTTCGCTCCACGGAAATTGGCATAGGATAACATTTTATTTACCAATGATTTAGAACTAAAAGTAATCGCACCTGTAGTTGAAAGATTTGTAAAAAGCTCTTTGAGCAAGGCTCCTTTATTATTCATAGATTTTAATTAATTGCGCAAGATATGAATTTTAGAAAATTTATATTTGTAAATCATCCCAAAGTAAGTATTCCCAAAAGTAAATATGTCTTCCTCGCAGGCCCAGATCAGATCAACATTTTTATTGAATCTCAAGCTCAATTTTATCAATTTTTGGAAATTGGCAATTCCCTTTCTATTGATTTTCCTAATTCTTAGACTAGTAGAAGTATTTGCTGTTTTCCGTATCCATACATTGGAATATTCCAAAACCCAGATTACTCTGATGGGATGGATATATGATTTGGAATGGGTCTTCTACATTTTAGGTTTTCTTCTAATAATGAACCTTATTCTAAGCCTTTTTGATCCGCATATCGGAAGGGTTTTTGTAAAAATCATCCTCGCTTTTCTTATAGTTTTGCAGGGAGGATTGCTTTTCTATTTTACAAAAATGCTGCTGCCTCTTGGCACTGATCTTTACGCATATTCTCTCAACGATATTTTCCTTACCCTCAAAGCTTCCGGAGAACTTAACCTCTTCAATATTTTGGCAATTATAGCCATATTGGCGGTGGCTTACCTGCTACTTGGTCTAGGAAAATGGATTCCTATAAGTCTTAATCCTGCGATTTACCTTACTGTGCTGTGTTATGGTTACCTACTTGGAATCGGAATTATTAATAGTGCACAAAAAGAGCGCCGAAATGAACTTGAAAGTAATCTTACGGCAAATAAATCCTCTTATTTCTATGGGCAGTCTTACAATTATTTCACGTCTAATGAATACCTGTACTTTGATTTCTTTCTAGCTTCTACTAATTCTGGTGATGTGCTAGTCACCAAATCACTAAACGAAACAAATTATCCCTTTTTACACTCCAATAATTACCCTGATGTGCTGGGGCCATTTTTTGATAACTTTGAAGAAAAGCCTGATATCGTTTTTGTCATCGTAGAAGGATTAGGCAAAGCCTATTCCGGGGAAGATGCTTATCTGGAGAGTTTTACTCCTTTTTTAGATTCTTTGAGCGATTATTCATTGTATTGGAAAAATGGCCTCTCGACTACAGGAAGAACATTTGGAGTCCTTACAGGTATGTTTGGTTCCTTGCCTTTTGCCCAAAAAGGTTTTATGGATCAGTCTCCAACCTTACCTCTCCACCATACTTTGCTATCCCTTCTCAAACGAAACGGTTACCAAACCAATTTCCATATCGGGGCAGACAAAAACTTTGACAATGTCAATTTTTTCCTTCAATACCAGCAGGTTGATCGGATTTTGGATATGACGTCCTTTGATGCTGATTTTGAAGAAACACCTTCCAAATCAGGATTTTCTTGGGGATACCCGGATAAGGCCATGTTTCAAAACGGAATGAGAAAACTACCTGTGGTCTTAAAGCCACAAATCAACATATTTCAGACACAAACCTCACATGACCCATTTCTTATCCCTGACGAGGAAAAATACCTGGCAATGTTTGAAGATTATATCACCAATGACCTAAAAATTACAACTTTGAAATTGCCTGAATACAGGATGTATAAAAATATGTATGCCAGTATTCTTTATGTGGATGAAGCTATCAAGGAGTTTTTTGAGGCTTATCAGAAACTCCCAAAATATGAAAACACGATTTTTGTCATCACAGGAGACCATAGGCTTCCTGAGATCCCCTTGGCTACGACCATTGATCGATTTCACGTTCCGATCATGATTTTTTCTCCAAAACTCAACCAAGGCAAAAGAATGCATGGTGTCACCACACATTTTGAGATTACGCCTACGATTCTGAGTTTGCTGGAAAATAGGTTTGACTTGGATTTACCTTCCCTTGTGGCCTGGAAGGGTTACGTTATGGATACTTCATCGACTTTTCAGTCCAAAATCTCTAACCCATTGATGAGAAATAAAAACCAGCTTGTCGATTTTTTAAGCGGAGAGTATGTCTTGGCTGATAACCAACTTTATCAACTCTATGACAATATGGGTCTCGAACCGATTACCAATGTGGCTCTCAAGGAAAAGCTGCAGACCGAGTTTGAAACCTATAAAAACGCCAATCGATACGCTACCGAAAACAACCGGATTCTCCCCGATTCAATGGCTGTTTACATCCCAAAAAATTAATCCCTGGTGCGAGTGATGTCTTTTCTCTGATAAGTATCCTTCAGAATTGTACCCATCAATGGGTAATAATAATTCCAAAAAAAGCTGTTTCTCTGCGAATAATCTTCCGAATGCAAAAACATCCTCCAGATTTTTTCTATCCCAAAAAATTTATTAGAAAATCCTGAAACAGGGTTATCAGCAAAATCCCCACAGAAATAATAGAACTTTCCTGCACCGTTTTTCTTCACTACAACAGCAGGAAAATACTTTGGTAGGCCAAGTTCACTTAGCTTTTTTATCCCAGCTTCTGTCGGAGCCAAGTCATAATGGGAAATGACCTCATAATCACGGCTGACAAGAATGATATCGATCCAATAGGGATATTTTACGATTTCCGGTATGCCATATGTTTGTTGGCTATTTAAGCCAGAGACTATATGAGGAACTGTATTTTTTATTTCAACCTTGTCCCTCAGAATTTCAATTTGTCCGTTTTCATGTAGAAAAACCATAGCAGAGCCCGAAAAATCCCAGGCTGAATTGTGCTGACGCATATAGCCCGCAACCAGCCATGGCGGAAGCTCCTCATTTAATAGCGTATCCAATTCATCAAAATACCGCGCGATCCATCCCGTCCACTTGATGCCGACTAGGTTTTCAAAATCCATTCTGACATCCTTTTTTGTAGGACTGGCTATGGTGTTGAATTCACTGATGATATCAATCTCGGCCTTGTATGCTTTTTCCAGAAAGCTCATGTCCAAAGAATCCATTCCTCCATAAATCTTTTTAGAGTACGTTTGGGCAGGTTTATCTGTCAAGTCATTGTCATACACCCCATAGGTATCTGCAAAGTAAATCACCTTGGTTTCATTTAGAATCTCCTGCTTTTTTGATTCAGTCTGATTTGACAGATCATTGATTTGGTATTGGTCTCGTTCTTCGCCCGGAAAAAATCCAAAATAATCCAGTGTTTCATCATAGATACTTCCATCACTTTTGGTGTACCGGAAATGGTTAAGTAGCCAATGTATGGATTGGTGTTCTTGGTGTTTTTGGTTTGGAACAGTTTTGTCAATGACTACCACCTCCAAAGGTCCGGGAGGAGTCAAATGCCACATCAACAAGCTTCCCAAAGGAAAAATGAGAATTATAAGAGCCACTATCAAAAACCCACGGAAAAATATCCGGAATTCTATTGGAAAATATTTATTCAGGAAATTTGCCATCAAAACCTGAATTCAGTACCGATTGAAATATTGAGGTTGTTACGAAAATTCTGTTCGGAAATTTCATCCCTCGAATAGCCCACAAATGCAAATCCCATCCAACGAGAAGTCCAAAGATGTTGGTATCCAATCCTTGCTCTGTAGCTATTGAGCAATTGAGATTGAAAATCTCGGGTTTCCTCGTCAGGGGAAACACCGGTAGAAACCTGGACACTGATAAAGTCCTCAGGTCCGCTAAAGTAATACCGAGTCTGAAAGTTGGCACTTGTGGATGAACCCTCTTTGCCGGGAATAAAATTTAGCCTGAGGTTGAGCCACCAGTTGCTGATATATTTTCCGACGGAACCTGTGATGATGTGCGTGACGTCGGAAAATTGCAAGTATCTATATCCGGCCTCCAATTCATAGGCTTTTGGAAGATTCCAAAAAATACTCGTCCCAAAGCGGAATTTAGGGAAAAAAGACGCTCCCGAATATCCCACATTGAGATAACCATATTTGTTTTTCCCCAATGAGGGAAAGGCATCGAGTTCAGCTTGGGTTCCTCTTCCGTCAAATCTCTCAGAATGGGTAACCCTCGCAATCAACGATCCTGTTAAATCAGTGTGGGTTCGACCATACACAGAGTAGGTATTCCATGGAGACAAATCCCCATAAAAATAATCGTAATCATAAGTGGCACCCACTGCATTGATGCGTGTCTGCCTCCTCAGTGTCTCAATGTAGCCAAGCAATCCTTCCGTTTTGGGAGCCTTGGCAAATACCTCATTAGCAATCTTCAAGGCAGTTTTGTAATCTTCCTTATAGTAGTAAAGCCTGGATGACCTGTACTTCAAAGGCATGGATTGGTTACCTACTTTATCAAGCCCCATTTTAATCACTGAATCTGCCCTGTCATAATTTTCACTCCAAAACAAATCGTCGATGTAGGCCACGTAGGCATCCTCGTAGTTGGGACTTGCAATTAATGCTTTTTCAAAATAAATGGCTGCTGAATCATACTTACCATCCCACGCATAAGATCTTCCCATCAAAATCAATACATCCCCATATCCGGGATACTTTGTCAAAACCTTAGATAAGATCAACCTTCCTTCGTCCCTTTTACCTTCCAAGATGAGCTTTCGGGCATCCTGATAAAGTTGGTCCGGGTCAAATGTCTCTTGGGCGAGTACCCTTATTGACATCGTCAAGGCCAAAAATAAAATACTGTAAAAATATAATGTTTTAATATTTCCCATAATCGGTCTAATGAAGTTGGATAGGTGATTCAACTTTTTTCTTATCCTCCGATTTTTTGAAGCCTATTCGGATCATTTCTCCCCATCCTCCTTTGCCTTTGATAAAATGCCAATGTCCTTTAAGCCCCCAAAGCACGATCTTGGGATGGATCAGGAAAGGTTCTAACAAGACAGTCTTCATCAGTTTATTGAGGTCTGACTTGTTCTTATAATTATTGTAAGCCACCCCTTCGTATAAAATACTGAAAGAAGAAATCATGACAGAAAAAATATACATCAACCCAAAAAGCCCTATAAAATACAAAGCGCTGAAATTTCCTGTGATAATCATGAAAATCGTGTAGAGAAACCCCATCATTTCGATGATCGGTCCGGCCTTTTCAAAAACTGACCAATAGGGATATGATACCAATCCCAACACCCCATATTTGGGATTCAATTTTATCTTTTTGTGTAGCTGAAGCGTTTCGATTGTTCCCCGCATCCACCTGTTGCGCTGTTTGGAAAGGATGTTTTCAGACTCGGGCACTTCAGTCCAACATAAAGGATCAGGCACAAATCCAACTTTATATTTTTGACCCGTTTCTTCCATGTACCTTCTCATCCTGACGACAAGCTCCATGTCTTCTCCAACTGTCTTGGGAAAATATCCCCCGACCTTCAAAACCAATTCTTTGTTGAAAAAGCCAAATGCACCAGAAATTAGCATCAATCCGTTGATCCTAGTCCATGCCATCCGTCCCATCAAAAAGGCCCGGAAATACTCTATTACCTGAAACCTTCCAAGAAGTGTCTCGGGTACCCTATATTCAGTTACCGTTCCATCTTTTACCTGACAATTGTTGGCCACCCCGATCACCCCTCCTACTGCGATTACCTTTCTGTTGGTCTCTTCCATAAAAGGCCTCACCATTCTAGTCAGGGAATCACTTGATAGGATACAGTCTACATCGATACAAGCCAATATTTCATTTGCAGCAATATTGATACCTGCATTGAGTGCATCAGCCTTTCCCCCGTTTTCTTTGTCGACCAAAGTCAGCTTGGCATAAGACGGATTTGTAGATTTGTAAATTCCCCTGATTTTACTGGTTTCAACATGTTTGTAATAGGCATATTTTGTCTTTACAAGGCCGAAACTTTCTATCATCTTTTCGAGGGAATCATCAATGGATCCGTCGTTGACAATGATCACTTCGTATTTTCCGTAGTGGAGAGTAAGCAGGCTTTTGGCATTCTGCACTATATTTTGCCCTTCATTATAAGCCGGAGCAATTACCGAGATCCCCGGCGTGACAGGACTTGTAATGACATCCTTATAGTCTGCAAATTTGTTTTTTTTGAGATGGTCGCGCATTTCCAAAGCAGATAGCACTGTCATTATGAGGTAAAATGAAATAATGGAGAAACTGTACACTAAGAACAGTATCCCAAAAACCTCAATCAATATGTCCAGTAATAAATTATACATTGCTCAAAACTGGATCCATCAGGTGTTCATAAATTTGACTGACCTCCGGGTTGTTTGACATTTGAACACATTCAGCCAAAACATTAGGATTGAGAGCATGCAATGCCTGCATCACTGCTTTTCTGGAATCAAAGTCCAAGTCTGATTTTAATTTCTCGACCAGAATTACTTCCGAAATCGGGTTGCCGATGTTTTGTAATGCACTGACAATTCCGAGAAAAAGACCCATGTTCGAAGTTGAAAGGTCTCTGTGTAGGTGACGTAGTGATTCCTGATAGCTGAAGGCATCGAAACATTTGATCATTTCTAATTTTTCAGGAACGGACGCTTTCTTATATTTTTCATTTACTATTTCAAGCAGTTCAAAAAGACCGAGAAACCTGACAAGTTTGTATCCAAATACCCTTACGGATTCATTTTTGGAATCAAACAAAAAATCCACCCTGACTTTTTGCTGGGTATTATTGATGAATTTGATGATTCGGAAATATATCATTTGTTGCCAGCGCGAAAGAGGAAAATCCTGATCAACAAGTACTCTGAGCTCAGGGTCATTGGAAATATTCAAAAGTGTCGCAACGGCATTTGACCTGATATAAAAATTTTCTGATTGGGCAAATTTGGTAACCTTAGCAACAGCCTCGACGACGTCCATTTCGTTGATTTCGACGATTCCGGACGTGATGACATCCCACTTCTTGGAAGAAAGTTTTTGGATGGAATGGGTATCAAGACCTAGCTTCCTGTAAATCGTTTTGAGTTTTGCTTTGAAATCGCCCTTCATGTTTTTATTGAGGCTGAGGATCTCCAAGATCATGACATCTTTGAAAAGATTGTTTTTCAAATGGTCTACCGGAAAAAAACTTTCAATCTTTCGCCTGTCAAATGACTGAAGTTCTTCGAGGGAATATTCGAAAAGCAGGTTGGAAATTGGCTCGAAACTCAATTCCTTAAACTTTAGGGTTAGAGCATCCCTTTTACCCTTCCTTACTTTGATCACATACATGATCGTCACCAATATGACAGATGCCAACAAAAACAAAATTACCGTTGCCAACAAAAGCAACATTTTGGTATCAGTGAGGATTTTTGTTTTTAACTTATAATAAGGATAAAAATTAACTCTAGAAGCAAGCATTAGCAATTCCCCTTCTTGAAATCCGCTATCCTGAAGAGAAGGATCTTTTGATAAGAGCTCATTGCGGATAAGATTGTCAACAAATTCCTCTACGGCCTCCTTTTCGGCTTTTTTTCCAAAAATCAAAAAAGCGAGCTCACCTTTGAGCCCCGTTATTGAAAAAACAGTATCCCTCAGGTGAGAAGCACTATTAAAATCAGAAAGTGTGTCTGAGATCCACAATCCGCTATTTCCGGATTTATTATTCAATGAAAAAACACGCAGGTCCTTTTTGGTTTCTTCAAATTCCAATACGAAAGAAAGACCCGGGATTTCTTGGGAGACCAGTGACAGCTTGGATTCTAGCTGCAAACTCAAAGAGTCCTGAGCATAAAGACTGCCAAGCGGAAATATCAGAAACAAAAATATCGGTCTGAACTTAAAGAGATGCCTCCTACACAAATCATTCATCCATTTTAACTATTGGATTAATCTCCGAACCCGTACTGCAAGTTCATTTGGATTAAATGGTTTTGGGACAAAATCAGATACGCCGAGATTAAAAGCCTCCATGACAGTAGCTTCTTCTTCTCCTAGGGAACTCAATACAATGATGGGCACTTTAGGATATACCTTCTTCGCATGGTTGATGATTTCGATACCTGTTTTGAAAGGAATCATCACATCTGTGATAATCAGGTCGGGTTTAGAGGCATCTATCGCATCCATTCCGGTTAATCCATCTTCAGCAGTAGTGACGTGGTATCCATCTTTTTTAAGTCTAAAGTTCAACAAACTAGATATAAGCTTATCGTCCTCGATGATTAGGATATTCTTCATTTTTTCAATCGTTTGGGTGATTAGAGAGTTAAATATAGAGTTAAAAAAAAGAAAAAAACAAGCTTGACGACACCCGAAAAATTGAAATTATTTTATGAAAAAATACAATGGACATAAAATGTATTACATAAAAATATATTTGCCGTTCCTAACCGTTTGAGGTTCTTAAAAAAATATATTTTTTTTGAAAATAAATCTTTTGTTAGCTTACAAACTGATTATTTCCTTCAATTTAAGTAGACCGTATGATTATGAGCCCTAAGCTTCAGGTATTCAAAAGTATATTGGTGTTGGTTCTTTTTCTTTCTTTTCATGAATCCAAAGCGCAAAGTGATCCAATTGGAGAAAAGAGAGTGACCGGTACGATAGCCATTAAGAATGCCACCATTACCACAGCACCCGGAAAAACCATTCAAAACGGTACTATTCTGATAAAAAACGGCCTGATAGAGGCAGTTGGTACGAATGTCACCATTCCCAAAGAGGCCCAAGTTATCTCCGCTGACTCCTTATTTATCTATCCAGGCTTTATTGACGGCGCCAGCAATGCCGGAGTAGGCAAACCTACCGAACCTGAGAAACCTTCAGATTTTAATCCTGCCAATCCTTCTGATGAATTGGCCGGAATCACTCCTTGGAGAAATGTGGTAGATAATTATGACTACAAAAACAATCAGGTGTATGAGTGGAGAAAAAGTGGCTTTACCATAGCTCAACTGATTCCTGAAGGAGGAATGATCCCAGGCAAAACAGCAATTGTCGTATTTGGCAACTCCACTTCTACCAATATTTTATCACAAAATTCCGCCATGGTTGTAAAATTCCAAGGTGCCAGAGGCGGCGCTCGGGTCTATCCGGGTACACCGCTAGGGATCATGGCAAAATTCAGGGATGTGTATAAAAACGCAGAATTGGCATCAAGGCACAGTAAGCTGTTTGCGTCAAATTCCGGACTCAACAGGCCCGAAATCAATAAGACCTATGAAGCACTTTATCCGGTAGTGGATAATAACATTCCTGTTCTATTTAAAGTAAGTGATGATCTTGAAATCAGAAGAGCCCTTTCCTTACAAAAGGAAAATGGGTTCAAACTCATCTTAGCCGGTGTTCACGATGTAGAGAAAGTGACAAATGAAATAATTTCTGCAAAGGCTTTTGTTTTGCTTCCTCTCCTTTTGCCCGATGACAAGGTGACCAAAGCCAAAACAGAGGACCTCACTGAGGAAATGCAAGCTAGGACCAAGCGGGTACAGGAAGCCTATCAAAACAACTTGAAGCAGGCAGCATCTTTGGAGGCTGCAGGCATTCCATTTGGCTTTACCTCAATGGATGCAAAAAGTGGAGACACATTCAAAAACCTAAGACTAATGGTCGAAAATGGATTGACTGAAAATACTGCACTTGCAGCACTCACCATCAATGCAGCCAACATCCTTGGAATACAAAAATTTGCCGGGACTTTGGAAAAAGGAAAACTAGCTAATATGGTAATTCTGACAGGTCCTTTCTTAGGTGAGGATACCCAGGTGAAGCACGTGATAGCTGACGGATTTATGTTTGATTACGAAGTCAAACCAAAGAAAAACGGTAACGGTGAAAAGAACGGTAACAATGGTGCTGTTGCCATCAATGGCTTTTGGGAGTATACTGCTGATACACCAGCCGGAAGTTCTTCCGGAACCTTGGAAATAAAGAAAGAGGGAGATGGATACTCAGGCACAATCACTTATGACAATCCCGATGGAGGAGGCAAAGCGAGCTCTGAGATGAAAAACATCAGTCTTTCCGGTTCGAGTATTTCTTTCTCATTTGATGTGGCAGCAAATGGAATGGCTTTGGATGTAAATGTTACCGGAGAAGTCAATGGGGATCAAATTTCCGGAAATCTTTCCTTATCCGAATTTGGCAGCTTTCCTATGAACGCTACCAAAAAACCAATATCATTTTAATCGCTAATCACCGAAATCATGAAAAAGATAATCTCTATAATAGCAGCTGTATTGGTGATGGGCTGGAATCCAGCAAATTCCCAAACCCAAAAAGGGTCTGTTTTGATCAAAAATGCCACTGTTTTGACAGTGACAAAAGGTATTTTGGAAGACACTGATGTCCTTGTCGAAAATGGCATCATCAAAAAAATAGGAAAAGGACTTACAGCTTCAAACGTCACCACCATCGATGCAAAAGGAAAATACCTGATGCCGGGAATCATTGATGCCCACTCCCACGTTGCCTTAGATGCGGTCAATGAAGGAACTGCCCCAATTACTTCTGAAGTAAGAATGGCAGACGTCATTGATCCTTATGATATTGGATTGTACCGCGCTCTTGCCGGAGGGGTGACTGTTTCCCACGCCATGCATGGTTCAGCCAATGCGATCGGTGGACAGAATATCACATTGAAGCACCGCTATGGATCCGGCATTCCTGATGACCTGATCATGAAAGATGCGGCAAGGACTATCAAATTTGCCCTTGGAGAAAACCCGACAAGAGTTCACGGACGAGGTAATGGGATTCAACCTAGGTCAAGAATGGGTGTTGAAGCAGTCATCCGAAACGGATTCAACGATGCCATCCAATACAAGAAATCATGGGAAACCTACAATAATGCCTCGAAAGTAAAAGGAGCTACTCCGGTTCCTCCAAAATACAGTGAAAGGCTTCAGACACTTGCAGAAATATTGGATGGAAAAATCATCATCCACTGCCATTCCTACCGGGCAGATGAAATCTACATGCTGATCAATGTCTGTAGGGAATTTGGTATCACAAACATCGTCTTCTCCCACGTCAATGAAGGCTTTAAAGTTGCGCCTGAATTGGCTGAATACACCATGGGCGCATCGGTTTTTGCTGATTGGTGGGCTTATAAATTTGAAGTTTATTATTCCACAGCTTACAATGCGGCTATATTGACCCAAAACGGAGTCATCACCTCTATCAATTCAGATTCAGGAGAATTGATCCGTCACCTTTATCACGAAGCCGGAAAAGCACAACGATATGGTGAGTTGACCGATGAACAGACCTTGGCTTTGATCACCATCAATCCTGCAAAGCAACTTGGGATTGCAGATAAAGTAGGCTCTATCGAAGAAGGAAAGCAGGCTGATCTGGTTATTTTCAATGAACATCCACTTTCAGTATATGCCATCCCTCAGATGACTTTTGTAGATGGAGTCAAATATTTTGACATCAATGAGGATCAAAATGACATGAGGTTAAAAGTTGAAGCAACAGAATCCATCGAGCCTATATTCCTCAAAGAGCATGACCACAAATGCATGCACGGAGTGGATTTCTTCTTTACAAACTTTGGTAGAAACTTATTCGACCACGAACATTAAAATCTAAATGGAAGATCAAAACATACTGAAGATGAAAAAGATAAATAAGATTATATATACAGTTGCTTTATTGATACTCCCGTTGTTGGCCCAAGCCCAATTTGATGGTGAATTTATAAAGCCGAGAAACGGTAGATTTTTATTGCAAAACGCGACTATTGTAACTGTTACCAAGGGCAATATTGAGAATGGCAGCGTCTTGATTTCCAACGGGAAAATCGAAGCTGTCGGAAAAAACATCCCTGCAGGTGATGCAGAGGTGATAGACTGTACAGGATATTATATCTATCCGGGAATGTTTGATAGCGGAAGCAGACTGGGTTTGGTCGAGGTCAATTCCGTGCCGGAGACCCAGGATTTTGCTGAAATCGGTCAGGTAACTCCCAACATGCAGGCACTTGTGGCTGTCAATCCAAACTCTATTGCCATTCCGGTAACTAGGGTAAGTGGTGTCACTACAACTTTGGCCACTCCTTCGGGGGGGTTATTTCCCGGAACTGCAGCCTTGATCAATCTCAACGGCTATACTGCGGACCAAATGTATGCAGGTTTTAAAGGTGTCGTAATGAATTTTCCTTCTTCGGCACGACGTAGCACTTGGGACAGAAGGAGCGATGAGGATATCAAAAAAGAAGCTGAAAAAGCTGAGAAATCCCTGAATGAAATATGGGACAGAGCTGTAACATTTAATGAGTTGAAAAAAGCAGAAGCAGCTTTAGATTACTATCCTGAAATAGAGCAGTTGGCAAAAGTGGTGGCAGGTGAATTGCCATTGCTTGTTGAGGTAAATGCTGCCTCTGACATTACACTTGCGATTGCATGGCTCCAATCCAAAAATGTAAAGGCCATCCTTACCGGTGTTGCAGAAGGCTGGAGGGTAGCAGACAAAATCGCTGCTTCCAAAATACCTGTTATTACAGGCCCGATGCTTTCGATCCCTACGAGGAATTCAGACCGCTTTGACGCAGCTTACACCAATCCTGGCAAAATGGCCAAAGCAGGTGTGAAAGTGGTCATCAGATCCAATGATGCTGAAAATACAAGAAACCTGCCTTTCAATGCCGGTTTTGCTGCTGCTTATGGCATGGGCAAAGAGGAAGCTTTGAAAGCTGTCACCATAAATGCCGCCGAAGTATTCGGTGTTGCAGATCGAATGGGTTCCATCGAGCAGGGAAAAGACGCCACGCTGTTTGTTTCGACAGGTGATCCATTTGAGACCAAAACCCAGATCAGGCATGTATTCATCGATGGATATCGGGTTCCGATGAGCAACAGACATATCAAACTTTATCAGGAATTCTTGGAAAGATCCCCTGGATTAAAAGAAAATTGATCTGATATTCATTGAAACCGCAGCCAAAAAGCTGCGGTTTATTTTTTTTATTAAATTGCTAGAATTGTAGCCGATAAAGTACAAAATGGCTAATCAAGAAATCTAAACCTTAAACCATAATAAAAAATGATAGTAAGTACCACTCCAAGCTTAGAAGGTTACAAAATCACTGCCTACCTCGGCATCGTTTCCGGCGAAACAATTATAGGTGCCAATGTTTTCAAAGATTTTTTTGCCAGCATCACTGATATCGTGGGTGGTCGGGCTGGAGCCTATGAGCGGGTTTTGCGGGAGGCAAAAGCCACTGCCATGTCCGAAATGGAAATGCAGGCAAGGGCTTTTGGCGCAACCGCAATTGTGGGGATCGACTTGGATTATGAAACCATCAGAGATGGCATGTTGATGGTGACGGCCGCAGGTACAGCCGTCAAGATTGAGAAAATCTTTTAATTCACAATTTCGATTTTCCCTGAGCCCACTTCGCAAAAGCCCAAGATGGGATATAAGTATTTCCAGAAAAGGTTTTAAGTCAAGTTTACGAACTCAATCCTGTCCCAATCAACTGACCGGATTGATAAGGTAGCTTTTCTTAAAGCCTTTACTTTTTGACAATCAGATTTTAGACCAAATAAAAAAGCAGTCCTCTCAAAAATTCTTTCGAAAGTCCAAATGGATAAGTCTGTTTACCTCATTGTCTAATCTAGTTGACTATAAACTTATTCTAGACTACACAGGAAAATATTTTTCATGAGCCTTGCATATCCGGCAATTCAACTATTTATTTGCATTGTCCTTTTACTTTTAGTGTGGGGATTTATAAAGAAGAGGTAAGAGACAGGCTCTGTGACCCTCTGGCAACCAGGAAAATCCAAGGTGCCAAATCCTGCCAGGTCAAATTTCCTGGAAATATAAATTCTTAACATCATGGATCAATTCCTTCTCAAACATCCCTTCCTTTCAAGAACCGCAGCATCAGTATTGGAAGAAAATGTTGTACACTTTCCCTTAATCGAAACTAATTTTTTTCTTTTACCAAATCAAAAGGTTTAAATTTAATCCTGTTAAAATCTATAATTTTTCACCAAACCATAAACCAAGAATAATATGTCAAATTATCGCTTCGAAACATTGCAACTGCACGCCGGACAGGTTCCAGATCCTACCACCAATTCCCGCGCGGTGCCCATTTACCAGACTACTTCTTATGTCTTCAATTCCGCTGAACACGGGGCCAACCTTTTTGCCCTAAAAGAATTCGGGAATATTTACACAAGGATCATGAATCCTACCACAGATGTGTTTGAGCAAAGAATCGCTGCCTTAGAAGGTGGCGTAGCTGCTTTGGCTACGGCTTCAGGACAAGCTGCTCAATTTTTAGCCTTGAACAATATTCTTCAGGTGGGTGAAAATTTCGTTTCCACATCTTATTTATATGGAGGTACCTACAACCAATTCAAAGTTGCCTTCAAAAGAATCGGGATTGAAGCCCGATTTGCCAAAGGAAATGATGCCAAGGAATTTGAAAAACTGATCGATGAGAAGACCAAAGCTATCTATTTGGAGACCATCGGAAATCCTGAATTCAACATCCCGGATTTTGAAGCCATTGCTGCCATGGCAAAAAGACATGACATTCCTGTCATCGTGGACAATACCTTTGGTGCAGGTGGCTATTTGTTTCAGCCACTAAAGCATGGTGCCAATATCGTCACTGCCTCTGCCACCAAATGGATCGGCGGCCACGGTACTTCCATCGGTGGTGTCATCATCGATGGTGGCAATTTCAATTGGGGCAATGGCAAATATCCCCAATTCACCGAGCCATCCGAAGGCTACAATGGGATGAAATTCTGGGAAGTATTCGGAGAAAACAACCCCTTGGGACTTCCAAACATGGCTTTTATCATCCGTGCAAGGACTGAAGGACTGAGAGATTTTGGACCGGCATTGAGCCCTTTCAACTCTTTCTTATTAATCCAGGGATTGGAAACTTTATCCCTCAGAGTCCAAAGAACAGTAGACAACGCCCTCGCCATTGCACAATGGCTAGAAGCACATCCAAAAGTGCAAAAGGTGAATTATCCGGGTTTGAAATCTTCTCCTTATCATGAACTTGCCAAGAAATACCTGAGAAATGGCTTCGGCGGGGTATTGAGTTTTGAATTGAAAGGCGACAAAGAAAGTGCCTCCAACTTCATCAATAACCTCAAATTGATCTCCCACCTTGCCAATGTCGGTGATGCCAAAACATTGATCATCCAACCTGCCGCGACGACGCATCAGCAGTTGAGTGAAACCGAACAGGCTGCCGCGGGTGTCACTCCTACCCTCTTGAGGATTTCATTGGGCATAGAGCATATTGAAGATATCAAAGCCGATTTAGAGCACGCTTTCAACAGTTAAAAAATATCAGGCCAAGTAGCCTGAGAATGATTCCAATAGTAATGCAATGAATGTAGCAAGCAACTACCTGATTATCGATATGGCGCAAGAAACCTACACCCATGAGGGCGTATTTGACCTGGAGTCCGGAGAGTCTCTTCCCGGATTCCAAATGGCCTATACCACCCAAGGACGTCTTACCACAGCAAAAGACAATGTCATCTGGGTCATCCATGCGCTCACCGGTGATGCCAAAGTGCAGGAATGGTGGAACGGAATGGTTGGAGAAGATAAGTTTTATGACCCCGGCAAGTATTTCATTGTTTGCGCCAATTTGCTGGGTTCGTGCTATGGATCGAGCAGTCCGCTTTCGGAAAATCCCCTGACTGGCAAACCTTATTACTATGATTTTCCAAATCTCAGCACAAGGGATATGGCAAGGTCACTTGATCATCTCAGGGAATACCTTGGAATCAATACCATCAATACTGTCATTGGAGGTTCACTTGGAGGTCAAGTTGCCATCGAGTGGGCATATCTTCTGCAGGATCAGGTAAAAAACACCATCATCCTAGCTTCCAATGCCAAGACTTCTCCTTGGACCATTGGCTTCAATGAAACCCAAAGAATGGCAATTGAATCTGACTGTACCTGGGGAGAAAATCAACCTGACGCCGGCAAAAAAGGAATGGAAGCCGCAAGAGCGATTGCCATGCTTTCTTACCGACACCCTGAGGACTTTGCTCTCAAGCAAACCGACACAGAAGAAAAACTCGACAACTTCCGCATTTCCTCCTATCTCAGGTATCAGGGTCAAAAACTAGGAAATAGGTTCAACGCATTTTCCTATTGGGTGCTGAGCAAAGCCATGGACAGTCATGACCTGGGACGCGGACGAGGGGGAACGGAACAAGTACTCCAACAAATATCTTCCAAAGTCTTGGCAATCGGGGTAGACAGGGATTTATTGTTTCTCAAAGAAGAATCCCAATTCATATCGCGGCATGTTCCCAAGGGAACGTACAGAGAAATCCAATCTCCCTATGGCCACGATGCCTTTCTTATTGAATATGGGCAGTTGCAGTATATTCTGAAAGGATTTTATCTGGAGAATAATGGGTAATTTAGCTTCTGGAGTTTGAATGAAAAGGGATTCTGTAAAAGCAAGTCCCTTATTTTTTTATCTCTATCAATTGAAACCTAAGGAAATCCTCTGACAAGGCTGGGTTTTCCGGATGGTCTGTAGATATCCAAATGCCTTCTTTGTCTTCAAAAATATAATGTCCATTATACCTATCCGGGTCCAATTCCATTTCGCCGATTTTGTTGAAATCCAAATCCAAAAATACCAAGCCCCACTTTGAAGCCAAAAAAGAACCTGGTTCAAAAACGTTTTCAGGGACATCCTCAAATTTTGCGACCCTTACTATCAGTTCTTGATTTTTGAAATAAAAAAGGTCTGTATATATGTCCACATGGCTTATGATTTTCATGATCTCGGGCATGTCTTCAAACATATTGGGGGACTTTGATATCGGCGGATCATTGGGAAAAGCAGAGTGTCCTGCAAATGATGAAATAATTTCTCCCTCCTTTAACCGATAAATATTCCTGAAATTCATGTTGATCACAGGCATGTCGTCAGGACCCAAAGACAGCAAAGGAAAGATTGACTTGTTGAGATTATCTCCAACAAATTCCTCAGGAAAGTAACTTACAGGTGTGAAAATTTTGTTGAGAGTGTCGTACCTCATCAGATTAGGGATTTCGGTTAATTCCTTGGGAGTTACCGATGTCCATGCAAATACCATAGGAAAGGCAGGAAAGTAAAAGCCGTCCTTAGCCAAGGTGAAGATGTTAGAAAAAAGACTGATTCCTTTTTCCTCCAATCCCTCTACATTGATCGGATTTTTTTGAAGCAAATTGCCGTCCCCATCAAATTTGAAAAGTGTATTGATACCGGCGGTCAGGTAAATCACATCCGGACTTTCTATAAAAAGACCTGCAATATTGTTCCCGACACCGGCAGGCCCCTCTTTTTCAAACTTGATGGTTTTGAGCAGGCGGTTTTCAGGAATTGAATACGTCAAAAGTTGCTTGGTTTTGTAATCAAAGAGAAAAAAATACTTGTCTTCAATGGATTGAAAATACAAATCCAAATGCCCAATATCCTCCGGCAAAGGAAAGGTTTTGAATTTTTCAGTGACCACAAACTCAAGTTCAGTTTTAGTCTCCTTCTCTATTGGAGCAGAACACGACCAAAATAGGAGCAAAAACAAAAGAAGGGAATTAACGGGCTGCAGGTATTTCATAGGATTGAATTAAACTAACAAGATAGCATATTGAAATCAAAAAACAGCCTAGTCTAAATCCAATACGGAAATTTCATTTACCATTTATTCCAAAAAATCGGAAGGTTAAAAAAACATAGTTCAATCCTCCACATTTATCTTTTTGAAGCGTTTGTTTTTTTGTAGCTTCTATCATGAAATATATCCAAATCAAGGAAACCTGCCTGTATGTCACAGACTTGGATCTGGCTGAAAACTTTTATGGCCAAATCCTTGAAATGCCCATCATATCAAAAGTAGCAGACAGGCATATTTTTTTTCGTTGCGGCAGTTCTGTATTGCTGTGTTTCATCCCGGAGGTGACCAAATTTGAACAGACTTTGCCTCCACATTATGCTTATGGAAAGCAGCATATCGCTTTTGAAGTCAGCCGGAGAGATTACCTGATGGCCAAATCCAACCTGCTTGAAAAAGGAATCACCCTCACCCACGAACAGGAATGGAACCACGACCTGAAAAGTTTTTATTTCGACGATCCGTTTGGAAATGTATTGGAGATCGTGCCAGTCGGGATTTGGGAATAATTGAAATCAGGCCAAAAGTTCCGGTGACAGATGTAGGAAAAGAATTATTGTTCTATTAATAAGAACTTAATACATTTACTAGGAAATCAATTCAAACTATGAAAATTACAGTCGTTCAATTTATTCTGCTTTTTTCCCTCAATTTTCAAGTCTTTTCCCAAGAAGCTCCATCCAAACCTATTCTCAGGAGTTGGTACGCCACCGATGGTAGCAATGAATTAAAGCTTATGATTGCCAAGGATTTTGCGCTATATGAAGGGGAATTTTGGGAAGTTGAGTTTATTGATACCGGAAGATTCATTTTGAAAGCTTCGGATAAGCAACTTCAACTTTCTCTTTCTCAGGTTGGGAAGGACAGTTTTTTAGAAAATGGAACTGAAAAAATACCTGTTCAATCCCACAAATCAACCGATCTTAAAGACAGGAAGGTAGGACAGTCAAATCTCAACAGTGACTTTTTCAAGCAAGATCAGGCGCTTTTACAGGGTATTTTTGTCCCAAAAGAATCAATGCCATCCATTTTTAAAGTTATATACAATCATGCATTCTCCGAAGGACAAATGCAATTTTCCGGAGATGTGGATGAGCATGGGAAGTTCAAAGTGATTTTCCCTTTGGATTACCCCAATGAAGTGATGGTTCAAATTGGAAATGCTTTTTTCACTTATTATACCACACCAGGAGCAAAGCAGGCAATTGTAGTGGATGAAAGTTCTTTTCGTGGGGGAATTTCAAGCTGGAATGAGGTAAAAAACCTTGACTTTATGGGAGATTTGGCAGTAGAAAATGAAGAAAGAAGACTTCTGGTTCCGGAATTTATGAAAGTAAGGGAGTATTTTCTTACTGACAGTTTGCAGAAAACCCTTGAACCGGAAGACTTCATGACCTATCGTATCGGGTTGATGAAAAAGCATGAAGAGTTCTACAATAAATATTTTGATTCTATACCAGTCAGTGATTTGGTAAAAGATATAAATCTCCGAGATGTGAGAATCAACACAGCAAAGGATTTGATGAGATACATTTGGTTACATAATGGGATAGTAGATGGGAAAATAACTGTTGCTGATGTCCCTGATGATTATATCCAAGATGTAAAAAAGCTTATTGACAACGACTTAATGGATTTAATGAACTTGGACTATCCTGGATTCATAAGGGAATTTGCAATGCCCATGCGTCCTTCTGAGGGAAAAAAGATAATCAGTAAAGTAAACACTATGACTTATGATTTTTTGAAAACACAGGATCTGTCCGAATCCCAAATGTCAAGTGTAGAAAACTGGCGTATGCAATTGGAATCTGGAATTCCGGCTGATAGCCTCGTTCTTTCTGAGGAGTTCAAGGAGCTGAGCAAAAATTTTATGTCTGATATTGCCAATTTTAACCTTTTGGCCCAATGGGAACATTTACAACAGAAAACCGCTGATCTTGGAGACATTCCCAGATCCAGCATTATTGCCATTTTCCTGGATATAAGTTTTCAAACAGTTGGGACGGAAATCTCCGAATCTATCCTCAACCAATTGGATACCCTTGGTCTTAAACCAGAAGTTTTGGCATTGATCCAAAACAAAATAGAGGATTTTGAACGTACAAAAAACCAACGTTTTATCGACGGTGTAGCAATTGCCGAAAATGGTGACAACGTCATTGCCCAACTCAAAGATAAATATCCAGGGAAAGTAATTTATATCGACGTTTGGGCTACTTGGTGTGGACCATGTATCAGTGAATTTAAATATGCTGAAACCCTAAAAAAAATAGCGCCTGAAGATGTTGTATTCGCCTACATATGTGGCAGTTCAGAAAGGGAAGCCTTCGAAAATCAAGTAAAGAAGTTTGGTTTGGTTGGCGAACATTTTTTTCTCGATAAAGATGACTTCCAAAAATTTGATAAAGAACTTAACATCACCGGATTTCCCACTTACATGTTGATTACAAAAGAAGGGAATTTAGTCAAAGAAGGAATACTTCGACCTAGTTCGGGCGAACAGTTGGTTCAGCAGTTAAATGAATTTGTTGATAGGTGACCAAATTCGAAGAAACCCTTCCTCCTCAGCGGTGCTTGGGGATTTGTGATAATTTTAAGATCAATGTAGCACGTTACTCGGGGCTAGAGATATTCCGCCCACTACGGGCTGAATCCCAATTTAGATTCAAAATTTAAAATCGAGATAATTTGGCAAATTTAGAATCTTCTCCTTTGGAAATGTCTTACTATGAAACAATTGCGGGGAGGAAGAATTCCGTACAGTTGTCGGAATCCGGGCCGGCGGTGACATTGAGCAGGGAAGGATTAAAATTTCTTGCCTCCCGATAGCTCGGGATGGTTACTTTTTGTGGTAAGACAAAAAGTGACACGAGGAAAAAGGTTAAAATATATAACGAAGGATTGTAATAAAATTCACATCCCAATCAAGAACCGAGGTATGTGGATTCACCAAATAACTTATTTAAACATTAACTTTAAAGTATCACTCCGCCTTCGTCCACTCTACCGTCCTACCGATCATTGAAAACCCGACAAAACCCCGAACCTCCAAAACTTTGTCATCCTTCTTCTTGATGATGCAGGAATAAGTCTTTCCATTTTTGGGATCGTAGATGGTTCCTTCTTCCCAAGCATCTCCGGTATGTTCAAAATTACTTAAAAGCTTCATTCCCATGATAGGCCGTGTACGCTTGGCCTGGTCGGTGTTGTTTTTGTCTACTTTGGGTTTTCCGTTTTCGGTTGGGTCTTTTAGCCACACGATTTTACCGGAATACTTCCCCCCCTCTTTGAAGATTTCTACTTGTGCATCTTTCTCGGTGTTGTACCATTTGCCGACAATGGCATCGGCTGATTGTGCCTGGACGTTGATTCCAAATCCTATCATCAATAAAACAAGAAATGTCAAAATTGCTTTTCTTTCAGTCATGGTCATGTTAATTTTTATTTCCTATTCGAATAATAATACTTTTACGAGGCCAATTCAAGTGGCCATGTTATTTTCTTAATAATTTCATTTGAAATCCCAAAAAAATTGATCCAAAAGCCAGGAATGGAAACCTATCCTAAAGGAACCCAAATCATCCAAATCCTCGACAAGGAAGTTTACTTATTGACCGAAAAAGCTGTTTTTCTCCCACAAAGCCGCTCCTTACTGATTGCTGATCCACATTTTGGCAAGGCAGCACATTTTAGAAAAGCAGGAATACCGGTAACAGAAAAAGTACATATCCATGATTTTCTCAAAATCCAAAAACTGATCGAAAGCCTCCAACCGACGGATGTCTATTTTTTGGGAGATCTTTTTCACAGCGATTGGAATGAATCCTGGAATGATCTGGAGGAATTTGCCTGTTATTTTCCGGGTTGTCAGTTTCATTTGATCAAAGGCAATCACGACATACTTCCTAAGGCACTTTACCGTTCTGAAATATGGAGAGTTCATCCAGAATCCCTGATAATTGAAAACTATATCCTGACCCATGAACCCATGGAAAGCGTCTCTGAGGGATTTTTCAACTTCTGTGGACATATCCATCCGGGAATTTCCCTATTCGGAACAGCCAAGCAAAGACTGACCCTTCCCTGCTATTTCATTTGCAATAATCAAATGATCTTACCGGCATTCGGAAGGTTTACAGGGTTGTTTAGAATGAAATGTGAAAAAACTGCCAGGGTCTATGCCGTCACAGACAAAAAAGTAATTCCGGTCAATTTCATGCAATAGGTTGGTTTAATTGGCCAAGCTGTTTAATTTTGAACCCATTAGAAAAAAAACATGAGTACATATCCAAGGAAAAAAGCAAAACTGGGAAAATTCAAATTTGCATCAGTTCTTTTTAGCACTACCCTATCCTTGTTTATTTTGGGTCTTTTTGGGGTGATCATCATTCAGGCAAAAACCTTGACCAAGATCATCCGGGAGAATATTGAAATCCAGGTTTTTCTCAATAAAAATGTCTCTGAAACCGAATTGAAGGCAATTGGAAAATCTTTTGAATCCAAACCTTATGTCCTTCAGACAGGTGATTCGCTGGCCATTACCTTCATCTCCCAAGATGAAGCCGCAAAGTCTTTCCTTGAAGATACAGGCGAGGATTTTACACAGTTTTTGGATGACAATCCTTTACGGGACAGCTATACGATAGCGATCGCGGAAGAATACCAAACCGGTGAACAAATAGAAGAAATAGTCAAAGAGATTGAGGCCATGGATGGGGTGTTTGAAGTCACTTATATGCAAGACCTGGTAGAATCTATCAACAGAAACCTCTTTAAGGTGGCACTTGTGATGGGTGGATTTATCCTGATTTTGGTTTTCACTGTGGTGATGCTGATCAACAATACGATCAGGTTGGCACTTTTTTCACAGAGATTCCTGATCAGAAGCATGCAGCTCGTAGGTGCCACAAGGGGATTTATCAGGAAACCGTTTTTAGGAAGGGCATTCGTTTTTGGTTTGCTTTCCGGAATCATTGCCTCAGCGATTTTATTTGGCATGATCGAATATACCAAAGCCAATATTGACGGATTTGCTTTACTTCAGGATTACAATTTGCTATATGCTTTATTTGGGGGACTGGTAATTTCAGGAATTATGCTTTCCGTTTTGAGTACCCTACAGGCAGTAAACAAGTATTTAAACATGTCTTTGGACGAATTATACTAATATGGACCATTCACAATTTCCTTTTTCAAGAAAAAATTACCGATTGATGCTGATTGGTATCGGCATTATTGTTTTGGGTTTTGTTATTATGGGTTTGGATTCTGAGCCCCATGGGTTTGGTTTTCTTGGGCTTACATTGGGACCCATCGTTACTTTAGGAGGTTTCCTTTTTCAATTTTATGCGATTTTTGCCCATTCCGAAAAGAAATAATTTATGGATATTATTGATGCGATCATCCTTGGCATTGTTCAGGGATTGACCGAATTTTTGCCTGTTTCATCGAGCGGACACCTTGAATTGGGTGCTGCATTACTAGGAAGTGACAAGCTACCTGAAGAGAGTATGATGTTCACCGTTGTACTTCATTTTGCTACCGCCTTGGCAACATTGGTTGTCTTTAGAAAAGACATTGTCGAAATCATTGAGGGACTTTTGAAATTCAAGTGGAATGAAGAAACCCAGTTTACTGTCAAAATCATCATTTCCATGATCCCTGCGGTGATTGTAGGCTTGTTTTTTGAGGAGCAGTTAGAGCAGTTTTTTGGCGGTCAAATTGTATTTGTAGGCTTTATGCTTCTTATAACAGCCGTATTGCTGTTTTTGGCCGACAAAGCAAAAAGCACTGAAAACGATGTGACTTTCAGAAAAGCTGTGTTAGTGGGACTAGCCCAAATGGTGGCGATGCTTCCGGGGATTTCCAGATCTGGGGCAACGATTTCGAGCTCAGTCCTTTTGGGAATTGATAAAAACAAAGCCGCAAGATTTTCATTTCTGATGGTGGTTCCCCTGATTTTGGGAAAAATCGCCAAAGACATCTTGGATGGCGCATTGACTTACAATGAAGCAAGTTTTGGGTATTTATCAGCAGGATTCATTGCTGCATTTATAGCAGGATTTTTTGCCTGCACTTGGATGATTTCTTTGGTCAGGAAAAGCAAATTAGTCTATTTCGCCATTTATTGTTCCATCGTCGGTCTGATTGCAATATTTGCAGGTCTATATTTGTAAGATGCAAGAGGAACCTTACGGAGAAGTTTTCCTGATCAACAAACCTTATCAATGGACATCTTTTGATGTTGTCAAAAAGGTAAGAAATGCCCTGAAAATCAAAAAGGTTGGGCATGCAGGCACATTGGACCCACTTGCTACAGGATTACTTATTGTTTGCGCAGGAAAGAAAACCAAGTCCATTGACTCCTACATGGCGCAGGAAAAAGAGTATACCGGTACTTTTGTTTTGGGCAAAACCACAGAAAGCTTTGACCTCGAAAAAGAAGTGATTGATGTTGCCGATCCTTCATCCATCACATTGGATCAAGTCAAATCAGCTGTCGCCC
This sequence comes from Aquiflexum sp. TKW24L, assembly GCF_023502205.1. Classification (GTDB taxonomy): domain Bacteria; phylum Bacteroidota; class Bacteroidia; order Cytophagales; family Cyclobacteriaceae; genus Cognataquiflexum. Next base: position 51,544 of record NZ_JAMFLG010000014.1, on the reverse strand, counting down.
AACTCACCGGAGATATTCTGCAAGTTCCACCCATGCATTCTGCTATCAAAGTAGATGGAAAAAGAGTGTATGAATCTGCGCGAAAAGGCATTGAGGTAAAAATGGAAGCAAGGCCAGTGACGGTTTCTGAATTTGAAATCACGTCATTTGAAAATCCTGAAGTCCACTTCAGAATAGTCTGCTCCAAGGGAACCTATATCCGTAGCCTTGCAAGAGATTTGGGTGAAATCTTGGGAGTTGGAGCCTATATGTCCGCCTTGACACGAACAAGGATAGGAGAATTCAGGTTAAGCGATGCAGAAGAATTGACAGATTTGATTGAAAAAATAAAAGCCAGACAGGATGAAAATCTATGAAGGAATAGAAGACTTCAATCAGGTATCAAATCCTGTTGTCACGATTGGAACTTTTGACGGAGTCCATCTCGGGCATCAAAAGATCCTAAATCGCATCAGAACCATTGCTGATGAAATCGGAGGAGAAACCGTCATGATTACTTTTTGGCCCCACCCAAGGCTTATCCTCCATCCTGAAGAACATAACCTCCGGTTGCTGACTACTTTTGAAGAAAAAACAAAATTACTCCGGGAATTCGGTATTGATCATTTGTTGACAATACCCTTCACCAAAGAATTCTCAGAATTAAGTTCAGAAGAATTTATCCAGACCATCCTGATTGATAAGATTCAAACCCGTAAATTGGTGATTGGATATGACCACAGGTTTGGTAGAAACAGGGAAGGGAGTTTTGAATACCTGAAGGAAAACATGGGTCGCTACCACTTTGAGTTGGAGGAAATCTCCCGCGAAGACGTGGATCATGTTGGCGTCTCAAGTACCAAAATCCGACAGGCATTGGAAATAGGCGAAGTACATGTTGCCAATGAATTTCTGGGCAGGCCTTATGAACTTAATGGCATCATCATCAAAGGACAGCAACTTGGACGCTCCATTGGATTTCCAACCGCCAATATCCATATTACACATGATTACAAGCTTATTCCTTGTGATGGGGCTTATGCAGTGACTTTGGACATAGAAGGAGAAACATTCCATGGTATGCTCAACATCGGCAACCGCCCCACCGTAAATGGAAGTAGCCGAACGATTGAGGCCAACTTATTTGATTTCAATGGAGACTTGTATGACAAAAGGGTTTGTGTCCATCTGAAATCTTACCTTAGGCCTGAAATCAAATTTTCAGGTTTGGAATCTCTCCAAAAGCAATTGGCCAAAGACAAAGAATTGGCCAGAAGAATTTTGACCCAAGTATAACCCAAAATAGATTTTTGTATGATCACAAAAACCGTTACCAATGCTGCAGAAGCCGTCAAGGACGTTGTCTCTGATTCAGTACTGATGTTTGGAGGCTTTGGCCTCTGCGGAATCCCCGAAAACTGCATTCAAGCTTTATTACAAAAAGACCTGACAGGTCTGACCTGTGTTTCAAACAATGCCGGTGTGGATGATTTTGGAATCGGACTGATGCTCAAAAAGCGTATGGTCAAAAAGATGATTTCAAGCTATGTCGGTGAAAATGCAGAGTTTGAAAGGCAGCTATTGAGCGGAGAACTGGAAGTGGACCTGATCCCACAGGGAACACTTGCAGAAAGGATCCGAGCTGGCGGCGCAGGAATTCCCGCTTTTTTTACTCCTGCAGGTGCAGGAACAGAAGTAGCAGAGGGAAAAGAGATGAGGGAATTTGAGGGTAAAATGTACCTGATGGAAAAAGGCCTGAGAGCAGATTTTGCTTTTGTGAAAGCCTGGAAAGGAGATACTGCCGGGAATCTGATTTTCAAAGGAACAGCCAGAAACTTCAACCCCATGATGGCAACAGCTGGAATAATCACCATCGCCGAAGTGGAAGAATTGGTTCCTGCCGGCACACTCGATCCCAACCATATCCATACTCCTGGGATTTATGTCCAAAGGATTTTCCAAGGCGTGGATTACGAAAAGAGAATTGAGCAGAGAACGGTGAGTAAAGGGTAGAACTTAGAGACGAGAGACGAGAAGCGAGAAACGAGAAATGAGAAAAATAGTCGCAGTGGGCAGTTTTCAGAAGGCAGTCGCAGTGGCAGTTTTCAGGGAGCAGTTTTCAGTAGGCAGTCGCAGTTTTCAGTAGACAGTTTTCAGTAGGCAGTCGCAGCAGGCAGTCAGGACTGTAAACTTGACAACCAGATAACGCGAAGCAGACAACAACTACAACCACTATAACAATTACAACAACTACAACAATTACAACAACTCCAACCATTACAACCAATTAAAATTCCCATGCTAGACAAAACCCAAATAGCCAAAAGAATAGCCCGAGAAGTCAAAAACGGACAATACATCAACCTTGGAATCGGTATTCCTACCTTGGTTGCCAATTATATCTCTGAAAATTTGGAAGTCGTACTTCAGTCTGAAAACGGATTGCTGGGCATTGGTCCTTTTCCTACCGAAGACAAAATAGATCCTGACTTGATCAATGCCGGCAAACAAACCATTACGATGGTAAAGGGTTCAGCCTTGTTCAATTCTGCTGATTCCTTTGCCATGATCCGAGGCGGTCATGTCCATTTGACTATCCTGGGTGCGATGGAAGTCTCTGAAAACGGAGATATTTCAAATTGGAAAATCCCCGGGAAAATGGTCAAGGGAATGGGCGGAGCAATGGATTTGGTAGCTTCTGCCGAAAATATCATCGTCGCCATGCAGCATTGCAGCAAAGACGGACAGTCCAAATTATTGAAAGAATGCAGTCTGCCCATCACAGGGATCAAATGTGTCAAAAAAATCGTGACGGATTTGGCTGTTTTGGACGTACTTCCTGAAGGAGGATTCAAGTTGCTGGAAAGAGCACCGGGAGTATCTGTGGAAGAAATCGTCAGCAAAACTGAAGGAAGACTTTTGGTAGAAGGAGAAATCCCCGAGATGGTATTTGATTGAGAAAATGATGTCGGATGACCGATGTCAGATGCAAGGAGAAAGGACTCCATAATAAGGAAAAAACAAAATTAAAATAACTGAACAGGAACTTGCAAAGGCCTTTGCTAGTTTTGCTTTGAAATTATCAAACCACCATGAAAAATTCAGAAATAAAATTTTCTATAAATCTTGACGAAAAAAATCTTCCAAAAACTATCCTATGGGATGCTTCCGACAAAGAAGAGGATGGTTTCGAAGCCACAAAAAGTATCAGTTTGAATGTCTGGGACAACTTGAACCAAAGTACCCTTCGGATTGACCTTTGGACTGAAGACATGTCAGTGGTCGAAATGAAAAGATTCTACATCGATATCCTCGGCGGTATGGGACAGGCTATTCTAAACAGCACCGGCGATGAATACATGTCAGAAGAAATCAAAACCCTTTGCGACAGGTTAGTGACCCATGTCAACGAAGAGAATAAGAAGACTTTAAAATGACCTAAGCCCTGCCATTCCGCAGGGTTTTGCTTTTTTTTAACCTTTTGCTGAAAATGTCATTGCAGGAAAACCCTGAACGGAAATTAATTTTTACTAATCCTTATTATTCTTTTTGCAATTTTTGGTCTTGAGAAACCCATTTTCTCATGTTTTTAGAAAATCAATTGATTTTTAATTTAAATTTTTTTCGGGGAATTATATTGATAATTGGTATTTTAATCTAAATTTCATTCAATTAATTCAGCTTACAATCATTCAAACAACAAACCCAAATTACCCTATGCAAAAATCTACAAAATACAGCTGGCAAGTTTTAGTATTGCTGCTAATGATTGTTTCCTTCAGCACGACTGATGTTTTCGCACAGACGACAACAATTTCAGGAAAAGTGATCGAAGAAGGAACTAAGGAAACCCTTGTTGGTGTCAACATTGTGGTAAAAGGAAAAGTAGTCGGGACCATTTCAGACCTGAGTGGTAATTTCACATTAAGGGTTAACCAAGCGCCACCACTCACTTTGATTTTTTCGATGGTCGGTTTTTCAAGCAAAGAAGTTGAAATCACACAGGACAATGTCACAAACCTTCAAGTCAGCTTATCAGAAGCCTCTATCTTGGGTCAGGAAATTGTCGTGTCTGCTTCAAGGGTGGAAGAAAGTGTGCTTACATCTCCTGTAACAGTAGAGAGGATGGATATCATTTCTATCAGAGAAGCCCCACAAGCCAGTTTCTATGATGGGTTAAATAACCTCAAAGGCGTAGAAATGAGTACACAATCACTCACTTTCAAATCCTTTAACACAAGAGGTTTCAATGCAAACGGAAACGTCAGAACCGTTCAGATGGTGGATGGCATGGACAACCAAGCCCCAGGCTTGAACTTCTCTGTTGGTAACATTGCAGGTATTTCTGAATTGGATCTTGAAAGTCTGGAATTACTTCCCGGAGCAGCATCCGCTCTTTATGGGCCAAATGCAATTAACGGGATTTTGCTCCTAAACAGTAAAAATCCCTTCCAATACCAAGGACTTTCTGTCCAGATGAAAGGTGGAATAATGAGTGAAAATAACAGAAGTACAGCAAGCACAGGTTTCTATGACTTTGCCGCAAGGTATGCCACTTCTCTCAGTGACAGGGTAGCGATCAAAGTCAATGTCAGTTACCTGAATGCTGACGATTGGCAGGCAAATGACTTTAGAGACCAATCACTTTTGAATGGTTCTACTATAGAAGGCGGAACAAGAACAAATAACCCAGGATTCAACGGTGTCAACATATATGGTGACGAAACTGCAATAGACATTAGTCGATTTGCCCCAAGTGTAATCCCTTTGGGAACTTTTGTTTCTAGAACCGGATATGAAGAAAGAGATGTGGCAGATTATAATACAAAGTCTTTGAAATTGAATGCTGCATTACATTGGAGAATCACAGATAAAGTCGAAGCAATTCTTCAAGGCAATGTGGGAAGTGGAACTACGGTGTATACCGGTGCCGACAGGTATTCCATTGCTAATTTTATGTTGAGCCAATACAAAGCGGAATTAAGAGGGTCTAACTGGTTTGTTAGGGCATATACCACACAGGAAAGATCAGGTGATGCTTATGCAGTGGGCATTGCAGCCCAAGGTATCAATGAGGCTTGGAAACCAAGTTTTAATCCGGCAAACATCCCGGGTTCTTGGTTCCCACAGTATGCAGGTGCATATGCACAAGCTGTCGGAAGTGGTGCTAATGCCAGCGCTGCTCATTCCATAGCAAGGGCCTTTGCTGATCAAGGAAGGTATCTTCCGGGTTCCGCTCAATTCAATCAAGCTTTGGCAGATGTTACCTCAAGACCTATTCCAGGGGGGCCAAATGGTGTAGGGGCAAAATTTGTCGATAAAACAAACCTCTATCACTATGAAGGTTCCTACAGCTTCAAGGACATCAAATTCGCTGATTTCATTGTTGGAGCCAATTTCAGAACTTATCAGTTAAATTCTGAAAAAACCCTTTTTGCAACAGATGATGATGGCAATGAATTTACCATCCAAGAATATGGAGGATACGCTCAGGGTTCCAAGAGATTGATTAATGACAAGTTGAAACTTACGGCATCTGTCCGTTATGACAAAAATGAGAATTTTGAAGGCCAGTGGTCTCCAAGGGTATCGGCAGTATACACCGCAGGACAACACAACTTCAGGGCTTCTTATCAGACTGGCTTCAGATTACCAACTACCCAAGATCAATTCATTGATTTGCTTACCCCACAGGCAAGATTGATCGGGGGATTGCCTTTGTTCAGAGAGAGGTATAATTTTAACAACAATCCTGTATATACTTCACAAACTGTTTCTCAATTTGGAGCGGGTGTCTCGAGTCTTCTTAGACCTACCGTAAATCCTACCGTTTTAGCTACAGCAATAGCCCAAGCCACTGCAATTGTGACACAACAAGTTCAAGCCGGTTTAATTCCACCTGCTCAAGCACCTGCCGCAATTGCTGCATTAACTCCTCAACTTGTACCTGTAGTTGCTTCGGAAGCCAACTTAGATAAATTAATACCTTATGAATTAACAGATTTCAAACCTGAAATAGTAAAGTCTTATGAATTTGGATATAAATCTTTGATCAAAAACAAGTTGTTGATAGACGGATATTATTACTACAACAGATTTGAGAATTTTATTGGAGGTCAAGTCTTACTTCAAGATGCTTCTGTTGCAGGTGAAGCCGGTCCAAATGCCATCACAGGCCTTAACCTTATAGGTGTAGGGCCAGGTGGAAGAAATATCTTTTCCATGCCTGTCAACAGGAAAGAAATCATCAAATCTTATGGTTGGGCTTTAGGTTTGGATTACCAGTTGCCTAAAGGCTACACCATTGGTGGTAACGTCTCCTTTAACAAGTTGGACAACATCAATGAATTGGATGGCTTCCAACCTGCATTCAACACGCCGGAATACAGGACTGTATTTAATTTTGCAAACAGAGAAGTCTTCAAAAACATTGGTTTCGCGGTTTCTTGGAGATGGCAGGATCAGTTTGTCTGGCAATCTTCTTTTGTAGGAAACAACGTTTCTACCCAAGGACTTTCTGTGATGCCTGCTTTCAGCATCTTCGATGCGCAGGTAAGCTACAAAGTGAAGTCTATCAAATCTATCATCAAAGTGGGTGGTACCAACTTATTCAACAGCGGTTACCGTCAGGCTTGGGGTAACCCGACAGTCGGATCCATGTATTTTGTTTCCATCACATTTGATGAATTCTTGAATTAAATAATCATCAATATCCATCATAGAGAGCCATCCCAAAAGGATGGCTTTTTTTATTGGGTAACAATCATCACAAATTGCAAGGCCTTTATTTATGAATTTTGGGAATGATTTCAAGGCAAAAAATACATATCCTTGATTTTTGTTAACTTGAGAATAGAATTTCAGCTATGAAAAATAATTTCTTCCAAAGTTTAAAAGGGTACGCCCCTATCTTGGAATGGTTACCCAAGTACCAAAAAACGGACCTTCAGGGTGACCTTTCGGCAGGCCTGACGGTGGGTATTATGTTGATCCCACAAGGAATGGCCTATGCCATGCTCGCAGGATTGGAACCCATCCATGGCCTTTATGCAGTCACTGTTCCCTTGATTTTATATGCTATTTTCGGAACGTCCAGGCAATTGGCTGTCGGTCCTGTTGCGATGGTATCCTTGCTGACAGCAGCCGGAATCGCTACTTTGAACGCCTCCTCACCTGAGCAATACCTGCTTTACGCCATTTCATTGGCCTTCTTAGTTGGACTGATCCAGTTTGGAATGGGCTTATTCAAGTTAGGTTTTGTGGTCAACTTCCTCTCCCACCCTGTCATCAGCGGGTTTACCTCGGCTGCAGCCATCATCATTGGATTGAGTCAGATCAAGCACTTATTTAGGATCAACCTTCCAAACTCAGAACATATCCAAGAAATGATAGTGGCCATATTTCAAAATATCGGAGATATCCATTGGATTACATTTGGTATCGGCGTGGTCGGTATCATTATCATCAAATTCGGAAAGAAAATACATAAAGGCTTTCCTGCTCCATTAATTGCTGTGATGGTCGGTATCGCATTGGTATCCGGATTTGATTTGACAAGTCAAGGTGTTAGAATAGTCGGAGATGTCCCAAGTGGATTACCTTCATTGTCCTCTCCTTCTTTTGATTTATCGACTTGGAAAACTTTGCTACCCATAGCTTTGACCATTTCGCTGGTGGGATTTGCAGAAAGTTTTGCTGTAGCAAAAACCATTCAGGCCAAACATAAAAACTATAGGTTGAATGCCAATCAGGAATTGACTGCCTTGGGCATGGCTAACTTTGGAGCCGCTTTTTTCCAAGGATATCCTGTCACAGGAGGATTCTCAAGAACTGCCGTCAATAATGATGCAGGGGCAAAAACAACTATGGCCTCTATTTTCAGTGCTATTTTGATCATACTGACGCTATTGTTTTTCACCGGACTGTTCTACAATCTTCCGAGTGCCATCCTTGCTGCTGTTGTTTTGGTGGCTGTTTCCGGATTGATAGATTTCAAAGAACCGGTTCATTTATGGCACAAGGATAAATCTGATTTTGCCATGTTGGTAGCCACATTTGTCATTACCCTGACCTTAGGAATTGAAACAGGTATCATTTCGGGAATGGTTTTATCCTTATTAGTCGTCATCTATCGGGCCTCACGGCCACATATTGCACAATTGGGAAGAGTTCCGGGAACAAATACCTTCAGAAATATTACCAGATTTCAAAATCTTGAAGTGAGAGACGATTTGTTGATGGTCAGGATTGACGGGCCTATATATTTTGCCAATGTGGAATTTATCAAAGACAAGTTGGACCTTTGGATTTTAGAGAAAGGGAAGAAAGTGAAAATGCTTGTTTTCAATATGGAAAGCGTCAGCAATATCGATAGTACGGGTGCGCATGAACTTAATGAGTGGATCAATACTTGGAGAAAATCAGGTATGGACATTTCTATGACTAGTATCAAAGGTCCAGTAAGGGATGTATTGAACAGATGGGCTTTATTAGAAAGTGTCGGTTCGGACCATATATTCTTGGATGACAATACTGCCCTTTCTGCTTTTGACCATTCCATTACAGAAGAAACGCTTGAAAAGTATTCTTCCTATGCCACCCAAACCAATCCAAAGTAATGTGCACCTCTGATATCAATCACTACCTCGAGAATAACCAAAACTGGGTGCGTTCTGTATTGTCACAAAACAAGGGATATTTTGACGATTTGAAGCAAGGACAGCAGCCAAAAGCGTTATTGCTTGGCTGCTCGGACAGCAGGGTATCGCCATCTATGGTGTTGGGATCTGAGCTTGGGGAGCTTTTTATCCATCGCAACATCGCAAATGTAGTATCTCATACTGACCTCAATTTCCTTTCTGTGATGCAATATGCAGTCGAAAATCTTGGGGTCAAGGACATTATTGTCTATGGCCATTATGGCTGCGGAGGAGTCAAAGCAGCTTATGAAAACAATACAAATGGATTGATCGACAATTGGCTGGCAAATATCAAAGACGTGATCAGACACCACAAACGAGAACTGAACAGCATCGAAGATGAAAATCAAAGACTCAACAGGCTTGTCGAATTGAACGTATTGGAACAAATAGAAAATATCAAACAGACTTCAATTTACAGACAGGCGATGGAATCAGGATTCAAATTGAATCTGTATGCTTGGGTGTTTGATTTCAATACAGGATTTGTCCTCGACCTCAAAAAGAAATACAATATCATTCCAAACGTCACTTAAAATAAAAAAACCGGGAAATCCCGGTTTTTTATTTTCTATTTTTTTTCAGCTGATCAATTCTTCAAAATCGTCCCTGACATAAATAATATTCCTCCCGAGCTCGATCCATTTTTTCTTTTCGAGTTGTTTCAATAATCTTGAGATCACTTCCCTTGATGTTCCCAATTCAGTGGCGATTTCGTGATGGGTCGTTTTTAATTCATTGGATTTGTGTTGCTTCATTTTGGTCAGTATATACCGCATCAACCTCTCATCCATTCTTTTGAAAGCGACAGCATCCAATGCCACCAACATTTCATGAAATCTTGACTGGTAAGTCATAGCCACAAAATCCTTCCATTGTTTGTAATGATCTGACCATTCTTCGTGTTTTTCAACAGGAACAGCCAAAATCACCGTTCGCTCTTCGGTAACCGCCTTTATTTCACTTGGACGGGAAGATGTACAGCAAGTCAATGACAAGGCACAAGTTTCACCGGGTTCCAGGTAATACAAAAACAACTCTTTACCGTCCTCATCCATCCTCATGATTTTGATGGATCCTTCCAATACAATAGGTACCATTTTCACAAACTGACCCGGTTCGGTAATTACTTTTCCCGGCTGAAAAACCAGTTCTTTCCCATTTTCCAAAAGTGCCCGTAAAAGTGCAGGATCTGTTATATTGGGTAACTTTTGTTTTAAATCTTCTAACTCCATAGTCATTATTTAAACAAGAATGTTTTTGTCACTGGAGCAATTTAGTGACAACTATCACAAAAAAAAAGGCTGAAATTCAACTTCAGCCTTTTTTAACCTTATTAACCCTATGAAACTAAATTGCAAATCCGCCATCTACTACATGCATTGCACCTGTGATATATTTGCTTTTGTCTGATGCAAGAAAAGTGACAGTGGAAGCAATGTCTTCATTGGTCGCATATCTTCCCAATGGAATCTGACTTTCAAAGCCTTTTTTGACTTCCCCTCCCGCGCCCGGTGCAAAGCCCTCTTCCAAAGACCGCATCATCCTATTGTCTACAGGTCCCGGATGGACAGTATTGACCCGAATCTGATATGGAGCACCTTCCAAGGCTGCTACTCTCATGGTACCGATAATCGCATGCTTGCTGGTGATATACGCCACCATATTCGCTATTCCTGTGAGGCCAGCCACGGAGCAAGTGATAATTATTGAGCCTCCGGATTTTTGCATGTAGGGGAATGCATACTTCAACCCAAGCCAAATACCTTTGACATTGATATCCAAAACTTTATCAAAAATATCTTCCGGATATTCGGTCAGCGGTTTGACCACACCTTCATACCCTGCATTTAAAAATACTACATCAAGTTTTCCAAACAATTCAACTGCCTTGTCGGTGTATGCTTTCACTGCATCAGCTTTGCTGATATCAGCAACAAAGCAATGAACCCCTGGATTATTTAATTCACTTTTTGCCTCATCCAAATTCTTTTGGTTGATGTCCACTAGCAACACGTCCTTACCTCCCTCATCCAGAAACATCCGGGCTGTTGCTTTACCTATTCCGCCGGCACCGCCTGTAATTATGATAGATTTATTTTCTAAAGCTTTCATGATTTTTTGGATTTGTTTACCAAAAATACCTCATTGACAGTTTCTTAAATAAGAATATTATCAGACTTAGACATGATTTTGATCATAGAATTTTTTCTAATAAATACCCACCTTTATCCTATTAGCAACCAAAATCCAATAACCATGAAAAGAATAATCGTTCCTATCGACTTTTCCTCTTACTCTGATTTTGCCTTTTTGAGTGCTTTGAAAATCGCACAAAAGGCTGATAGCAGCATTACTTGTGTCAATGTTGTCAGCACGTTATTGGACTGGAATCACCTCTCCAATGAACAAAAAGCCAAAAACAGTGATGTACAGGATATGGAAGCAGAGGCCAAAGATAAATTGAAGTCATTCATCTTGGAACACAAACTTCATGCTGTTCCCGTCGAACCTGTAGTGGGGATTGGTGTTCCCCAGCAAGTTATTTTAGACTTATCCAAAAAACATAAAGCTGATCTGATTGTAATCGGTGCTTACGGCGCAGGTCACATAGACGGTAAATTTGTCGGGTCCACCCTCCAGCATGTTTTGAGAAATGCAGACTGTCCGGTGATGGCTGTCAAAAAACCATTGAGTGGAAATGACCTTAGGAAAATGGTCTTTGCTTCCATGTTCAATGAAGATTCCAGACCAGCTTTTACCAAAATGAAAGCGGTTTTGAAGGATTTCCAAACCTCCGTCCACTTCCTCTTTGTAAATACCCCAACACATTTTGTGAATTCTGATATTGCCGAATCCAGAATGGATGCCTATGCAAAAGGATTTGAAGACCTTGTGATTCACAAACATGTCTATTGTCATGCAGAACCTGAAAACGGGATTGTTGAATTTGCCAAAAAAAGGAAAATTGGTTTTATCGGTATCGCATCCGGAAATAGAAAAGGGATGGCGACCTATCAGGTCGGCGTGACTGATACGGTCCTTTACAAGTCAGAAATAGCAGTATTGAGTGTCAAGATAGAATAACTTAACTGACAACAAATTTACCCTTGCTCCTCAAGCCTTTGAAAAAACATTTCAAAGGCTTGTTGCTTTAGGTTCAGGGCATGACGTCGATGACCTCTTTTTTCTGATGTTTCCAATGAATGACCGAACTTCCCAGATTATCAAGTCCACTAATCACCTGTTTGATAACGTTGTTGAGCGTCGAAACAGGAAACTCAAGTTCTTGTAATTTGAGGTCAGCATACAATTCGGAAATCCAGTTTTTGTATTGCTTTGAATTTTCAAAGATCCACATTGGTTCATCCTTAGGAACTACCTCTAGTTTAATATATGCGTCCATTTTTTCAAGAAAAGAAACAACATAAGTCTTGATCTTGCCGTGGAGATCCACCACGACCCTATCTTCTTCATCTTCCATATCCCTGATGTTGTGCATGACATCCTTGATGTCCTTAGCGGCAAAAACCAATGTCCTCATTGCCAACATCAGTGATGTCAATTTTTGAGCTTCTTTTTCACTCAGAAATTCTTCCTGAAGAAGAATGTGGTATTTGGTAATTTCATCCTCAAGTTTTTTGATCATTCCATATTCTTCAAGCAGATCCACGGGTTGGTAGAGAATTTTTCGCCAAATGGACATGGTGTTTCCTTTCAATTCCCCATTTTCCAACACATTGACGATGAAATTGACCGTACTCTCATAAGCCAACAAAATTTCTTTTTCCAGAGCCTCCAAAGCTACAGAAGGGACTTTTGGACTGACGTTTTTGATGTACTTGGATATTCCCTGAGGCTCATCTTTTACAAAGAGCTTTTTGAGAAATCCGTCTAATTGGTTCATAAAAGGATAAAACATAATAATCCCAACCGCATTGAGGAAAGTGTTAAAAAACACCAACTCCATCAAGGCATCACTGATGGAAAACCATTTCATGGTGATCATCAATATCCAATCCAAGAAGAAAAACACTAATATTCCTGAGACAACATTGAATAAAAAATGGGCAAACGCCAGCCTCTTTTTATCTGCAGTTCCTCCCAAAGATCCTATCCCTATGGTAAACGTAGTGCCAATATTGGCTCCTATGACCATGGCTGCACCTTCAGTCAAACCGATAATGCCCGCATTCATCGTACTCAAAACAATGACGATAGAAGCTGAACTTGATTGGATCAGTGCTGTAAGTACCATTCCTATGATCAGGTATAACCAGGATCCATAGCCTTGGAATTTTTCCATATCAATCCCTGCTGCAATGGCTTCAATGGAGGTTTTCATGAAATCCAATCCCAAAAAAAGTAACCCAAAACCTATTGCAAAAGCACCAAGATTTTTAAGGTAAGGTCTATTCGAAAAAATGAGAAACAGAAAAATCCCAATCCCCAAAAAAGGAAGAGAAAATGCCTCTACGCTGAATTTGAAACCCAAGGTTGCCACGATCCAAGCAGTAGCTGTAGTTCCTAAGTTGGCACCCAACACCACTCCTAAAGCATTTTTAAGATTCAGTACTCCTGCCCCCAAAAATGCCAAAGTCATCAATGTCACTAGGGAACTGCTCTGTACGATCGCCGTCACCAAGGTACCAATCAAAATCCCTTTCCACGGTGAATCGGTAAACCGGTGCATCAGCTGCCTGAATGAAGTTCCTCCGATTTCTTTGATGGCATTCTCAAGGTGAAATATCCCCCAAAGGAATATCCCAATGCCTGCAAAAAATTTCCAAAAATCAAAGTCAATTTGATCCATAACCTTTCAGCCTAGACCAAATATAGAAAGCAATGGTGACAATTAGAATGATTTAAGTGACCTTCCGGCTTTTTAATTTCTTTATCATCTTAGGCAAATACCATAGAAAAAAACCTGTAAAACAAAGCAAAAGCAAGACAACTGAGGTCAAGGTGCTGTAGGTGATTTTGAAAATTTCGGAATCCGACACCATCAAAAAATCTAAAATACTTCCATCATGGATTTTTTCCACCAAGTCGGAATTTCTTTGGCTGACTGACAGAATCTCTCCCGAATAGCCATCAACTTGGATTTCTGTAAAATGCCTTTTGAAAACAATCTTGGCTATGCCCTTTTCGGGTCTGACATCTATCCTGTCGATCAGGTCACTTTTTTGTAGGCTGTCTCTTGCAAACGTTTGCCCGATCTCCATCATTTTATCCAATGGAATCCATTTGGAAGGGTTTTCAACTTTAGTAGTTTGGGTTTTGGGGATGAGACCCAATTCTTTTTTCCAAGCCAAAAGAATAGCCGTGATGCCAATAATCACAAGAAAAAAAACAAAGACTATACTAATCCATTTGTGTATTCGCCTGTAGATACGGGTTTGATGGGCTTTTTTGGAAATCATAAGAAATACTCAATAACAATCGGCGAAAATAATTAAAATCGGGGCAGAAGTGTTTTATTTTTTTTCAGGCGGTCTTCTTGAAGAAAGACGAAGCACAGTTTTCGTAGAAAATTCACTTTATTGAAAATTCTTTTGGCTAATATTCCACCGGAAATGTTTATCGTTTACAAGGATAAAAAACCCTTTCTATGGCCACACATCTTTGTTTCATTTTCGTAAAAATCAAAAAAAGAAAATTTTGAAAAAGGCTGCTTTGATTTTTCTTATTCTAAGTTTTTGGGCTGTAAATGCAGAAGCGCAGGTCAGTTCTCATAAGATAGGCCTTGAAAGTCAATATGGATGGATAATTCCCCATAATCCTGAACTTCAGGATCTGGCTTCCAGCCGACCCATTTCCCTGAATCTATCTACCCAATGGATGAGATCAACCCGCAAAAACTGGGAAGCCTGCAATTGCTTTCATTATTTGGGGCTGAATCTATCAGTCGTAGATTTTCAAAATCCCAGGGAGTTGGGTCAGGCTTGGAATCTTTCAGGAAGTTTTGAACCATACCTTTTCAGAACTGACAGGTGGTCGGCAAGTCTTTCTACAGGAATGGGTGTAAGTTACCTTACCCGAATTTATGACCCTATCGAAAATCCAAGGAATACATTCTTTAGTTCGTCTATCAGTTTTCTAATTTTTGTTGCTCCAAAACTTTTCTTTGAACTTAGTCATCAATGGGAATTACAGGCCTCATTTTCATACAACCACATATCCAATGGGGGTCAAAGTCAGCCCAATCGGGGGATGAACTATCCGATGTGGGGATTGGGAGTTGTTCATTATACCCGAAAAGCCGATTTACCAAGCTATGAAAAAAGCCCTCTCCCGAACAAATGGTCATTTTATGCAGACTTGGGATTCAATACACGGGACTCCGACAATGGAACCCGTCAACCAAACTTTACCCTTGCTGGAGGTACCTACCGTAAGTTTACCGGAATTATCGGCTTGGGAGGAGGGATTGAGATCGCTAAGGACTTTTCACTGCCTATCCAAGAAAGCCGAATAGAGGCTGTGATTCCCGGAATCTTTTTGGAGAACCATTTCCTTTTTGGAAAATTTGATTTCAGTCAGCGCATGGTCAAGTACCTGTCCAAACCATTGGGATATCAAGAGGATCGGGAGTTTTACCAGCGATATACATTGAATTACCTGATAGGAAAAAACATCCGGATTGGTGCAGGACTCAAAGCCCATGGGCACGTCGCTGAGTATATGGATTTTAGATTAGGATGGATTTTTTGAAATGACTTTTTCTTCTGTATTAAAAACCAAAGTCTATAACCTCCGAAGTCTTTTCAATGAAAAACCACATTGGCAAGCTTCATCGCTTCTCCAAATTCAACGATGTTGAGGTCAAATTCATACCCCTCCTGTTCCAAAATCCTAATCAAGGATTCTGTTGCCACATTTCCTACAAGGTCATCTTTGGCCATAGGGCATCCACCGTATCCAAGCATGGCACTGTCAAACCTGATACAGCCTGCTTTTAAAGCCGCTATAATTTTAGGAGTTAGGTTATCTGGGTGGGAATGCAGATGCATACCAAATTCTATGTTGGGATAGGATTTGGCATTGACAGAGAATAATTCTGAAATCAATTCCGGTTGGGCAGTGCCGATAGTATCGGCAAAAGAGATGATTTTGACACCCATTCCATCCAAATTTCTGACAAATTCAGCTACCATTTCAGGAGAATACGCATCCCCGTAAGGATTACCAAAACCCATACTCAGGTAGGTAACTAGGATTTTACCTTTGATCTCACAGAGATTTTGAATTTCTTCTACTGCCTCCAAAGCTTCAGCAATTGACTTATTGGTATTTCGCTGCTGAAATGTCTCTGATAAAGAAAGTGGAAAACCCAAAAAATCAATCTCTTCAAAATGGGAGGCATCCTCAGCTCCTCTTGTATTTGCCACTATTGCGAGGAGTTTGGACTTTGTACCAAAAAGGTCAAGCTGCTCCAAAACCTCCGCTGTATCCCTCATTTGAGGAATAGCTTTTGGACTCACAAAACTCCCAAAGTCAATCGTATCAAACCCCACCTGAAGCAGTTGGTTGATATACGCAGCCTTAATTGAAGTATCTATGAATTCCGCTCTGCCTTGCATGGCATCCCGGGCACATTCCACCAGTTTGATCATGGCACGAATGTAGCAAAATCCCTCAAAAGACTTCTTTGGCTATTTTATAAGTGGCATCAGCCTTACTCATGGTGTAATAATGCAATACCTCAACCCCGTTGGCAACCAATTCTTTACTTTGTTGGATAGCCCAAGCAATTCCCACTTCTTTGACGTCAGCATTTGTTTTGCACTTTTCGAGATCATCCATCAAGGCATCCGGCAAATCCAGGAAAAAAGTCCTCGGCAACATGCTGATCTGTCCTAAAGTGGTGATGGGTTTCAATCCCGGCATAATCGGAATGGTAATTCCCAATTCTCTGACTTTCTTCACAAATTCAAAAAACTTCTGATTGTCAAAAAACATCTGTGTGACAATATATTCGGCGCCGGAATCTACTTTTTCTTTCAAATGCTTAAGATCAAATTTCAAACTTGGTGCTTCAAAGTGCTTCTCCGGGTAGCCGGCCACCCCAACACAAAAGTCAGTATGAAAACCCGTTTCAGTTTCCTCATGCAGGTACCTCCCATGATTCATCCCAATAATCTGCTTTACCAAATCTCTGGTATATTGATGTCCGTTTGGTTCAGGTAGGAAATTCCCTTCGTTTTTTGGTGCATCACCACGCAAGGCGAGTACGTTTTGGACTCCGATAAAATTCAAGTCAATAAGGGCATTTTCAGTTTCTTCCATGGTAAAGCCTCCACAAAGCAGATGCGGTACCGCTTCGACATGAAACCTGTTCATCAAAGCAGCGCAAATTCCGACTGTACCGGGACGCTTCTTGGTACTTACTTTTTCGAGAAGTCCGTTGGGATGTTTCTTGTAAATAAACTCTTCCCGATGGTAGGTCACATCTACAAATGGAGGTTTAAACTCCATCAATGGCTCAATTCCCACCAACAAATCTTTCAGACTTTGACCTTTCAAAGGAGGAAGGATTTCAAAGGAGAACAGGGTCTTCTCTGCCTGTGCGATATATTCTGTGATTTTCATTGCTACTTTTCTTGAACTTGTAATAATGGTGAATAAGCCAGATTAGGTGACAACCACCTTTCAGCCTGTTTTTTGGTTACTCCTTTTCTCAGTGCATAATCCGCAACTTGATCTTCGCCTACCTTACCCAGACCAAAATATTTACTCTCAGGATGACCAAAGTAAAATCCGCTGACAGAGGAGGTAGGATACATGGCAAAACTATCGGTCAATGTTATTCCAATAGATTTTTCAACTTGGAGTAAATCGAAAAGGGTTCTTTTTTCAGAATGTTCCGGGCAGGCAGGATAGCCGGGTGCCGGTCTGATTCCGTGGTATTCCTCTTTGATCAGGGATTCATTATCCAATATTTCGGATTTTGCATAACCCCAAAGGTCTTTTCTGACCAACTCATGTAAATACTCTGCTCCTGCTTCTGCCAAACGGTCAGCCAAAGCTTTGAGCATAATGTCATGAAAATCGTCATGGTTTTTTTGAAACTCAGCCAATTTAGATTCAATACCCCATCCGGCTGTCACTGCAAATCCTCCCATATAATCTGTTTTTTCGGGATGGATATAATCTGCCAATGACCTGTTGGGAACACCTTTGCCTTTTTTACCTTGCTGGCGAAGGAAGTGAAACTTGTATCCGGTATTAGAACCATCTTTGAGGACCGTAACATCATCTTCATTCCGCTTTACAGGAAACAAATCCACAATTGCCTTTGCCTGAATCCACTTTTCAGTAATGATCTGATCCAGCATCTTGTTTGCATCATCAAAAAGTTTCTTTGCTTCTTGGCCGACAACCGCATCATCGAAAATTTTAGGATACCTTCCAGTCAGCATCCAAGTACTGAAGAATGGCGTCCAGTCGATATATTTTCTCAAAACAGAAAGATCGAGATCTTGGAAAACCGTCTCTCCCAATTGAGCCGGTACAATTGGCTCGTAATGTTCCCAATCGATAAAGACAGGGTTTGCTTTTGCCTCTTTATAAGTGGCAAGTTGCTTTACTTGTTGCTTGGCTTCATGCTCAACCCGAAGTTGGAGGTAGGTATCTTTAATCTGCTTGTGGTAGGCAGTTTTGGTTTCTTCATTGATGGATTCCCCTGCGATCGGGACAGACTTGGAAGCATCCGTGACATGGATGACAATGCCGCTGTAAACAGGGTCAATTTTTACCGCTGTATGGATTCTCGAGGTCGTAGCTCCGCCTATCAGCAAAGGGATCTGCATACCCTGACGCTCCATCTCAGAAGCGACATAGACCATTTCATCCAATGACGGTGTTATCAAGCCACTGAGACCGATGATGTCAACCTTGTTCTTGATGGCTTCATCGATGATTTTTTGAGCATCTACCATCACACCGAGGTCGATGATCTGATAGCTGTTACACGCCAAAACTACTCCTACGATGTTCTTCCCAATATCATGGACGTCACCTTTGACGGTGGCCAAGAGGATTTTTTTGATGCTGCTTTGCTCGGCATTGTAATTCCAATCTCCGACTTTTGGCATGAAAGGTTCCAAGTAAGCCACTGCCTTTTTCATAACCCTTGCAGATTTGACCACCTGGGGAAGAAACATTTTGCCCTCTCCAAATAAATCACCGACCACATTCATACCGTCCATCAGAGGACCTTCGATGACTTTGAGCGGGTTTTGGTATTTCAATCTTGCTTCCTCCGTATCTTCAATGACAAAGTCGATAATTCCTTTGACCAATGCATGTTCTATCCTTTTTTCAACAGGAAATTCTCTCCAGACTTCGTTGACAATTTCTTTTTTGCCTGAAGCTTTTACGGTTTCTGCAAATGAAAGCAATTGCTCAGTGGCATCTTCCGTCCTATCAAAAAGGACATCTTCCACTTTTTGCAATAAATCTTTTGGAATATCGTCATACACCTCAAGCATGGAAGGATTGACGATTCCCATATCCATACCGTGACGGATGGCATGATATAGGAAGGCGGCATGCATGGCTTCCCTTACAGGATCATTTCCCCTAAAAGAAAAACTAACATTACTCACCCCACCACTTACTTTGGCTCCCGGGAGGTTTTGCTTGATCCATTGGGTAGCATGAAAAAAGTCTAGTGCATTTTTTCGGTGCTCATCCATTCCTGTGGCTACAGGAAAGATATTCGGATCAAAAATAATGTCCTGATGATTGAATCTGACTTCATTTACCAATATATCGTAGCTCCTTTTACAGATATCAATTCTTCTCTGATAGGTATCTGCCTGACCTTTTTCATCAAAGGCCATGACAACAACGGCTGCACCAAATTTCTTAATCGTCTTGGCCTGATTGATAAATTCAGATTCGCCATTCTTCAAACTTATCGAATTAACGATTCCCTTTCCTTGGATACATTTCAATCCTGTCAGGATGATTTCCCATCGGGAACTGTCAATCATGATCGGAATCCTGCTGATCTCAGGTTCGGAGGCAATGAGGTTAAGAAACTTTTTCATGGCAGCCACACCATCAAGCATGCCCTCATCCATACACACATCCAATACCTGGGCTCCTCCTCTGACTTGGTCTAAAGCAATCCCAAGAGCCTCGTCATATTCTCCATTGAGAATCAGCCGTGCAAATTTCTTCGAACCGGTAATATTGGTTCTTTCGCCAACATTGACAAAGTTGATTTCAGGGGTGAAAACCAAAGGTTCCAAACCTGATAATTTCATGGCATTATGTTTTTGGATCCTACTCATTTTCTGCTGTGACAAATTCAATGTTTCTAGGAACATACTTTTCTGCTGCCTTAGCTATGGCTGCAATATGCTCAGGAGTAGTTCCGCAACATCCTCCCAAAATATTGACATACCCTTCTTTCAAAAAATCTTCGATCTGATCAGCCATCTCATTTGCTCCCTGATCGTATTGGCCAAATTCATTTGGCAAACCGGCATTTGGATAAGCAGAAACCAAGAATGGTGCATTATCTGCCAATACCTTGAGATATGGTCTAAGTTCTTTTGCACCTAAAGCACAATTCAGTCCAACACTGAAGAGAGGAACGTGGGACACAGAAATCAAAAATGCTTCCGTCGTCTGTCCTGAAAGTGTCCTTCCGGATGCGTCGGTGATTGTTCCGGAAATCATGATGGGAATCCCACCTTCCTCAGGATTTAAAGGGATGTTTCTTTCTTCAAATACTTCCTGAATGGCATATAAGGCTGCTTTGGCATTTAAGGTATCAAAAATAGTTTCGACCAAAAGGATATCTGATCCCCCATCCAATAATCCCCTGATTTGTTCCTTGTAGGCTTCGGACAATTGATCAAATGTGATCGCCCTATATCCGGGATCATTCACATCAGGGGAAAGAGAAGCTGTTTTGTTTGTGGGACCCAATGCACCTGCCACAAAACGTGGTTTGTCTGGATTTTTTGAAGTGAATTCATCAGAG
Source organism: Aquiflexum sp. TKW24L (assembly GCF_023502205.1). GTDB lineage: Bacteria > Bacteroidota > Bacteroidia > Cytophagales > Cyclobacteriaceae > Cognataquiflexum. The sequence continues at coordinate 30,865 of NZ_JAMFLG010000014.1, read as the reverse complement.
ACCTCTTTGGCAATTTTTGCAGACTGGAAATTGATCTCATAGGCAAGGTGCTGCAATCCATAATCTTCCTGTGCGATGGAAGTCCCGCTAAAGGTATTGGTCTCGATGATATCGGCACCTACTTCAAGATAAGCAGCATGAATAGATTTGATGACATCCGGTCTGGAAAGAGAAAGAAGGTCATTGTTACCCTTTAATGGTTTGGGGTGGTTTGCAAGTTCAGGTGTCCTAAAATCTTCCTCATTCAACTTAAATCGCTGAATCATCGTGCCCATGGCACCATCGAGGATAAGAATTTTTTTCTTGGATAAGGAGAGTAATAATGCGGTTCTGTTCATGAATATTTAGTATCAAAAACTTATGCGAGCAGCAACCGGAAAAAAGGAATTCATTCTTCCGCTCATCTTCTTCCGGCTTCTCCGGAATAGGAATTAGCACCTTGTATTCAGGTTGCCAAGACGTCATAGGGCCTTTCCCTCGGTCTTTCTCGATAAGCTTTTCAAATTTAAAAGCAATTATTGGATTTTTGTGGTGTTTTATAAAGATTCTTCAATAGAATAGGTATATATTTCTCATATCAGCGAAATCAAACCTATCATATCAATTATAATCAAACTTCTAATCCCTTTTAATCCATGAATTATAAAACCCATTTTCCCGGATTTGTTTTTATTTTTTTATCAAAATTCTTTTTTCTTTTTATCCTTTCATGCAACAGCCCAGAAAACAAAAACCAGCAATTATCTGAAAATTCTTGGGATGCCGAACAAAGGATCAAAGAATTAGGGATAATCCTGCCTGAACCAAGCACCCCTGTAGCAAATTATGTCAATGTGGTGCGAACAGGAAATTTACTTTTCTTAGCTGGAAAAGGCCCGGGACTGCCAGATGGCACTTTTATTACCGGAAAAGTAGGTCAGGATTTGACAATTGAGCAGGGAAAAGAAGCTGCACGGATGGTCGCAATAAATCAGTTGGCAGTTCTCAAAGCTGAATTAGGAGATCTCAACAAAGTCAAAAGAATCGTAAAAGTATTGGGAATGGTGAACTGCAATTCAGATTTCATCCAACAACCCCAAGTAATCAATGGGTTTTCAGACCTGATGGTGGAAGTATTTGGAGAAAAAGGAAAGCATGCGAGATCTGCTGTGGGAATGAATGCATTGCCAATGAACATTGCCGTAGAGGTGGAACTGATTGTGGAAATCGAAGACATTTAATGCCTTATCCCGACGCTTAACTGGAAGTAGGGATTGGACATATATCCCGCCATTGACAGGTCGAGTAACTTGAAATTGGCCAAGGGTAATTCATATCCTCCATTAATTCCAATCATCAGTTTCGAAGAGTGATTTGGTGAAAGGGGAATCCCATAAGCTACATAAACTTCAGGTTTGGCTATCAGACCACCTTTTCTCAAAAATGCATCATGCAACGGTTCTTCAAATAATCTTGGGAAATCCGGTTTGTTATTTTCGAGCAGTGAGTAGCGTATGTTGGCATAGCCTATTCCACCCGTTCCTCCAAATTCAAGATTTTTTCTTTCAAAAAACTTCAAACCTGCATTTCCATAAACCCTAAGACTGTTCAAGGTATGGCTTTTAGATTCATTTGCCTGACCGGAAAGACCCAAATTATAAATATCAATCCCGTAGAGGAAGCCTTTGCTTTCACCCAAGACTTTTAAACCAATATTGTTTGGTCTTCCCTTGAAGGGAGCAAGTCCATTTTGTTCCAAAACTGAATTGAATTCATCCGGTTGGGTAAAATGAAATCCATAAATCAAATGTGCCCCAATGGCTGCATCTTTATAAAAGAAATTGTGGTCGGGGATAGTAACTCCGGCCCCCAATCTAATAAAAGCACCACTTTGGGTACTATTGAACCTGATGCCGTTCAATTTCCAAGAATCCTCAAAAGGGCTAAATGAATATCCAAACCTTGCCAACAGTTCAATGGCCTCCTCCCTTCCGGGGATAGGCACATCATAGCTCATCTGAAACCCGATTTCAGTAAGGAATCCTGTCATGTTCAAGGTTCCTTTATGGAGATTTCCATCCCTAAGGATAAAACCGTGCGCCGGATTCTGAAAAAACTCCTCGAGGTTCGTTGCGGGATTTTCCTTCAGCATCTGGAAATTCAAAAACCCGGTTCCTACTGACATGTAGTGGATCAATTGAAAATTACCTTCCTCCGTGAAAGCAAATCCTACATTAACATAAAACCTTGTGCTTTGGTAATCTATCTCGTATCCATCAAAATTTGACTTTGGCCCGCTATTTTGAAAAAGTTCTAAACCAATAATGAAGTCATTGAATCTGGTGACGTAACCAAAACTAAGGTTAGAATAACTACTTCTCATGGGAGAAAGCCCTCTTTCAGCCAGCATTTGATTAAACTCCCTAAGATTAGCTCCGGTCCTACCATAGGTCATGTACATAGTACTCCTGTTGGACTTCTGCATCTGGGAAAAAGCTGGAAATCCAAAAGAAATAGAAAGAAACAATACTAAGAAAAGCCTCATACCAATTTGTTTATTTCCAAAATTAAAGGGAAAGGGTGTATCGATGTCTCCTTTTTTCAAATTTATGGCTTAAGGTATTTCAGTATTTTGGTGTAAAGATTATCGGGGTTAAACGGTTTACTTATATAATCATTCATTCCCACTTTTTCCAATTGATTTTTTACTTCAATTAACGAAGAGGCAGTCAATGCAATTATAGGAACATTCTTCTTTTTTTGATCTTCCATGTTTCTGATGAATTCCGCCACTTGGAAACCATCCATTTCGGGCATTTGAAGGTCAAGCAAAATCAAATTAAACTCCTGCTTAAGATATGCTTCAATCGCCTCATTTCCATCATTGGAAATCACCACATTTTTCACTCCCCACTTATGAAGGAATTTCTTGATCATTATCTGATTGACTAGGTTGTCTTCTGCTACCAGAATACTCGCCTTTTCTAGGAATTGTAAGCCATCTGAATGATCATTTTGAAAAGGAATGGCTTTAGAATGGGGTTTTTCAAATACTGCGGTAAATGTAAATCTGGTACCACCGTCCTCCCTTTGGTAAGCTTTGATCTCTGCACCAAACAACTGTACCAATCGCTTGACTATAGCAAGACCAAGACCAGTACCTCCATATTTTCGAGTTGTAGCTGCACTTGCTTGGGTAAATGCCTCAAACACCAGGTCGAGCTTGTCTTTTGGAATGCCGATTCCTGAATCCTCAAAGTCAAACCGGATTGTGATTGTCTTTTCATTTTCCTTTTCCTTGGTCAACTTGATTCTGATGAATCCCTTTTCGGTGAATTTAACTGCATTGGAAACCAGATTATTAACTATCTGACCCAACCTTACCGGATCTCCTATCAGGTTTGATGGCAAAGAGGGATCTGCTTCAAAAATTACATTGAGGGCTTTTTCCCTTGCCTGATAAGAATAAGAATGGAGTATTCTATTGAAAACATTACTCAGTTCAAAATTCACTTTTTCGAGCTCAACTTTTCCTGAGTCAATTTTACTGTAATCCAAAATATCATTGATCAAACCCAACAGGTTTTCAGCCGAAAACTGAAGCGTCTTTAAATTCTCAAGCTGATCCGGGCGCGGGTCATCCTCGATCAAGAGATGGGCCATGCCAATAACTGCGTTCATAGGCGTCCTGATTTCATGGCTCATGATGGACAGAAACTGGGACTTAATGGTCGATGCCTGTTCGGCTTTCTCTTTGGCATGAAAAAGCTCTTTCTGCGCTTCTTTTAGTTTTGTAATGTCCCGTGCAATCCCGGTGTAGTACATTTTTTTTCCTAACTCATCGGTCACCAACTTTCCATTGGAACTGAATACCCTGTAATCACCAGCAAGATGTAAAAGCCTAAATTCTAGGTATTGATTGTCTTTGAAAAAATTTGGCTCAGACTTGCTTCTTTCAGCAAACACCGATAGATCTTCAGGATGGAGGAATTCGACAAGCTTTCTTTTCATTACATCCTCTGAAACATATCCGAGAAATTGCTTGACATTTGGTGAAATGTAGGTCAAGGTCATATCCAAATCCAGCGAGAAAATGATCTCGGTTGATTCCTCTACAAGTTTCCTGTATTTTTCCTCATTTCTTCTTAAGCTTTCTTTTGCCTGATGCTCCTCGTTGATATCTCTTAATATCCCGAGCGCATACTCAATCTCACCGCCATACATGATTGGACGGACGGTGATCTCATATACCCGACGACGGAATACAAGATGCTTTTGGATAATCTCATTTTTGAGCAGAGCCCTAGTCACAATCGGTTGAATCTCGTTGAGATTGCCAGGATGGACTTCTGCTAAGGTTTTTCCTTCAAAATCCCCTGCAGTCATCCCCCATTCTGCAAAATTTGTTCCTTGGGCAACAATGTACCGCAAGTCTCTGTCGATCAAAAATATACTTGTCCCCGGAATATTGGAAGCCAATACCCGATATCTTTCCTGACTTCGAATGATCTCTTCACGGTTATTTTTCCTTTCGGTGATGTCTTGTAAGATACCTTCATGGACAAAAATCCTACCTTCAGAATCATATACTTCTCGGGTTCTATCTTCCACCCACCGGAAGGAACCATCCCCTTTTCTGATCCTATATTCACCCGAAAAAGCAGGGATTCCATTTTCACTTTCCCTTGCATAATGGTAATCCAAAAGCTGGATCACATCATCTGGGTGAATCAAATCAAGAATACTTGTTTGGGAGCTTACCAACTTGGCGGAGTTATATCCAAATTGTCTGATGTTATCTGTAATATAGAGAATTCGGAAATTTTCATTTGGGTCAACAGTAAACAAAACAGCAGGACTGTTTTCCACGATCATTTGGGCCTTTCTGGCAATAGCCTCTTGTCTGACCTGAAGTGAAAGATTCCTGATCACAAATGAATACCCGATTTTCTCCTGATCATCATTCAAAAATTGCTGGACTGAAACCTCATAGGGATCAACCACACCTGTCCTCAGCCTGAGCTGCATTTGCCTGGTTATGCCCTCATTGTTTATAAGGTTTCCCAAAAGCCTTTCCAAAGTATTGGTATCTTCAAAAATGAATTCGAATAAGTCAGTAATTTTTCCCTGAAAGTTTTCACTTTCGTCTATTTTACACTCTTTTAAACCAGCCTTATTGATATAGATAATTTTGAGTGTAGCATCAGTCACCACAATGGGATCGTCTACCTGGGTTAGGATCTGGGATTGGAGTTTCAGGTAATTTTCAGCATCCTTTTTATGCGTGATATCTGAACAATAGCCAAAGACTTCTACATCCTCGCTGTCTTGAATTTCCCTCACCTGTATGGTGAAGCTGATGAATTTTTCTTTTCCTTCCTTGGTAAAAATGCTGAATTCACCATAAGTGGTACTCCTTGTTTGAACAGCGATTTTTAATTTCTCAAGAAAATCTCTCCTATCCCCTTTTTTTATCCTTTTCAAAAACCCGGAAAAATCAGAGGAATAAACATCTTCCTCCAAATCAAAGATCCTTCTCAGCCCAACAGAATAGAAAATCCTCCTTTTGGTCTTACTGAATCTCCATGAGCCTGATTTAGCCAAAATCTCTGTAGAAGCAAGAAGCTTTTCATTGCGCTCGAGCCTTTTTTTAATTGCCCTGTTGATAAAACTTCCCGCATATATATCACCCAGCTGGCGGAGCACATATTCATCTTTTTCATGCCAGGCTCTTTTTTCATGAACAGCATCAAGTCCAAAAAAACCAATCAGTTTATTTTCTGAAAAAATGGGAATGAGGACAAATGATTTGATACCCTGTTGTTGGTAGATTTCCCTTTCTGCCTTAAAATTGTCAGGCATAAGATCAACATCCGGTACAACCAAAATTTCACCTTTTCGAAGAGATTCGATGGTGAGGTTGTCGGCAGTGATGGGTAGATTTTTTAGATATTGGATCTGTGGTTCGATACCTGCCGCAGTCCATTCGTATACATTTTCAATCTCCTGAAGGTCATCATGAACCAAGAAAATATATGATCGGTCTGCTTTTTCAAATTCACCTAACATCTTTAGGGATAATCTGAATACATGGTCTACCTGATTATATCCGGCATTTACAAATTTTGCAGAAATCCTGTTGATCAGGTTCTCAAGCTCATACCTTTTTTGCAAAGATTTTTTGGCTTTCCAATAAGCAGTTATGTCTCTAGCGCTAAAAAGTATACCGTTAATATTTGGGTCATCTAGTAAATTCCTGCTGTAACTTTCTATGTAAACCCTTTTTCCACCGGGTATATTGACCCAAAAATTGATATTCACCTCAGATTTGGAAGAATACACCTGCTCCAAATCACCGTCTTCGATATCAATGATTCCCTGATCTATAAAATCCCTGTAAGATTTTCCTATGATTTTTGAAGTATCAACACCCAATTTGTCAATCACAGCAGCACTAATAAATTTGTATCTCCCCTCAATGTCCAAAATTGCAACCATATCGTGGCTATGCCGCAAAATACTGGCGACAAAATTTAAACCAAGGTTGGAATTGGTTTCGACTTGCTGTAATTGTCCATCTGTAGGGCCTTCAATTTCAGGATCTGTTTTTTTTGCTATAGCGACACAAAACCTCTGATTTTCTTCTGTATAGATTTTTTTGAATTCCCATCTATAATCAGAAGTTTCGCTATTGACTTGGGTTAATGTAGAAAAGCAGACATCGTCCGAAAATTCCCCCGTTGCAAAAAATTCAAATAGCATCTTCTGGATATCTTCACAAATAAAAATATCCTTCCAATCATCGAAGTTCCCTTGAATATTCTTCTTAAAGTAATCATTCAAAAAAATATCGTTCCCTTCAGAAAAAACAACGACAGGCTCTTGTATCTGATTGAAAAAACCTAAAACATCTAAATTTTTGACTACACTCATGAATTGCGGATAGAATGTCAGCTCAATTGAAACTACATCTTTTTATTGGGTAATTAAGATTAAATCAACCCTTTGGTAGTCGAAGTTTAATCATTTAAAAGACAAAATCAATCAATTTGTTCAAATTAAAATTTTCTTATAATCAAGTCCTAAGGTTCAATGAATAAAGAAATTATTTATGAATTCCTGTCCAAAATTTCAGCCAGCCAAAAATCCATTAGCTAAAAATATATAAAGCTTTAATTTTCGAAAAATAAATTATCCATTATTTGGATAAAAAAGGTTTGAGTCAATCAAAGTCGTGTGGTTTCAACTTGAAAGAAAGAATTAACTAAAATTTTTTGGCTTTATTTTTTATTAAAATCAAACATTCGTTCATATAATTATACTTTTTCGGATAAGAAATTATGTTTATCTAATATATCAAGCAAAAAAATACCCAGTATTGGTTATTTTATTGAGGTTTTTATTTCTCTAAGTTTGAACATCTATTAGAGCTTCTCTATTATGTGTTTAAGTTCAACAAAGGGTTTACCCTAAAACAAAAATCCCCGATGATATCGGGGATTTTTTTTGTTCTATATAATATTTCTAATTAATTAACAGCAATTGTATCAGCTGCTACAGTAGTGGTATCAACAGGTACTTCTTCGATAACTTCAGGAGTGACTTCTTCAACCGGAGTTTCGATTACTTCTACTTCTTCAGTTGTTTTGTTGCCACAAGAAGCCATAAAAGCAGTAGCAGCGATCATCATTGCAAAGATTGTCTTTTTCATAGTGTTTGATTGTTTAATGTCCTTGACAGACGTGTTTGATTTTTGTTTTTTTGAAATGCTCAAGCTATTATCTTCAATTATTTGATTGTTTTTTATGAATTGCAATCCATTGGATTTTACAGTACAATGTTTTGCAATCCAAAAAGAATGCATCAATAAAGTTGTTATTTTGGGGGAGATTGAAATTCGGAGGACATCGACGAATAACAAATCAAGGGAAGGTGAATTAATCCAAATTAAGGCGCGTGGGTATTCAAAGAATACTTGAACAAAAACCTAATCGGAAAAAATATATGTACTGTCTCAGCGACAGATTTGATTTTGAATTTAGGAGAATCTAAAACCGTATAAACTGCTCGTTGAACGGGTTGAATAAATTCGATTCTTTCAATCTTGGAAATTTTATTACTAGAGGGAAATTGAAGCGTATTTGGAAATTCAATGAATTTAAATTCTACTTCTGAAACAAATTCTCCGGCGTAGATTAATTCCGCCTTTTTCTCAAAGCTACCAAGAACCGCTAATAGTGTAAAAAATACGGCCATAGTACAGACAAAAAGTCTGATACCATTAGAAAGTCCATATTCTACATTAAAATTCATGTTGCAAAATTAAATAATTTTTTATTAATCCTAGCATTTTTTTTCTATCAGACTGTTTATCCCTGATTTTATTAAAAAAACAACAATATAAATCACTAAACATTACCAATAACAAAATAATGACTATTAGAATAATAAATAGTGTTTAAAACATAAAACCTATCAAAATTAAAATTTTATATTTAAATTATATTGATTTGCAAAATTTTATTTCTTACAAACTGGACAGAAAGTTTTATATTAAATTTTTTTAGTTCCCGTTGAAATAAATTATTCCCGACATTTAAGTTCTTTAATCGAAGATAAATGGACAAAAAATTAAGAATTGTTTTTATGGGAACGCCTGAATTTGCGGTTCCTTCATTTGAAATATTGGTTAACAATGGATGGAATATTGTGGCTGTGGTGACGGCACCAGACAGACCTCAGGGAAGGGGTCAAAAATTAATTTCTTCCCCTGTAAAAGATGTAGCATTGAAATACAACATTCCGGTCCTGCAACCCACCAACCTCAAATCACCTGATTTTAAGGAAGAACTTGGGGGGTTTAAAGCAGATTTACAAATTGTTGTTGCCTTCAGAATGTTGCCTGAAATAATATGGAACATGCCGGCGCGTGGCACTTTTAATCTCCACGCATCTTTGCTTCCAAATTACAGAGGTGCGGCACCGATTAATTGGGTGATCATCAATGGAGAAACAGAGACAGGACTGACTACATTCTTTCTTAAACATGAAATTGATACAGGGAGCATTATATTTCAGGAAAAAGAGCCAGTTTTTCCAGATGATACTATCGGGACATTATATGATAGACTGATGATAAAAGGTGCTGATCTCGTTTTGAAAACCGTAGCCGCAATTGAGGATGATAAGGTCGTAACATTTGCTCAGGATGAAAGAAAAGCGATCCACCACGCTCCAAAAATTTTTAAAGAAAGATGTGAGATTGATTGGAGAAAATCCGCCAATGACATCCATAATCTTATTAGGGGACTTTCTCCCTATCCGGCCGCTTGGACTGTTTTGGATGGAAAAAATTGTAAAATATTTAAAAGTGAAGTTACTGATCAAATTTCCGAAGGTTCAATAGGAGCATTTCACTCTGATGGCAAAAAGGAACTGATATTCAAAACAGGTGACAGTTCGCTGAGAATTCTTGAACTTCAATTGGAAGGAAAAAAGAAACTCGGCATAGAGGAGTTTTTGAGGGGTTATAAACTTCTTTAGTTTTTTACACCAAAATCAATATTATTTATAAGTAATCGACATTTTGGCAGTTTTAATTTGAATTTATCCTAAAGGTTTCGACTCAAAGGTTATAATTTTCCAATTTTTTGTCATAAATTATTTGTTTAAAAATCAATAATTGTTGCACAAATATTTCACAAAGCCATGAAAAGGACCTTCACCATTAGCTCAGCCCTAGTTTTTTTATTAATTACTTTTTCTGCTCAAGCACAATTTATCAATCGGATTAAAAACGCAGCAGAAAGAGGTGTGAGTAGGGCAATAGAAAAAAAAGTAGAAAGTGAGATGGAAAAATTGGCTCGAAGGAAGCTCGACAAAATGTTTAAAGATATCTATGGGACGGACAATCCTGACTCCATTCCCGGGGTAGACTTTGAGAAGATGATGGCTTCTATATACAGCGATGTGGAAGTAGATGAAGCATATGATTTTGAAGGGTTTGCAGTTTTGGAAATCACCGGGCAAGATGAAAAAGGCAAGCCAAATGAGCCAATTCAGCTTTCTTCCTATTTTTCAAAAGACCCGAAAATTACTGCTATGAAATTTACCGACGAAACCAAAAAAGAAGACGGTACTTACGTGCTCATTTATGATTTTAATCGAAATATAGCCATCACACTACTTGAAAATGAAGGGGAAAAAATGAGAATGGCATTTGCATACGATTACGCAGCAATGAGTCAAACTGGGGTCACTAGTGTAGAAGATGCAGAAGATGTGACATTCAAAAAAACCGGGAACTCCAAAGTGATCCTAGGTCATGAATGTGAGGAGTACCTAATCGAAACAAAAGAAAACACAACAAACTATTGGGTCACAAAAACACCGATTATTGGAAACACCCCATTCTGGAGCCAAAACAACCCGTTTTTAACCGCCCGAATGAAGGACCAACATCCTGATCTTTTCAAAAACCTACCAACCGGAAATATGATGGAGGCGCATGTAGTCAGCAAAATAGACAAAAGCACCGTCGACATGGTCACTTTGGAATTGCAGGAAAAAAACAAGCAAAGTTTCATTATGGAAGATTTTCCGAGCATTGCAAAGTCAATGAAAGAGGGCAAATAAACAGCACTCTATTTTTGGGTTTTTTAAGCCTTCAGATGAAAGAAAATTTTCATCTGTTTGGCCATTCTTTGCCACTAAGATTTCTTGATTGGACAAACCTTGGTAACTTAGCCAAAATCTTAAAAACATTGAAAATAACCATCATAGTTGCCAAGGCAACAAATAACGTCATAGGAAAAGACAACCACTTGGTTTGGCGTCTTCCTGCTGATCTCCAGCTTTTCAAAAGTCATACCACAGGTCACCACATCATCATGGGTAGAAAAACCTATGAATCAGTCGGCAGACCCCTACCCAACCGAACATCTATTGTCATAACCAATAACCCTGAATTCTGTGTTCCTGAAGGCCATTTGGTGGCCCACTCTCTGGAAGAAGCAGTGCAAATCTGCATAGGGAAAAAATTAGACCAGATATTTATCATTGGCGGTGCGGACATCTACCGTCAATCTTTACCTATTGCAGATGAATTACTAGTTACAGAAGTGTACGCAATGCCTGATGGTGATGTGTTTTTTCCAGAAATTGACAAAAATGAATGGACTAATATTTCCACCACCTCATTCAAAAAGGATGAAAAAAACCAATACGATTTTGATTTTGTGGTTTACAAAAGAAATTCCAAATGAATTACAAAGAGGTAAAAGCAGAAATCATCGCCATAGGGGATGAACTTCTTTATGGTCAGATCGTGGATACCAACAGCCAATGGATCAGTCAGGAACTGGATAAAATCGGAGTCAGGGTGGTTCATAGGTCCACAATTGGCGATAACAGGGATGGGATTTTAGCTGCATTTGAAGCCGCAGAAAAAAGGGCGGACATCATTTTAATGACAGGCGGTCTCGGCCCAACAAACGATGACCTTACAAAACCACTTTTGGCAGAATATTTTGACTGCAAACTCGAATTGGTACCGGAGGCATTGGAAGCGGTAAGAACATTTTTCGAAAAAAGGGGAAGAGAATTGACCGATCTCAATAGGTTTCAGGCACACTTGCCCACAAAGTGTGTTTACGTTCCCAATGAAATGGGAACTGCACCAGGAATGTGGTTTGAACAAAATGGGAAAAAATGGATGTCAATGCCAGGCGTGCCACATGAAATGAAAAATCTGATGACAGGATTTGTTATTCCTAAAATCAAGTCTCTTTTCACCCTTCCCAACATTTACCATAAGTTAATAAAAACTGTTGGAATCGGTGAAAGCTGGCTTGCTGACCTGATCAAAGATTGGGAAAAAAATCTACCTCAGCACATCAAACTCGCCTACTTACCATCTTTGGGTCAAGTAAAGCTTAGGCTGACAGCGTTTGGTGAAGACCTTTTCATCCTTCAAAATGATGTTGAGGATCAAATCAATAAAGTATTCCCTATAATTGGCAAGTACATTTTTGGGTACAACAAGGAAACACTGGAGGAAGCTGTCGGAAGATTATTAAAACAAAATAACCAAAAAGTGGCTTTAGCCGAAAGCTGTACGGGAGGCTATATATCTCATCTTATTACCAGTATTGCGGGGAGTAGTGATTATTTTCAGGGGAGTCTGATTCCTTATCATAATCATTTCAAAAACAGCCTGCTCGGAGTTGAAAATGAAACTTTGGAAAAACATGGCGCTGTAAGCGAACCTACTGTCATCCAAATGGCCGAAAATATCCGGGTAAAATTCAATGCCGATTTCGGATTGGCAAGCAGTGGAATCGCTGGGCCGGGAGGAGGATGGGCGGAAAAGCCTGTGGGCACAGTTTGGATCGCCTGTGCATTTGAAGGCAATACAGTAACTAAAAAACTTCAACTCACTCAAGACAGGATGCTCAATATCCAGCTCACTGCTGTAGCAGTTTTGAATTTGTTACGACTTAGCATTTTAGAAAAAACAGAATAAAAATTATGTTCACTGATTTTGCATTGGTTAAAATAAAATTTAATTTTAAAACTTGGAAATAAACCCAATTAAATAATATACGCATGGCAAATGTAGAAATGCTGATGCCCAAGATGGGTGAAAGTATAATTGAAGGAACCATACTCACTTGGCTGAAAAAAGAAGGTGATTTTATCGAGCAGGATGAATCAGTATTAGAGGTTGCCACTGATAAAGTTGATACCGAGGTGCCCGCAACCCATGCCGGGATATTGAAAAAAATCCTAGCAAAAGAAGGCGAGGTCGTGGCGGTGGGCGCTCCTATTGCTATCCTTGAAACCGAACCTGATTCCTCTGATTCCCAAAAAACTTCTGAAGTTGAGGTCAAAGCTTCCGGTGCTAAAGAAGAATTGCTTTCTATTGCCCCGGAGCAATCTGCTGCTCTTGTTTCCTCTTTTTCTCAGGAAGAATTACAAGATGGAGATGACAGGTTTTATTCTCCTTTGGTATTAAGCATTGCAAAAGAAGAAAAAATCAGCAAGTCCGATTTGGCAAAAATAGCCGGCTCAGGAAAAGATGGCCGCGTCACCAAGCAGGATATACTTGTGTATTTGAAAAATCGTGGTGAACAGACATTAGAAAGGTCTGATGCCTCCGCAAAGGCAGTCCCTTCTACCTATTCTGCCCCACGGGTAGAGATGAGCATTTCGGCTCAGGATGAAATCATCGAAATGGATAGAATGCGCAAGATGATCGCCCAAAGAATGGTGGATTCCAAACGAATCTCTGCTCATGTGACCTCATTCGTGGAAGCAGATGTGACCAACATAGTTTTGTGGAGAAATAAAGTCAAAGATGCTTATAAAAAGAAAGAAGGTGAGGCATTGACATTTACCCCGTTCTTTATCGAAGCAGTCGCCAAAGCAATCAAAGATTTTCCGATGATCAATATTTCTGTGGATGGAGAAAAAATCATCAAAAGAAAAGATATCAATATAGGAGTTGCTGTGGCCCTGCCCTCCGGAAACCTTATAGTGCCGGTGGTCCGTAATGCTGATCAGCTAAATCTGATCGGCCTTTCCAAAAAAATCAATGACATTGCTAACCGTGCACGTATCAACAAACTTTCGCCTGACGAATTGAGCGGAGGCACTTATACAGTGTCCAATGTGGGATCCTTTGGCAATGTGATGGGAACTCCGATTATCATGCAGCCGCAAGTAGCAATCCTAGCAGTGGGGGCAATCCAGAAAAAACCTGCTGTGGTCGAAACTCCAACCGGAGACGTGATCGCTATTAGACATAAAATGTTTCTTTCCCATTCTTATGACCATCGAGTGGTGGATGGCTCTTTGGGAGGAATGTTTGTGAGAAGGGTGGCCGACTATCTGGAGGCATTTGATTTGGATACAGAGTTATAAAAAAAGAGGTCAGTTGACCTCTTTTTTTATGTGGATTTTTTCAGAACAAGACCTGATTATACTCGTTATTTCATTAATTTTTAAAGGCTTTGAAATATAGGAATCCATACCTATTTCCAAGGCCTGGTCAACGTCTTCCTGAAAAGCGTTGGCAGATAACCCTACAATAGTAATTTTATTTCCCAATGATTTTCGGATAACTTGTGTAGCCTCCAATCCATTCATAACAGGCATTTGAATATCCATCAAGATCAGGTCATAGTCAGATTCTTTTACCATTCGGACAGCCTCTGCCCCGTTTCTGGCGACATCATACACATATCCCAATTGGATCATGAGCATGTCCATAAATAGTAGGTTGGTAGAATTATCCTCTGCCAAAAGGATTTTCAATGGAAACTCTTGGGCCATGTCTTTCCAAACAAAGCCTTCCAATTCTTCTTCCTCCTGAACATTTACGTCAAGATTTTCATCTTTGTGCCAAATCGTACCAAAAATGCTAAAAGTGAATTCAGACCCTTGTCCAAATTCACTTTTGATAATCATTTCTCCACCCATCAACTCAATGATTTTTTGGGAAATCGCCAAACCAAGTCCGGTTCCCTGATGCCTTTTGGTACTGCTGCTGTCAAGCTGGAAAAAAGGTGTTGTCAGCATCTCTATTTTGTCGGCAGGAATTCCTATCCCATTATCCTTCACTTCAAAATTCAAAATGACATTCTTTTCAAAAATTGATTCGGCGGAAATATTGACAGAAATTTTCCCTCCATCCGGTGTAAACTTGATAGCATTGCCAATGATATTAATCAAAATTTGCCTCAACTTTTCTTTGTCCAGCTCGACATATTCCGGCACCATTTGTCCGAAATGAAAAGAGAATTGAATGTCTTTTTCCTTGATCAGGCCCGAAAATATCTTTAAAGTTTTTTCAATTTCATTTTTAAAATTAAACACTGATTTATACAGGGTCATTTCTCCGGACTCAATCTTGGAATAGTCAAGGATATCTTTGATGATATTGAGAAGAGATTCACCAGAGTCTTTGATAATCTGGATATAGTCCTTTTGCGTTTGGTCCAGATGGGTTGTTTCCAAAAGTGGAATTATTCCCAAAAGCCCGTTCATCGGTGTTCGGATTTCGTGGCTCATGTTAGCAAGGAATTCTGATTTAGCCAAATTGGCCTGATCTGCGGCTTTTTTTGCCTCCATCAGTCCTCTCTCCCAAAGTTTTTGCCCGGTGATGTCTCGGGCAATCGACATCACTTTGTCATTGTCAAGTCTAAAAAATCTCGCTTCAAACAATCTTTTTCCGGAAGGAATATCCACTTCATATTCCACTGTCTGCATGTTTCCGGTCTTGATTGTATTATTAAAAACCTGTTGGATAGGCTTTGCAAGTGATTCAGGCAATATTTCGGACATCTTCTTACCGATCGCACCTTCGAGTGGCGCTACAAGTAGACTTTTATTTTTAACATGAAAATCAAGGTACCTGCCTTCATTGTCATAAATGAAAATCAGGTCAGGCAAGCTTTTTAATACAGCCCTTAACCTATTTTCACTGTTGACAATTTCCTGTTCTGTTTCGTACTTTTCCTGGATATCAGTGCAAATCCCGACATTCCCTAAAAAATTTTCATTTTCATCAAATTCCAGTCTTTCAAAAATCTTGGTCCGTCTTAATTTTCCCGTCTTGGTTTTAAAATCCAACTCTATGGAAAGGCTGTCTTTTCTGTTCGAAATAGAAACCTCAATGGCTTTTTCAAGTTTGGCGATGTCTTTTTTTGAAATGTATTTCTTGTAATTTAAGGCAAAATCTTCCGTGTCATATCCAAGAATCCCTTTGACCTCTCTTCCCACACTTGTCATTTTCCCATCAGAATCCTGAAAATAAATGAAGCCTTTGGTCTCATGAAGCAGCAGGGCCTGCCTCCTAAAGAGTTCCGAAATCTCATCTGCATTTTTAGATAGTACTTCGTTGGTGACTTGGGAATTTTTTATGGACTTAAATAAAATCAAAATAACCAATGCCAACAAAATCAATAATGCCAAAATCAGATAAAAATGGGTACTGAAAATACCTGAAGTGACCACATTTTTGTTGACAACAAAAACAGTGGTGAATTTACTTTTTATAGGATAAATCGAAAATGGATAATGGTGGATCAAAGCCTCAAATTCCAATTCCTCATTTTGATTGACAAAAGCACCACTGAAGTCCCCTTTAAGGCCTTCTTCAACTTGGGCAGCTATCTTTTCTAAAATTTTTTCATCAATTAAAAACCCCTTTTTGAGTTTCTGTTCATGTGTTCCCAAGAGCTTTCCGTCACAATAAATCAACTTTTCACCGGATATCCCGAGGTAATAATTTGTCATTTCATCAATAAAAAACCGCTCGAGATTTACAATGGCCCGGATCGCAACATTTTTTGATTCATTGTTCAAAAAAATCTCATTCTTACCCAACTCCTGAGACAATTGTTGTTTATCGAAAAAAGTTTTAACGAAATTATTTCGATTGTCAAAATGGAAGATTACCGCTTGATTTGGGAATATCACTTTGACGGTATCAAGCAAGTCCCTGTGGTTGTTGAAAATCCTCCTTGCTCTTTTTTCAAAGGCAAGATTTTCATTGTCATTGACAGCGTAGGTATCCGGCTCGAGGTTATTGACAAAAAAAACCATGTCATCATAGAATGCCGTAAATCTGTTTTCAATCTGTTTGGACGCGAGCTCAGCTTGTTTATTTAGGGTGGTTTTGCTAGAATTGATTTGGTTATCATTGAGGGCTTGAAAAAAGGCCAAGCCCAAAAAAGTAATTAGAAAAACAACAAAAATCCCCAAAACCACTAAAATGCGGTAGAGGCCTGTTTCAGATTTTGGGAGGGAATAATCTTTTGGAATCATTTAAAATTGGATTTCAAGAACATACCAATCAAGTTTGTCCATTTTTTTTGATAGGATTTTGAGTTTCGTTTTATTTTCCGAAAGCCATAATTCCTCTTCATTGGAGTTGATAATTTTGTCAGCAAGGGCCCGGACATTTTTATCTTTGCTTTTAAATAGGTTGAAATCTTCTTTTCTATAACTATCCGAAGTTATGGTTTGGGTATAGGTATAGTTTTTTAGCGATGGCAGTGCAAGTGCTTCTATGGCTTTGGTCTTTCCTGCGACAACAGTTCCTTTCCTATCCACTATTATCAGCTCTTTTTTTGATTTGTTAATGTAATTTTCAATGATATCATTCAAAGTGATATCGAATCCCAAAACCATTTTCAGATCTCCATCGACATATACTGGTTGCGTCAAGGTAACCATCCACCCTCTCCCCACGGGATCAATGTACATTTCCTCTATCCAAACAGGTCCCTTAGAAGGGTTGTTTTTTTCATCCCCTTTGTAATAAAAATTGAACTTGGTCACATCTAGATCCGGTTCCAACATTGTATTGACATCATATGGAGGGAAGAGTCTGTTGAGCTGAATTTTGGAATTGAAGTAAACTTGAGAAACTGTTGGAAACTTTTTGACGACTTTTTTAAATTCCTCGTCCAATGGGGTTGTCAATAAAATCATTTCACGAACTGCTAACTTATCCTTGCCGGAGGTTGGAAAATAAAGAGAGCTTTTTTCAGGATCGGCACCAGGCTCCGAATTTGAAGAAACACCTGTCAAATCAAAATTTTGGTCTGAAAGGACCGAAGTAGATAAGGTTGGATTTTCCAATAATTCTTGAGAAACTTTGCCCAACTTGATAATTTCTTCTTCAAGAAGTCCAAGGTCATATTCCAATAAAGAAACAAAAGTGTTGATTTCAAAAAAATTTGCCTGCCTTTCTTTTTCCGGGGAAGGCTTACAAGAAGCAAAACCGATAAAAGCAAAAAACAAAAGGATCAATAAAACTTTCATTGTGTTGACATCAGTTAATCTTTAAATCTAAAGATTTTCAACTTGTTTTTGAAAGCTTTCACCCATTTCTTTAAATCTTAGGACAACTTTATCAAAAAAAACACCCTCGTAAAACACGTTAAGGTCGGATTCCTCCAAGATGTCCGTTTCAGGTATCTTGAAGGTTTGCTCCATAGGACCAAATTCAAATTTTAGCAGGTATTTATTGTTCCATGAAAACACTGAAATTCTGATACCTTCTTTAGAAAACTCACTGACTACCCTCATTCCGGTCTCCTGACTTCAGAGATATGCCTGATCTCAGATTTGAGCGAAGAAGCTACTGAACAGTATTTATCAACAGCCAATGTCACCACCTTGGCAAATTCCTCTTTTGTAGCATCTGGTGAAACCAAAACAAACTTCATATCAATCTGAGTGTAATATTTTGGAATACCCTCATGTCTGACACCAATGATTTCAATGAAAAAATCAGTGATCGTTCTTCTCTTCTTTTTCATCATCAGGACGGCATCCACTGCCGAACAGCCTCCCAAAGCCGACAAAAGCAACTCCATGGGAGATTGGGCTTTTTTATGTTCGCTGTCATACATATCGATATCCACCTTGTTGCCAAAGTGATTGGTAGATTCATATTCCATATCCGCCTTCATTCTGACGGTGACGTGTTTTTTGCTCATATTATTGTTAATAGGTTATTTGTTTTTGGGTTATTTGATTAACTGGTTATTGGGTTATTTGATTAACTGGCTATTTGATTATTTGATTAACTGGTTAACTGAATTTACCACCAACCCCTTATTAAGTAGAGAAACCATTTACCTTTTACCTCCCACTTTCTACTTCAATTCTTACCTCCTACTGACTTCCCAACTTCCTACTTCCCAACTTCCTACTTCAAACTTCGTACATCGTACTTACATATTCCTCCTATACTGACCGCCGACTTCATACAGGGCTCGGGTAATCTGTCCCAAAGAACAGGTTTTGGCGGCCTCCATCAGTCTTTCAAATATATTTTCATTCCGAACAGCGACATGTTGCAGTTCGTTCAATTGGCTTGGTGTAAGTTCCGAGTTCTTGTCATGGAGTTGGATTAACGTCTGGATCTGGGCTTCTTTTTCCTCCTCAGTAGCACGGATCACTTCTCCGGGGGTGACTGTCGGTGAACCATCAGATGACAGAAATGTATTGACACCGATGATCGGATACTCTCCTGTATGCTTCAAAGTCTCATAATAAAGGCTTTCCTCCTGAATTTTTCCCCTTTGGTACATTGTCTCCATGGCACCCAAAACTCCTCCCCTTTCGGTGATTCTGTCGAATTCTTTATAAACCGCTTCCTCAACCAAATCCGTGAGTTCTTCGATAATAAATGCTCCCTGGATCGGATTTTCATTTTTTGCCAATCCCAATTCTTTATTGATGATCAGTTGGATAGCCATCGCACGCCGTACCGAGGCTTCTGTTGGGGTCGTGATGGCTTCGTCATAGGCATTGGTGTGTAGCGAATTACAGTTGTCATAGATCGCATACAGCGCCTGAAGGGTCGTCCTGATATCATTGAAGTCAATTTCCTGAGCGTGAAGTGATCGTCCCGAAGTCTGGATATGGTACTTGAGCATTTGCGAACGCTCATTGGCATTGTACTTCAATTTCATGGCCTTAGCCCAAATCCTCCTTGCCACCCTACCTATTACGGCATATTCCGGATCGATACCATTGGAAAAGAAAAAGGAAAGGTTTGGCGCAAATTGGTTGATGTCCATTCCCCTGGACACATAATATTCCACATAGGTGAATCCATTAGAAAGTGTCAAAGCCAACTGTGTAATCGGATTGGCACCGGCCTCAGCTATATGGTAACCCGAAATAGAAACTGAATAGAAATTCCGGACATTTTGGTCGATAAAATACTGCTGCATGTCCCCCATCAATCTCAGAGAAAACTCAGTGGAGAAAATGCAGGTATTCTGTGCCTGATCTTCTTTGAGGATATCGGCTTGAACCGTTCCTCTGACATTGGCTAAGGTAAAAGCTTTGATTTTTTCATAGACTTCCCCCGGCAATACCTGATCTCCTGTCACCCCTAGCAACATCAGTCCAAGACCATCATTTCCCTCCGGAATGGAAGCATTATATGTTGGCCTTGCGGCACCTTTTTCTTTGTAAATCGCTTCAATTTTGGAATTGACCTCTTCCTCCAACCCATTTTCTTTGATATAAATCTCGCATTGCTGATCGATGGCTGCATTCATAAAAAATGCAGTCATGGCTGCTGCAGGTCCATTGATCGTCATGGAGACTGAAGTCATCGGATTGGCAAGATTGAAACCTGAGTACAGTTTTTTGGCATCATCCAAGCAACAGATGTTGACTCCGGAATTTCCGATTTTCCCATAGATATCAGGCCTGTAATCCGGGTCTTCGCCATACAAGGTCACGGAATCAAAGGCTGTCGAAAGTCTTTTTGCAGGCAACCCTTTTGAAACGTAGTGGAAACGCTTATTGGTCCGCTCTGGGCCGCCCTCTCCTGCAAACATCCTTGTAGGATCTTCACCTTCGCGCTTGAAAGGAAAAACGCCTGATGTATAAGGGAATTCGCCTGGGACATTTTCAGTCAAGCCCCATTTCAACAAATCTCCCCAAGCTTCATATTTTGGAAGGGAAATTTTTGGAATTTTGGATTGGGAAAGTGATGTATAATAAGTCTGGATCTTGATTTCCTTGTCCCTAACTTTGAACACATAAAAATCATCCACATATCTTTGGGCTTTTTCAGGCCAAGTTTCCAGCCATTTTTTGTTTTTTGGATCAAGTTCCAATTCTACCTGGGCGTAGACTTCTTGAAGTTCTTTGACCAATCTATCGACATCAGCAACTTTGGTGGATTTGACGGCTTCAATGGATTTTTGTATGCTGTATAGTTTCTGCGCTACTTCTTTTTGGGCCATTACCCATTTGTCATACCCTCGATTATTCTCTGAGATTTCTGAGAGGTATCTTGTTCTCGCCGGGGGAATGATGTAGATCTTCTCAGACATTTCTTTGCTGAGTTCAAAAGAAGTCTGCAAGTCCACACCAGTTTTCTCCACCAATTTATGGATGATGGCTTTGTACAGGTTGTTCATCCCGGGATCGTTAAATTGCGAGGCGATAGTCCCAAACACGGGAATTTCTTCTTCGGTAATGTCCCAAAGATTATGGTTTCGCTTGTATTGTTTTTTGACATCACGGAGGGCATCTTGTCCACCTCTTTTATCAAATTTGTTTAAAGCAATGATATCCGCAAAATCAAGCATGTCGATTTTCTCCAACTGTGTGGCGGCACCATACTCAGGCGTCATCACATACAAAGACATGTCTGAGTGCTCAATAATCTCGGTATCTGACTGACCAATACCCGAAGTTTCTAAAATGATCAAGTCAAAATCAGCTGCTTTGACAATGTCCACCGCGTCCTGCACGTATTTGGAAAGGGCAAGATTGGATTGCCTCGTGGCCAAAGAACGCATGTAAACCCGTGGATGATCAATCGCATTCATCCTTATCCTATCTCCTAGGAGCGCACCACCTGTTTTCCTTTTGGAAGGATCTACAGAGATGATGGCAATATTCTTATCAGTAAAATCTATCAAAAACCGCCTGACCAATTCATCTACCAAGGAAGATTTTCCCGCACCGCCTGTGCCGGTAATTCCCAAAACCGGAGCTTTGCTAGTGCTCGCCACTTTTCTGATTTCTTCCAAGACCGATTTACTTTCCTCAGGAAAATTTTCAGCAGCGGAAATTATCCTTGCAATACTCGATTGGTTTGATTTGTCCAATTTGATGTTTTGGAAATCATCTCCGACAGGAAAATCCGAAGTGCTGACAAGGTCATTGATCATTCCTTGCAAACCCATCGCCCGTCCGTCGTCAGGAGCATATATTCGGGTAATCCCATAGGCATGAAGTTCCTTGATTTCTTCAGGTAAAATTGTTCCGCCACCTCCACCGAATATTTTTATGTGACCTGCGCCTTGCTCGCGAAGTAAATCAAACATGTACTTGAAAAATTCCACGTGTCCACCTTGGTAGGAAGTGATCGCAATCGCCTGAACATCCTCCTGAATGGCGCAATCGACGATTTCCTGAACGGATCTGTTATGTCCAAGATGGATGACTTCGCAGCCTGTCGCTTGGATGATCCGCCTCATGATATTGATTGCGGCATCATGCCCATCAAAAAGAGAGGCAGCGGTAACAAGTCTGATGTGGTTTTTGGGTTTATAAATTTCTTGCGTAAATGACATTTTATTTGGGTTAGTATATCTTACAAACAGCCGATGATCATCAGTGTATTGGATGATAAATGGAATAAATTAATTCTTAATTATTGAATGCGAATATAAGAAAAATAAAAAAGTTGAAAGGTCAAAAAAACAGCATCTCCCAAACAATATTTGGAATTATATCTCCATAACACTTATCGCCAAACAGACTTTGGATTTCTCTCCAAAATACAGAGGAATACACAACTCTTTTACAAAAAGAGAATCATTTTTATTCCTGACGAATATCAGCCTTTTTAAGATCCCAGACTATTTTCTTTGTAGGGTACACCGATAAAATGGCTTAAATTCGGGTTCAGCCATACACTTAACTTGATTCTTATGAAATTATCCTTGTCTTTGGGAAGTTACAAAAATGTAAAGGTCTTTATCCATTGGACTTTTTCACTCTTGCTACTTTGGATTATCATCTCTAATTCACGTCAGGGAATGCCTGGGATGGATATTCTTTGGATTATCATTTTTGTATTGGCTCTTTTTGCCTGTGTCGTTTTCCATGAATTTGGACATGCTTTGGCAGCACAGAAATATGGCATCAAGACAAAGGATATTGTCCTATATCCTATCGGCGGTGTGGCAAGGTTGGAGAAATTACCGGAAGAACCCAAGCAGGAACTTTGGGTCGCAATAGCTGGCCCTTTGGTGAATATCGGAATATTCTTGATCCTGTCTATTGTCCTGAACTTCACAGGCTTTGACTTGACCGCTCTTGAACAACTTGAAAGTATCAAAATCGGACCAAGTACCTTCATTCTGTATCTTGCTTCTGCTAATTTGATTCTGGCACTTTTCAACCTCATCCCTGCATTTCCTATGGATGGGGGCAGGATTCTGAGGGCATTTTTGGCCATCCGCATGCCTAGGGCAAGAGCTACCAAAATCGCAGGAAGCATTGGTCAATTCCTTGCCATACTTTTCATTTTCTATGGATTATTTAACAATCCAATACTGGTTTTGATCGGCCTGTTTATTTTCCTTGGAGCGGCAGCAGAGGTTAGTCATACCCAGCAGGAAAGTTTGCTCAAGGGTTTTAAGGTGAAAGATGCTGTAATGATGAAATTCCAGATTCTAGCGTTTGACGCACCGCTTTCTAAAGCTGTTGAAAAATTGCTCAATTCCCAAGCAACCCATTTTGTAGTGGTGAAAGACGATGTTGCAGTGGGAACTTTGAGCCGTAATCAAATCATCAAAGGCCTACAGGAAGGAGGCGAAAATCTGATCATTGAAAAAGTAGCTGATATGAATCCAATGAAAGTGGAAACCGAAGAAGACCTAGATGATGCTTGGAAAAGAATGCTTACAGAAAGTAGAAAAGTTGCTTTCGTTATAGAAAACGGTCACTTCCTCGGAATTCTGGACCAAGAAAATATCAGTGAATTTGTCATGGTAAAGACGGCTATTCAAAAATAAAGACAATGCGGAAAGTACCCCTATACTATCTTGATAGGATGTTTTTTGAAGGTATGGGAAAAGATTTCACTAGTAGTTATTCTAAATAAATCAAGCAAAAAAAGTAATGGTCAAAGCAATCAATAATTCAAATGATTGTCCATAAACAGTAAAGCAATGATTGACAAAGCAATACTCATAGAAAAGAAATGGCATTCATTGGAATCTGATGAGGTGTTGACCACACTCAAAACCTCATCAGAGGGACTTAGTAATTCAGAGGTTCAGGAAAGGCAGGTTGCATTTGGGCGTAATACGCTTCCCGAAAAACATCGTATCAACCTTTGGAAAATCATTTTTGGCCAATTGGTCAATCCATTGATTTTTATTCTCATTGCGGCGGCAATTGCTTCTGTAGTAATCGGAGAACCCAAGGATGCCATTTTTATTTTTTTGGTAATATTGATTAATACTGCTATCGGTGCCTTTCAGGAATATAATGCTGAAAAAAGTGCCGCCAACTTACAAAAGCTTCTTAGAATCACTTCCAGAGTTATGAGGGAAGGCTCCGAGCAATCTTTAGACTCTGAAGAATTGGTTCCTGGCGACTTTGTTTTGCTTGAATCCGGAAGCAAAGTTCCGGCAGACCTAAGGCTGATAAATGCCAATGGTCTGGAGATTGATGAAAGTTTCCTTACCGGGGAATCCCAAGCTGTCATCAAAACCATAGATGCAATAAAAAAAGATGTTGTTGTGGCTGATAAAAAAAACATGGCTTTTGCAGGTGCCACGGTCATGTCAGGCAGAGGAAGTGGCATAGTCATCTACACAGGACTTGATACAGAGGTGGGAAAAATTGCCCAGAATGTCTCACAGGGAGAATCAGCCAAACCTCCTTTGATTCTCCGAATGGAAAAATTCACCAAAAACATTGCCTACTTCATTGTTGTCCTTTGCGTGATTCTTGCAGTTTTGCTGCGCTTTCAGGGTATGGACATGTCTGCTATATTTTTCTTTGTGGTTGCTTTGTCCGTTTCTGCCATTCCTGAAGGATTGCCTGTTTCTCTAACAATAGCCCTGGCTGTTGCCACCAAAAGGATGGCAAAGAGAAATGTCATAGTCAGAAAACTTACCTCCGTCGAAAGTTTGGGAAGCTGTACGGTAATCGCGAGTGATAAAACCGGAACACTAACAGTTAACCAGCAAACTGTGAAGAAAATCTATCTTCCGGATGGCAAATCATTCGACATTTCAGGGGAAGGATATAATGGAGAAGGCGAAATTTACACCACGGGAACCTCTGAGAAAATAAGGGATCTTTCTGATTTTAATGGATTGAAACAAATCATTGAAATTTCCATTTTGGCGAATGAGGGTGTGCTGGAAAAGAAAAAAGACAAATGGGATTACCATGGTGATGCCATGGATGTTGCCCTCCTTGGATTGGGATATAAAGCCGGAGTATCCCCCATGGAGATCAGCAAAGCTTTGCCTTCTATAGGTAAAATACCCTATGAATCGGAGAAGAAATTTTCTGCATCTTTTTATAAAAGAGGGTCCAATACTTATTGTGGGATGAAAGGGGCTGTAGAGACTGTATTGGATTTTTGTAGCAATCCGGAGGAAAGAGGGTTTTCGAAGGAACAGGTCCTTGACCAGGCAGAAGAATTGGCAAAGAACGGTTACAGGGTACTTGCTTTTGCTGAAAATACTGCCAGCTTATCCCAACAAGAAGTCCATGCTCGGGAGGAAGATATACCGGAACTTGAATTTGTAGGCCTGATTTGCTTCATAGACCCATTAAGAGCGGAAGCCAAATCATCGATAGACAAATGTAAAAAGGCAGGGATTAAAGTCATCATGATAACAGGAGACCATCCTGCCACCGCTGCCAACATTTCTAGGGAGATTGGAATCCAAAATGATGATCAGCCTGTCATCACAGGAAAAATGCTGCTCCAAGCCGGTAATCCTGACGGAGAGAAATTTAAAGAATTGGTTTTGTCCACGTCGGTATTTGGTAGAGTTTCTCCCCAACAAAAACTTGAAATCGTCGATGTCCTGATAAAAAGTGGAGAATTTGTAGCTGTAACAGGAGATGGAGTAAACGATGCCCCGGCACTTAAGCGTGCAAATATAGGTGTAGCTATGGGTTCAGGGACTGATGTTGCAAAAGATGTTGGGGCAATGATTGTTGTGGACGATAACTTCAGCTCTATCGTTGCCGGCGTAGAAGAGGGTAGATTTGCTTATGACAATGTGAGGAAGGTAATCTATCTCTTGGTTTCTACGGGCGCCTCCGAAGTTTTCATGGTCCTCTTGGCCATAATTTCAGGTCTTCCATTGCCATTATTGGCAGTACAGCTCCTATGGCTAAACTTAGTGACCAATGGAATTCAGGACAAGGCTTTGGCTGTTGAAGCCGGTGAACCTGAAACCATGGAACGAAAACCCAGAAAGCCAAGTGAGGGAATTTTCAATAAAATCATGAGCCTACAAATCCTTCTTTCAGGTTTAGTTATCGGAGGTATTGCATTTGGATATTGGTACCATTTGATCAAAAATGTGCAAATGGATGAACAGAGTGCCAGAAATCTGGTATTGCTGCTCATGGTGTTATTGCAGAATGTTCATATTTTCAATTGTAGGTCGGAAAGAAAATCGACTTTTAAAATCTCCATAGCCAAAAATTACTGGTTGATAATTCTTATCATTGCAGTACAGGCTTTGCATATCAGCATCATGTATATCCCCTCAATGCAGGAAATTTTGAGGGTTGCGCCGGTTTCCTTAAATGAATGGCTCACTGTATTTGCTTTAGCTATTCCAGTTATTCTTGTAATGGAAGTATTCAAGCTGATTTACAATAGGATGGCCACAAATACCCACTAATTTTTTCTTCAAATATGATTTAGGGACAATAATCGAAATATGTTCTATCTGAGCAAAATCAAATCCACATTATGAAAAAATTCATTTTACTTTCTGTTAATTTCTTACTGTTACCCTTTCTGATTTGGGCACAGTCCATCCAATCCCCGGATGGTAACCTCAAACTTAACTTTGAAATAAAGGAAGGCCAAGCGACCTATGATATGACATTCAAAGGGAAAGAGGTCATCAAGCCGAGTAAATTGGGTTTGGAGCTCAAAAACCAACCTTTACTTACAGAAGGTTTTTCAATCAAAGAAATAGAATATGACTCCTTTGATGAAAAATGGACTCCGGTCTGGGGCGAGGAAAAAGAGATCCGAAACCATTTCAACGAATTGGCTGTCGTCCTCGATCAGCAAGCCACAGGGAGGACATTGATCATCCGTTTCCGCTTGTTTGATGATGGGTTGGGCTTCAGATATGAATTTCCCTCCCAACCAAATCTTGCTCATTTTGTGATCAAGGAAGAAAAAACCCAATTCGCCATGGCCGGAGACCATACGGCTTTTTGGATTGCGGGAGACTATGACACGCAAGAATACGACTATACCGAATCCAAACTTTCTGAAATCCGGCCTTTGATGGCTTCTGCTGTTACTGCCAATTTAGCGCAAAAGCCTTTTTCCCCAACGGGAATACAGACATCGCTGATGATGAAAACAGCGGATGGGCTTTACATCAACCTGCATGAAGCAGCTTTAATTGATTACTCGACCATGCACCTCAACCTTGATGACAAAACCATGGTCTTCGAATCCTGGTTAACCCCAGATGTATTGGGGGACAAAGGTTATTTACAGACGCCAAGTAATTCGCCATGGAGAACCATTATCGTAAGTGATGATGCAAGAAAAATCCTCGCGTCAAGAATGACTTACAACCTCAACGAACCTTCAAAAATCGAAGATACCTCTTGGATCAAACCCATGAAATATGTTGGAGTTTGGTGGGAAATGATCACAGGAAAAAGCTCTTGGGCATATACAGACGAATTTCCGGCAGTGCAGATTGGAGTCACTGATTTTTCCAAAGCCAAGCCAAACGGCAAGCACGGTGCGACGACTGCCAATGTCAAAAAATACATTGATTTCGCTGTTGAGCACGGTTTTGATGGGGTTTTGGTAGAAGGTTGGAATATTGGATGGGAAGATTGGTTTGGCAATTCCAAGGATTTTGTATTTGATTTCCTTACGCCATATCCTGATTTTGACTTGGTTGGAATCCGGGATTATGCAAAAAGTAAAGGTGTGGAAATGGTCATGCACCATGAGACATCTTCCTCAGTGAGGAATTACGAAAGGCATATGGATGAGGCTTATAAGTTTATGAAAGACAATGGCTACAACTCCGTGAAAAGCGGATATGTGGGATTTATCCTTCCACGCGGAGAGAATCACTACAGTCAGTGGATTGTCAACCATTACCAATATGCGCTAGAAAAAGCCGCTGACTACAAAATTATGGTCAATGCCCATGAGGCAGTTCGCCCGACGGGAATTGGCAGAACCTATCCCAATCTGATCGGTAATGAATCTGCAAGGGGAACAGAATATCAGGCATTTGGCGGTTCCAAACCAAACCATGTCACCGTGCTTCCATTTACAAGATTAATCGGTGGACCGATGGATTATACTCCGGGGATTTTTGAAATGGATATCAGCAAAATCAATCCACAAAACAACTCTTGGGTCAACAGTACTTTGGCCAACCAACTTGCACTTTATGTGACCATGTACAGTCCGCTGCAGATGGCTGCTGACTTGCCTGAAAACTACGAAAGGTTCCCAGATGCCTTCCAATTTATCAAAGATGTGGCTTTAGATTGGGATGAAAGCAGGTACTTGGAAGCAGAACCGGGATATTACCTGACCATAACAAGGAAAGAAAAAGGTACTTCGAGTTGGTTTGTCGGAAACGTGAATGGGACTCGTGAAAGGGTTTCTAACATCAATTTTAATTTCTTGGATGCAGAGAAAACTTATATTGCAACGATCTATTCCGATGCCAAAGGCGCCCATTACAGAAACAATCCTCAGGCTTACAACATCAGAAAAGTGGTCGTTACCTCCAAATCCAAGTTGTCTCAACTCAGCGCTCCCGGCGGTGGCTATGCCATCAGTATTAAGGAGGCAAGTAAAGAGGAATTAAAGGGGTTGAAGAAATTATAAGTCATTAGGTAAATTTTAAAGAGTCATTTCTAAAATCATGAAAAAATTTAATCTTATAACATTCTTATTTTTACCAATTCTGACTACTTCCTGCTATCAGCAGGGATCTGTGGCGCAAGAATCAATCATAGAACACAACGAACCTCATCGGCCCCAATACCACTTTACGCCAGCGGCCAATTGGATGAATGATCCAAATGGCATGGTGTATCTCGATGGGGAATACCATCTTTTTTATCAGTATTATCCAGACAGTACCATATGGGGTCCGATGCATTGGGGACATGCGATTTCCACTGATTTGGTTCATTGGGAGCATCTGCCTGTCGCCATCGAACCCGATTCTTTGGGTTATATCTTCTCTGGTTCGGCAGTGATCGATCATGACAACACGAGCGGATTGGGAACCAAAGAAAATCCCGCGATGGTAGCCATTTATACCTACCATGATCCTGTGGGAGAAAAAGAAAAAAGAATCGATTTCCAGACTCAAGGAATAGCTTACAGCACGGATAAAGGTAGAACTTGGATAAAATACGCAGGCAATCCTGTGTTGAAAAATCCTGGCATCAAAGATTTCAGAGATCCAAAAGTATCTTGGTTAAAAGGCGGAGATGGTTTAGGCAAATGGGTTATGTCCTTGGCCGTGTTGGACAGAATTAGTTTTTATTCTTCGCCAAACCTTTTGGAATGGACATTGGAAAGTTCCTTCAACCCGGATTGGGCGGCATATGGAGGCGTTTGGGAATGCCCTGATCTCTTCCAACTGAAAGCAGCGGACGGAACAGAAAAGTGGATCCTATTTGTCAGCATCAATCCAGGAGGTCCGAACGGCGGATCCGCAACCCAATATTTTATCGGTGACTTTGATGGAAAAAACTTCATAGCAGATCATGACGATGTCAAATGGTTGGATTATGGTGCTGATAACTATGCAGGTGTTACTTGGTCTAATGTGCCTGAACAAGACGGCAGAAAGCTTTTTATTGGTTGGATGAGCAATTGGGATTATGCCCAAGTCGTACCAACACACCCTTGGAGATCGGCGACAACTTTGCCTAGAAGTCTTGAATTGGTTAAATCGGGAGACGATTATAAAGTAGCCTCAAGACCTGTTTCAGAATTACAATCCTTAAGAAAATTCACCAAAGAAATCTCGGGTGAATCGGTTAACCTGGAAGAAGAATTGGTAGAATTAGAACTGACACCCACCGCCGGAACTGATTTTGAGATCGAACTTTTAAATGAAAAAGGAGAAAAAGTCATTTTCAAAAAGTCAGGGGATGGTTTGGTTTTTGACAGAACAGCATCTGGTTTGGTAGACTTCGAAGCAAGATTTGCCAAAGTCCATACCGCCCCGCTCAATGGTATAGAAGTAAAATCATTAAGGATTTTTGTCGATCGCTCGTCTGTAGAGATTTTTGTCAATGACGGAGAAATAGTCATGTCAGAATTGGTTTTCCCGACTGAAGCCTACACTAAATTGAAACTGACAGGATTTGAAAATTCTGGTTCGATCCATAATCTCATGTCCATTTGGTAAAAAAAAAACCATAAAAATATTCTTTGCTATTGACAATGCCCCAACTGGCTACATTTTAGATGTCCGTGAAGACACGGACATGGGCGTGCTTTTCGCCATAGGCATTGTATCCACAAACATTCCTCATTTTTTTCTCCTTTTCCTCTGTGCCCTCTGAGCGCTCCGTGGTAAATTATTTAACCGCAAAGGGCTACCCATATTTGACCACTTTATGGTTGATCTCTGCCATTTTTGGCCCACAAATATTCCTCCTTTTTTTCTCCTTTTTCTCTGTGCCCTCTGAGTGCTCCGTGGTAAATTAATTAACTGCAAAGGGGTACCCATATTTGACCACGACGTGGTCGGTCTCTGCCATTTTTGGCCCACAAACACTCCTCGTTTTTTTCTCCTTTTCCTCTGTGCCCTCTGAGTGCTCCGTGGTAAATTTTTTAACCGCAAAGGATATAATGGTTTCGCAAAGGATTTTGAACCTTCCCTGTTTTTGGCGGAGACCATAATTCCTCATTTGCATTTCCTCGGCCAAAAACCAGAATCGCTATTCTCGTTTTTTACCCCGAGTTTCGTGCCTCACTCGGGGCTACCAATATTTGACCACTACGTGGTCAGTCGCCGCCAATGTTTGTCCACCAACACTCCTCGTTTTTTTTTCTTTTCCCCTGTGCCTTCTGAGCGCCGTGGTAAATTAA
>NZ_JAMFLG010000013.1 GCF_023502205.1 Aquiflexum sp. TKW24L | reverse complement strand
GATTTGAAAATTCAAAGGGTTAGAAAGTTTAAAAGTTGCAATGTTTTAAAGTTGGAAAGAATTTAAAATCCTCCTTATTACTTCCCACTTCAAACTTCTTACCAACCTTTTACTATTTACTTCCCACCTTCTACCTCTTACCATTTACCTCATACTTCCAACCTCGTACTTCCTAACACTCCCAACCATGTGCATTGCGTACTTCGATCATTTTGGCAAGGATGTCGTTCCATGTCTGCTGTTTGCCCATCACGGCATTGGGAAACATACAGCCATCCCAACAAATATGCTGGAAAGCTTTGGTCAGCACGCCGTCTGCATTTCGCAACCAATGGCCCGCATCCTTGGCAATGTCAAGCTTGCCATTTGGATCGTTAGCCAAGCAATGTCTTCCGGTTTTGTCATGCGAGCCCGAACCGAAAACTGTACCGTCATTTTGTGCCACATGAAAATCAATGGTCCAAGGTCGTAGTGCTTTTGTCAATTTTTTGAATGCTTCATCCAATGTTTCCCTGTCATTCCAGTCAAAGTTCTTTGGAAGAATCCTGTCATCAGGACTGTTGTAGCCCAGCATGTAGAGGAAAGTATGTGACATATCCGCCTGGAATCCGATGTTTGGCCTGTTGGTCTGATCAAGGGTATCCACCATCGCCCTCCAACTGTGCATGCCACCCCAGCAGATTTCACCTTCGGCAGCGAGTTTTTCTCCATAATCCGCAGCCACATCACAGGCTTCTCTGAATGTCTGTGCAATCAGTTTGGTATTGTTGATCGGGTCCTTGGCCCAGTTTTCAACACTGCTAGCCGAATCGATCCTTACTATTCCGTAAGGTCTCACACCAAGGTCTTTGAGTTTTTGACCGAAAACACATGATTTGCGGACCATTTCCACAAACAGCGCACGGTCTTCCTTACTTCCCATAGCAGGTCCACCCCAAATCGGAGCAACAAGGCTTCCTATATTCAGGTTGAGTTTCTGTACTTTTTCTGCCAATCTCTTGATACCGTCATCAGACATATCCAGATCAATATGTGGATCAAAAAGTCCGATATCAATACCGTCAAACTTTACCCCGTTGACTTCTGCGGCGGCGGTGGATTGCAGCATGTCATCAAATGAAATGATTGGCTCTGAGTCGGGGCCTTTCCCCACAATACCCGGCCAAGTCGCATTGTGTAATTTTGGATAGTTATTTTGGGACATGGTTATTTTGGTTATTTGTTAATGGTTATTGGATGGATTTATGGTTATTTGATTAACTGGTTAACTGATTTCAGAATCTGAGCTTTTCTCGCTCCTTATCTCATTTTTACTTGGTACTTGATACTTTGTACTAAAGCTATCAAAGCTTCAAATCCGGATTGTCAGGACCGAAATGCTTCAGCATGACAATGGGGTCGGTTTTTGAATGGTTTGTGATTTTGACACCGGCCATAGCGGCCTTTTCGCTGACGAAATATTCGTCATGGGTCAACTGTCCAAACCGGATCAATGCCGGGGTTTCGATATCCCAAGCACCCATTTTTCCATGGCCCTGCATCATAATCATACCATAAGCGGCATTGTCAGTAATGGTTACGGTCTGACCCGGAAAGACGGTTAGTTCTTTGGCACTGTAGTCGTGAGAGCGATAGCAAATCCAAGATTCATGGTATCCTGCAGCATGCATTTTCTCGGCGTCATGCACGGGCTTTGGTTCCATGTAGTGGTTGTCCATCAGGTTAGGATTGACATTCAAATCCCAGTCGATCATCTCCAACAGCAACTCATAATCTCCGATCCGGTCTTTTGGCGTGGCATTCCACAGGAGTTCATCTGGAATAATTGCCTCATTGACCAAAGACTGGTACATGGCAAAAATATCAGAAGCTTTTTGGGGTTCATAGGTACACAAACTTCCGGGTGCATGCAGCATTCCGGGAGGCACGTCCCAGCCTGTTCCGGGCTGTAGTCGGAATGCCTGTGAATAATTGGTGATCTTGTTGTCTCCCTTATTGAAGTTTTTCAGACAGTCTAATATGGTTTCCTTGGATGTCCCCGGTGCAATTCCGAAGAAAGTATAGGGGAAATCCCCGCCGTGGTTATTCACCTGCGGTGGAAAATAGTATGCTTCGGGCTTTCCGTTTTGTCCTGTCAGCGCACCGAATTCATCACTTGGATGGATATGGTGAGGAAGCGGGCCCATATTGTCAAAAAACTTGGAATACATCGGCCATGATTTGTATTTGTCCCATAGCCTGTCACCGATGATTTTGGCCCCGATGTCGGCTATGGCATCTTTCAACAAAAAAAGCTCGGTTTTGCCACTGTCTTCAAAGGCAATGTGGCTGAGTCCCTCATTTTTACTGGTCAAAGGTCCGTTTTGCGCGGCAGTAGTCGATGAAAACCAACGCTCATCAATTCCCCCACGGGCTCCCCCAAGTGCGTAGTAATCATCAGGATGGAGTTTGATCCGCCTTCCTGGAACACAAAAAGAACGCGGCACCCATGTTGGGGTCAATCTCAGAATTCCTTCTCCTTGGTCTAATGCTTTTTTTGCCAAACTCATGGTTATTTTTTGGTTATTGGGTTGTTGGTTGATTTATATTCTTTATACTTTTTATTCGATATTAATGGATCCCGATAGCTATCGGGATGGATATTCATGGATATTATTTAGGTAGTAATACTTTGAGATTTGCAAGTTGTCAATTCAGATTAATTCATTTATTCTGAGGAATTCTTCAATCTATTTATCCATTGTCAAAACCCTAATCTCTAGGTCATAGACTCTTTTTTCTTTAGGTTCCAATAGGATCAGTGTTCCGTTTTTTCTTGCATCGCTTTGGCCGATTGGTGGATTGGTGGCCGGCTCGAGCGCAGTTACATATTCACCTTTGCCCCAATGCTGCCAGTTGATCAGCCATGGCAATTGATTTTTATTGAACGTCAGTGAAAGTCCGATTCCAAGATTTCGGTTGACAAATCCGCAGTTACTTTTTCCGTTTTCATCGGCTTTTGGATCAATGAAGGCTACATCTTCGCCAAATCCTGCATGGGCATCCATCGGCGCAGGGCATTTCTTGAAGTTATTATTCGGGTTGAAAATCCTGTTGTTCGGATCGTTGTCCATCGAATGCCAATTTCCTTCCCACACGATATCTGTTCCTTCATCAATCAGCGGCCAACCGCAATTCAAATGATAGAGCAACATGTGAGGTGCCGGCGTATTGCCAAGGTTGGTGATTTCATCCCTGACCTTTATAACAGGCTCTCCTAAAACGCCCGAAATGGTTCTTTTCATTTCCAATGATGGGCCAAAGCAGGTAGTCTCCCGAATGATCCCGGTAATGCTCATTTCCATGTTTCCATTGAGAGGATCAGGTTGAATGATGGATGTGATTTCGGCAGGGATATTACTTGCATTTCCATGTAATCCTCTATTTCCAAATTCATCAGATTCGGGACCGCCAACATGCGAAAGCCCGCAGGTGGTCAACAATCCTCCTCCAAATGTCCTCAGCCAATCTATCCCTTTATTTGAAAACGGTTGGGGTGAAGTGACTCCTGCATGGCTGATCCAAGCAAGGCTGTGTGCATTGAAGAAGGCATCGGAGATGTCCATTCCTCTGTCAAGTACTACTTTATATCTCAGTCCCGTTCCGGTATTGATCCAAGCGATCCGAACTCCTTTCCCCAATCCATTGTCCAAAACGGAAGTTTCGATCCCACCCAATTGCTTGGAGTTGGAGATTTTGTTTTTCCAGGTGGACTTCTTCAGCTCATTCAAATCGCTCATATATCAGGTAAGATATTCAAAATTCAATTTATCAACTCAAATCTTTGTCAGTATCCTGTTCTGTCAGGTTGGTTGGGACTAGTCTTAAAATTAACTATTTATCAACCACAAAAAAGCCAAAAACTCTTTTTAGTCAATTTGCAAACAGAAAATGCACTGTGCCATTTATAATTACCGTCTCATTGATTTTGGTCTTGAGAAATACTGTGTGTAAAAATTACGAAATCCATTTTTCACCTTTTTACCCATTCATAAAAAATAGATGCATATCATCAATACGTTCTCCATTGAAGGATAAATTTGATTATCTTAGAATTGACTTAAACCTAAAAATAAATGAAAACCATTAAAACACTTCCGGTCCTTTTTGGGATCATTTGCTTCTTTCTTGTTTTGGAAGTTTCTGCCCAAAGTAAAAAAAGAGATTATTATGAATTGAGGATTTACCATATCGAAAATAAAAGTCAAGAAAGCCAGATTGACAATTATTTGCAAAATGCTTTGCTGCCTGCCTTGCATAGAAATGGTATAGACAAAGTCGGTGTTTTCAAACCGATTGCAAGTCAACCAGATGCCGGCAAAAAAATCTACTTATGGATCCCTTATAAGTCCATGAAGGAATATGTGGGCCTGCAGGCAAAGTTGGATAAAGATGCCACTTACCTTGGAGCAGGAAAAGACTATATCAATGCTCCCCATAATAATCCCCCCTACAAAAGAACGGAAACTTCCTTGCTACAAGCTTTTTCCAGCACGCCAAGATTCACGGAATCAAATGTGGAAGGGCCAAAAAAAGACAGAATATATGAATTGAGAAGTTATGAGGCCGCAACAGAAAGATTGTATAGACAGAAAGTAAAAATGTTCAACGAAGGAGAAATTGACATTTTCCTAAAATTGGATTTCAATCCTATATTTTTTGCTGAGACATTGGCAGGTGCCCAAATGCCCAATTTGATGTACATGACGACATTCCCCAACATGGAATCAAGGGACGCGCATTGGAAAGCTTTTGGAACTGACCCGGATTGGGACAGGATGAAAGTGATGGAGGAATACCAAAATACAGTTTCTAAAAATGATACCCGACTGCTTTATCCGACTGACTATTCGGATATCTAGAATATTGTAATGTGAATGGAAAGGGTCCAACATGTTTTATCATATTGGACCTTTTTTTATTGGTAAGAAACGAAAATCCTTATAGCTCCTTCAATTGGATATTGCGGAATTTGACCTGCATCGGAGGACCTACATGGACCTGAATTCCCAAAAGCCCCTTCAAACTCCTGTTGACAGTGTCTTCATCCACCACTTCACTGATTAGGATACCATTGACAAAGTGCTTCATCACATTGCCTTGGACCACAAGATGGATCATATTCCAATCCTCACTTTTGATCAGCGTTCTTAAGGAATCAGGATCTCCCAATTCTTCGGTAACGCGAAGACCCTTCCACGCATTTCTTTCAATGTTATCCCTTAATTCTCCTGCCGGAGTTTGGGGATCGATGGTGGTTTTCTGACCGATATAGGCCAAAGTGGTGCGCTTTCTTTCTTCGTAGTTTTGTCCGGTATAAGCATTTTTGCCATCAATATCCGCCTGATAACCACGCAATGCAAAAGGAAGCTCTGTGAATCTTTCACTCCGGTAATTGATGCCGGAATTGCCATCCTTGGTGATATTCACTTCAAGTTTGAGTTCAAAATCCGATGGTTCACCGCCCTGCCAAATCAAAAAGGAATTTGCTTCAAGAATGGTCTCAGGTGTAATTTCGCCTACAATATTGCCACCTTCCACCCGCCAATATGTCGAATCGCCTTCCCATCCTGCGAGGCTTTTCCCATCAAAGATGGATACAAAACCGGCAGGTTCAGGACTTGCAGTTGCCGGGACAATACCCGGTTCCCCGCTTTTCATTTCGGTATTGTGAGCGGGATTGTTACATGATGCAAGACAGGCAAATGCCAGAAATGCCACTGCAGATATTTTTGTCAAATAGACTTGGCTTCTCATTTGATTTTATGTTGAATGCTTTAAATGAATGAATTTTTTCAATTATTTATAAACTTCATGCTCAGCATTTCCACCTGAAATCAGGTAAGCCATCAAGTC
This sequence comes from Aquiflexum sp. TKW24L, assembly GCF_023502205.1. Taxonomy (GTDB): domain Bacteria; phylum Bacteroidota; class Bacteroidia; order Cytophagales; family Cyclobacteriaceae; genus Cognataquiflexum. Next base: position 124,560 of record NZ_JAMFLG010000013.1, on the reverse strand, counting down.
CTTTAATTCCTCCTCATTGAGCCTGTTGATCATTCCGGGCATCATGACAGAGATGTCGGAAAGTTTTTTATTCTTAACATCTTTTTTGGCGATCTCCCTGAGCACATCTGGAGCAAAGGGGTTTTGGGAAATGAAATATTTGTCTGCGTCCTCATTCGTCAGTTTACCTAAAACCGAACTACCGTCAGCCAGATAGAAAATGGTGGCGGCATATTGGTCGGAGATGGTATTGTTTGGATTGATGGTCGCATCGAGAATGTCCTTTGCTGAGAACCTCGTCCCCAACTGTGTCAGGTCCGGACCGACAATTCCTCCTTCACCCTTCATGGTATGGCAGGATTGGCATAATGTTGCGGCGTACATGGCTTGACCTTTGACCAAATCCCTTCCTTTGAGATCCGCCATCAATGGCAAAGCTTCTTCCACAGTCCATCTTTTTCCCGGACCGACAGGCTGCACATCACTGACGATAAGGTCATTGCCACTACCGGTCAGCATGGAAGCTCCCGACATGTCATTGTATTTGTCAAAATCAGATTTGGGCACATGTGTCAAAGCCATTTTCCTAGCCCTGTCAATGAATCCGACATAGCTTCTACCTCCTTTGTATTGGAAGGCGTCATGGATCCAGGTGAAATATTCTTCCTGCAATTCAGGTGTCCAACCCGTTTTGGCATTTCCCAAAACCGTAGCCAAATAGGATTGCTGAGCCGGAGGAACACTCGCGAGCATTTCCGCAATGTCCAATCCGTATTGGGGATTTCTCAAGATCAAATCCGAAGAAGAAGTAAATGTCTTCTGATATTCCGCATCGTCCTTGGCCACTTTCAACAATGCCAAAGTTTTGGAAACAGCCTCCGGAGCATCGATGTAGACCAAGACTTTACTCAAAGCCCTGTCAAGGTGATTGTCATTTGAAGGGAAATTAGGATTCAGGTATGCCACTAGCTGAGACTTTAAATCTCCTGCAGGGACACCTTGTCTGAACAGCGTCAGTTCAAAGGCACGGATCAGGTTTTGCTTATCAGTATTGCTCAGACTTCCATAATTTACACCCATCATTGCCTGAAGCATCTGTGGCTGCTGGGATTTGTCAGCATGTCTTGCCATGGCAATCATGGTTTGGGTCAGGATTTTTGGATCTGTTTCAGCCAAAGCTTTGTCTTTCCATTCACTGATGGGTTGATGCTCTAATGCGATTCTTGCCGCATATTGGATAAACCTGTCCTCATCCTTCAGGTAAGGCCATGCAAAATCCACCGCTCCAGCTTTGGGTCCTCCGGTGTGGAATTCTTCCAGTTTTCTTCGGGTTTGAAAGGCTTCAGGAACTTCAGCTGATGCGCTGCTTACTTCGGTATCTTCATCCCCTGCGTAATACACCCGGTAAACATCGGACTCCAACCTTCTTCCTCCCGTCATAAAATACATAGCTCCGTCAGGACCGATGGCTCCGTCGGTCAGTGCCAATGGTGAACCTGAAATAAACTCCTCAGCTGAAGCAGAATAAGTAGCACCTGATGGAGTCAAGGTGACCGCATAAATAATCCCAAAACTCCAATCAAAAGTATAAAGTGCTTTTTGGTACTTCTCAGGGAATTTTGAACCTGTTCCAAACATCACGTTTGTAGGAGAACCTTGTCCGATGTTCAATGTGGCAGGCAAGTTGTCAGGGTAATTGGGAGACCATTTTTGGTTGCCTGTTCTCCAGCCAAACTCGCTTCCGCTCGTCACGTGGCAGATTCGGGTAGGTCTGTACCAAGGCATTCCAAAGTCCCATTCCATATCCGAATCGTAGGTAAACAATTCTCCCGCTTCATTGAAAGCGATGTCGTAGGCATTTCTATATCCTACACTGAACAACTCCCAATTTTTTCCTTCAGGATCGATTTCAGCAATCCATCCTCCGGGTGCCATGCGGCTGTTGGCATGTCCACGAGGATCTTTGATCAAAGGAAATACATTGTCTTCATTCCATACCCTTGGGATTCTATAGGCATTCATTTCAGGGACATCGACATGGTTTCCTGCCACAATAAATATCGACTTCTTATCAGGTGACAAAATCATGCTGTGCGGTCCATGTTCTCCTGGTTCGCCCTGAAGAGATTTGAGCAGCGTAATCTGCTCGTATTGGTCATCTCCATCCAGATCCTGAAGTCTGTAAAGACCGGTTCCTTTGTCAAAAGTCTCATTGGCATTGTGGTTGACCATGACGTAAAGGCTATTGAAAGCAAAAAGTACACCTTGCGCAAAACCCATTCCGATCTTGTCTTCAGGTCCGGTACCGATCTTAAGTTTTTCTACTTTGGGTGCCAAAGAATCAGAACCGATCACCGGGATTTCCAAGCGGTACAAAGCACCATATTGGTCTGTGGCAATCATACGGCCTTTGTCATCAAAAGTCATCCCGACCCAAGAGCCCTGCTCGTGTTCTCCGGGACTGTAAATGTGTTCAGCCTTGAAGCCTTCAGGTAACTTTAATTTGGCAACTTTGGGATGGAGGGGTTTGCTTTCTTCCGTCCCTTTGTTGCAGGAAAAGAGAATTCCTGTGACCAAGAAAAGGCTCAGGAATTTAAAGGGTAATTTGATGTAGGACATATTTTTTTGGGATTGAAATTGTTCGGTTGATGGTTTGTTTGATTGGGTTTTATGGTAGTAGAAATTTCATTTCAATTTAGCTCAAATAGATTTTCAAGTAAAACCGTTCATGGATATACTTTTCAGGTCTTTTATTGGACTTACCCCTTCAGCAATTTCATTTCAGCTTTTCCATGTCCATCCGGTGTGGTATAGAAGGGCCGCTGCTCGATGATATAATTCGTGTCCGGAGCAATGCCCAATGAATGATAAACGGTTTGGTGGAGGTCATTTATTTTGATGGGATTTTCTATGGTTTTGCAGGGGCGCTCATCGGCCGTTTTGCCAAATACATGACCTCTTTTGATTCCCCCGCCAAACATCAACACTGAGCAACCATCTGTAAAATGTCGGTGCATGCCGTAGTTTTTCATGTCTTCGATGATTTCCGGAACTTCTACCTGATCCAAGACTTTTAGGTCGGGTCTGCCTTCTGTCAACATGTCTCTGCTGAATTCACTCGCGACGATTACCATCGTGCGTTCCAACCTGCCGCTTTCATCCAGATCTTTTATCAATTGAGATATTGGCGCATCGATCATTTTCTTCATGTCCTTCAATCGGGTATGGCCATTGTCATGGGTATCCCAACCGAAAAACGGTTCGTATTCAGTCGTCACACTGATAAATCTTGCTCCCTGATCGACCAGTCTTTTTGCCAAAAGGCAACCCAATCCAAATTTTCCATTGTTGTATTTGTCGTAGCTTTCCTTTGGTTCCTGCGTCAGGTCAAAAGCTTTGGCCTCGGGAGAATTCAAGAGCATGTAGGCTTGTTCCATGGATCTTTTGAGGGATTCCTTTTGGAAATCACTGCCAAATTCCCCCATGGCACTTTCTTTGATCAGATTTTCATAGAGTTGGTTTCTAGACTCAAACCTATTGGTAGACATTCCCACCGGAGGCCTCACGCTTTCAAGACCCGAGGTGGGATCGGGAATCAGAAAAGGCCCAAACTCACTTCCAAGAAATCCCGCACTGTGAAATGCTTTCAACTCTTCTCCTTCACCGACAGTAAACCTTTGGCCGATATTGATAAATGGAGGAATGACAGGATTGAGCGGACCCAATTCTTTGGCAATCCAAGAACCGAGATGGGGTACGACTACCGATTGCGGCGGTTCGTAGCAGGTATGCCAATGGTATTGGTGGCGGGTATGCAGGATATGTCCGAGGTCGGCAGCAACATAGGAGCGGATCAGCGTTCCTTTATCCATGATTTTTCCGATAGATTCCAGTCCTTCTGAAAAATGGATACCGTCCAAAACAGTCGGAACGGAAGGAAAGGTACTCAGCACTTCGCTTGATTGCATGCCTTTCCGGAATGGGGTGTATTTTTTGGGATCAAAGGTTTCGGTGTGGGCCATCCCTCCGGCCATAAATAGCAAAATGACCGTGTCCGCAGTAGCTGGAATGGTGATTTTGGAATTGCAAGATGACATCAAACCTGCAAAAGGAGCACCCGCAGCCATGGCAGCGATGGCGGCTGCGCTGGTTTTTTTCAAAAAATCCCTTCTGTTTAGATTGGTATTCATATTTCCTGTAGTCTTCTTTTTTTAATTTTCAGTTGCCTGTTTTTAATTTTAAATCCCCAAACTTAACATAATCTTAAGTCCCGTAGGGACTCTATATGGGTAAAATAAAAGGATCAATTACGCCACTTTTGTGCCTTTAGGTACAACATAGATTCCGTACCTAAAGGCACGGGAAATCTCCATAATCGAAATGTTTCTACCTATATTTTGTCCCTAAAGAGACGTGAGTTCGCTGGTAATTCTTCAAAATTGTTTTAACTTCCCTAAGGCATTTATGTATTGAATCTGCAATTCGCCATCTCTTTCTTAATTTTTAAAGTAGGGTTAATAGATCAATTGGAATTCAGGTAATAATACAATTGCCCAAAAGAAATCCTGTATCTGACCCACATCCGGAGAGTTCCCCAAAGCCGCCAATGCGATTTCACTTTCCTTTTTGGTTGGTTTTCGGAGCAATGCTTTGTTGTAAACCTCTGCTATAATGGTCGGCCCGTTTTGGTATTTTTCTTTCCATTGTGCTGCTCCTTTTTGCAAAACAGTGTTCAGCCGCTCTCCATTGGTCAATTCCAAAGCCTGCAGCAAACTCGCCTGTGAATCACGGTTGGTGGAGACAATCTCCCGGTTTGGTCTACCGAGAGCGGTTAGAAAGCTATTGTTGGCGACAAGGGAAGCTCGCGTATAGGTGATGTTGGAACTTTGCTCAGTGAGAAGCTGACTTGGATTGTATTTGAGGTCTTTTTCTTCAAAAACAGGACTGAAAACCTGACTGACCGCATCGGAGAATTGCTCGGCAGTCATCCTTCGCCGGACCATTCCCGCAAACACATAATCATCGGCTAGGAAGATGTCAGGGCTTTTCACTCCAAAGGAGGGCGATTGGTAGATTTTGGAGGTGCCGATCAGGAAAATCAATTCCTTGAGATCGTAATTGTTCTCCACAAAATCCGAAGCGAGCCAATCAAGGAGGTCTTGACTCCAAGGTTCATTGTCCATTTCGTCCACGGGCTCGACCATGCCGCGGCCCATCATCTGTTTCCAGATACGGTTGACGATGGTACGGTACATCCTACCATTGGCCGGTTGGACGAGGTATTCTGATAACTGCCTCAATTTTTCTGCGCGGGTGGCGCTGCTGTCCATCTCGCCAAGTTCTTCCCAAAGGATCTTGGTACTTGCCAATTTTCCGATCGGTTTTTCGCACCTGCTTACTTCCAAAGTAGAATCCGCAAAAATATTTGCGAAGGCATAGGCCTCCTCCAATTTCCAATCGCTGATAAAGCTATCGTGACAGGAAGCACATTTGAGGTTGAGTCCCAAGATCACCTGACCGACATTTTGGGCGGCCTGCATCTCAGTTCGTTGGCTGGCATTGACTGTTCCTCTCCACCTGATTCCCTCGATAAATCCTTTGGAAGCATCGGTGGGATTCAATAATTCTTTGACAAAAACATCGTAAGGCTTATTGCTTTGCAGGGATTTGTAAAGCCAATCGGTAATGTTGTAGCGGCCATTGGTGATGTAACCGGTTCCGGTGTAGTCATTTCGCAAGGCATCATTCCAAAATGTCAGCCAATGGGTAGCATAGTCATTGTTTTTGTCAAGCAACTTCCGCAGCCAAACCGCTCTTTTGTCCGGATTGGAATCTTTAGTAAATGAAGCCAATTCTTCCGGGCTCGGAACCAATCCCACCACGTCGAGGTAGATTCTGCGGAGGTAAGTCCTGTCATCGACAGGCGCTTGCCATGTAAGGTCATTTTCTTCGAAATAAGTATTCACCCAAAGGTCAACGGGATTTTCAAGTCCTGCAGTGGCAGGCGGTAGTGCCGGTTTTCTCGACGCCAATTCAGCCACGCGATACACACTCTTTTGCTCGGCGCCATCGGGCCAAGGTGCGCCTTTTGCAATCCAAAAACCGATCAGATCAATTTCCTCCTTACTCAAATGCTTTCCTTTGGAAGGCATGGCATCCTTGTGGTTTTTTGGAAGGCTGATCCTGCGGAAGAGCTCACTTTCATCAGGATTTCCGGGTGAAATAACAGCACCAGATTCTCCCCCTTGGAAGACAAACTCCCTTTCATCAAGCCTCAATTCCCCTTCGGTTTTTGCGCCGCTGTGACATTTGTAGCAGTTGTGCGCCAAGACAGTCCGGACTTCTCCGATCAACTGCATTTCTTTTTCGGGACTTAATCCCGATGCACCGCTTTCGTAAGCAGCCAAGTCAAAACTACCGGAATCATAAGTATTGCTGTTGTTCCAAGGAAAAGTTTCAGTCAAAAAATCTTCTCCATGTGTAAGCGACGCTCCAAAATGTCCCGAGATTCCGACTCCAAATGCGGCTATAAATAGAACAGTCCGGTAAGCTTTGATTTTTGCGGTTTGGTTTTTCTTCCCAACCTGATTCAAAAAGTAAAGAACAGCTACACTAAAAATGGCAGATCCAATTCCTAACCATCGGTGAATGTCAAACAGGTCACCTTCTACAGCTTCATTGTTTGCGAGCAAAAGACCAAAGACAGCCGCAATCAGCACAGAGGCAGCCCCTGCCATAACCATCAGGTTGATGCCTGGCCGTAATTTGGATTGGAATTTATCGATGGTAAATAATTCCAGCAAAGCACCAAAAAGCAGCAAGGCAATAGGAAAATGCACCACCATAGGATGGAGCCTTCCCAAAAACTGCCAAAGCCAAAAACTTTCTGAAATCATCTTAAAATTTAACTGAATTGATTTGATTAAGAAATCCTAATCCTAATTTTCTTCTCTTTTAGATAAAAATCCATCCTGTACTTTCACGTTTCTCTTTTTCAAAGGGATATTAAAATAGTTTTAATGGATGTGCCTCTTAGCCAGAAACGGTATATCCTTCTTCAGTCAGGACGGAAGACCGAAGTCGGAAGACAGATGTGTCGGGCATTTCAGTTATCGGACCAGAATTAAAATGGATATTCAATCTTCCGGCATCATTGCGCTCATACATAATATCTTTTTGCCGACTGCCAATTCCTGTTTGCTATTTGATTTCCATGTGTATACCTTAAAGGGAAATTCACCAACCGGGTTTATGCTTGCAAACAGGATATGACAGGATAGAATACTGGGAAATAAAAAAAACTTTTATCATTCAAAAAAAACCACCAATGCCCGAGAGGACCATTTAGGGCAATATGTATAAAGGAAATCACTTATGATGAACCCAATCAAAAACAGCGGCAAAAGATTGCTAAAAATCACCTTGATTTTGTTAGTATCTACAATTTTTTACCAATGCAAAAAATCCGAATCACTTGATTTTAACAAGGGTTCCCACATTATCCTAATCGGTAACAACCTTGCCTCCAGGATGATGGATTATGGGCAATTTGAGACAGAAATGCATGTGCGGTATCCAGACAGTTTACTCTACATCAGGAATATGGCTGATGGAGGAAATACCCCGGGATTCAGACCGCATTCGGGCAGGGAATCACCTTGGGCGTTTCCCGGAGCGGAGGAATTCCAGACTGAATATGCCAACAAATCAGGTTCTGAGGGGCATTTTGAATCTCCGGATGAATGGCTTACTAGGCATCAGGCTGATGTGATTCTGGCGTTTTTTGGTTACAATGAATCCTTTCAGGGTCCGGATGGATTGGACAATTATGAAGGAGAACTCGATGCTTTTATCAAGCATACTCTCAAGCAGCAGTACAATGGGAAGGCCGCTCCCAAACTAGCCATCATTTCACCCATCGCTTTTGAGGACCTTTCAGATATCAGGGATTTGCCGAATGGCGAAAAGGAGAATGAAAATCTAGCGCTGTACACCCAAGCGATGAAGGAAATTACCGAAAGGAACAATGTTATGTTTGTGGATGCCTTTGGTCCTTCGCAGGATTGGTATGATTCGAGTGCGGAACCTTTGACCATTGACGGTTCTCAACTGAATGAAGAAGGATATAAAATGTTTGCAGCTTTACTTGCTGATGAGATTTTTGGAGATGGAAAATCCACGGCGGAAGAACACCGCACTTTGATCCATGAGATGGTGATGGAGAAAAACTGGATGTGGCACAATGACTACAAAATCCCAAATGGAGTCCACGTTTTTGGACGTCGGTACGCTCCATTTGGGCCTGATAATTATCCTGCCGAATTGGAAAAAATCCGTCAGATGACCGCCATCCGTGATGAGGCAATCTGGAAAGCTGCAAAAGGGGAGAAAATGGACCTTGCCGCTGCAGACAAAAATACCAGAATATTGCCTCCTGTGGAGACCAATTACAATCCCGAACAAAACGGAAGTACGGAATACCTCTACGGTCAGGATGCTTTGGACAAGCTAACTGTTCCCGAAGGCTACAAAATCGAGCTTTTTGCTTCTGAAGTGGAGTTTCCTGATATGGCCAATCCTGTGCAGATGAGTTTTGACAACAAAGGCAGACTTTGGGTAGCTACTATCCCAACTTATCCCCATTACAAACCTGGAGATTCAAAGCCAAATGACAAAATCATCATCTTAGAGGATACCAATAACGATGGCAAAGCAGACAAGCAAATCATTTTTGCAGACGGATTGCACCTGCCGATGGGTTTTGAGATTGCTCCTGAAGGAGTTTATATTTCGCAGGGCACCAACCTAAAAATTCTGATTGACACAGATGGGGATGACAAAGCCGATAAGATTGAAACACTCCTAAGCGGCTTTGATGACCACGATACGCACCACGTGATTTCGGCTTTCTCAGCAGATCCCTCAGGTGCTATTTATATGGCTGAGGGAGTCTTTTTGCATACCAATGTCGAAACTTCCTATGGTCCTGTCCGGGCTACAAATGGAGGTTTTTATAGATTCAATCCTGCTAGAAGCCATCTTGAGCGCACTGCACAGTTGTCGATACCCAATCCTTGGGGAATCGCTTTTGACGATTGGGGGCAAAATTTCTTCGCTGAAACTTCCGGTCCCGATGTAAGGTGGATGATGCCGGGATCGGTCTTGCCTAGATATGGTGAAGCTACCCACAAATCTGAAAACCTGATCGAAGAAGCGCATCGTGTCCGTCCGACTTCAGGATTGGAATTCGTCTCCAGCCGACACTTCCCGGATGAAGTTCAGGGAGACATGCTGATCGCCAATACCATTGGGTTTTTGGGAATGAAGCAGCACCAGGTTTTGGAAGAAGGGACTGGTTTTATCACCAAATTCAGACAGGATATTGTCAAAGGATCTGACCGTAATTTCCGTCCCGTGGACATGGAGTTCGCACCTGATGGGTCCCTCTATTTTATCGATTGGCACAATGTCCTGATCGGACACATGCAGCACAATGCCCGTGACCCACTCCGTGACCACGTGCATGGCAGGGTTTATAGGGTTACGTATCCATCGCGTCCTTTGGTCACTCCGGCGAAAGTCTATGGGGCTTCCATTCCGGAGTTGCTTGATAATCTGAAATTACCAGAGTTCAGGTCTCGATACCGCACCCGCCGTGAACTTAGAGGAAGGGACCCAAAAGAGGTGCTTCCTGCAGTGGAATATTGGGTTTCTAAACTCGACAAGAAAGATCCGAATTATGAACACTACCTTTTGGAAGGGCTTTGGGTTACTTGGGGACTGAATAAGGTTGATCAAAATTTACTTAAGAAATTGCTTCAGGCTAAAGATTTCCGGGCAAGGGCAGCTGCTGTTAGGGTACTTCGCTACTCCGGACATCAGGTAAATGAGCAGGCTAATTTGCTCATGCAGGCTGTAAAAGATGAAAATGGAAGGGTTCGTCTTGAGGCGATCGTGGCAGCATCTTGGTTGGCACGGGAAAAGGGTTTACCGATTTTGGCTGAAGCTGAAAAAATGCCTTTGGACAAATGGTCAGTTCATGCCCATGAAGCTGCCGTTGCCCATATTAATGATCTTTCGGTCCGGGAGAAAAAAGAAGAAACCATCAAGTCCAAGTTGACCGGAAGTGACCTTGAACTTTATAACATGGGCAAAGAAATCTATGCGAGAGATGGGTTTTGCAGTACCTGTCACCAAAATGATGGACGTGGACTTTCCGCTTCTTTGTTTCCGCCAATCGTAGGCACGCCTTGGGTTTTGGGAAGTGAGGAGCGCTTGATCAAGCTTGTGTTGAAAGGATTGATGGGTCCGATCACTGTATTGGGAAGAGAATATCCCGGACAGGTTCCGATGACTCCTTATGAAGGCATGCTCAATGACAATGAAATCGCCGCAGTATTGACCTATGTTAGAAACTCATTTGGCAATGAAGCTTCGCCGATTCGTCCGGAACAAGTGAAAGAAGTCAGGGCCAAGGTTGCTGACAAAAAGGGATTCTATTCTCCTGCCGAATTGCTTAAAGAGCATCCAATGGAGAAATGATGGATGTTAGGTGAGAAGTGAAAGGTAAGAGGAAAAGGAACCAAGTACGATGTACCAAGTACCAAGTTTCTTAGTGTGGAATTAGAGTAAAAGGCAAGAAGTCAGAAGCAAACTACTACGATTTAGAGGAACTATCCAAATTCAAAAAATGGTATGCTCCGGAATTCAGTTAACCAAATAACCAGTTAAGCCTTAAACCAAAGAATAGGGGATTTACTCGCAAAAAGGTTGGCTCTAAAATCAATTAACCAAATAACCCATTAACCCAAAAACCATTTAATAATCCAACTTCAATACTTTTCCATTTGGTTTTGATATAGAATATTATCAGCGGCACAAAATGAATAGACCCAAAATTTTCCTTCAATTCTTGATCCTTTCTCTATGCGTTGTTGGTTGCAAACAGGGAAAAGAGGATCAAAATACTGAATCTAATGTGAATCAGGGATTTGTTCTTTTGGAATCCGATCTTCCCGACTTTGAAAAGGACATTGACCATAAGGGGCTCCTAACCGCATTGGGTGACAGGCATGACGAATCCATAAGAACCGGGGAGCATATTTACAATAATACCTGTTTCAATTGCCATGGAAATCCGGAACAGGTAGGATCGATTCCTACGGCATTCAAATTTTGGGAAGATACCTTCAAAGTGGGGAAAGATCCCTATTCGATATATCAGACCCTTACCCGAGGATATGGGTCCATGCCTCCCCAAGTCAATTTGACTCCGGTAGAAAAGTATGATATCATCAATTACCTGAGAGAAACTTTTTTGCAAAAAGAAAACCCCGATCAATTCTTCGAAATCGATTCAGCATTTTTAGCCAGTTTGCCAACCGGGACCAACACAGGTCCTGCGCCTAAAGAATTCAAGCCTTGGGCAGAAATGGACTATGGGAATTTTTTGATCAATACCTATGAATTGGTCGGACGGAATGCCCCGGAAAGAGAACGGTCCTCAGGTCCATCACCTCTTCCGGATGAAAACCTTGTCAAAGCCAATTTTGCCTATAAAGGAATTGCCATAAGATTGGATCAGGGAAAAGGTGGAGTGGCAGCCGGCAATGCCTGGATGATGTTTGACCATGACCTGATGCGGGTTGCCGGGGCTTGGACTGGAGAAGGTTTCATAGATTGGCAGGCGATTCTACTTAATGGAAGTCACAATATCTCACCGCGAACGGTAGGCGACCTGCATTTTGAAAACCCCGTTTCTCCCGGTTGGGCTAATCCAAATACAGGAACTTTTGACGACCCAAGATTTACAGCGAGAGACAAAAGGAAGTTTGGACCATTGCCACGGGAGTGGACGCATTACAAAGGGCTTTATCAGTATCAAGATCGGGTGATTGTCTCTTACACCGTTGGCGAAGCAAAAGTTTTGGAAACATTTGGATTGGAAACATTGGAGGACCAACCTGTTTTCACCCGGACTTTAAATATTTCCCCATCTGAAAAACCTTTGAAAATGAGAATTGCCCCTAGCGGGACATCTGTTGCACTTGTGGGTGAAGGTGCTGTTTTGAAGAGTCAAGGGGGCTTTACTGTCATGGAACTAGCTCCTTCACAATCCGTGAAGGTTAAAATCCTGATCGGCAAATCCGGGATGAAAGGACTTCAGCAGTATTCAAAAACTTCGGCCCCACCGGAGGACTTAAATCCACTGATCAAAGGAGGTTCTGCCCGTTATCCCCAAAAATTGACCACAGAAATCCTCCAAGGAGAGCAGGAAGGTCCCTTTCAAGTGGACATTATGAATCCGCCTTTTGACAGTCTATGGAAGAATCAATTCAGGTTGAGCGGACTGGACTTTTTCAAAGACTCTAACAAAGGGGTGATTTGTTCTACCGACGGAGATGTTTGGCTAGTAGAGGGTTTTACCAAAAATTCCGGAAAACTTACCTGGCAGCGGATCGCTTCAGGCATGTTTCAGCCTTTGGGGATAAAAGTAATCAACGAGGAAATTTTCATTACCTGCAGGGATCAGATTGTCCGTCTGCATGATTTCAACGGAGACAGGGAAACCGACTTTTATGAAAGTTTCAACAATGACCATATGGTCACGGACCATTTCCATGAATTTGCCATGGGACTTCAGGCGGATAAAGTAGGGAACCTTTATTATGCAAAAAGTGCCCGGCATGCCAGGGAAGCCTTGGTGCCTCAGCACGGAACTTTGATCAAAGTAAGTGCAGACGGACTCCGGACCGAGATCATTGCTACCGGTTTTAGGGCGGCAAACGGAGTTTGTCTCAATCCTGACGGCAGCTTCATAGTGACTGACCAGGAAGGCCATTGGAATCCCATGAACCGGATCAATTGGGTGAAAAAAGGTGGGTTTTATGGAAATATGTTTGGCTTTAATCCACCTGCTGACAGCACTGAAAACGGAATGGAATTGCCATTGGTCTGGGTAGACAGAGAAAGGGACCAATCACCGTCCGAGCTTTTGTGGGTAAATAGCAAAAAGTGGGGAGCACTGAACGGGAAGCTGCTCAACTTCTCCTATGGCTATGGAAAAGTCTTTGTCGTCCCCTATGAAACATTGGGAGAGCAAGTTCAGGGAGGTATCTATGAACTGCCGATACCGAGGTTTTCTACGGGAGTAATGCGTGGGCGATTCAATCCGGGCGATGAGCAACTGTACCTCTGTGGCTTGTCGGCATGGGGTTCCACCCAACCGCAGTTGGGAGGGCTTTACCGCATCAGAAAAGTAGATCAGCCATTGGTAATTCCTGTTGGAATCAAAGCTACTACCAAAGGGATTGAGCTAAGCTTTACAGATGAATTGGATATCCGAAGTGTCGCCGATACCGCCCACTACACGGTGAAAACCTGGGATCTGTTGCGGTCCAGAAAATATGGATCAAAACACTACAATGAACAAACATTGTCAGTCACAAAAGCAGAATTGGGAAAAGATAAAAAATCCATCAAGCTTATCATACCCAAGATCAAGCCCACTTGGGGAATGGAGATTCAATATCGGATCAAGGATGACGATGGTAAAGACTTGGAAGGATTGATTCAGAATACAATCCACCAGTTGGGGGGAAATTAACATCAATTATAAAAATGCGTCAGTCTATCCTTGTTTTTTCAAAACTATTTCTTGATTGGAATTACCTGTTTTTTATTAACTGAAGCTCTAATTCCATTTTTTAATCAACGTATTGAGGCTTGAGCGCAAAAAAACTTTCTATAAAAATAGTAAGTCAATTGTAATTCATTTAAATTACCTTAAAAATAAGGAATCAGATATTGTTATTAACATATAGATTATGATCAAAGTAACTTTCATTTTTTCTCTCATCTTCATGTTATCCTTAAATCTTCAGGCTCAAGATAATGGCAGGGAGTTTTTGATAAAAGAATACTTAAAACAAAGTGAAAAGCAAAAAAAGACCGGAATTACATTTTTGCTAGTTGGATCAGGTATGATGGCGGTGGGGATTATTGCAACAGGTATTAGTATCAATTCTTCTGATTCAGGTGACGGAATTGGACCCTATCTAATATTTGTTGGGATTCCAATTACTCTTATTGGAGTTCCAATTATTATAAGCTCCGCCTCAAAAGCGAGAAAAGCTGCCCAATTGAGTTTGGGTTCCCAAACTGTCCGTGGTCTCACCCTTCCGCAAACACAAAAAGTATATCCTGCACTTACCTTTACTATTAACCTTAATTCTTCGAACTGATGAAAAGATATTTTCTGGCAGTAATTTTATTGGGAATATCTTTTTATTCTCCTGCCCAATCTAATTCCGTGCTGACAACACCCCAAGAACTATTGGAATTAAGCAATCAGCAATATAAGGCAGGTTTGATTTTAGTAGGAGGTGGTACAACTTTCGTAGTTACTTCTTTAATAATTCCAAGAAAATTTGACGATTCTGATGGATCAAGCAATGAGAGACTGAAATCATTCTTTTTGGTTACAGGATTATTATCAATAATGACAAGCGTACCATTATTTCTAAGTTCAGGCTCAAATGCCAGGATGGCAGCACAACTATCTCTACAAAATCAGACAGTTTATCAACCGATTTTCCTTCCTGGACAACCAAGAGAGATTCCGGCATTGACACTGAGAATACCATTATAAATATTCGATTGGAAAATCAGTTGGAGATTTACTTCCATTCTAAAGAAAAGATGATCAGCGATATCCTGATATACCAAAACCCGGACGGCAATATCAAAATAAATGGTCGCTTGGAGGAAGAAACCGTTTGGCTTAAATAAGCACTAACAGCATTGTTGTTTGGGAAAGCCTTAACTGCTATACAGAGCATTTTCAATATGTTTATAAAGAAGGTGATATGGATGAAAATTCAGGATGTCGGAATTAGAATGAAAGAACCATCGAGTTTTTCAAAATCGTACAAAAAGATATCTTAAGAAACTTTGATCACAAAAACCGGTATTAACTGATGGATAAAGAATATAAAGCATTTCTTTCCTTGGTAAAAGAGCAAATCAGTACTGCTCAAGTCCGCACGGCCATTGCTGCTAATAAGGAGATGCTCTTTCTTTATTGGAAGCTCGGACAGTTAATATTAGTACATCAATCCAATAAAGGTTGGGGAGCAAAAGTGATCGATCTGCTGAGTAGTGATTTGAAAAAAGAACTTCCACTGCAAAAAGGTTTTTCTGTCAGAAACCTTAAATATATGCGAAAATTTGCACTGGAATATTCAATTCCGGTGATTGAAAAGCTGAATGAGGCATCTGATAAATTAAGATCTCTTGAACATGCTCAGTCAAAGGTTCAAAGCATCATTTCTGATTTTGTGCAACAAGCGGTTGCACAAATAGAAAGTAATTATCCACGATTATTCTGATAACAAAAAAGGATTTATAATATGGAAATCTGTCTTAGAGGAGATAGCCTCTTAATATATCTTTCACCTCAACAATTCTTATAAAAATACTTCTGCGTCAATCTCGCCTCGATTTCCTTGGCTGTCTTGGTAATGGACAATCCTCCGAGATTGGTACATCTCAGGGTGTTTGGGATACTTTTTCCCACTTCATACATGGTCTCAATGACTTCATCCAAAGGGATTAAATGGTCATAATCTGCCAAGGCCATATTTGCACATGAAAGCGCATTGGAGGCCGCCATCACATTTCTGTTGAGGCAGGGAGCTTCTACCCTGTTCCCAATCGGGTCACAAATCATACCCAAAGAACTCTGTAAAGCCATCGAAGCAGCAGAAATGCTTTGATTGATATTGCCTCCGGCCAAATGGACAATCGCAGCAGCTGCCATCGTCGCACCGGAACCACATTCGGCCTGACAGCCTCCCACTTCCGCCGCAAAGGTGGAATGTGCCGCTATAAAAACCCCGATCAGACCTGCGATCATCAAGGCTTTGACTGTCTCCTCATCAGAAAGTCCCAATGAATCTGACACGCCCAATACCGCTCCTGGCATAGCCCCACATGATCCTGCGGTAGGGGCGGCCACGATTACTCCCATGGAGCTCTTGACCTCCATGATAGCGGACACATACATGATAATCCGGTTCAAAACATCCCCGCTGATCAGTTTTCTGTCTTCCATCATGGATTTGAATTTTACCGATTGGGGACCCAAGATTCTATCCTCAAAGGAAGTTCCTTTGAGTCCGGTTTCTACTGCATTTTTGAGAATGATCCGGATTTGCTCCATTTTGGCAAGCACTTCCACGGAGGTGATATTGCCTCGGATACTTTCATACCGCACAGCCAATTCCCATAAACTCAAATTCTTGTCCTGATTGTAGGCCAACATTTCATCACAGGTAATGAAAGGGACTGTTTGGTTGTTCCGGGTTAGGACAGGCAAAACAGGCTTTATCTGTTTGACTTGAGAAACTTCTTCAATGGTGTTTATTTCTTCAATCAGCGTTTCATCCAAAAATCTTTGGGATTTTAAGGCTAAAAAATCCCCTTCTTCCGTGTGAATTTCTACTTCTCCGAGGATGTCGGATTGCTGGAGGTAGCTTTTCAGCTTTTGTTTGTCTTTGGAATAGAACATGGTAACGAAGCAATCACCTGCCAAGGAAACTTTCACACCATCAATTTCGATGACTTCAATCATCCCTCCGCCAGTAGAAATGGCAATGACCTGATGGGTCTCCCAAGGATTGCTCAAGGTGATTTTATAGGTATTTGGATGCTCCGCTTGTATGTCTTTGATGTCTATTTTTACTTTGATCCCTGCAGCACCGATGTGTATTTCGGAATTGACCAACCGCTCGTCATAGGCTTCCCAACCCAAAAATCCTCCGAATAAGCCCATATCCGAACCTTGTTCTTTATGCGTGGTAGCCAAAGAACCGTTAGGGTCAAAATCAATCTGGATTTCTGAAATCCTGCCATCCATCAGGTCATGGCAAATCCTCCCGATTCTGAGGGAAGCAGCACAATGGGAACTAGATGGACCTCTCATCACCGGGCCGATGACATCATTAAATATGCTGGGATAGTTCATGTTACTTTCTGTTTTCTACTTAAATATAAAACTTAAACCTTTGAAAATTGTCTTTCCCCAAATTCTTTAACCAATTTATTGTATTTGGTAAAATTAAATTCCTTGAAATGAAAAACCTTTGGGTTTTAATCCGGTCGGGTGGCGGTTTTTTGACATTGCAGGTTTGTGGATCAAACCAAGGCGTTGATCTGAAGAAAAGATTGTCTGTTGACCATTCATGGAGTAGGTGGAGGGATTTTATCATTGGTTTTTGAATTGCTAAAATGTAATTTCTATCTTGGATGGGAACTGATTTTGGGTCAAAGAAATAAGTATGCAAACCACCTTTTCGAAAGAAACATATAAAGAAAGAAGAAACCTGTTAAAGAAAAAAATAGGCTCCGGAGTCCTCCTTTTTTTGGGAAATGAAGAAAGCAGTATCAACTTCAAAGACAACTGGTATCCTTTCAGACAGGACAGTACTTTCTTTTATTTTTTTGGATTGGAAATGCCGGGTCTCACTGCTGTCATTGATATCAATCAGGATATTGAAATCCTCTTTGGTGATAATTTGACTGTTGAAGAAACGGTTTGGCAAGGTTCCCATCCACCTTTGTCAGAGTTGGCAAGCGAAGTTGGAATGAGTTACACCAAATCAAAAAGTGAGATAGGTAGTTTTTTGACATCTGTCAGAAATCAGCGAATTCATTTCCTACCTCCTTATCGCCCCGAAAATTTTCAAAAACTTGCCGGATGGCTTGGTAAATCCCTTAAAGAGATTCATTCCCTTGTCTCAGTGGAGTTTATCAAATCGGTGGTCTCCCTGAGATCAATAAAGTCTGATGAGGAAATCCGGGAGTTGACCAAAGCGGTGAACATCAGCGTAAAAATGCACCAAAAATTAATGTCAGCTGCCAAACCCGGAATGAAGGAATATGAACTCCTGGGCTTGGTGACCGGTGAAGCGATTTACTCAGGGGGAAGTTTGTCTTTTCCTCCCATCATTACCATTGACGGACAGATTCTTCACAACCACAATTATTCCAATACCTTGACCAAGGGAAAAATGCTCTTGGGGGATTTCGGTGCAGAATCAGCTTCACATTATGCAGGCGACATTACGCGGACCATTCCTGTGGGATCAAGATTTTCTGATGGCCAAAGAGAAATCTATCAGATTGTTCTGAATGCCTATCATGCCGCTGTCGCTGCCTTAAAACCGGGCGTAAAGTTCAAGGAAATTCACCTTTTGGCCTGTAAAAAACTCGCGGAAGGGCTGAAAGAACTTGGGATCATGAAGGGAGATTTGGACGAAGCAGTGAGTATGGGAGCCCATGCCTTGTTTTTCCAATGTGGTTTGGGACATATGTTGGGTATGGATGTGCACGATATGGAGGACTTGGGTGAGGAATATGTGGGATATACAGATGAACTGAAAAAGAGCAGTCAATTTGGCCTGAGGTCTCTCCGCTTGGGCAAGGAACTGGAAAAGGGTTATTGTGTCACGATCGAACCCGGAATCTATTTTATCCCAAAACTGATCGATCAATGGCATGCAGAAAATCTGCACAGCAGTTTTATTGATTATGGAAAACTTGCACAATACAGGGATTTTGGCGGAATCAGAGTCGAAGATGGATTTGTGATTACAGATACCGGCGCAATGCTATTGGGCGAACCTTTACCACTAGAAATCATGGATGTTGAAAATATCAGAGGAAAAGCAATCCAATAACCCTCCCGAGCTATCGGGACCAATAACCAAATAGCCAATTTCCAAACCATGAAAAGAACTATCCTAACCTCCTTTGTCTTTTGCCTCTTAATATTATCATCAGTTGCCCAAACCCAAGATCATCAAAAACTTATCGACCTAGACCTTGGATGGGAAAAAGCCCTTTTGGAATCTGATGTTGATTTTTTGTCCAACCTGCTAGCAGTTGATTTTGTGTGGGTTCACAACCATGCGAGTCTGATTGATGGAAAAGAAGCGGTCGTGGCCAAGGCAAAGCGGATTCAAGCCGGTCAGCCGAACGATACAAGAGGAAGGGTTTCACGTGACCAAAAGGTGGTGATTTTGGGAAATACCGCTGTGGTGAGTGGCTACACAGTGGTGGATAGGGGAAAAAGTCCGGTTACCTACCACTTTATGCGGACCTATGTCAAAGAAAAGGGAAAGTATAAGCTTTTGGCCAACCATACCATGGCAATTCCTGATGAGGAATTGAAGGGAAAGTGATGATTTAAGGTTTATAATTAGATTAAAAGATTGCCTATGACTTTGGTGACGCTTACATATAAATTAGTATAGTTTTAACGGTTAGGTCAAAAAGATTATGATTGTCTGCCAGTTAAAAAAAATGAAAAATTCGATTTGGGGAAAATTTAAAGCAATCTTATAATGAATTTCAATTATTTAGTTACCACCATTGAGCAAACCCATTCCCACTTTCAGCAGCAAGCTACCAAAGCAGTTAATGTGTCGTTAACTTTTAGAAATTGGCTGATTGGATATTATATTGTAGAGTTCGAGCAAAAGGGAGAAGAAAGAGCTAAATACGGTAAAAAATTATTGGCTAATCTTGCGAAAAGTTGTTCTTCGATAAAAGGATTAGACGAACGTACTTTTAGGAACTTTAGGTTATTTTATCTCTACTATCCCCAAATAGAACCTCTAGTTGCAAGTCAAATACAAAACTCTCCCATTCGGATGTCACTGACCTCCGAATTGGAGAAAAATGAAAATCTTGATTCACAATTGAGAATTTTGGGGTCACTGACCTCCGAATTTCAATTAACTGAATTTCAATTAAAAGGGTCAATCATTGTACAGTCATTATCCTATACACATATTGAACAACTGATTACTATAGAAAATAACATCAAACGTTCATTCTACGAACTCGAATGCATCAAAGGCACTTGGAGCGTCCGAGAACTCAAACACCAAATTAACAGCCTGTATTACGAACGAAGTGGAATGAGCATCAAGCCTGAAATGCTCAGCGAAATCACCCAACAAAAGGCAGAAATCGCCAACCCTTCTGATATCGTGAAATCTGTCTATGCATTTGAATTTTTGGGATTGAAGGCGAAAGATGCGGTAGAGGAAAATGATTTGGAATCAGCCTTGCTTGACCATTTACAGGATTTTATGATGGAAATGGGACATGGTTTTTGCCTCGAAGCCAGACAAAAGAAAATCCTGATCGGAGATGAGTATTTTTTTATTGACTTGGTATTTTACCACCGGATCCTCAAATGCCATGTTCTGGTAGAGCTAAAAGTAGAAGACTTTAACCATCACAATATTGGACAACTCAATACTTATGTAAACTATTACAAAGCCAACATGATGCAAAGTGATGATAACCCCACGATTGGGATACTATTGGTAACCCACAAAAACACAGCGTTGGTAGAATTCGCTACCACTGGAATGGACAACAAATTATTCGTTTCCAAATACCTTCTCGAATTGCCCAAAAAGGAAATACTTGAAGCATTTATTACCAATGAATTACAAAAATGGAACAGTTAGGCGCTTTATAATCATCAAAACCTCAAAAACAAAACCATGCAAAAACTACCATTCAAATTCGGTGCTGAGGTCTATACCTGGTATATGAACAACAACGGGGAAACCTACAAAGACCAGTTGGGACATATGATCGAGATCATTGCCAAAGCCGGTTTTACCGGGATCCAACCTATTTTTTCCTGGATGGGCAAATTGTCTGATCCGGTTTTGTTGGAAGAAAAACTCAAGGAACAGGGTATTGAACTGGCTGCGGTAGCTTTGGCTTTGGACTGGAACGGTAAAGAAGAAACTGAGGAAGAGCGGAAGGTCGCAGACAATGCGATCGATTTGCTGCAGCGGTTTCCAGGCTCGGTCCTTTGTACAGTTCAGATTCCTACCGGTAGGCATGACATCGTGCAGCGCAGAAAAAGCCTGACAGATATCGTGAACACTGTTTCCCGAAGGGCCAAAGAAAAAGGGGTAGAAAGCAGTTTCCACCCAAATTCCCCCCATACATCCATCACAAGGACAGAAGACGATTACAAAGTGATCTTGGAAGGACTTGACCTGTCTGCCACAGGTTGGTGTCCCGACGTCGGCCACATCATCAACGGCGGCATGGATCCCCTTGCCAAAATGAAAGAATACCAATCCATGATCAACCATGTGCATTACAAAGATTGGGATGGAAATCCGGAATTTGCCCTGATGGGAAAAGGAAAAGTCGACCTGATCGGAATCACCCAATGGCTCAAGGAAATAGGCTATGCAGGCTGGATCATCTGTGAAGACGAGGGAAAAGAAGCCTTGGAAGATCCCGATTTTGTCACTTTGCACGACGGAAAATGGATCCAGGAAACGCTTGCTCCGGGTTTGTGAGTTGAAGCGAGAAGCGAGAAACGAGAAACGAGAAGCGAGACTGGGAAAATGTCGGATGACCGATGACCGATGTTGGCGAAGACATAAGAGGGGGTTAAGGTACGTAGGAGAGCGAGAGTCAGGAGGCAAGAAACACCCACAAGAAGAGATAAGACAAAAGACATAAGATTCAGGACGGTAGGCCACATTCTGAAAATTACAGCAATCTGAAAACATCGACAAAAGCTAAAACAATTACACCTGTCTGATATTGCGGAACCATTAGAACAACTAGAACAATTACAACCATTAACAAATAACAAATAACCAATAACCCTTTTATAAAAAATGCCAACCATCACCACCAACGGAACCAACATCTACTTTGAAGAAAAAGGTGCTGGAGAACCGCTGCTCCTGATCATGGGAATCACTGCCCCGGGAAGCGTCTGGGAAAAACACGTCGCCCATTGGGCCAAATCCTTCCGCTGTATCCTCGTGGACAACAGGGGAGTCGGCAAATCCTACAAGCCTGCAGGTCCTTATACTTCCCTTCAGATGGCGCAGGACTGCATCGGCGTGTTGGATCACTTGGGTTTGGGTGCGGTCAAAGTAGCCGGCGTGTCCATGGGAAGCATCATCGCCCAACGGATGGCGATCCATTTTCCCACAAGGGTCAAAGCCATGGTGCTGATGTGTCCCTGGGCACGCTGTGACAATGCTGCCAAGGCGATTTTCCAACATATGAAGGACTGCAAAGCAAGATTGAAACCTGAGGAGTTCAGTGTTTATATCCAGTTATTGATTTTTTCCAAGCAATCCTGGGACAATGAGGAATTTCACGCGGGTCTTTTGGAAGACCGGAAAAATGCCGCTTTGGATCCCAATCCCCAACCGCTGATCGGATTGGAAGGACAGGCTGCGGCTTGTGTGACGCATGATGTGCTGGAGGATTTGGCAAAAGTGAATTGCCCGGTATTTGTATTGGGAGGCGAAGAGGATATTTTTACGCCTGTTTGGATGACCAAGGAAGTGGCGGCCGGAATTCCCGGATCAGTATTGCATATCTATAAAAAAAGTGGGCATGCTTTCCATTGGGAAAATATGGAGGATTTTAATGAAAGGGTTGGGGATTGGTTAAAGGATCAGGGTTGATTGTCTCTGATTAAAAATTTTTCATTCTACTCTTTAGGTTAAAAACTGATAATTTTATTTTTTAAAATTTATTATAGAAATTTTAGATAAATCCATTTGAAAATAGTGGCTAATGATCCCTAAAATCTCCTCAACCTTATAAGGTTTGGGAATATAGTCATCCATACCTGAGTTCATAAATTTATTGATCTCTGAATGAACAATATTTGCAGTTATCGCAATTATAGGAGTTCTTTTCCCGGGTTTGTCCAGGGATTCCAAGTCCCTCATTTTTTTTGCTGCGGCGATGCCACCCATTCCAGGCATGTGGATATCCATCAACACCAGATCAACATCACTCTTTTCAAAATGCTGCAAAGCCTCCTCACCGCTTTTAGCCACGATAATGGAAACCTCAGGAATAAAAAAGGTAAGATCATCCTGTACCACCATCATATTGAACACATCATCATCTACCAGTAAGATGCGGATTCCTTTGAGTTTTTCTCCTAAACTTCTAAGGTCCAACTGAGGAATGATTTTGGCATCAGAAAGATTTATTTGCTCACTATGGATAGGAAGTTCGAAAATAAACCTGCTTCCTTTTCCCTGTTCACTTTCCACCCAAATTCTCCCTCCCTGAAGTTCAATAAGCTTTTTTGAAATACTCAGTCCTAATCCTGTTCCCTCATATTTTCTTGACTGTTCTTTCCCAAGTTGCTCAAAGCTATTGAAAATCAATTGGAGCTTTTCCTCAGGAATCCCAATTCCGGTATCCTGAACTACGAACCGGGCATATTCTCCAACTTTAGACATGATGAGCCTTATATTCCCCTGATCGGTAAATTTGATAGCATTGCCCAATAGATTGATCAAAATCTGAGATAGGTGGGAAGAATCGGCAACCATCTTCTCAGGAAAATCCTCAGCTACATCCACTGCAAGTTCCAAACCTTTTTCCGATGCCTTGAATTTGAGCAAATGAATCACTCCCATGGCCACTTGTACCGGCTTGAATTGCTCAAGGATAAGCTGCATCTTACCGGATTCAATTTTAGCCAAATCCAAAATATCGTTTAGTAAGATTAGGAGATTGTCTGAGCTGATGCGCATGGCTTCCAGGTATTCGTCCTTAAAGTTTGATTCAGGATTTCGCAACAAGGCATTGACCATTCCGGAAATTGCATGCATAGGTGTTCGTATTTCGTGGCTAAGACTGATAAGAAACTGTTCCACATACTGTTCGGATTGTTCTGCTCTGATTTTCTCTTCCTCAATTCTTTTTTTCTGTTGATTGGTCAGCATGATTTTTTTGTACAACAGGAAGAGAATTATCCCCAAAATGAGCGTGAAAAACACAAATATCCAGAGTAATACCCGTTGATTGATGAGTTTTTCTTCTGCAAGAGATTCCTGAAGCATCAGCTTTTCCTCAAGGGTTTTTTGGTTGATGGTCATCAGTTTCATACCGGATTGGAAAGCCATAGCATCGTTTTGAAGCATATGGTATACCTTAAAATTTTCCAGCGCTTTTTCGAAATCCCCCAATTGGGAATAAATACTCACAAGCAAAATGAGTGCATTGGACTCCTGTGTATAAAATACGTTTTCCTTGGCCAGTTGCAATCCTTGATTGGTATAGAATAGTGCACTGTCCAATTCCCCCATCTGTGCATAGCAATTTCCCACAGTGGTCAATCGATGGGATAGATTTTGGGTATCGGATGTATTCAAACTCTCATGGGCATATGCCAATGCTTTTTTAGGGTCACTTTCTACCCATACCGTGTAAAAGCGATAATTGATCTCGGCCTTCAAATTGTCATTTCCAAGGGCCAGAACCTCCTGCATAAGATTATCCAGTTGATGAAGTGCCTTTTCTTTATCCCCGAGCAAAAACTTGGTGAAAGCTATAGCTCCTAAATCCTTGTATTTTGCCTCTACGTTTCCCTCCTGATCGGCGATAGCAACCGATATTTGGTAATATTCGATGCTGGTTTCATATTCACTAAAAGTATTGAAAAGCCAACCCATCCGAGAAAAATATGGCTGCTTTATCTTTTTGACGATTTCCAGGTCCTCGTGGTGATCTATCAAGTCCTCAAGTTCCAATCCCCAAACATAGGATTGGTTGTGGTTAAGTGTTATGGTGTTCAGTTGAAACCTTTCATACAGTAACTCGATTTCCTTTTCTAAATCTCCTGATTTTCTAGCCTGATTGATTGCTGAGGTTAGGGATTCGATTTTTTTGAAAAAATCTTCATCCTCCTTTGCCGAAACAGAGAAAGTTAAAAAGATAAAAAAAACAAATATCGCTCTCTTCATGGTAACATTTTTTCAGAAAACCAATCTAGAAAAGGCTGTTTTTGTCTTCTGGAAATTGGAAGGGTAATACCCGAAGATAGCATTAAGGAAAAATTATTGACAAGAGCCTGCACATGGTATCTATTTACTAAGTAGGATTTATGGCATCTAAAGAAATAATGTCCATCTAGGATTGTGGCCAAATCTGAAAGGGTTTTAGAGACGACCTCTTTTTTTTTGTTGGCTAGGTGAATCTGACTGTAGTTTCTGTCTCCTTGGATATGAAGGATATCTTTGATGGCAATTTTCAATTGTCCATCATGAATATTAAGGGTAAGGACATGTTCTTTTACATCTAGCGTGGAAAAATTCACCAAAGCCTGATGGATGGGATCTGCAAGAGAAGATTGCATGTCTTGCTTTTTAAATCGGGATATGGCATTTTTCAACTCCTCAAGATCAATAGGCTTCAGTAAATAATCCAAGGCATTGAACCTGATGGCTTTAATCGCATAATGTCTGTAAGAGGTGATAAAAATCGTCTTAAAATAGATTTCCGGCAGCTGTAAAAGCATTTCAAAGCCGGTCATGTCGTTCATTTCCACATCCAAAAAGACCACTTTGGGTCTCAATTTCATTAATTTCTCAATTCCTTCATGCCCGTTTTTTGCAACAGCTATCACCTGGATTTCGGGAAAGTGTTGGGTAAGCTTATCCATCAGGAGATCAGAGATAAAAGGATCATCATCAATGATCGCACAAGTGATGTGGGCAGGTATGTTTGAATCCTTATTCAAAATGATGCTTTAAGATAGTAGAAACTTCGGCTATGGCATCCTCCAATTTAGCAATTATTCGCAATACCAATTCATGTAATTCCTCTTTAGGCATGCTGATATATTCCAATTCCAGTCTTTTGATGGGATTACTGATTTCTCTAACTCCAAAAAACTGCAACTGTGGGGCCATTTTATGAGCAATTTGACGAATCTGAACCCTATCTTCTTCCAAAAGAGCTTTTTTTAATAATTCCAGTCTTTCAGGAATCAATTCATAAAACTGCCGGATATACTTCTCCATTCGTTGGGAATCCCCCCTTGAAATAGTCCTCACATTTGATAGGTCAATATAGGAAGTGCTGAAATCCATCCAATTATTTTTTTGGCAGTATTTTATTTAAACAGCACTGAAAATCTGATGCTGATTACTTGAAATCACGGATAGGATTAGTTCATATTTCTGAAAAAATTTTTTGACCCCCTCAATCCGGTTTTTTTACACAAACTAAAGATAATTGAAATCATAGTAAAATGCTAAGTGAATAATCCAACGGTAAAATCTGCTACATAACGCCACTTGATCAACCGATCGGTCAATAATAAGTCATTGGATAAGTAGCTCTGGTATTAGCTGAAATTTATTGGTAAAATCATACCAATAAAACGGGTATACAATTCCTCTGATACTTCACGATTTACCATATTTTGAAATAAATACAATAGACTTTTCCTTAGCTTTTTTTTCATTTTCTTAAAAAAAGATACCAATAAAGTCTGACGCTTCTACATACCACAACATCCTGATTACTTGAATTATCAATTATATTTTATCGATTACCTTTTATTTTAATTTAAACAAATTCTAACCCAAAAAACAAAAAAAAATGAAGAGAAATTTAGTAATTCTTAGTCTCGTTGCAGCAATGGGACTAATGCTGACCAGTCAGGCAATCGCTCAATCAAGTCAGGGAAGAATCCCTTTTGGAGGCACATTTGACTTTTGTGGAGAACTGATTGATTTGGAGGGAGAAATTCATGTGGTTGCCAATTTTGTTGAGTCCAAAAGTGGGAACGTGATGTCAAAATTCCATTACAATTTGAAAGCAACTGGTGTGGGACAAACATCAGGAGCAGCTTATCAGGCAAATGAGACCGTCAATCAAACTATCAACGGTTCGAAGGGATTTAATGAAACTGTCACTATTTCCACCTTGCTTATAGGGCAGGGGAAAGCCCCGAACTATAAATATAAAGTAACCTTCCATATAACTGTAAATGCCAACGGGGAGTTGACGGCTGAAGTGCTTAATGAGAGTGTAGAATGTAAATAGGAATTTTTAGAAAATACCAAAGGCCTAAGTCTTTTAGCTTAGGCCTTTTTTTATTTTGTTTTTCAAAGCTTGAAAAATCAGACCACGGTAGTATCCTTGGATTTTCCGAAAATCCAAGGTTTAACCCTGACTGTTTGATTTGAAGAATTTAATCTTGGGAGTTGTTTTGCCGGAGAAAAAAATCGGTAAATTTTTTCCAATATTATTTCCAAGCTTTTATTTGGCTTTCTTTATTTTCAAATTTTCTCCTCATTTCCGACAATCGCTCTTGGAATGCAGGATTCAAGGCAAGGTTATTCTTTTCCAAAGGATCTGATGTCAAATCATATAATTCCTCATGCCGAGGATCATTGATGTAGCGGAAATATTTCCAGTCTTCGGTCCTAAGGCCTTCACTTGGCGGTATAATATCCACCTGTCAAAGATGTTCGCATATAAAATCTTCCCGCTCGAAATCAGGACTGTTTTCTTCTAAAAATCCGGCTAAACTTAGACCTTGCCAAGATTTTGGAATATCAAGACCGGCAAAGTCAAAAATGGTCGGTGCTATATCAATATTCAAAACCATGTCTTTTACTTTTCGGCCTTGGACGGATCGGGGATCGTAAATGATCATCGGAACCCGGAGGGAATTATCATACATCAACCACTTTCCGGCCAGTTGGCGCTCTCCCAAAAAATAACCGTTGTCGCTCATGAAAATGATAACTGTATTTTTATCTTTTTCCTGTTTTGATAACTCTTCCCTTATCAACCCGATTTCATGATCAATTTCAGAAATCATCCTAAAGTATCCCTTCATACTCCTTTGGTATTTTTCCTTTGTGTCAAATCTCCAATGCCAACGTTTACGGTTTTCACCTTCCCGAACATAGGTAGGTTGCGCCTCAAAATATTCCGGATCACTTAAAGGAGACTCGGGAAAATATTGTGTTGCATATAATGAATCAAATTCCTTCTCCCAAAAATATTGCTCCTCTGCCGGATCGTGGGCATGCGGGGCACTGAAACTTAAAGAAAGTATAAATGGCTTTTCTTGGGAAGTTTGGCGGATAAACTCAATGGCTTTTTGGCCCGTATAGCGGGTCAAATGAACCGTATCCACACCGAGGGTTTTATAAAAATAGCCCCTTCTATCTTTGTAGCGATCCAACCTGTCGTAATTCTCTCCAAGATCAAAAAGCCCCTCAAAACCGGAATAATTGACACCAAATTTCCCGAAAAAGCCGGTTTGATAACCGCTATTTCTCATCATTGCAGGATAGGATTGATCAATAAATGGCTGTTTGATTTCCCCTTGCCCAAAAGTATAACCATGTGTCCTCTCGTAAGTTCCTGTCAAAATACTGGCCCTACTCGCCGCGCAGATGGGGGTGGTTACAAATGCATTTTCAAAAAATATCCCTTCTGCGGCAAGTCGGTCCATTTCAGGGGTGTGGATTAAATCGTTCCCTGCAAATCCTAAAGCATCCCACCTTTGATCATCTGTGAGGATGAAAATGATATTGGGCCGGTCATCTTGAGAAAAACCAAGGAGATCTAAGCTTAGAATAAAAGCGATGGTTAAAATCGGAATTCTTCCCATATTTTTTTGGGTAATTGTGAAATTACCAAAGTCTAGTCATTGCATAACAAATACCTACAGCCCATGCTTTTCTCCCATTTCCCTAATAAATCGATAACCGCTTTCCGCCATTTCCCAAGGTTCTGAAAACTGCCTCCATACCCCAATTGCATTGGCAAAATCAGGATCATTTCTCGTGAATCCTTCGATGGTCAGCCATCCTTTGTACTTGATCGCAGCCAAAGCAGCAAAAGTCTCGTCCCAAGGCACATGTCCGGAACCCGGCGTGCCACGGTCGTTTTCACTGATGTGGAAATGGGCAAGGTAAGGTGAGATGCGGTGTATGGCTTCTCCAAGTTTTTTCTCCTCCATATTGGCATGATGGGTGTCAAACATCGCTTTGACATTGGGATGGTTGACTATCTTCAGCAGGTGTGAAAGCTGCTCCATGGTATTGCAGAGGTAGCATTCAAACCTATTGAGCGCCTCAGGTGTCAGCAGGATTCCTGCCTGTGCGGCATAATCTCCCGCCTGATGGAGGATTTCTGCACTGCGCGCATACTCGATATCCTGAGGGGCGGCTTTGGTAAAAGTAGCAAAAGCAGAATGGAAAGGGCCACAAAGCACCTGCGAACCCAAGTCATGCGATCGGTCGATGGTCCACTTGATTTTTTCGAGGCCTTTTTGGCGGACATCGTTATCCGGACTGACGAGGTTTTCTTCCGGGCTTAAGACAAAAACCGTAGTAACCTCCAAACCAATATTTTTGCAATGCTCCCCGATCCTTTTGTAGGCAGGAATATCGTCAGAGCCTACAAAAAACTCAGCACCATCATAGCCGATTTTTTTCAGCCTGTCCAAAATTGGTTTGAGGTCATCAGACATTGCTGCCGACCAAGCCAAAACATTAAATCCGATTTTATTCATGGGTTAATAGGGTTTTGCTAAAAATAAGAAATTCAAATTACTTCTTTGTGAAAAAAATCAACTAAAAAGCCTATATTTAATTTCAGTTCCCAAAATAAACCCAAATAAAAATGCTTCGGTTTTTGATTATTTCAATTGGTCTTTTACAATTTGCTTTTGCACTCAAAGCCCAAGAATCTGACAGCCTCAGGATGGAGCAAAAACCATTCAATCAGGGCTTGATTCTTTCTTTGCCGCAGGCCATACAGAGTCAGATTCCGGGACTCTTGGTCTCAAGACCGGGATCAAATCCAAACGGCAACTTTGATATGATTTACCGTGGGTACCATACTTTCAAGAACAGAATGCAGCCGATGCTGATGTTGGACGGAATGCCCGGTTTGGCTTGGCATATGGTAGATCCTTTTCTGATAGATTCGATGAGTGTTCGCAGAGGGAGTCAATTGGCACAAATGGGTTTGCAAGCTGCCGCCGGAGTTTTTGATGCTACCATTTCCAATAATGGGAGGGAAGGGCTTTCGGTAACCTTTCTTCAAAATGTCAGCATGGAAAACTACCAAAGACCGTATGACAACCTGAATGCACAGGAATATAGGAATCAGGCACCGCCGGGGACATTTTTTGGAAACAGCGATACGGATTGGTTGGAAGCGTTGACACAAACAGCTTGGTCAACCAATACCGGCCTGAAACTCGGATACCGGACGGGGAATTTGAATTCCAAAGTAATCCTCAGTCACCGCAATGTGGAAGGCATCCAAAAGGAGACCGGCTTCCAACAATTAAGTGTTTATGGGGCCCTTGATTATTCTTTTTTGAAAAACAAAGTCAAAGTAGGAGTTTCGACATTGGTTGTGGACAGAGATTCTGAAATTGGCAATACCGATTTTTTTCAGGCAGCGGTGGGAATGAATCCGACATTGGCATTGGATCAGCAAGTCAATACTTACACAGGGTTTAGAGGAAATCCCTGGTTGAGAATGAATGCGGATCAAAACACATTGGATTCCAAAATGGAAATGTTTCAGGCAAATATTACTGCCAATCCTTTTCCACAATGGACAATCAGTGGAAGGATAGGCAAAGTAGGGACAATAAAAGACCAATTCTACTTTGACGGAATCATAGGTTTGAGCAATGATGCGGGAACCTTTCAGAGGAATAAAACAAGAAAGGATGACCGAACTTACATGGAGTTTTCATCCGATTATTTAATTCAAATTGACGACTTTACTTTCAATCCGGGTGTTCGTTTTACCTCCCAAAAGATTTCTTATGACCAATCCGGCACCAATCTAATCCGGCCATTTGAACCAGAGAATACTGTCGTGGAGCAAACACTAAATCCCCAAATCGGTAAATATACGTTGAATGCCTTGGGTTTTTTCGTGCAGTCCAATTGGAAGGAAAGATTATACTTTGACTTCCTCTACCAACCTGAAAGTTCATCTAATTTGGGTGAAAATGCAGGTTGGGGACAATTTTTCGGGATGGATCTGAAATACAGTCTCAGTTCAAAATTCCTGGTTTTTACTTCTTATTCCCATACCGGTTTGATTCCGGATCGGACCGGACTGAGCAAAACAATATTACAAATTGAGCCTTATGTTAATTTCACCCACTTCGCCAATCCAGATATGAAATGGGAAGATACCCATCAATGGGAAATAGGTGGAAGAGGTTCCCTTCTTGACAATAAATTATTTGCTGAACTGAGGTTGTTCACGAGCCGTTCCTCGGATTTTATCAACCTCATGCGTGCATATGACTGGGATTATTCAGCTGGAAATTCCTACTATCCCAATACTTACCAGAATTTTGGGGAGATAAGGAATAGAGGTTCTGAGTGGGTTATCGGGTTAAATGCAGTAAAAATCGGTAATGTATTTTACCAAAGCAGTATCAATGCCACCTTTTTCAAATCGGAGTGGAAAGATTTGGATGCTGAATTCACGAGTCTCGAAGGATATGACATTGGGGAGACAAGAGTTGCAGGATTTGGTCCGCTTTCCCAATACAATACCCTTAGGACTAGCGAGCCAATAGGGACAGGCCGGGCGCTTGAGTATTTGGGTATAGACCGCAACACTGGACAATGGATCTTGAAACAGGACAATAACCAACAGGATTGGAGGACTGATTATGTGCCCCAAGGGCAAACCGTTCCGAGATGGTGGATGGGTTGGAACCATCAGGTGCAATGGAAAAAATGGCATTTGGATGCGTTTTTCAAGGGAGTGTTTGGGCATATCAATGCCAATGAAACCAACCTGAGGTATGGAGGCGTAAATTTTTTCAATCAAAATGCACTTACCTCTCATCAAATCCTAAAAGATAACGGGCTGACTGATTTTAACAGGTTCAGCAGTTACTTTATCGAAGAATCCGGATTTATTTCACTGCATTACTTGTCAGTTTCGAGGGATTTGGATTTTTTGGTCAAAAATAAAAAAGTGTCAAGCAGAATTTCCCTGATAGCAAATAACCTGTTTTTCATCACTTCGTATTCCGCCGCAGATCCTGAAGCAAGGCTAAGCACAAGGCCTATTTGGCAATTTGATGAGCATATTGAATACTATGACAATTATTATTCATCAGGGATTGATGCAGTATCCACCTGGTTACCGTCAAGGGCATTTACACTTTCCTATCAGGTGAATTTTTAGAAAAGATCTCTCCTTCGTCGAGATGACTAGGATAAGTCTAATCCAAAGCTTGATGTTTCTTGCAGTTTAATTGGGCTGAGAGCTTCAACTTGTCATTTCGCGAATTCAACATTATCAAAATGTTCAGAAAGGGAAATGACATTAATGGGAACAAATTGGCCTCGTCCACGATAGCGATCGGGATCGGCCACCGAGGTTGTTTTTGGGAGAAGGGTTAGGAGGAAAAAGCGGCGCAGCCGCTTTTTCCTCCTAACCCTATAAACACCGAATCTCCGGTCCCTGAGCTTGTCGAAGGGTAAATTGCTATTACGTCATTGGTAAGGAGGTACTGCCTGTCCCGTTTTCTTCGGGAACTGAAGGATTTCATTTATTAGAGACCCTTCAGTTCACTACCAATGACATCACCGGAGCTTGGGGTATCTTGATTCTAATTTCAATAAAACTTATTTTTTCGATTAAATTTCCTCCTGCTTTAGCTGGAGGGGAAATAAAAGCACCGATCTCCACGGCTTTAGCCAAATCCTATCAACCTTCATAAATCCAATCTCATTGTTTTGGCTAAAGCCGATTTTTACTCGGCATTTATTTATGAATGGGCTTATTCCTATTGAACCTCAATATTCCAAAATGTCATTCCCCATTCTGAACATTTGCAAATTATTAAAAACTCAGGGTGACGCCCACCAAAATCTGTCATTGATACGGTAATGAGAAATCAGTAGAATGCTCCTAAAAGATCTCTCCTTCGTCGAGATGACAAGGATCAGTCTATTCCAAAGCTTGATGTTTAATTGAGCAGACGTCTTAGTTAATAGAGATGCTTCACTACGTTCAGCATGACGGAATTCTCCGCCATCCTGAGGTACGAAGGATCTCAATGACAAATTATTTAAAATCTTCCACTTTCATTCCTTTTCTGAATGTCCCAAACCCAAACATGGTGGGTTCGTATTTGCCGACGATGGATACGTTCAGCTCAGGCGTGATTTGGTCCGACATATCCAATCCCCAAAAAACAGCATTCACAATCAGTCTCCTCAAGTCATCACTTTGCAAATCCACAGAAGCCCCCATCGTGGTAGCGAATGCTTTTCCTTTTTTGCCTCCCTCTACCTGATAATCTTTGGTCCAAGCCATAGGCATCACAGATTTTTCCCAGATCAAAGGCGTATCGGGAGTCATGCCTTTGGTAGGTTGGCCATAGACAAGCACTTGCGCATCTTGGGTCAGGTTCTTGACAGTATACACATCCGACGCCGCCCAAATATCATTGACTCCACGAAGGATAGGATGGTCTGCGAGTTGGGCAGGACCATCGATCAATGCACGGGCACCCTCTTTGGCATGCTCACCATGATGGGCAACCCAAGTTTCGCCGAGAATTTTTTGTCCAAATCCACCTTCCCAGCCTGTGCTTTTATTCCTCCAATCATACTTGGCATAGGGACTGTTTTTGTTTTTTTCGTAGTGGAAGGCATGTGTTGCAGTCCGCATTCCGATGATCGGTTTGCCTGCCATGATGAAGTCGTGGAAATATTTAGTCTGCTCATCTGGCAATTCTCGGAATCTGGTAAGCAAAATCATCAGATCGGCTTTTGCCAAATGTTCCAATCCGGGAATGTTGTTTTGGTAAGAAGGGACGATATTGCCAGTCTCGGGTTCGATCGGGAACAATACCGTGCAGGTAAACCCATAATGTTCTGCCAATAACTTGCCCAACATGGGCATCCCTTCCTCTGAGCGGTATTCATCATCGCCGCTGACAAGGACGATATGTTTTCCCTTGCCAGGACCGGATTTTCCTTCAAACTGTAACCAGGTTTTGCCTTGCTGTGCCTGACAACTGATGGAGAAAATCAGGAAAAAGGTTAGGCTTAAGAATAAATAGCTTGAAAAATACTTTGGGGAAACCACAATTTGAGTTGACATAGGTTTATTTGGTTTTATGGAAATTTCAGGATCTTTTCACTTTCCAAAAGATACTTTGAAAGTAGGTTTGAAAAAAGAAAAATTTGATGGGAATTATAAATGATTTTAGAAATTCATAGCTTCATTCATCAGAGAATGTTCATGTAAGATTTAATTTGATTCAATAATATTCCTAAATTTAAACATGGAAATCGAAAGAAGAGACAATGAAATCGTAATTAGGATTGATGGGGGAACAGACCTTACTGGTATACAGCGGCTTTTAGATTTTATCAAATTCCGTGAGATAACCTCAAAAAGTAAAGCGACTCAGCAACAAATCGATGATTTGGCTAAACAGTCAAAATCCTCTTGGTGGGAAGAAAATAAAAGCCGATATATTAAGTGATAGTTGTAGTTGATACAAATATCGTCTTCAGCGGCATCTTGAGCCCAAATGGAGCTATTAGTGATTTACTTTTAAACTCTTCTGACCAATTTGATTTTTTTGCCCCAACAATAATTATGGATGAATTAGACCGGCACCATAGTAAATTAGTTGGGTTATCTGGATATGATGAAGATGAAATAGATTTTTTGAAATTAATGATTTTAAAGAAGATCGAATTATTCGATCTTGATCTCGTTTCAAAAGAATCATGGCTTAAAGCGGTTGAATTGACAAAAAACATCGATGTCTTTGATACTCCGTTTATTGCCTTATGTTTAGAACTCAAATCCCCACTTTGGACTGGTGATCAAAAACTCAAAAGGGGATTGGAAAAAATGAATATTGATTGGATCCTTGGAACCGAACAGATTAAAATGATTAGAGATAAATAGAAGTTATTGCATTGGCACCCTCAAACTCGAAATCCTCATTGGTAAGAATTTTTCTATGATAATGCCCTACTCAATCAATAGATAACCTCGTTTTTTGGCTACAAACAATTGCTGACAGGAATCCGGTGAACCGATCATAAACCCGCGACCCGGAACCTGACCAAAGATTTCATATTCCCCCGGATTGATTTTGAACGATTCCCATACATCCACATTTTCTCTGAGGCGGTATATGGTGACAGTTTCATTTGTTCCATTGAAAAAAAGGAAAAAAGACAATCCCGAAAAACGGCCTTCCCATTCTCTGTTCAGTTCGGAGCAGGCCAACTCGGGAAAGGGATTCATGCCTAGAGACTTAAAAAATTCATCCAATTGCGCATTGGTGATTCCTTCGTTGAGCCGCTTAATCTCTCCCATAATGGCCGCGCGGATGGCTCCCATTGAGGTGATATGAGAAATCTGGTTACCAAATTTTTTTCGAAAAAGGCTCAGCCTGTTTTTGTAAAAAGGGTCTTGGAGGAAGTATTGAACCTTTTTGTCTCGGTCTTCTCTTGTAGAGCTTGCGTACCATGCAAAATTATCCGCCATGAATTTTTCATTCCAATTGGAAAGTTCATTCAATTCCTCGGCGGATTTTTCCAAGTCATCGAGTCTTGATTTGTATGATTTTATCAGCTTGATGAGTTGGTTATAGGAAGGCTCAAAATCCCTTTCTTTTTGAAGGATGGTAATGATATTCTCATCTTGAAGCCAGGCATATTGGGTACTGTTACCCATCAGATCATTCAGAATTCTGTTGCGTCTAAAGTTTTCCTCCGTCAGTTCCCCATCTATCAGCAACCCCATCATGGAATCTTGCGCATCAAACCGCCCTGTAAATC
This sequence comes from Aquiflexum sp. TKW24L, assembly GCF_023502205.1. Classification (GTDB taxonomy): domain Bacteria; phylum Bacteroidota; class Bacteroidia; order Cytophagales; family Cyclobacteriaceae; genus Cognataquiflexum. The sequence goes on along the minus strand of NZ_JAMFLG010000013.1, from coordinate 88,861 downwards.
TATCAAGCAAAAACTGATTGGTTTTCAATCCTTTTTCAAGATCAGCAATCAGCCTGTCTGTCTCCGCTTTGGTTTTTTTATCATTGTTTTGGTTATTGAAATTAACAGCGATCATGATCCCTACCACTACCAAAAAAATCTCTCCCACCGCATAAATCAGGTATCGGGTAAATCTGTTTTCAACCAAAAGTTTCTGTCGGATATTGTTAAAGAATCTTGCCATGTTGACTCAATATAGAGTTTTTCCAAAATGCTTTTATTAAATTTTGTCAAAAAAAGCCCTTTTCAGTTAAGTTTTTTATGAATTGGGGTTGTCTATTGATTTTCAAGTACCCTGAAAGTAAAAGATAGTGGGTATTGACGATTTTTTGTATATTTTGATCTGAACCAAAATCTTGAAAAATGCACTCCAAACTCTATATAACCTTAATTCTTTTATTTTTGATGAGAATAACTGTTGCCCAAACACCCCTGACTTTCGAAGAACCTATCAAGCAGCGGGTTTTTATCTTGACTGACATCACCAATGAACCTGACGACCAACAATCGTTGGTACGGTTGCTGGTATATGCTAATGAATATGACATTGAGGGAATTGTTGCCACGACTTCTACACACCTACGCAGCAATATCCGAAAAGATAAAATCGAAGAGTTGGTGCGGAACTATGGAAAAGTACAATCAAATCTCGACAAACATGCCCAAGGATTTCCAACGATGGAATATCTGCTCAGCGTTACGACTCAGCATCTACCATTGTATAGCATGGATGGGGTTGGAGAAGGCAAAGATTCTCCCGGTTCGGAAATGCTGATCAAAGCCGTGGACAGGGTAGATGACAGGCCACTTTGGGTATCTGTTTGGGGTGGGGCCAATTGTTTGGCACAGGCACTTTGGAAAGTGCAGCATACAAGGTCTGAAACTGAGCTTGCAAAATTTCTTGCCAAACTCAGGGTTTATGCCATCTCAGATCAGGACTTTGCAGGTCCTTGGGTCAGGCATAATTTTCCGGGGATTTTTTATATCGTGGATGCTAGTGCAGGAGACAATACGAGGGAATATTACAAAGCCACTTGGACGGGGATTTCAGGAGACCGCTGGTACAAGAATGCCCAAATGGTAGATTTTGAGTTGGTCGACAACCCATGGTTGAATGCAAATATTAAGGAAAACCACGGTCCTTTGGGCGCCAATTACCTCGATGTGATATATATTATGGAAGGGGATACGCCTTCTTTTTTTGGTTTGATCAATAACGGTTTGGGTTGGTACAAAAGCCCTACCTATGGCGGCTGGGCCGGGAGATATGAATGGTACCAGTCTTACGGAGAAAAGGCCAAAATATGGACATCCTCCATCAATACCCAAGATGAAATCATTTTAGCTGATGGCCGGAAGGAAGCTTCCAATCAGGTTACGATCTGGAGATGGAGAAAAGCCTATCAGCATGATTTTGCGGCAAGGATGGACTGGAATATCACCCATGATTTCAAAAAAGCAAACCACAATCCTGTCGTTGTACTGAATGGAAACCAAGGAAAAGCTTTGGCTTTTGGTAAAGTTGAAAAGGGAAAAACTGTCAAACTTTCTGCAAAGGGAAGCATGGATCCCGACGGAGACCAAATCAGGTATAAGTGGTGGATATATAAGGAAGCTGGCGGATATACCCGAGACCTGGAATTATTCGATCCGCACGCTATGGACATTGAATTCGTCATGCCTGAATTGGGTGAGGGCCAAACCTTGCACATTATCCTCGAAGTAGAGGATTCAGGAAGTCCGTCTTTGGTATCTTATAGGAGGGTGGTGTTGGAAAGGTGAAAAATGATGATATCAAAATAATTTTAGAGGAATGAAATCAGTTTCTATTCATAACTAAATCAAAATGATGAAGTCCTTTCAAGAGTCTGAAATGCTTATCAAACGTAAACAAGGTTATCCTTTGATCGATAATTTGTTGAAAAATTAATAAATCAGGAATCCCGACTTTATTTATCCCGTTTTTGATGTTCATTAATTGATATTGTCTAATTATTACCCAATCAATTTCCAGTTGAATATTTTCAACTGTTAAAAGACTTTCCACGATATCTTTTCTTTTTTGCAAGAGTAAAGAAGGGATCAATTCTGTAAGGATAACATCATTTGTACAGATAAGATCCTCTTTGATAAGGTGTTCAAGATAAGGTATATCACGGGTTCTAAAATAGTCAATCCAAACAGAACTATCCACCAGTACTTTATATCTTGACATTACTTTCTATCTCTAAGTACATCAAGATCTATGTCCAGGTCAATTTTACCCTTAAAAGTCAAAAGCCGTTGCCTCTTTATTTTTTCAATTTTTTCTTTTAAAGCATCCGTAATCAATTGGCTTTTTGTTTTTGCCCCAGTAAGCTTCATTGCCTCTTCTATAAGATCTTCAGGAATTTCTAATGTGGTTCTCATATATTTTGATGCGGATTAGCATAATTAATTATGCTAATGTAATGAAACTCATTTTCTTTACATAAAATCGAAAAGAGAAAATCAAAATTTTACCCAAAAAAATTATTCTATGAAAGACGGGATCAAAAAACTAACTATGATAAATTCTTTCCTTTTATAACATGTAAAATTGAGATTTTAAAAATTCCAAGTAAATTGAAAGCTTTCAAAATATCCCAAATCATGAAATACCTTTTTCTTTTTTGCTTCTGTCTCATGTCATCTTTGCTTTTCTCCCAAACCGAAATGCCTTTATATGAGGGACCGATTCCCAATTCCAAGGACGTGCCCAATGTAGAAACTTCTGAGGTAAGAGAGGATGGGATTTTGATCATAAGCAAAGTCACGGTTCCCACACTGACTGCTTACCTGCCAACCAAAGAGTCGGCCACAGGCAAAGCCATCATCATTTGTCCCGGAGGCGGATATTGGTTGTTGGCGGCGGGGCATGAAGGCCATGATGTGGCAAAGGAATTTGCCAAAAGGGGAGTGGCTGTTTTTGTATTGAAATACAGGTTGCCAAATGGATTGGCCATGGAAGACAAAAGCATAGGGCCGCTTCAGGATGCACAGCGCGCTATCCAAATGGTACGGGAAAATGCAGCCAAATGGAATGTGAATCCTAAAATGATCGGGATTATGGGCTTCTCAGCAGGTGGACATTTGGCTTCCACAGCAGGCACGCATTTCAAAAGAGAAGTAATTGAAAATCCAAAAAACACCAGCCTGAGACCTGATTTTATGGTCTTGGTGTATCCTGTGATTACCTTTGATAAAGAAGTAGGGCACAGTGGTTCTTCCAAAAACCTGATCGGTGAAAAACCGCCTCAAGGTATGATCGACCTTTATTCCAATGACAAGCAAGTCACCACCGAAACGCCTCCAACTTACCTTGTCCATGCGAAAGATGATCCTGTCAGGATCGAGAACTCTTACCTTTTTGAAGCCGCATTGAAGCAAAATAATGTTCCCGTGGCCCATACCTACTTCGAAAAAGGCGGTCACGGATACGGTATGATCAATCCCACCTCGGAAATCCGGTGGATGGATGACGTAGAAAAATGGATGAAGGCCCTCTGAGGTTTTTATTTTTTCTACCCCAGAATTTCCCTATTTCATAACAAGGTTTGGAAAAAAGCCGGGTTTAATTTCTAACTTATGGAAATTACCAAAACCCAAACCACTATGAAAAACATTTTCACATTACTCTTTTTTATCTGTACAGTTTTGCCATCCTTCGCCCAGATCAATGCGAAGTTGATGCGCTACATGGATGTCTCCGATACGCAGATTGCCTTTGTATTTGGAGGAGATATCTGGACCGTTCCCAAAGCGGGAGGCATGGCCACCCAATTGACGAGTTCGCCCGGTGAAGAATCATGGCCGAGATTTTCCCCTGATGGAAAGTCCATCGCATTTTCAGCTAGCTATAATGGAAACCTCGACGTTTTCATGATGCCTGTGAGTGGTGGTATTCCGACACGCGTCACGTACAAGTCTTTTCCTGATCGCATGATCGATTGGCATCCGGACGGCAAACAATTACTAATCGCATCCACCGGGGAATTGGGCGGACGCAGACTGCTGAACCAGTTTTTCCTGGTCAACAAAGAAGGTGGTTTTCCTGAGAAGTTGCCTTTGCCTTATGGAGAATTGGCAAGTTTTTCACCTGATGGAAAGCAGTTGGCCTACATCACCAAAATCACTGAAAATTATCCTTTCAAAAGAATCCGCAGCGGTAACAACTCCGATATCCTTATCTATGATATGGATTCCAAAAAGGTCGAAAATGTCACCAACAGGATAGCTATTGACGGCAAACCGGCTTGGTCGGGCAATACGGTTTATTTCCTTTCGGATGATAATCCTGACATGCGGTTGAATATTTGGGCTTATGATACCAAAACCAAAGCCCTTTCCCAGCTAACTAATTTCAAGGATTTTGATATTTCTTACCTATCAGCAAGTGAAAAGGAATTGGTTTTTGAAATGGGCGGAGACCTGTACCTGATGGACCTTGCTACCAAAAACTACAAAAAAGTAGATGTCCATGTAGTCAGTGACCTTTCTGTAGAAATGGCCCAACAGAAAGATGTGAGCAAAAACATCGCCAATATGACTGTTTCTCCGGATGCCAAAAGGGTTGTTTTTCAGGCGAGAGGCGAGCTGTTCAATGTCCCTTCGAAGGAAGGTTTCACCCTCAACATGACCCAATCAAGCGGTGCTTTGGACCACAGCCCTGCCTGGTCACCTGACGGCAAATCAGTTGCCTATTGGAGCGACCGATCAGGGGAAAATGAAATATACCTTCAAAGTACCCAAGGAAATCAGGAAGCCAAAAAACTTACGGACCGAAAAGGTGGATTTGGATACACCTTGCATTGGTCTCCTGATAGCAAAAAATTAGCTTTCATAGATGAAAAGCACGATATCTCCATAGTAGATGCGGTGTCGGGTCAGATCAAAAAAGGAGGCAATACCCATTGGGTCATCGGACATGGTGGAGCACCCGGTTTTCCGATCTCTTGGTCTCCGGATTCTAAATATGTTACTTTCCCGATTGGTCTTGAAAATGCCAATACCGCCATTTTCATCTACGATGTAGAAGGAAACAAATTGACTCAGGCGACTTCAGGGTATTATTCAGATGATTCTCCGACATTCAGTAAAGACGGAAAATACCTCTTTTTCCAGACCAACCGGAATATGGATCCTGTTTACTCAGCTTTGGGTGACGGCACATGGGTATATCCCAACGCGACCCAAATCGGGGCAATCAGCTTAAGCAAATCTGTGGCTTCTCTTTTGGCTCCAAAAAATGACACCATTACAGTAACTGCAGATAAGAAGCCTGACGAAAAGAAACCGGAAGAAAAGAAGGCCAATGGCGTACAGGTATCCATCGATTTTGATGGATTGGAGTCTAGGGTGGTTATTCTTCCTGTCAAGCCGGGGAATTTTGGAAAGATGACAGCCATCGACGACAAATTGGTTTTCATGCGGTACCCTAGAACCGGATCGGGAGACAATGGCTCAACTTTGATGTATTATGATATCAAGGAGAGGGAGGAAAAAACCATTTTGGATAAGGTGAACAACTATGTTGTGTCTGCTGACGGCAAATCCATTTTGATTTCTAGCAATGGTCAGTTTGGAATCATTGCAGCAAATGCAGCACAAAAAATGGAAAAGCCGATCCCTACCAATGGGCTTGTGATGAACTGGGTGGCTAGGGAAGAATGGAATCAGATTTTCAATGATACCTGGAGACGGTACAGGGATTTCTTCTACGATCCCAATATGCAGGGTGTGGATTGGGACGATATGAGGAAGCGTTATGGAGCTTTGATAAAGGATGCCAGAACCCGTTGGGACATCACCAATATCCAATCCAACATGCAGGCAGAACTTGCCGCAGGACATACCTATACCAATGGCGGTGATGTGGAATCAGTCACCCCATTGATGACAGGATTTCTTGGAATCGAGTGGGCAAAAGACGGAGACCGATATAAAATAAAGAGGATTGTAAAACCTGCTGCCTGGAATACCGAAGTAAGGTCGCCTTTTGACAGGTCAGGCGTGGAGGTGAAGGAAGGTGATTTCATCCTTGCTGTCAATGGCATCAAGCTCGATCCCAAAAAAGATCCTTATGCGGCATTTGAAGGTTTGAGCGGAAAGACTGTTTCCTTGACAGTGGGTCAGAAAAATGGCAATTCCGAATCTAGCAAAGACGTGGTTATCACCTGTCTAACTCCGGGCGAAGAGTCAAACCTTAGGTATCTCGAGTGGCTGGAGAATAATAGAAAACTTGTCGAAAAGCTTTCCGACGGACAGCTTGGCTATGTCTACATGTCCAATACAGCAGGTGACGGTCAGCGGGAATTGGTCAGCATGTATTATGGCCAACTGGACAAAAAAGGTTTTATCATCGATGAGAGATTCAACGGCGGAGGGCAATTGGCAGACAGATTTTTGGAATTGCTCCAAAGACCGGTAGTCTATAACCTGCATTGGAGACATGGCCGTGACCATACCAACCCGATCAAAGCCAATACCGGGCCGATGGGCATGTTGATTAACGGTTGGGCAGGATCGGGCGGCGATGGGCTTCCTTGGGCTTTCAAAGTGTTGAAGGCAGGACCGATTGTAGGTGAAAATACTTTGGGAATTTTGGTTGGACCGGCTACAGGACATCAGTTGATAGACGGTGGTGGAATCACCGTTCCGGATGCCAGACTCTATGACAATGCCGGACATTGGTTTTGGGAAGGAGAAGGTGTAAGCCCGGATATCGTCGTGTGGGATGATCCCAACCTGATGATGCAGGGAAGAGATCCTCAGATGGAAAGGGTAGTGCAGGAAGTTTTAAAACTCATTCCTACCAATCCATCTACCATGACTCCTGCTCCGGCCTATGAAGACAGGACGGCGAAAGGAATGAAGAAGAAGTAATATTAAAGTACCCCTCAATTGGGATTTCAATTGAGGGGTGCTGCTTGTGAAGACACAAGCAGGGGCTAGAAAGTAATATTAAAATTCCCATCCCAATTCCGGCAAGATCTCTTCTTGCCAGAATTGGGATTTTTTTTTACACCGGGGTTTTCTGTCCTGATTGGTAAGGATTTTTGGATTATTGGCAAATAATCATTTAACCCTAATTTTTTTTCCAATAAATTCAAATCAATAATCCAAAAATTGATTTTAATATGCTGTCAGAAAAGGAAATAGAACGCATCAGGTTGAGGGAAACTTGCCGGTTTGAAGTCAGGGAAAAACTTCAAAATGAAGCTGATAAAAAGATAGGATGGGGGAAAGTGATTTATTTTTTCAACAGCAAACTCGGACTTTGGATATTGTCTGCTGTTTTCCTCTCCGGTGGGGTGGTGGCCTATGATGATTATAAAGAGAAAAAAGAAGACCTAAAATCCCGAACCGAATTGGTGGAAAAACTGGATTTGGAAATCAGCTACAAGTTCAATCGGGTGATATATTTTATCGATGAACTCAGTGATAAAAAAGGTGAAGATGCCCAGATTCTAGTCACGGCGAGTATAGATGATGTCCGGGAAATCGCCTTAGGTTTGGATAAGACTTTAGGCAAAGGTGGCGATTACCTCAATGGAGATTTTGAGAACTGGAGCCTTTTGGCTCTGATGGTCGAGCTCAGGAGGCAACTGTTGAAATCGGGAATTAAAAATCCAGAATTGGATCAGGTGATTACCCACATGACTGATCTTCCCGCGTTTTTCGAAGGCAAGAATATTGACTATGCCAATATTTCTGCGATCAAAAAACTGATCAGGGAAAATCTGATTTTAACAAGATGGGAAAATCAGGGTTTTGCTTTATAGTGGTCAAAAAACGCCTAGACGTAGTTTAGCGATTGATGATGGACTGGGTGGCTGCCGATAGCTATCGGCACGTAATTCCACCCTTATATTTTTTCCGTCAACCAGCCATCGGGATACAATTGGACTATTAACCCAAACGATCTAAGGAAAGATATTTCCAGATAAATGGAATTACAAATTCTATTAAATAAAAAGGTGTAGATTCAATCTACACCCATCATCGACGCCATTCTATCCCCAGAAGGGGTTTCGGTCCCATAACCCCCAAATGCCAATGTTATACAGGATATTTTTTCGTAAATTAGCTTTGTGAAATACAAGTCAAGTAAAGGTCTCAGTTTTGTAATCGACAAATTAACCAACTCTATTGAGAATGTAATAACGGGCGACAGCTTTCCCACCGATATATCGGTCTTGACAAATCAAGACATGAAAACTGTCAGCAAAAAAAAAGGCTGGCTTTTCGAATGGAAAAAAGAATTTAAAAACCCCAAACGAGAGACTTACAAACTAACAATTGTCCACAACCCGGAAATTATCCAAGGACTTATTAGTGTGGAGGTAAAGAGCGACCACGTTTACATGCACTTGGTAGAGAATGCTCCGTTCAACAAAGGAAAATCAAAAGTGTATGCCGGTGTCGCAGGAAATTTGGTAGCTTTTGCTTGCCGGCTTTCGTTTCAAAGAGGATATGAAGGCAACGTTTCGTTCATCTCCAAGACCCAACTTATCTACCACTATGAAAAGACACTTGGCGCATTCCACTTTGGAGGAAGAGTGATGATTATCGAAACAAAATCCGCATTGAAACTTATCGACAAGTACTTTAAAAATTGATCATTATGAAGACCCGAAAAGAAGCATTGGATGTTGATTATATTGGTGGGCAAGACGATTCCTTGACGCATGAAGAGGAAATAGCGCTTCATGATTTTTTTGCTAAAAAGAAACAGGCAGCTACCAACGCGAACGAAAAGAAAAGAAAAAGTGCAGCGAAGCGGTCAAAATCATTAACATAGCGATCAGGGCAAAAAAATCCCCACTTGGGAGGTTTTTAACGATTAATGATGAATTGGGAGGATGCCTAATCGCTATCGGCAAGTAACTCCCTATTATCCTTCTAATTTGATTGGGAATCTGGCTATATCAAAACAATTTTAAGTTATTATTGAAAAGGTAGAATTACAAATTCAAAATCATAAAAAGGCGTAGTTACAAACTACGCCTAGAGGGAAAATCAAGGCTTCTCTTTATAATGGTCAAACCAGCTCAATATTGCCGCAACTTTGCTCATCAGCATACTTGGCTTGTCCACCAATCCATGCGAAGCATTTGGGATTCTGACCATGGCTGTTTCGACTTCTTCTAGCTTCAATGCCGCATAATATTGCTCAGATTCTCCGATGGGTGTTCTGAAATCTGATTCTCCTGTCAGCAGCATGGTAGGGGTTTTGACATTGCCGACCAAGGAGATCGGGGAGCGCTTCATATAATTTTCAGTTTCTTCCCAAGGTTTTCCCGGGAACCAATACTTGGTAAAGAACGCCGGATTATCAGCATAGAGGGAATGGCTATACCAATTGATGACAGGCTTGGCAACTACGGCAGCTTTGAATCGGTCTGTTTTTCCAATAATCCAAGCGGTCAAAACACCCCCACCGCTTCCTCCGGTAACAAACAGGTTTTTGGTATCAATATATCCTTTTGCAATCACCGCATCTACGCCCGACATCAAGTCATCATAGTCGTTGCTCGGGTAATTGTGGTGGATCAGGTTCCCAAATTCTTCTCCATATCCGGTGCTTCCTCTAGGATTGGTATAGAGCACGACATAGCCGGCGGCAGCCATTGATTGCAATTCATAAGTGAATGATTTGCCGTACATCGTGAATGGACCACCATGGATTTCGAGGATCATCGGGTATTTTTTGTTTGGGTCAAAATCAGGCGGCGTGATGATCCATCCCTGTACTTTCCTTTTGTCAAAAGACGATTCCCACCAGATTTCTTCTACACTGCCAATTTTTCTTGAATTGAATAAATCCTCATTGACTCTTGTAAGCCTGTTGGTATTTCCATCTCCCCAAGTACCCAAATCCGCCGGATGTTCTGTTCCGCCCAAGGTATAAGAAAATCTGTTGTTGGCAGATACTGTAAATTGGCCCACAACATATGGTCTTCCTAAATCCAAGCCACCAAGTCCATTGGTGATGGTCCGGACTTTTCCTGTCAAGGCAACATGGCCTATTTTGATATCTCCGTGTTCACCATATTGGAAATAAATTCCTCTGCCGTTTCCTTCCCAAATGATATTTTCAATGTCTCGGTCAAGGTCACCTCCAAGAATTTTGGAGTCTGTTCCGTCGGCGTTCATCACATAGAGTTTGGTCACCTGATATCCCTGAAACCTGTCGTCAAATCCCAAATAGGCGATTTTGCTGCCATCAGGAGACAATACAGGATTGGAGTCAGGCCCAAATCTTTTGGTCAAAGGAGTGATTTTTCCGTCAGCAATGGTGAGTTGGTAAACTTCAGAATTCAAGGGTTCGAGTTCATGCTTTTCGTGGAGGTTTGCAGAAAAGATGAGCGACTTTCCGTCTTTGGACCAAATTGGATTTCCATGGTTCAATTCTGAGAAAGTGAGTTGGGTAGGTTTTCCGCCGTCGATTCCCAAAGTAAAAATCTGTGTGTTCCCGCTTTTTAAGTAGCCCGCACCATCGCTCCTGTAAATCATCTGATCGATGTAAATCGGCGCATCGTTCCATTTTGCTCCCTCAGGTTTGGTGGGGATTTTAAGCAATGTTGACTTGTTTTCTTTTGGGACAAACATGGAAAACGCAAGCTGTTTGTCATCCGCTGACCACGATACTTCTCCAGGCGCAATTGCCGAATTGGTCAAAGCCACAGTCTCTTTCGTGTCAAGCCACATCAAGAAAAGTTTCATTTTTTCATCCTGCATATTGGATTTGAATACAATCTTACTCCCGTCATGTGACCATCTCGGCATAAAATCCCGCTGATTGCCTTGGGTCAGCGGCCTGTTTTGACTTCCGTCAAAATTTACCATCCAGAGATTGGAGAGATCACTGTCGGTCATGATATCCTTGAAATTGCGGACATAGATGATCTTGCTGCCGTCCGGTGATATCTGCGGATCGGAGACATATTCCAGATCAAAAAGATCCAAAAGTGTCAGGTTAGATTTTGTCTGTCCAAAAGTCTCAAAGGAAAAAAGGAGTAATAAAATGGGTAAGTAGCTTACTATGCGTTTCATGAGGGAGAGTTTGGCTGGTGGATGATAGTGTTATTATGGAAATTAAATATAAGGTAAGGCATTCCTTTTTAATAGCCTAAAATGAAATATCACAACAAGTGTTGAAAAAAAGAATTATAAGGTTCCTTTCAAATTCTTTGAGATAATTAAAAGAAGTACAAAATAAGCTTTATCAGGGACAGTAAATGTTAAAGAAAAAATTGAGAGCTGGAGCAATATCAAAAAATATCTCAATATCAATGAGTATCTAATTGCCTTATTATTGACAAAGGTTAAGAATTGCAAGCAACCATATTTCAAAGTATATTACTTCGACAAACCAAAATGACCATGTATCAAAAATCAACTTTCAAACCAAACCTGCATTTCCATTTTGGGATGCTGCTTCTGCTTTGCTTTAGCATTTCTTTTGAATCTTTTTCCCAGATCCCAAGGCAGTTTCTCGAAATCTCTGTCGTCCCAGACAGAGAAGATTGGACCTATAAGACAGGTCAAAATGTTGAATTCTCAGTGTCCGTCACTCAATCAGGTCGACCGGTAGCAGTAGAAAATGTCCGCTATGTGGTCAAAGAAGAAAAAATGGAACCGATCAAAGAAGGCTCCTTGAAACTGAAAGATGGAAAGGCAACTATCGAAAAATTCACCATGAAAAATCCGGGATTCCTCAGGTGCGAGGTTTTTGCGACCATTGATGGAAAAGAATACAGAGGAATAGGAACCGCAGGATTTGAACCTGAAAAAATCAAACCAACGGTCAAGATGCCCAAGGATTTTGAGGAGTTTTGGAATACAGGAAAAGCTGAGCTTGCTAAAATTCCGATGGATGCCAAGATGATTCATCAGCCCGAAAAAAGCACCGATAAGGTAGATGTCTACCATGTGAATTTTCAAAATGTGCGCAACAGCAGGATTTATGGCGTCCTTACAGTTCCAAAAGGAGGCGAAAAATCTCCTGCAATTTTGTTGGTTCCTGGTGCAGGTATCCGGCCCTATTTCGGTGATGTCAATAAGGCTGTCCGTGGCGCGATTACCTTGCAGATCGGTATCCACGGGATACCAATTGACATGAATCAGGAAGTATATAATAACCTAAGTTCCGGTGCGCTGAATGGTTATCCGATGTTCAATATCTGGGACAAGGACCTTTATTATTACAAAAGGGTCTATTTGGGTTGTATCCGCGCGGTTGACTTTTTGGTTTCACTACCGGAATATGACGGCAAAAATCTAGGTATCCAAGGCGGAAGTCAGGGAGGCGCGTTGTCGATCATTACAGCGGCGTTGGATCCCAGGATCAAATTCCTTACTGCCATGTATCCTGCCATGAGTGACATGACGGGCTATCTCGAGGGTAGGGCAGGTGGTTGGCCTCATGTCTTTGGAGGCAACAACCTCCAATATTTCAACAAGCCCGAAGTCATCGAAACCATCGGTTATTATGATGTGGTCAATTTTGCGAGAATCCTGAAAACACCGGGATTTTATACTTGGGGTTACAATGACGATACCTGTCCGCCCACTTCCTACTATTCCGCTTTCAATGAAATCAAAGCTTCCAAAGATGTTTTTGTGGTTCCTGAAACAGGCCATTGGACATTTCCCGAACAAGGTAAAAAAGCCGACGACTGGATTTTTGGAAAGTTAGGGAAATAGAGAAATATGGAAAATTCAACAAACAGGAGGGATTTTCTCATAAAAGCTGGAATTGGAATTGCCGGCTTGGGACTTATGCCTGACCAATTATCAGCATCCTCAAACACTTATCATACTAGCGTCAAAAAAGTAGAGCTCGCCATTGCCACCATCACTATGGATGGATTTGGGGATCAGAACTTCGAAGAGGCATTTCAAATCCTCCCTCAGCTACCATTCAAAAATGTAGAGTTCAATTGCTGGTATGGGCAGACTTTGACTCCAAATGGAATCAGGAATATCAAAGAAAGGTGCACTCAGTTTGGTCTAACCCCGGTTTGCGTTCAGGGAAGTTCATTTGGTGCAGATGGAAATATTGTCAAAGATGTGTCACATAAGTTGTGGAACATGCAGGCCGCAAAAGAGCTAGGCTGCCGGAGAGTTAAATTTACCGGAGCAACACGGGGAAAGGAAGGCGGTTTGGATGCTGTCATTTCCTGTTTGAAAGAAATTGCTCCTGCAGCCGAGGAGATGGATGTACTGATTTTGGTAGAAAATCATGCGAATAATAACATTGAAACGCTCGATGATTATCATAGGATATTTGAAGCAGTAGATTCCTCCCATGTTGGGATGTGCATGGACAATGCCCATTTTGATGGATCCAATATCAATTTGTTGGAAGTAGTAGAAACTTTCCACTCCAAAATCCTACACATTGACCTCAAGGATACCGAAAAATTTGGTATCCATAAAGTGGTCAATTTTGGTGAAGGGGTTACCCAAAATGATGCGGTAGTCCAAAAAATGCTTGAATATAATTATGAGGGTTATCTACTGATCGAAATGGCACCTCCCAGAAATGAACTAACCCTCATTCAGGACTTGAACAGGGCTTATGATCTATTTCAAAAATACGAGAGGTAGGTCCTCAGGAATATTACACAAAGAAATAGAACCTTCAGTACTTCCGAAGTGCAATTAATCATTGAAGTAATAATACTTTCAATGACTTGTAGAACCCAATACCCTTTTAATAATGACTTTCAGTTTCAAAACCCACGACATCCAATTCTCCTCATTCCTTTTTCTATTTTTAATCTTCTGCTATTCCTGCAGTCAGGATAGTAGTATCCAGTCTAATCTTCCTGCAGGAGTTAAGGTACTCGATGACAGGCTTAAATTGGAAGTTGTTGTAGAAGATCCTGAAATTGTAACACCTATTGGGATTGCCATTGATGACAAGGACAGGGTTTTTGTTTTGGAATCACATACCCATACTCCTCCAAAAGATTATGCGGGTCCAAAGGGAGACGTTATCAAAGTTTTTGAAGATAGCAACGGCGATGGGAAATTGGATAAAATGACTGTTTTTGCTGAAGGGATTCAGGAGGGAATGAACCTGACTTTTTCACCGGAAGGTCACCTTCATTTAATTACTTCTAGAGAGGTTTGGGTTTTTTATGACAAAGATGGAGATGGTGTCTCTGAAGAAAGTAAAAAGCTCATGGGTCTTTCCAAGCCAGAAAGCGTATATCCACATGCAGCTTTGCTGAGTATCACTTTTTCGCCGGATGGTTGGATGTACATTGGCAGGGGGAATACGGGAGGGGGACATTGGATTTTTGAAGGAAGTGACGGCAGCAATGTCTCCGGCTATGGAGATGGAGGAAACATCATCAGGACAAAGTGGGATGGGTCTGAAGTAGAGGTTTTCAGCACCGGATATTGGAATCCATTTGACCTGAAGTTTGACAACTATGGTAGATTAATGGTGGCAGACAATGACCCCGATAGCAGAGGGCCAAACCGTCTAGTTCATGCAGTGCAAGGTTCAAATTTTGGATACCAATCTCTTTTTGGTGGCAGTGGCATGCATCCTTATTTGGCTTGGAATGGAGAATTGCCCGGAACCCTGCCTATTGCAGTGCCATTGGGGGAAGCACCTTCTGGACTGTTGAATGCAAATCATGCTGCCCTTCCCAAGGATTACCATGACCAAATGCTCTGTACTATTTGGGAAGAAAGTACAATTGTCAGGATTCGAATGAAGGAAAAAGGACTATCCGTCATAGGTAATTCCGAAGTGATTGTGGAAGGGGGAAATGAATTCAGACCTGTAGCTTTTGCAACCGATAGTAAAGGAAATGTTTATTTTACGGATTGGGTCATAAGGGAATATCCCAATCATGGAAGGGGTAAAATCTGGAGGCTTTCCACCAAAGAGAACATAGGGTTGCTGCAAAGACAGGAGATTTATAAAGAAGCTATTTCCTTTGAATGGGGAGAAAAAACAAAAAAAATTCTGCAGTCATCTTTTGAAGAATTGAAAAATTCCCTGCAATCTGATGATCCATATGAAAAACATGTTGCTGTGATGGCATTGAGCCAAATGAAAAAGGAAATTGAAATTGCGTCTAAAAATTTGGATGCTGATATCCGCTTGGGAGCTTTGTTGGCAGCCAAAAATTCAGGTGAAAAGGGATTGGAATTTCTTGCTGGTGGTTTTTTGTCCGATCCTGATCCAAAGATTAGAAAAATGGCCTTGATATGGATAGGGAGCGCTCAGATGACAGAAATGAAAGACAAGCTTGAAAAGGTACTTACACTGGGTGAGGTCTCTAACACCCTTATTGAAACCTACTTGGAGACAGTTAAGCTGGTTCAACCGGATTTTGTCCAAGCTTATCGTAACCAATCGAGCCCAAGTAGTAAAACACTGATTAGAGAGTTGCCCAAAAATTTTGTTTCTGATATTGTCAGAGATGAAAAAAGACCAAAAAATATTAGAGTCTTCGCCTTAAGATACCTAGAAGATCTCCCGGCCTTCAAAGAGTTATTGCTATCATTTTTGGGAAAAGAAATAGAGTCTGAAATTAGGATACAAACAATCTTGGCATTACAAAATCTACCTGATGGGAGTGTTGCAACAAAACTATTGGAAATCAGCTTAGACTCAACCAATCATGAGTCAATTCGATCTGAGGCTTTATCTGTGCTTTCGCGACAACCACTGGAAGATTGGGAGTCAATTATCAAATTGTTAGATGACAGGGAGGAGAATGTTCGGATTGAGGCTGCCCGCTACCTGAGGTCAAAAATCTCTCAACCTATTGTTAGGGAGGCTTTCGAACAAAAGATCAATAAATCGGCTTCTACTGATGCATTCCAGCAACAGTTGATATTGGGCCTGGAACAGAAAATTCCCTATAGGTCAGCTATCAATGAGTCTGAGAAATGGCAGAATTTGTTGTCAGGCAATGGAAATCTTGAAAGAGGAAGACGGGTTTTTTATTCTAATACATCATTGTGCTCGACTTGCCATGCCATGGAAGGCTTTGGAGGAGATTTGGGACCTGACCTCAGTAATGTGGGTCAATCCAAAGACCGAAATCAATTGGTGTCTTCGATCTTGTATCCTTCTGTAGAAATGAGTCCGGAATGGCAAGGTTGGTTTATCAAAATGGCAGACGGCACCCACCACCAGGGCAGACAGATTGATGTAGGTAATATAGATATCAAGCTTTATACCCAATCCAAGGGATTTATTACCGTAAAAAAACAGGAAGTTGAGGATTATGGGATGATCAGAAATTCCTTAATGCCGGAAGGTCTTGAGCAATTTTTAAGTGATCAGGATATCAGGGATTTAATTGCTTTTTTGAGTAAAAACTAAGTTTATGCTATATGTCCTAATAGGGAGAATTAATATTCTCCAAAATTAATTCTATACCATAATCCAATAAATGTTGTAAATTGATTACGTATTTCACTCCTGTATTTACTTTTTATGAAGCCTCAATTTACTCCCTTAGATCAAATCGAATCTTTCATTGAATCAGAAGCCGGCAAGAAGGCGATCAACGGATTGTCGAAATATATCCCGGAAATGGAGAAGGAGTTTCAGCGGATCAAAAAGGCCATACCTTTTGAACTTACTGAAGAGGCTTTACTCAAGTATGTGGACTTTGACAGCTTGAGACCAAAAATGCAGATTGAAATAAATACCTCAGGACTATTGGTGAATTTTGATTGGACAAATTGGATGGAAGGGATTGAAGTACTTGATGGCATCCGAAAGCCCAAGCGAATCAATCCCATCAAGGTATGTAAACTCATGACGATCATCGTCAAAAGAGATGCATCGCAAAGTGGCTATTTTGAAAAGGAAATGAAAAAAGGAACCTTTGTCCTGCTATTAAATAACCTTTGCCAAAAGTGAGAACTTTGCTTTCAGTCTAGCTGAATACCATTCGATAAGTATCAATGCAGTTTTTTGATTTCCTCCGGAGCAATGATGTTAAGTTCAGTTTTCAATTCACTTTCTTCAATTGCTTTTCCCAATTCCATCCCTCCTCTAAACAAAAGAAATCCTCCGGCAACTCCCAAAGGGAAATTTTTTTGTTGAATACTTTGGGTCAAAAGGTAGGTTCCTGAAAATAACATGAGGGCAGGCTCAATGGTTTTGAGGCTTTTTTTGACGATGATTCCTATTGAATTTAATAATTGTGACATGGTTTCCTGATTTGTGCAGTGTTTTTTTCAAAACCTGCGGTTAAACTTCCACTAATTTAAGAACAATTTAATTGCGATACATGCAATCAATTTCATGTAAAAGAGATATGACAATAATAAATGGAGTGATGTTTAAACGAAAACTTTTCCTTTATCTTGTCCATTAACCTGGTTTACAAAAACCATGCATTTATTGAAAATCCGGTAGAATAATGGTTTTTTTAATCGCTACCCTACAAGTATTTCTCCAACATACCTTGATGTGTATTTGCCCTGGTTAATGAAATTGTGGAGGTGCTTGCGGCTGAACCTTTCCATGACGGAAGGGCTGAAGTATGCTATATTAGACATGACAAATGTCCATGATGCCAAGATTGGATAAGTCCAAACTTTTTGCTAAGCTTATTGGTAAAAAATAGAGTGTTCAATTATTCGAAATAGTAGAGTTTTATTCTGGAAAGCATTTGGGAATAAATTGTATTTTTAGCGTTTCAATTTTGAAAACAATCTGAATGGGCAAATCCGATTATAGTAACCTTTCTAAAGATCAACTTCTGGAAATGATCCACCACTTGGACAGGAGCAGAAAATATGGTTTGGTATGGGAAGAAGAAAAGGATCAGGAGAAAGTTGTCGCCCAATGTGTAGCAAAAACACCCATTTTGGAAGAAATCCAAGACAGGGAGATTATTAATGACAAAAATCAACCCACTCATTTCTTGATCGAGGGGGATAATTTTCACTCACTAACGGTTTTGCATCAGACCCACCAAGGAAAAATTGACCTCATCTACATTGATCCTCCTTATAATACCGGGAAGGAAAACGAATTCCTTTACAATGACCGCTATGTGGATATCAGTGATGGGTATCGTCATAGCAAGTGGTTATCCTTTATGTGGAAGCGACTGGATCTCGCCAAAGGCCTTTTGAAAAGCACGGGAGCAATTTTCATTTCCATCGATGACAATGAGATTGCCCAACTGAAATTGCTCTGTCAGGAGATATTTGGGGAAGAGAATTTTGTAGCCCAATTTGTCAGGAAAAACAAGGCCGGTTCAGGACACGACAGCGGTCAGGTGGCTGTGGAGTTTGACTACATGCTTTGCTTTGCAAAAAATAAAGCCGAACTGAAATTTGCCAAAGAAAAGCTCGATGTTGAAAGTGACAAAAAGTATAGGCTTTCGGACTCCCAAGTGGATCATCGAGGAAAGTATTACCTCCGGGATTTGGATTACCGCGGTTCCTACAGCGAAAGCATGGATTATGTGGTTACCGCTCCTGACGGGACAGAGATGCTTTCTGGAGGAAGATTCGGAAAACCCAATACTTGGAGATGGAATCAGGACAAGCTGAAATGGGGAATTGAAAATGACTTCATCGTCTTCAAGAAAACCAACAAGCAATGGAAAGTCTATATCAAGCAGTACCAGTTTGTCGATAACCTCAACAGAAGACGTGAACGTCAGCTTCCTTATCGTGCATTGATCCAGTTTTTGAATTCGGAAGGCAGTCAGGAACTGAATGAAGTGGTGTCACAGAGTATTTTCAAATTTCCTAAACCCATTGGCCTGATCAGATTTTGTATCGATTTGTTTCAATCAAAAGATATCACTGTGTTGGACTTTTTTGCAGGTTCAGGTACGACCGGCCATGCGGTATTGAAAGCCAATGAGGCAGATCATGGCAAAAGGCAATTTATCCTCTGTACCAACAATGAAAACAATATCTGCGAGGAAGTGACATATACACGTGTTTCCAAAGTAATCAAAGGCTATCAGGGACCAAAAAAACTTCATCCACCGATAGCCCAAAACCTCAAATATTTCAAGACGGCATTTGAGGAAAAGAACCCAAAGTCCGAAAATAAAGACAATCTCATTTTTTCATCAAAATGATATCCAATGGTCAGTTTCGAGCATATCCTTCATCTTCCCCTGACCGAATCCGAAATCCTCGAATCGATCCAAAAAGCGCTGGAAAATTCCAATATTTCAGAACTGGACAACCTCAGATCCCGCCATCCAAATATTCAGTTTGATTGTATGCTTCGTGGGTTTTTGGGGGAGTTTGCCATTCAAAAATGGCTGAAAGAAAATGGCATTGAGGTGGAAAAAACCAACCTGATTTTGGAGGACGATCAGGTGGATATTGATTTTGTGTATAGAGGAAAGAACATAGAACTCAAAACTTCCTTGGTTCCCGATGCTGACCAAACCATTCAGAATGCCATTTTGAATCGTGACATCAAGCTCATCAAAAGAGAAGATAAAATCGAAAATCTTAGAGGCGATATTCACTTGCAGGTATTTTTCAACCAAAAGAGAAAAGCCAAGGACGATTGGTTAAAAACTTTGGTGGTCGATTTTACCAAAAAAGATCCGCAGCGTATTTATGATGCCATTTCTGCTTGGCGATATAGAGAGGATATGTTTTTTGTTGGATGGATTGATAAAGGTTCTTTGATAGAAAGAATAAACGGTCTTCTCCCAAAAGACAGAACATGGACATTCCCAAAATCCAGTCGGGATTTTTGGAATTGCAAGATTTTGAATTCAAACAAACCAACAGAACTGATTGATTTTTTGAAATCTATTTGAATGCTAACACCGTTACTTCTTTGTAAACCCACTTAATTTTCCCCAACTTTAAGCAAAATCATTGATCATGAATAGATTCATTTTCGGCTTTATTGCAGCGCTTTTGGTACTTGGAAGTATCTGGTATTTTGTAGGTAAAAGGGAAAATAAGGATGAAATTCGGGCCAACTCAGCCATGATCCAAATCCAAAATGTGGGAAAGTTGATCGTGACCGAAGGGTACTATTCACAGGTTTTCACCTTCAAAAATTCCCGGAATCTATTTTTGGATTTTTTCCCTTCAGACAAAAAAGCCTTGGTTGTAGCCAACGCCAAAGCGACAGTGGAATATGACCTGAGGCAGTTGGAAACGAGGATTGACGAAGAAAACAAAACGGTGGTAATCACCAAAATCCCTGAACCTGTCATCAACATCTATCCTGAAATTGAATATTACGACGTAACACAAGATTACTTCAATAAATTTGAAGCCAAAGATTACAATAAAATCAAGAGTAGTGTGACCGCTCAATTCCGTAAAAAAATAGAATCTTCCAGTCTCAAAGACAATGCGCAGGAGAGATTGATGAGCGAGCTCGTGAATATTTATATCCTCACCAAATCCATGGGATGGACACTAAAGTACAATGAGGTCATCATTGAAAGTCCTGAGCAGATGAAAAATTTGAAGCGGTAGTCTCTTTTGGTAGGACTAATTATTAAAGGACAATGAAATTCAAAATATGAAGTCAAACTTATACCTGGCAATTTTCTCTTTAATTTTTAGCCTTATTTCCTGTAGTCCAGTTAAGGAAAAATCAATCGCTGAAACGGAATCCACGAAACCTAACATCATTTTTATACTCGCCGATGACCTTGGCTATGGAGACTTGGGAGTAACGGGTCAAACTAAAATCGAAACCCCAAGTATCGATAAGCTGGCAGGCGAGGGAATGCTGTTTATCAATCACTATTCCGGAGCAACTGTTTGCGCACCATCGCGGTCCGCTTTGATGACAGGCTTGCATACCGGACATACTCCGATCAGGGGGAATTTTGAAGTACAACCTGAAGGGCAATATCCGATGCCAGATAGCATTATGACCATTCCCAAAATGATGAAAAAGGCTGGCTATGCCACCGGGGCTTTTGGCAAGTGGGGATTGGGTTTTATCGGAACCACGGGCGATCCCAACAATCAGGGTTTTGACAGGTTTTTTGGGTACAATTGTCAACGCTATGCCCACCGCTACTATCCTGAATACCTTTGGGACAATAAACAAAAGATGATGCTTGAAGGCAATGACTGGACCAAAAAATCCACCTATGCGCCTGATGTGATTCATGTAGAATCTTTGAAATTTATTGAAAACCATAAAGACAAGCCATTCTTCATGTTTGTGCCCATGGTGATACCCCATGCCGAGTTGGCGACTTCCGACACTATTTTATTGAAAAAGTATAGAGAAAAATTTGGGGATGAAAAACCATATCTCGCGCCCAAAGGACATGACTACGGTGCGGATATCATTATCCCTGGTTATCAATCAGTGGAATATCCCCGAGCCGTATATGCTTCCATGGTGGAGCAATTGGACAGGCAGGTCGGAGAGATTATCCAAAAACTCGAAGAATTCGGACTGACCGAAAATACCCTTATCATTTTTGCTTCTGACAACGGACCACATCAAGAAGGCGGCAACGACCCGGATTTTTTCCAAAGCAATGCAGGGAGAAGAGGGTACAAAAGGGATTTATATGAAGGAGGAATCCGGACTTCACTGATTGTGAAGTGGCCGGGTAAAACAAAACCTGGAACACGGACTGAACACGTTTCGGCCTTTTGGGATTTCTTACCCACCTTAGCTGAGATAGTAGGTGAAAAAATTGAAAGTAACATTGACGGGATTTCATTTGTCTCCACTTTAAAAGGTGAGTCAGCTCAAAAACAGCATGATTACCTTTATTGGGAATTTGTCGAATTAGGAGGCAGGCAGGCAATCCGAAAAGGAGACTGGAAAGCGTTAAGGCTCAACGTCAAAAAAGACAAGAATGCTCTCATTGAATTGTACAATCTAAAAGATGATCCTTCGGAATCCCGAAACGTGGCCGATTCGAATCCTGAACTGATCAAAGAAATGGCCAAGCTTTTTGAGGCAGCACACGTTCCCAATCCTGTTTTTAAATTGTTCGAATAAAAAAACCTTCGGCTTTTGACCGAAGGTTCTCATTATTTAATAACCAATTAACCATCCTGCTATCGGGACCTATTAACCAATAGTAACTCTTTTGAAAGCGGAAACTGTTAATCCTTTGCTTACACCATCAAGGTATTGGGCTATGGTTTTTGCATTGTCTTTTACGAAAACCTGGCTTAGCAAGGTGCTTTCTTTGTAGAACTTCTGCAATTTACCCAAAGCGATTTTTTCCAACATTTCTTCAGGCTTGCCTTCTTGTCTTGCTTGATCTTTACCGATTTCAATTTCTCTTTCGACAGTTGAAGCGTCTACGCCGTCTTTGTCCACTGCTACAGGATTCATGGCTGCGATTTGCATCGCTACGTCTTTTCCAGCTTCTTCTACGTCAGTACCTTTGGTGTTTACCAAAGAAACTAATACGCCCAATTTACCATTGGAGTGGATATAAGGAACAACAGTTTCACCTTTGATAACTTCATAATGAGAGATTTCGATCTTCTCACCGATTTTTCCGGTCATTTCGATGATCTTGTCCTGAACAGTGATTGATTCATATGGAAGGGCAAGAATTTCTTCTGTTGAGGCAGAATGGTTGCTCGTTGCGATAGTCAACAATTCATTTGCGAAGTTTACGAATCCTTCGTTTTTGGCAACAAAGTCAGTTTCGCAAGTCAATGAAAGCAATGTACCGACAGTTCCGTCAGCACTTACGTGAGTGACGATGGTACCTTCTTTGGTTTCTCTGTCAGCTCTTGAAGCTGAAACTTTCTGACCTTTTTTTCTAAGGATGTCAATCGCTTTCTCGAAATCACCTTCAGCTTCGGTAAGGGCTTTTTTACAGTCCATCATACCGGCACCTGTCATTTGTCTCAGTTTGTTTACTTCTTGTGCAGTAATAGCCATTGTTATTGTCTTTTATTTATTTAAGAATTTCATATTAAACAAAAAATTGAACACAGGGCGAGACCTTGTGTTCAATTTTTGTAATCAGTATATCAAAGTGGATTACTCTTGTGTCTCTGCGTCGACAGCTTTCTTTGCTTCTTCCTCTTCGGTAAGTTTAGCATCTTCTTTGTCTCTTTTCCTCTCGGAAAGGCCTTCTTCGATAGCTGTACCGAACGCTTTGATCAACAAAGAGATGGATTTGTATGCATCGTCATTGGCAGGGATTGGAAACTCCACCTCATTTGGGTTAGAGTTGGTATCTACCAAAGCGAATACAGGGATACCAAGCTTTTGTGCTTCTGCGATCGCAATGTGTTCTCTTTTGATGTCTACGATAAAAAGAGCAGCAGGAAGTCTAGTCAGGTCAGCGATACCGCCCAACACACTTTCCATTTTCTCTCTTTGTCTTGTGATCATCAAACGCTCTTTTTTCGCAAGGTTAGTATAAGCGTCTTCTTTCATCATTTTGTCGATGGTAGACATTTTTTTCAACGATTTGCGGATAGTAGCGAAGTTGGTTAGCATTCCACCCAGCCATCTTTCAGTTACGAAAGGCATGTTGAGTCTTCTTGCTTCATCAGCCACTAAGTCTTTCGCCTGCTTTTTAGTAGCGACGAACATTACTTTTTTTCCTGAGCGTACGATCTGCTTGATTGCGTTGGATGCTTCTTCGAGGCAAACAAGCGTTTTGTTTAGGTCAATGATATGGATACCGTTCTTCTCCATGAAGATATACGGGGCCATTCTTGGATCCCACTTTCTCGTCAAGTGTCCAAAGTGAACACCAGCATCCAGTAAGTCTTTATATTCTATTTGTGCCATTAATAAATATAGTTACGATATAAAATTCAAAGAATTCCTGATTAACGTTTGGAGAACTGGAATTTCCTCCTTGCTTTTCTACGTCCCGGCTTCTTACGCTCGACCATTCTTGGATCTCTTGTAAGGAAACCTTCTTTTTTCAAAGCTGATCGGTGTTCGGCATCGAACTCACAAAGCGCTCTGGATATTGCCATCCTTGCTGCTTCAGCTTGTCCTGTGATACCACCACCGTCTAAATTGATTTTGATGTCATAAGTCCCTTCAACACCTACGAGTGCCAATGGTTGCTTGACGATGATCTGGTGTAGTTCAAAAGGGAAATAAGTTTCGATCGTTCTGTTATTTACAGAGATCTCTCCTTTTCCTGGTTGCATGTAGATTCTGGCGACTGATGTCTTCCTTCTACCTATTGTATTGATGATTTCCATGTATCCTAGGATTAGAATTTGAGTTCTTTTGGTTGCTGTGCAGCATGAGGATGCTCAGGACCATTGTAAACGAACAGATTTCTGTACAGTTGGCTTCCAAGTCTGGTCTTTGGAAGCATACCTCTGACAGCTTTTTCCACCAATATTGAAGGCGATTTCGCTTTCAACAATTTTGGTGTAGAAATACGCTGCCCGCCTGGGTAGCCTGTGTGGCGAACATAGATTTTTTCGTCCATCTTTCTGCCGGTCAGCCTTACCTTCTCTGCATTGATGACAATCACGTTGTCTCCGCAGTCAACATGAGGGGTGTAGTAAGGCTTGTGCTTACCCCTCAAGATTTTTGCAACCTCACTCGCAAATCTACCTAATACTGCAGCCTGGGCATCCACTACCACCCAGTTCTTCTCTACAGTAGCAGCATTCGCTGATTTGGTCTTGTAGCTTAATGTATCCACTGTGTAAATGTTTAATTATTAGCTTGTTAAATATACTTCACCCTCAAAAAGGGACACAAAGATAGAAGTAATTTCTTTTTATTGCAAAAGAAACAAATTTATTGCCCACATTTTCTTTGAGTTAGGCGTTTTTCTCCAATTGTTTGACCAAAACGTCAAAGTCTTTTGGGTAAGGAGCGACCACCTCTATTCTCTCTTCTTTGGTTCCTTTAAATCCAATTGAATAGGCATGGAGCGACACCCGCTGCATAATGGGCAATTCGTCAGTCCCTTTTTTGAGATTGAATCGTCGCTTAAGTGCGGATAGATACACCGGTTTGCCCCCATAAGTTTCATCGCCACAAATCGGGGATCTCAGATAGGCAAGGTGAATCCTGATTTGATGAAGTCTTCCGGTTATCGGTTTGCACTCGATCAGAGAGTGGGCGTAATAGGTTTTGACTGTATTGAAAATGGTCTGGGCCGGTTTGCCATCCTTGGTCAATTTGGCGATACCTTTATTATTTGCGTGGATTTTCTTGTCCACCATTACCTCTTTGTATTCGTGAATGCCTTCCACGACTGCATGGTAGATTTTATTTACTTTCCTGTCTTCAAACTGGATGGCGATGTTTCGGTAAGCTTCAGGATTTTTGGCGATGACGAGACAACCTGAGGTTTCCTTGTCGAGTCTGTGGCAAACTTGGGCATCCGGGATATACTGTTTGGCGAGGTCCAAGATATTCTGCGCCTCGTGTCTGTCGTCCAAAGTCGATAGATGCGGAAGCTTATTGATGACAAGGTAATCCTCGCTTTCAAACAGAATAAGGTCCTTAAAATCAATTTTTTTCATGCTCTTTTTCTCCCAAATAGGGATGCAAAATTAGATAATTAATATGAGTGCAAAAAATTATGCCAGAAGATTGTTTTGGAGAGCACCTGAATTGATTTCTATTTTTCTTTATTTAAATATTCTCACTTGACTGATTTTCTACCTGTTCTAATAACTTTACAAGCTGAAATCTTCCTAATGAAATTATCATGGATAAAATTTTTCAAAATTACCTTCTCCGAATTGTCAACGTGATGCGCTATGTGATGCCTTTGCGTGAAGGGGGTTCATTGCCGGCATTGGCAGAAGCGGATGATGGGTTTGATTATGTGCTCAAGTTCCGTGGTGCTGGACAGCGGGAAAAGGCACTGATATCCGAATTGTTAGGTGGGGAAATCGCAAGGATGCTTGGGCTGAAAGTTCCGGAATTGGTGTTTGCTTACCTCGATGAGGCATTTGGCAGGTCCGAAGGTGATGAGGAAATCCAGGATTTGCTGAAGGGCAGTCAAGGACTCAATCTGGGTTTGCACTTTTTATCCAAAGCACTGACTTTCGACCCCGGAGCTTCCAAAGTAGATGGATTGCTAGCTTCCAAGATTGTGTGGCTTGATGCTTTGATTACCAATGTAGACCGGACTTTCCGCAATACCAATATGCTGATCTGGAAGCGTGAACTTTGGTTGATTGACCATGGGGCGGCATTTTTGTTTCACCATTCTTGGGACAATTGGGAGAGACACGCCACCGGACCGTTTCCTTCCATCAAGGATCACGTGCTTTTGCCGTATGCGGATAAGTTGGAGGAAGTTAATCAGGAATTCAAAGAAAAATTAAAAATGGATCAGGTCAATACTTTGATTGAAGCTATTCCTGATGAATGGCTTTTGGCTTCTCGGGACGTGGAAACAGCTGAAGAAGCAAGGACAGTGTATAAACAATTCCTTTCACTCAGAATGGAACATTCAGATGTATTTGTAAAAGAAGCGCAAGATGCAAGGCAAACACTTATATGAGTATGCGGTCATCCGTGTAGTTCCGCGGGTGGAGCGTGAGGAATTTGTCAATGTTGGCGTGATTCTATGTTCTAAAAAAGAGAATTTTTTAGAAAGCAGGATTTATTTAGAAGAGGGTAAGTTATTGGCTTTGGATCCTGAGGTTGATTTGGCATTGCTCTGTGATTATTTGGACTCATTTACCAAAATATGTGAGGGGACAAAATCTGGAAGTCCCATAGCAGAGATGGACCCCGCTTCAAGATTCAGGTGGCTGACAGCGCAGCGCAGTTCTATGATACAGACTTCAAGGCCGCATGGAGGATTGACAGATGATTTGAATAAAACCTTGGATGACCTTTATGGACAATTTGTAGTATGACCGACAGTTCTGGTTTCAGACAAACAATGAATTCAGACTTTTTAGGACAGTCTGAACGGGAGCTTTTTCAAGTGGCAATTCAAAACTAAATATAGAACCTTTGCCCAAAGTGCTGCTGACGGAGATTTTGCTTTTATGACCTTCTAGGATATGTTTGACGATGGAAAGTCCAAGCCCTGTTCCACCCCTTTCACGTGACCTGCTTTTTTCCACCCTGTAAAACCTTTCAAAAATACGTTTCAGGTCATCAGGTGCGATTCCTTTTCCATTGTCTTTTACCTCGACTGTGACTTGGCTTTTGTGGGTTTTGAGGTGGACTTCTACCTCCCCGCCGTCATTGTTATATTTGATGGCATTTGAAATCAGGTTTTGGCAAACCCGAAAAATTTTATCTTTATCGGCAACGGTTTTGAAAGTTTTTTCTTTGTCATAAAAAAATCGGATCAGCATGTCCCGCTTTGCAGCTTTGTGTTCTAAGTCTTCAATGACTTCATGGATCACATCTTTTAAGTCAAAGGTTTCAAAATGAAATTTGACGACTCCGCTTTCCATCTGATTGAGTGTAAGAAGGTCCTGGACCAGCTTATCTAAAGCATTTAGGCTTTTTGCTGCACGTTTTAAGAATTTTAATCTGACAGATTTGTCATCCACTGCTCCGTCAAGCAAAGTATGGATATAGCCTTGGGCAGCAAAAATCGGCGTTTTCAATTCATGGGAAATATCGGCGATGAATTCCCTTCTGAAAACGGCATTTTTTTGCAGAGCTTCTATTTCCTTATTCTTTGTCTGTGCATAGATATTGATCGAAGTATTGATTCTTCTCAAAGGAGAAATTGACAGCTTGTCAGACTTTTCAGGAATGTTGGAATAGTCTTTTTTCTGGATCTTTTCCAGGACACTGTAGATATTACTGATCTCTTTGAAAACCAAAAACTCAAGCGTGATATTGGTCAAAATATAAGCAACAGAAAAAGAAATACCACCAGCGACGATCAGCACAGTAGGGGTGGCTTCATCCAATAACAATAGAAAGGCCAATGTCAGGGCGGAGATAGCCAATGCCAAAATCAATGAAATACCCCTTGATGTGGTAAGCATATTTTTAATTCAATTCGAATTTATAACCTACTCCCTTTACAGTAGTGATATAGTCCTCTCCGATTTTTTCACGTACTTTTCTGATATGAACATCGACAGTCCTTGCCAATACAAAAACATCTGTACCCCAGATATTCTGCAATAAATCATCTCTACTGAAAACTATATTCGGGTTTTTGGCAAGAAAATACAACAATTCAAATTCTTTTTTTGGAAGGGTGATGGTCTTACCGCTTTTGTCAATGGTATAACTCGTCCTGTCAATGATGAGGTCTTTGATTTTGATTTGAGCAACTTCATTTTCTTTTTTGGACTCACGTCTAAAAAGTGCGGCAATTCTGCTCATCAAGGCTCTTGGCTTAATAGGCTTGGTGATGTAATCATCAGCTCCGACATCGAAGGCAGCCACTTCAGAATACTCTTCCGCTCTTGCAGTCAAAAAAATGATGAAGGTTCCTTTAAGTTCTGGATTTTCTCTGATTTGCCGACAGGTTTCGACGCCGTCTTGATTAGGCATCATGATGTCAAGCAAGATGACGTCGGGATGGAATTTTGCTGCAATTTTTACAGCCTTTATTCCGTCTTCTGCTGATTCGACTTCATATCCTTCTTTTTTCAGGTTATATGTCAGAATATCAATGATATCTGGTTCGTCATCAACTACTAGGATTTTGATTTTTTGTTTCTCACTCATGAGTAAATAGCGGGTTAATTTTTCGCTAATGTGGTGCTAATTTATAAAAAGGCACCACAAAAAAATGTTTTAATAATGTCAAAGGCCTCAAATACAACATAAAATTTTTCTGAAGGCCTTGAATGTTAATCCAATGTTAACTGACTGTAAATTAATTATTACGTAAATTTTTTGCTTCCATGATTTCCATGTCTAATGAACCGATCATCAGTTTTGCTTTTATTCTTAGGGGGATTTTGTTTTGGTCATCAGACACCCATACTGTCACAGGATGGTCTCCCCGGAATAGTTTATTTTTGGGTACGATAGGCACCAAAACATAAGATTCAAATTTCCCAAGGCTTGTTTCGATCTTTTCCTTACGCTTGAATATTAATTTTACGTTATATATCTCTTTATCAAAAAATCCAACGAGGTGGATCGTATCACCGGGTTTGTATTTTTTAAAATCGAGGGTCCTTAAAAAATAAAATCCACTCACAATGTCCTGGACCTGAGAAGGGATCGGATAATCTTTTGAATCAATTATATTTTGGTTGTCCCGGTCATATAATTTCACATGGGCATTTTTCTTTTTGTGGTCAAAAGTTACCCGTTCATGTTTGCGGTACCTGCCCTCCTCGATATGTCTATATGAATTGTAGGGGATCATTTTGGCGGTATCGATATAGCTTCCCCAATTGTCTTTCACATAAAAAAGCTTGAAAACGCCAAGTGTTTGTCCATATACATCGATTTTGTAAGTTGGGATATCATTAATGGTTGAAATTTCCTTGTTGACAACCATTTTGGCTTCAGCAGCATCAAAAAAACCGTAACTTACTTTAAAAAGCAGTTCTTCTCCATTCTGAAATGCAGTGTTTTTTTGCGAAAAACCAGAATGCCAAATGGAGAGAAAAAATATTGTGACAATTACTGACTTTATGAACCTATTTTTCATTTATTTTTTTCTTCTACCAAAAGGTTTTCAATTCTTATTTCAATATTAGCGATATATTTAATAATACGGATTTTTGGTGCCGGAAAGTATAAATACGTATTCCTTTTTGGAAGTGTTCGGGCTCCAATAATCAATCAATAATTTAACAAATTCAAATCAAAGTATTGAAAATATTCAATTATGAGCGTAAACACTGAGAAATTAAAAGCACTTCAGCTGACGATTGATAAGCTGGAAAAAACCTACGGCAAGGGAACTGTCATGAAATTGAGTGACAACAAAGTTCAGGACATCCCGGCTATTTCCACAGGATCTTTGGGATTAGACATGGCTTTGGGTATCGGAGGAATTCCTAGAGGAAGAGTGACAGAGATTTACGGACCAGAATCTTCAGGTAAAACCACTCTGACTTTACACTGCATTGCAGAGGCTCAGAAGGCAGGAGGTCTTGCCGCTTTTATTGATGCTGAGCATGCTTTTGATAAAAGTTATGCAGAGAAGTTGGGCATTGATACTGAAAATTTGCTGATTTCCCAACCTGACAACGGTGAACAGGCATTGGAGATCGCCGAGCACCTGATCCGTTCAGGAGCTATCGATATCATCGTGATTGACTCGGTGGCTGCCTTGGTACCAAAGGGAGAACTTGAAGGAGAAATGGGTGACAGCAAAATGGGTCTTCAGGCAAGATTGATGTCTCAGGCTCTGAGAAAATTGACCGGAGCAATCAATAAAACAGGTTGTGCCTGTGTTTTTATCAACCAATTGAGAGATAAAATCGGGGTGATGTTTGGTAATCCTGAAACTACTACAGGTGGTAACGCATTAAAATTCTATGCATCCGTAAGACTTGATATTAGAAGGATCGGACAGATCAAAGAAGGTGCAGACAACATTTTGGGAAATAGAACAAAGGTGAAAGTTGTAAAAAACAAAGTAGCACCACCGTTCAAAGTGGTAGAATTTGACATCATGTATGGTCAGGGTATTTCCAAAGTCGGCGAAATCATTGATATCGGTGTTGAGTTTGAAATCATCAAGAAAGCAGGTTCTTGGTTCTCTTACGAAGGAAACAAATTGGGACAGGGAAGAGATTCGGTAAAAGCGATTTTGCTTGACAATCCAGAACTGATGGAAGAACTTGAAAAGAAAATTAAAGAAAAAGCCGGATTGGGAGTTGTCGCTCTGAAACAGGAAAAAGGGGAAGAATAGGCAAAGGAGGTTTTAATCCTCTGGGTTTAATACATAAGAAAGCCCCTACAAAGTTTAGACTTTATGGGGGCTTTTGATTTTTCTAACTCTAAATTTTAAGCTGCCCTGATGGCTTCCACCGGATCGAGCCTTGCTGCAAGTGTTGCCGGCACAATTCCCGATACTACCCCGATAATCGAAGAAATTCCCAACCCGAGGACTATATTTTTGAATGACAATACCAACTCCAATGAGCCCAATTGAATAAATGTCAAACCGTAAACGATTATTATTCCTGCAAATCCTCCTATCAAACTCAAGAAAATGGCCTCAAATAGGAACTGGAAAAGAATGAAATAATTTTTTGCACCAAGGGATTTTTGGATGCCAATGATGTTGGTTCTTTCTTTTACAGATACAAACATGATATTGGCAATTCCGAATCCGCCTACCAAAATTGAAAATCCTCCGATCACCCATCCTGCCGCACTGATCACGTCAAAGATAGATCCGATGGTATTCATGATAAATTCCGATTTGTTAAGAGAAAAGTTATCCTCTTCTGTAGGTTTCAAACCTCTTTTGGCTCTCAAAGAGCCAATGATCTCATTTTCGAGAGCCACCATTCCAATATCGCTATCCAATCCTTTGATGGCAATACTCGGTTCTATTCCGTTTTTGCCCACAAAAAACAATTTTGTAAAACTCCCATAAGGGATCATTACAGCTTCATCTTTGGAGGCGATTTCAAAAAGTCCTTCTCCTTCCAATTCGAATATACCGATGACAACAAACTTTCCTCCTTTAATTTTTATTTCTTTTCCTATTGGGTCGGAATTGGGAAATAGAGTTTTCGAAATTTTTTCACCAATGATGGCCACATTTCTTGAGGCATTAATTTCGGATTCTGTAAAAAACCTACCCGACTCTACCGGCACATCATATACGTCTTTGTAAGTAAATGTCACGCCGCTAAGGTTAGCTCCCTTAAAAGAGTTACTTCCAAATTGAACTGTAGATCTTGATCCCGCAGAAAAAGAAACCGCTTCGGTATTTTTGAGCTTATCTTTAAGGAATGTGTATTCCCCATAGGTATTATAAGGTCTTCTCAAGTATTTCCACCAGGGACGGTCAGGTCCCCCTACATAATAAATTCGGTTGATCGTGACAACGTTATTTCCCAAAAAGCTAAAACTCGATTTGATGTTTTTTTCCAGAGAATCTACCAAAGTGAAAACAGCGATGATCGCAAAAATCCCCACTGTTACTCCCAATAAGGAAAGTATGGTTCTTGTTAAGTTGGATTTGAGTGCCTGCATCGCAAACCTCAAGCTTTCCCAGGTTAATTTCAGAAATATCACGTCTAAGAAGTTGTTTTAAAAGTAATTGGCAATATAAGTAGATTTCGGGATTTTTATTTTTAACTTTGCGGTTTTTAAATCTTAAATTAAGACCAAGCAATTAGCATATCATATTCATAACCTATGAAGTTATCCGACTTTAAATTCGACGTCCCCAAAAAATTAATTTCTTTATATCCCACACCTAATAGAGATGAGTCCAGACTGATGGTGGTTAATAGGAAAACAGGTGAAATAGAGCACCGTATTTTCAAAGACATCATCGAATATTTTGGAGACGGTGATGTGTTCGTTATGAACAACACCAAAGTTTTCCCTGCAAGGTTGTACGGTAACAAAGAAAAAACAGGTGCAAAAATCGAGGTTTTTCTTTTGAGAGAACTGAATCAAGACCTGAGACTTTGGGATGTGTTGGTAGATCCTGCCCGAAAAATCAGGGTTGGTAACAAGCTTTATTTTGGTGACAGTGACTTGGTAGCCGAGGTAATTGACAATACCACTTCTCGCGGAAGAACCATCAGATTTTTGTTTGATGGTACCGATGAGGAATTTTATAAGACCATTGATACTTTGGGTGAAACGCCGATTTTGAAGGAGTTCATCGAAAGGAAGGTCGAAACTGAAGATAGGGAAAGATACCAGACCATTTTTGCTAAACACGTCGGTGCTGTTGCGGCGCCTACCGCAGGTCTTCACTTTACACCACATTTGTTGAAAAGACTAGAGCTTAAAGGTGTTGAGGTTTGCCCAATCACTTTACACGTAGGTCTTGGTACTTTCAGACAAGTGGATGTGGAAGATTTGACCAAACATAAAATGGATTCTGAAAATTATGACATCCCACCAAAGACCGTCGAATTTGTGAATGAAGCATTAGATAGCAAGAAAAGGGTAGTGGCTGTGGGTACTACAACTTTGAAAACCATCGAATCTTCTGTCACAGCAAATAACAGGTTGAAGGTAAGTAGCGGATGGACAGACAGGTTTATCATCCCTCCTTATGATTTCAAAATAGCAAATTCATTGATTACCAATTTCCATTTACCTGAATCAACTTTGTTGATGACAACTTCGGCATTTGGAGGATACGACTTGGTGATGAAAGCATACAGAGAAGCAATCAAAGAAAAATACCGCTTCTTCTCCTACGGGGATGCGATGTTGATTCTCTAAACTAAAAAAAAGGCTCGAAAGAGCCTTTTTTTATTGTTAATTATTTTTTGATCTTGTGATAAAACAGGGAAACAAAGAATACTTTACTTTTGGCAACCAAATTGCAAAATGAAAAAATTCGCCATCATTGTAGCAGGAGGAAGCGGTACCCGAATGGGAGCGCATATTTCCAAACAATATTTAGAAATTGGAGTAAAGCCCATTCTCATGCATACGCTTGAGGTTTTTTACCATACTATTTCGGACATCCAATTGATTTTGGTGATTCCTGAAGGTGACTTTGATTTTTGGGAAAATTTGTGTGATCAGTATAATTTCGAAATCCCCCATTCTATAATTAGAGGAGGAAACAGCAGGTTTCAATCAGTCAAAAATGGCTTAAACTCAATCAATGAAGATCAGGGAATTGTTGCCATACACGATGGTGTAAGGCCTTTTGTAAATCCTGATGTAATAATTGACAGTTTTGTGGTCGCAGAAAAATCCGGTTCAGCCATTGCGGTAGTTGCACTAAAAGATTCCCTTAGAAAATTGACCGATGATGGGAAGTCATTTTTTCAAGAAAGGCAAAATTTTAGGTTGGTACAGACACCTCAAACTTTTTTGCTGTCCAAAATTAAAAAAGCATTTGATGTAACTGAATTGTACCATTTTACAGATGATGCCACCGTATATGAGCATCAGGGATGGCAAGTAGAGTTGATATCTGGAAATCTTGAAAACATCAAAATCACAAGTCCCGATGATATGATTTACGCCGACTTTTTGATCAAAAAGCGAAATCTTTAAATCCCGTTTACCTAGTAATTTCCGACATTCACCGAGAATCCACGGGCGGTAACCTATTTCCATTCCGCTTTTTTTAACCCATGGTATAGCTTTGTCATCATCAAATCAATAGTATTAAACCAATTTCAATCATGGCAAAGAACAAATTTTCCTCTAAAAACAATGACCTGACAGCAGGTATCATCATTCTCGCTATAGGCGGTGTTCTATTACTGAAAGCTATGGGCTTCTGGTTTCCCGGTTGGGTTTTCTCTTGGCCGATGATATTCATCGCGATCGGTATAGTCAGTTTGATCAAACATAATTTTCAGAGTGGCTTCGGAGTATTTATGTTGTTGTTCGGAGCTTTCTTTTTGGTCAAAAAAGAACTTGGAATCCCCGTTGAAATTCAGCCATTCCTTATTCCTATTGGACTGATCGTGCTAGGCATTTTCTTGATATTGAAAAGAAATAGTGACAGGAACAAATTCACCGGTGATTTCTTCAAGACTTACAATAAGTCTGACAAACCATTTGGAACATCTACCGAGCAGACAAATGCCACATTCGCAAAGCCGCAAAGTATACCCTTCACCGATAATGGTGACACTATCAATGCTCAGGCTTTATTTACTGGTATAGAAAAACGAGTGTTGTCCAAAAACTTCATGGGTGGCAAAATCTCCGCGATTTTCGGTGGAACTGACATAGACCTTTCTCAGGCAGACCTTGCTGATGGGGCTATTATCAATATCGAGGTTGCATTTGGAGGCGTAAAACTGATTGTGCCACCGCATTGGGACCTTCAGATCAATGTGACCAATATCTTCGCAGGCATTGAAGACAAAAGAATGTATCCTCAGACTCCGACAGATGGAACCAAAGTTTTAAGAATATATGGATCTGTGATATTTGGAGGCTTGGAAATCAAATCTTTCTAATCGAGAAGTCAGATGCTGAAAAATCTTGTCTCCCGCAAAAATTTTGATTGGTTAAAAGCCTTAGCTGCTGTCCTGATCTGGATAGTGGCTTTGGCCTATCTGATTTCATTTTATGGATTTCCCATAAAACCTGCATTGATAGACGCTACGGTTCATACAATATTGGTTTTATTTGGATTTTGGCTACTGGAGAATGTATTCAAATATTATCTTCCGAAGCGGTCGCAGGGTTGGGTTGTCCTAAATGCTGGATGGATTCTTTCATCGGGTTTGGTGTTTTCAGGAGTTTATCTTCTAAGATTATTTATTGGTGAGGGAGAATACCTGGATTTTGTGGAATATGTTATGCTTGTCAAGGGATTGTTAGCCTTCATTTTATTTGTTTCATGGGCGGCACTTTTGGTATTCAATGCCAAAATTGAGGATCAACTCAAAACCAAAGAGCGTCAGGAAAAGATCAATCAGATGGCAAAAGATGCTGAACTCTATCATTTGCGTCAGCAGTTACAACCACATTTTTTATTTAACAGCCTCAACTCCATCAGTGCTTTGATCAAAAATCAACCAGAGAAGGCGAGGGAAATGGTTCTACAGTTGGCGGAATTTCTTAGAGGAACCATCAAGAAAGATGACCAAAATTGGCTGACTGTCTCTGAAGAAAAGGAATACCTTGACCTATATCTGGAGATAGAAAAGGTACGTTTTGGACACCGGTTAAATGTAGACTTTATAGCTGATGGAACAGTAATGACAGCGAAAGTACCTCCTCTTATGATTCAACCTCTTTTGGAGAATTCCATCAAGCATGGACTCTATGGGGTTACGGGTGATGTTTTGATTAAATTGAAATTTGAAATCGAAAATAATTACCTGTTGGTGAGTTTGTCAAATCCTTTTGATCTTGAAGCAGGCCCCGCAAAAGGGGCAGGATTTGGCCTTGACGCAGTCAAAAGGAGGCTATATTTGATGTTTGGAAGGAATGACCTATTAGAAACCCAAGTGTCAGAAAAAGTATATACCGTAAATCTAAAAATTCCCCAAAGAAATGATTAAGGTTTTGATCATAGATGATGAGCCATTGGCAACAGAGTTGGTCAAAGAATACCTGTCCGACTATCCTCAATTTGAAGTTCAAAAAGTCTGTCATGATGGCTTTGAGGGTTTGAAAGCTATTCAGGAATATAGCCCTGATTTGATTTTTCTGGATATACAAATGCCCAAACTCACAGGATTTGAATTGCTGGAATTATTGGATCATCCGCCTTCGGTGATTTTTTCAACGGCTTTTGATGCCTATGCACTCAAGGCATTTGATGCCCATGCGATAGATTACTTGTTGAAGCCATATTCCAAATCCCGGTTTGCAAAGTCATTAGAAAAATTTCTGCAATTAGGCAATAACATAGAGGCTATTAATTCGGTCAAAAATGAAGGGAGTTTTCAGGAGTCAGCAAATAGGGTAGTATTAAAAGTGAAAAATGACATCAAAATCATTCCGGTCCATGATATCAAATACCTTGAGGCCAATGATGATTATGTGAATATCTTCACCAAAGAAGGAAAATTTTTGAAAAACAAGACGCTTTCATTTTATGAAAAATCACTTGATCCTTCCCAATTTGTGCGGGTACATCGCTCATATTTGGTCAATATCTCGGAAATCACCAAGATTGAACCCTATGAAAAAGAAGGTTACTTATTGAAGCTGAAGGGCGGGGAAAGTATCCCTGTGAGTAAATCCGGATTACCAAAACTCAAAGCAGTATTGGGTTTATAAAAAAAAGCCCAGAAAATGGGCTTTTTTAATATTCGTCTTCATTAAAGAAGAAGTCATCTTTTGTCGGATAATCAGGCCAAATTTCCTCGATATTTTCGTAGGGCTCCCCGTCATCCTCTAATTCTTGGAGGTTTTCAACAACTTCCAGAGGAGCACCTGAACGGATTGCATAGTCTATCAATTCGTCTTTAGTAGCAGGCCATGGTGCGTCTTCAAGATATGACGCAAGTTCTAGTGTCCAATACATAGTGTGAGTTTTAAATGTTTACAGCCTTAGCGGTCTGCAAAAATAGAAATTGTTTTAAATTTTCAATGTTAACTTATTATTTATTTAAAAGTTCTTTGAGAATGAAAGTTTTCACATCTATTTTTCTTTTAAATGTGCCTATTTTTCTTCTCATCATGACTTCAAAATCTTCCTCATTTGTTCTGAAATTCTCGGCATTGTCCTTTACGGTCGCCAATTCACTTTCATCACGATGAATCAAATCCCTTAAAATGGCTGATTTAATTCGTTTTTGCTCAACCCTGTCTTTTTGATTGAAGTCCTCATATTTGGATAATGCCAATCTTTCCAAGAACAATTTTTCAAAAACTATCTCTGAAAAGAAAATAAAAGAACGCATGATTAGATTGGCTTCTTTTGGTTTACGCTGCGGAAGTTTTTTCCATTCTGCCTGCAACCTTTTGGCTGCAGAAACTACATCAGGATTGGTTTCCGAATAGGCAAGCTTTTTCATTTCCTCGGTCATGGACTCTAGTTTTTTCATCAGTTCCCAAGGTTTCATCTGGGGACCTGTTTCCATCGTCCTGCGGAATCGGCTGAAAATCCTGTTGTTTATTTTGGAAAACTCATCCCAAAGGGGCTGTCTTTTTTCTGCTGGTACCCGACCGGCAGCTTTCCATTCCTTTTGGATACGTTTGGAAATTTCAAACGCACGTTTTGCATCAGGGTTGTCAAATGCTGACCTTGCCTCAAGGACAAGTTTTTCGTAAATTTTAATGTTTACTTCGGCCTGAACGGCCATGTCCTCAAAAAAGTTCTTTCTATTTTCAAAAAAGGTATCAATTGCCGTATTGAAGGTCTCCTCCATTTCCTCTTCAAATTCCTTTTCTACCGGACCTGTCTTGATCCACCGCATTTTCAGATTTTTGAATTCCTCAGCGGTTTCTTTCCATTCAGTACTGTTTTTTAAAGCTTCCGCCTCCAAAATGAGTCCACGTTTGATTTCAAGATTTTTCTCCCTGTTTTTCTGAATGATATCTTCAAGATAAACCTGAAGCTGCGTCAGGTCATCTATCAAAGGAATAAAATCACCCAGAGCATCATATTCCAATAAGGAATCTTTTAGATGGATCAATTTCATTAGAAAAGAACCTTTGTTTTGGTTCTCCTCAATGTCTTTTTTGAGGAGCCCTATTTTTTCTTTGAGAGTCGTGTACCTGTCCTCAAAATACTTGATAGTAGACGCCTCGTCTTCTTTTACTTCTCCAATCACCCTGTCTGGCTGATTCAAAAATTCCCTGAGATAAACCTTGTTATCTTTAATGTACCCGTACGGATGCTCCATTGCGATTTTAATAGGTTGGTTTGTGGTGTAACCCTTCTTTTTTGCAAATTAATTAATTCAAAAGCATTTATCCTAAGAAAGGTCTTTTTTTGCCATCTTTGTCCATCATCGTATCAAAATCAATCAAATAACAGTTATGAGTGCTGAAAAAATCATATTTTCTATGGCCGGTGTGTCCAAAATCTACCCGCCACAGAAAAAAGTTCTGAAAGACATTTATCTCTCATTTTTTTACGGAGCCAAAATCGGAGTTCTCGGTCTAAATGGATCTGGAAAAAGTTCCCTTCTAAAAATCATTGCGGGTATAGACAAAGAGTTTTTGGGTGAAGTTGTATGGTCCCCAGGATATACCGTCGGGATGCTAGAGCAGGAGCCAAAGCTTGACCCAACAAAAACCGTCAAAGATATTGTCGAAGAAGCAGTGGCTTCTACAGTAGCATTACTCAAAGAATTCGAAGAAATCAATGAAAAATTCATGGACCCAGCCCTGATGGATGATCCGGATGCCATGGATAAACTGATCACCCAGCAAGGTGAAGTGCAGGAAAAACTTGATGCAGCCAATGCTTGGGAATTGGACACCATGTTAGAAAAAGCCATGGATGCTTTGCGCCTTCCTCCAAGTGATGCCATCGTTGGAAACCTTTCAGGTGGAGAAAAAAGAAGGGTTGCGCTTTGTAGGCTCTTACTCATGGAACCGGATGTGTTGCTTCTCGATGAACCTACCAACCACCTAGATGCTGAGTCAGTACTTTGGCTCGAGCAGCATTTACAACAATATAAAGGGACCGTAATCGCCGTAACCCACGATAGGTATTTTCTTGACAATGTGGCCGGATGGATTTTAGAACTCGACAGGGGAGAAGGTATTCCTTGGAAAGGCAATTATTCCTCTTGGCTTGACCAAAAACAAAACCGACTGAAACAAGAAGAAAAGACTGAATCCAAAAGACAGAAGACTTTGGAGCGGGAACTTGAGTGGATCCGCATGACACCAAAAGCCCGTCAGGCTAAAGGAAAAGCCAGGCTAAGTGCATATGACAAACTCATCAGCGAAGAAGGAAAAGAGAAGGAAGCTAAACTTGAATTGTATATTCCACCTGGGCCAAGATTAGGAGCAAAAGTCATTGAGGTAAATGGCGTTTCTAAGGCATATGGTGACAAATTACTTTTCGATGACTTGTCCTTTAACCTGCCGCAAGGTGGTATAGTTGGCATCATAGGTCCAAACGGTGCCGGTAAATCCACGCTTTTCAAATTGATCACAGGTCAGGAAAAAGCTGATGCTGGCTATTTTGAAGTTGGTGAGACCGTAAAGCTGGCCTACGTTGATCAAGAACATGACAGGCTTGATGCAAATAAATCCGTGTATGAGACTATATCGGGTGGAAATGAAATCATCAAGCTTGGCAACAAAGAAATGAATGCCCGTGCATATGTCGGCAAGTTCAACTTTGCCGGATCTGATCAGGAGAAGAAAGTGGGAATCCTCTCAGGTGGTGAAAGAAACCGTGTGCACTTGGCCATTACACTCAAAGAAGGTGGTAATTTACTCTTGCTCGATGAACCAACCAATGACTTGGATGTAAATACACTCAGAGCACTTGAGGAAGCCTTGGAAAATTTTGGAGGATGTGCAGTTGTCATTTCCCACGATAGGTGGTTTTTGGATAGGATATGTACACATATCCTGGCTTTTGAAGGAGATTCGCAAGTGTATTGGTTTGAAGGTAACTTCTCCGATTACGAGGAAAACAAGAAAAAGCGCCTTGGTGATGTGGCCCCGAAGAGGATTAAGTATAAGAAGTTGAAGTAAATTTTCAGCTTGAAGGAAAATTAAAACCTCCAACCTGAGACAGTGGGTTGGAGGTTTTTTTATTGCTTTATTTTACCCCGAGTCAGGTTTTTATTTGATTAAAATACTGAATATGAGTTTTTTATATAAAGCTTGTATTTGAAATACAAGCTTTTGGCTTTTCAGCAATTAGAATTTTTTATCCAGACGTTTATTTGAGAATTTAAATAGATTCATCCTATCAAAATTTATCCTTACTAAGGGGCTTTTACGGCAATTTCATGTAACAGAGTAAGGGTAGTTTCACCAATTCTTGTAACAGAATAAGGGCAATTTTCTTTATTTCTTGTAACAAAGTAAGGGCAAGTTGATCTAACAACACCTTTTATCTTAATAATTTGGTTTAACTGCCGGTATAAATTCAAGGTTGATTTTTTGCAATACTCTAATCAGGTTGCATCTTTTTTAATGAATCCGCAATCATTCATTTCGTTTTTTGTTTATTTGTTTCCGATTTCCAAATACTAGTATGATGAGGACATTGTTATTGAGGCCGGGAGCCGAAGAATTGAATTATGAGATCAGGGGCATAGTCAAAAAAGCCCGTCAGGTTGAAGCTTTGGGCTATGAGATCACATGGGAAAACATCGGCGATCCCATCCAAAAGCACAATATTGTCCCCTCTTGGATGAAGGAAATAGTGTCTGACCTTGTAAGCCAAGATAGCACATATGGGTATGCAGATTCCAAAGGTGTTCTCGAAACAAGGAAATTTTTGGCAGGATTGAACAACCAAAAAGGGGGTTCTCAGATCACAGCAGAGGACATCTTATTTTTCAACGGACTTGGAGATGCCATTGCAAAAGTTTATCAATTTCTCATACCTACGGCAAGGATCATTGGACCCTCTCCAGCTTACAGCACCCACAGTTCGGCCGAGGCTGCACATGCCAATACCGCACCGATTACCTATACTTTGGATCCGAATAATCAGTGGCTTCCAGACATGGAGGATCTATACAACAAAGTCAAGTACAATCCTTCCATCGTTGGGATATTGATCATTAATCCTGACAATCCTACAGGAATGGTTTACCCCAAAGAGGTTTTGGAGGGTTTTGTGAAGATTGCCAAGGAATTCAAATTGCTATTAATAGCAGATGAAATCTATCAGAATATCACGTACAACGGCGTGAAAGCCGTTGCACTTTCGGAAGTGATAGGGGATTTGCCGGGAATTTCGCTGAAAGGTATTTCCAAGGAGTTTCCTTGGCCCGGTTCGAGATGCGGTTGGATGGAATTTTACAACAGGAATGCTTCCAAGGAATTCACGAAATTTTGTCAGACTTTGGAAAACGCAAAAATGATAGAAGTGTGCTCCACTATCCTTCCCCAGCTTTCCATCCCAAAGATCATGAGCCATCCTGCGTATACTGAATACAGGCAGGACGCCAATGAGAAAATAGGTAGAAGAAGCAGGATCATGGAAGAGATATTGGGAAAAATTCCCGGCATCAAATTCAATCCTACCAAAGGTGCATTTTACAATACGGTGGTGTTTGATGAGACTTTTTTGGATGCTCAGCAGTTTTTGCCGATCAACAATCAAAAGTTACAGGAGCTGTTAGATAGCTGGCTTCAGGAAGAAGACATGCCCTTGGATAAGCGTTTTGTGTATTATCTTTTGGCCTCGGCCAATATCTGTGTGGTTCCAATCAGCTCCTTCTGTTCTGATCTGAGAGGTTTTAGGGTAACTCTTTTGGAGGAAGATGAATCTGTTTTTCGACAGACTTTTGAAAGATTGGGAGATGCGATCCGTTTTTACCTGAATTCTACCAAAAAAGAATTGGTTTAAATACTCAATGTGCTAGCGTTACCTTCTTCTACCAGACCTCTTGGTAACTCATGTAATCACACTTTCAAAATAATATCTATCAATATCTAATATCTATCAATATCAATTTTTTAAGGCCTCCACATACTTCTGAAGAAAGATTTCCGTAATTCCTCGGGATTTTCACTGCTTGCCATGCCTTCGTGGTCACGGACTTTCAGTGATTTAGGGTTTTCTATTTTTTCTTCTTCTAAGTCGATTGGGTTTTTCATCAAGGAATTGAGATCAGGCTGACCAGCGTCTATCCATGCCGTGTACCAAAAATCAGAGATCATTTTGACAGAGCGACGCATTTGTCTTTCCACTTGCCCTGAAAGCATGTTGTTGTAAGCGATGGTAAAATCCCTTGAATAGACTTTGGTGCTGATTCCGCCCCTTTCGTCGTAGCTGTATTTTTTGTCTTCAGAAAAGCTTTCAGTCAAGGTCTTTTCAAAATTCAAAACTGAATCCAAAGCCAGATGCGCTACGATAATTGCATCCCAAGCCTCAAGTTGCGGTTTTTCCAAGTATTCGGCCTTGCCCACAAAAAAATCAAAATCATCAGATAGCAATTCAGGAACTCTGCTTTCCCAAAATGCATGGATTCCATATTGGTTTGTCAACTGCCCATTATAGTTTTTGGTCGTATGCAATGGCACATTGATGTCTGCAATGTAATGTCCAAGGTCCGCCGATAGCCGGAGAATGGCTTTGACATCCTTTCTTTTGAAAGCCTCTGTCAGTTGGATTTTGGTATGGTAGGCATTCCATGGACCGATGCCATGGGCACGCAATTCTTCTTCAGTGAAAATTTCCAAAGCCTGATTCCAATACCTTGGAAGGGTATATACTGCGCTGTCCCCATAAGCGTCTGCATCCAAAAAGTGTTTTTCCGCCTCTCCATTTACTGCATAGCGCCTTCTATCCGGGTTTATGGCATTTTCGGTAATATAATCTATGTTGCTTTTGAAAAACCCGATCATTTCCGGGGGAAGGCTGAATACTGCCAATCTGTTGATCCTTCGGTGGGCAAAGAATCCCCATGCCCCAAGATCGGGGATGGAAAAAATGAAAATTAAGCCCAGAATCAAAAATTTCCGCATTCCTAAAAATAATCATAATTTCCATTTCTGTAAAATGAAATTGTATTACATTTGCAACCTATCGGCGGAATCTGAAAAATCTCACAGATTTATGGGCTTTACTAGGTTTAGTTCGGAAATCCTATTGTGTTTCAAAATTAATCAATTACATTTGCACTCCGTTTAGGGTAAGGGTGTATTAACAGAAATTAAGTAATATAAGGATATGGCAAATCACAAATCGGCATTAAAAAGAATCCGTGCAAACGAAGCCAAGCGTTTGAGAAACAGATATCAGCACAAGACTACAAGAACTTTCATCAAGAGATTGAAGTCTGCTACTGACAAAGTTGAAGCGCAAGAGCTTTTGAAAACAGTTACCTCTATGATTGATAAACTTGCAAAAAAGAATATCATTCATAAAAATAACGCTGCCAACAGAAAGTCAAAACTGACCAAGTTTGTCAACGCTCTAGCCTAACAAAGAAATTTTAGAAGAAATCAGCCTTGGTGACTCCACCAAGGCTTTTTTTGTTTCATCTAGTTCATAGTAAAAAAACTTAAACGTTTAATATGCCCCTTGGAAGGCACTTGGTCTTTCATAGTTTTTTGGCATTATGTACTTTTAAAAACAGGGACAATTTCCAACATAGGAAAAATTTCTTTTAAAGACTGTTTATGAAAGACTATCAATATTCGATTAAAATATCTGCATTGGCGGAGGAAGACAGGCCTAGAGAAAAGCTACTTCTCAAAGGCAAATCTGCACTTTCAGATGCAGAATTGATTGCCATCCTGATCGGTTCAGGTACTAGATCGGTCAGTGCCGTAGACTTATCCAAACATATTCTATCTGCCGTCAACAATGACTTGGGAGAGTTGGCGAAGATGAGTATTCCTGACCTCAAAAAATTTAAGGGTATTGGGGAAGCCAAAGCTATTTCTATCGTCAGCGCCTTGGAATTGGGAAGGAGACGAAAACAGATTAGCGATCAGACCAAAAAAATTAAAATAAACGGTTCTAAAGATGTTTTTAACCTGATGGGGCGTGAGCTTATGGATGAAACCGTGGAGCATTTCTATGTATTGCTGCTGAATAGGAGTAATATTCTGATCAAGAAACAATTGATAAGTTTTGGGGGAACAAATGGAACAGTAGCTGACCCAAAAATCATCTTCAAATATGCATTGGATTCGATGGCCTGTTCCATCATTTTGGTGCATAACCATCCCTCGGGAAACCTGAGACCATCGGAGCAGGATAGGATTTTGACAAGTAAACTCAAGCATGTTGGAGAAAATCTGGAAGTACAGGTGATTGACCATGTGATTTTCACTGATGTTGCCTATTTTAGCTTCGCCGATGAAGGCTTGTTATAAAAAATGAAGGCAAACAACATTTTAATTATTGGAGTATTGGCAGTGATCGGACTTGCGGTAGTTTATACCATGACAGGAACCGAAAATCCTGAAGTGTATGTGGAGAAAGTTGAAAAGGAGCGTGACCGCCAATTCAAATTTATTAAGTTCAATATTGATTCAC
Source organism: Aquiflexum sp. TKW24L (assembly GCF_023502205.1). GTDB lineage: Bacteria > Bacteroidota > Bacteroidia > Cytophagales > Cyclobacteriaceae > Cognataquiflexum. The sequence continues at coordinate 44,180 of NZ_JAMFLG010000013.1, read as the reverse complement.
CTTTGAGTGAAATTCAAAAAAAAGATTTTAGAGAACTTGATTTTTTTCTAATTGATCCAAAATATAAGGTTAGGGCAAAGATGATTCCCTTGGAAGAAAAGAAGATGATCGAACTCCCAATGACAGATGGGACGGTGGAGAAGTACCTCAAACATTCTTTTGCCGAATTTGAATTGAATGGAAAGCCCCAGAAATTATTGTTACTCCAATCGGTGAAAGAGATGGACAAGCGAAATTTTTTCCTTGCCTTTGCTGACGAGACAAGTGGAAAAGAAACCTATGGAGGTGGAAGATATATCAATATCCGGCAGGATGGCAAAAACAGCATAACCATCGATTTCAATATGGCCTACAATCCATATTGTGCCTACAATCCGGATTTTGCATGTCCGCTACCTCCAAAAGAAAATATCATGCTAATCCCAATACCCGTGGGAGAGAAGGATTATAAGAAGGAGTGAAGTATAATTGGGTGTAAAGTTCTATAGTTAATTTTCCCGTGAGGCTTTGTTCATTAATCATTCGACATTTTTCATTCATAACCTTCCCACCTCCATCAATTCTTATAAATTTGTGCCTTGTTCTGAAATAACCGTGCATTCATGAAAATTTCCATAAATAGATTAAAGGATTTTATTGCTTTGGATCAATCTCCTGAAGAAATAGCTTCTCTTCTGACAGGATCAGGATTGGAAGTAGAAGGGATCGATAAGTTTGAGTCCATCCGGGGTGGATTGGAAGGTGTGGTGATTGGGGAAGTCATGACATGTGAGCGACATCCCAATGCAGACAAATTGAGTGTGACCACGGTTGATGTGGGAGGAGAAATAGTCCCAATTGTTTGCGGAGCACCCAATGTAGCCAAAGGACAAAAAGTGGTGGTTGCCAAAGAAGGATCAATTTTGTATCCTGTATCAGGTGAGCCATTGGAAATCAAAAAAGCAAAAATCCGGGGCGAAGTTTCTCAGGGAATGATCTGTGCGGAAGATGAAATCGGCATTGGTCAAAGCCATGCTGGCATCATGGTATTGGATACAGAATTGCCAAACGGAACTCCTGCTTCACAATATTTCGAAGTAGTCAGTGATCGTGTTTTGGAAATAGGCCTTACACCAAACCGTGCTGATGCAGCATCGCATCTTGGTGTGGCGCGGGATTTGAAAGCTTTGTTAAAAAGAGAAATATGCCTTCCTTCTGTGGATCAATTCAAGATTGACAATAACAAAAGGTCAATTCTTGTAGAAGTAGAAAGTGCCATAGATTGCCCAAGATATTCAGGTTTGACCATTTCCAATATCAAAGTTGGCCCATCTCCTGAATGGCTGAAAAATTACCTCAGGGCTTTGGATCTAGAGCCGATCAATAACATCGTGGATATTACCAATTTTATCCTTCACGATTTGGGTCAGCCGCTTCATGCTTTTGATGCAGATAAAATTTCGGGTGACAAAATCATTGTTAAGCGGCTGCCTAAAGACATTTCATTTGTCACCTTGGATGACAAGGAAAGAAAGCTTTCCAGCGAAGAATTGATGATCTGTGACGAAAAAGGAGGATTGTGCATCGCCGGTGTTTTTGGAGGAAAAGGATCGGGTGTATCTGATGCTACTACTTCTATTTTCTTAGAATCTGCTTATTTTTCTCCTGATATTATCCGCAAGGGAAGTCAATTTCATGGGTTGAAGACTGATGCCTCATTCCGATTTGAAAGGGGAACGGATCCGAATATGCCTATCTATGCATTGAAAAGAGCAGCAATGCTTATCAAAGAAATAGCCGGAGGAGAAATCTCTTCGGATATCATAGACCTTTATCCACATCCTGTTTCTGATCTTTCTATTGAAGTGACTTATGCCAATATCAAGAGATTGATTGGAAAAGAACTCGCAAAGGAAGAGATCAGAACCACTTTGGAAAATCTTGACATCAAGTTTCTGTCAGAATCAGAATCCGGATTTACTGTTTCGGTAAAGCCGTATAGAGTTGATGTGACAAGAGAAGCGGATGTCATCGAAGAGATTTTAAGAATCCACGGATTTGACAATGTGCCTTTGTCAGAAAATCTGAAAGCGGATTACCTTGCCGAATATCCTGCAAAGGACCTCAATAAGCTGCAATACAGACTAAGCGAAATTTTATCCGGATTGGGCTATTTTGAGATCATTACCAATTCCCTAACCAAACCTATTTACGCTGAAAAGTCCGGCTTTTTGGAAGCAGGCAAAAATGTTGAAATCCTGAACAAACTCAGTGAGGATCTAGGCGTGATGAGACAATCTTTGTTATTTTCCGGATTGGAAGTTTTGTCTCACAATATTAACCGAAGACAGAAAGACCTGAAATTGTTTGAGTTTGGTACTGTATATTTCAAAGAAGAATTGGGTTACCGTGAAGAAAAGCGGTTGGCATTATACCTGACCGGAGACAGGGCTGCCGAAAGTTGGCTCTCACCGTCCAAATCTGTGTCCTTTCCTGATATTTATGCTGTTGTTGAATTGATTTTGGAAAAAATGGGCATCGACAATTCTGAGGTTCAGATTGTTCATGAAGCACCGTTTGATTACGCCCTCCAAATCAATCTCGGAACAAAGGAATTGGGAAAAATAGGTTTGGTTCAGGAAGAAATCGGGAAGTTGTCTGAGGTCAGGCAGGAGGTCTTCTTTGCGGATTTGAATTGGGACTTGATCACAAAAAAATCCAAAGGCTTGAAAAAGTACTCTGAAATCTCCAAATTCCCGGAAGTTAGGAGAGATTTGTCCTTGGTGATTGACAAGAAAGTTACCTTTGATCAGATCAAAAAAGTCGCCAACAAGGCCGGAGGTAAGTTGTTGCAAAAAGTTGGGGTGTTTGATGTGTATCAGGGAGACAAGATTGAAGCAGGCAAAAAAGCGTACGCTTTGAGTTTTTACCTTCAGGACAATGAACAGACCCTTACAGACAAAGTGATTGACAAAGCCATGTCCCGGCTGATTGAAAGTTTTGAAAAAGAAGTGGGGGCATTTATCAGAAAATAAAAATGATTCACGAAGAACTTCAGCGCACAGAGAAGCTGGCTGCACAGGTCAGCCGCAAACTTCAGCAACTTGATAAAGACAATCAAGCGCTGAGAGAAGAGACTTTTTCCCTTCGTTCCAAACTCGAAGAGAAAGAGAGGGCGTTGGAGGATTTTAAAAATCAAATAAAAATAGCTAAACTTGTAAACAGCATACCGGTAGAAGAAATGGAATCTGCTGAATTGAGAGAAAAAATCAATAATTACATAAAGGAAATCGATAATATAATTGCCTACTTGTCTGAGTGATATGGAGACACTTTCTATAAGGTTGAAAATCGGGGATCGCGAATATCCCATGAAGGTGAAGACAGAAGACGAAGCCAAAATCAGACATGCGGGTAAATTGATTAATGATAAAATAAAAAGATACAGGGAAGAATTCGGTTTGGATGACCGTCAGGACTTGTTGGCTATGGTAGCTTTTGATTCAATGGTCGAATCCATGGATCGGGATATGATCAATACCGATAATAGCGAACAGATTAAATCCAGTATCGACAGGATCAATGATCAGCTGAGTTCCCTCTTGTAATACCAATACCACTCTCATTTTTGAAGATTTTTTCGTTTTTCCGGTAGGTAAATATATACCTATCCAAAATATCTATGGAATCATCATTATACATCATTATTGCAGGCATATTAGGCCTGGGGTTAGGAGCAGTCGTCGCTAGCCTTTTTGTAAAAAACAACAGTAAAAAACTTGAGGAAACAGCCAAAGAAAAGGCCAAAAGTCTCATCCGTGAAGCAGAAATCAATGCCGAAGCCATCAAGAAAGAACGCATGCTTGAGGCTAAAGAAAAATACCTGAAATTGAAATCAGAGTTTGAGGAGGATGCCAATAAGAAAAAAGCCATCATCATCACCAACGAAAACAAAATCAAACAAAGAGAGCAGGTTTTGGCCAAAGAACTGGAACAGATCAAAAGAAAAGAAGCCGAACTTGACAGTAAGAAAGAAAACCTAACCGCTCAGCTTCATTCTGTTTCAGTAAAAAAAGAGGAACTTGACAAAGTAACTAGTCAGCGTATCTCAGATCTTGAAAAAATAGCAGGACTCAGCAGAGACGAAGCCAAAGACCAATTGGTCGAAATGCTCAAAGATGAGGCTAATACCAAAGCCTCTTCCCATATCAAAGACATCTTGGACCAAGCCAAATTGACAGCGACCAAGCAGGCCAAAAAAATCGTCTTAGACACCATCCAAAGAACAGCCACGGAGCATGCGATTGAAAACTGCGTCTCGGTATTCAATATTGAATCAGACGACGTCAAAGGAAAAATCATCGGTAGAGAAGGAAGAAATATCCGAGCCTTAGAAGCTGCCACCGGTGTAGAAATCATTGTAGACGATACACCTGAAGCGATCATCATATCGGGTTTTGATCCGGTAAGGAGAGAAGTTGCGAGATTGTCACTACATAGGTTGGTGCAAGATGGAAGGATTCACCCTGCAAGGATCGAGGAAGTTGTAGCCAAGACAGAAAAGAATATTGAAGAAGAAATCGTAGAAATCGGAGAAAGAACCTGTATCGATCTCGGTATCCATGGGCTTCATCCGGAGCTGATCAGAATGGTCGGAAGGATGAGATTCCGTTCTTCCTATGGACAGAACTTGTTGCAACACTCAAGAGAAGTAGCCAAGCTTTGTGCGACCATGGCAGCCGAAATGGGATTGAACGCCAAGCTTGCAAAAAGAGCAGGGTTGCTCCATGATATCGGAAAAGTATATCCTGAAGAAGCGGAACTTCCCCATGCCATCCTAGGGATGGAGCTTGCCAAAAAATACAAGGAACATCCTGAAGTCATCAATGCCATCGGTGCCCACCATGACGAGATTGAGATGACTTCGATGATCTCTCCCATTGTGCAAGCATCTGATGCGATATCAGGTTCTAGACCGGGGGCTAGAAGGGAAATCATGGACAGCTACATCAAGCGTCTGAAAGAATTGGAAGAACTTGCTTTGGCTTTTGATGGGGTTAATAAATGCTTTGCCATGCAGGCAGGACGGGAACTCCGGGTTCTTGTAGATGCAGACAATGTAGACGATCAGACAGCAAGCAAACTATCCTTTGACATTTCCCAAAAAATCGAAAAAGAAATGCAATATCCCGGTCAGATTAAAATCACGGTTATTCGTGAAATGAGGGCGGTGAACTACGCAAAATAAATTCAGTATTTAAAAGAAGTAAGAAAACCGAAGTTCATTGAGTTGAACTTCGGTTTTCTTTTTATATTTTTATCGGGATAGTGTAAGTTCAATTTCACCCACCCACATGCGATACAGTCTGTTTTTTTACCTTTTCCAAAAAGCCAAAATCCGGCTTGGAATACTCAAATTGACGAAGGAAGATGTTGATATTTTGGAAAGTTTTTTTGCCTATTACCGCCAACTTAACCCAAAACATAAAATAGACTTTGAGAAGCGGCTTGTTTATTTTCTAGCCATCAAAAAATTTGTCCCAAGAGGAATAGAAATGGTGACCCGGGAAATGGAACTGCTGATCGGTGCCACGGCAGTGATGATTTCTTTTGGCTTTCAGGATGTCCACCTGAAGCATTTCAAAAAAATCCTCGTTTACGGTGACAATTACTATTCCACCATCAACCTGCAATACCACCAAGGAGAAGTCAATCCGAGGCTTGGAATCATTGTGATTTCATGGAAAAATTTTGTGAAGGGAATGGAAGATGGGACAGACGGCATCAACCTTGGGATACATGAAATGGCACATGCACTGAAGCTAGAAAATCAAATCCATTACAACGGGCAGAGTAATTTTTTTAGCCCCAAGAGATGGATGGATTTTTCGGTTTTAGCCAAAAATGAAATCCAGCGAATTATGGACGGGGAGGACTCCATATTTAGGGATTCGGCGGCCAACAATCCCCATGAGTTTTTTGCAGTGGCGTTGGAATCGTTTTTTGAAAATCCCCAAAGGCTAAAGGATTATGATAGCGGCCTGTACCAATCTTTGGCCTTTTTATTGAAGCAAGATCCGATTGTTTTGAGTAATGGAAGATCGTGATTCTATGAAAGCAACGTGGAGAAATTTACAGACGGTATTGTCCCTAATCCTGAATTTATTCTAATTCGCTTTATCAAATCCCCTCACAAATGAAACTGAATCTGACCGTCCTCCTTGTATTTTCCGTGTTTTTTGGAAATCATGTCTTTGCCCAGACTATTCAACCCAAATACCAAAAAGAAGTACAGGAACTGGCGAAGAAACCTGCAATAAAAAAGGCATTCGAGTACATTATCGAGATCGATCCGGTAACCATTCAGGATATGATTACCCTGACAGAAATCCCAACGCCGACTTTCCACGAGAAGGAGAAAGGCATTGTCTATGCAGAAATGATGCGCAAAGCCGGGGCTGACTCTGTTTGGACAGATGAGGTAGGCAATGTCGTTGCTTTGCGGAAAGGAACCAAATCGGACAAAACAATTGTGGTGGATGCACATTTGGATACTGTTTTTCCCTTTGGCACCGATGTGAAAGTCAAGCAAAGAGGCGATACACTATTTGCACCTGGGATCACTGATGCTAATAGGGCTTTGGCAGTAGTAGTGGCTTTGGTCAAAACCATGAGCAGTCAAAACATCAGGACTGAAAGTGATATTTGGTTTACAGGTTCTGTTGGCGAAGAAGGTCTAGGAGACTTGAAAGGTATGAAGCATCTTTTCCGCGAAGGTGGGCAGCCAATCGCCTCTTTTATTGCCATTGATGGAGGAGGACTGGAGGATATTGTCAATGGTGGGATTGGATCGCTTCGATACAGAGTAACTTTCAAAGGTCCGGGAGGACATTCCTACGGGGCTTTTGGGATCGGAAATCCGCACAATGCACTCGCACAGGCAGTGGCTTCTTTTGTACCGAAAGCCGATGAATATACCAAAGAAGGTTTGAAAACAACGTACAGCATTTCAGTCTTGGGAGGAGGTACTTCGGTCAATTCCATTCCCTTTGAATCGTGGATGCTCGTGGACATGCGTTCCGAAAGTCAGGATAAGCTTAAGGGGATCAACCAAATATTCTTGGAATCTATGCAAGAAGGTTTGGCCAAGGAAAACAAAATCATCCGCAGGGGCGAAGCCTTGACTGTCGACATCGAAAAAGTAGGAGACCGTCCTAGCGGCATCGCATCACCTGAATCGACTTTGATCCAACAGACCATGGCTGTTGCCGATTATATGACCAGAGGAAAGAAGCCTGAGCTGAGTTCTAGCTCTACCAACAGCAACGTGGCATTTTCCAAAGGAATTCCTGCAGTTACCATCGGCCGTGGTGGCATTGGATATGGTGCACACAGCCTAGGAGAGTATTTCATCAACGAAGATGGCCACTTGGCTATCCAACAGGCTTTGTTGTTGGTGTTGATGCAGGGGGGATGGAAATAAGGATCAATTTGTGGTTTTTCATTTCAGTATCCTGTAATCTGATATTTATGGATATTGGGATATTTTTAGATATTATTTGTAAAGCCCCGATTCTAGCATCAAGGTCAAGATCCTAGCAATTATTTCGACGAACGCAGTATATCCACCTTATCACAAACTGAAATCATTTAATTTTCCAGAATAAATCTATACCAAAAATTATGATCCAATTTTTAGTAAAGGTTAAGATCTTAGAATTTATATCGCCGAAGGCAATATATCCACGTATATCACGAAGTGTATATCATTTTTGTATCACGAAGTATATATCATTTCAAAATGTAGGTCTAAAGATAAAGGAAAGGCTAATTTCTTAGCAATTATATCGCCGAAGGCATTATATCTACTTATATCACGAAGTATATATCATTTTGAATTCCTCTCAACCTCTCTCAAATTCTCCAATTTCTTATTCCTCAAAAATCCATTGATATCCTCGAAGTGTTCCTTTACCCGTTTGTTCCCAAATTCAAATACCTTGGTTACCAAGCCATCCAAGAAATCCCTGTCGTGGGACACGATGATCAAAGTCCCGTCAAAAGCCTTCAAGGCATCTTTGATGATGTCTTTGGTTTTCATATCCAGGTGATTGGTAGGCTCATCGAGGATCAGGAGGTTGACCGGTTCAAGAAGCAATTTGATCATCGCCAACCTTGTCTTTTCACCGCCGGATAGAACCTTCACTTTTTTGTTGATGTCGTCTCCCTTGAACATAAAAGCGCCCAACAAATCCTTGATCTTTCCCCTGATTTCTCCGACCGCGATCTGATCAATGGTCTCGAATATGGTCAAGCTTTCATCCAATAATGAAGCCTGATTCTGTGCAAAGTAGCCAATCATGGCATTGTGGCCCAACTCGCACTTGCCTTGAAAATCAATTTCACCCATGATGGCTTTGATCATCGTGGATTTTCCTTCACCGTTTTTACCTACAAAGGAGATTTTCTGCCCGCTCTCAATGATCATACTTGCATCCTTGAACACGACATGATCGCCATAAAATTTGGTAAGTTCCTCGACGATCACAGGGTATTTGCCGGATCTTGGAGAAGGAGGGAAGCGCAGTTTCAAGGCAGAAGTATCCACTTCGTCCACTTCAATGATTTCCATTTTCTCCAGCATTTTCACCCGTGACTGCACCTGAAGGGTTTTGGAATAGGTCCCTTTGAAGCGGTCGATGAATTCCTGAATATCGGCGATAATCCTTTGCTGATCTTCGAAATGCTTCTGCTGCTGCTCGCGTCGCTCTTTTCTCAGTTCTAGGTAATGGCTGTATTTGGCTTTGTAGTCATATATCCTTCCCATCGTCACTTCGATGGTCCGGGTGGTGATGTTGTCCACAAATGCTCGGTCGTGGGAGATGACCACCACGGCTTTAGCTTTTTGGGTCAAAAAATCTTCCAGCCATTGGATGGATTCTATGTCAAGGTGGTTGGTCGGTTCATCCAAAAGGATCAAATCAGGTTTCTGCAACAGTATCTTGGCTAGTTCGATCCTCATCCTCCATCCACCGGAGAACTCAGACGTTGAACGTTTGAAATCTTTCCTTTCAAATCCCAATCCAAAAAGTACTTTCTCCACTTCGGCTTCGTAATTGACTTCCTCGATCGCGTAAAATTTTTCACTGAGTTCGGACACCTGCTCGATGATTTTGTAATATTCATCAGAATCATAGTCAGTCCGGACGGTCAGTTCTTCATTGAGCCTTTCGATTTCGGTTTTCATGTCGAGGTAGGATGCAAATGCCTTGGAAGTTTCTTCAAAAACCGTACAGTCATCCGCCGTCAGGAGATGCTGTGGCAGGTAAGCGATTACAGAGCCTTTTGGGGAAGAAACGCCTCCTGATGAAGGTTTGGTCCCGCCGGCGATGATTTTGAGCATGGTGGATTTGCCGGCGCCGTTTTTGCCCATCAGGGCTATTTTGTCATTTTCATTGATGGAAAATGACACATCACTGAAGAGGGCTTTGCCGCCATGGATGACGGAGATATTGTCTACTGAAATCATGGAACCTGAAAATTAATCCGCAAAGGTAAGGAATTGAAAGATTGGAAAATTCAAAAATTGTAAAATTGGAGTGATAGAAGTTTTTAAAGTATTACATGCTGCTACAAACAAATTCCTTGGCTTTTAAATCTGAAATTTTTATTTCTTTTCATGTCCTAAACCTAGGGGATTTGTGGCCATGCTCCTAAAGAAGAACTAATCTCCTGCGCTTCTTTAATCACATCGGCAGGATAATTGGATAATTCCAAAATCTTAATTGCATTTCTTGTTTTCAACTGACCTGACTTAATCGTATGATCGAAATGAAGCGCTTTGTTTTCCACTGTCTCGGTAAAGTGGTATAAGTCATATTCTTGTGCAAGCATGTCAGCCAATTCAATATCGTGTGTGGCTACAATGACGATATTTTCATTGCGGTTTAAATAGGAAAGTATTGCCTTGGCAGACGCAATTCTTTCGATGGTGTTGGTCCCTTTAAAAACCTCATCCAAAACGAAAAGATTTTGGTCGGCAGATTCAACTTGCGCTATCAATTTGGCCATAATTTCGACTTCTTGGAAATAATAGCTTTTTCCATCAAACAAATCATCATCTATCCTAATCGATGAAAATTGTTTGAGAATTGGGGATGTGAATTCGTCAGCGAAACAAGTATAAATTGTCTGGGCAAGGATTGAATTAATGATCAAGGATCTTAAAAATGTTGATTTCCCGGACATGTTGGATCCTGTAATCAGAATGCTTTTATTGGTTATTGTCAGGTTGTTTTTGACGCAATCCTCGATTAAGGGATGGTATAGATTCTTTAGAATTAACTCCTTTTTTGCTGAAATAAATTTTGGCAAACAGGTTTTTTCATTACCCGCTCTTAAAGAAGCAATTGAAATGGCTGTATCAATATGGCCCACATAATTGAATAGGTTTTGAATGGATGATTTTTTGGATTCCAACTCTTTGGTTATTCTGTAGAGGGCAAATACTTCCACCAAAAAAAACGCCTTGATCAACTCAATCAGATAGGTTGCAACAAAGCTTAATTCAGATTTGATCCCATTATCGATGGTAAGGTTTATGAGAAATACCTTTTGCTGAAATGATTTCAAATCTGAGATGCTTTCCTCAATTTTTTTGTCGGAAAACTCATCGCCTTTTTTAACCAACACCTTAGATACATTGATCAGGTTGTTCAATTGGGGAAAAGACCTAAGAAACTGAAATGTATTGTTCTTATTCCAATAATGTAAAAACATATTTAAAGTCAAAAAAAGGATCAAAACCAATATCAGTACCGGAAATTTGACAGATAGAATCAATAAAGAAATCAGAATAACAAAATCCAAAATGAGAAGGTTAAACCACCTTGGTTTTTCCAAAAGTTTGTCCTTTAGTAGGGTAGTGATGTAGTAGGCTCCGCTATTATTTAGTTTTGAAAGTTCAATTTGGATAGATTCCCTGAGTTGTTTGTCCCCAGTAAAAAGTTTGATAAGGCTTTCCGATGGATCAACAGTATTATGGGTTGGTTCTATCAATTTTTTGAAGAGGTATTGCTGACCTACTTTACTGCTGGTCCGATCTATAAATTCAAATAGTCCGTAAAAGTCTATGTCCTCGGTCGTTTGGCCACTCAGTCGATGAAACTTCTCGGTATTTACTATATCTGCATATTTGGATATCCTGTTAAAGTCGAACGAATCCAATTTGGGTTTGCCCCAGGAAGACTGGATTTCTCCAAGTTGCTTTTTCTTGTTTCCTTGTTTATTTCGGTAAAATAAAAAAACCACTAGTATGATCCCAATTGCCCCTAAAATGAGATATTCCATCTTTCAGTTATCACTTTTCAGCCAGTACTTCATTTTCCTCTGCTTGATAACTTCGTAAAAAGTCAGGACAAAAATCATAGTCATTAGGCCAATAAATCCCACGTCCATGTTCATATAATTCCACCTTTTTGAAATATGCTGGATCCAAAAGAGCCTTACTTAGATCGCTTTCTCCTAAGAAGGGTGAAAAATCAATGATTTTTTGCTTTTTATCACTAAAGGAGAAATCAATTTTATTATTTTTCAGCACTTCAAGTTTTAATATACTTATCATAGTTTCTTGTTCTATGATTTCATGATGGTTTTTACCAGATTTTTCCTCAAAATAGCGGATGAAGTAATCAACCCGCTCATAAGCGCGCCTCCGATCCCACAGGAAACAATATCTTGCCCAGTCAGGTACAGGTTTTTAAAAGGCGTTTGTGGAGTGAGGTGTTCATTTCGGAATCTTTCAGGACTATGTTCGAGCCCATATATTTCACCTGATTGGTAGCCTGTAAAGTTTTTAGTGGATAGAGGCGTGGAAAGCTCGTAATAATCTATCTGTCCCCTTAAATGCGGAAGTTGTCTGTAGAGCTTTTCCAGTAATCGCAGGGACCATTTCTCTTTCATGGCATTGTAATCTTCCCCTCTTTTTCCCCAACGGGTATCTTCCCAGTTTTTAAACCACTCATACGGAGCCAGCGAGATTATCTCAATGGTGGAAGTCCCGGGGTAACGATTAACCCAATCCGGATCTTTGGTTGAAGGAAAGGAAATATAGACGACGGGAAATGGCTTCTCATCTGGATTGGCGAGATATTCCCGCACAGTTTTATCGTGGTCGTAGCCGGGGTAAATCCAAAAATTGGAAGTAGGCAATTGTAATTCTTGGCTGTTTTTTTTCAAGCCGATATACAGACATATATGTGCCACGGATGCGCGCAAGCCATCAAATTGCCGTTCCAGTTTGGGATAAAGTGGATGCTGCTTGCCGATGAGTTTTTGAAAGGTATTAAAAACCCCTGCATTGCTGATAATGTGGTCAGCTTTCAGCACATGGTTATCAGCCATGCGCACGCCTACTGCCTTATTTCCTTCGAAAATAATCTCCTTCACCTCAGCATTGGAAAACACATCTCCGCCTCCTGCTGTGATTTGGGGATAGATGTATTCCGCAATTTTGGCCGATCCGCCTACAGGGAAGTACCCTCCGTTGAAATAGTGATTGACCAGGATGGCGTGCATGGCAAAGCTACTTTGTGCAGGAGGAAGACCATAATCACCATATTGGCCACAAAGTACGCCGATTAGTTTTTCATTATCCGTAAAAGTACGGAGCATTTCGAGGGTGGTGATATCTGAGAATTTCAGGAACTTCCTTGAAGTCCATTTTCGCAGCCATTTCCCTATTAAACCTGGAACTACCTTCATACTGTAGAAACCCCTGCTGCTTACAATTACATTTTTCACTGCTTCCATGTAGCGGTCAATGGCAGCATGGTCCTCAGGAGTATCAAAATCTGACTTTAGTTTGGTTACAAGATTTTTCCGGCCTTTCACCAAATCATAGGTTTTATCCTCAAAAACGATCTTATCATACACTTCTCCCATGTCTTCCCACTGTAATTTCCCTTGCGTGATGTGTTGGAAAAGGCGGGGCATAAGTTTTTGGTCATTGTGCATATCGCCGACATAGTGAATGCCCACGTCCCATTCATAATCTTTCCTTTTGAAAACATGGGTAAAACCGCCAATGGTATAGTGTTTTTCAAGTACAAGCACCTTTTGTCCGTGTTGGGAAAGTAGGGCAGCCGTAGTAAGCCCGCCTAGGCCCGAACCAATGACAATGGCATCATACTGGCCGGAAGGTTTACTTTGTTTGTAGGAAGGGTAATTGCGCATGATCAAGCTTTTTACTTAAATATAGTGCAATAGAAAGATATAGCAGTAGAAATTTCTTTAAACTGTATGAGAGGGAATGCGCTACTAGAGCGTATTCCATAAGCTACTGAAGGATATTCCGTTTGTCTGAAATAGTCTTTGGCGGGATAATCCAAAAATAAGTCAAAGATATTTTAATATTAAAAGATTGAAAAAGTGGAGCACATCTTTATTGGCTGAAAGAGTATCCAAACCATTCATCCTGAGGCTGGCTAAATTAGATTTACTTTATTTGATTGTTGCGACTGTCTCCTGTCTCCTGTCTCACGTCTCAAATCTCAATACTCCTTTAAAACAAAAACAATTTTAAATATTACTTAGGAATGGTTATTGTATTATTTATTGAAAAAATCAAATAAAATGGATAACCGAGAAAAATTAGTAAAAATGGATAGGGCTTTGATGTTGTTGGAAGATCTCAAAAACAGTCAAATAGCCATGGTTGAAAAAGCTTCCCAATTACAGGTGGATGCCATGCAGTTTAATTTTGGAGAAATGGAAAAAAATATCGGCGAATTATTTACCAGATACAATGAATCGTTGGACATGGTCAATGCCGAAGCGGAGAGATTTGAATTGAAAAGAAATGAGTTTGAGAAAAAACATGGATTGAACATCGTAGAAGAAGAATTGTAAAATAAGTTTTTATTAGAAGGCAAAACTTTTGCTTTTAATAAACATTATCCAGAAAATTTCCCATCAAGTTCAGCATTACTTTTTAACAAAAAACCGCTTGGAGTTTCTCCAAGCGGTTTTTTTATTTTTAACCAATTAACCATCCCGATAGCTATCGGGACCAATTAACCAATTTATTTTATCAGGCTACAACTCCCAATACCTTCGCCATCACAGCGCCGATTTCAGCCGGAGATTCTGCCACGTGGATTCCGTTCTCAGCAAGGATACGCATTTTTGCAATTGCTGTGTCATCAGCACCACCGATGATCGCACCGGCGTGGCCCATTCTACGTCCAGCAGGTGCGGTCTGACCGGCGATAAATCCCACCACAGGCTTTTTGTTGCCGTTTGCCCTGATCCATCTTGCAGCATCAGCTTCGTAATTTCCACCGATCTCACCGATCATGACGATCGCATCGGTTTCGGGATCTTCCATCAAAAGTTGCACTGCATCTTTGGTGGATGTTCCGATGATCGGGTCTCCACCGATTCCGATGGCTGTGGATACACCTAGTCCTGCTTTGGCGATTTGATCCGCTGCTTCGTAGGTCAATGTTCCTGACTTGGACACTATTCCGATTCTTCCTTTTTTGAAAACAAAGCCTGGCATGATGCCCACTTTGGCTTCACCCGGAGTGATGACCCCTGGACAGTTAGGACCGATAAGGGTTGCGCCTCTTTCTTTGATATAAGGTTTTGCTTTCATCATGTCAGCGACAGGAATACCCTCCGTGATGGTGATGATCACCTTGATTCCTGCATCAGCAGCTTCCATGATGGCATCAGCAGCGAATGCCGGTGGAACAAAAATAATCGATGTATTGGCACCTGTTTTCTGTACAGCTTCTTCTACTGAGTTAAAAACCGGTTTTTCCAAGTGTCTGGTGCCGCCTTTGCCAGGTGTTACACCGCCAACCACATTGGTTCCGTATTCGATCATTTGCTGTGCGTGAAAAGAACCTTCCGAACCGGTAAAGCCCTGCACAATTATTTTGGAATCTTTATTGACTAAAACACTCATGCTGCGATTTTTATAGTTTGCACAAAAATAAAGGATTAAGCCCGTCCACAAAAAGAAAAGGGAAACAATATCCAATTAATTTACACTATCCGTATCTTTTTCTAATTTAGACGGCGTACGGTACCCCTATGCAAAAAGCGCTTTTTCTCATTTTCTTTGTCTTGATCGGAAATGTCGGTATTTCTCAGACCTTCCAGTTCAATAATCAGATCAAAGGAGTTGAACTTCCATCGGATATTATATTTGAGGTTACTCAGGATCAGCAAGGGTTGATGTGGTTCAATACTTCCCTTGGGGTTTTTTATTCCGACGGTTTTGGCACCTATCCTATTCCCGAGGAGATCCAAAGTCAGCTTGCCAAGGAAGTCAGGATATTCAGAGACGAGGAAGATAAAATTTGGGTAAGCAATTTGGTCAATGAACCAAAGGCTTTCTTTTATTTTGATGGGTCTTGGACTGAGTTTGACCTAAAGAATCTCCTTACCTCTACCCAAAACCACAACCATTTGCTGTTTTTACCCAAGAAAACGGCCATTGGCTGGCAATACCTTTTATTTTCAGACACCAAACTTTTTTCCAGAAATGAAAATGAAAAAAAATGGCATGCACAGGATTTTGACTTCAAAAGTTCAGGATTATACAAATCTGACTTATGGACAAAGGATGGGATACTGGTACTCTTTAGATACAGTTCTTATATATTTCAGGATGGAGGATTAAAGGAATATGCGTTTAAAGGTATTGATTTGCCTGCAAAGGTCCAGCACATTGCGTATGACGAGGTCAGTAAGGGCTATTATTTTCTTGGACTTGATTTTTTGGCCTTTGGTAAGAATTACCACTCACCCGAAAAAATTATAAGACAAAATTTTGAAAGAGAAATTTTTAGCGTTGTGGATTTCAGCCACCTGCAGGTATTTGAAGGTAGGGTATATTACAACTATAATTCACAGTTATATAAGTATGAACCCAAGCTGGATAAAAGTCTTGAAATCGATTCTTATGATGTCCTTAAAGCCTATTTTATTTACAGCTTTTTTGTGGATAGGGAAGGTATCAAATGGATTGCAACCAACCGTGGACTTACTAACATCAATTCCCTTAGATTTATCAATTACAGTTCCAAATCGCTTTTGGATGATGAGGTCACGGCTGTAATCAGGTTGGATTCTTCCAAATATTTGATAGGATTTAACAATGGCCTACAGGTTTGGTCAGAAAATTCTAATGTTGTAACCCTTTATGGATATGAGGGATTGGTTGGCCATCCAAAATTTAGGATCAGTAATTTTTCCAAAGACACATACGGCACCATATGGATTTCATCCAACCTTAAAGGAATAGGACGGTTTGATCCAAAAACCTCCCGGACAGATTTTGTCCCCAATCCTGAGGGAAGATTCGTGACCTCTGTCAGGGCAATCGGTGACAGTCTGTTCATTGCTGCAAGGGATAAACTCTATCTTTCTTCTATCAAAAATGAAAATGAAAAGCATTTTCAAAATGAAATCACAGATGTAGTTTTAAAAAATCTGGGTCAAACCCAGATTTTTGTCAGAAAGACAGGCAAACTCAAAGACGGCAGAATATTATTTATGCAAGGAGGGAGCCCGAATTTTTCAACTGGATTGGTAGAAAAAGACAACCTTATAGCTGCAGTTGGATTTGATTATATTGAGGAAGATGGTGGTTGTCTGATATTGGGATCAGAAAATGGACTTAAATATTATTGTGATGGAAAACTCGATTATTACCGCATTGAAAATGGAATAATTGATAGGCCTGTTTATGCGCTGTTAAAGGATACCAACGGTTTTTTGTGGGCCGGCACGGACAAGGGTGTCTACCGCATCAAAAATGGCAAATCTGACTATTACACCGAAATCAGCGGCCTTTCAGGCTTGGAGATAAATAGAGGGGCATTGATGGAAAGTGACAACGGCAGGATCTGGATTGGGTCGAGCAAGGGATTGTCAGTATTTATCCCTGAAGAAAATATCGATAGAGTGTATGCCCCACTCACCGGAATCCAATCTGTCAAAGTCCTCGGTGCCGACAGTATCCGAATTGATTTAATGCGGATTCCCAATGAAATCAATAACATTGAAATCACTTATAGGGCGGTGACTTTTATCCAACCCAATGATCTTGTGATCAAGTACAAGCTCGAAGGCTTCCACGAAGATTGGATAGAAATAGTCAATCCAAGAAGCAATGTATTGACTTTCAATAACCTGCCGCCTGGCAGTTATAGATTTTTGCTTCAGGCAGGGGTAGATGGTAATTTTATAGTCCCTGAAGTTTCTTCTGCCGAATTCAGGATTTTGAAGCCCGTCTACCTTCAGGCGTGGTTTGTAATCGTCTTGTTGTTTGTCTTTTTGCTTATAGGATTTCTTTTTAATACACTTCTTAATCTTTTGAGAAAAGAAGGTTTACTCAAAAAAACAATCGATGAAAAAATCAAACAGGTTTTCAATACTGAGGACCAGTTTAGAAATGTCTGGATCAGTTCCAAGGACGGATTGATGCTGTCGACAGATCAGGGGAAAATTATCGTTGCAAATCCTAGCCTTGCCAAATTGGTTTCTATTCCGGTCAAAGAACTGGAGAAAAGATATATATCAGACCTCTTTTCAGATCCGGAATTTTATAAAAGCCAAAAACCTATCATTCAGCAAGGCATTACAAACGAAGAAAGCCAAGGTAAAACTTTCGAATTGGGTATGCCATTGAAGGGTGGAACGAGGGAAATCGAACTTTATGTGGCAAAGTTGAAATCCGAACATGCAGGCAATCCCTTGATCTTAACAGTTTTTAGAGACATTACCGAGAAAAAGGCATTTGAAAAAGGCCTTCAGATAGCCAAAGAAAAAGCAGAAGAGGCCAATAAATTAAAGTCTAACTTTCTTTCTAATATCAGTCATGAAATCAGGACACCTCTCAATGGAATTTTGGGCAGTACTGAAAACATTATTCTTCAAAGGCAGAACGATCCCAATTTAATTTCCCAGCTTGAAATTATACAAGAATCCGGAGAGCGGTTATTATCTACGATCAACAGTATCCTTGACCTTTCAAAAATTGAAGCAAAAAAACTTGAAGTGTTCTACAAAGAATCCAATATCAATGATTTTTTGGCAACTATCATGCTTCCCCTTAAAGGTCTTGCTATTCGAAAGGGTCTTTTACTCTCGGCCAAATATGAAACCCAATCATTGAAGGGTTTGATTGACCAGAGGTATTTTGAGATGATTGTCAACAACCTGGTAGGAAATGCTATCAAATACTCTGAAAAGGGAATAATTTCGGTAAGATTAAGGGGGTTTGACGAAAAGATTGAACTGACCGTATCAGATCAAGGCATAGGAATGAGCGAAGATTTTCAGAGGATTGTGTTCAAGCCTTTTGAGCAGGAAAGTAGTGGAAATAGCAGGATTTATGAAGGAACAGGACTTGGACTAGCCATTACCAAAAACCTCGTTGATATCTTGGGGGGGACTATTCTTATCGAAAGTCAAAAAGATCAGGGTACAAAGGTAACTGTAATCCTTCCTTTAGGTAAAAAATGATTTTTGGAAATGATTTAAACTTGTAATTTGCAGCCATATTTAACAGCACACATGTTTCCACTTCGGATTTTAATTACAGAGGATGACCACGTCTCAGCGCTATTGCTCAAAAAAGCATTAGAAAAAAATAACCATGAGATCATCGGGATTTCTGATTCCGGTGAGAAGGCGCTGGAAATTCTCGAACACAATCAGGCCGACATTGTCATGATGGACATCAACCTCGCCGGAGAGTTGGATGGAATCAAGACCACAGAGATCATCAATGAAAAATATGATATCCCTGTAGTTTACCTCAGTGCGAGTTCGGATGCCGAAACCCTCACAAAAGTCGTCGGCACCAATCCGAGTGCTTATGTCATCAAGCCATTCAATATCAGGGAACTGAACATGGTGATTGAACTGGCGATTTTTAAGGACAGAAAAGAAAAAGAACTCCAAAAGCTTAACAATGAGCTTGAAGAGAAAGTAAGGCAACGTACCAAGGATCTTGCTGAAGCCAATAAGGAGTTGACAAGGGCTTTGGAAAAAGAAAGAGAAATAGGAGAGTTGAAGTCAAGGATTGTATTGAATGTTTCCCACGGATTCAAAACCCCGCTTACCTCAATCCTCAGTTCTGCACAATTGCTCCAGCAGTATGCGGAAAAAGACCATCCATTCAAGCCAAAAATCGTCAAGCATGCCACCAAAATCGAAAACTCAGTACGAAGCTTGAATAGTCTGCTTACCTCGGTTCTATTTTTTGGAAAAGCGGATGCAAATAAGATTGACTTTAGGCCAAAGAAAATGTTTGTCGCTGCACTTTTCAATGAAATACTTGACGTGGTCAAGGCAGGTTCTGAGCATGATGTCAAGATCAATGTAAAATTGGAAAATCTCCCGAAAACAATCGTTTCGGATTCAGACTTGTTATACCAGATCTTTGAAAACCTCCTTTCCAATGCAGTTAAATATTCAAAAGATGGTCAGGAAGTTGATTTTACCGTATGGTTGGATAGCGGCAACCTAAAAGCCAAAGTCAAAGACAAAGGTATAGGAATTCCTGAAAAAGAGCACGACCAGCTTTATGACAGATTTTTCAGAGCCAAAAATGTCGGGATTATTGAAGGTTCAGGTCTAGGATTGTCCATTGTCAAGAAGAGCATCGAAGTTCTTAATGGTGACATCACATTTGAAAGTGCACAGGGAAAAGGAACTACATTCCAAATCAGCATACCGATCCAAGAATAATGATTTTAAAAGCGAATAACATCGGGTTTTATTACGATCCAAAACAAAAATTTCAAATCCCGGACATCCACCTTGGTGCAGGAGATCAAATGTTGATCCTTGGCAAATCCGGCAGTGGTAAAACTACCATTCTAAACATCATCGCGGGATTATTAAAACCAAAATCGGGGAATGTAGAAATTAGCGGAACCGATATTTATTCTTTGAAAGGATCGCAATTGGATAAATTTAGGGGAAAAAACATTGGGATCATTTTTCAAAAGCCTCACATTCTTGCCCCGCTGACGGTGGAGGAAAACCTTCAGCTTGCCAATTTTTTTGTTAAGGAAAATACGCAATTGATTGAACCTCTTCTCAAGGAATTGGGGATTTGGGATAAAAGAAAAGCCCGAATCAGTACTTTGAGTGAGGGTGAGGCCCAAAGGGTTTCTATCGCCCGAGCATTGGTCAACAGGCCGAAGTTAATCCTTGCCGATGAACCAACAGCGAGTCTTGATGATGAGAATGCCGCAGCAGTGGTCCGACTTCTTCAGGTTCAGGCCAAAAAGTACAATGCCGCGCTGATCATCGTGACCCATGACCAGCGGGTCAAAGACCATATTTCCAACCAAATAATCATAGGAGGCCAATCATGAATATGATCAAATTGAGTTGGAAATACCTGATCGCCAAACCACTAAGTACTGGTTTGAATATCCTGTTATTGGCTTTGGGATTGGCGATCATTACGGTTTTGATTCTGATTCAGGATCAATTCGAAAACAAAATGACCAAAGATGCGGAAGGAATCGACCTTGTCGTCGGTGCCAAAGGAAGTCCGCTTCAGTTGATCCTTTCGAGTGTTTACCATATCGATTTTCCTACGGGAAACATTGATCTGAAAGATGCCATGGCTCTTTCCAAAAATAGATTGGTAAAGAATATTATTCCTCTTGGCCTAGGTGATAATTTTCAGGGGTATAGAATTGTCGGTACCAACCATGATTATTTAGACTTGTATACAGCAAAATTTTCTCAGGGAAGCGCTTGGGAAAAGCCTTTTGATGTCGTCTTGGGCTATGAAGTGGCACAAAAGATCGGATTAAAAACTGGTGATAATTTTATAGGTTCACATGGAATCGGGAGTAGCAGCCACGAGCATGATGCGCATCCTTACGTGATTACAGGGGTGTTAGCTCCTATGGGAAATGTCTTGGACAAATTGATCCTGACGAGCATTGAGTCAGTATGGTATACCCATGACGAGGAACATGACCATGCCACCCACGAGGCGCCTGTTGCTAAAAAAGGTTTTCCAATCACAGACCAAGATAGGGAAGTCACCTCACTCTTGATCCAATATCGGAATCCGATTGCAGCGGTACAGTTGCCAAGATTTATCAATAGTAAAAGTGCACTGCAGGCAGCTTCGCCTTCTTTTGAGATTTCAAGATTGTTTGAATTATTGGGAATTGGGGTGAAATTGATCCAAGGCTTAGCCATTGTGATCATCATCATTGCAGGCCTTGGGATCTTCATCGCCCTGTTCAATTCGCTGAAAGAAAGGAAATATGACCTTGCAGTGATGAGAACTTTAGGTGCTTCAAGCTGGCAGTTGTTTCTCCACATAGTTTTGGAAGGAGTGATTCTGACAATTCTCGGCGCGGTTGTTGGTATTGCGATCGGGCACCTTTTCTTAGTCATTCTCGTTATGCAAAACGATCAGGGAGCCATCAGTACACTGAGTGCCGCAGTTTTTCTGAAAGAGGAACTTTGGATTCTTGGTTATGCAGTGATTGTGGGGATTCTCGCCTCTCTTATTCCTGCTTGGAACGCTTATCAAACAGATATTGCCAAACAACTGACCAAAGCGTAGATTTACAATCAGTATACCGCCAAATAAAATTTAAATGGGAATAACCATGATATTGAAGAGAATTACAGTCTTAATGATGCTTACCATTGCCACAAGCTTTGCTTACGGGCAAAGTTCAACAGTTTGGAAAGACTTGGCTCAAGTGACCTACAAGATCGGTCAAGATGAATTTGGCGAGCTTTATATTCCTGTTTTTGGTCCAAGTATCAAAGGTATGGAAGGAAAAGTGGTAGAGGCTGATGGCTATATCATTCCGTTTGAAGGCATGTTTAAGCCCGAGCATATCATATTGTCTTCCCTTCCTTTAGCGGAGTGCTTCTTTTGCGGTTCGGGAGGACCTGAGACTGTTATGGAGGTCATGCTAAAATCTCCGATAAAATATACTTCCAAAAGGGTGAGGGTAAGAGGAAAGCTAACGCTCAACGACAAAGACCCTGAAAAATTAATGTATATACTTAAGGATGCTGAATTGCTTGCAAACTGAGGTAATTAGAATTTTATGATCAAAAAAAATGTCAGTGGATCTCACTGACATTTTTTTTTGATTTTTTTAGTATTGACTAAACCAAAATACTGTTCTTTTCCATTGCAGCAAAAGCTGACATCAGTTGAATTGTTCTAGATCCCGGGATTCCCGATCCGATTTTTTTATCATCTATCATTGTAACAGGAAGGATTTTTTTGGTGGTAGCTGTCATGAATAACTCATCTGCATCCAACACTTCTTCAAAACTTATTGGTCTTATTTCAATGCCTGGCTCAAGCTCCAATACTCTCATTCTCGTGATTCCATGTAGTATATTTTGGTCAGGGGTTGCGATCCTTCCGTCTTTTAACACAAAGATATTGGACCTAGAACTCTCTGAAATGAAGCCATTGTGATGATAAATAACATCTTCTGCACCTTCTTTTTTCCAATTGACACTGTGCCAGACCGGAAAGGCATAATTGGTGGTTTTGACATCAGCAATAGCACGCACATGGTCTGCAGACAATAGTTTCACACCATTTTCATATTTGTGTGGAGCAGGAAAATCAAGGTCCTCGCAGAATATAAAAAGAGAGCCATCTGTGGGTGAAAAATGGTTGTCCGAAATGCCACCTGAGAGAAGCATTCTGACTCCTCCTTGTTCCAAGTCATTTTTTTGAATCAAATCATGGATAATTTGTGCGAGTTCTTCTTTGGAGAAGTCAAGTTGCAGATGGGTTTTATCCGCTGACCGGACAAATCTGTCCAAATAATCCGACAAAAAAAGTGGCCTATAACCTGAAGTTCTAAAAAAATCAAAAATTCCATACCCCCTGATCAACCCAATATCCATTGGGTGGATTGAAGCTTTTTTTGATTCAATAATATGGTCATTGGAGAAGCAAAATTGTTTCATAAATTAAGGATTATGTCAAATTTCCGGTTGTGATTCCGTATATCCGGTATTTATTCAAAAATACAAATTCCTGTCGGATTAATACAGATAGCGATTTCAGTTTCCTTATTTTTGATTTAAATGTGCATTAAGACTGCGAAAAATGAAAGGAGAAATGTGATGAATAAATTTAGACAATGGAAAAAACATATTAAAAATCTAAAAAGGTATAAAAAAATGAAATAGATCATTATTAATTTCTTTTTATAGTTTAATTGTATTTTATTTGGCCAAAGTCCAAATTTTATGAGCCCAAACTATTTAAGATTTTTCGTTGTGGTTTTTTTCTTCATTTTTGCCTGTGCCCCAGATAAGAAAGAAACCAATGAATTACTGAAGCAGGAAGTGATTTCCATCCACGATGAGGTAATGCCCAAAATGGATGAACTGAAAAAACTTAAAAAGGATATACTCCAAAAAGTAGAAAACCTTGAGTCAGACTCTACCTCCAATTCACTTGAAATTGAAAAACTTAATAAAATTGCACTTGACTTAGACGCTGCCTTTGAGGGAATGTTTGTGTGGATGAGACAATTCAAATCAACTTATGATGAAATGACACCCGAAGAAGTTGAAGCTTATCTTCTTGAACAAAAACTTAAAGTGCAGGTAGTTAATGATCAGATCAAATCTTCCATTGAAGCTGCAAATCAAGAAATGGGTAATTAGGAGAAGATCAATTTTTTAAGTACCCTTCTACCATACCTGCATTGACCACCCCCTTTTCACTTCCCCAGATATTGTACAGATAGGTCATAATATGGGCAATTTCGATATTGGTAAGTCTGGAATTGGCAGGCATTTCCTGATTGTAAACAACACCGTTGACAGTGATTTCCCCTTTTTGACCGTACTTGATAATCTTTGCAGTTCGGGAGATGTCAGCTAAAAAATAATCAGATTGATTAATCGGCGGAATAAGCCTGCCCAAACCCATTCCATTGCTTTGATGGCAGTTGGCACAGTTTGCTTCATACAAAGTCTTTCCCTCTATCGCGTATTGGAGTACTTTTATATCCGAAATCCCTGCGAGTGTATTCTCGGGATTTGAAGATTTAGGATTGCATGAGAACAGGGAAATTATGGTTAGGATTAAAGCATTGAATAGATTTTTCATGGATTACTTCTGAACCAATTTTGGGATATCATTCATCAGCCGATTGACCTGATCTTCCTTGGTTCCGTCATATACTCCTCGGATATGCCCTTTTTGATCAACCAAAATAAATGCCCCTGAATGGAGATATCCTCCCGGTTCTGCCTGATCTGCCATGGCAGTTGTCATATAACTTGTCTGTCCTATTTCAAAGATTTTCTCTTGATTACCGGTGAGGAAATGCCATGTTTTGTCATCCTCTACCCCAATTTTTGAAGCAAAATCCTTTAACAATTCAGGCGTATCATGGGACGGGTCCAAGGTGTGGCTGAGGATGAGAAAATCCGGTTGGTCTTTGAATTTTTCATAAACCCGAAGCATTTGGGTTTTCATGATGGGACAAATCGTCGGGCAGCTTGTAAAGAAAAAGTCAGCAACATATACTTTCCCAGTCACCGAGTTTTTGTTGATTTCTTTTCCTTCCTGATTGGTGAATGAAAAATCGGCGATTTCGTGGTACACGGTATCCTGAACCTTTTTTCCATCCTTTTCAATTTCCTCGACATGTCTGTTGCCCAAGATTGGAAGTGAAAGATTTGAATTTTCCTGACTATTCTTTGGAGAGCAATTCCAAATCAATAATGCTAGAGCTGCAAGAAATAATTTATTAAGAAATGATGTATTCATTGTTTTGTTTTTAATTTTTGGAATTTTTTTCCCTGACTTTTTTATACCATTTGATTCCAAGCATCATGGTAATGCTCAAAACAAGTAATCCTCCGATTCCCCAAACGACACTGATGAGGCTTTTTAGCACGATGAGGAATACGATCGCAAATAGCAAAACTGTCGCCACTTCATTCCACATCCTTAATTGCGTGGAGGTCCATTTTGTTTTGCCATCTTGCAAATCTTTGTAAATCCTGTGACAAATGAAGTGGTAAATATAGAGCAACAAAACAAAAGCAAGTTTGGCATGCATAAATCCCAACTGCATATATCCCCATCGGTAATACAGAACCAAAATACCAAAGATCAATGTAAGGATTGCCGAAGGCCAGGTGATGATAAGCCAAAGGCGATTTGCCATCAAATTCAATTGAGGGACAAGAATCCGTCTTTCCTCTTCGGGTTTTTCCAATGCCTCTGTTTGGTAGATAAAAAGTCTGACGATATAAAACAGTCCTGCAAACCACGTAGTTACAAAAATGATATGTAATGCTTTGATGTATTCGAAAGCCATCTTGAAATTTTTCCTCTAAATTAAAGCTTAATATTCAAAAACCTCAAAATATGGCCTCCCGAAAGTTATTTTATGGATTATTGATTGCTGTTGTTGCCATCGTGGTGTGGATTGTGGCAGATAGTCTTTCACAGCCTGGTATCAGCGAACTGAAAGGCGAATATACAGAAGTAGCATTTTTTAGAAATGAAAACAATACAGGACCGATAGTCAGGATTTATTCCGTCTATGCTCCTGATTCACTTTGGGACGAAATGGAACAATATGGGAACTATATGCCCCATACCAAATATGGAAATACCAAAGTCTTTTTCTTCAATCAGGTAGCTAAAACTCCTAAAGAGATTGCTCCTGAATCGCCTTATTTTGACACGAACCTAGGGCAGGATTGCATTGCCATGTATGAAAAGACCGCTATGGGTCAGGTCAACTTTGTCAAATATCCTTTCAAATAAATCCCTTAACTTTAAATGTTCTACTTCAAATAAAACAACCTGTTTTGACTAAAAACCGACTTTCATCATCCGATTATATTCAGGGGATTCTACAGGGAGACAGGGTAATTCTCAGCCGTGCCATCACTTTGGTGGAAAGTGCCTTGCTTTCGGACCAATTGATCGCAGAAAAAGTAATGGAAGGGGTTTTGCCTTACTCCGGAAAATCCATAAGGATTGGAATAACAGGTGTTCCCGGTGTTGGGAAAAGTACTTTTATCGAAAGTTTCGGAAAAATGCTGGTAGAATCGGGCCACAACGTAGCAGTACTTGCAGTGGATCCTAGCAGTCAGCAATCCCATGGAAGTATCTTGGGGGACAAGACAAGAATGGAGAGTTTGGCTGTTGACAAAAGAGCATATATCCGTCCTTCCCCTGCGGGAAATACCCTCGGTGGCGTAAGCGCCCGCACACGGGAGGGAATGCTGCTTTGCGAAGCCGCAGGATTTGATGTGATATTGATAGAAACGGTTGGAGTAGGTCAATCCGAAATCACCGTCAAAGGAATGGTTGATTTTTTCTTGTTGCTGATGTTAGCAGGTGCAGGGGATGAACTGCAGGGAATCAAAAAGGGAATCATTGAAATTTGCGATGCCATGGTGATCAACAAAGCAGACGGAGCAAATCTTGAATCTGCCAAAATTGCCAAAAGGGAATATGCCAATGCCCTTCACCTTTTTCCTTCTAAAGAAAACAGTTGGAATCCACAGGTGAAAATCTGTTCTGCTTTGGAAAATTCCGGATTAAAGGAAATTTGGGAGATGGTCAAGGAGTATCAGGAAAGGATGATTATCAATGGTTATTGGGATCAAAATAGGTCCAACCAAAGGGTCAATTGGCTGCATGAACATGTCCGGTATCTTTTGGAAAAGAGTTTTTTTCAAAATGAAAAAATCAAAAATCAATTGGATCAAATTTTGCCTGAAATTACCTCAGGGAGGCTTTCCCCGATCGCAAAAGCGAGAGAATTGGTAGATTTATTTACAGGAAAAAGTAAAGGGGATAAATAAAATCTATCGCACAGGTGAAAAATGGAAGACCAGCTAATTTAATTTTTATTGCCCTGCTATTCTATTCCTGCCAATCCAGGACAGCGGAATCCAATGTTTTGGATTTTCAGCAAAAGACGTTTGAAAAAGTAGACTGTGCAGGGCAAGATTGCGCCAAAGTCAGTTTATCCTATCCGTTCTTTCCTGGACCATCCGAATCAGCCGATTTCCTCAACGCCCATATGGAGCAACAGTTGGTGATGTTTTTGAATATTGGTGAAAATCAGGAAATAGTTCCCTTGGATTCGGCGGTTACCACATTCCTTGATTCCTATGTTGCATTTAGAGAAGATTTTGATTCACCGCAGGAATGGGAAATCATGATAGATTCCAAGGTCACATTTCTTGGGGATAAATTGATCAGCATCGTCTTCGATTCCTATTCATTTACAGGAGGGGCACATCCTAATAGTTACCGCCTTTATCTGAACTTTGATCTGGGTAAAAATGCACCATTGAAGAACGAGGATTTGGTCTTGGATAAAAATGCCTTGCTGACATTGGCAGAGTCCAAATTCAGAGACTACCATGGGGTTCCCCAAAGTGTATCCTTGGCAGAAGATGGCTCGTTTTTTTTGGAGAATGACAAGGATTTTTTTCTGCCTGCAGCGATGGGATTTGAAGGTGAAGATTTTGTCCTGTTTTACAATCCTTACGAAATCGGCCCTTATGTAATGGGACCAACGGAATTGAGATTTACCAAACAAGAGATAAAGGGCTTGATTCTTATTCCTTGACTTTCAGAGGGGGAAAATCTATGTCCAATCCATTTACTAAAAAATGAAAATCAATAAGACCTCATTTTGAATTTTTTCTTCAGGTCATTCACCGAATTTCTAAAAGCGGAATCTGTTTCCATGAAGTCGTTCACCGTCTGAACAGCATGGATGACCGTGCTGTGGTCACGGCCACCAAAATGATACCCGATTGATTTCAAAGAATGGTTGGTAAATTCCTTTGCAAAATACATGGCTACCTGACGGGCAGTCACAATTTCCTTTTTACGGGTTTTAGCTTTAAGGTCATCAATCTTGATGTCGAAATAATCAGAAACAGTCTTTTGGATAAAGTCTATTCCAACTTCAGTTTCAATGTCCTTGACAATATTTTTCATGATCGCCTTGGCCAAAGCAAGGTCGATTTCGACACGGTTCAATGAAGCATGAGCCAAAAGTGAAATCATCACCCCTTCGAGTTCTCTCACATTGGTATCCACTGTATAGGCCAAATATTCGATCACATCATCGGGAATATAAATTCCTTCAGACTGCATTTTCCTCTTGATGATCGCTACCCTCGTCTCAAAATCCGGCATCTGCAGATCCGCAGTCAAACCCCATTTGAATCTTGAAAGCAGTCTTTCTTCCAAACCCTTCAAATCCTTTGGAGGACAATCGGAAGTCATGATGATCTGCTTTTTGTTTTGATGAAGGTGGTTGAAAATATGGAAAAACATCTCCTGGGTCCTGTCTTTCCCAGCCAAAAACTGGATATCGTCGATGATCAATACGTCCACCTGCATGTAAAAATTGGTGAAGCTTTTTACGTTTCCGTCTTTGATGGAATCCATAAATTGATTCACAAACTTTTCGGAAGAAACATACAGCACAAATTTATCTTCAGGTCCGTTTTTGATTTCGTTTCCTATGGCCTGCACAAGGTGGGTTTTGCCTAATCCAACTCCACCATAAACCATGAGTGGATTGAATGAAGTGATACCAGGCTTGGTTGCCACCGCAAACCCTGCAGATCTCGCCAATCTGTTGCAATCGCCTTCTATGTAGGTATTGAAAGTATAATTCTGATTAAGGTTGGATTGCAGGAGCGTATCACTGTTGAGTGATTGCATGTCAAAAGGGCTCCTGTGTTCGGTCGGTAATGGGGTTTTTTTCTGAGGTGTATTGGAATTTCCCTGAGGGAAATTGACCATATAAGGTTGGTTTTGGGAGTTACCTCTATCGACCACTACCGCATATTCCAATCTGCCATTATTGCCTAAGGTAGCTTTGATGGCAAGCTTCAAGACATTGACGTAATTATCTTCTAACCATTCGTAAAAAAACTGGCTTGGAACCTGAATAGTCAATGTTCCACCTTCCAAACGAACGGGATTGATAGGCTTAAACCAGGTAGAAAAACTCTGTTCATTAACGTGTTGTTCTATCACACGCAGGCATTCATTCCATACTGCATTTGCCTCTGAACTCATTTATATTTTTGTGTACAATGGATGGTAATATTGAGATAACCTTGCCTTTTTTTGAGGGGCCTCAAAATTGCGGAAAAATTATTTAAATAAAAAATCGAAAGGCCCTTGACTTTTCAATAAAAAAGCAAACCTTTTATCCTTTCAGATTTTTTGTTTTTTGACCTTCCGTGTTGAAAAAATACAATCATCCTGCAGCGCTCATGAGGCAGGTTTACGGGTTGGTTTTTGGAAATGGAATTTGCATAATAATTCTTAATATTTTTAATTTCCTTGCCGGATCCCAAGCTTTGACTCATTCCTTTTCCTTAAAATCGAACATTCAATTTTCATTTTTGAATTGCAATCAAATAATGGGTTTTGAAAGTTCTAAACCCTATTTTTACCTTGCTAAAGAATCGCACCTTTTTGCAACTCAGATTAGAATTGCCAAAATGAGTGCTGTATTTCTTTTTAATCCCGTAAACCCAAATATGAAAATTAATCTGTTTGAAGACTTTCCTAAACATTCAAAGGAGGACTGGATGGTTCACATCATCCGTGACCTCAAAGGAAAGGATTATGAAAAAACCCTGACATCTCTCACGGAGGATGGGATAAAAATTGAACCCATTTATACCAAACAAGATGGGCAGGGATTGGATGTACTGGACTACTACCATAACCGTGTCCATCAAGCATCCTCCATCCTGGGACTTCCTCCGAGAATATGGTCCAATGTTTCCGCTTTTGAAGGACCTGATGAAAAAACAACCAATGCTGAAATACTGGATGCCTTGCTCAATGGTGCCGATGCTTTGATGCTTCAGTTAACAGGGGATGAAAATTTGGAAGTTTTATTAAAGGAAGTCAATCCAAAATATATTGAGATTTTTTTGTCCTCAAAAGGTGATCCGGTCAAGGTACTTCAAATGTTTGTCAAATGGATCAATGATAATAACTGGGAAACAAATTCAATTCGAGGAGGACTTTTGTGGGAAGGTTTTGGATCAGTTTTGACCCAAGGAATAGGAAAGGAAACCATTACTGAGACTGCCATAGCACTGATGCAATTGGGGGAAGACCTTCCAAGATTCAGGGTATTTTCTATTGGTGCAGCTACCTACCATGATTCGGGAGCGAGCCTTGTTCAGGAGTTGGGATATGCCTTTAGCTCATGGATTGATTTGATAGAAGTCATGGTTGATCAAGGGTTTTATCCTCAGGAAATCATCCAAAAGTCGATGTTAAGAACATGTGTGGGTGGTGATTTTTTTCTTGAAATTGCCAAAGTAAAAGCTGCAAGAATAATGATGCATAAAATCATAAAGCTTTATCAAATCGATATTCCAGCCGAGGACTTATTCATATTTGCACAGACCAGTCTTTGGACTAAAACAAAATTGGATATAGAAACCAATATGGTCAGAAATACCACAGAGGCGATGGCTGCTATTCTTGGCGGCGCAAATGCCATGTATGTTCTTCCACATGACATCGCAAGTGGAAATTCAACATCGCTAGCTAATAGAATGGCTAGGAATGTATCTAATATTCTGAAGGAAGAAAGCTATTTGGATAAGATCTTGGATCCTGTGGCAGGTACTTATTATGTAGAAAATCTGATTGTGGAGATTTTGCAGAAAGTAAAAACCTTCATGGAGAGCATTGAAAACAATGGTGGTTGGTGGTCTTGTTTTGAGTCAGAGTTTATCCAAAATTCTGTTAAGGCTTCCCGAAATCGGAAAATGGAAGAAATCTTAGAGAAGAAAAGAACCAAAATAGGAGTCAATAAATATCTAAGTCAAAAGAAAAGTATTTTCAATTCAGGTGAATTTCCAATGGAAGAAAGTTGGCAGCTTTTGCCATTTAGAGATAGTATGTCAGTCGAAAACCAAAAAAGCCAGAATCCATGAGACCTGACATCAGTAAATTGAATTTTGAGCCTACTGAAAATCCCAATCCCTTGTCTTCCGGATCTGTTTGGGAAACTGCCGAGAAAATCAGTGTGCCAAGTGTCTTCAACAAAACGGAAATTGACGAGCTCCATCACACTGATTATGTAGCCGGTTTGCCGCCTTTTTTACGGGGACCTTACAGCACGATGTATGTCCTGCGTCCTTGGACTATCCGTCAGTATGCCGGATTTTCTACAGCAGAGGAGTCAAATGCCTTCTACCGCCGTAATCTTGCCGGAGGCCAAAAGGGACTTTCCGTTGCCTTTGACTTGGCTACTCACAGGGGTTATGATTCGGATCATCCAAGAGTTGTTGGTGATGTTGGCAAAGCCGGTGTTGCCATTGATTCTGTTTTGGATATGAAGATACTTTTTGACGGGATTCCATTGGATGAAATGTCCGTGTCTATGACCATGAATGGCGCAGTAATTCCCATTCTTGCATTCTATATCATCGCAGCGGAAGAACAGGGTGTCAGTCCAGAGCAACTCAGCGGTACCATTCAAAATGATATCCTGAAGGAATTTATGGTGAGGAATACTTATATCTATCCTCCATTGCCATCGATGCGGATCATTGCCGATATTTTTGAATATACTTCCAAGCACATGCCGAAGTTCAATTCCATCTCGATCTCAGGCTACCACATGCAGGAAGCAGGCGCTACGGCGGAGTTGGAGTTGGCTTATACTTTGGCAGATGGATGGGAATACCTGAGAACAGGAGTCGCTACCGGTCTTGATATCGATGACTTTGCGCCACGTTTGTCTTTTTTCTGGGCAATTGGGATGAACCATTTCATGGAAATAGCCAAAATGCGGGCTGCACGATTGCTTTGGTCAAAAATCGTCAATCTATTTAATCCCAAAGATCCCAAATCACTTGCCTTGAGGACCCATTGTCAGACATCAGGTTGGTCGCTCACTGCGCAGGATGTTTTCAATAATGTAACAAGGACAACGGTCGAGGCATTGGCAGCCGTACTCGGTCATACCCAATCTTTGCATACCAATTCATTTGATGAAGCGATTGCATTGCCTACGGATTTTTCGGCAAGGATTGCAAGGAACACCCAACTCTACCTTCAGGAAGAAACAGGAATCACCAAAGTAGTCGATCCTTGGGGAGGGTCCCATTATGTTGAATATCTGACAGACCAATTGGTTGAAAAGGCTTGGGGCCTGATCATGGAAGTGGAGCAACTCGGAGGAATGGCCAAGGCAATCGAGGCTGGGATTCCTAAAATGAGAATCGAAGAAGCAGCTGCCCGAAAGCAGGCGAGGATTGACAGCGGCAAAGATGTGATCGTGGGTGTCAACAGGTACCAAAATGAGGACATTGCGGATTTTGACATAAGGGAGGTTGATAACGATGCCGTCAGACTTTCTCAAATCGAAAGATTGAATAAATTGAAAAAAGAGCGGAATAGTGAAGAGGTCGAAATTACGTTAGCTGCTATCACTCAATGTGCCAAAACCGGAGAAGGCAACTTGCTGGCTATGGCTGTGGAGGCAGCAAGAAAAAGAGCTACTTTAGGAGAAATATCAGATGCTATGGAAAAGGAATTTGGCCGACATAAAGCCACGGTAAAATCCATCTCTGGAGTTTATTCGGCAGAAGCAAAGGATGATTCAAGCTTCAAAGAAGCAAAGGAATTGGCTGATAAATTTGCGGAAATGGAAGGACGGAGGCCTAGAATCATGGTGGCGAAAATGGGGCAGGACGGACATGACAGAGGAGCCAAAATCATTGCTACAGGATTTGCAGATTTGGGTTTTGATGTGGATATCGGGCCGTTGTTTCAGACACCTGAAGAAGTCGCCATGCAGGCCGCAGAAAATGATGTCCATATTGTGGGTGCTTCATCCTTGGCGGCGGGACATAAGACTTTGGTCCCGGCATTAATTAATGAATTAAAAAGATTGGGTAGGGGAGATATCATGGTCATTGCAGGCGGGGTCATTCCTCCAAATGATTATGAATTTTTGGAAAACGCCGGAGTTGCTGCAGTTTTTGGACCTGGGACAGTGTTGTCCAAGGCAGCAATTGAAATATTAAAGAAGCTTATGGAAGCGTAAATACCCTACACTTTTGGAGTCATAAATTCATCCTCAAAATAAATATAACCTGAATAATAATCAGTCTATATTTTTTTGAAAGCAGATTTTGCAAAGGATTTTATTGGGATATTTTATCGTAATTTGGAGTTTATTTGAAATTCGATACTATGGTTTTTTGTGCAGACTTGAGCTTTAAACTTCCCTGGGAAAACCCAGTCTTGATTTTTTCGAGCATCCTTTTTATCATTTTATTTGCTCCTATTTTATTGAATAAAATAAAAATACCCCAACTGATAGGTTTGATCTTGGCAGGTGCGGCTATCGGGCCAAATGGGATAAACCTTTTGGAGCGGGATAGCAGTGTTGTTCTATTTGGGACTGTAGGATTGCTGTATATCATGTTTTTGGCCGGACTTGAAATTGATCTTGGTGACTTTAAGAAAAATAGTAGCAAAAGCATGGTGTTTGGTATGTATACCTTTTTGATTCCCATGGCATTAGGAACCTTGGCGGGGATTTATGTGCTTAATTTCAGTATTCCGACTTCCGTTCTTTTGGCAAGTATGTTTGCTTCCCATACCCTGATCGCCTATCCGATCATCAGTAAGATGGGCGTGATCAAAAACAAAGCAGTGAGCGTCGCTGTGGGAGGGACTTTGATCACTGATACGCTTGCTTTATTGGTCCTAGCCGTTGTCGTAGGAATGTCCACGGGTGAAGTGACCGGAGGCTTTTGGTTGAAACTGGGTGTATCAATTCTGGTTTTTGCAGGGATTATCATTTTCCTGTTTCCAATACTTGGAAGGTGGTTTTTCAAGAGGAATGATGACAATATTTCCCAGTATATTTTTGTTTTGGCCTTGGTTTTCCTTGGAGCTTTTTTGGCTGAAGCTGCAGGTATTGAAGCCATCATCGGAGCATTTCTTGTGGGATTGGCCTTGAACAGGCTTGTTCCCCATACCTCACCATTGATGAATCGGATCGAGTTTGTAGGCAATGCTTTATTTATCCCATTTTTCCTTATTGGTGTCGGAATGTTAATAAATTTTAGGGTTTTTTACATGGACAAAGAAACCATATTTGTTGCCATAGTGATGACTGTTATCGCAACCCTGTCCAAGTTTTTAGCAGCTTATTTCACTCAAAAAACATTCAATTTTTCACGGGCTCAGAGAGATGTTATTTTTGGATTGAGCAATGCCCAAGCAGCCGCGACATTGGCTGCGGTTTTGGTAGGTTACAAAGTTATTGTAGGAGAAACGGAAACAGGTGAACCTATCAGGTTGCTGGGCGACAGTATTTTGAACGGGACAATTTTGATGATTTTGGTGACTTGTACCATAGCATCTCTTGTGGCACAAAAAGGTGCAGCCCAACTTGCATTGGAAGATGATGCAACTGAAAGTGAGGCTGACAGTGAGAAAGAAGTTGAAGAAAGGATTTTGATCCCCGTCAATTATCCTGAAAATATCGAGGAGCTGATTCACCTTGGCGTGACCATCAAATCCAAAGCTTCAAAGAACTCCCTCTATGCTTTAAATATTGTTCCTTCTGATTCCTCAGACGAAAGCAAAGAGAAATTTGCCAAAAAGCTTTTGGAAAAAGCAAGCATCAGTGCAGCCGCTACTGATAACAATTTGACCGAATTGATCAGGTATGATTCTAATCTGGTCAACGGAATCACCAATGTGGTTAAAGAAAACAAAGTCACAGACATTATTTTGGGGCTTCACAAACAACATGGAATCTCGGATTCATTTTTAGGAAAACTTACAGAAGGGATTTTGAGCAAAAGCAACATCACGGCTTTTATTTACCAAAGTCATCAACCGCTAAATACTGTAAGCAGGTACATTATAGTAGTACCTGAAAATGCTGAAAAGGAAATGGGATTTGTTTTCTGGCTATTGAGAGTCTGGAATATAGGAAGAAATACCGGCTGTAAGTTGGTGTTTTACGGCGCCAAAGAAACGCTTAAATACATTGCAGAAGTACAGAAAAAATACAGCATCGAAACTGGGTTTGTTGAATTTTCAGATTGGGAAGATTTTTTGATTATCTCAAGAGATTTGAAGGAAAATGATGCACTGATGGTGGTGTTGAGCAGAAAAAGTGGCGTGTCGTTTGATCCTGTGATGAATAAGATCCCTAAATTTTTGAACAAATATTTCAATAAGAACAATTACATCCTGATTTATCCCATGCAGTTTGACCTCGAAGAAGGTGGACGGCACAATTATATCGGAACTTCCATTATCAATCCGTTACTTTCCGGGATTCAGGATTTTGAGGGCTTCTCAAATACTGTTTCTAAAATTTTCAGGAAAAAATAAAACCCCGTTTTTGGCCGGGGTTTTTAATCAATTGTCTTCTCCTCTTAACTTGACTACAGCTCCTTCAAGCATGGGGCTTATCCTGACCTGACACGCAAGTCTGCTGGTTGGATAGTATTCGGGAAGATTTTCTAATTGGTCAAGCTCCGCATCCGAAGCATGACCAAGTTCATCCTTCCCTTCCAAAATCTCTACATGGCAGGTAGCACAAAGTGCCATGCCACCACAAGTGGCCAAGACAGGATATTCACAGGCTTTTAATATTTCCATTAAGTTCAACCCCATATCAATGGGAGCTTCCACAGGTTGACGGTTGCCGTCGTGATCTTCTACAGTAAATGTAACCATGTTCCAAAAGTAAGATTAAAATGAGTTAACACCGTTGACAGTGGTGTATTTAAAGCTCAATTTTTGGTCAGGATAGACAAATTTAAATGCAGAATGCATCATGATCGCCGCTTCATGGAATCCACAAAGAATAAGTTTGAGTTTGCCCGGGTAAGTGTTGATATCTCCAATGGCATAGATTCTTTCTACTCCGGTAGAATAATCACGCGTATCGACTTCGATGGCATTTTTGTCTATGTTCAATCCCCAATCGGCGATAGGTCCAAGTTTTGGGCTCAAGCCAAATAATGGGATCAAATAATCAGTATCAACTGTGATTTCTTCTTTGCTTTTTCCTTCCAAAACAACTGTCTTGAGAGTTCCATTGCCGCCAAGTTCTTTTAGGTTAGCAGAAAGAATCAAATCAATTTTTCCTTTGTTGGCAAGGTCATAAACTTTGGCAGCAGAATCTGGCGCTCCTCTAAAAGTTTCGTTCCTATGAACCAAAGTGACTCTTTCGGCCACATTGGAAAGGTAAATCGCCCAATCCAAAGCGGAATCACCACCTCCGGCGAGCATTACTTTTTTGTCTCTGAAATGCTCCGGATTTTTGACCATGTATGTCACTCCTTTACCTTCAAATTTTTCTAAATTCTCCAATACAGGTTTTCTCGGTTCAAATACTCCCAATCCTCCGGCAATGATGATCACCTGAGCGTGAACTTGGGTTTTGTCATTGGTCGTTAGAATGAATGACCCATCGGCTTGCTTTGCCAAATGGTCCACTCTTTCTCCCAAAGTAAAGGTTGGCTTGAAAGGTTTGATTTGTTCCATCAGGTTATCTACCAAGTCCTGTGCCTTGATTTCAGGATATCCAGGTATGTCATAGATGGGCTTTTGAGGATAAATCTCTGAAAGCTGCCCCCCAACTTGGGGAAGATAATCAATCAGATGGCATCGCATCTTAAGAAGTCCTGCTTCAAAGACTGCGAATAACCCTACAGGTCCGGCTCCGATGATACAAAGGTCAGTAGTAATCATGATGTTTGCTTTTTAATTTTTTAAACCAACAGATGGCGCTATTGTTCGTGCAAATATAATTAGTATAACAAGTATATTTTAAAACTTGGCTATATTCTATTCCAGATTGTTATAAATGGTATTTAAAATCCTTTTGAATTCTTCAAAATCGGTTTCGCCAAGATTTTCCCAGGCTTTTTCCCGTATAGAAGCAATCTTCGGCTTCAGTTCTTCTACTTTTGAAATTCCCTCTGCTGTCAATACCAAATGGAAACTCCTTCTATCCAAAGGATGGGGGACACGCTCTACATATCCTTTTTTGGTAAGAATATCAACGATACGGGTAAGTGTAGGCTGGTCCTTGAATACCATTTGGGCCAATTCTGCCTGACTTAGCAATTCATTTTCAGAGAGATTTTTCATGATCAGCCATTGGTCAACTGTTATGTCAAAGTCCTCAAGGTTGAATTTCCTTTGGGCATACTGCTTGACCCTTTTGGCAGTTCGGTCAAGTAGGAATGAATACTTACTGAATTGTTCTTGTGTCATACTAATAATTAGCATGACAAATATAACAATTAGAAATAAATTAAAAATATTAACCTACAAATTTTATAGGGAATTAGCGAAATGCTTGGAGATCAATTAGAGGCTAATCCTTCTTTTCTGTATATGAGATTGCCTTCCTTGTCCCATTCTGCCCGGATGTAGGGAGTAAAGTTTTTGGTGAAGGGTTTTTCTTGATATTGGATTTCTCTTTTTCTAACGGTTTTACCTTTTGCATTCCAATATTCGGTCCACAGCCCGACTTTCTCTCCAAAGTGGAATTCCCCGATTACTCCCACTTGGCCATTTTCATGGAAGTGGAAAAAATTACCCTCCATCAAGTCATACTCAATAGGAATCAGTTTTTCAATTTTCTTATCCTCTCCTTCATAATAGGTTACTTTTGAGTCTTTTGGCCACCCTTCAGCATAATGTAACTTGTCCTGCAATACTGTCTTGATATCAAAAGTCAGCCAAGTTCCGTGTTTTGTACCAAAAAAATAATAGCCTTTTTCTACCAAGACATCTCCGATTTCTCTCTCATAGGGTCCGTGGAGAAGGTAACCTCTAGCCGGATCAAAATCCTTATTACGGATGACTTTATCGCGGGAATCTATCCAGTAAATATCCCTGATGTAGGGATCCACAGGCCGATTTTGAGTGGTATAGTTATAAATCTGGTATTGGGTCTGATCCCGGACATTTTGTTTAACGTATCCTTTCTTGGTTTTTTCCCCGAAATAGATGTTCTTTTTGATCTTCTTTTTTTCCGCTTTTTTCTTTTCTGTTTTGGTATTGTCATCAAAAAGCAACAAAGGGGCAGTTGTGGGCAAAAATCTTTCAGAGACCACTCCGGAAGAATCAGGATCTGCAGTTTGAGTTTTCTTTTCTTTTTGTCCAAACGCCGGACCGCAAAAAAGGACTATAGTCAATATAAATAAAAGTCTTGTTTTCATCTATTTTACAAACGATTTGTCGGGTGACATTATTTTATTGTAAAAATATAGAATCCTTGCCAAATCAACAGTTTAAGTTTAGAATTAATCATTGTTATCTGTATTTTTGCCCGGATTTAAAAACAACAACCAAGAAAAATGAATTCTATATTATCCGATCGGATCAATCAGATGGAAGAATCGGCCACATTGGCCATGGCAAAAAAAGCACGTGAACTCAAAGCCCTAGGAAAAGACATCATCAGTCTTAGTTTGGGAGAGCCTGATTTCAAAACTCCCAAGCACATTCAGGAAGCAGCCAAAGCAGCGATAGATGAGGGCAAATACTTTGCTTACTCACCTGTAGCGGGATATCAGGACTTAAGGGAAGCGATTGCCAAAAAGCTGAGAGATGAGAACCATATCACTCAGGCGAAGGCGGAGAATATTGTGGTTTCTACTGGTGCGAAGCATTCCATTGCCAACGTATTTATGTGCATGATCAACGAGGGTGATGAGGTCGTTATTTTTTCTCCATATTGGGTAAGTTATGCTGAGATCATCAAGTTGGCAGGTGGTGTGCCTGTTTTGATCGAAGGTAATCTTGAGAATAATTTCAAAGCAACTGCCGCCCAATTGGAAGCTGCATTGACCGACAAGACAAAGGCTGTGATTTACTCCTCACCTTGTAATCCTACAGGTTCAGTGTTTAGTAAAGAAGAATTGGAAGCTATCGCAGAAGTAATTAAAAAGAAAGAGGATCTCTTTGTAATTGCCGATGAGATTTACGAATTGATCAATTTCAAAGGTAAAAACACCAGCATTGCCTCATTCCCGGGAATGTTTGAGCGGACCATTACGGTCAACGGCTTTTCCAAAGGATATGCCATGACAGGATGGAGAGTAGGTTATATCTGTGCTCCTTTATTTATAGCTAAAGCCTGCGAAAAAATGCAGGGGCAATTCACTTCCGGAGGAACAGGGATCGCACAGAGGGCCGCATTGGCTGCCATTTCTGGGGATCAGCAACCTTCAAAAGAAATGGAAAAAGCTTATTTGAGAAGAAGGGATTTGGTCTTGGGATTGATCAAAGAAATTCCCGGGATCAAAACCCACATTCCTGAAGGTGCATTTTATTTCTTTCCGGACATTTCAGACTTCTTTGGAAAGTCAGCTGATGGCCACACCATCAAAACTGCAGATGATTTCTGTTTGTATATCCTTGAGAAGGCAAATGTTTCCTTGGTTACAGGAGAAGCGTTCGGAGCTCCAAATTGTATCCGATTGTCTTACGCCGCCTCGGATGAGGAGTTGGTGGAAGCAATGAAAAGAATGAAAGAAGCCTTGGCTTTACTGAAATAAGAATCTTGCGTTGATTCACACAGCCCTGAGGTCACCACCTCAGGGTTTTTTTATGCGTTTTTATCTGGTAACTTTGAGCATTAAACCTCGATCCATGCTGAAAGTCCTTGTAATTACTCCTGTCAAAAATTCAGTTGAAAGTACATTGGAATGCGCGCAAGCCATTGCAAGTTCCAATTTTCCGGTGAAGCATATAATTTTTAATGATTTTAGTGCGGAGGAAACAAAGCAACGTT
Organism: Aquiflexum sp. TKW24L; assembly: GCF_023502205.1. Classification (GTDB taxonomy): domain Bacteria; phylum Bacteroidota; class Bacteroidia; order Cytophagales; family Cyclobacteriaceae; genus Cognataquiflexum. The sequence goes on along the minus strand of NZ_JAMFLG010000013.1, from coordinate 4,308 downwards.
TGGAGCAGGAAAAAGGACAAATCGGGTATGAATTGATACACCTTGAGGATATCACGGATACTCCCTCTCCTAATTACAAACTTGTATTGCAAATGGCCCAAAAAGAAGCTGTAAATCTTGGGCTGCCTTTGATTGTGGTTGAATCTGATGTCATTATCAAAAAAAATACCATTCAGGAAATGATTGGATTTTTGGAGTTAAATCCCCAATCGGGTTTAATTGGGGCAATTACGGTAGGGGAAGATGGGAAAGTGAATTTCCCTTACCTCAAATTTAAGTCTAACCAAGAAGTTGTCATCAAAACCGAAAGAAGCCTAAGTTTTTGTTGTACGCTGTTTTCGCCGGAGTTTCTTTCGAAGTATGATTTCATGGAACTCGATGATACCAAAGACTGGTACGATACATTTATGTCCAAAAAATCGGTAGGATTGGGTTTTGATAATTACGTGCTGATGAATACTCCGGTTCTACATAGACCGCATGGAAGTAGACCATGGAAGTTGCTGAAATACAGCAATCCCTTCAAATATTATTTTTTAAAATTCTGGAAAGGGCGGGATAAGATTTAAATGGGGTGTATATAATCATGTGGTCCGAAAGGGTATTTGCATTAAATTGTTTGCGGTTTTTTTTGAAAGATGATAGGTAGGTGAAACTTAATATGATTTTGGAATTCTAATTTATTTTGGATTCTTAAAACACCTGCTTCAATTCAATTCAAAGTATAATAATATTCTGGTTATCGTAACAAATCTTGTAATTTGCTAACATTGACATAATTGAAATATAAAATTTCCAAGAAATTTTTTATTTTATTGTTTTTCTATTTTTAGTTGCCAAAATGAATCAATTTTCATCAGCCGATTTCCAAAAAGAAACTCTAAGCAGAAACCCCTCATCTACTAAAATAACAATATATTGAATATCAGTGAAATATGTAATATTTTTTGAGATAGATTGGAAACCAAAGCATCTGTATATAAAATGAAAAATATTTTTTATATGTTCTAAATAGTTTTAAAAGCCTTAGAACCTTGATTTTATACTTTAGTTCAAAAATATTTATAATTTTTTGGCTAATAAATCAAAAAATACCGTGATTGGCCTATTGCAATTTTCAATAAAAGTTTTTTATATTTGTCTCGGGTGATTAAGCAACTTTTTCTGCTAAAGACTTTTGATAATAAAACTGAATGGAGATTATTTAGATAATCATTTTTACTAATCTCCATTTGACATTAGAAAATCCGCACTAGTTGCGGATTTTTTTATTTGTGGACTTGATATTGCTTATTTTTGGGTATGGTAAAACTGCGTATAAATTGTTTCGTGCTATTTGCTAAAAATTTTTTCATTGGATTTTCAATAGCCTTAGGTTTCCTTTTCCTTTTGCCATCCAAATCAATAGCAAAAGAGGATACGACCTATTATGTTTCCTACAGGAACTTATTGACTACCAGGATATACACATCTAGGAAATATACCTCTCTTTTGATAACTGAAAATAACAAGGGTTCACGAATAGGACTTGAACCAAATTCTACCCTTAACCTTGGGGTGGGTGCCACTTACAATGATTTTACGCTGAACCTCGCTTATGGCTTTGATTTTATGAATCCTAATCGGGATCAAGTAGAAACACAATATTTGGATTTGCAGGCACATGCTTATCCCAAAAATTGGGTAATTGATCTATTTGCACAATTCTACAAAGGATTTTATGTAAATAGTTATACAGGTCCGCTACCCAATATCCCTTCTGAATTGGCATTTCCGGAAATGAAAGTAAGAAAGTTTGGTGCCAACGTTCAGTATTTATTTAATGGAGACAAGCTATCTCTTAAGGCAGCTTTTCTTCAAAGCGCTTGGCAAAAAAAATCCGCTGGAAGTCTTGTTGCAGGCATGGAGTTTTATTTTGGATCTGCTCAAGATGAGAATAACATACTTGCCGAATTTGTTCCCGTCCCCTTACAATTTAAAAGGCTTAATTTTTTTGAAATTGGACCCAATTTAGGATATGTGCATACTATTGTGATTGCCAAACATTTTTTCATTACAGGAATGGTTTCAGGAAATATTGGCATAGGAAACACCAGAATTTCTTCCGATCTGGCCCAAGAGGGAAGTTGGGGTTTTAACACCAATTATTTCCTAAGGGGTTTTGTAGGGTACAATGGTCCTGTTTGGTCGGTCAATGCCAATTATGTCCATAATAATGTCCGTATTCAAGAGGCGAGGAATTATTTAACAGATTTTCAGACAGGTAATTATAGAATCAATTTTGTCTACCGGTTCAATGTTGGTCCAAAACTTAAAAAACAACTAGACTATATCGACATCAACAGATACCTTCCCGAAAAAAAAGATAAGTAAAACCAGTAGGCGATTTTTTTATATTTTTACTCCCAAACCAGTAAATCCAAACATACCATGTCAGATCAATTCGGTATTCAATCCGCACTCCAAAACCTTGGTATCAAGCCGGAAAACCTAGGAACTTCCACCGGAAATGAGTGGATCAATACAGGAAAAGATTATATCAGCTCTTATTCACCGGCCGACGGCGCTCTTATCGGCAAAGTCCAAGTGACAGACCGTCAAGGGTATGAAAAGGTCATCGCCAAATCCCAAGAAGCATACCAGATCTGGAAAACCACTCCGGCACCAAGGCGTGGCGAAATCGTCCGCCAAATGGGAAATGCACTCCGCGAAGTAAAAGCCGATTTGGGCAAACTGGTGTCTTACGAAATGGGGAAATCCTATCAGGAAGGACTTGGCGAAGTGCAGGAAATGATCGATATCTGTGATTTTGCAGTAGGGCTTTCCAGACAGCTTTATGGATTGACGATGCATTCCGAGCGTCCAGGACACAGGATGTATGAGCAGTGGCACCCGATCGGAGTAGTTGGGATTATTTCAGCTTTCAACTTCCCGGTGGCCGTTTGGTCGTGGAACAGCATGATTGCTTGGGTATGTGGGGACGTCTGTATATGGAAGCCATCGGAGAAAGCGCCTTTGTCCAGTGTTGCCTGCCAGCATATTATCAATAAAGTGTTGAAAGAAAACGGATTGCCCGAAGGAATTTCGGGATTGATCGTCGGTGATTACAAAGTAGGGCAGATGATGACGGAGGATACCCGGGTTCCTTTGATCTCGGCGACAGGTTCCACCCGAATGGGGAAAATAGTCGGCCAAGCTGTTGCTGCTAGATTAGGCAGGTCATTGTTAGAACTTGGTGGCAACAATGCCATCATCATAACCGAAAACGCTGACCTGGAAATTGCCATCCGTGGTGCACTTTTCGGGGCAGTGGGGACGGCTGGACAGCGCTGCACTACCACAAGAAGGCTGATTATCCACGAATCCATTTATGATACCTTCAAGCAAAGATTGGCCGCGGCCTACACCAAATTGGTCATCGGAAATCCATTGGATGAGAAAAACCATGTAGGTCCTTTGATCGACAAAGAAGCAGTGGACATGTATCTCAAAGCTATAGAAAAAGTCAAAAAGGAGGGAGGAAAAGAATTGGTCGAAGGCGGAGTACTCAGCGGGTCAGGTTATGAATCCGGCTGCTATGTGAAGCCTTGTATCATCGAAGCTGAAAACCACTTCGAAATGGTACAGCATGAAACTTTTGCGCCAATCCTCTATATCATGAAATACAATACGCTGGAAGAAGCCATTGCCATGCACAACGGTGTGCCTCAGGGATTGTCCTCAGCCATCATGACGCTGAACATGCGGGAGGCAGAAGCATTTCTTTCGGCTGCTGGTTCGGACTGCGGCATCGCCAATGTCAATATCGGTACCTCAGGCGCAGAGATAGGTGGTGCTTTTGGCGGAGAAAAAGAAACCGGTGGAGGCCGCGAATCCGGTTCCGATTCTTGGAAAGCCTATATGCGCCGACAAACCAATACCATCAATTACAGCACTTCCCTGCCTTTGGCGCAGGGGATAAAGTTTGATATATAGTAGGCGAGAAAAAATCAGGAATGATCAAGGAATAAAATCCCTTCATTTTCAAGTGATTATTGAAATAAGGGATTTTTTTTCATTTTATAATTTGTACCAAATCAAATTAAATCTACCTTTGCAATCCGTTAAAATAACAAAGGTTATTTCGGGAGTTTAGCTCAGCTGGTTCAGAGCATCTGCCTTACAAGCAGAGGGTCGGGGGTTCGAATCCCTCAACTCCCACAATTATTATTCACACCTCATTTATTGGGAGTTTAGCTCAGCTGGTTCAGAGCATTCCGATCTTAAATCGGAAGGGTCAATGGTCCGGATCAAAAGAATATTTATTGA
>NZ_JAMFLG010000012.1 GCF_023502205.1 Aquiflexum sp. TKW24L | reverse complement strand
TGCCTTTGTGGGGACTGAGCTCAATTTTTTTCTTTGCGTTTTTGCGACTTTGCGTGAGACAAATCCTTCTCTTGGAGAAGCAGGATAACAGAAATCCTCCTTTGTGTCTTTGCGCCTTCGTGGGATTTCCTTTTTTTACTTTGCGTCTTCGCGTCTTTGCGGGAAACAATTTTTACAAATCTTGAAGTGCCTTTTCCTTTGTGCCTCCGTGACTTTGTGGGAAACCATTTCCGGAATCCTTTTCTTTGCATTTCAGCGTGAGACTTCCTTTTACTTCCTCCTAAACCCAAATACCCCCACCACCATAAAACAAACCAAAGGCAATATAAAAGAGAAATTGACTTCAGAAACCCCCATGATCAGGATGTCATCATAGGCAGGTCCGCCAAAATCCAAGATCACGCCCTGAAGAGTGGGCATGATGGCCCCGCCCACAATCGCCATCACCAAAAATGCCGCGCCATATTTCCCATCTTCTCCCAATCCTTCTAAGGCGATGCCATAGATCGTGGGAAACATCAGGGACATGGCAAATGAGATTCCCACCAAAGAATAAAGCCCATAAATCCCCTCGATAAACATGGCACCAAGTGTGAATGCTCCCGCCAAAACAGCGAAATAAAACAGCAATTTGGCAGGAGGGAAGTACCTGAACAAAAATGTACAAATCCATCTTCCCACCAAAAAGAGAATCAATGCGGCATAGGCATAATTCACCGCCGAAGCATTGTCAATTCCCATGGCCTCGGCATATTGGTAGATATATGTCCAAACCATAATCTGTGCACCGACATAAAACATCTGTGCGACAACACCTTCCACAAATTGAGGTTGCCGGGCTAGCCGTTTCATAGAAGGCCAAAAGTCTAATTTTCCGTTGTTGGTTTTGCTTTCAGGCATTTTGGCAAAGGCAATGACCAATCCAAGGATAATTACCACCAATCCTAGCATCACATAAGGATCTCTGATTACCATCAGGTCATTGGTTCGGACGATGGCTTTGGCTGATTCATCCAAAGTGTCGTAAATAAGGTTTCCCGCAGCATCTGTATTGTTGGATTGGAGGGCATTGAGGATAAATTCTTTTGCCACAAAAAGACCGGCCAAAGCGCCCATCGGATTGAATGCTTGGGCAAGATTCAGTCTTTGGGTTGCTGTTTCCTCCGAACCCATGGACAGTACGTAAGGATTGGCGGTAGTTTCCAAAAAAGCCAATCCAAACGTCAGGATATAAAGAGCCAAAAGAAAGAAGAAATAGCTTTCCCAAGCAGCCGCAGGATAAAATAGCAAAGCTCCAAAAGCATACAAACCCATCCCGATCAAAACACCTGTCTTGTAGCTGTATTTCTTGATAAATATGGCCGCCGGAAGTGCCATGGTAAAGTATCCTCCATAAAATGCCATCTGCACCAAGGACGCTTGAACGTTGTTCAACTCCAAAACCCGCTTGAATGCCGCCACCATGGGATTGGTGATGTCATTGGCAAATCCCCACAATGCAAACAAAGAAGTAATCAGGATAAAGGGCAGGAGGAGGGCTTTTGGAAGTAGGGTGGTTTTGGGCATTTTGCGGTTAATGGTTAATTGGTTAGAGGTTATTTGGTTTTAGGTCCCTGAGCTTGTCGAAGGGTTGGTTATTGATTAATTGGTTATTTGGTTATCTGATTTTGAATACATATCGTGGAAATAATACTTAAGACTTTTTCTTGATCCTTACATCTTTGAATCTTGGTACTTTATACATGGTACTTCGTACTTCATACTTGGTACTCAAATCGCCCTGTCCAAATGTGTGTATCCTCCATCCACATAGATCAATTGTCCGGTGGTATGGGAAGAGCGCTCTGATAGTAAGAAAACCACCATATCTGCGATTTCTCGTGGTGTGGTCATCCTTTTTTCAAGAGGAATTCTATTTTGAATCTCGTTCAATTTATCTTCAGGATTGTCAAATGTCTTCAGCCAACTTTCATACAAGGGTGTCATGACTTCAGCAGGAATCACCGCATTGACCCGGATGCCGTATTTGAGGAGTTCTACGGCCCATTCTCTTGTTAGTGACAATTGGCCACCTTTTGCCGCAGTGTAGCCACTTGTATTTCCTTGTCCGGTGACCGCGGTTTTGCTGCTGATATTGACAATACTTCCTTTCGATGCTTTGAGATGCGGAAGTGCATAGTGTACCAAATCATAGTAATGGCCGAGGTTTTTTTCAACAGATGCCCTGAAAGCTTCAGGAGAGCCATTTTCCAATCCAACACCATCATTGACACCGGCGTTATTGACCACCCCGTCAATTCTTCCAAACTTCTGAAAAGCCATTTCCACAGCTTCTTTGACCACCTTGGAATCTGTCAGCCTTCTTGGTATGTGAAGCGCTTTCCCTCCATTTGACTCACATTCAAAAACAAGGTTTTGACCTTCTGTGATCGAAGGGTCAATGATCACAGGATAGGCGCCTTCTTCAGCCAAAACCCTGCTGATGGCTCCACCAATACCTTTTGCCCCGCCGGAAACGAGATATACTTTTTGGTTGATGTTTAGGTTCATTGCCTGTATTGAAATGAAGATGTGAGATTTTAGAGTAGCGGTGAATTCATAATTCATAATTCTGAATTCATAATTAATTAAGCTTGCTTCGCAACCTGTCTCGCCGTTCCCAATCCATCAATTCCCAATTCGACCACATCTCCGGGATTGAGGTAGCGAGGTGGTTTCAGTCCCAAACCTACGCCGGAGGGTGTTCCTGTTGAAATCACATCTCCGGGAAGCAAAGTCATGTACTGGCTGATGTAAGAAACCAAAGTTGGAATGTCAAAAACAAGGTCTGAGGTGTTGCTGTCCTGCATCGTTTCACCATTGACTTTGAGCCAAAGTCGCAGGTTGTGTGGATCGGCGATCTCGTCTTTGGTAACCAAATAGGGACCGAGAGGAGCAAAGTGGTCTGCACTTTTTCCTTTGACCCACTGTCCGCCATGGTGCAACTGAAAATCCCTTTCGCTGACGTCGTTGTGAAGTACATATCCTGCCACATAATCCATCGCATCTTCTTTGCTGACATAGGTTGCTTTCTTGCCGATTACCACTGCCAACTCCACTTCCCAATCGGTTTTGGTAGAATTCCTTGGAATCAAAATCGGATCAAAAGGACCGCAAAGTGAAGAAGTAGCTTTCATAAAAAGTATAGGAACCTCAGGAACAGGCATGCCGCTTTCTTTGGCATGCAGGGAATAATTCAATCCCACACAGAGGATTTTTGATGGTCTTTTGATGGGTGAACCAAGTCTATTTTTATCACTGATTTCCTGAAGGTTATGTATGTTTGATTCAAGCCATAATTTCAGTCTAATTAGGCCATCATTTTCCAAAAACTCTTCTGACCAATCTTCACCAAAACTGCTGCAATCCAGCCATTTTCCGTCAGGTGAGACGATTCCCGGTTTTTCTTTTTCTGTTTCTCCAAAGCGAATAAGTTTCATGTATTTGAGGTTATTAGGTTGATAAGGTTACAAAGTTTTAAAGTTAGCAGGTTTTGGGTTTTTCCTACAACCAAAAATAAAAGATTGGCAAATAGCGGAGAAGGCTATTTATAACCAATACCAATCATTTGTTAACTGGTTGGAAAATTAAGATTGTTATTTTCAGTTTAAAAAAGATTATTTCTACTCATCTGTGATTTTTTTGAAACTTGATATACTAATGCAGTGAAGATTGATTCTTGATGGATATAAAAGAAAATTTTGCCAACGTCATTAAAGCCAATGAAGGTCTGATATACAAAATCACGATGCTTTATACCGATAACAAACAAGATAGAAAAGACCTGTATCAGGAGATCGTCTACCAGCTTTGGAAATCATTTGGTTCATTCAGTGAACAATCAAAACTGAGCACTTGGATGTATCGGGTGGCACTCAACACGGCCATCTTTCATCTCAAGCAATCCAAAAAAAGGCCTGATACCATTCCTTTTGAATTGGAAATGGACAAGCTGACAGATGAAAGCGACAAGGCCGAAGAAGAAAGAATCAAACTTCTCTATGAGCATATCCAAAAATTGAATTTGCTTGAAAAAGGGATTATCCTACTTTTCCTAGAAGGTAAATCCCATGAGGAGATATCGGAAATTGTGGGAATTTCGATAAGTAATGTGGGTACAAAAATCTCTAGAATCAAAGAAAAACTTAAATCTCAAATCAAAAAAAACACCGATTATGGAACTTGAAGAAATGAAGCAGGGATGGAATGCCATGAGCAAAAGAGTTGAAAAACAAGAAATTCTAAACCAACAAATCATAGAAAAAATGACACAAGACCAATACCAAAGTAATCTGAAGAAAATAGCCCTTCCTGAGTTTATTGGAACCATCATCTGCTATTTGGGTGCAACTTACCTATCTGTAAATGTCCCAAAACTTGAAGAGCCTTTGATCCAGTATTTTGGGGTGATTTCGATCGCTTTGCTCCTGATTCTTCCTATCATTTCCCTTCAATCGGTCAGAGCGATGAGGAAAATCAATCTATCATCACATACTTATCTGGAAACCATTCAGATTTTTGGCAAACAGAAAATCAGATTCCAAAAGCTTCAGAAGCTGAATGTTTCCTTGGGATTATTTCTAATGGTTATTGGCGTTCCGGTTCTATTGGCCATAAAGGGAATTAGTTTGGACCCGACTCCACTTTTCTGGATGCTGTACTTTCCAATAGGGATAATGTTCTTTTTGGGTTTTTCTTATTGGACACTTAAGTCTTACAACAAAGCCTTAAAAGCCACTGAAAAGATGTTTACTGAGGTCAATGAATAGAAAGGTACTTAAATAGCAATATTGGAATGGATCCAATGTTCTTATCATTCAAATCCCGCCACCTATCCAAAATCCATATACTTTCCCCATTATTTTTTTTAACTTAATGATTTACAATCGGTTTAGAAAATGCTTACAGCAAATCCCTGTTCCCAATAACCAACCCTTCGACAAGCTCAGGGACCTAAAACCAATAACCAATCCCTTCAACCTCTTACCTTTAACCTTTAACCTCTTACCTTTTACCTCTCACCAGTAACCAAATAACCAACCCTTCGACAAGATCAGGGACCACCCTTCGACAAGCTCAGGGACCTAAAACCAATAACCAACCTAAAATATGCAATACTCATTTATACTCAATGGAAAACCTGTTCAAGTCACCGCAGAGGAGGATGCCAACCTGCTTTGGACATTGCGGGAAAGGTTAAAAATGACCGGAACGAAATACGGTTGTGGCGTTTCCTTATGCGGATCATGCATAGTTCATATTGATGGCAAACCAATAAAATCCTGCATCACACCGCTTTCTCAAGCCGAAGGAAAAAAGGTTACCACCATTGAAGGACTTTCGGAAGACCGAAGTCATCCACTTCAATTGGCTTGGATTGAGGAACAGGTTCCGCAATGCGGGTATTGCCAATCCGGGCAAATCATGCAGGCAGCAGCTTTGTTGGCAGAAAACCCCAACCCAAATAGGGAAGAGATCATCAAGCATATGAACGGAGTGCTTTGCCGCTGCGGTACCTATTTGAAGATATTGAAAGCAATCGAAAAAACCGCCCAAAAAGTCTAACCATGGAAAATCAAATAGAATCACAGGGATTGAGCAGGAGGAAATTCCTAAAATTGGGAGGAGGAATCACCTTTTTGGTGACAGCTGTCGGATTGCCGGCATTGGTATTTAAAAAAGAAGAGTTAGCCGATACCAAGCAGATTTCCGCTTGGGTTCATTTGGCCGCTGATGGTACAGTGACCATCTATAATCCCGCTTCGGAAATGGGGCAGGGGACGATGACAGCATTGGCCGCCATTTTTGCAGAGGAAATGGACGCAGATTGGACAAAAGTGAAAATCGAAGATGCACCTGTCGAACCGGAAATCTATGGAATCGGTTGGGGTGGTGAAAGAGGCGGCAGCATGTTGACTGTGGGAAGCCGCTCGGTAAGTGGCCACTACAACAACCTCCGTCAGTCCGGGGCACAAGCAAGGTATGTTCTGCTGACTGCAGTTGCAGAGAAATGGGGAGTGGAGAGAAATGAATTGAAAACCGAGTCAGGAGTGGTATTTCATCCAAAAAGCAATAGAAAAATCACTTATGGAGAAATTGTTGAGTTCGTAAAAATCCCTGCATCGGTTCCTGAAATTCCGGATTCTGATTTGAAAAACCCAAAAGATTTCAAATTGATTGGCAAAGAATATCAGCGGTATGATGTGCCTTTCAAGGTTGATGGTTCGGCCATTTACTCAGGAGATATCCATGTGCCGGGAATGGTATATGCGGCCATCGTCCGCTCGCCGGTCAACGGGACCCAACCTGAACTCAAAAATGAATCAGCGATCAGAGGTATAAAAGGAGTTTTGAATTTAGTCAGTTTGAAGCATGGCGTTGGGGTAGTTGCCAACAGCATGGAAACCGCCTTGAAAGCCAAAGCCATGATGGAAATCACATGGAAAGGCGATCCAAAAGCTAAATCCCACAACAGCCAAGAAGCCTACGCAGAGTATGAGCAACTATCCAAATCCTCCCAAACAGGCAGCATTGTGGCTCAAGCCGGTGATCTGAATCGGGAGTTGCCAAAAGCCCAAAAAACAATTAAGGCAGATTACAAAAACGATTATGTCTACCATGCTCAGATGGAACCGCTCAATGCCGTCGCCCACGTGAAAGCCGATTCGGCAGAGGTTTGGGTTGGTACGCAGGCTTCTGATGGTACAAGAAATGATGTTGCCAACCATTTGGGATTGGACTTCAAAGCGATCAACCTGCACACTTGTTATTTGGGTGGAGGATTTGGCCGAAGATCCATGACAGATTTTGTGATAGAGGCAGTGGATATTTCGAAGGCGATAAACCTGCCTGTCAAATTGCAATGGACTCGGGAGGATGACCTTCAGTATGGCGCATTCAGGCCGATTTCTTTACAAAAGCTAGAAGCAGGAATTGACCAAAACGGTAACATCAATTCGTGGAAACATGTGGTTATCGGAACAGGTGGAGGATTATTGGGTTCGGGTGCAGACATACCTTTTTATGATATTCCAAACAAATTGATCGAAGTCAGGAATATTGACCATGGTGTGCGGACCAAACATTGGCGGGCTGTAGGACATGGACCGAACAAGTTTGCGATCGAGACTTTTGTAGACGAGATAGCTTTGGAACAGAAGAAAGACCCATACCAACTGCGAAGGGAATTGATGAAAAATCACCCACGGGAGCTTGCAGTTTTGGACAAAGTGGCTGACATGGCAAAATGGGATTCTCCGGTCCCCAAAGGCCGAGCAAGAGGAATTGCTTTTGCGGAGCGAAGCGGTTCATTAGCAGCAGGAGTCTGCGAAATCTCTGTTGACAGATCAACCGGAAAAATTAAAGTTCACAAGATTTGGGGTTCATTGGATGGCGGTGTGGTCGTACATCCCCAAAATGCCATGTACCAAATGGAAGGTTCATTGGTGATGGGATTGAGCAGTGTGCTGTTTGAGAGCATTACTTTCAAAGAAGGACAGGTGGAGCAATCCAATTTTTACGATTATCCCATTTTAAGGATGGAAGATGCCCCCGAAGAAATCATTTTGGAAATCATTCCTTCCACCGAAAAACCAACTGGAATCGGAGAAGCAGGTTTGCCATTTATGGGAGCAATCATATCCAATGCCTTTGCGGCCTTGACCGGGAAACGTTTGAGACATATGCCTTTTACTCCGGAGAAGGTGCTGGAAATTCTTTCGTGATTATTGAAGGGAAATAAGGTTGAAATACTATAGAAATATGATAGAAATACTAATGAAATAAGGTTGAAATACATAGAAATAAAAGGGGAGAGGCTTTCTTGAATCTCCCCGGGAAAACTGAATTTTGCCTTAGTTCCAGTTATTATTGACTACCTAGACAGGTGGGGATTTTTGGACTTCTTGGTGATTGAGGTAAATTCTTGAATCACGGGGAAAGAAAAACATATCCAATACTTTCATTCACATTTTTTTAGAAGTCCAATTTTTTGAGTTAAATCTCCAATTATAAACAAGCAATAAAGGAGTATGATGCATACTTCACTTCTAAGCATTTATTTGTATTTCCCGAAAAATGCTTTTAATATGCCCGTTCATTTATACCACAACATATGGGAGAATTCATAGTTGACTTTAGTAACTGGATTTGGGACATGCCGATGCTCGTTTTGCTAATGGGCGGAGGCTTGATTTTGTTTATTTATTCAGGTTTTGTGCCATTCAGGTATTTTGGTCATGCCCTCAAAGTGGTCCGCGGAAAATATGACAATCAGAATATGCCCGGGCAGATTTCTTCCCAACAGGCTTTGTCTGCCGCAATAGCCGCCACTGTCGGCCTTGGTAATATCAGCGGCGTGGCCATAGCCATCAATATGGGTGGTCCAGGCGCAATTTTTTGGATGTGGATGTCGGCCTTTGTGGGCATGGCAACGAAGTATTTTACCTGTAGCCTAGCTATCATGTACCGGGGAAAAGATACCTCCGGAGAAGTGCAAGGTGGCCCAATGTATGTGATCGAGCATGGCATGGGTAAAAAATGGAAGCCTTTGGCTGTCCTTTTTTCTGTAGCCGGAGTATTGGGATTGTTGTCCATTTTCCAAGCAAACCAATTAACGGAAGTTACCCGAACTGTAATGTTGGCACCTTATGGGCTTGATAATGGAGAAATCACAAAGTGGATTTTAGGGATTTTGATGATGTTGGCTGTAGCTGTGGTGATTTTGGGAGGTATCCAAAGGATTGCGGCAGTGGCTTCCAAACTAGTTCCATTTATGGTGATACTATATTTTGGTACAGTTCTTTTGATCATGTTTCAATACATTGAAAGGGTTCCTGAAATGTTTCTTCTAATTATTGAAGATGCCTTTACCGGAAATGCAGTGATGGGTGGGGCTGTGGGGGCCGTGATGGTGATTGGAGCGAGAAGGGCTGCTTTTTCCAATGAAGCGGGAATCGGTACCGCGCCGATGGTACACGGTGCATCCAAAAACAACGAACCGGTGAGAGAAGGATTGATTGCGATGTTGGGGCCATTCATTGATACTGTAGTGGTCTGTACATTGACTGCCTTTGTGATTTTGCTTACTGGAGTATGGGAAAACAGCGAAAATAATGGCGTGCAATTGACGCTGCAGGCATTTGAAATGGGGCTTCCGGGAATCGGAAAATACCTGCTGATGTTGGCGGTTTTGGTCTTCGCGCTTTCGACCATGTTCACCTATTCATACTACGGACACAAATGTTTCAATTACCTTTTTGGAGCAGAAAAAGCCAATTACTACAATTACTTCTATTTGCTAACCATTGTCGCAGGCGCAGTGGTATCACTTGAAGTAGTGGTAAGTTTTATTGATGGGATGTATGCCATCATGGCAATCCCAACGATGATTTCGACGATTTACCTTGCACCAAAAGTCAAAGCTGCTACCAAGGATTATTTTGCGAGAATGAAGGGGAAGTAGTCCTAAAAGGGTTGTCATGGTTATCCGCTGAAGCTGTTGTCGGGTTGGAAATAAAATGTTGTCATGGTTATCCGCTGAAGCTGTTGTCAGGTTAAGAAAAATAGTTGTAATTGTTGTAACCTTCGTGTTGTAATTGTTGGGAGGAAATAGGGTTGTCAGGCTGTCCGCAAGCAATTGTCAATACGTAAGGGGATCAACAAAAACTTGACAACTTGAAAACCCGAAACCCGACAACAATTATAACTTGACAACAATTACAACCACTACAACCGCTACAACCATTACAACAAATACAACCATTACAACCAATACAACAATTACAACCCCTACTTCCCCGAACAATGAACCTCCTCATCGCCCCAAATGCCTTTAAAGGAACGATTGAAGCTGACGAAGCGGCGGAGATTATCGGGAATGCGATATTGGGAAAAATGCCAGATGCGAATCTGACGGTTTGCCCGATCGCGGATGGCGGGGATGGAACTTGCTTTTTGCTTGGAAAGGCTTTGAATTTAGAGCAGGTTTTCGAAATTGCCTTAGATCCTTTGGGAAGGCCGATGCAGGGATTTTACTTTTTGGATACGGGTCAAAAGACAGCTTACCTGGATGTATCCACTGTTTCAGGAATCAAATCATTAAAACCTAACGAGCGAAATCCTTGGATTACAAGCACATTCGGAACTGGGGAACTGATCAAAAAGGCTGCTGACACCGGAACCGAACATATTATCTTGGGATTGGGAGGAAGTGCGACAGTGGACCTAGGGATCGGGATTCTGAGAGGTTTGGGTTTTTTGTTTTTGGATGAAAAAGGCAGGGAAATTCCGGTTTTTTCAGAAGGTTTTATTTCCAAAATCCGATTTATACAAAGCCCGATACCAAAACCAAACTTAAAATTTACCTGCCTCTGTGATGTGAACAACCATTTTTTCGGACCCTCAGGTGCTATTCCGGTTTTTGGTCCCCAAAAGGGATTGGAAATGGAGGATCTGGAAAAGTTTGAAAAGTATTGTTCCAAGGCATTGGAATTGATGGCCAAAAAATCAGGAAAGCAATTGGCAGACAGAGAAAGTTTTGGTGCTGCGGGAGGAATTGCATTTGGGCTTTCATTCTTTTTTCCGATGGAAATAGAAATGGGTGCAACATGGTTTTTTGAGAAAGTGGGTATAGAATCCAAAATCAAATCTGCTGACATTATCATCACCGGAGAAGGTAAATTTGACTCCCAATCCGCGTCGGGAAAAGGGAGTTTTGAACTGCTTCAGCTTGCAAAAAAACATGATAAGGAAACAGTCCTGATCACCTCAGGAAACGGTGGAAAAGATTCGGGTTTTGATCGGGTGATCCAATTGCCAGAGCTGGATTTTAGCAGTAAAGGATTTATTGATATAGCAAAGATGAATTTATTTAATGCGGTCAAATCCGAAATGTGGAATTTTTAACCTTTTTATGATTCTTAACTTTTTTGTTAGCTAAATCCCAAGACAATTTTTGATATTTTTCATTGTCACTCGCTGTCTTATTTCTTAAAAATCAAATTGGATTATTAATTTGAAGGCAGTATGTTTACTAATATCTTAACAAATTAATTTCAATAAACTCCAGCTCCTTAATGAGTACAAAGTTTTTTACCAACGAAGATCAGAATACGCTCTTAAGCAAAATAGAAGGGATATTCAAACATAAGAAAATTCATTTTTTAGACGCATTGGTTGGGTATTTTAGGGCTTCGGGATATTTTCAAATTCGGGAATTTGTAGAGAATGCGGAAGAAATCAGGATTCTAGTTGGTATAAACATTGACTCTTTGGTTTACCAAGCCAATCAGCAGGGAATTTTGTTTGATGGAGATGCTGAAAAAGCACAAGAAGAGTTTTTCCAAGAAGTCAAAAAGAACATTCAAGAGGCGGAATATGACAAGACTGTTGAAGGCGGAATGATTCAACTGATAAAAGATATCACAACGGGTAAAGTGAAAATCAAAATTCACCCCAAACAGAATATTCATGCTAAAATTTACATTTTTAGAGAAGAGGTAAAGCACGATCACGGATATGGTTCAGTTATAACTGGGTCTAGTAACTTAACCGATGCAGGACTTTCCAAAAATTTTGAATTCAATGTAGAGCTTAGGGACAATTCTGATATTGACTTTGCAACCAAAACCTTTGATAAGCTTTGGGAGGAGGCTGTTCCTGTAGACATGGACAGCATAGAAAAGTTACAAAAAGAAACCTACTTGAACGATAATTACACTCCATATGAAGTGTATCTGAAATTTCTTATTGAGTATTTTGGCAAAAGCATAGAATTTGATCCTAACTCCATAGCAGATTTGCCAAAAGGATTCAAAAGACTTTCCTATCAGGTCGATGCTGTCAATGATGGATTTACCAAAATGATGAAACACAATGGCTTTTTCTTGGCGGATGTGGTGGGTTTGGGTAAAACAATTGTATCAACTTTAATTGCCAAGAAGTATTTCTACACCAATGGATTTCCGGAGCACCGGTCAAGAACATTGATCATTGTTCCGCCTGCTTTAAAAGATAACTGGGTGGAGACTATTGAGAAGTTTAATTTGGATAATGTCCGAATCGTCACAAATGGCAGTCTACATAAAATCAATGATGCCACTATCTATGATTTGATTATTGTCGATGAAGCACACAAGTTTCGGTCAGATACTGCAGGAATGTACAATGAACTCCAAAAGATTTGTAAAACTCCAACCAGGAGAATTTTGCCTGAAGGAAAAACAGTACCTAAGCGGATTATCCTTGTTTCAGCCACTCCTTTGAATAACAGGCCTGAAGACATTGCAAATCAGATTTATCTTTTCCAAGACAGTAAGGAATCGACTTTGGAAACGGGAAATTTGCAGCATTTTTTTAGACAGCAAATTGACGCTTATAAAAAACTAAAGAGTGAACCGGACATTGTTAAAGTCCAGACCGGAGTAAAAAAGATTTATGAGAAAATAAGAACCAAAGTTATTGAGCCCCTAATTGTTCGTAGAACCAGGACAGATTTGATGGCTCACGAACTTTACTCAAAAGATCTTGAAAACCAAAATATCAAATTCCCTAAAGTCAGGCAGCCCAAAAAAATACTTTATGCTCTTGAACCTCATTTAGAGGATCTGTACGACAAGACCATCCAGGTTTTAAGCCATGAAACACGAGGTTTAAAATATAACCGATATCGTGCTATCGGATTTTTAAAACCGTATAAAAAAGGCAAATACAAACAAGCGGACATGATTTCAGCTCAATTGGCCAAAATCATGAAAACCATGTTGGTAAAAAGAATTGACAGCAGCTTTTTTGCTTTCAAACAATCCCTTTTCCGATTTATGAAAGCCACCGAAGCGATGGTCACCATGTTTGAAAATGGCCGCATTTTCATCGCACCGAATTTGCCGGTTACGGAAATGATCAATGAAGGCAGGGAAGATGAGTTGATTGATTTGGTGTTGGAAAAATCTATAGAAGACCCGACCATTGATATTTGTGAACCTGATGATTTTGAATATGATTTTTTACCGGGCTTGAGGCATGATTTCAAATTGCTAAAGGAACTTTCAGAAGAATGGGAAAAAGTAATAGAAGATCCAAAACTGGAAGTGTTTATTACTTATTTGAAAAATACCCTTCTTGACAAATCCATAAATCCAGAATCTAAGTTGGTTGTTTTCTCTGAAAGTAAGGAAACAACAGGTTACCTTGAAAAGGAGCTTCGTACCCATATTCCTTGGAAAATATTAACTGTCGACAGTAAATCAAGAAAGGACAGAATGCCAACTGTCCGAAAGAATTTCGATGCAAATTTTCCGAAAGCGGAACAAGAAAATGATTTTAACATCATCTTGACTACTGAAGTTCTCGCCGAAGGAGTAAACCTTCACCGATCAAATGTGATTGTAAATTATGATACGCCTTGGAACTCAACCCGATTGATGCAGCGGATAGGGCGGGTAAACAGGATCGGTTCGACTGCGGATGAGGTCCATGTTTTCAACTTTTACCCAACAGCCAAAGTCAACAATGATATTGAACTTGAAAAAAAGGCAATTATGAAACTGCAGGCTTTTCATGCTGCTTTGGGTGAAGACAGCCAAATCTATTCTCCTGATGAAGAGACAGAAACATTCGGTCTTTTTGATCATCTTCCGGTAGATGAAAGTGATGAAAAACTTGCTTATCTGATGATGATCAGGGACATCAAAGAGAAAACTCCAGGGATATTCAAGCAAATCAAAAATATGCCACTTAGGGCAAGGGTAGGGCGGAGGAAAACAGAATTAGACCATAGTACCATTTGCTATATCAAGGATAGTAAGCGGGATGCATTCATTTTGGTAAAAGAAAACGAGGAAACAGAGGAGCTGACGTTTTTGGAAACTGTCAAGATTTTTGAAGCAGATGTTTTAGAAAAGTCCATTGCATTGCATTCAAATCACCACGATCAAGTGCAGTCAGGTATTCTGCTTTTCTCAGACTTACTCGAAAAGGAAAAGGCCAAGGATAAAAAAATTGATACGACTCAAGGACCTAACGAGAAAAGAGCAAATGCTTATTTGGATGCCATGCTTAATTTACCTTTGGTAAATGAAGAAGAACGGGTTTTGATCATCAAAGCCAAGGAAGCTTTGCGTCAGGGGCGTTTTCAAAATCTCCAGAGGGACATCAACAAGTTTCAGCGTGCCTTGAAAAAATTCCCTTTAAAACCTGCCATCATTTTAGAAAAAGTCATTGATATACTTAAAGCTTATCCTCTGATCAGTGAAGAAGCAGATCAGGAATTTGAAAAGAAAATCGTCAGGGTAAAATCCCTGAATCCCGAAATCATTATCACTGAAAGTTTTAGCAATTGAAATGGCGCAAAACAAGAAAATAAACGTACAAGGAACTGAAATTACCATTTTTAGCGCAGAATCAGATGATTTTGTTTCCCTGACGGACATTGCCAAATTTAAAGACGCTACTCATACCGATAGCATTATTCAAAATTGGTTAAGAAACAGAAATACAATTGAATTGCTCGGTTTTTGGGAGCAAATATACAACCCGAATTTTAAACCCCTCGAATTCGAGGGGTTTAGAAAACAAGCCGGGTTAAACAGCTTTGTGCTCACACCAAAGAGATGGATTGAAACAACCAATGCAATCGGTCTAATTTCCAAATCCGGCCGATATGGGGGAACCTTTGCTCATAAGGACATTGCTTTTGAATTTGCCTCTTGGATTTCTATTGAATTCAAACTGTATGTCATAAAAGAATTCCAAAGATTAAAAGAAAGTGAAAGCGACCGTCAAAAACTTGAATGGGACTTTCAACGGACTCTTGCCAAAGTCAATTACCACATCCATACAGATGCTATCAAAGAAAATCTGATTCCTACTGAAATCAGTAAACAACAGGTATCATTCATCTATGCCACTGAAGCGGATGTGTTGAATATGGCTCTTTTTGGGAAAACCGCTAAGCAATGGCGGGATGAAAATCCTGATGAAAAAGGAAATATCAGGGATTTTGCAACAATAGAACAACTGGTGGTTTTATCCAATATGGAAAGTACCAATGCACTGCTAATCCATCAGGGCATAACCCAAATTGACAGACTTTTACAACTTAACAAAATGGCCATCACCCAGATGAAATCGCTTTTAGGTCATCAAGAATCAATAAAGAAATTAAAATGAAAGAAAAAGACCTAAAATATAAAATTCAGCAAAAATTTGACTTCGCTATCTGGAAGGAGATTTTGCCGCTGCTATTCAAGAAGATTGACTATTTCAGTCATGCCAAAAATCTCTTTACAGAAAATGGTAAGGTCATCGACGGCAAACAAATCGGTACTGTAAAACTGGATGACGGAAAGCAATTGGCAATTTTTACCGTGGAAGTGGCCGATTCCGTCAGTATTGTCCGCAACAGACAGGGTCTCCGGGAAATTGCCGCCAAGCATATCGACCAAAATATCATTCATGGTGCATTGGCATTTTTTTACAGTAAAAACCAAGCTGATTATCGCTTTTCATTTATCGCCAAGGAAGCAAGCCTTGATATGGAAACCGGTGAACTCATTAAGGGTGAAACCAAACCCAAAAGATACACCTACCTCTTGGGTGCCAATGAAGCCTGTACCACTGCATCCAAAAGAATGCTTCTCTTAGCCGAAAAGAATCTTGTCGATATCAGGCAACTCAAAGAGGTATTCTCGGTGGAAGCGCTGAACAAAGACTTTTTCAAATCCTACAAAATCCATTATGAAAAATTTTGGAAACACCTTGCTGATGAAGGCAATCAGTACCGCCTGGCCTTAATCGATGCTGAAAAGGACGATAAAATAAAAAAGGAAAAACCCATCCGTGACTTTGTCAAAAAGCTCTTAGGGAGAATCGTATTCCTCCATTTTTTACAGAAAAAAGGTTGGATGGGCTGTAATGCCCATACCACCGATTGGACTGATGGTGAACCGCGTTTTATGCAGCAATTATTGGAAGACTATTCCAAGCCTGAAAAATTCCACAGTACATGCCTGACCCATTTGTTTTTCCAGACTCTCAATACCAAACGACCCAACGATATTTTTCAAATTGAAGGCTTGAAGGGCAAACTGAACGGTTCTCGGGTACCCTATCTGAACGGTGGGTTGTTTGAACCTGAAAAAAACAAGGTGACATTGGAAATCGATTTTCCTGTTGACTTTTTCAAAGAATTGTTGGAGTTTTTTGACCAATACAATTTCACCATAGACGAAAACAGTCCCGATGACCACGAAGTGGGCATAGACCCTGAAATGCTCGGCCATATATTTGAAAACCTGCTGGAGGACAACCGTGATAAAGGAGCTTTCTATACACCAAAGGAAATTGTGCAGTACATGTGCAAGGAAAGTTTGATTCAATACCTACTGAATTATGATTCAAATGAGTTTCGAATTACAAATGAGGATTGGAAAGAAGCCATTGAGAAATTTGTCCGCTTTCATGCTGTAAATGAAGTATTGGCAAATAAGGAAATTGCTGTAATCGTAAACCAAAAGCTAGACGATATTAAAGTATGTGACCCGGCTATCGGTTCGGGGGCTTTTCCTATCGGTATGTTGCAGGAGATTTTTGAAGCAAAGCGATTTATCTATCCTTTCCTGAAAACCAATCAGGAATTCAAACCGGCTGAAGTCAAAAAGAACATCATCCAAAACTCCATCTATGGCGTGGACTTGGAAAAAGGAGCAGTAGATATTGCCCAACTCCGTTTTTGGCTTTCATTAGTTGTAGAAGAATTGAATCCCCATCCACTTCCTAACTTGGATTACAAGATCATGCAGGGGAATAGTCTTTTAGAAAGTTTTGAAGGTATTCCGTTGAATAATTTAATGAATACCAAAAATGTGGTTTACACAGTGGATTCAAACCCTCAAATGGGGTTGTTTGGGGACAATAAAGGTCTACAAGTACGTTTTGATGTAATCGAAAATGAGCTTGATAATCTTAGCAGCTACATCAAAAATTATTTCACATTAGAAAAAAAGGAAAGTAAGGCTGAGGTAAAAAAGAAAATAAATAGGATTGTCCACGATCATCTTCATTTTAATATTGACCTGAGGAAAGCAAAGTTTGAAATAATTTTAGGAGAAAAAGAAGCAATTTTTGGAAGCATCCGATTTGATATCAAAGATACCATTGCCAAAAGAAACCAAAAGGAAAAACAAATTCAAAAACATCAGGTCGAAATAGATAAACTAAGTATTGAGATTAAAAGTCTGGAAAAGGCATTGAATGAATTAGAAAACATTCAAGAAACAGAAGAACGCCCATATTTCCTTTGGCACCTATATTTCAAAGATGTTTTTGATCGTGGTGGTTTTGATGTGATGATTGGTAATCCACCATATATTAATGTAGAAAATTTAGATTCCAGTACAAAGCTTCATCTCTTTGAATTTTACAAGACCTGTAAAGGTAGAACCGACATTTACATAGCTTTTATTGAAAGCACATTAGGTTTGTTAAGAAAAAAGGGTGTTTTAAGTTTCATCATACCATACCCTTATATAAACCAAAATTATGGGGCAGATTCTCGAAAAATGTTAATTGAGAATTTTTTCATAAAGGAAATTGTGGATACATCTGAATACAATGTTTTTGAAACAGCCATTGTTAAGAATATTATCTTAAATGTCATTAAGAAAAATGCCAATGAAAACACATTAATTAAAAAAGTGCTATCAAAACAAAATTTTGTGGAAGGTAAATTTGAGTCTAGCTCAATAAACCAGTATTCTTTTTTAGAACTTAAAGAATATCGCTTAGAAACAAATCAAATTTCAGAGGACTTGAAAATAAAGCCTATTATGTGGGAAAACGCTTTTCGGCTCGATGATATTTGTCTTGTTGCTTATGGGGCAAGATTGAATCATAAAACGGAAAATATTCCTAAAAGCCATTATATCCATAATGAGTATTCTGAAGGTTATAAACCTTTTTTAGAGGGGAAAAACATTGAAAGGTATTATTATGATCAAGCGGGATGGCTTGATTATAGAAAAGATGTCCACTACAATTCCATGTTCCCAGAGTTGTTTGAAAATGAAAAATTAATGTTTATTAATGTTGTTTCCCACAAACTTAGATTTGCATTTGATAAAAAAGGGATGTTCAATAGCCATACAATTATAAATTGTTTAAAATGGGATCTATTGGTAGGGGTATTACATCCAACAGTAAGAAAAAACTTAACTATTGAAAAGATTAAGGTAGCCAGTACTTTTTCTTATAAGTTTCTTTTAATTGTGTTAAATTCTAGTATTATTAACTGGTACTTTAAATGTTTTCTTTCTGAGTCACTTCATTTTTATCCGAACGATGCAAAAAGTTTGCCCATAGCCAAATTAGCTTTTGAAAATCAAAAACCATTTGAAATCATAGCAGAATATCTGATTTACGTAAATGACCCTAAGCATGAAGGGTTAATGGAAAAAGTCAACAATGAAACTGTTAACGAAGTTTTTGAAAACGTGGTCAACATGATGGTGTACGAGCTCTACTTTGAAGAAGAGATGAAATCTAAAGAAATTGATGTAATGAAGTTTGTGACTTCATTCACATTTCCGGACATCATCAAATCTGAAGACCCTAAAGCGGTAATCCAAAAAGTGTATTACGAGTTGCAACAAAAAGATAACCCCATCCGCAAGCGAATTTTGATAGCGAACAGTAGAAGTGAAACGATAGCCAGGATCAATGCCGCTAATGGATAAAAAAGAAGGAAAAATCTTTTTGTCTGAAAATTAAACTGGAAGTT
Organism: Aquiflexum sp. TKW24L; assembly: GCF_023502205.1. GTDB lineage: Bacteria > Bacteroidota > Bacteroidia > Cytophagales > Cyclobacteriaceae > Cognataquiflexum. The sequence goes on along the minus strand of NZ_JAMFLG010000012.1, from coordinate 112,375 downwards.
AATCTAATGAAAACCTAATATATTCTAAGACCATGTCAGATCTTTTTGAACAACCCCGATATGTACCCAAAAACAAAAGTGTCATTGCTATTATCCGGGAGTTTGAAAAAGAATACCTTGAGATTTTTGAGTTGGCAAAAACTAAATGGAACCATAGTATCCGGGAATTCCACAGAGATGCTACAGGTTTGAAACTTTCAAGGGGTCTAGGACAGGGGCGAGCTACCAACATTACTATCCGTTTTTTACCTGATTGCGACAATGATTTTATAAGGTTAATTGATGAGCATTTTCCAGATCTGGACTTTTTGGAATACACGAAAACCAGAGCACTTTATTCAGCGCTGAATGAGAGTTCTGATTATTTTATAAATGATCCTGTTGGAAAATTCCATTTTGTGTTAAAAGGCCATTGCTACAAATACTTAGAGAAATACAACTTAAAAAAGCTTCAAAAAGTATTGTTTTTTGAACCTGGAAGGTCCAAGGATATTTTTGGTGCCTACTATTACAAAGACAGTAGAATTGAACTCTATTACATACCCTTGATAATCTTTTCCCAAATTAACCAAATTGATCTGGAATATTTGATTGTAGTAATATTAGCCCATGAATTGGCACATGCTTATCATCACGTAGGTTTTGATACTGATGGGGTATATTGGTCTAAGATGGCTGATGTAGACATTGGGATCAAGGAAGGATTGGCGCAATATTATACAGCTTTGTATGTAGATGAGCAAAAAAACATCTATCCTGGAATTGAAGAAGCTTACCGACAATTGTTGGACTTTCAGTCAGGGCCTTATTTAGTTCATGAGTCATGGCTAAAAAGCTTCAAAAAAGAACATGTCAAACATGCCTTCAATGTTACGCGCAGAAACGGGAATTTGGATTATGATGAATTTGTAAATATCTTAAAAAGAGCAAAGGATCAGTTAAAATGACTTTGTAAAGTCATTTCTTCAATCTTCATATTTATTAGAAAATTTTTGGGCTCAAAACCATTCCCCTTTCATCTCCACGGTCAGCATATCATCTGAAACCAGTCTTTTGCCAAGACCATCCATTTTGACTAGTTCATATTCGAAGAAATAGCGAATGGCCATCATTTTTCCATTATAGAAATCTGTTTCAGAACTTCCTCCATCCAAAGCTTGCTGTACGGTGATTCCCTGCCTCAACCACTGCCAAGAAATAGTCAGGATGCCGATGTATTCCAAGTAGAGAGAGGCATCAGCGAGAAATTCTTCCGGATTTTGAGAAGCTTTTCCAAATAAATGGAAGCTTGTCTGTTGCGCTCTTTGAAGATATTTCTCTAGTTTTTCGGCAAATGGAATTAGGCTGTTGAGTTTTTTTGCGGAGCTTATGGTCTTCATAATTTCCGTAGCGTACAGTTGAAGGGCTTTTCCCTCCTGCATCAAAACTTTCCTTCCCAAGAGATCCAATCCATGAATCCCCGTCGTCCCTTCGTGAATGGGATGGATGCGTGCCTCGCGGTAATATTGCTCTACCGGAAAGTCAGTCGTATAACCAGCACCTCCCAAAACCTGCACTGCAGCAGATGTCGTCAGACAGCACATTTCTGAAGGATAGGATTTGGCAATAGGGGTCAAAAGGTCAAGCAAAAGGGAAGCTTCTTCTTTTTCTTTCCCATCAGCCACATGGACCAGATCCCCCAATTTGGCACAGAACAATAAAAGGGAAAGTGCACCTTCCGTAACTGATTTTTGGAACAGGAGCATGCGTTTCACATCTGCATGTCGGATGATTGGGATTTGTGGTTTTGATGGGTCTTTCTCAGTGATTTTACGACCCTGAGGTCTCTCTTTGGCATAGGCCAAGGAAGCATGGAAAGCAGCTGTTCCAATAGCAGCAGCATTCATTCCTACTCCGACCCGTGCTTCATTCATCATCTGAAACATGTAAGACAATCCCTTATTGGCCTCGCCGACAAGGAAGCCCTCCGTACCGTCATTTGATCCGATCATCAGATGGGCAATCGGCGCCCCTTTGTAGCCCATTTTGTGGTAAATCCCCTCGGTAAGCACATCATTGGGTTCATTGTTCGGAACTCGCTTTTGGGGAACAACAAACAAAGAAATTCCCTTCACCCCGGCGGGAGCGCCTTTGATACGGGCGAGCATGAGGTGGATGACGTTTTCGCAGGCATCATGGTCTCCACAGGAAATGTATATTTTTTGGCCTTGGATTTTAAAAACTCCTTCCCTTTCCGTGGGAATGGCAAGGGTACTTATGTCAGTTAGGGAGGAACCGGCATCAGGTTCGGTCAGCGCCATTGTTCCCTGCCATTTTCCTTTGTACATGTTTGGGGTGAATGTTTCGATCAGTTCCTGACTACCAAAAGTCCGGATGAGGTTGGCCGCTCCGGTAGTCAAAAAGGGAAAAACAGAACTTGAATAATTTGCTGCCTGAAAAATAAACCCTGCAGCAAGATGGATTGTATTTGGTAGTTGTTGTCCTCCTTCCTCATAGCTAAAGGTGGCATTGATCCAACCGTCCTCCCCAAATTGCCTGACAACCTTTTTCATGCCTTCATGCACTTTGATTTTCCCTTCGATAAGCTGAGGTTCATTCCTGTCCATGTCTGTCAACAAAGGAAAGAGAGAACTCACCGCAATCTGATCGGCTGCCTCCAAGACCATTTGGAATGTTTCCTGACTGTGGTCTTCGAAAAACTTGAATCGGGTCAGGTCAAGTACCTTATGGTTTTCGAAAAGCTGGAATTGAAGGTCACGTTTGGAGTAGAAGGGCATGGTCTTTTTAATGGTTGTAATTGTTGTGTTGGTTATAATTGTTGTAGTGGTTGTAATGGTTATAATTGTTTTCGGGTTGTCATTGTTTTCAAGTTGCGTCACCCTGAGTCCTTAACATTTAAAAATGTTCAGAAAAGGAATGACGGTTGGCGTTGCGTCATCTTGAATCCGAGGTACGAGGATGAAAGATCTCAAAATAAGGAGACACTTCACAACGTTAAGTGTGACGACCAAGAGATTCACGTCATTGTTAGGCACGAAGGGTCTGTTGGCTTTGGTTGCAGTGGTTTTAATTGCTATAGTGGTTGTAATGGTTGTCAAGTTATCATTGTTGTCGGGTTTTCGAGTTGTCAAGGTCTTGTTGATCCCTTTATATCTCGACAACAGCTTTAGCGGATAACTCGACAACATTTTTTACCAACCTGACAACAGCTTCAGCGGACAACTAGACAACATTTTTACCAACCTGACAACAGCTTCAGCGGATAACTCGACAACCTTTTTTTTTCCAAACAATTACAACACGAAGGTTACAACAATTACAACTCTTTTTCGAAAACCTGACAACAGCTTTAGAGGACAACTTGATAACAGCTTGCGGACAACAGCTTCAGCGGACAACCTTCTAAACCAAACTCCTAATCACTTTACATGGATTTCCTGCGGCGATGACATCATCGGGGATGTCTTTAGTCACGACCGATCCGGCGCCGATAATAGACCTCGATCCGATGCTTACTCCCGGGCAAATTATACTAGAACCTCCGATCCAAACATCATCTCCGACCGTGATGGATTTTCCAAATTCTGCCAAAGTTCCCCTTTCTTTGAAATCTATTGGATGTGTAGCAGCGTAGAATTGGACATTTGGAGCTATCATCACACGGCTTCCAAGAGAAACCGGAGTCACATCAAGCACCACACAGTTGAAATTGAAAAACACGTCATCTCCAGCAGTGATATTACGGCCATAGTCGCAAAAGAAGGGAGGCTCAATCCAAAAGTTCTTGCCTTTCTTGCCAATCAATTTGGCTAGAATGCTTTCCCGCAATTCCGTTTCATCAGGATTCGAATCATTGAGTTGCTTGGTCAACTGCCTTGCGTGCAGCCTTTCCGCTACCAATTCTGGATCGGAAGCAAAATATAGCTCACCGGAGACCATTTTTTCTTTTTCGGTTTTTTGGATAGACATGAGATTTGAGATGAACTATTATAGAAATAAAGTTGAAATAAGGAAGAAAAGGATATTTATAGATATTGGATATTAATGGATATTGGATTCGAGTAGGATTTGGAATTGAGCGATTGAACCCAATAAATTATATCGCTGAAAGCGTATTTCGCAAAGCATATATCAACTATATATCCATCTCTATAATAAATTTTTTGCCTGATCAATATGTCGCTGTTCGTGTGCCACGATGATATCAATTGCCTTTTCGAGGGAATAGACGATCAACTTGTTAGCAGGAGAATGAATGATGGTCTTTTTTTCAAGAAATGGTTGCATTTCTTTGATCCAATTTTTGAGTTCTTCTTGGTGGTTTTGAAACCTTTCCAACACGGTGGCATCTTCAGTGGTCAATTTTGGTTCCCAAAGCGGGAAGGTTTTGGCTTTTTTCTTTCCCCCGTCGGATACTGATTTTAAAATCATGTTACCGAAGAGATTAGAAAAATAGGGGAATTTTGAAATGAAAGCCCCTTGGAAACTCCCATGTTTCAATTTTTCAAAAATTGGAAAATAGGTTCGATTAATGGTAATAAGGTGCTCAAAGTTCTCGGCTATGCTCCAGGTTTCTGGATTGGGTTTGAGGTGTATTTTCTCTACCGAAAGTGTAATGAAGACTTCAATTGCCTCACTGGTTATGTTATCTATTGAATCAATCCATTTTTCAATCTGAGTTGTCATATCAATTGGGTAATTCGGTATTTTTGTTTTGCTGAGAAAGCTTGGTTAGTTCTTCCATCAATACATTTCCTGTTTCCTTTCCCAAAGACATTCTAGTCAAATAGGGCGCATGCGGAAGATTTTGATTCTCAAAATAGGAGGGTTTGATGATATATCCCAAAGCATCCTGACTTAATCCTAGGATAAATCTTGGGCCCTCGGGCATGAGTTCTTTGGTTTTCATCCCATAGATCGGAGCGGTTTCTCCGGGGTGGCTTGCAAATGTAGCTTCCCCAATGGAAAACCAAACAACCTCGGATTCGATCACATCAGTTACTTTTCTATCGACGATGATTCCTGCTGCAGAAAGTTGCTGCCAAGCTTCATTCATAACAGGAAAAAACACGGTTTTTCTTTGGAAATTGAGTTTGGATTTGGGTAAATTTTTTGGTTTTAATAGGGAAGCAGTCGCTGATAATGCCAATTTTTGCCCTCTTTGCAAGGCTTTTTGATAACCACCATCTTTGTCGGTAGGCTGTATCCATCCTCCGATTGCACCTTGGAGAAAAAGATGTTCCCCGCCCCATTCTTTTTCCATTTCTTTGTAAAACCCTGACAGGTAATCAGCCGAAACCTCTGAAAAAACAGCATCCATATATGTAGGATGACAGGCAAAATTGGTCAAAGTGACTATGTTTTTTTTGTTTTTGTCCAAGAACTGTAAGACCGTCATAGACCTGTCGATTTCTTCCTGACAGATATTGGCAACCCATTCTTCTCCAAACTCACTTTGACCGTACCTTATTGTACTTCCCTGTAGGTTTTTAGAAGCTTTATGAATCTGTTCAGCAACAGTCTGAACCAAAAAGTCCATGTATTCCTTGTTCACGCCACTTTCGGAGAAATCTTTCCCCCAAAGTCCGACGACATCAGGGCCGGAATGGGTATGTGTGGAACTGATGACAATATTTTCAGGGGAGAAAGGGATATCGAATTCCAATTGGGAGGTTCTTTCCCTTATTTTTTGTAAATCCTGATACAACAGACCAATGCAATCCAAGGTGACTATTGCCATGGATTTTTCGCCGTCATAAAAAACTACTGCTTTGGAATAAAGGCTATCCAAAACACCTGTAAAGGTCCTATTTTGTGCGTCTCCCGCAATGTAAGAGCCAATTGGAGGATTGATGATTGCCTTGGACACACCGACTTGGAGTTGGGGAATTTTGCTGTTTTGGCAAGAGACAACAAGAAGTAAGAATCCCATCCAACAGAAAAGAAAATTTTGCTTTGTCATTGAATGAAAATTTATTAGGGAAGGATGCTGATCAATTCGATACTCTTTACCCTTTCAAAATGTTTTTTGTTGAGGGTAGCAATTTTAAGTTTCGAAGCTATCGCTGATCCACTTATAAAAATATCCTCAATGTCAATCAACTTATTTTTTGATTTCAAATCCTTGTAAATTTTGACAGATTCTTGAAGACAATTTTCATCAAAAGGAATTACCATAATCTTTTCAAAAAATGAGTTCCAAAATATGATTTGAGTTTCATTACTCCCGACGAAAATCTCATATTTAGTTAGAATTGAAACTGCAAAAGAGCTATATGATTTTGTTAAATTGAAAAACACAGATTTTGATTTTTCTTTTTTTCTAAAGTAATCAATTAAAATCCCTGTGTCTAACATGATCATTTTATCCTCCATTTGTTGGTATGTTTTTTTGTCTCTAAAAATTCAGCATATTGAGCGTCGGTCATAATCGGACCTGAAAGCAAAAATTCCTGAAATTCCGTATGAGGAGGCTTTTCTTTATTTTGAATAATATTTTTCAATTCATTAATCAAAATGTTGATTTGATTTTCAGATAAACCATTGGCTTTATCTAAAATTTCTAGGATCTCCTTTCTAGTGTTGGATTTTGAATATTCTACCACAGGTTCATTTACCATATTTTCACTTTTCTCGCTATTTTTATTATCCTCCATAAATTAAATTTAATGAAAAATTTCTTTTTTCTAAAAACTTATTATTTGTATTGGCCCTACTTTCTCCACAAAGAACTTATCGCCCCTTCACTGTTGTTGTAACCTGATTTTTAACCCATAATCATGACGAAAACCAAACCAAAAGAGAACAGGGTCACCATGGCCCATGTATTCAAAACCATCATTTGGCCCCGCAAAAACCAACTTTTTTTAGGGCTTTTTCTTATTATAATCAGTAGACTTTCGGGTTTGATTTTGCCCGGCGCGAGCAAATACCTGATTGATGATGTCATTCCTTCCAATGACCTAGACATGCTGAAATGGCTGGTGATTATAGTAGTTGCAGCCATCACAGTGCAGGCAGTTACCTCTTATGCCCTCACCCAAATTCTAAGCGTGGAGGCGCAGCATTTGATTTCACAATTGAGATCCAAAGTCCAAAGGCACATCATCCAACTGCCCATCCGCTTTTTTGATAATACTAAAACCGGTGAGTTGGTATCGAGGATCATGACAGACGTTGAAGGTGTCCGCAACCTCGTCGGGACAGGATTTGCGCAGATGATCGGTGGGGTTTTGACAGCGGCGATTTCTCTTGGATTACTGATCTACATCAGCCCTATGATGACGCTTTATGTATTGGTGCCGGTAATTATTTTCGGGTTTATTTCACTGAAAGCCTTTAGTAAAATCAGGCCGATTTTCAGAGAAAGGGGAAAGATTAATGCTGAAGTCACAGGAAGATTGACAGAAACCTTGGGTGGAATCAGGGTGATCAAGGGATTCAATGCAGAAGCACAGGAAATCAAAAGCTTTGAAGCAGGAGTGGAGCGCTTGTTTTTGAATGTGAAGGCGAGCTTGACTGCCACTAGTTTTGTCACCTCAGCGGCTACCTTTTTATTGGGAATTGCTTCGGCAGGGATCATGGGAATGGGCGGCTACATGATTATGGATGGTCAGATGACCTTTGGTGATTTCTTGGCGTTCACCTTGTATTTGGGATTTATGATTGCACCGATTGTGCAGATGAGCAATATCGGTAGTCAGTTTACAGAGGCCTTTGCAGGATTGGACCGGACCGAGGAAATCATGAACAGGCCTTTGGAAAGTGCAGGTGGATACAGGATGATATCCATTCCACACATCAAAGGTGATATCAAATTTCAAAATGTCACTTTTGCTTATGAAGAGGGGAAGGAAGTGTTGAAAGGAATATCATTTGATGCACCTGCAGGATCTGTGACGGCACTTGTTGGAACTTCAGGTTCAGGAAAAACGACCATTGCAGGATTGGCTGCTTCTTTTCTCAATCCAGAATCAGGGTTGATTACAGTAGATGGAGCAGACATGCAAAAAATAACTTTGGATAGTTTCAGGTCACAATTGGGGGTGGTATTGCAGGACGATTTTCTTTTTGAGGGTACTATCAGGGAAAATATACTTTTTCCGAGACCCGATGCCACTGAAGAAAAGCTAAAGCAGGCAGTCAAAGCCGCACATGTCCATGAGTTTACGGATAGATTCGAGGACGGATTGGATACCTTGATAGGAGAGAGGGGTGTCAAACTTTCTGGTGGACAGAGACAGCGAATCGCCATCGCCAGGGCGATATTGGCAGATCCAAGGGTATTGATTTTGGATGAAGCCACTTCCAATCTAGACACCGAAAGTGAATCGCTGATCCAAGCGAGTTTGAAGGAATTGATGCAAGGCAGGACGACTTTTGTTATAGCCCATAGGTTGAGTACCATCCGGCAGGCGGATCAGATTTTGGTCATCGAACAAGGTGAAATTGTCGAAAAAGGACAGCACGAGGAGTTGATTGCAAAGCAAGGTAGGTATTACCAGCTATACACTTATCAGGCAAGAATCTAAGTTTTAGGTGGTTTTGGCGCCATTTGAAAGTTGGATGTATTTTCAGCTTTCAAATGTCTTTTCTAATTCTGAGATGTCAATTTTTTTAATTCGGAGGAAGGTTTTCAGCACTTTGAATTTGAGTGTATATACAATTACTATCCATCCAAATTTATCAATAACCGATCAACTGAAAATGCCCATATGCGACAATCTAAAAGGTTGATTCCGACAGGATAATCGTTTAACTTTAAGATTATGAAAAAACAGATTTTCCTTTATTTCTTCTTACTTCTCCTTGGTTCAAGGATTGAGGTATCCGCGCAATCTTCTGAAGAGCAGAAAATTTCAAAAGCAATAGATGGATTGGTTGTGGCAATGATTGCTGCTGACAAAGACATGCTGAACGCTCAACTTTCAGATGCCCTTCAGTATGGTCATTCCAGTGGGCTGATCCAGGATAAAGCCGGTTTTGTCAATGAAGTTGTGAGCAAAGCACCTCTCGTCTACCATTCTATTGAGAGGGAAAAAGAAGTGATTCGACTATCAAAAAAGACCGCTACAGTAAGCCATATATTGGTGATCAAAGGCAAAAATCCGGCTGGGGATCCCGTAAATCTCAGAATCGGCAACATGATGGTTTGGGAAAAAGAAAAATCGGGATGGAAATTACTAGCAAGGCAAGCTTATAAATTGTAAAAAAAGTAGTGGCATTTAAAGCAGAAATCCTTGATCAAAACCATATAGGCAGTGATCAAGGATTACTTATTTTTGGAGGCTATTTATTGAAAAAATGGTAAGATTGGTTTGGTTTTTTATCCGTAAATCAGTTTTTTCATGTGATCTACTGAAATCGGTTTGATGATGTATTCCTGAATTTCAGGGATTTTCGTGATAGGATCAATGTCGTCCGGGTGGATCGAACTGCTGATCATAACAATCCTAAATTTGTTTTTGGTTCTCTTATCAAACTTCATGAATTGCTGCAGGAAATTCCATCCATTGGTTTTTGGCATGTGAAGATCAAGAAGTACAAGTTCCTTTTCTCCCCGTTTCCTTGGCTGAGGTTTTTCTATACTAGAACTGATATAGTTCATAGCCTGACCTCCGTCGGGCAAGGATACAACCTCACCTTCAAAACCTAAATGGTTAATAAGTTTTTTGTGAACATGATTTGTGACAACATCATCATCGACCAAAATGATTTTGTTCCATTTGTTTGTGTAATTCATAGTAGGGTGAACTATTGAAATGCGGGTGATCTATTTGGCATTTACTAATTTGATTTTTAAATCTAATAAAATACTTTTTAAAAAGTGAAATTTTAACATGACAATTATATAATAAAAGTACAATTTTTTTATAAGTACCTGAATCACAATAAAATAAATTACGAGGTTAAAACCTCTCCCAATATTTTTTTCTGCTTTTTATGGCAATTAAAACGCATCTTAAAAAATTTTGAATGTATTTTCAATTTTGATTTTTTTATTATTCCAAGATAAATTGAAAATTTTCAAGTTAAAACAAGAATTTTAGAGAAAAGTAGAATTATCTTAAGGTTAAGATTCTCTTTATAAAATGATCTTTCTCTATTTATTTGATTGACAATAAAATCATTGAGTTATGAGATTTTAAGATTTATCAAAAAGATTAATATTAAGTTAATTGCAATAAATTATACTTAAAATTAAGTGTCTATTAGTCAATAGGTTTGATATAGATTTTAAATAAGGCCATATTTTTTGAATCCATTTCTCAGATTTTGTATTTGTTGTAGAATTCATGTTTATAATACTTTAAATAATGAATTTATGCCCTTTGAGTTTCTAATTTCTTGATAATGGAAAATAGAAAACTGCGCTAATAAGTATAAATTTTTCAAGAAAAAGGTATAAGGCTGAGTTTTAAATATTTTGAGAAGATAAATTGATTTAATTTTTTAAATGAGGCTTTACATTAGGACACTAAATATTTGAATCAGTATTTTTAGAACATGATAGTATCAACAGCCCCAATAATACTTTTTCACATGCTAATTGGGGTACTGACCCTTGTTCCCAGCCAAATAGAGGATAGTCTCAATAATTTAGCCGACACAGCTTTCAACTTTAAGTTGATATGGGTTTTGGCTTTGTTAGCCATTGCCATTATCATGTTTGTCAAAAACAAGCCGAGGATGGATGCTGTGGGAGTAATTATGATTGCGGCATTGCCATTTACAAAGATTATTTCGGTAGAAGAGACTCTCATAGGATTCAGTGATCCAAATATCATCTTGATTGCGGTTTTATTTGTATTAGGTGAAGGATTGGTAAGGACAGGTGTGGCAAGAAATGTCGGAGATTGGATCAATAAAAAAGCAGGAGGGAATGAAACCAAACTCCTTGTTTTATTGATGTTGGCTGTTGCCGGATTGGGTTCGGTAATGAGTTCTACTGCTATCGTGGCCATTTTTATTCCGGTCGTATTTCGGATTTGCAGTAATACAGGAATTTCTCCAAGTCATTTGATGATGCCGATGAGTTTTGCGGCTCTGATCAGCGGGATGCTGACTCTGATATCTACGGCCCCTAATTTGGTGGTAAATTCAGAACTTATCAGGCAAGGAGAGGAAGGTCTTGGATTTTTTACAATAACTCCATTTGGGCTGGCTATTTTGGCTTTAGGAGTTGTATACATGTTGTTTGCCAGAAAGTGGCTTCCGGACAATGCAGACAAATCAGTGAGAAAAAAAAGGAAACCGACATTTAAGGCTTGGATCGAAAAGTACGACTTAATCAATAGGGAGTATAGGGTCAAGATATTACCTGATTCTGCCCTTCTTGGATATAAAATTAATGAACTTGACCTCAAATATGAAGGGTTGAAATTATTGGCCGTGGAAAGGAAAGATGGTGATAAGAAGGTCTTCATCCGCCCCTCCAAAATCATGGATTTTCATGTCGACGATATTTTATTTTTGGACGTCAGGGAGCATGAAATTAACCTTGCAGGGTTAGCTGAGAAATATGGAGTTGAAAAAATCAACCTTTCTGGAGGAAAGGGATACTTGACTTCTCTTTCTCAAGAATGGGGAATGATCGAAGCAATAATACCTGCCGAATCGGATTTGATCGGTAAAACGGTGAAAGATGCCAGGCTAAGATCTGAATCAGGATTGACAGTTATTGGATTGTGGAGAGGCAACCAAGCCATATTAGATGGGTTTTTGGAGAAAAATTTTAATGTAGGGGATACCATTTTAATTGCAGGTTTCTGGGAAGATATCAAAAGAATCGCTCAGGTATCAGATGATGTTGTGCTGTTAAATATGCCTATAGAATTCGAGGAGGTTTTGCCTGCTGCAGACAAAGCCATGCATGCAATTGTAATTTTGGGGCTAGTGGTATTGACCATGATTACGGGGGTTTTGCCCAATGTACATGCCGTGATTTTGGGCTGTCTTGCTATGGGCTACTTCAGAATAATCGATATGAACAGCGCCTACAATTCTATTTCTTGGAAAAGTTTGGTGCTGATCGTGGGAATGATGCCATTTTCTATTGCCCTTCAGAGAACCGGAGGCGTAGAATTGGCTGCGGATGGATTGATCAGTCTGGTCGGAGAAAGTGCTCCTTGGGTTGCAATTGCTTCGTTGTTTTTCATCACAGCAGTATTGGGTTTGTTTATTTCCAATACTGCCACTGCCGTATTAATGGCTCCTATAGCCATTGCCATGGCCTATGATTTGGGACTTTCTCCCTATCCTTTTGCTATGTCGGTCATATTGGCGGCATCTTCGGCATTTATGACTCCTGTTTCCTCTCCGGTAAATACCCTGGTAGTGGCTCCAGGAAATTATAAATTTGGGGATTTTGTAAAAATTGGCGTGCCTTTTACCATTATTGTGATGATCATTGCAGTTTTCTTGATTCCTTTGATATTACCTTTTTGATCACTTTAAAGTCCTTTTCTTTCTTCAAAAATTTCACCCGGAATCACTGCATTGGATTTATTTCCAAAGTTATTCCTGATGAAAGTTAGGATTTCTGCAAGTTCAGAATCAGTCAGGTTATTATAAGGAGGCATCTCTTGGTTGTATTTTTCACCATTGACTTCTATCTCTCCCGAAAGACCTGTAAGCATAATTCTGATCAATTTCCCTTTGTCCCCTGTCACCCAATCCGTTTTGGCCAAGGGAGGGATAAGCCCCTCAGAACCCTTACCCTCCGGTCCATGACAAGCAAGGCAATGTGTTCCATACAGCTTACTCCCAAGTTCAAATTCCTGACTGACAGCAGGATTCCAATTTTCATCCATTAATGGAATAGGTTCTGTTTCCTGTCGGTAGATGGGTAAACCCTGGATTTTATTTTCACCTTCTGCCAGAACCCTGATTTTGAGGATCCTGTCAGGCCCTTCCGGTAACCCTTCATACATCCAAGGCTGGAATCTTGGGTGCCAATCCCTGTTGCTTGTGCTGATAAATATTTCTCCTTCCGGTGAAACAGCTACATCCCTAAATCTTCCAAATTCCTTTTGGAGGAAGATACTTTCGCTTTCCATGGAATTGCCGTCCTCCGAGAGGTGGATTACCCTGATTGACCGGCCTTTCATGGTGGCAATAATCAAACTGTTTTTCCATTCGGGAATTTCAGATTTGCCATAATACGCCAAACCTGCTGTGGCTAAAGTCGGTGTCCAAGCTTGAATAGGTTCAATTATAGGGTGGAGCAAAGCATATTCTTTTTCATTGTCTGTATCTATAAATCCATGCACATCAGGCCATCCATAGTTACCATTCGGTATGAGTAAATTGACCTCGTCATCATTCAAAGGACCATGGTCAGACCCATATAGTTTTTCGTTTTTACCAAAAGCCAATCCCTGAGAATTTCGGAGACCCATTGCCCAAACCAGGTTATTTGGGATTGGATTGTCCGTTGGGATGCTTCCGTCTAAATTCATTCTTAAAATTTTGCCTCCAAAAAAACTTACATCTTGGGTACGTTCAGTTTGGCCGACGTCACCGAGTGAAAAGAAAAGCTTGTCATCTGAGGAAATTATCAATCTGGAACCGTTGTGGTAAGTGGCACCCACAATGCTGTCTAACAGAATCAAGGGATTGGCGAGTGTGTCCTCTTTAAATTCATACCTCACCAAACGTGATTTGATTGTTTCCTCCTTTTTGTCGTTGGCGATGGCAAAAGTATAATGCAGAAAGACATAACCTAGACTTGGATGAACGGTCATTCCTAACAGCCCGTAGGACTTTTTGGCTATCAGATCCGGAACTTGGAACACCTTTGTTTTTTGGTTCTTTTTCAGATCCAATCGATAAACGGCGCCATTGACCTCGGTAAACCAGAGTTCGCCTTCAATTCCTGCTTCTATGTCCCAAGGTACTTCCAGGTCGGTGACCAATTCGGAAATTTCCAAAGCGGTATTTTCAAGTTGGATATATCCAATCGGCTTTCCAAAGTTTTCTTTGGAAGACTTTGTACTGCAGGCAGCAATTGCCACCAACAATAATGCAAATGCAATTATTTTCATTGGGACCCAATTTACAGGATAATCATAAAAATCATTTCTAATCATTAAAAATAAAGAAACCCAACCCTCCCGGATCCCTAATGATGATGTTATCTACAATTCCTTCTTTATTAAAAAAAGTGATTTCTTCTGATAAAACTCCACAAGCAATCGCATTTTGAAAATAATCAGGAGTGATAAAAGTGGAGGTGCACTTCCCTAATCCATCCAATCACCGGATTTCAGCATTTGATGAAGGTCGTTGAGACACCTAGAATCATAGAGCAAGGTTCCATCAGTAATGAGTTTGCATAAAAATTAAGTATATTTTCTAAAGACATCCTCACTTCGAAATGATATTTATTTCAAAAAAGAATCCCGGATGCCAGAATGCTCTCCGGGATTCAAATGGTTTGTCTGCGATAGTGCATATCGGACTATTTGATGTCAGCACCGCTCCGGAAAGATCCCTCAATATCGATGACTTTGGTGTCGCCAGTTGCTCCATTCATCAGATCTGCCTTTCCTTTAAACGTCCCTTCAATGGTAAACTTGATGGGATCATAGTTTTCGAAGCTCACTTCAAATGGCAATAGATCGCCATTGGCATAATAGGAGTAATTTCTAGTCATAAACTTAGGCTCATCACCTAGAATTACACCTCCAAAAAATGGATCTGTATTTTTCCCAATGGAGGTTAAACCGAGGAAATTAAAATTAACACAGGCGTTCTTTCCAGGTTCAACATTACAACCATGTTGTATGTCAAACGAAAGGTTTTCATTATAAAACACAATATTGTTTTTACCTTTTCCAGGAACGTATTGACCGAAATCCGGACCTCTTTCACCTATGTAATTTTCCTGAAGCTTATAAGAATACTCATAATCCTTTCCATCGATTTTCACTTTCACAAACATCACATCGTCGGGTAAAACTTCAGGACCTTCTGCTTTTTCACCACAGGAGACGAAACAAATAGCAAAAAGCATTGCAATAAAATAAATTTTTTTCATAGTCTGACTTTTCCTGAAAAGTATGACTTCACTGTTGGATAAAAAATAACCATTACTGGGTATTTTTTTTATTCTAAAAAGAGAATTAGATGAAAAATCAAGGGTTATCTAAAATAGATTCCTGCCAATTACGGGCTCAATCAACTCCCCTTGAATTTTCTCCCTATTAAATACTAACACATCCCAAGGTTCCATCCTTGGTTCGTCAGAAAGGTTAAATGTCCCATAATGCATGGGGATAAAAAATTTCCCTTCCAAGGTGTTGAAAGCGTCAATGGCATCTTTTGGACTGATATGGGCTTGATGCATAAACCACTCAGGTTTGTAAGCACCGACGCCCATCAGGCAAATATCAGGTGTACCGAGGGTATTTTTGATGTCCTCGAAATGGTTCCCTTTTCCACTGTCTCCCATAAAATAGATGGATTGATCGCCATTTTGGATATAGAATCCTCCCCAAAGACTTTTGTTGTCATCGGCCAACCATCGCTTGGACCAATGCCTACTCGGAACGTATGTGATGGTCAATCCGCTATCCAAATAGGAATATTGTTGATACCAACCAGCCTCTTCGATAATATGGCCATTCGTCCATTTATTGATCACGTTTCCCAAACCTAAGCCGGTCAGGATTTTCAAGGAGGGATTGACTTTGGCTAGGTGCTTTAGCGAATTTTCATCACAATGGTCACGATGATTGTGGGATAAAAGAATAAAATCCAATTGGGGCATTTTTTCCAAAGGAAAGGGCAATGGACTTTCTCTTTTCAGGAAGGTGTTGTCGATCAGCAGGGGGTCCGTCAGAAATACTTGTCCTTGGATTCTCATCAGGTATGTGGCATGACCCAGCCAGATTAGGTAATCCTCATTTCCTTGGAAGACAGTGGAATCAAAATCCACCGTCAATCTTCTTGCTTCTGCTTTCTTCTCAGCTTTCTGCGGATTTTTGCTGGTCTGCCATTTCAAAAGATCCCCAAAACTTGATTCAAAAGGGTGGTAGAGATTGACAAACCTCCCATTTTCATCCAAGGGATTTCCCTTCCAATCTTTATTGGGTTTTATGGTATTGAGTCCTGGGTTTGAAGTGAATTTCAAATTCATGGGTTCGTTCTTTTCATTTTTGAGTAAAATGAAAATTAAAGGAATCAATAATACCAGAAAATAGGATTTCTTTTTCATTGCTCAATTACCCAACAGGTAATCTGAAGGAAAGTTCATGCAGCCAACAATTCCTGAAGCAATTCCGAAGGGGTTTCAAGTTGGGCGATTTTTTCCTCTTTGAGGATTTTGTTCAATTCATATTCCAATTCGAAAATCAACCCATCTACAAAGACCTTGTCCATGTGGAGTTCATTGTAAAAGTTGGCTGATTTTTGTTTTCCTGACAACGGGATGCCATAGCTACGGAATACTCCGATTGCTTTTCTCATGTTTGAGATTCTGTTCATGATAGGTAGAGGATTTAAATAATAATTGGTTTAGTTATATTTTATTAAGTTGAAAGTTTCTAAACTTCGTTGGTTTTGAATTTTGAAATCCTCCAATTTTAATTTTTTAACGAATTCTGATTCCTTTTTATTTCTCACTGGTTCTTGCTCCCTGCTCACTGTTTCCTGCTCACTGTTTCCACTGACAACTGTTTACTGTCCACTTTTTACTGTCAACTGCCCACTGTTTAATATTCCCTGTAATCCATAATGCAGCCAATGCGCCGACCATTCCCAAAGGAATCTTGGATAATACGATGATTGTACTCTTAAAGGTTTTGAACAATAAAATTAATACTGCAATATAGAGGAAGACCGTAACGATGATCACAGTCTGAAATCCTCCAAAAGATTCCTTCTGGCAATTTAAGACCTTCAACTTTGGTGCTAATCTCGCTGATTACATGATCTGCAAGGAATCCTTCTTCTACAAAAGCCGAGACGGATACAGTTCTGGTTTTGTTGTAGTGGTCTATATAAAGCGGTGAACTTTCCAGTGCCAGATCTTCAATCTGGGTGTTCGGAATTGACGACTGTAGGTTGTTGTTGATGAATAAATCATCAAAATTTAACATAGAAGCCCGCTCTTCTTTTGGGCTGGTGGCTAGGCAGTAAGATTTTCGATAAACACTATTTTTTTTCAAGATTGATTGGTAACAGCTTGCTTTTATTATATTTCAAAATAGTGCAGTTTTAGAATTAAGATTTTTTAGCCTAAATTGAAATTTGAATGCTCACAAACCAAAACCTTAAATAACCATGAAATCAAGAAGAGACTTTTTACAAAAATTGACAGTTGGTGCCGGGATTCTTCCTTTGGCTTTCAGTTTTATTCCTAAATCAGAACCACAATACAACTGGGAAGAAGTGCAGGATGGACCTTTGCTCAAAGTAGCGATAATGGGCCTTGGAAGTTATGGCAACCGGGTAGCGGAAGCAATGAAAGACAGCAAGCGCGCCAAAATCACAGGAGTAATCAGCGGAACTCCGTCTAAGGTAAAAGACTGGCAAGCCAAGTATAACATCCCGGACAAGAACTGTTACAATTACGAGAACTTCGATGCGATTAAGAATAACCCTGATATTGATGCAGTATACATCATTACTCCAAACGCTTTACATCACGGACAGTGTTTGAGAGTGGCAGCAGCGGGCAAGCATGTCATCTGCGAAAAGCCTATGGCCATCAATGCCAAAGATGGTCAGGAAATGGTCGATGCTTGTAAGAAAGCAGGGGTAAAATTGTTGATAGGTTACCGCATGCACTTTGAAGCCAACACCCTAGAAGTGGTTAGATTGCGGAGGGAAGGGGAGTTTGGGAGCATCAAATTCTTTCAGGGATTGTGTGGATTCAAAATCGGCGATCCTACCCAATGGAGGCTCAATAAGGAATTAGCAGGAGGTGGGGCTATGATGGATATTGGTATTTATGCCATCAATGGTTCGAGGTATATGATAGGGGAGGAACCCGTTTGGGTCACCGCGCAAGAAGAGAAAACCGATCCTGTCAAATTTAAGGAGGGGGTAGATGAGACAATCACTTTTCAGTTGGGTTTTCCAAACGGGGCAATTGCTTCTTGTCTTTCTACCTATGCGGTAAGCTATCTTGATAAGTTTTTCTTGGTCGGAGAAAAAGGATTTGGCGAAATGCAGCCTTCGACAGGTTATGGCCCCATCAAGAGTTGGACTAACAAAGGCCGCCTTGACCTGCCTCATGTTACGCATCAGACTACCCAGATGGACCAGATGGCAATGATTATTTTCGATGGCAAAAAACCAATCATACCAGTAAATGGAGAAGAAGGAGTTAAGGACATGAAGATTATTGATGCGATCTTTGAGGCCACAAAGACAGGAAAGAAAGTGGCTTTGAAGCTTTGAGAAAAAAGATGGGATAAATTGAAAAAGCACCTTGAACTTGGATTTGGGGTGCTTTTTTTATGTAGTCAATTTGACATTCTTCATTCAGAATTATTCCAACTCAATCTTCATTCAGTACCAACTCCAACTCCACTTTTTCCATTTTCCTCACCCCTGCCACTTCTTCCAAAAACTTTTTGGTTTCTCTCAATACCCCTTCCCAATCTTTGGAAGTAATGCTTGAAGCGATGACATGGTCGCCGGATTCGGGAAAAGCTACTTTTACCTTTTTGCCAATAGGTGTCTGCACTTGTTCATACATTTCGAGCATTTTGGGGACAGAGACAACTTTATCCTGTTCATCTTCATTTTTATAATAATACCCCAAAAACAAAGGCTGCTTGATTTCTTTAAACGTCTCAGGATTCATTTTACTTCTGATCAAAATGCCAAGCGCCCGGTAACTGTTCAAATGGTATTCTCTTGACCAATATTTGGCTTTTTCGCCTTCCCTGTTGTTGATGATAGTTCCCTTTTCGTATTGGAATTTCTCTGCCAGTAAAGAAAGCCATGGTTTGAAAAATATTTCCAATGCTTCTCCATATTCTCTGACCGCTGGACTGTAAAGTACCAATGCTTTCATATCCGGCCTTTCGGAAGCCAATACCAATGACAAAGCCCCACCCATAGATGTCCCAACTATGATAACCGAATCTCCAAGACTTTTCCCTACCATATATGCTTCCCTTACCTCATCCACTAACTTTTGGGCGGTCAAATGCCTGAATCCATCAGGCCTGCTGATGCCATGTTCGGGTAACCTGATTAAATATAAATTGGCTCCAAAATAAGCTGCAAGTTCCCTGTGAACAGGATTCCCTTCCATCTGACTTGCGCCAAATCCATGGATATAGACTATGGAGTACGGGGTTTTGCTTTTATCAGTACTATCTGCCCAGAATATTTTAGCTTCATTTCCTGGCTTCAATCCCACTACTGTATCACTTTTAGCTTTGATAAATGCCTGAAGTTCCCCCATCCTTGTGGGTACGGTTGGGTAGTCACCTGATAGGTCCTCCACTTTTGATTTGGGACCAAGCATATATATGATAGCGAGGATGATCAAAAATCCGAGTAAAAACTGTAATGCTTTTTTCATTGTTCACGTATTTTAAATAGTCAGTAAATCTAAAACCTTGCAACCATTTAACCAATCCCCTTGGAAAAATCCAGAAGGACTTAATCATGGTGATGGTCTACAATTTGAGATTGGGGTATTTTTGTTAATTTTGGCTAAGACCTTAAGAAAATGAAAAAAATTAACTTTCCCATCTTCCCTTTATTTATTTGGATTTTGGCTTCGGCCTGCCAATCCCCAGAAGTAAAACCTCATTTAATTTCCAAGGATGATGTGGAGCCCCATATCATGCAGTTAGCTTCCGATGATTTTATGGGAAGAAAACCTTTCACCGAAGGAGAAACAAAAACAGTCCAATACCTGGCACAAGCATACCAAACACTTGGCATTGAGCCCGGGAATGGTGAAAGTTACTTTCAAGATGTTCCTTTGGTTTCAATATTGTCCCAACCGGCTCCTTCCATGACTGTCAAATCAAAAGACAATGTCATTGAATTAAAGGGATTGGAGGATTATGTCATCTGGACCAAACGTACTGATTCTTTATTGACTATTAATGATGCTGAATTGGTTTTTGCAGGATACGGAATCGTCGCGCCAGAATATGGGTGGAATGATTATAAAAATATTGATGTCAATGGAAAGATCGTCGTTTTAATAGTCAACGACCCTGGATATGGAACTGAAGACGTCTCTTTATTTAAAGGAAATACCATGACCTACTATGGGCGATGGACCTACAAAATGGAAGAAGCTGCGAAACAAGGTGCCTTGGGAACCTTGATCATACATAATACCGGTCCGGCAGGATATGGCTTTAATGTCATCCAAAACAACTGGAATACTTCAAGGCTTTCATTGGACATCAGAAATAACCCTACCTTTCAGTCTATGTTTGAAGGTTGGATCACGCAACCGGTGGCAAGTCAGTTGTTTACTTTGTCGGGATTAAATGAAACTGAGCTTTTGGAAAAAGCTAAAAAATCAGATTTTCAGGCTATCCCGATGAACCTGACAGCAAGTACCACCATGAAAGTGGAGGCCAAATATGATGTGTCCAAAAACGTAATTGCCAAAATTACCGGAAGCAAATACCCCGATGAATACATTATCTATACGGCCCATTGGGACCATTTGGGAATCGGTGCGCCGGATGAAAAAGGGGACAGCATCTACAATGGCGCATGGGACAATGCAAGCGGAACCGCCGCGCTCCTAGGTATGGCAAAGGCTTTTAAAGAAGATGCAAAACCGGAAAGATCGGTGGTTTTTCTGACCGTGACGGCCGAGGAGCAGGGATTATTGGGATCAGCCTATTATTCCCAAAATCCTGTTTATCCAAAGGAAAAAACTGTTGCCAATATCAACCTTGACGGTATGAATCCCTATGGAAAAATGAAAGACGTGGCCTTGATTGGCATGGGACAATCAGAATTGGAGGATATACTCAATGTCGAATTAGAAAAGGTAGGAAGATACAGCAGTCCCGAATCTACTCCGTCAGCCGGATCTTACTATAGGTCTGATCATTTCAATTTTGCTAAAATCGGAATTCCTGCACTTTATATAGGTACAGGAATAGATCATGTTGAAAAAGGTAAAGAATACGGGAAGGAATTGGAATCAAAGTATAATACAGAAATTTACCACAAACCAGGTGATAACTATGATCCTGCAAAATGGGATTATGATGCCATGTTGGGAGACGTTCAATTACTTTATGAAGTTGGAAAAAAATTATCAAACAGTACTGCTTGGCCAGGTTGGAAAGAGGGTTCTGAATTCAAAGCTGTTAGGGATTCGTACATGAAAAGATGATATTTCTACCAGTTCGCTTTTAAAAGCAAATTTTTTTCACGTTAGTAATACAAACTTTTTTTTAGTAATGTAAACTAATTGTGAAAAAAGCTCGTTTCACTGCTGTTGTTTATGGATAATGGAAAATATTCTCAAAAAAATAAGGGTTGAAATCAACCCCAGTATCTATCTCAAGGATCCTTTTAGTTCGGAACTTGGAAAAGATATCATTTTAAAAAGTGTTTCCATGATGTATGAATTGGGATTTGAGCAATTTACCTTCAAGAAACTCTCTCAAAACGTTGATTGTACAGAGTCCGCCATCTACCGGTATTTCGAAAATAAGCATAAGTTGCTCTTATTTCTGAATTCTTGGTATTGGGGATATTTGGAGCAAAATTTTGTTTTTGCTACGGCAAACTTGTCAGATCCTGCTCAAAAACTTGAAATAGCCATCAAAATTTTGGTAAATGGTCCGATTTTTACCCAAAATGATTTTATTGACCCTATCTCTTTGAGAAATTTACTGACAGATGAAGCCAACAAAGCTTTTATGACCAAAGAGGTGGACGAAGAATACCAGAAAGGTTTTTTTAACCATTTCAACAAATTGAGTGAAAGAATTGCTGATATTATTCTGGAAATTAATCCTGAATTTGAATTTCCAAAAACATTAGTATCCACTGTCATGGAATCAAGCCTGATACAATCTTACTATGCCAAGCACTTGCCTGGACTCACCGAGCAAGTTCCCGGAGATAAAAGGAGGATTGATTTTTTCAATAACCTAGTTTTCAAAACCATCCAAAATGAAAATTGACTACACGATATCTCCTTTAAAAAGATTCTTTAAACTTCTTAATGAAGAAAAGAAAGAGGTTTATTCCATTTACTTTTATTCAATATTGAACGGTGCCGTATCCCTGGTTTATCCACTTGGAATACAAGCTATCGTCAATTTTGTCTTGGGAGGAAGGGTCAGTACAGCTTGGTTGATCATGGTTTTGGTTGTGGCCTTAGGGATTGCTTTTGGGGGATTTCTCCAGATCTCGCAATTGTACCTTACAGAAAAATTAGAACAGCGGATTTTTACCAAAACAGGTTTTGGATTTGCTTACCGGCTTCCAAGACTCAAAATGGATGAGCTTCACGGACAGTATCCACCTGAACTTGTCAACAGGTTTTTTGATGCGGTAAACCTCCAAAAAGGGATTTCAAAGATATTGATCGACTTTTCATTTTCGATGGTTCAGATCTTTTTTGGGATGGTTCTATTGGCTTTATATAATGTGTTTTTCCTGATTTTCAGTTTGATTTTGATTGCCTTGGTAGTTGTGATTTTCTATTTCACCAGTCCAAAAGGGATGGAAACAAACCTTAAGGTATCTACACTCAAATACAAAACAGCCTTTTGGTTGGAGGAAATCGGAAGAACAATGGCCACTTTTAAATTGGCAGGAAATTCAAAACTTCCCTTTTACACGATTGACAAATTGCTGACAACATACGTTGAATTCAGGAATAAGCACTTTGCTGTTTTGGTATTCCAGTATAAGGTCATGATAGCTTTCAAAGCCCTGATTGTGACCACGCTCTTGATTGTGGGTAGTTTATTGTTGATTGATAATCAAATCAGTATTGGGCAGTTCATAGCCGCTGAGGTGATCATCATTTTGATTGTGAGTTCTGTTGAAAAACTGATCTTGTCTCTAGATGTGGTATATGATACCCTGACTGCTACCGAAAAAATCGGTCAGATCATGGATATGCCGATCGAAAGACAGGAAGGTATTGAGAAGTCATTGACCACCAACAATGAAAGTCTTAAGTTTCAGGTAAGGAATCTTAGCTACAAGTCTAAAGGTACTTCAGTCGAAATTATTGATGACATGACTTTCGATTTAAACCCAGGTGAAAAAGTAATTCTTACAGGAAAAAGCGGTAGTGGAAAGAGTACCCTCATGTATCTCATTTCAGGATTATTTACAGCTTATCGGGGCAGGATAATCATCAACGGTTTGCCGATTGATACTATGAATCTTGATAGGCTTCGGAGTTATATAGGTGATAGTCTTTCTCACCAATCTATTTTCCATGGGACAATACATGAAAATATTACCCTAATGAAAGATGTTGATAATCCACACGTCAGGGATATCTTGGAAATGGTAGGCCTGAAAGAATTCATATATATGTTACCCAAGGATTGGGATACGGTATTGATGCCCGAAGGGCATGGTTTGAGCAAATCCATCATCAGTAGAATAGTATTGGCAAGGTGTCTTTTGAGCCATCAAAAAGCACTGCTATTGGAAGATATGGTTGCTTTTCTTGAACCTGATGAAAAGGACAGGATTATTGATTACATCTTGAAAGGAAACTGGACAGTCATGATGATTTCAGAAGATATGGAAACGATTAAAAAATTTCCAAGAGTGATTAAAATTGACCGAGGCAGGCTTGTTTTTGATGGAAGCACTGAAGTATTTGTCAAAGCCAATGATCTTTAATCTAAAAAGAGATGTTAGGAATTTCTAAAAATAAAATATCGGGTAATGTGACTTTTGATGAGTTCAAGAGTCTTAAAATGACTGTGCCCAAGGATGAAAGCAAAAAAAGAATTCAGATCCTACTTTGGACTTTGATCGGGATGTTTCTTTTTCTCTTTTTGCCTTGGACTCAAAATATCCGATCAAAGGGATTTGTAACAGCGTTGAGACCGGATCAGCGACCACAGACGGTACATTCCATAATAGCAGGAAGGATTGAAAAATGGTACGTAGCAGAAGGTGATTATGTCCAAAAAGGTGATACGGTTTTATGGGTGTCTGAGATTAAAGATGAATATTTTGACCCCTTGCTCCTGGAAAGAACACAACTCCAGGTGGATGCAAAAAATCTTTCCGCAAAGTCTTATTTCGAAAAAGTAAAGTCTTTGGAAATCCAAATCCAAGCTTTGAAAGAAAACAATGTGCTTCGTAAAGAACAGGCCGAAAATAGGCTCAGGATGGCGGAATTACAGGTTGTTTCCGATAGTATCAGGTTTCAACAATCCAAAGTCAACTTTAAGGTCGGGGTGGATCAGCTAAAGCGAACTGACAAATTGTATCAGGAAGGACTTAGGTCATTGACTGATTATGAACAGCGGGAACTCCGGTTTCAGGAAGTCCAGGCAGGATTGGTTGCTGCAGAAAATGACCTTCTGAAGAGTAAGAATTCACTGATTGCGGCCCAGATAGAGTTGAATGCCATTGACAATGATTTCAAGGATAAAATGGCAAAGGCATCAGCTGATATGTACCAGGCCATGTCTTCCCAATTTGATGCAGAAGCTACCGCCACCAATCTTGAAAATAAGTATACCAATTATGAAGTGAGAACTGGGTATCGACACATATTAGCCCCTCAGGATGGATATATCACCGAAGCTATCCAAGTGGGTATAGGAGAAACGATCAAGGAAGGTGCAGAAATCATCAGTATTCTTCCTGGAAATGCCCAACTGGCAGTTGAAATGTTTGTTGAACCGGTCGATTTCCCTTTGGTAAGAATCGGAAATAAAGTCAGGTTTATTTTTGACGGTTGGCCGGCGATCGTGTTTTCGGGATGGCCACAAATTACAAATGGGACCTTTGGAGGTGTTGTAAAAGCCATTGATAATTTTGCCGGACCGGATGGAAAATACAGGGTTCTGGTAGTGGAAGATTTGCAAGAAAAATCTTGGCCGGTACAATTGAGGATAGGTTCGGGTGCCGACGGCATAGCCTTGCTCAATGATGTTCCCCTTTGGTATGAGGTATGGCGTCAGCTAAATGGATTCCCTGCCGATTATTATACCGCAAGGGAAAAGGCAGATAACAGAAAGACCAAATAACCATGCGGAAGATTTTTCTATTCTTAGCATTCGGAATTACTTATCTGGCTCAGGCACAGGAAATGCTTTCTTATGAAGAATACGTGATATGGGTTAGACAATTCCATCCTGTAGCCAAGCAGGCAGATATCACTGTTGAATTCGGAGAACAGGAACTCCTTGCCTCCCGGGGAGGATTTGATCCTAGATTATATGGTAATTTTGATTCAAAAAGATTTAAAAATACCAACTATTATGACAAAAGGGAGGCCGGTCTCGTAATCCCAACGATGGCAGGGGTGGAATTGAAGGGTTTGGTAGAATACAATACAGGAACATTATTGAATCCCGAATTGGAAGTTCCGGAAGATGGTTTGGCCGCATTAGGAGCTTCGGTCAATTTGGGTCAAGGGCTTTTTATTGACCAAAGAAGAGCCGCTCTGAGACAGGCGCAAGTGTACATCCAATCCACCAAGGTAGAGCGGGTACAGATACTCAATGACCTATTTATGGAATCTACGGAGGCATATTGGTCTTGGGCTGCTGATTATCAAAATGTCCAGATCTTGGAAGGAGGGGTAAAACTCGCCGAAGAGCGATTTCAGATGGTGAAGGAAAGCTATATTCAAGGAGATTTTCCTGCGATTGATACTGTGGAAGCCTATACCCAGGTGATGGACAGGATTTATAGACTTCAGTCTGCCCAAATCCAATTCTTCAAATCGACCCAGTTTTTGAATACTTTCCTTTGGGATGAAAACAATGACCCCATAGACTTGTTGGAGTCAGTATATCCTGAGAATGTCCTTGATCCAACCATATTTGATTACAATAAGGAATCTATGCGTGAGTATATTTTCAGACATCCCCAATTGCTCTTGACGGATTATGACATCGAATCTCTTCAGATCGACAGAAGGTATAAATCAAACATGTTGCTCCCTGTATTGAAGGTTAATTACAATTTTTTGGTAGAAAAACTGGATGAATTTCAATTGTCACCTTTCTTGGAAAATAATTACAAATTGGGCATGTATTTTTCTATGCCGCTGTTTTTGAGAGGGGAAAGAGGGGATCTAGGTTTGACAAAAGCCAAAATCAATTTCAAAACATATGAAAGAGATTTGAAGCTTCTCAGACTGACAACTAAGCTGGAAAGTGAAATTTATAATTTTGAAACTGTCGAAAAGCAATTGGGAGTCTTTACAAATAACGTCAACGGACTTCAAAAACTTTTGAGAGGGGAAATGACGAGGTTTGAAATCGGAGAAAGTTCTTTATTCCTAGTCAATGCTAGGGAAGTAAGTCTTATCAGTGCACAAACCACGCTCAATGAACTTGCTGCCAAAAGAAAATCTGCCTACGCCAAAATGTTGAATGCTGCAGGTTTGGGATTTGAGGATTGAACTTAAAGTCAATCAGTCCACAGGCCACGGTCCACAGCAGCATATATTGAATTTCAACCCATTTTATCGATTGGAAATGTCAATGATAGATTGGTAAAAAATTAAATCCCGCAAATCTTTGGACTTGCGGGATTTTTCTTTTTCACTGCCACTGAAAACTGCTACTGTAAACTGATTATTGACTGAACACTGATCACTGTTCACT
Organism: Aquiflexum sp. TKW24L; assembly: GCF_023502205.1. Lineage (GTDB taxonomy): Bacteria > Bacteroidota > Bacteroidia > Cytophagales > Cyclobacteriaceae > Cognataquiflexum. The sequence goes on along the minus strand of NZ_JAMFLG010000012.1, from coordinate 85,589 downwards.
GACTGAACACTGTAAACTGATCACTGTAAACTGAACACTGAGATCACCCCAGCTTCCAACCTTCTCTATATTCTCTTTTTACAAATTGATTGGCAGGTTCAAAATTAGTGACTTTCATATTGGGTCCGTCCCAGACAAGCTTGATACCTCTTCCGGGATAATTGAATCCTGTTCCTGATTCTCTCGGCACCCTATAGTCATAGCTTCTGATCGCAAGATTTCCCATCAAAACAGACTCCGTCAAAGGCCCGGCTATTGAGAACGGAGAACTCAACTGCTTGTATTCCTGACTTCCAAATCCACCGATACAGGCTTCTACCCAGTTGTTGTAGTGGCCTCTATCACCAAGAGGAACGCGGTATTCTGATTGGGGAACATTGATTTCAGCTGTTTTTGAGGTGGGTAATAGCTGAGGATTCACACCATAAGTTCCACACATGATTTTGCCTTTGGTACCTTCGATGATGACACCGTTGCCTCCATCACCCATCACTTCGTTTGGTCCGAGTTCTTCTGGACGGGCAGGTTGAATCCCACCATCCATCCAATGGAATTGAAGGTCACTTTTACCTTCTCTTTTGAAGCGGAGTGTGATGTGAGAGGAAGGAGGGCAACTTTCGGGGAAATATCCTCTGCTGAATTCTCCTACATATACAGAACCCACACTACACTCTGCTGATTCAGGATATCCCAATCCTAAGACCCTGAAGGGAGGTTCCATGATATGGCATGCCATGTCGCCCAATGCACCTGTTCCATAATCCCACCATCCTCTCCAATTGAATGGAATGAGGTTGGCTACAAAGTCTTTTTTAGGAGCAGTTCCAAGCCACAAGTCCCAATCAAAATCTGCAGGTGGGGTTGCAGAATTTGCTGACCAGGGGATGCCCTGTGGCCATACAGGTCTGTCGGTCCAGCAATATACCTTTGTGGCTTCGCCTATAAGTCCGGCATTGTACCATTCTACCATTTTTCTTACTCCTTCACCAGATGAACCCTGATTGCCCATTTGGGTTACTACCTTGTATTTTTGCGCAGCTTCGGTCAACATTCTAGCTTCATAGATATCATGGGATAATGGCTTTTGAACATAAACATGTTTGCCCAATTGCATGGCAGCCATGGCCTGTACAGCATGATTGTGATCTGGTGTGGAAACCGTCACCGCATCAATATTCTTATGCTCTTTGTCGAGCATGACCCTGTAATCTCTATAGTACTTAGCTTTTGGATGTGCTTGCACACTGCCTTTTGCTCTGGTGTCGTCAACATCGCACAGGGAAATAAAATCAGCTTTGCCGCTGTTGAAAACTCCACGCACATCGCCCGCTCCCATTCCTCCGACCCCGATCCCTGCTACCCTGAGCCTATCAGATGGCGCTACAAATCCCGGTCCTCCCAATACGTGTCTTGGTACAAAATAAAAACCCGCCAAAGCTGTGGCTGAGGCTTTGACAAAATTTCTTCTTGAGTTGTTCTCCTTTGGTAATTCTTCCTTTTTCATTCGGTTTATGGTTAATTTGATCAGATTCAAGTTTTGAAGATTCAATTTATTAAAAATGAGATTTGTAAGGTGAATAATTCTTTGATTTTAGAAAAAAGGAGAAATGAGTTGATAAATGGGGAAACGAAAGAATTTGCTAAATGGTAAAATCTTAAATAAAAATTTTAATTAAGTTTGTCTGGTTAAAAACCCGAAAACCCATCCATACTTTATGAAAATTTTAAAAATCCTTTCCTCAACGCTGCTCATTTTCTCTTTTGGATTGGGGATTATTTCCTGTTCCGAAAAAGCTATTCCGCTAAGCGAAAACCATATTATCCCAAAGCCCTTTTCTGTGACTGATGATGGCGGTTCCTTTGCCTTAACAGGTGAAACCAAATTGATTGCCCTGGGAAATTCCGCAGATATCAATCCAATCATCTCGATTTTTCAAACTATGGTCAAACCCTCTACAGGCTTTAATCTGCAAATAGCCGAATCCGGGGAGTCTAATGTTATTGTGTTTGAGCTTGAATCAGCTTCGCAAAAAATAGCAGGTGAATACGGTATTGAAATCGATGAATCTAGCATCAAAATCACTGCTTCCAACGGCGAAGGGCTATTCAATGGCCTTCAGACCTTGAGACAACTTCTTCCTGCATCAGTCGAAGGATCTACCCTGTCGAAAGGGAAAATCAATATTGGCACCGGACAAATTCAAGACAAGCCGGAATATGCTTACAGAGGATTTATGTTGGATGTTGCAAGACATTTTTTTTCTGTGGAAGATGTGAAGCACGTGATTGATTTGATTTCCAAATACAAAATCAATTTTCTTCACCTCCATCTTTCCGATGATCAGGGTTGGAGAATTGAGATCAAATCTTGGCCATTGCTTACCGAGATCGGTGGCAAAACCGAAGTAGGTGGGGGAGAAGGAGGTTTTTATACCCAAGAACAATACAAAGACATTGTCGCTTATGCCCAATCAAAATTCATCACTGTGGTGCCTGAGATCGACATGCCGGGCCATACCAATTCAGCCTTGGCTGCCTACGGGCAATTGAATCCCGGTATCACTGTTCCTGAAAAAGGCGCAGTTCCATTTGACCGAACGAATCTGGGGGTTGATGGAATGGCAACACCACTCTACACTGGAATTGAAGTTGGGTTCAGTACTTTGGCCACGAATAAGGACATCACCTACCAATTTGTAGATGATGTCATCCGTGAACTGGTGGACATGACCCCCGGTCCTTATATCCACATTGGCGGAGATGAATCCCATGTTACTAAAATAGAGGACTATATCCCATTTATCGAAAAGGCGCAGGCCATCGTCACCAAGTATGGTAAAAAATCCTTGGGTTGGGATGAAGTGGCCCATGCCAAGCTCGAAAATGGAACTGTAGCCCAATATTGGGCGAAAGCAGAAAATGCGGTTTTGGCTATCAATCAGGGGAATCAGGTATTGATTTCACCTGCTACCAAGACTTACCTTGACATGCAATATGATTCGACGACTCAATTGGGATTGCATTGGGCGGCATACATCGAGTTGGATGATGCCTATAACTGGGATCCAACAGAAATGGATGCAGCCATCAAAAGAGAAAATATCTTAGGCGTGGAATCCCCTCTTTGGTCAGAAACCATTACCAACAGAGAAGAGATTGAATTTATGATGTTCCCAAGATTGGCAGCCATCGCAGAAGTGGCCTGGACCAAAAAGGAATTGAGAAATTGGGAGTCATTTTCAGAAAGATTGAAAAAACATACAGCCCGTTGGGATGCTATGGGATTGAATTATTACAAATCTCCTAGGTTGGTTTGGGAGGAAAAAAAGTGATCGGTCCATAGTCCACAGTCCATTGCCGCTCCAATTGAACTTCAATGGTAGTTTTGAATGGTTAGTAGCAAGAAATCAAACATACCCAAAAAGTAAAATATTGAAATCAGAAAATCCGGGAATCAATCAATGGTTTTCGGATTTTTTTTGCCTTTTATTGATCTTGCCTCAAACTTTCCAAATTACCTTCCCATTTCAATTTGCCTTTGAGCAGCTTTATTTTTTCTTGATTTTTAAGGGATACCATAAGGTTCAACGCCGCCTCGACTGTTGCTTTTTTGGTTTTAAGGGCACTAACCTTCATGGCTTCATTGATCAGATCGGTCTCTATTTTTATATTTGTTCACATACAGTGTGAATAATTTTTAGAAAAACACAAATAATTTTCTACACAAGTTCCTCAAAGTAGTTTTAATAAACTTAAACATTTTTTCAATCCAACTTCAAAATCTATAGCCTTTAATCCAGAAGCCTTTTCGCATAGTCTAGAGAAGTCTTTTTGGAAAATTTGTTTTCCGGACCTTGGTTTTTTATAAATGGCACAATGTATTTTTATAAATATATTATATTTCAAGAAAGTGGCTTTTAGCAAAAGATAGTTTTGTTTACCAACATTTAAATAATTCCAAAGACCAGAGCGATTTTATGAAAATTGAGATGCACCCAATGGCTTTTAAGATTCAAATTTTCTTTTTCTGTGTAGGATTATGGATGTTTTTTTCATGTGAGCCAAAAATTATACTTCCAGCAGGCGACATTGATAATGGTGGACTTTTTTTGCCTGATGGCTTCGAAGCTGTAGTGGTGGTGGACAGTATAGGAAGGGCTAGACATATAGCTGTTAGTGAATTGGGGGATATTTATGTCAAACTACGCGCACCTGATAAATCCGGGAGAGGGATTGTAGGAATAAGGGATACCAATTATGATGGCAAAGCAGATATTGTGGAATACTTTGGAGACTATCCTGATAAGGGAAACTATGGTACAGGAATGCGCATCTATAACGGTTACCTGTATTTCACCACAGCAGGAGAAGTGTACAGATACAAAATGGATCCAAATGGATTATTGCCAACTGGTGAACCCGAACTTATTTTGGTTGATGATTACAAAAATGGAAAATATGGCTATGAACATATCGCCAAACCCATTGCTTTTGACAATGATGGCCACATGTATGTAGCATTTGGTTCGCCGGGGGACGTTTGTCAGGAATTCAATAGGAAACCCGAAAGCCCGGGAATGTATCCATGTCCTCAGCTGGATTGGCATGGCGGCATCTGGCAATTTGACGCGGATAGACTTAATCAAACCCAAAAAGATGGGAATAGATATGCCACAGGTATCCGGTCTGTAGTAGCAATGGATTGGAATCAGGAAGAGAATGAATTATATGTTGTACAACATGGAAGGGATGATTTGAGCAAGTCATGGCCTGATCTTTTCGGTCCATGGGAAAGTGCTGTTTTACCTTCAGAGGAATTTTTTAGGGTTGAAGAAGGTACTGATGGAGGCTGGCCATATTTTTACTTTGATCATATAGAAGGAAAGAAGAAACGGAATCCTGAATATGGAGGAGATGGGAAATTGCAGGGTGATGCCCATTTAGTGGACCAACCTTTGATGGGCTTTCCGGGACACTTTGCACCAAACGACCTTCATTTTTATAGAGGCGATCAATTTCCCGACAGGTATAAAAATGGCGCTTTTGTCGCCTTTCATGGATCTACTATTCGCGGTCCTTATCCCCAGGCAGGTTATTTTGTGGCATTTGTCCCATTTGAAAAGGGAATTCCTGCAGGTCCCTGGGAAGTTTTTGCAGATGGATTTGCCGGATTGGACACCATCGTGAATACCGGTGATGCTTTGGCACGTCCAATGGGAATCGCCATGGGGCCGGATGGGTCACTCTATATTTCGGAAAGTGTAAAAGGTAAAATCTGGCGAATCATGTACAAGGGAAAAAAATCAGACTTTGGTGAAGCCTCATTAGCCAAACTAGAACAGAGGAAAAACCAAAGAATCAATATTAAAGATCCGGATTGGGAATTGGATAATCTGGAAACAGAAATGATAGAAAACGGATCACAGGTCTATAACCAACATTGTGGGACCTGCCATCAAAGAGACGGTAAAGGTGACGGAAGCAGGTTTCCACCGATTAATAATTCCCGGGTGGTGAATGGTAAAAATCAACCTTTAATTGAATTGATTTTAAAAGGTCTTGAAGGTGCCATAACAGTAAATGGTGTAGCATATAATGGAGTTATGCCTTCGCATTCATTTCTTTCTGATGATGAAATTTCCTCAGTATTGACCTATATCAGGAGAAACTTCGGAAATGATTCACCGAGTATTTCCGCCATTGAAGTTGGTAATGTGAGAAAACAAATAGAAAATCAATAATATGAGGGTTAAAATTAGGATTGATCTGATTTTTGTGATGGGCATGAGCTTGATTGCCATTAGGATGGATGCCCAACAGATAAAGGAATCAAATAACAAGAAGAGAAATATGGAAGAATCGGTTTATGAGGTCAACCGTCTTGAGGGGAAAATTAGAATTGACGGAGTTTGGGATAAGGAAGTTTGGGAAAATGTGCCATCCCTAGAAATAGAAAATTATATCGGAGACAAGCCCCAATTTCTTCCAACCACATTTGCTAAGCTTTTGTATGATGACGAAAATATCTATGGGATTTTTCTGGTAGAGGATCGGTTTGTTCAGTGTTTGGTTCAGGAGACCAATGGACATGTTTCAGGAGATTCCTGCGTGGAATTCTTTTTTTCTCCAGACAATTCCAAGCCGCTTTTTTACTTCAACTTAGAGATCAATTGCGGAGGAGTTCCTTTGATGCAATTTGTCACAGTCCCAAGAAAGGAATACCTTTTCCTCAAGGAGAAAGATATAAGCAAAGTTGAAATTGCCCATTCTATGCATAAGATGGTATTTCCTGAAATTGAAGAGGACACTGTTTGGACCATTGAATTCAAATTGCCCCTGAAAATTCTTAAAAAATATACCGCTATCACACACCCCGAATCAGGGGTAAAATGGACTGCTAATTTTTATAAAACGGCAAGTACCACCAGTAATCCACATTATTTGACTTGGTCAAAAGTAGATAATTCCATACCGGACTTTCATCTTCCACAGTTTTTTGGGACTTTGGTTTTTAAGTAAAAATGTGGGATTGAATTATCAATTTTTCCTAAAATAGTTTGAATTTCTGTTAAGCTATTTTAGGACATGAGAATAGTCGTATATAACGGTCTTCCGACTTCCGTCTTCCGTACCGTTTGTAGTTGAGATTTCGGTTAATGGCAAAAATGAGGATAGCCAACATTATTTTTATTTATTGTATAAATGGATGGATAATAATGGCAAAGGTTTGCGGTATGTTTTTTAAAAATTTAGATTTAGATAATATAATTCGGCTCCCAAATACCTCTTAAATTCATTTTGAACATCGAACAATAAATGATATGATCAACAGAAGAACATTACTGAAAAGACTTTCTGCCCTTCCATTGGTGGGAACAATTGTGGGAAGCAGTATTCCTGTTCAATCAGTATTTGCCGATTCCCCATCGGTTCCGAAAAGGGACCTGATCAAGGAATTGGGCTTGAGGACATTTATAAATGCAGCCGGAACCTATACAGCCATGACGGCCTCTCTGATGCCTGAAGAAGTGATGGAAACAATAGAAGCTTCTTCTAAGGAATTTATCATGTTGGATGAAGTTCAGGACAAAGTAGGAGAAAAAATTGCTGAAATCTGCCATGCAGAAGCGGCAACGGTAACTTCAGGTTGTTGGTCCGCTATGGTGTTGGGTCTTGCAGGAGTACTGACAGGAACCGACAAGGAAAAGATTGCACAGATTCCGAACCTGAAAGGAATGAAGTCAGAGGTGATCGTCCAAAAAAGCCATAACGTGGCTTATGTCCATTCTCTGACCAATACAGGGGTTAAATTGGTAGAAGTGGAAACAGTTGCGGATTTGGAAAAAGCGATCAATGAGCAAACTGCCATGTTCTGGTTTTTGAATTATCAGGCGCCCGATGGTAAAATCCAACATGAAGAGTGGGTGGCATTGGGAAAAAAACACAACATACCTACCATGATTGACATAGCCGCTGATGTACCGCCGGTTGAAAACCTATGGAAATTTAATGATATGGGATTTGATCTGGTCTGCATATCAGGTGGAAAGGCCATGAAAGGGCCGCAAAGTGCAGGCATCCTGATGGGTAGAAAACACATCATTGAGGCGGCAAGACTGAGTGCACCACCCCGTGGCAATACCATCGGGAGAGGCATGAAGGTCAATAAAGAAGAAATACTTGGGATGTATGTGGCCTTGGAACTGTATGTAAAAAAAGACCATGAAAAAGAGTGGAAAACTTGGGAAGAAAATATTTCCCTTATAGAGGAAATGGTCAAAAAAGTCAGTGGTGTGACTACTTCTGTTTCCGTTCCGCCAATTGCCAATCATACCCCTTTTCTGAAAATTGCCTGGGACCCTGCTTTGATAAATCTCAACCGCACCCAAATGCAGGAAAAATTGAGAAAGGGAAATCCATCCATAGAAGTAATAAGTAACGGTGACCACGAAATCAGTTGTACTGTTTGGATGTTAAGGCCGAATGAAGAAAAGATTGTAGCCAAAAGAATTCAGGAAGAATTGAGTAGCGCTAAAGTTTAACCTAATCATTCCCAAGAGATGAAGAAAATAGGATTCATATTACTCTACTTTTTATGCATAAGTCCAATAAGTCTGTCTGCTCAAAATTACCAAATGGTGATCAAAGGAGGTCATGTCATTGATCCAAAAAACAACATTGATGAATTGATGGATGTGGCCATTCAGGATGGAATGATAGCCAAAATCGCAAAAAATATAGATACAAAAGGTGCCGGCCAAATAGTGGATGCCAAAGGTTTATTGGTTGTTCCGGGTTTGATAGATATTCACGGCCATATTTTTTCTGGTACGAGACCCAATAGTTACCTCAGTGATGGACTCGTGGCAGTTGACCCGGACAGCTTTACATTTAGGGTAGGAGTGACCACTATTGTGGATTGTGGTGGACCAGGATGGAAAAACTTCCATGTATTCAAAGAAAACATCATTGACCATTCAAAAACAAGGGTTTTGGCATTCCTGAACATTGTCGGAGAAGGGATGCGGGGAGGTGCCTACGAACAGGATACTTCTGATATGAATGCCCAACTCACCGGGCAGACTGCATTGAAATACAAGGAACACGTAGTCGGATTTAAGGTGGCCCATTATTCCAAAAGGGATTGGATTCCGGTGGATAGGGCGGTGGAGGCGGGAAATATTGCCAACATGCCTGTCATTATTGATTTTGGTGGATCTATGTCTTTTGCCCCTTTGAGATTGAGGGAATTGTTTTTTGACCATCTGCGTCCTGGGGACATCTATACCCACGTTTTTGCGGAATTGGGAGGTGCCAGAGAGCCTGTGGTTGATTATGAAACTAGGAAATTCAAACCATTTGTCCGGGAAGCACAGGAAAGAGGAATTATTTTCGATGTGGGATATGGAGGAGCCAGTTTTGATTTCAGGCAGGCAATCCCATCATTGGAAGCAGGATTTTTTCCGAATATCATCAGTACAGACCTTCACAAAGGAAGCATGAATGCAGCGATGAAAGACATGCTTAATGTCATGACTACATTTATGGCGATGGGAATGGAAATTCCCCACATCATCAAGGCAAGTACCTGGAATCCTGCCAAAACCATCAAAAGGGAAGAACTTGGTCACCTATCAGAAGGAGCAATAGCCGATTTGGCCTTGATTGAGGTGAGACAAGGCCAATTCGGAATTTGGGATAAAAACGGATACAAATTGGAAACCGATAAAAGGTTCGAATGTGAAATGACCATCAAAGACGGTGAAATTGTCTATAGTGTCAATGGTCGAAGCGAACCGGTAGTTTTGAGATAATCAGTTGAATTGATCAGATATAAGCAATACAATCCATTTCCACCAAAGAATCTCCTGGTACTCCTGCATATGTTGCTACTGTGGTGCGTACGGGAGGTTTTTTTCCAAATCGCCCTTTGTAAACCTCATTCATTCCTTTGTAGTCATTCAGGTCATGGAGGTACACATTCACTTTCAGCACTTTTTCCATTGAAGAACCTGCTTTGACCAGTTCTTTTTCCAATTCTTTGAGAACATGATCTGTATGTGCTTTGATATCCCCTTCAAAATGGGCTCCTTTTCCTGCCACAAAAATCATATTTCCCAGTTTGGTTGAGCCCGAAAATAAGGGAACATCCTGATCTTGAACGACATTGAATACTTCTTTTTCTGGTGTGTTGTCCGTTTCAGCCTTGGCCACCAATCCGATTCCCGCAAATCCTGCGATGGAAACGATCATTTTTTTTAAGGTGGTTCTTCTTTCTATTTTTTCCATGATTATAGATTGATTATGTTTTCGTGTTGAACCATTCAATATATAGCTTTGGTAGAACTACTGCAAATTATCCTAAGACCTTTCTCTGGTTTTAAAGATTGTTTACTCATATTTCCATGGCAGGAAAACTTATAATTTCCCGAATAGGCTGGATGGATTTTGAATCTCTCTGGTAGCTTCAGAAAAATGCCTTTTTTATTCAAGACATCGTTTCAATCCCTCCTCAATATTTGTCGGTTTCAATCCATAAGCCTTTTCAATTTTGATAGAGTCGAAGCAATAATCCTGATCCAATTGGTATCTCAGTTCCTTAACTTCTTTCAAAACAGGGATAAATAGAGAAACCAGATTGAGCATGAAGGGGCCAAGTACCTGAAGCCTCGGTTTTACCCCGAGATGCTTTGCCAAGATATTTACGGTTTCCTGTCCTGTGGGATATGCCTTTGAAGTTGGTAAATGCCAGACCTGATTCCAAGCATCTTCCAGTTGGGCTAAAAATGCTGTAGCATAAGCCGCATCAGGGATATATGTAAATGAATGTTTCTTGTCTCCGGCATAAAGCCACTGGGCTGTCTTTCCAGCTTTCATGCGGTTGATGACAGATTCATTGAGGACACTCAATTTTGCACCTGGCCCATAAAAGTCAGCTGCCCTGACAATCATTGCAGTCAGTTTGCCACTCTTGATTTCATCCAAGATCATCTGTGCAATCTTTGCACGGACTTTCCCTTTTTGAGTTTGGGGATTGACAGGACTATTTTCAGTGAGATTTCCTACATGATTGGGATCATAACAATACATGTTATCAAAGAATACAAGTTTGGCTCCGTGTTTTTTACAGGCCACGATGGTATTCTTCATGATGATGGGCCACTGTTCCTGCCAGATTTTGGCTTTGTAGGTAATTCCCACCACAAGATAGACGGTATCAGATCCGGCTACTGCAGCATCGACCTCCTCAGGATTCAAAAGATCAGCTTTCATCAATTGGTCTTTAGGATTGATTTTAGAAGGATTTCGGCTGACAAGGCGGATATTGTCGGTGTATTTGGTTAGATCTTTTGCAAGAGCAGTTCCAATATTTCCGGTGGAACCTAGGATAGTGTGGAGGGGAGGGGTAGGCATAGGTTTTTTTCTTTGAATTTAATCCAAAATCTATTTTAGTAAAATGGAATGGGGGTAAGAAATTGACAAATTTTAAAAGTGGCAGGTCAAATAGGCACTTTTAAGAGCGGGAACTATGCCGAGAAAACACTGGACTGAAAATTAATAAGCTAGGTCATTGGGAGTTTAGCTCATTATGGATATGAGATACTAGTGGACCATTTATTTTTTGCTTGCTCAGCCATTTAGTATTATTTTTGAATAAAGATAAATAGCCATGGCAAAATTAACTTTAGAAATCGAAGACAAAAAGCTAAAATTTTTCAAGGACCTTATCAATAATCTGTCTTTCGTTAAAATTGATCAAACTGAGTTTGCAGAAGATTCAGATGAGGATGTACGAGAAAATTTGCGGGCGGCAGCTGTTGAACTAAAGGAGGTTCTTGAAGGAAAGAAAAAAAGTAGGCCTGCAAGAGAATTCTTGAATGAGCTATGAAATATCAGGTTGAAACAATTGAACAATTTGAAAAGGAGATTAAAAAGCTAAAAAAGAAGTTTCCATCTCTTAAATCAGAGCTTCTAAACCTTGTAGGTGACCTTGAAATAAATCCGAAAATAGGAACCTCAATTGGAAAGGGCTTTTTTAAAATCTGGTTAGCGATAAAGTCCAAAGGAAAAGGAAAAAGAGGTGGGGCAAGGGTTATTACATATTTTAAAGTAGTGGATAATATTATTTACCTTGTTTCCATCTATGATAAATCTGAAAAGTCGGATATCTCATCTGAAAAATTGATGTTAATTTTTGAAAATATTCCAAAATGAAACATTTGCAATTGGTTTTATTTTTTGAATTATCTATTGAAAGGCAAGCGTTTCTCTTGGGCAATACAATTAGGAAATTTAGTCTAATATTAAATTGTCTAAAACCTTCGAGGTCCAAAAAAGACCTCAAAGGTTCCAATTCATTCAAGATTAATCATTTTTCATTCTTTATCCCTCATCCTTTTTCCTTCCTCCCTTTACATTACTTTTCCGTCACTTTCTTCACATTATCCTCTGGCATCCTGTCGACTAAGTAGTTGTAAGGGTCAATGCCGGCATTCTGTGGCTTTTCTTTGACTTTGAAGGTGAAGGTGTTCTCAGGTTTGGTGATCTTGAGTCTTTCATACACCAATGGTTTGCCATAGGTTTGTTTAGACTCTGTCTCCCCAAAAATCCCGATATCAATAAAGTCCACCAAAGGAACAGCCGTTTGCTTGCCGAGTGAATCTGCCCTGAATTTCTCCGAGAAAGTCGTCAAGGTGACTTCATATTCCTCTCCGGATTTGACATAATTAACATCCGTGACCCGGTTTGAAAATACAGTGATATTCTCAAACATATCATCGATCAGGTACTGCAATGAATCCGGAGTGACCTCACGGAAAGCATTCACAGCAGAAATCGAAGTGGGGTAGGGAGGTTCCTGATAACCATGATCTTTAATCAGTTTTTGGAGTGCAAGGTTTACTTTGTCCTCACCGATCATTTCTTTCAGGTAATACATTACCACCGAGCCTTTGTTGTAATGGATATAGCCCTGGTTCTCGGTTTCCATGATCGGCCTTTCTGCTTCAAATTCACCACTTCGGCCCCTGAGATACGAATTCATTTCATACTTCAGAAACTTATTCATTTTGTCCCGGCCATATTCTTTTTCCATCACCATCAAGGCAGCATATTGGGAAAAGCTCTCACTCATCATCTCTGTGCCACGCATATTGGCGCCGATCAGTTGGTGTGCCCAATATTGGTGCGCCATCTCATGGGCCACCACGTAATAGACCAAGTCAATGTCATCTTCGGTTACATCTCTCAGGTCAGCGATAAATCCGATTCCTTCACTGTAGGGCATCGTGCCGGGAAATGCCTGTGCAAATGAACTGTACCTCGGAAACTCAATGATCCTGCACTGTTTGTGGAAATAAGGACCAAAGTTTGCCGTATAATATTCAAGGGATTTTTCAAGACTTTGAAGCATGTTCGGCACATTGTATTCATGGCCTTTGATATAATACACCTCCAAGTCCACACCGTTCCATTCCTTTCTTGCGACTTCATATTTGGCTGAAATGAATGAGTAAAAATTCAGGGATTTGTGGTCCAATTGATATTCATAATATTTCCTTCCATTCTCTTCCCATTCTTTGATGAGACTTCCGGGTGCAACAGCTATTTGATCTGATGCCGTACTGATCACCGTCCGCATCTTGACCCAATCAGCGTCTTGGTTGATATAAGAGTTCTCTCTCGCTTTCAGGTCGGACTCATCGAGTACGGGCATTCTTTTCCGTATAGGAAGTTCAAGTTTTACCCGCTTGTTTTTGTCGGCGATCTCGAACCTGTTGGTATAACCGATGACTGGAAGGACATCAAAATTGTTGAAGAAGGTACCATTTTGGGTCAATTCGGTAAAGCTAACCTCATTTTCAAATCCTTTGGTAACCTTGGAAACCACCAGTTTGACAGATAAAGTATCACCTGGCTGCATGGGCTGGGCCAGGCTGTAAATCCTGTAATTGAGTCTTTTGTCATCTAGTTTCAGGCTTGCACCGGGGATGTCAATTCCCAAGGTATCCGGCATAGTCGGGATGCTAAAATGGATTTCGGGAATGCTTTCATCAGATTTATTCATCAATAAAGCCTCCACGGTCACAAAAAGATCCCTCTCATAAGGATGAATGTCAATCTTGTAATCCAAATCTATCCACCTTGGCTGTGTAATTCCTTCAAATTTTTTGTACGTGAGCTCATATTCCTTTTGCCTTGTTTCTCTTTCCTTGGGATTGAGGTAGGTATTGAGGATTTCTGTATTGTAAAATACAAAACCTCCGCAAACCAAAAACGCAATCCCAAAAATGGCCAAGAATCCGGATTTGGACTTCAACCGCTGCAGGGCATATTTCCTTCTGATAGAGAAATCGATTTCTTTTCCCCGCACATAAAAGGAATAAATAAGGACACATAAAATCAGGCAGAACAAAGTCCAGTAGAGATTGAACCAAACCAATCCGGGAATAAATGGCCCAAATCCATTCATGTCAGAGTAAGTGACGTTAGGCGTGGCCGAATAACTCAGCATATTGGAGTTGAGTTCGAGAACCGACCAAATGAACTCATTCAGGATGATAAACGCCACAAAAGCAAAGTAGGCGATGTACCTATTGTTGATCAGGTAATGGAATAGCAAGGCAATGACAACCAAGTATCCAAATTGGAACATGTCCAAAACCAAGAGTGATTGGGCATAAACCCCAAGTTCATACCTCGTATAGCCAAATGCGGTCTGTGCGATCACGCCGACAAGAATAGTACTGCATAGGACGAAGAAGATGCTGATCATCATTGCGATCAATTTGGACGAAAAGAGCATCCCTGTCCTGACAGGCGTCGCATCTTCGATTTCTGATATTTTGGCATCTCGTTCTTTCCACACCAAAACCCCGGAATAGAAAGTGATGATACCTATCAAAAACAGGTAAAAAGCTCCCCTGATCGCATCAATAACATCGTAAGTCACCGGATAGCGGTCTGTTCCATACCCACCTGTAAAGCTCGTGAGACTCGCGATCAGGTTGATCAGACCGATGAGGACGATGATGATGAAGGTTTGGTTTTTGGTGATGGCTTTGGTTTCGAATACGATCATGTGCCAAAAAGCCGCCCATGAAAAACCTTTGTTTTGGGGAATACCAAAGGTTTTGATTTCAGAAAGATCAAAGAGGATAGGTTCTTCTTCCACCTTGGCTTTGGATTTTTTGACCTTTTCTTTTTTGGTATTGAAAGAAAAACGGGAATACATAAACATCAAGAGTACCAGACTCAACCCGATCCAGATGATCCGGTTGATTAAAAACTGACCTTCCAATGGGGTAGGGAAGAGGTTCTTTTCCTCGATGGTTTTGTACTTGGACAAAGTGCTCAAGGGCTGAAAACCAAATGGATCGAGGATATTGGCCAACCATTCTTTTTCGAGATCGGCAGTAAATCCCTGTGACACCACATAAAAAACCAAGATCAACATGGCACCAACAAAGGACACGATGTTGTTTCTAAAAACAACCGCAAGGCTGTATAAAAGCGTTCCGGCGATAATTGTATTTGGGATGGCAAAAGCCAAAATCCCTTGAATATGTCCACTCCAGATAATAGGGCCATAGCGCTCGGGCTGTGCCCAAGGCATCAGAGGTCCGATCAAAGCCCCTATAGAAACACCCAAAAGCGGGATGATAGCGATCAATAAAGCCCCAAAAAACTTACCGAAGAAATAGTCACTTTTCCGGATCGGTGAACTGAAGACAAACTGGTACATACCTGTACTGAAGTCCCTATTGGCGGAGGCGTTCATAAACGCCGTCGTCATCAGCAGGCAAATCAGCGACATCACCCCATAATAAGTCTGGATGACAGATGGGGCATTTTTATAGACGCTTCCCACACCGCCGCCAATCTGAATCTGATCAGAGGACACTGCACCAAATACCATCAGGGATACAATTAGCAAGAAAATCCAAAGCATCGGCGACCTAAACCAATACTGCCATTCATGTTTGACAAATTTCCACATAATGAGATTGTTAAAGGTTTAGATCAAGGAATTCAATTTGGCAAAAAATACATCTTCCAAGGTTTCTTCTGCTTTTTCAAAGCCGGAGTTCAAGGCTGTTTCTGAGAAAACATGGATTTGGGGTTTACCACCTACCAGTTTGTTGCTGATGATTTTGTAGGTATTTTGATACTCCGAAAGTTCAGCCTTATCGACCCTTTTTTCATAGACTTTATCTTTGATCTGGGCGAGTGCATCGTCTGTGGTACCACTGTAAAGCAGCATGCCTTTGTCCATGATGGCCATATTGGTGCAGAGTTCGCGTACATCCTGTACAATGTGTGTAGATAGAATGACAATGGTCTGCTCGCCGATTTCACTGAGAATATTATAGAATCTGTTCCTTTCTCCCGGATCCAATCCTGCCGTCGGTTCATCGACAATGACCAGTTTGGGACTCCCGATCAGACATTGGGCGATGCCAAATCGCTGCCGCATACCGCCTGAATAGCTGCTGACGGCTTTTTTGCGGTGCTCGAAGAGGTTGACTTTTTGGAGGAGATAGTCCACCATTTCCGTTCTTTCTTTTTTGTTGTCAAAACCCTTGAGGATTACAAGGTGGTGCAACAAGTCTGTGGCGGAGGTCCTTGGGTAGACACCAAATTCCTGCGGCAGGTAACCAAGTACTTTACGGACTTTGTCTTTTTCGGCCAACACATCGATATCACCCAAAGTAACTGAACCGCTGTCGGCTTCCTGTAGGGTAGCGAGTGTTCTCATCAGGGATGATTTGCCGGCACCATTTGGGCCAAGAAGGCCGAACATGCCTCTTTCGATAGAAAAACTGACGTCCTTCAGCGCATGCACACCGTTGGCGTATTGTTTGTTGAGGTTGGTAATGGTGAGTATCATAAGAAAGATTTGAGATCTGAGATTTGAGATTTGAGACAAAAGGGGTAAAATTCAAGACTCAATATTGACTGGAAAGTGAATGGTATCTTTTGTTGCTTCCGAGAATGGTGCCAACTGTTCAAATGGTTGATTTTGGGCTTTGTGGGAAGTTCTTATAAAAACAAATGTCCGATTCTGTTCAGAAATCGGACATTTACTTGATCGGTTACTTGACGGCTTCAACTTTATATCCGGCTTCTCTGAGGAGGTTGATGACCCCTGTTTCGGAGCCGAGGTGACCCGAACCAACCGCGATAAAAGTCGCTTGTTCTTTTACCATTTCCTCGATTTTTGGAATCCAGTTTTTGTTTCTGTCTTCCAAAAGCAAATTCCCATACTCCTGAAACATTTCATTTTCTGAGATGAGGTCATAAAGTCTATCGAGATCCTGATCGAGGTATGCACCGACAAGTTTGTCGAATTCATCCATTCCTTCAGTATCAGTGACCATCTTGCCAAGTTCATCAATCTGGAGTTTTTGAGGAATCTGATCAAAAATCCCCATCTGAAAAGCGACAGTTTCCAAGCCTTTCACAGTTTTAGATTGCTCTTTGGCTTTTTCGGTCAGGAAAAGTTCATAGCTACTTTGCTCGGTGCAGGGAAGCATTTTGATCAAAACCATGGAAGATAGAACGAATGGCTTTAAAACTCCCAATTGATCCAGTCCTGCACCATAAGATGCTGTTAAAAATTTATCAAGAGCATCTGCCTGATCGGGTGTAAACTCACCTTTGATATTTGCAAATCCAGGGTTGACGGAAAGCTGCTGCATTTCGGCCATCAGGTTGGGGTCTGTCATATTCAGTTCCATGGCAAGTACCTTTGAGGAGGCAAGGGCATTTTCGATTCCTTCATCCATGTAGAACTTGTCTTTGCAGATCATGTGGATGGTACCAAAGAGGTATGAACTTTCTTTCAGTCCGTTGCCGCTGATTTTCCAAAGAAGGGATTTTTCTTCTTTTTCATTGGCAAAGGCCTGAAACACCAACATGAATAGCATCAGGGTGGCAAAAACATTTTTGAGGCTTAACTTTTTCATAAAATTTTTTGTAGGGTCTTAGTATAATGTTTGAGTAAAAATAGATTTTAAATTAAAGGAATAATCCTGAAAATACAGCGATGCAGATTTGAAGGGATGGTTGCAGGGGATGGGTTGTAATAAAAGTCACAGATTTAGTTTTTAAAAAGAGTCATATTTGGGCAATCAATTCTAACTTGGGAAAATCTATTCCATTCCCAAAAGACCCATTTATGCTTCGGATCAATTAAAAAATCGTATAATTTATTAGCCGAAGTTTGTCTTAAACCAAAACCCAAAATGAAGCAATCAAAAAGAAATTTTCTCAAAAAATTAGGAGCCATGAGCGCAGGAACAGGGTTATTGTCTGTCAACCCACTTTTGGCGGGAGAGCTTTCAAACGAGCAAAAATCAAATAAGAGCAAAACAAATTTCAAAGTAACCATTTTCCAGACTACGGATGTTCATTGTCAGATTCATGAGCACGATGAGCTATTTTGGGAAAATGGACAAGCTGTATTTAGAAAAACAGGAGGCTATTCCAACCTAGATACTTTTATCAAGAAGCAAAGAACAAAATGCGAACATTCATTTTTGGTGGATACCGGAGACATGTTCCAAGGATCTATGCTTTCCATCGAGACCTCAGGACAAGCCATGGTTCCTTTGCTCAATGAGCTACAATATGACTTATATCTTCCAGGAAATTGGGAGGTGATTTATGGCAAAGATCAAATGCAAAACCTGCTTGGTTCACTTCATGGACCAAAAGTCTGCGCTAATATGTACCACGACCTTGGGGACGGCAAAAAAGGCGAATTGATTTTTCCCCCTTATTATATCTGGAATATCAATGGGGTCAAAATCGGGTTTCTTGGCTACAATGATCCCATGATTCCATTGCGCCAATCGCCCAGTTACAGCAAGGGAATCTATTTTTCTAAACCTGAGGAAAACATTAAGCACTACGTCGATGTATTGAAAAATCAGGAGAAATGTGCTTTTGTGATTATCCTTTCCCACATCGGCCTGAGCCAAGAGATTCACCTTGCAAATCTGCCTGAAAGTGAAGGAGTAGATTATATTTTTGGAGCCGACACCCACGAAAGGGTAAGGGTTCCGATCCAATGCAAATATGCAAAAGTCGTTGAACCGGGTGCTTTTGGGTCATTTGTTGGCAAACTGGAACTGAATATTGAAAATGGGAAAGTGGTAGGGGAGGATTATGAACTGCTAGAGGTTAGTCCTCAGAAATCCAAAAGTCAATCCAAAATGGCTAGTTTGGTAACAAGCGTAGAAGCGCCATTCAAGACAGAAATAGAAAAAATCGTAGGATATAGCACCATTCCGCTTTACAGGTATTTTGTGATCGAAAATCCCATAGACATAATGGTCTTAGATGCATTGGATTATCAATTGCCGGATATAGACATCAAACTTTCCAATGGCTTTAGATTTTGTCCCCCAAAGACAACCCGAGACCATACCGGAAATATTCCGATTACAAGGGGTTTTATTTCTGACATGTTGCCCGTGGATAGCAGGGTCAGGACTGGCGAAGTTACAGGTCAACAGCTGTTTACATGGATGGAAAGAGAACTGAATAATGTGTTTGCGGAGGACGCTTCCAAAAGATTTGGAGGTTGGGTAACCAAGTTCAAAGGCATGGAATTGACCTTCAATGCTTTTGGTGAAGAAGGAAAACGTATTCAGTCATTTACTGTAAAAGGACAACCTCTTGACCTTGCAAAAACTTACACTATCAGCGCTTGCGAAAGGGATGGTGATCCATTGGATATGGTGTGTCGTATCAGGAATGTAAAAAACGCCGTGGATTTGGATATCACCCTTCACCAAGTCATGCTCAATTACCTAGCGGATAATTCCCCTGTAACACCGACACCAATTGGAGCGGCAAAAGCTTTGGATGCCCCTGCGACATTGCTAACTCAAGTGCATGGCGTGGATTATGAGTTTAGATAGGTTTTAAAAAAAGTCCACTGTCCATGGTCGATAGTCCACGGAAGGAGACGAGATATGGTAGTAAAATCATTTCTAAAAGAGAGATTGCTAATCGGTATTGAATAAACCAACAAAGGCAACGGTGCGAACCGTTGCCTTTTTTATTTTGGGTGAATGATGATATTTCAGTTCTATTTCTACTTTATTTCTATCGTATTTCAACCTTATTTCCAAATCCGAAACAATTAACCAATTAACCAAATAATCATTAACCAAATCAATACCTTCTCCTCTGCCCTTGCTTCGGCTTTTTCTTTGCCAATTCCCCGGCTTTTTCGGACAGGATTCCTTTGAATGGATAAGGGTGATCTTCTACAACAGGAATCTTTTTGCCGATCAATTTTTCGATGTCTTTCAATTCCTTCACCGTCTCTTCATCACAAAATGAGATGGCAATACCCGAATTTCCCGCCCTTCCTGTTCTTCCGATTCGGTGAACATAAGTTTCAGGAATATTAGGCATGTCATAATTGAAAACATTGGCAAGCTCATCGATATCAATCCCTCGCGCTGCGATATCTGTAGCGATCAAGACTTGGATTTTGCCGTTTTTAAAATCACTCAAAGCATTCTGACGTGCATTTTGGCTTTTGTTTCCGTGGATGGCAGCAGTTTTCACATTTTCCTTTTGGAGTTGTTTTACCACTTTATCCGCACCGTGTTTGGTTTTGGTAAATACCAAAGCCGAACCGATTTTTTTCTTTTGCAACAAGTGAAGCAAAAGCTCAGGTTTGTTGCCTTTGTTGACGTAATAAAGGTGTTGATCAATCTTGTCAACAGTAGACGAAGGTGGAGTCACTTCCACAAAAGCAGGTTTGGTCAAGAGTGAATCTGCCAATTTTTGGATTTCAGGAGGCATGGTAGCCGAGAAAAACAAAGTCTGTCTTTTGGCTGGAATCATGGCAATCAGTTTTTTGACATCATGGATAAATCCCATGTCAAGCATCCTGTCGGCTTCATCAAGCACGAAAATTTCCAATTGTCTCAAGTCAACAAAACGCTGATTGATCAGATCGAGTAATCTTCCCGGAGTGGCCACAAGTACGTCCACGCCTCTTTTGAGGGCATTGACCTGATGGAGTTGAGATACACCGCCAAAGATGACAGTGTGTTTGATGTTGGTGAATTTGCCATAGGCAGCAAAACTCTCGTCGATCTGAATGGCGAGTTCGCGGGTCGGCGTCAGGATCAAAGTCTTGATTCCTGAGCGAATTTGCTTTTTCTCGGCAATGTGTTGGATAATGGGAATGGCAAAAGCTGCTGTCTTGCCTGTTCCTGTTTGGGCACATCCGAGCAAATCTCTTCCCTGAAGAACCAATGGAATCGCTTGTTGCTGAATGGGAGTGGGGGTAGTGTATCCTTCATTGGCGAGCGCCTTGAGGATAGGATCAATAATTCCTAAATTTTTGAATGCCATGTTGGCTGAATGTAATTGGGCCGATGGAGATGTTGTATGTTCTGTATCAGCGGGGAGATTTATTAAAAGCGGCTTACAACTTGCCGTGCTTTTTTACAAAGTGGGACAAAGGTAGGCTTTTTTTGGGAGGAAAGCACTATGATCTTTACTTCACGCAAAGCCACTAAGGCGCAAAACAAGAAACAATATAGCCCACAAAGACACGAAGCCACTAAGAAAAGTTTTCCTGTTATCCTGCTTCTCCAGAAGCTGGATTCCTTTTTTATTCCCGCAAAGGCGCCAAGGCGCAAAGGAAAAATACTAGTTTCCTAGCTTTGGCTATTATTGATCAGGAAGATTGGAAGGCATTTTGGTGGATGTTTTTCTAAAGTAAAAACGTCCGATTTTTACCAGCACCATGATCTTGGTTCAGGGTATTTTTGTCCATAACCTTTAACCAAATTAATTATGGAACGGAGAAAATTTATTGTCACTACTGCTGCGCTTGCTGCCTTTGGGTCCGACCTAATGGCATTTCCTTTTGAAAATAAAGAAGAAAAAAACGGGTTTTTGGTCAAATCCGGTGAAGCTAGATTCGGGAAGCACACGCCCTTCAGAGGCATCAATCCAAATGACCTCAAAATTTCCTCCAAAGACACAGGGGGACAAATGTCAGTATTCGAGTATATTGGAGTGGAAAAAACCGGACCCTCACTTCACGTTCACTTGGAGCAGGAAGAGGTTTTTTATGTAGTAGAAGGAGAATATCTTTTCCAATTGGGAGATAGTCAGCATGAACTCAAAGCAGGAGATACCATCTTTCTGCCAAGGAATATTCCCCACACTTGGATTCAGACTTCGGATAAAGGCAAGTTGGTATATATCCTGCAGCCTGCTTTCAAAATGGAGGAATTTTTCCAAACCATGACGGATCTTGGGAGACCTCCAACAGAAGAGGAAGCACAAAAGATTTCATTGGCACATGGCATGAAAAATGTCGGGCCGCCACTAACATTAAAATAAATACAAATGATACTCAGGGATTTTTTGCCCAGTCCTTCTTTGCGGGAATATGTCAGGAAGCACCAGGTCATCAGGTTTGAATTTGGGGCAGGGGAGATTGTTCCTACCAAGATGTACTCTCCCCGTCCTGAAACCTGTCTGGTATTTTACCTGAGAGATTTGCAGGACATTGGTTATCAGGGTAGGAATCAACTTACCGCACATCCGAGGTGTACGATCAACGGTCAGCATACTGTAGTCACAAAAAGATATAATGGAAGGGACTTTTGGGCAGTGCAAATTGTATTGCAACCGAGTGCGCTATACTTGCTGACAGGGATTCCGGCGCAAGAGCTTACCAATACTTTTATTGATGCCGAGGATGTTTGGGGAAAAGAAATCAGGATGGTGCATGAACAGATGTGCAACACTGATGGTGTGGAAGAAGTAATCCGAATTGCTGAATTGTTTTTGGAAAGACTTATCAGACGGCCAAAATACAGTTTGCAGGGAATAGATAAGGTGAGTGCTGTGATTTTGAACCAAAACCGATCCCTTTCTATGGACAAACTTGCTGCCGATTCCTGTCTGAGCAACAGGCAGTTTCAGCGGAGATTTACTGAAAGAACCGGGATTGGCCCAAAGCTTTTCGATAAGGTTGTCCGTTTTGAAAAAGCATTTTTTATGAAAAACGCCAATCCACATTTGGATTGGCTGAGTATCGCCTTGGCCTGTGGGTACTACGATTACCAGCATTTGGCTAAGGATTATAAGTACTTTACCAATCTGACCCCAACCGGGTTTTATGAATTGGATACCAAAGCACCCGAAAGAACTTTTGGGGTCGTGGAGGTCAAGCAGGAGTTATTGGTTTGAGCCCTTTATTCAAATTTAATTTCAAAGGATTTTATATTGATCCTGAATGATATTATCGGCAAGAAAAAATCTGCTGTTTGACAAATAGATCATTTTTTGCCGATATCGGCAAGAATTCCCAGTATTCTGCTTTCCTCAGTTATCCTGCTTCTCCAGAAGCTGGATCCTTCTTGTTTCCCGCCAAGCCGCAAAGAGAAAAGTCTTTTCTATAAATTGATCGAATTCTAAGTCTAAATCAAAATAAATATCAAAGGGTATTTACAGGGATTGGAAATCTAACTAAAAGAGATTAAGTTTAAATAATTGATAAATATCTGAAACTCTTGCGCTATGTATCCCATATGGCGTACATAGAGCAAGAGTTTCGTGAAGCAAACTTTTGTGTCCAATGACAAAAGCCATTCCAATCGAAAAGACAAAACGATAAAAAATATGAAACAAAGGAGTCTTGAAAAAATTTGTTTTGGCTTAATGTTTTGGTTCATAATAAGCCCATTTGTGTCAAATGGACAACAGATAGAAAAAATAACTAACAACGTTAATGTTGCTTCAAACATTCTATTACTCGAGACTTGGCTACAAACCCAAATACGTTACGGGAAGATTCCTGGTGTTTCGGTAGGTATTGTTTACGACGGAGAATTGATTTATCAAAAAGGATTTGGATATGCAGATACTGATAAGAAAATATTATCCACTGCTGACACGAGGTATCGGATTGCTTCTCAATCCAAAATATTTACTGCAATTGGGATTATGATATTGAGAGACGAGGGGAAACTGAATCTTGATGAACCAATTGAGAAGTATCTTACTTGGTTGAAGTTAAAGCAGTTAAATGAAAGTGATCCGCCTATTACTATTCGTCAGTTATTGACACATTCATCGGGAATGTCTCGTGATATTTCGACACATTGGACAGATTTCGATTTCCCAACGCAAGAAGAATTTAGAAAATTAGCAAACACACATTTAGAATTTGTGTATTCGCCTTACACCAAATGGAAATACTCAAACAATGGCTATACCCTTCTTGGAGAGATTATAGAGGCTGTTTCTGGAAAAACCTATAGCGACTTTATTACTGAAAGAATTTTGTTACCCTTAAATATGTCATCTACCAAAGTTATTCAGGACGAAGACTATCAATCAACTTTAGCAGTGGGTTATGGTAGAATATTATCAAATGGACAAAGAGAGAAATTTGGCTACGTTGACGCGAGAGCGACTGCTCCAATGGCGGGATTATCTTCTTCTGTTACAGATTTATCCAAATTTATTTCTTGGCAAATGAGGCTGCTGTATCAAAACAAAACTGAAATTCTTAGCCCAAATACACTTAAGGAAATGTACCGGACGCATTTCATTGATGAAGATTGGCGTTGGGGCTTAGGGTTTAGCATTTATCAGAAAGGAATGGACCAACTTATTGGTGCAAGCGGCCTACAACTTGGATACAGGACATCTTCTACCATTAATCCTAAAGACAAAATGGGTGTTATCGTTTGTATAAACTCAATAGACGGTGAGGCACATCAAGGCACACAGTGGAGTGTTTCAGAAAGGATATATGAATGGTTAACTCCAGCTATAAAAAATGCCTTGACTGTACCAATTCAAACCGATGATACACAAAATTTTAAGGAATTTGAAGGGATGTATGAAAATATATGGTCTGAATCGTATGTCATTTTTGTTGATGGTAGTTTAAAAATTATCACTCCTTATTCCGCGGACCCGAAGAATGGTGCTATGGTATTGGAACCCATTTCTGAAAATAATTTCAAAATCATAACTGCACCTCGCTATAAAGAGGTTGGAGAAACAATTACGTTTAAAAAGGATGCCCAAGGTAAAGTAATTGGTTATACATTAGGTTTTGGAACCGAGTTAAAGAAAATGAACGAATAATAGCTATCAAAAGGCATTGGTAACAATATTTAGCCCACTAGCCGAAAGCCCTTGAAAAAAAGCCCTGATTGATGCATTTACCTATCATGGTTACAATAACAATGGGTTACGTGGCCCTTGACTGACATCCTCAGAGTGAAACGGCTGCTATGTGGATCAGTAATTTTTCTCTTTTCTTCCTGCAGGAATCTGGATTTCCTTAATTTAAAACCCAAAAAAACCATCTGAAACGAAAGGCAAATCTTTTTTTCCAATAAAATCTCCTTCATCCTTCATCTTTCCTCCTTCATCCTTTTCCCTTTTACCTCTAACCTTTTACCATTTACCTTCCACCCCCTTATCCTTCATCCTTCAGCCCTCATCCTTTAAACATTCCTTTAATCTTTTGACCCAATTGTTTACCTTTGTGTCTTCTTAAAAAAGGCTCCAAAAAACGCTCATGATCCTCTTTTTCCAATCTCCCAAAGCCCTGATTTATGCTGTTCAGGCCAAAAACCCTCTCCCTCAACAAGATATTGACAAACTGAATTGGCTCTTTGGTGAAGCCAATCAAATCCAGGCTGACAAAGTCCCCGGGAAGTTTGCCGGACCGAGAAAGGAAATGATCACGCCTTGGTCTACCAATGCGGTAGAAATCACGGTCAATATGGGGATTTTGGGAATCCAAAGAATGGAAGAATACTTCCCGATAACCGAAAATGACAGCATCGACCCGATGCTTCAAAAAGTATATGAAGGATTGGATCAGGATATTTTTGATATCCATTTGCAGCCTGAAAAAATCATCCCGGTTACAGACATCAAAGCTTACAACCAAAAAGAAGGCTTGGCCCTCAGTCAGGAAGAGGTGGATTATCTGGAAGGTGTAAGCAAATCATTGGGCAGACCTTTGACAGATTCAGAGGTTTTCGGATTCAGTCAGGTCAATTCGGAACATTGCCGCCACAAGATTTTTAACGGCACTTTTGTGATCGATGGGGTTGAAAAAGACAAGACGCTTTTTCAACTCATCAAAGAGACTTCCAAAAGACATCCCAACAAAATTGTATCTGCTTACAAAGACAATGTGGCCTTTGTAGACGGACCCAAGGCACAGCAATTTGCGCCAAAAACACAGGATAAGGCTGATTTTTTTGAGACTGAAACCATCCAAACGGTCATCTCCCTCAAAGCCGAAACACATAATTTTCCGACTACAGTCGAACCATTCAACGGTGCGGCTACAGGCGCCGGTGGAGAAATCAGGGACAGGTTGGCAGGCGGAACTGCCTCCATTCCTTTGGCAGGAACGGCCGTTTATATGACCTCCTATCCTCGTTCAGAGGCGGGAAGAAGCTGGGAAAAAGACTTGACTGAAAGGAAATGGCTCTACCAAACTCCGATGGATATCCTGATCAAGGCTTCCAACGGAGCGTCAGATTTTGGAAATAAATTTGGCCAACCCTTGATCTGCGGATCGGTGTTGACTTTCGAGCATGAAGAGAACGGCAGATCACTAGGGTTTGACAAAGTCATCATGCAGGCGGGAGGAATTGGATTTACCAGAAAGGAATACGCGAAGAAAAACGAACCAAGCAAAGGTGACAAAATCATCGTCATGGGCGGTGACAACTACCGCATCGGCATGGGCGGAGGGGCTGTTTCTTCAGTGAATACCGGGGAATTCAGCAATGCCATTGAGTTGAACGCCATCCAACGCTCCAATCCGGAGATGCAAAAGCGGGTTTCCAATGTGATCCGCGCCATGGCGGAATCGAATGAGAATCCGATTATTTCTATCCATGACCACGGAGCCGGAGGGCATTTGAACTGCCTTTCTGAATTGGTAGAAAGCACCGGGGGAACGATCCATTTGGATAAATTACCTGTTGGAGATCCTACGCTTTCTGCCAAAGAAATCATCGGAAATGAATCTCAGGAAAGAATGGGATTGGTGGTGCATGAAAAGGATGTGCCTACACTTCAGCGGATAGCGGAGAGAGAAAGAGCGCCATTCTATGTCGTAGGTGAAACCACCGGAGACATGCATTTCAAATTCGAAAACTTTGAAACAGGTGAAAAACCCGTGGATTGGAATTTGACGCATATGTTTGGAAGTTCCCCAAAAACCATTTTGGAGGATACACCGGCAACAACTAAATATGAAGAACCAACCTATTCAGCCAGCGAGCTAAAAACATACATTGAGCAGGTATTGCAATTGGAAGCTGTGGCTTGCAAGGATTGGTTGACCAATAAAGTCGACAGGTCAGTTACCGGAAGGGTTGCCAAGCAACAAACCACGGGAGAGATCCAATTGCCTTTGAATAACGTGGCCGTAATGGCTTTGGACTTTACAGGAGAAAAAGGAATTGCAACCTCCATCGGTCATGCACCGGTTGCGGCCTTGGCAAATCCTGAAGCAGGTTCGAGGTTGGCGATCGCCGAATCTTTGACCAACTTGGTTTGGGCACCGATTACAGATGGTTTGGCGGGAGTTTCACTCAGTGCCAATTGGATGTGGCCCGCAAAGAATCCGGGTGAAAATGACAGGCTTTACCGCGCTGTCGAAACCATTTCGGAATTTTCCATTGCTTTGGGAATCAATGTTCCTACCGGAAAAGATTCCCTTTCCATGACGCAAAAGTATCCCGGAGGCAAGACGGTTTATTCGCCCGGAACAGTCATCATCTCCACAGTAGGGGAGTGTTCATCTCCGAAAATGACGGTTTCTCCTGACCTGAAGCCGATCGCAGGAAGCAAGGTTTATTATATTGATTTTTCAAAAGACACCCCCAAATTGGGAGGATCCAGTTTTGCGCAAGTATTGAATACAATCGGCAATGATACGCCGGATGTGAAGGATAACAAATACTTTGCAAAGGCATTTATGGTGATCCAAAAGTTGATCGAAAAGGGCGAAATCCTCGCAGGTCATGATATATCTTCCGGGGGGATGATTACTGCTTTGCTTGAAATGTGCTTCCCATCGACCCAAGTTGGTCTCAAAGTGAAAACAGAAAGATTGGCTGAAAAAGACATTGTCAAAGCTTTGTTTGCCGAAAATCCTGGTGTGCTGATCCAAGTCGCAAATCCGGAAAGAACGAGAGCGGTTTTGGAAAACCATGGAGTTTCCTATATCTCAATTGCTGAGGTCACTTTAAATGGAAAAGTTGAATTGCTTGGTACCGACCTGACGCTCGATGTGGTAGAAATGAGGGATACTTGGTTCAAGTCATCCTACTTACTTGACAAAAAGCAAAGCGGAGACAAACTGGCTTTGGAGCGGTTTACCAATTATAAAAAGCAGCCCTTGGCATACAATTTTGGACAAAACTGGAAAGGCACTTTAGATGCTTTTGGGTTGAATCCATATAGAAAAGAAGCCTCAGGAAAGCGTGCCGCCATTATTCGCGAAAAGGGCGTGAACGGTGACCGCGAGATGGCTTATTCACTTTGGTTGGCAGGTTTTGACGTGAAGGATGTCCACATGACAGACCTGATCGCAGGACGTGAAAACCTCGAAGATGTGCAGATGATTGTTTTTGTGGGGGGATTTTCTAATTCCGATGTATTGGGTTCTGCCAAAGGTTGGGCTGGTGCATTCCTGTATAATGAAAAAGCAAAACAGGCTTTGGACAATTTTTACGCAAGAAAGGACACCTTGAGTTTGGGTGTTTGCAACGGTTGTCAACTGATGGTTGAGCTTGGACTCGTCACCCCTGACCATGACGTCAAGCCAAAGATGCTGCACAATGCAAGCCATAAGTTTGAATCGATCTTCGTCAATGTGAATGTTCCTGAGAATGAATCTGTGATGTTCAAATCCCTTTCAGGAAAAAGATTGGGTGTATGGGTAGCGCATGGAGAAGGAAAATTCCAATTGCCAAAACCGAAAGACGCTTACCAAATCGGCATGACGTACAGCTATGAAGGCTATCCAGGCAATCCAAACGGTTCGGATCACGCGGTAGCGGGAATTGTATCCGAAGACGGCAGGCACTTGGCTATCATGCCACATATCGAAAGATCCCTGAAGCCTTGGAATTGGCCATATTATCCTTCCGACAAATCAAGCGACGAAGTCAGTCCATGGATAGAGGCATTTGTGAATGCTTATCAATGGGTAAAAAGCTACTGATGCTCCCACAAAGAGAGACTAAGGCACAAAGAAATTATCATAAAATTCTTTGTGCCCTAGTGTTTAGATAACTTTATAAATAACCATCTATTTTTCTATGGATTCCTTCTTTGATTAGATTGACTTTGAAATTGATCAGTAATCCAAGCTTGATATTTTTTAATCGCATGTAGGTCAACAACATTTTATGGTGGACCTTCTCGATTGTTTCAACAGATTTTAATTCAATGATAAGTTTGTCATCTAAAATCAAATCTGTCCTAAATCCTTTTCCAAAAGACAATCCTTTATACTTAACGATCACTTTTTCTTGTCTTGTAAAGGCGATATTTCTTTCTCGCAATTCATAAGCAAAAATCTCCTCGTAAATACTTTCAATTAAACCTGGTCCAGGTTCTTTATGAATTTGATATGCGATATCTACCGCTTCGGTTGCCAATTCATTTTCCGTCATGTTCCAAAAGGGATTATTAAATTATTTCTTATAGCTTAGTTAAATATAACTTTAATTCGTAAACCAGAAAAAACTTTGTGTCTTTGTGTCTTTGTGAGCGTTTAAAAATTTTGCTTCTTTTCTCTAAGGATTTGCGGGCTTTCTTCCTAATTTTAACCCATGCTTTGGACTACTTCTTTTGATATCCCTGAGGGGGAAAGTAAGATTAATCACCACAAACCAATCTTCTCTATCGGTTCCTGTTTTTCGACCATGATCGGAGAGAAATTGGCTGAGCGGAAGTTTCCAATACTTAATAATCCATTTGGTACACTTTTCAATCCCATCTCCATCGCTCAAGTGATGGAAGATGCTGCGCTTGAGATGCCCATCAACACGGACATGATATTGGTCAGGGATGGTTTGTACTTGCATTTTGGGATGCATTCGGATGTGGTTGCGTACAGTCAGGATTCTTTGGAAAGGTTGATCCACAAAAAGCAACAGCAGACAAAACATGTTTTGGAAAATGCTTCACATATCCTGATAACATTCGGTTCGGCTTGGGTATATGAATATGGCAGTGCAGGACAGATTGTCGCCAACTGCCACAAGCAGCCTGCTGATCTTTTCGATAAAAGATTGCTCCACCCTGATGAAATTCAAAAAGCTTTCAGTGGTTTTTTCAATATCCTGAGGCAAATCAATCCCAATGTACAGGTTTTAATAAGCGTCAGCCCGGTAAGGCATTTCAAAGACGGCATTCCAGAAGACCGATTAAGCAAATCCATCCTGCGGCTAGCTGCCCATGACCTCACCGAAACCTACGATTTTGTGCAGTATTTTCCTGCTTACGAAATCATGATGGATGACCTGAGAGACTATCGCTTCTACAAAGAAGACATGATCCATCCCAATGCGCAAGCCGAAGAATATATTTGGGAAAGATTCAAAACCGCTTGGGTTGATCCCAAGACTTTCCCTTTGATTTTGGAATTTGAAGGGATCAAAAGAGACCTTGCCCACCGGCCATTCAATCCTGACAGCCCGGCCCATATCAAATTTTTAGACAATCTTCAGAAGAAATTGGAACGATACAGCCGTGATTTTGATTTTTCAAAGGAAATGGATTTGTTGAGAAAACAGGTGCATTCTAGGGGGAAGTGAGGGGAGTTGGGAGGTTTGAAGTAGGAAGGAAGGAAGTTTGAATCAGAGTAAATTCTGGTGTTTTTGACCGATGACGGATGACCGATGTTTGGATTTGGGTAAGGTAGATGTTCTTTTTTTTTGTTCAGAGTCTTTAGGAAACAAAAACAAATAGACTCTTCGTTTCACTTTAATTGACTTTCGTGCGTCACTCTAAATGTAGCGAAGGGTCTTCATTTTAAGGAGATTCTTCACCTCCGCAAGCTCCGGTTCAGAATGACGAATCTGAAAACCCGACAACCCGACAACAATGACAACCTGACAACATTTTAAACAATTACAACAACTACAACCATTACAACAACTACAACAACTACAACCCTTACAACCACTATAACCACTACAACAATTACAACCAAAAAACCAATGTCCAACCGCCTCATCCATTCCCAATCACCCTATCTTCTCCAACATGCCCACAACCCTGTAGATTGGTATCCTTGGGGAGAAGAAGCTTTAGAAAAAGCCAAAACCGAAAACAAGCCAATCATTGTCAGCATCGGCTACTCGGCTTGTCATTGGTGTCACGTGATGGAAAAGGAAAGTTTTGAAGATGATGCCACGGCGGCTATCATGAATGCCCACTTTGTCTGCATCAAAATCGACCGCGAAGAGCGTCCTGATCTTGACAACATTTATATGGAATCTGTGCAGGTGATGGGCGTCAATGGGGGTTGGCCGCTCAATGTCTTCCTAATGCCGGACCAAAAGCCTTTTTATGGGGGAACTTACTTTCCCAACAAACAATGGAAAGGTTTGCTCACCAATATTGCGGATGCGTATGAAAAGCATTTTGACCAACTCGCAGAAAGTGCAGAAGGATTTGGAAGGAGTCTGAACAGGTCCGAATTGGAGAAATATGGTTTGGAGTCTGCTAAGACTGAATTGTCAAGTGAGGAGTTGGCTTATGCCATCAAAAAATTGGAGGATCAGTTTGACTTGGAATGGGGTGGAATGAACAGAAAACCCAAATTTCCCATGCCCGCCATTTGGTCTTTTGTGTTGGAATATGCAATCCTGAAGAACGACGATGCATTGACGGAGAAAGTCTTGTTTACCCTTCGAAAAATCGGAATGGGTGGTATCTATGACCATCTTCGGGGAGGATTTGCGCGGTATTCGGTGGATGGAGAATGGTTTGCGCCACACTTTGAAAAGATGTTGTATGACAACGGGCAGTTGATTACGCTTTATTCAAAGGCCTATCAGGTAAGTGGCGAGGAACTTTTCAAAGAGAAAGTGACCGAAACCATTGCTTGGTTGGAAGCTGAAATGCTTCAGCAGGATGGAGGTTTTTATGCAGCCCAAGATGCGGATTCTGAAGGAGTGGAAGGAAAATTTTACACTTGGACCTCAGACGAGTTGGAATCCATCTTGGCGGAGGACATGCGCTGGTTTGTTAAATTATACAACATCAAATTCAAAGGGAATTGGGAAGATGAGGTGAATATCCTTTTCCAGACAAAATCCTATGAGGAACTTTCCAAGGAAGACGGCCTTTCACCATCAGCTTACATCAATAGGCTTAACCGTATCAAAACCAAGCTGTTGGAGGTGAGGAATAAAAGGATTTATCCGGGTTTGGATGATAAGGTTTTGAGTGGTTGGAATGGACTTATGCTTGAGGGACTCGTGCAGGCTTATCTATCTTTGGGAGAGGAGAAAGCATTAAAGTTGGCGCTTGACAATGGGAATTTTATATTAGTCAAAATGTTCCAAGATGGGATTTTGTATCGGTCTTATAAAAATGGCGAAGCTTATACACCGGGCTTTTTGGAAGATTACGCCGCAGTGATCAGAGGATTTATTTCTTTGTACAAAGCTACTTTTGATCAGAAATGGCTGAAAACAGCCAAGGAACTGACTGAAATTGTTTTGGAACAATTCTATGATGAGACCGACGGCTTTTTCTTTTTCAACAATCCTACCGCAGAAAAATTGATTGCCAACAAAAAAGAGCTTTTTGACAACGTCATTCCCGCTTCCAATTCTATGATGGCAAGAAACCTTCAGGATTTGGGTCTGTATTTTTATGAAGACAGATACCTCGAAATTTCGGAAAAAATGCTTGGAGTCATGAAGAAGCTGATTGTAACCGAACCGGGTTTTCTCTGCAATTGGGCCTCGCTTTATTTGAGTACTTTGGTGCCAAAAGCAGAAATCGCCATTGTGGGAAAGGGCGCTTTTGTGAAGGCCAAAGAATTGCAAACCTCAATTTCTTCAAATTTTGTCATAGCTGCGTCTGAAACTGTCGCAGAAAATATCCCATTAATGGAATACAAAACGGCGGATTCTGATGGAAATG
This sequence comes from Aquiflexum sp. TKW24L, assembly GCF_023502205.1. Taxonomy (GTDB): domain Bacteria; phylum Bacteroidota; class Bacteroidia; order Cytophagales; family Cyclobacteriaceae; genus Cognataquiflexum. The sequence goes on along the minus strand of NZ_JAMFLG010000012.1, from coordinate 52,871 downwards.
CCTTAATTTACGTTTGCTTCAATAAGGCCTGTCAAAAGCCCGTTTCTGAAGTTGCCGATGCATTGGCACAGTTTCCATCTTTAGCCTGAACCTACTTTTGGAGAGTTTATTTGGTGATTTATACCCGCAGGAAGACAGCAAATCCAATCTATTTGCGGACATCATCTTGCCTGTACCTATCCCCAAGATGTTTACCTACAAAGTTCCGCGGAGCATGGCCGAACAGATCGGGATTGGATTTCGGGTGATTGTTCAGTTTGGGAAAAAGAAGGTACTAACCGGCATTATCGGCAAAGTCCACCAAAAGCCGCCTTCTGCCTATGAGGCCAAGCCCATCCTCGATATCCTTGACAACCACGCCACTGTCAATCCTTTGCAGATTCGTTTTTGGGCTTGGATGGCGGAGTATTATTGCTGCCATATCGGAGAAGTAATGAATGCGGCCTTGCCTTCAGGGTTGAAGCTCAGCAGCGAAAGCAAAATCCAACTCAATCCAACCTTCGATTCAGATACCTCTACGTATCCGCTTGACGACAGGGAGGAGGTTTTGCTACAGGCTTTGGCTGCCAAAGAGGAGATGACTTACGAGGAATGTGAAAACGTACTCGGTCTCAAGTCAATACATACCATCATCAAAAGCTTGGTTATAAAGGAGGCTATTTTAGTTTTTGAGCAATTAAAAGAAAAATACACACCCAAGGTTGAATCTCGCATCAGGCTTTCTAAGGAATTTGCTTCGGATAAGAAAGCTTTGGAACTACTTTTCAATGAAATCGCCCATAAACCCAAGCAAGAGGAAATCCTGCTCAAATACCTGCAGGAAATCCCTGTGTACAAAAGTCTTGAACTCAACCAAAAAGGACTGGACAAAAAAGTAATTACTGAAGCAAACATGTCGGTATCCTCCCTGAAAACCCTGATCAAAAACGGGGTACTTGAGGAGTTTAAGATCATCGTTAGCCGTTTTGAGGAGGAGGAAGGAAACGGGGAAGAAATTGTCCTTTCTGAACTTCAAACAGAGATTTTCGGAAAGCTCAAGCAGCAATTTGAAGAAAAAAACACAGTCCTTTTCCATGGAATAACTGGAAGCGGAAAGACTGAAATCTACATCAACATGATCAAGGAAGTCTTGGCAGGAGGTTCTCAGGTATTATTGTTATTGCCTGAAATTGCTCTGACCACCCACATGGTCGGCAGGCTCAGGAAAGTTTTTGGCAGCAGCATGGGGGTTTACCATTCCAAATATTCGGATAATGAAAGGGTGGAGGTTTGGAATGGGGTTTTGAGTGGAAAACTTTCTTTTGTCATTGGCGCCAGGTCTTCTATTTTTCTTCCATTTGACAGTTTGGGAATGGTGATAGTCGACGAGGAACATGAGTCTTCTTATAAGCAATTTGACCCGGCGCCGAGGTTTCAGGCAAGGGATGCGGCGATCATGCTTTCCTGGATTCACCAAGCCAAAACTTTGCTCGGTTCAGCGACGCCTTCCTTTGAGTCTTTTTACAATGCACGTACCAAAAAGTATGGTTATGTGGCCTTGGACAAAAGGTATGGAGAGGCTCAGCTTCCCGAGTACCATTTGGCTGATATGTTGGTTGACAAAAAGAAAAACCTGCTGAAACTGGATTTCACTAGACTCCTCAGGGAGAAAATTCAGGAAGCTTTATCCAATCAGGAACAGATTTTGATTTTTCAAAACCGCCGTGGCTATGCGCCTTACATTGCCTGCGAAGATTGCGGATGGATTCCTGAATGTGAGCACTGCGATGTGAGCCTGACATACCATCAGTTTGGGGAGGAGATGCGCTGCCATTATTGTGGGTTCAAGGAGAAAGTCCCAAATGCCTGTCCCGCGTGCGGAAGCAATAAATTGGGTGCGGTTGGCTTGGGCACGGAGCGGATTGAAGAAAGTCTTTCCTTACTCTTTCCCGAAGCGAGGATAGCCAGAATGGATTTGGATACGACCCGAAGCAAGTATGGCTATCAACAATTGTTGGAAGAGTTTGGAAGCGGGAACATCGATATTTTGGTTGGTACTCAGATGATTACCAAGGGATTAGACTTCGATCGTGTGACAGTCGTAGGGATCATGGATGCGGACAGGATTTTGTATTTTCCCGATTTTAGGGCAGGGGAGCGGGCTTTTCAGCAAATCACCCAAGTGGCGGGCCGGGCCGGACGTCGGGATAAAAAAGGAACAGTCATCATCCAGACAAGAAAGCCTGAGGAAGCTATTTTTGGACAGGTGATTTCCGGAGATTATAAGAACTTTTATATCCAGGAAATGGGTGACAGGCAACGGTTTTTCTATCCTCCTTTTGTGAAAATCATCAAAATCACCACCAGGCACAAGGATTACAAAATCGCAGATAAAGCCTCAAGACACCTACACAACCTGATGGGAGAAATCGATGTCAAGAAGATTATGTTGGGGCCGGAAAAAGGATTGATAGGCAAAATCAAAAACCAATACATCTTTGAATCCATTGCCAAGCTTGACAAATCAGGCAATGCCCAAGCCCAATTCAAACATGACTTGCTCATTCTTTTGGAAGAAATGCAGGTGCATAAGGATTTTAGGGGAGTGAGGTTTGTGGTGGATGTAGATCCGTATTAAGTATCCAGTATCAAGTACTAAGTATCAAGTACCAAGAAAAAGTATTAAGTATAAAGTACTAATAATCAAGAAAAAGTATTAGATGCCAAGTTCAAGCTATGAATTCAAAATCAGTTAACCAGTTAACCAATTAATCATATAGCCAATAACCATTAACCAAATAACCAATAACCAAACAAATCGATTAATTAACGAAAGAATTAGCTATTTCATTTTTTTATCGGCACTTTACATGACAGAAAAACCAGAACTTATCAAAACCCGATGATATTTTTTGAATTGCTCTGTTTTATCACCCTCATCAAACAAATTACTTATGAAAATTATTTATGTTTTTGGAATCTTATTCCTTTCAATGACTTTTGGCTGTAAAGAAAAAACCGTGACAGAAAAAGTGGTTGAGAAGGAAATTGAAGTCAAAGTTGAAAAAGATGCAGGCACTCAGATCAAAATCGGTCCTGATGGAGGATCGGTAAAGACCAAGAAAGTCGAAGTCGAAATAAAAAATTAATCGAAAAGCCGGACCAAGAATCCGGTTTTTTTTTAAAACATTCTTAACGTTTTGATGGAATACTTTTTTACTATTGATTCCAAATGATATACTGCTTCAACTTTGGATTAAGCCTATTTTTTGGTGGCTAGTTAAAATAACAACATTTTAGAGATAGACACACTTGTACTTAATTCTCATTAAGGCTAATTTGTATAAAAAAAACATGGATATAGAATCACTAAAATTTCCCGTTGGCCGCTTTACAGCACCAAAAGAAATTACTGCCCAACAACTTGAAGAATGGGTTGGAATCATAGAAGAATTCCCTGCCTTACTTAGGGCAGAAACAGATAAGCTTTCAGAAGAACAATTGGACACACCTTATCGACCTGAGGGTTGGACTGTGAGGCAAGTGGTGCATCACTGTGCGGACAGCCATATGAACAGTTTTATCCGTTTCAAGTTGGCGCTTACTGAGGATAACCCGACTATCAAACCTTATCATGAAGATTTGTGGGCGGAGTTGGCAGATGCTAAAAATTTACCTATTGATCATAGTCTGAAGCTTTTGGAAGGATTGCATCACCGGTGGGTAGCATTGATCAAATCACTTTCCGAGACAGATTTACAGAAAACCTTTTTCCATCCTGCAAACCAAAAAACGATTTCCCTTGCCACAACGATTGCTTTGTACGCTTGGCACTCTACACATCACTTGGGGCATGTGAAGTTGGTGAGTGAGAGATTTAGACAGGAGACTTGAGATATGAGAAATGAGACAAAAAAAGCAAGAGATAAGAAGCGAGAAAATTCTGAATTTAGAATGTTGAATTCAGGATAAATAAAAATTGTAAACATGACTACAGGAAGCTGCGAAGGAAATAACCATTACAACCATTAGAACAACTACAACAATTACAACATAATAACCCTTAACCAAATAACCTTTAACCTTCTATTGCCTTTTTCCAATTATTTTTTTAACTTTTACCTTGATTTTTAGCGTGTTATGTATTTTTAAAAAGTCTGTTTTCCATTTTAACTTTCAACTCTAATGAGAAAGTCATATCAATTCAGAAGTTTATCCGTTTTGTTTCTTTTTTACTTTCTATTCCTGATGGCATCCTGTGCCAATCTGAGGATCGTATCCAAGTATGATTCGGATAATCCAGCTCCAATTCAGGTGAACAGAACCTCTTATTTTTGGGGTTTGAGGCAGCCTGTCGATATCAAAACGGAGGCGAACTGCAAATCCATTTGTCAGATTACAGTGAAGACCAATGCCGGACATATTCTGTTAGCTGCCATTACTTTGGGGATCGTCGTGCCCCAATCTGTTGAATATTTTTGTTGCCCGGAGGTACCTATTCCGGGAGAAATTTAAACCCCATTTATTATGCCCTATCCTGCCGGAGTTATTCCTTGGAAGATCAAGGAATTCACCAATGTCCACCAGAACTATACCCAACCTTTGGATGAGGACCTGTCTTTTGATATGGTCTTGGACGATCCTGCTTTTCAAAGTCTCGATCAGTTTTCCCAATACAAAAAATGCACAGCTAATTTTCAATGGATCATCAAGTATGCCTTGGACAACCAGCTCAATATCCGCGCATTAGGTAGTGGTTGGTCTTTTAGCAAAGTTGGGATGAGCGAAGATGCCATAATCAACACCAAGAGACTGAGGCATAAATTTGCCTTAGGAAAAGATAATTTTCATCCTGATTTTTTGAATGCCGGCAATAAGCCTGAAAATTTTAAGTTTTTGCAGTGTGGAAACACCATCATCCAAATCAATGAATACCTCGAAAAACAATGTCAACCTTCCAAAAGCCTGATGGTCAGTGGCGGCAGCAATGGCCAAACCATTGCGGGCGCATTTTCTACAGGGACGCATGGGGCTTCTGTTTTTAAGGGAGCTTTGCCAGAAATGGTCGTCGGTATGCACGTCATCACAGGGCCCGATAGGCATATTTATGTGGAGAGGGCTTCCAGACGGATTACTTCTGTTGCTTTTCAACAAAAATTAGGTGCCGAGGTTTTCATCGATGATGACTTATTCCATGCAATTTGGGTGAGTTTTGGAAGTTTTGGAATTATCCATGGCGTATTGGTGGAGGTGGAGGATAATTTTTTGTTGGAGCAAAAAATGCAAAGGGTACCTTTTGACAGTGCTATGGTGGAAGCTGTCACCAAGATGGATTTTTCGAAAATCCAGCACCACCTCAAATACACTTGGAACGATCCACTCAGGCATCTATATCATTTTGAGTTGGCAGTCAATCCCCATGATTTTGCTTTTGAAGATGTCGAAAAAGGGGTATTCATGAGGTCCATGTTTAAAGTGGCTTATCGGCAGGAATACACGAAAATTGAACATGCCACGTCGGGATTTACCTATGGTGACGATACTCTTGGGTTGATCCAATCGGTTTTGGATGAGGTGCAGGCGAAGGTTGGTTTTTTAAATAGGATCTTAGTTCCCCAAATCGTGAATTCAATTTTTGGATTGGCATACAGTAGGCCTGAAGATTTGGTCGGCACGATAGCGGAGACATTTACCAACACAAGATTTCGAGGAAAAGCCTTTAGTGCTGCGATTTGCCTTGATGTAAAGGATGTGGTCAAAGCCCTCAACATTTGTCTCAAAATCAATGAAGCCGTGAAATTAGCGGGCGTTTTGGCTTTTCGTTTTGTAAAGGGAAATTCGGCCACCCTTGCCTTTACCCGGTTCAAGCATTCTGTAGTGATGGAACTTGATGGTGCTGATGCTGCGATCAATCACCAGTATTATCAATTGGTTTTGGAATCTTTGGAAGCCTCCGCCATTCCGTATACCATCCATTGGGGAAAGCTAAACCGCATCGTGGACAAGAACCGGCTGAATTATATCTATGGAAATGAGATTATCCAACAATGGAAAAAGCAACGGTCCAGGGTGATGACCGAAGAAGTGCAGCAACTGTTCAACAATGAATTTATGCAGCAATGCGGATTGGATGGGTATGTACCATAATTGATAAATATCAAAATACCAACTTAACACCAAATCATTGAAATCAGCCCTGAAAGGGCAAAATAACAAAGGGATGGGTGAAGCCCATCCATAACACATCAGATAATTCCCTTAAGCCCTGAAAGGGTGGGATCATTTTCTTTCTTGTCCTTAAAGAGATTTCGCCCTTTCAGGGCTTTTTCCGAATATTTCTTACTATTACGATGGTCTGCATCCATCGCTTGGGTATTTTGCACCTTCAGTGCTGTAACTCTGAATGGATATTTTCCATTATGCCTCTGTGTCCATTGAATTATACAAGTCAACAAATACCTACATATTGGCATGTATATTTCAAAATTCTAGGCCTATTCCTGCTCCTTTAAGCATTCCGTTTTTTTGCTAAATTCTTTACCCTTGCCCCGTGCAGTGTCTCCACCGATAAAATCTATTGTTTAAATGCTTGAATGCCCAACACATCCGTCATCGGTCATCGGTCAAAATCAAACAACATTTAGGTTTATTGTCAAGAAAGAAGTTTACTATAATTACCTATACCCTGCATTGATCTCCTTCAAAGCCTCCGTTCCAGGACAAAGTTTATCTTCCTTCAGTTTATTCAAGGGTGTACTGCAGGTGCTTAAGGTGCCATGAAGGTCTTTCCATTCAGTATTGACATAAAGCAAACCAGTCAAGATTTCATTTTTTGTTCTTGCATGCTGAAGGGCGTTGGCAACCGAAACTCTGTCTTCTGGATTCCAATCTGTTGCCAATTTGTTAAGTTGGATCAAGGTGCCATCATGCATCGCAACTCGGGTCGACTTGCCTTTTTCGTAATTGGTTTTGATTTCAGGCATTTCGGGTACAAAGTCCAAAGTCGAGGTTGCTTCAATATGTTCCCTTACATAATCATAGGATTTGGTAGAACCGGGGTTGTTGTTGAAAGTCACGCAAGGGGAAATCACATTGAGAAAGGCAAATCCTTTGTGGTGCATGGCCGCCTTGATAAGCGGAACCAATTGTTGCTTGTCTCCGCTAAAACTCTGAGCCACAAATGTCGCCCCTAATTCTATCGCCAAACTCGCTAGGTCGATGGCCTGAAAAGGATTGACAGAACCGGCTTTGCTCCGCGAACCCTGATCTGCCGTGGCAGAATCTTGTCCTTTGGTCAGGCCATAACAGCCGTTGTTCATCACAATATAGACCATATTCAGATTGCGGCGGATGACATGGACAAACTGCCCCATGCCAATGGAAGCAGAGTCCCCATCTCCTGAAACGCCAAAGTAAACCATGTCCTTATTCGCCATGCTCGCACCGGTAGCGACGGAAGGCATTCTGCCGTGGACGGAATTGAATCCATGTGAATTACCCAAAAAGTAGGTTGGGGTTTTGGAAGAACAGCCGATTCCGGAGATTTTGGCTACTTTATGTGGTTCTACGGACATCTCAAAACAAGCCTGCACGATGGCGGCGCTGATGCTGTCGTGTCCACATCCCGCACAGAGTGTAGAAAGGGAGCCTTCATATTCCTTTTGGGTATAGCCAAGTTTGTTTTTTGGAAGTTTCGGATGTCTAAAGAGCGGTTTTAGATAACTCATGGTGTTGGGTGTTTTCTAGGTTTAAATGCTTTAAAATCTGGTTTTTGATGGCATCAGCCGTGATCGGCATACCGTCATAATTCAAGATAGGAATCAATTTGGCAGGATTGGTATCAAGTTCCATGATCATCATGCTGCGCAATTGCGCATCCCGGTTTTGTTCGATCACAAAAACAGTCGAATGGGAATGGATAAACTGAACCACTTCTTCTCCAAATGGGAAAGCTTTGATTCTGATCGCATCCACCATGATTTCATTATATTCCATAATGTCTTTTGCTTCTTCTGCCGAAAAAGTTGATGTTCCATAAAATAAAATCCCTACTTCTGACTTGTTTTCCTTTTGGTACAAATGGGCTTTCGGAACGATTTTCTTCGCCGTTTCCCATTTGAGCATCAAGCGGTCCATGTTTCTCTTGTAGGCAGCGCCATCTTCTGTGTAGGCAGCGTATTCATCCCTTGAAGTTCCTCTGGTAAAAAAGGAGCCTTTTGTAGGGTGGGTGCCTGGATAGGTCCGGTAAGGAATGCCGTCACCATCCACATCCAGATATCTTCCAAATCGGCCGATATGCTCTAATTCCTCCGCATTGAGAACTTTTCCCCGGTCATATTTTCTCTTTTGATCCCAATGAAAAGGCTCACTGATGTGATCGTTCATGCCAAGGTCAAGGTCTGTCATGACCATGATCGGCGTTTGAAGGCGCTCGGCGAGGTCAAAACTTTCGGCTGTCATCTCAAAGCATTCATGGGGAGTAGCAGGGAAAAGCAATACATGCTTGGTATCTCCATGAGAAGCGTAGGCGGCAAGGAGAATGTCCGATTGTTGCGTTCTGGTGGGCATGCCTGTACTTGGACCTGTTCTTTGAACATCCACAAGGACAGCAGGTACTTCGGCAAAGTAGGCCAAACCTAGAAATTCATTCATCAAAGAAACTCCAGGACCACTTGTCGCAGTAAACCCACGTGCTCCATTCCAATTGGCACCGATAACCATGCCCATTGCCGCGAGTTCATCTTCGGCTTGGATGATGGCAAATCTTTTCTCGCCTGTTTCAGGATCTGTTCTGTATTCTTCACAATAATGTTCAAACGCCTCCGCCACCGAGGTGGAAGGCGTAATCGGATACCATGCCATGACGGTGGCTCCTCCATACACAGCACCGAGTCCGCATGCCGTATTCCCGTCTACTAGGATTTTGTCTTTGATGAGGTTCCTTCTTTCAAGATGGAAGTTCAGTGGATACTGGAAATTGGCCTCGACATAATCCATTCCCAACTTTAGGGCTTGGATATTCGCGTCGATCAGTTGCTGTTTACCTTCAAATTGTTCTCCGACCAATTTTTCAATTTCTGAATAATCCATGTTTAACAACTTGGCTAAAGCACCGACATAAATGATGTTCTTCAGGAGTTGCCTTTTCCTTGGATCTGAAAATGCCTCATTGGACATCTCCATCATAGGAACGCCGAGATAATGGATGTCTTCTCTGAAATAGGGTGCAGGGAGTTTTTTGGTACTGTCATACATAAAATAACCGCCCGGCTTGACACTTTTTACATCCTGTGCCATACTTTGAGGATTGACAGACACCAAAATGTCGATACCTTCCCGTCTCCCTAGATATCCCTTTTCACTGACACGCACTTCATACCAGGTAGGAAGTCCCTGAATGTTGGAAGGAAAGATGTTTTTTGGAGTAACAGGAATTCCCATACGGAAAATGGCTTTGGCAAACAGGTAGTTGGCACTCGCCGATCCGGTGCCGTTCACATTGGCAAACCGGATTATAAAATCATTGACTGCTTTTGTCATTTCTCTATGAGGGGTAATGGGGTGATCATTTGATTGGCTTTGGTCGTGGAGTAGAGGAATTTTTGCATGTCCCAAGCTGAGGTGGGGCATCTTTCTGCACAGAGTCCACAGTGGAGACATACATCTTCATCCTTGACCATGACCCGTCCTGTTTTAAGCTCTTTGGAAACCAATAAATCCTGGGTCAGATTTTCTGCCGGTACCAATAGATTTTGTCTAAGTGCAGTTTCCTCTTCATTGACCGTAAAAGTGATACATGAAGTAGGGCAGACGTCCATACAGGCATCACATTCGATACACCTGTCTTCGGTAAAAACGGTCTGCACATCACAATTAAGACATCTTTGGGTTTCTTTATATGCTGTAGCAATGTCAAATCCCAATTCAACTTCTTTCTTTCGGTCTTTGAGGGTTTGGGATTTTTTGGCTTGGGGTACGATATACCTTTGGTCTATGGCGACACTGCTGTCGTAACTCCATTCGTGGATTCCCATCTTTTGGCTGACAAGATTGGTATACGGTGAAGGCCTGTCATGCACATCTAATCCTTCACAAAACAAATGAATGGAAACAGCGGCATGGTGACCATGGGCTACTGCCGTGATGACATTTTTTGGTCCGAAGGCGGAGTCACCTCCAAAGAAAACCTTTGGATTGGTAGATTGGAAAGTCGTTTCATCCACTATTGGCATTCCCCACTGATCAAATTCCAGTCCGATGTGTCTTTCAATCCAGGGAAAACTGTTTTCCTGACCAATCGCGATCAACACTTCATCGGCTTCTATGAAAACATCATCTTCCTCGGTTGGTAATAGTTGTCTTTTCCCGTTTTCGTCATAGACCGGCTTTACTTTCTGGAACTTCATTCCGATTAATTTACCGTCTTTTACCTCAAAACTCAGCGGGACATGGTTGTCAATGATTTTTATATCCTCATGCAGTGCATCTTCTTTTTCCCATGGTGAAGCTTTCATCTCTTCGAATGGACTTCGGACCACCACTTTGACTTCTTTACCTCCCAATCTTCTTGAAGTACGGCAACAGTCCATTGCAGTATTTCCTCCGCCAAGGACAATGACTTTTTGGGCTATGGATTTGGTGTGTTCAAAAGCAACACCTGCAAGCCATTCGATGCCAATATGAATATTTTTATCACCTTCTTTTCTACCGGGCAATTTTGGTAAGTCTCTTCCCCTAGGAGCACCTGTACCTACAAAAACTGCATCATATCCACCCTCCAAGACTTCTTTCAGGCTTTTGACATAAGTCAAAAACTGGGTATGGATGCCTAGGTCAAGGATGAAATTCACTTCTTCATTGAGCACTTCCTCAGGAAGTCTGAATGATGGAATCTGGCTGCGCATCATTCCCCCGCCTGCGATCTGCTCATCAAATAGGTGGATTTCGTATCCCAAAGGAGCCAAATCCCTCGCTACTGTGAGGGAAGCAGGGCCACCGCCAATGAGTGCAATTCTTTTTCCATTGGATGGAAAAGGACCTTGGGGCATATATTGCCTGACATCACCTTTGTTGTCCGCTGCGACTCTTTTGAGCCTACAGATGGCGACAGGTTCTTCTTCCACGCGTACCCTACGGCATGCCGGTTCACAGGGGCGGTCACAGGTCCTCCCGAGTACACCGGGGAAAACATTGGATTCCCAATTGACCATGTAGGCTTCGGTGAATTTTTCGGCAGCGATGAGCCGAATATATTCCGGTACGGGGGTGTGGGCGGGGCAGGCGTATTGGCAATCTACTACTTTATGGTAGTATTCGGGATCTTTGGTATTGGTAGGCTTCATGGTTAAAATGGGTTTGAATTCGCTTTTCCTTATTTTTCACAAAGAAGTCAAAGCTTTTTAAAGCTAAGAAATTTCAGAATTTAATACAGATACTAAAGACATAAAATTATAATTTATTTTGGTGGTCGATAAAGATGCAAAATGTCGCCTATTTTTGATTTAGACATTAAAAGATTTAATAAAGGAATTTAGCTATGAAACTCCATCAAAAAACTTTCATCATCACAGGGGCTACGAGCGGTATGGGTAGGGCGATTGCTTTGGAATTTGCCAAAGAGGGTGCAAACCTGATCTTGAGTGGGAGGGATAAAATCAAGGGAAAGATTTTATTGAAAGAAATTGAAGAAATAGGGGGGCAAGCTGAATTTTTGGCTGGGGATGTTGGTGATATTCAGTACAATCAGCAGCTTGTCGAATTGGCTGTAAAATCATTTAGGCAATTAGATGGCTTGGTGACCAATGCCGGAATGCTTGGTTTGGGTTCAGTGACCGAACTGGATCCATCAGATTGGGACACCACATTCAGAACCAATGTTGACTCAGTTTTTTTTCTTCTCAAATTTGCCTTGCCTGAATTGCTCAAAAGGCCGGCTGCAGCTGTTGTCGTCAATTCCTCGATCGCGGCTTACAAATCATTTCCAAATCATCCTGCTTACTGTGCTTCCAAGGCCGCATTATTGGCTTTGGCAAAACAGATGGCAGTGGATTACGGGCCAACGGTCCGCATAAATACTATTTGTCCCGGACCTGTGGATACTCCTTTTATCCATGCTTCTGCAGTAGCATTTCCCGACCCAAAAAAAGCTGTTGAAAATGCCGGCAAAAACACACTGCTTAAAAGACTTGGAGAACCCGATGATATTGCCAAATTGGTTTTGTTTCTGGCAAGTGAGGAGTCCTCATGGATTACAGGTAGTGCTTTTACGATTGATGGAGGGATTTTGGCAGCAGGATAATTCGAGCAGATTCAGACTTTATTCAACAACCGGTGCAAGTCTTCTTTAAATTGCTTTCCTATCGGAATCAATTTACCCTGAATTTCTACATGGGAATCAGAGACTGCATCAAGTTTTGAAAAATTGACAACATAGGATCTGTGGATCCTGACGAAATTCCTTTGATCCATTTTTTCACAAAGTTTACTTAATGGACTGACAATCAAATAAGTGAGATTAGAAAGGAAAATATTACAGTAGTTTCTTTCTGCCTCAATGTACAAGATCTCATCCAATAAGACTTTGATAAATTTATTTTGGTTTCGGATAAAAATCCTGTCTTCTTGATATTCGACCAGGGTGTCATTGGAAAGGATATCCTGATGTTTCTCTTTGATTTTATCCTCTACCAAAGCAATAGTTCTTTCAAGGTCAAGTTTGTTGAATGGCTTGGATATAAAAGCAAATGGGTGGGTTTCCTTGGCATTGCTGAATGTCGCATCATCCACATTGGCAGTAAGGTAAATGACCGGTATGTCGATCAATTTTTTGATGGCTTTGGCTGCTTCAATGCCATTTATTTTTCCTTTTAATTGGATGTCCATCAAGATGATGTCCGGATTGTTTTCGATGGCATGGTGGACGGCATCTTCCCCCCTTGATTCAAGTCCTGTCACCTCATAACCAAGGTTACTCAACTGCAAGCCAATATTGGCCGCTATAATCATGTCATCCTCTACGATCAAAATTCGGGTTTTATGGGTCATGCTGCTTTTTGGGTTTGGAATTCAAAGAAGATTTCTGTTCCGGAATTAGTAAATAAAGCCATTTTTCCATCAAGTTGACGGGTTAGCAAAGTGATCAATTGGGTGCCGAATCCCGATCCACGGATTTCGGGTTTTTCTCCCATACCTATTCCGTCGTCAGAAAAATGAAGGATAAGATGTGAGTTTTTTTCAGATAAAGAGATTTTGATCTTTCCATGCTTTTCATTTGGAAAGGCGTACTTGAGGGAGTTTGAAAGCAGTTCATTGACAATCAATCCTATCGGTATGGCCCGGTCGATGTCCAACCCCAAGGGTTCCATATCGCAATATAGCTCAATTCGGCTTGAGGCATTGAAGGTGTCTATAATGTACTCACCCAAGGTTAAGAAAAAATCTCTCATTTCTATTGATTTGATGTCTTTGCCCTGATACAGTTTCTGATGGATCAATCCGATGCTATGAACCCTGTTTTGGGTTTCTTCCATGATACTTTGAAATTCTTTATTTTCAATCTTGGCTGTCTGTAATGCCAAGAGACTGGAAATTGTCTCTAGGTTGTTTTTTACACGATGGTGGATTTCTTTCAATAAATACTCCTTTTCGAGATTCTGTTGTTCTAAAAGCAGGTTGTAATTCCTACGTCGCCTCATCACGATAAATAGAACGCCTAGAATGACAACCAAAAGTCCTGATAGTGTCAAGACGAAAGTCTGGAGAATCTTTTGTTTTTCCAACCTTGCCTGCTGTAGGTTAATGGTGTGTTCCTTTTGGGAGACATTCATTTCAGTTTGTAATTGGGAAATTCTCTGATCAGCTTCTGAAGTAAAAACACTTTGTCGGAGCTCATCATACTTTTTGTAGGCCTCTAAGGCTTTGGCAAACCTTTTTTCCCCTTCATAGGACTCGCTCAATTCATTGTAAACAAGTCCTAGGTAATATTTGTCCCCGAAGTCATTGGATGCGACGAGAATGCTTTTTTCCAAAAGTTGGATAGCGTGGGAGAAATGGCCGATACTGTTGTTGGATTTTCCCAAAGACAACAATGAGCGCATTATCATGAAATTATTATCCAATAATTCGGCATATTTCAGAGCTTCAAAGCCTGATTTTTCGGCTTCCTTGTAATCACCAAGCTCATTGTACAAATCTGAAAGAGCGATGTAGGTATCGCTCAGGTTATTGTAAAATCCATATTTTTCTCCGATGATGATGGATTTCTCAAAATACCTGCGAGCTTCCTCATACTTGCCAAGTTTGATCAGGTTGCTGCCCACTACCTGAAGTGTAAAATCATAATCTAGGTCTTTCAGATTTCTCTTTTCAAAAATTTCCAAAGACTTCAATCCATATTCCAAGCCGATTTCATATTTCTCCTGTTTCCAAAAAAGATTGCTCATATCAGAATAAGCCATGGCAATCGCTTTTTCATCCCGGTACTTTTCTCCAATCTTCAATGTCTTGGCTGCATACTCAAACGCCACCCCAAGATTCCCCTGTCTTTCAAACACATAACCTAGGTTGGTGTAAAGCAGCCAGCTTTCCTTCTCCGGGATTTTTTCGATGGCACTTTTAAGCACTATTTCGGCCCAATCCAGCTCATCAAGCCTCAGTAAGATGGCCCCTTGGGAAACCTGCAGTCTTCCTTCCCAATATTTGTCATCCATCAGTCTTGCCTCTTCAAGTCCCTGAGTGATGATGGTCATGGATTTTTTGAGATTTCTGGTATGGTAATAATACCCGAGGTCATTCAAGACTTTGACCCTCAGTGTATTCACTTTGATATCTTTGAGGCCCGATTCTAGTCGATCTAAGTAATCCGCATCAAAATCATCTGTCTCAACAAAAACCTGCCTGTAGTCTATTTTCCCATTTTTATAATAGAGCTGAGCCTCTACTTGGAGGGTGATCAAATAAAACAGAAGGGAAAAAATTCTTTTCATCTCTGAAATATAATATTTTATCAATGTCAATTTAACCAAAATTTCCAAATATTATTTCTCACTTTTTACTCACCGGAAATTTTTGGATGGCATTCGGACAATATATGTGGTCGTTTGTCCTAAGTCATTTCTTTTTTGTGTGTATCAAAGCTTAATTAGATGCGTCATTAAATCAATTGAAAATCTTTGTACCTCTATTGACTTGATAGGTAAGTTTAAAAAAAACATAAAACCACCAACCTCTTAATATTCCCTGACCACATACTAAGCAACATCATGTTAGAATAAATGTAAAGTCAGGAAGAAGACGAGTGCCGATCCAAAGGGTCTCTTCTGAAAATTCAAATGTGTTTATCGAAATTTATAAGCCCTAATTTATAAATGAACTTTTTTATAAAGAGTAACCCTTTTTGAACGATGAAGGTAGATTCAGATTAATGTCTGAATTATTTAGATGGGATGATCGGGGGAATGCAACGAATCGACCAATAGTTGCGCCAACCCGGTTGTCCTATTTTTTATTTTAAGTACAGACAGAAACGAACTTTATGAAAGACATTAAGATTGATAGCGGCCTAGTGCCGATTGAATTGTCGGAGCGGGTTACCTCCCTGGATGTCATGCGTGGCATCGTTCTTTGCGGAATCCTATTGATGAATATCAATGGATTCGGTTTATCCGGAGCTTACAATGACCCTACCGTTTCGGGGGGAGCAGAAGGTTGGAATTTGGGTGCTTGGATTGCCTCAAACCTATTTTTTGAAGGGACCATGAGGGCCCTGTTTTCTCTTTTGTTTGGGGTGGGGATGTTTATCCTTTTGGATAGGTTTGAGAAAAAAAATGCAGGTATCAAGGCCGCAGACATCTATTTCAGAAGACTGCTGTGGTTGTTGTTTTTTGGGTTGGTGCATGGGTATTTGTTGTTGTGGAGAGGGGAGATTCTTTACGAATATGCCCTGATGGGTTTTTTTGTTTATTCTTTTAGAAGAATCAGTTCCAAATTCCTTGTCCTGATTGCTGTTTTTTTATTTTCCATAGGCTCACTTTGGAGTTATGTAGATTATCGCAATGATGTGGCTATGTTGGAGCAAGTAGCCTTGGCTGAAACCTTTAAGGACCAAGGAACACCACTTACCAAACCAATGAAAGACGCCGTCAGCCGGTGGGAGCAAAAGTTATATGAGCGTTCTCAGGAATTTATCGATTTTGAACATGAAAGTATGCGGAAAGGGTATGTCGATGTGGTCATCTACTTGGCACCTGTCAATACTTTTTTCAACACTTATTTCGCCTACAGATATGACCTTTGGGATATTTTGCCCATGATGCTGCTTGGGATCGCGCTCTTCAAATGGAAAATTCTTTCAGGGGAAAAAACCTATAGATTTTATGCTGTCATGGTTTTGTTGGGCTATGGAGTTGGGTTTTTGGTCAATTACTATGAAATCAGCTCCATCATGGCAAGTGACTTTTCTTATCTCGGGTTTGCAAAAACCAATATGACCTATGACCTCGGCCGTGTTCCCGTTGCCATGGGTCATATCGGGATGATCATGATGTTTTCCAAGATTCCGATACTCGAATGGCTCAAACACAGCTTGGCGGCCGTCGGCAAAATGGCGCTTACAAATTACCTGATGAATTCAGTCATCTGCATGTTTGTTTTTACAGGAGTGGGATTTGGCTTATTCGGAAAGTTGGAGCGGTTTGAGCTGCTTTATGTCGTGTTTTCTATATGGATATTCCAATTGATCTTAAGTCCGATATGGCTGAAGTATTTCCATTTCGGTCCAATGGAATGGGTGTGGAGAAGGCTGAGCTATCTTCAAAAGCCACCTTTTAGGAAGTAAATGTATTGTCATGTAAGGATAAAATGAAAAACGGGAAAGCCGAAAACCGACCAAAGTAGGCACTAAACAACAACCAAAATGACTATGAAAAACTATTTTCGCACTGCGACTGCCTGTATGGCTCTCGCTTTATTTAGTATTGGCTGTAGCGCACCAGCTCCCGAAGAAGCGGCCGCTCCGGAAGTAATGGCGCCGACAGTTGCCGCTGAGCCTGATATGGGTGCTATCAAAGCTGAAATCCAAGCATTGGAAACAGCTTGGGCTGCCGCAGATAATGCAGGTGACGTCCCTGCTTTGCTTGCTTTTTATGCGGACGACGCGGTGAGTATGGGAAGCGGAACTCCGATGGCTGTAGGTAAAGCTGCCATCCAAAAAGAACTTGAGGCAAGCATGGCCAAAAGAACTGCAGGCCATACAGTGACATACGAGGTCCTTGACGTTTTTGGGGATGAAAACACCATCACCGAAGTGGGAAAAACCACCCGAAAGGATGCTTCAGGCAAAGTTGTTTCATCGGGTAACTATATGGCTATCTGGGAAAAACGCAATGGAAAGTATATCTGCGTCAGAGATATCAGTAACAACGGACCGACACAAAATTAATCTCAGTCATTCACTGTTCATTCCTTTTAAAAAACTGAGGGGTATAAATAAATACCTACTCAGTTTTTTTATGCTTTTTTTGACTGACTTTTTTAAAACGAAATAAATAAGTTTTAACAATTCTGCAAGAAATCATCTGAAAATGTGCTAATCAGAAAGGAGAACAGGATTGTTTTTGAAAATATAGCCTCGTAAATATTTTTAGAAATAATTATAATTTTAGGTATTTTAATATTTTTTCATTGGGGAAATAAATCCATGCGTTGGGACAAAAAATTAGCTATTTCGTCCTTGTTGGGTTTTAATTGAAAAGTGAAAAAATTATCTTTTCATCCAAACTTAAAAATACTCAAAAACACAAAGATTTTTTTCTCCTTCTAATTTTTAACCATTTATTACATGAAGACATTAATAGTATCTATCTTTTTATCTTTCTTATCTACACTAGGATTTTCACAAGGCTTAATTCAGGGAAAAGTTCATGATTCACGGGCTAAAGAGATGTCCTTTGCCAATGTGATACTATGGAATAAACCTGATTCCTCTATGGTGAAAGGGGTCATTTCCGATGAATCCGGAAATTATATTTTTAAAGAAATACCCAAAGGGGAATACTATGTGGAAGTACATATCCTCGGGTATGCTAAAACTTACACTCCGGCGTTTAGTTTCTCGGGGACAGAAAAAAATAATTTGGAGCCCATTATTTTGGTTGAAGCAGATCAAAATTTGGAAGAAGTAACGGTAGTTGCCACTCGGCCATTTTTTGAGTTGGAAGAGGGAAAAATGGTAGTCAATGTGGCCAACAGTATTTCAGCTGCGGGGTTATCGGTCATCGATGTACTCGATAGGGCTCCCGGGGTAATGGTCAACAGGCAGAGTAATTCGATCTCCGTTTTAGGCAAAGACGGGGTTGTCATCCTGATGAACGGCCAAAGATTCAGAATGCCGCTCGAAGCTGCCTATCAGATGTTGGCAGGTCTCAATTCGAGTGATGTCGAAAAGATCGAAATCATCACTGTCCCTCCTGCAAACTATGATGCTGACGGCGATGCAGGGTTTATCAATATCGTGATGAAAAAGGACAATTCTATGATAGGCACCAAGGGTTCCCTTACCATCGGACAAGGCTATGGATCGGGATATAATGGCAATATGAGTTTCAATCTCAATCATCAGGGAGCAAAATTCAGTTGGTTTGTTCTTTTGGCCTCGACCTATGTAAATCAGGTAGCAGAGTGGGAACAATTTAGAGGAAACAATAACGGATTTGAAGACATTCGTATTGATACCTACACCGATAGATATTCGACCAGAAAATCCATCAATTACCAGGCAGGGTTTGACTACAAGCTAAGCAGCAAAACCATCCTCAGTGGCTTGGTCAGTGGCTACAATAACCGTTGGGAAATGACGGCTTTTAATACTACCAAATCCAGTTTTTCCATTTCCCCGGATACACTTTTTAGGATGACAACGGTAGAAGTCAATAAATGGAGTCATATCATGGGCAACATCAATCTTCAGCATACATTCCAAAACGGGCATGTCATCAGTACCAATGTAGACTACCTGACTTACAATAATGCCAATCCATCGGGATATACCATTACGAATTACAATGAATCCAATGATTTGATCGGTTCACAGGAATTCAGAATAAGCAAGGATACTCCCATTGAGCTGTGGGTAACAGACTTTAACCATTCCATGAAAATTGGCAAATCAGTAGCTGTAGAATCAGGTATCAGAGCTACTCTTTCAAAATTCACCAATACTGTAGTCTTCGAAGAGAAATTTGAATCAGATTGGCAGATCGATCCAAAATTCACAAATGATGGCTTTCTCAATGAGGATATATTGGCAGCATTTTCCTCAGCCAAAATCAAATTTGATGAAAAGACTTCCTTGAATGCAGGAGTCAGGTACGAGAACACCAAAACCAACCTCACTACCGTTTCGGGAGAGAAAATCGTTGACAGGCATTACGGTGATTTCTTTCCAACGGCATTTTTATCCAGAAAAATTAATCCAGACAACTTGGTTCAGCTATCCTATGGACGCAGGATTACCCGCCCCACTTTCAATGAGATGGCACCTTTTGCGTTTTTTTCTGACCCTTTTACCTTCTTCGCCGGAAATGAAAACATCCTGCCTACTTACACCAATACCTTCAAAACAGATTATTCCCACAAAAGCTGGATTTTCTCGCTGCAGCACAGCACGGACCAAAATGTTATTGCAAGGTTTCAACCTACTCTGGATGAAGAGACAAACACGGTATTTCTGAAAACGGAAAATATCGACCAAAGGCAGACAGTTTCCTTGATGATAGCTTTCCCCTTGAAGTTGACTTCTTGGTGGGAAGCCCAAAACAACTTTACAGCAAATTATCAAAGAGTCAAATCTGAGCTGAACGGGGAGATTTATGATGTTGATCAGAAAGGTCTGCAGGTAGTGTTGACCAACACTTTCACGCTGCCCAAAAATTACACCATTGAGTTGATGGGAAATTACATGTCTCCCAGCATCAACGGATATTACTTGGGACTTTCTCGGGGCTTTCTTAACCTAGGAGTCCAAAAAAACTTCCAAAAGGCGGGGGTCCTGAGGTTATCCTGCAACGACATCCTCGAAACCAGTCAAATCAGGGGGAGATCATTCGATGGTGCTGATTTAGATTTTTATATAAGATTTAAGTATGAAAAAAGGGTGTTCATGGCTACATACACCTATCAGTTTGGAAATAGCAAAATCAAAGGAACCAGAGATAGAAAAGTAGGATCCCAAGAGGAACAGAGAAGGGTTACCAATTAATTAGCCCACATTTTTGACGGCCGGAAAATGAATCAATGTCTTGGGACAATTTTGGGGTATGTTCGTCCCAGAGCCCTCTGTAAAGAGATAAAAAAAATTGACATTGGTTTATAATTTTAATCAATCTAAAAGTAATTAAAACCACCTTAACCAAAATAACCATGAAAAAGAGAATTAATTATTTAATCATCCTGTCAATGGGAATAGTCCTCAATTGGACTTTACTATCAGCCTCGATCGCCCAAACCGAACCACTTGGTCCCTTAATGAATGCGACTGAATTGACCATAAAGCCTGGACATGAAGCGCAATTCAGAGAAGGAGTAAAAGCGTGGAAAGCTTGCTATCTGCAAAACAAAGGGGACTGGACTTGGCGTATGTGGAAAAGACAACAAGGAGAAGGAACTGTTTTTGTGCTTGCTTCAGATATGGCCAACTGGGCTGAAATGGACAAAACTGACGAGTCAGGAAAAAGTTGCCAAGATCTGGTGCGAACTCTGATCAATCCCCATATCGAGAAAGCAACATCACACGTGACACGTTTTCAACTCGGAATCAGCAAAGCAACCCCACTTACAGAAGACATGATCAGGGTGAGTTTTTATGACCTGGATCCCCAACACGGGCACAAGCTGATGGAAGTAGTCAAAGAAGTGGAAGGAATCCGTAAAGCCGCAGGACTAGAAACCCGAGGTTATTGGTATCAATGGCAGACTGGGGGACCTGAAAGTCCAAGTTTTCACCATGTATTGCCATTCAAAGATTATGCAGCCATGGACGTTGTTCAGGAGGCAGTTTGGCAAACAGTTGAAAAAAATGCAGGAAAGGCCAAAAGGGATGAGCTTCAGGCAGCATTTCGGTCCTCCCTTCAAAATACATGGAATTACATCTACACCTTGGATAAAGACCTCAGTAGACCGAGCAAATAAAGAAAGTCAGTAAGTATTCCAATTGGAAACCAGTAATTCCTTTTTGGGTATTCAGTTATTAGTTGATAAGATTGGGGCAAAGGCAATTTTGGATAATTGCCAATGCCCCTTTTTTCATTGGGAAAGTAAATCCATGCATTGGGACAGAAAAGGAGTTGTTTCGTCCTTGATGGTTTTTAAATTTTGAAATCAAAGGGTAAATTCTAAGCAAACACCAAGATAATATTTCATGTCCTCAGAAAAACCCGAATATTTCTGCCTCCGACCCGAAGTCGAAAAAGCATACGGCTATTCCCATGCCGTCAAGATTGGAAACAGCATCAAAGTCTCCGGTGCTGTCAGCATGGATGATGAAGGTGGGCCGACGGCAGTGGGTGATTTTCTCCAACAGATGAAAAATTGCTATTCCGATTTGGATAAAGTACTGAAGCACTATGGCTGCACCTTTGACGATGTGGTGGTAGAAAATGTATTTACAACAAATATGCCGGCCTTTTTAGAACATGCCGCTTACCGGAATTCCATTTATACCAAGCAGTTTCCGACAGGCTCTTGGCTTGAAGTTAAAGGCTTGGCCTTGCCCGAATTTTTGATTGAAATTGAATTGGAAGTTCATAAATAATAACGCTATAAAACCTAAAAACAACAATTATGAAAACCCTTGAAGATAATCCTAAAAAAGCAAGTAAAAACAGTGCCGTTGTAGATGGACTTTACAAAGCTTTTGCTGTAGGCGATATCCCTACAGTTCTTGGCGGCATGGATCCCAATATCGTTTGGAATGAAGCCGAAGGCAATGCCTATGCCGATGGCAACCCTTACAAAGGCCCTGAGGCGGTATTGCATGGCGTATTTGCACGCATTGGGGAAGAGCATGAATATTTTAACCTGAAAGACATTGTTCTTCACGAAATGGCCAATGACAAAATATTGGCAACCTTACGCTATGATGCCAAATACAAGAATGGAAAAGCTTATGATGCTCAAGCGGCGCACCTTTGGACACTTAGAGATGGCAAAGTGGTTGCTTTTCAACAGTATGTAGATACCAAAAAATTAAATGATGCTTTGAATTAGTGAAACCTATCCTTTAGGAATCATTAAATAACTCCTATCATATGAAGAAAATTGTTATTGTAAGCCTTTTGGCTGTTGCATCGATTGCTATGGCATTGAGCCTGTTAACTGATAAACCTGCACTTGATTTTTTGGAATCTCTAACTCCGGCTCAAAGGAACAAAACGCAAATGCCCTTCAATGACGAGTCTAGGATGCTCTGGCATTATATACCTACTTCAATGTTCCCTAGAGCAGGAATTCAACTGGATGAACTTAATCCAAATCAGAAGTCCAAATTGGAGGAACTCCTCAAGACTTTTCTCTCAGAAGCGGGATATGCAAAAACGAAGAAAATCATCGATTTAGAAAATATCCTTTTGGAAATCAGTGGCGATTCGGTCATGAGGAATCCTGAAAACTATTCGGTTGCATTTTATGGAAATCCTGAAAAAGACAGCTTATGGGCTTTCTCTTTCGAAGGCCATCATATTTCCCTGAATTTTACAATTCATAACGAAAAAGTTGAAATTGCTCCCCGATTTTTTGGAGCGAATCCGGCAAAAATTCTCTCTGGACCCAGAAAAGGTGAGCGCACGCTTCAAAAGGAAGAGGACCTAGGCTTTGAATTGATAAACTCATTATCAGCAGAACAAAGGGAAGTGGCAATATTTCAGCAGGAACCATTTTTTGATATTGTTACAGGGAATTCCGCAGAAGTCGAGCCGTTAAGTCCCGTAGGAATTATGTATGGTCAGCTAAACAGAAATCAACAACTTATTTTTTTGAAACTTCTTGATGAATATCTATCCACCATGCCCGCTGAACAGGCCAAAAAAAGAATGAATAACATTAAGGATGAAGAAATAAATGAGGTAAGATTTGGATGGGCTGGAGCAACTGTCCTCGGAGAAGGTCACTATTACCGGATTCAAGGGAAATCGTTTTTGATTGAGTTTGACAATGTCCAGAATAAGGCCAATCACATTCATACGGTATGGAGAGATTTTGACGGAGATTTCGGTAGGGATATGATTAGAGAACATTATAAGAATTCGGATCATCATAAACATGATTTATAAAAAACACTAAACGATAACAAAATTGGAAACACTTGCTCACAAAACAGAACGATTACACTCTCTCGATTCCCTAAGAGCCATTATGATGCTCCTAGGCTTAGTGATTCATTCTTCTGTTACCTATGGAATCTTTGAATATAGAGGTTCATGGCCTTTGAAAGACCCCAGTTCCACTAGTATTCTCAATGATCATATCGTTTTTTTTATCCATTCCTTCCGGATGCAAATATTTTTTGTAGTCTCTGGATTTTTTGGAGCCATGTTATTTTATGAAAGGAAACCATTGGCTATGATTAAGAATCGAGTTTCTCGAATCGTGTATCCTTTTATTGTATTCGTCATTTTGCTTTGGCCTCTAATCACACTCTCTTTTACTTATACCCGATTAGTGTTTGCTGGTGATCCAAATGCTTGGGCAGAGACGTTGGCTACCATAGGAACTCCTTTATTTTTCATTCCTCAGAAAACATGGCATCTATGGTTTCTGTACTATCTTGTCATGATAATAGGGGTTTCAATTCTGATTGCCTTTGCTATAAGAAAGACTCCCAGCTTGGCTCGCTCTATCTCTAAGGCGTTTAGCTGGATTATTCAAAAGCCAGTTTTACGCGTATTCTTTTTTGCGGGGATCACCGGCTTGGTTTACCTGATTATGGGAGTTTCCTCAGTGGCCACTTCCGCTTCATTCATACCTGATTTCAATACCTTTCTCTATTATCTCACCTTTTTTATTGTAGGGTGGCTTTTGTTTAAATCTAAAGAGCATTTGGACAGCTTCAAGCGTTTGGATTGGGCATGCTCCATATTGGGAACTGTTCTCTTTTTCGGATACCAACTAAATGTCTCATCCTTTAGCTTTGAGATGACGATCCTGGTCAAGTCATTGGTCGTTTGGCTACTAATCTTTGGATTTACTGGGCTGTTTCTCCGCTACGGGAGTAAGCATTCAGCTCGAATGCGCTATATCTCGGATGCATCTTATTGGGTGTACCTCGTTCACATCCCTATTGCAATTTTTATTCCAGCACTTATTTTCGAGTGGGAACTGCCAGCTATGCTGAAATTTTTGACAGTACTATCAGTGACTACGATCATTTGCTTTGTCACCTATCATTTATTTGTGAGGACGACCTTTATAGGGCAGTTTTTGAAAGGAAGGAAATATTCAAGAAAGATTTCTGACATCAGGCAAACCCAGGAATTGGGTCAATTGACAACTCTTAGATCATAAAGATAAACCATGGCCAAAACTCTCACCCTTGTCCCCGATAAACCCAAAACTTGGCTGATGCTGTTTGCTTGGGCTTTCCTAATCCTCTTCGCCGGCAGATTTGTCCTGAACGATGCCTTGCCTTACTTCGGATTTGACGAAGAAGTGTACGGTAGGTTCTGGAGGATGAAATGGCCGCTGATCGGACATATCACTGGCGGTTTGCTTGCTCTGGTATTGGGACCCTTTCAGTTTTGGGCAGGGTTTAGGAACAGGTACCTGAAAGTGCACCGATGGATGGGAAAGTTATACCTGACCGGAATTTTGATCGGCACGATCAGTTCTGTTTCGCTTGCGCTGACTACCGGAATGGCCATCCATTTGTCATGGGCAATTTCTTTGATTGTCCTTGCCATGGCTTGGTTTCTGACTACCGGTATGGCATTCCGATTTATCCTGCTGCGTCGGATCAACTTACACAAGGAATGGATGGTCAGAAGTTATGTGGTGACTTTTGCTTTTGTGCTATTCCGCTGGCTCAACAGCACTCCCTATTTTGTTGAAATGGGGAATTTCATAGAAAGAGGTCCTACTATGATCTGGGTTTCTTGGGTCATACCATTATTGATCACAGAGATTGTATTACAATGGAATAAAAAGGGGTAAGCCGAAAACCTGTTTAGAGTAGGCAATAAATGAAAAACAAGATGAAAAGTTTAGCAATCCTTACTATCCTCATGGCATTTACTCTAAGTGCCTATTCCCAAAGTTCTTTTACCGAAAAGATGTTCCATGACCTTATGGCTAAGACTGAAGATCGGATGTTTATATTAGAAAATACCGATGAAAACTTTGTGTTTATTACAGGTAATGGCCAGAAAATGGGCCGTGCAGAGTTAGAGAAATTATCTTCTACGATGACTGTTATAAATGAGTTTTCAGACCTAACCGTAAATCAATCAGGTGGTACTGCAATCGTTTCGGGTCTGATCGACCAAAAGATAAGTCAAAAAGAGAAACCTTCAGATGTTTTTAAATACAAAGGCGTATTTACGGCCGTTTATGCAAATCAAAAAAAGTATTGGGTATTGATGTCCTGGCAACATTCCGATTATAAGCCGAATAACTAATAAAAATAATCAAAGTTTCTAAGCTCTATCCTATGGAAATTTAGAGCAAATAAATAGGGGTAAGCCGAAAACCTATTTAGAGTAGGCAATAAATAAAAAACAAGATGAAAAGATTAGCAATCCTTACTTTCCTTATGGCATTGACTCTAAGTGCCTATTCCCAAGGTTCTTTTACCGAAAAGACCTTTTATGACCATATGGCGAAAAATGAAGATCAGAAATTTTTATTGGAAAATACCGATGAAAACTTCTTGTTTATTACGGGTAATGGCAGAAAAATGAACCGTTCAGAATTTATTGAAGCTCTTTCAACTGTTGAAATTGATAGTGATTTTTCAGACCTGACAGTTAATCAGTCGGGTGGTACGGCAATCGTTTCGGGTATGATTGACCAAAAAATAACTCCAAAAGATAATCCTGCAGGTGCTTGGAATTACAAAGGTGTATTTACAGCCGTTTATGCAAATCAAAAAAAGAATTGGGTACTGATGTCTTGGCAACATTCCGATTATAAGCCGAATGACTGATATGTCAGCCTTTTGTAGATTTTCTGCCGGTCGGTAATATATACTATAATAACATGAGAGATCAAAAGCGGATGATCAAAGAAGGAAACATGGTAAAGGATATTTATATAAATATGGAATCATGAAATTAACTCGGCTCTTACGGTTTTCTATTTACACACTCTGTTCACTTGTGAGTTGCCATAAAACTTACGAGCTTGGAACAACAGATCACATAAAATCCGTAACCGATCAGGTTGACACCCATCGGCTTTTGAATGCGGATGAGAATCCGGGCGATTGGTTGTCTTATGGCAGAAATTATGCTGAAGACCGCTATAGTTCACTTAATCAAATCACCAAAAGCAATATCAAGGAGTTGGGATTGGCCTGGAGCTTCAATCTTGGGACAAATAGGGGGATTGAGGCGACACCATTGGTAGTGGATGGAATCATGTACATCTCAGGTCCCTGGAGTATCGTGTATGCCATAGATGCCCGAAAAGGGGAATTGATATGGACTTATGATCCTGAAGTACCAAAAGAACATGGAGAAAAAGCATGTTGTGATGTAGTGAACAGAGGAATTGCGCTTTACAAGGGCCATATTTTTGTGGGTTCACTTGACGGAAGACTAATTTCAATAAATGCTGCCACAGGTAAGAAAGTCTGGGAAGTCCTGACCGTGGATCAAGCCAAGGCATATACCATCACCGGTGCTCCCAGAGTGGTGGATGGAAAGGTGATTATTGGAAATGGTGGTGCGGAATATGGTGTTAGAGGTTACGTTACGGCTTACGATGCCATGACAGGTAATCAGATGTGGCGATTCTATACGGTTCCCGGTGATCCTTCCAAGCCATTTGAGTCCAAAGCAATGGAAGATGCTGCCAAAACCTGGACAGGAGAGTGGTGGAGATACGGTGGAGGCGGAACCGCTTGGGATGCGATGGCTTATGATCCGGAATTAAAATTATTATACATCGGTACAGGAAATGGGGGACCATGGAGCAGAGAACTTCGATCGCCGGGAGGAGGGGATAACTTATACCTTTCATCCATAGTAGCACTCAATCCTGACGATGGTGAGCTGGTATGGTATTATCAGACTACACCCGGAGATTCTTGGGATTACACCGCAACCCAACATATCATTCTTGCTGATATGGAAATCAATGGAATCCTCAGAAAGGTATTGATGCAAGCGCCAAAAAACGGATTTTTTTATGTTATCGACCGAACGGATGGAAAGTTAATATCAGGTGACCCTTATACCTATGTCAATTGGGCAAAAGGGATTGATGTTGTCACAGGGCGACCCATAGAAAATGATTTCAGTCGCTATATTGACATTAATGCTGTGATATCTCCTTCAGCGATCGGCGGACACAACTGGCAACCGATGGCTTTCAATCCAAAAACCAAATTGGTATACATTCCATCTCGGGAGTCAGCCATGATGTACGGTCATGAGGCAAACTGGGAATTTAAGGATGATCCAAATTCCAAAAATACAGGTAGAGGATATGATGCTACCAAATCAGTTCGTCAGGATTCTTTGGCACCTGCCGGGCACGGCAAACTCATCGCTTGGGATCCGATTGAGAAAAAAGAGGTATGGCAGGTGAAACAGCCTTCTCCATGGAATGCTGGGGTACTAACTACAAGCGAGTTGGTTTTTCAAGGTACAGCGGAAGGAAATTTTGTTGCCTATGATGCAAGTTCCGGTGAAAAAGTTTGGGAAACAGCATTAAATACAGGCATCATTGCCGCACCAATTACCTATTTGATAGATGATGTCCAATATGTTTCGATTGCCGTGGGTTGGGGTGGTGTTCTAGGATTATGGTCAAAGTATACCAAACAAATAAATCCTGGGACGATCTAT
The DNA here is from genome assembly GCF_023502205.1 of Aquiflexum sp. TKW24L. Lineage (GTDB taxonomy): Bacteria > Bacteroidota > Bacteroidia > Cytophagales > Cyclobacteriaceae > Cognataquiflexum. Next base: position 24,837 of record NZ_JAMFLG010000012.1, on the reverse strand, counting down.
ACTTTTGCTCTAGGCAAAAATGAATCTATACCTAGCTTTCCTGACAAACCCGAACCAAAGCTTATTTCCTTATCTTTTGAAGCATCAGAGGGTGAGATCAAAAATGGGGATACACTATTTAAACGCTATTGTGCTTCCTGCCATAATTTGAATGGCGGCGGAGTTATTCCCGACCTTACCTATTCCTCTCCCGAGACATTTACTGCATTCAAAAATATTGTTTTGGAGGGGGATTATCTTGGTAAAGGCATGCCGAAATTCAAAGATCGCTTGTCTGAGCAGGATGTAGAAGATGTAAAACATTATATTCTGTCGATTGCGAATAAGAAGCTAACCGAGCTGGGAGTTGAAGGAAGCTCAAAGTAGAGAGCGGCATCCCAGGAAAAAATCTCAAATCATTTGTAACTACCAAAAAATAAGTAATTATGAAAAACAAAGTCGCATTAATAACAGGAGCTAGCAGTGGAATAGGAAGGGCAACTGCCGAATTATTTGCAGCCCGAGGTGCCAGTGTGGTAGTAGCCGCCAGGCGGGGAGCTGAACTGGAAGAATTGGTCGAAGGAATTAGGAACCGGGGAGGAAAAGCAAGTGCCATTGTTGCGGATATGTCTAAGTCCGCTGATGTGGAGCAAATGGTAGCCCATGTCCTCAAAGAATTTGGACAGTTGGACTATGCGGTAAACAATGCAGGTATTGAGGGAGCATTTTCGCCCATTGTCGATTTATCGGAGGAAGAGTGGGATCGTGTTCAGGATATTAACTTAAAAGGGGTCTTTCTCTGCCTGAAATACCAAGCAAAGGCAATGCTCGCAGCCAAAAAAGGGGGAGCCATAGTCAATATTGGTTCCGTCAATTCCTTTCTTGGTTTTCCCACAGGTTCAGCCTATGTAAGTTCAAAACATGCCCTGATCGGGTTGACAAGCAGCGTTTCCGCTGAACTTGCGCCAGAGGGCATACGGGTCAATCTGGTCTGTCCGGGTATCATAGATACACCTATGCATCAACGATTACGGGGTATTGTGGGGGACGCGGTTTATGACCAATATGCCATTCCTAATGTCCATCTCAGGCGTGCGGGCCGTGCTGAAGAAATTGCCAAAACCATTGCTTTTTTGTGTTCTGATGAGGCAAGCTATATTACGGGTACCACCATTACGCCAGATGGAGGATTTACCCTTACAGTTTGACTCAGGGAGATGACCATTAGAGGGATAAAATTAATTAGTAGCAATCATAATCCAGGAAGAATTATGATCCTGACACATATAGAAATTAAAAAAATAATAAAGAAAATGATTGACCTGTCTTTTGATGTCACTTATAAGCCCCAATGACCACAATTTCCAACGCTAACCAAAGAATTTCCTCTATCGATCTTGTCAAAGGCTTGGCGATGCTCATTATGGCATTGGACCATGTGCGGGATTATGTGCATGCCCCTGCTTTCCTATTTGACGCGGCAGATCCTGAACAAACAACTTTGGCCATTTTCTTCACCCGATGGGTCACGCATTTCTGTGCGCCAGCCTTTAGTTTCCTAGCTGGCATGTCGGCCTTTATGATCAGTAAGCGAAAGTCAAAAAAGGAATTGTCAGGATTTCTTCTGAAACGTGGTCTTTGGCTGGTCTTTATTGAATTGACCTTTGTAAATTTTGCTTGGTTTTTTGACCTTCAATTCGGGACAATCCTTCTCGCGACCATTTGGTCATTGGGTATCAGTATGATTGCTTTGGCAGGATTGGTTTACCTGCCTCGAAAAGTCATCTTAATTTTTAGTCTTGTATTGATTTTTGGACATGATCTTTTAAATGGGGTTCTCTTTGATGATTCCATTATATGGGCTATTCTACATCAACAAAATATTATCATTCTATCCGAAAACCTTTTGTTGATCGTTGGTTATCCGATAATCCCATGGATAGCAGTGATGTCACTTGGATATTACTTTGGTGCTTATTATGACAAATCCATTGACAATCCCAAAAGAAAAAGAGCATTTAACCTGATCGGGATTTTTACTATTGTGGTATTTGTCATATTGCGATGGACCAATGTTTATGGTGACCCCAATAATTACCAACAATTTGGAGAATTCTCCAAAAACTTGATTTCGTTTTTGAATCCAACAAAATACCCACCCTCCCTTTTGTTTGTGCTGATGACCTTGGGAGGAACATTCCTTCTTTTGGCCAATTCCGAAACATGGAAAGGAAAGGCGGTGGATTTTATCTGCACCTTCGGAAGGGTTCCCTTCTTTTACTACATCATCCATCTTTACCTGATTCACCTGATCGCTTGGGGTTTGGCTACTGTTACAGGTTTTGTTTGGGAAAAGAATATGATCCTATCTGTATGGTTGGGATTTGATATGCCGATTCCCGGCTATGGGTTTCCGCTATGGGTAGTCTACGTGGTTTGGATTTCAGTGATCTTGGTATTGTATCCTCTGTGCAAAAAGTTTGATCAATATAAACAGTCTAATAAAGATAAATGGTGGTTGAGTTATTTTTAAAAAAGGAAAATAGTTATGCATCCAAAAAAAAGTCTGAATGGAATATAGACTGGGTTTAAGTCCCTTTGGGGACTAAATATCGGTAGAACAAGATTTTGTTATTTTGGTTTTTGTACCTTTAGGTACAACATATATTCCGTACCTAAAGGCACGGCACCCGACCATTAACCTTATTTTGCTACCCATATCGTGTCCCCAAAGGGACCAAAAAATCACTAGTTCGATTGCAAACACTGGTTTGAACGAAACATAAAAAAAAATGAAATCACTATTACTTTCAATCTCCTTTTCGCTGTTTATCTCCACTGTTCATGCCCAAGTTACCTTCTCAACTGACCACATCAAAGTCAATGAAAAACGGATTGAGCAGCGGATTTTTGAATTGGCTCAGTTTGGTAAAAATGAGAAAGGCGAAAACTTCCGGGTAGCCTACAGCCAAGGTGACATTGAAGGCCGTGCTTACTTTATGGATCTGATGCGAAAGGCAGGCCTTGAGGTACATATTGATTATGCTGGCAATATCATTGGCAAAAGAGCAGGAAAAGATCCTTCCAAAAAACCCATTGCTTTTGGTTCACATATCGACATGGTGCCCAATGGCGGAAATTATGATGGGGCCTACGGTTCGATTACGGCTTTGGAAATCATCGAAGTTCTCAATGAATACAAGATCATCACAACCCATCCTCTAGAAGTGATTATTTTCCAAAATGAAGAAGGGGGATTGGTTGGAAGCAGGGCCTTGACAGGGAATTTGAACAAAGAAGCATTGTCCCAAAAGTCTGCCAGTGGCTTGACACTGGAGGAAGGAATGAGAGCTATCGGTGGAAATCCGGATAGGTTGGGGGAGGTAGTCCGCAAGCCGGGCGATTTGGCGGCATTTCTAGAAATCCATATCGAGCAGAGCAAAGTATTGGAAAGCCGTGGGATCGATGTGGCTATTGTCGAAGGCATTGTTGGGATTGAAGATTGGGACATTACCGTCACGGGGATGGCCAACCATGCAGGAAGTACGCCCATGAACGACCGGCAGGATGCCTTGATCGCAGCTTCCAAATTGGTGCTTGCAGTCAATGAAGTGGTTAACAGCTATGAAGGCGCCCAAGTAGGAAGTGTGGGCAAAATCTTCGTGCCCTCAGGCGCACCCAATATCATTCCGGGAAAGGTGGAGATGAGTCTGCAGATGAGGGACCTTTCGTCAGAAAAGATTATGAAAATGTATGCCGATATCGAAGAACGAGCAGAACAGATCGCCAAAGAAACCAATACCAAAATCCAATTTGAAAACCTCAATCTAGGTACAACACCCATTATGGCCAGCAAGGAAATCCAAGATAAAATGATGGCAGCAGCTTCATCTCTTGGCATATCCCATATCAAAATGCAAAGCGGTGCCGGACATGACGTGCAGGAAATGGGGAAATTGGGACCGATTGGACTTGTCTTTATCCCAAGCAAAGACGGTATCAGCCACAATCCCAAAGAATATTCCTCCCCTAAAGAAATGGCAAACGGAGCGAATGTGATGCTACATACGGTTTTGTTGTTGGATAGGAATTAATTTCAAATATTTTGATATTTATTGATCCCGGTAGCTATCGGGATGGATATTAATTGATACTGGGGCGCCTTGTTATATAGATTCATAACCTCTAAATAAATTAAATAGACAAGGCAAGGGTAGAAAAAAGGGGATATTCATTAGGGTAAAGCATTTCCATTGGGACAAATATCCATGAATAACTTGTCCGCCGAGGCGGATCTAATATCCACTAATATCCACTAATATCTAATATCCATGAATATCTAATATCCACTAGTATCCAACCTCCTGCAAAAGGAAACCATCCTTAAATAAAATAAAATGGAAACACTCGAATCCCTCCTCAGCATTGACCTCAATTACATTGTGATCGGATTGATCGCATTGTTTTTTACTTTGGAACAAATCCTCAACCCCCAGTTTCCTTTTCAAAGACGAGGGTATCATTTTTGGAACAGTTTCCTGTTTCAGGTGGTGTTCCTAATTGGGAATGTTTTCTGGGCTATTGTCTTCGTATTCTGCATCGAATGGCTCAATCAAAATGAAATTGGATTGTTTTATATGATTGACCTACCAATTTGGTTAAAGTTGGTTTTGGGTGTGATGATTCTGGATTTTGCCACTTATTGGTTTCATCGCTTTTCCCATTTATCCCCTCTCTTATGGAGGTTTCATCGCGTACATCACAGTGACACGACTATGGATTCCTCCACGTATTTTCGTGGCCATCCCATGGAAGTATTGTTTTGGTTTGGAAGTGCTCCAATTTTAATGTCAGCTCTTTTCGGATTGGATTTGTTTATCATAGGGGTGTATGTTCTTATATTGACTCCATTTCTGGTGTTGGAGCATTCCAATCTCAGATTCCCTGCCTGGCTGGACAAGACAGCAGGATTGATCTTCACCACCCCGAATCTGCACAAAATCCACCACGACCAGGATCAATATTATACCGACTCCAACTTTTCAGACATCTTCATTCTTTGGGACCGGATCTTTGGCACATTCAAATACAAACCTGTGGATCAGGTCAAATTTGGTTTGGAGGAATTTGATGAACCAAAGAAGCAAACCTTTTGGTATTTGCTGCGGGCCCCCTTCTTAACTATCGAAAGGAAGGTCAAATAAGAAGCAGGAAGTTGAATTAACAATTTGAACAGATTCAAATGACCCAAGCGGCAACTGTCAATACAAGAAATATCATTTTCGGAATGATAATGGTATTTATCATTGTCCACATCGGCTTTCACGCCACATACATCCAGTATTTCCCTACGTTCGAAGAATTTACATGGCTGCATCATATTCATGGAGCATTGATGGCTTCTTGGGTATTTTTATTGGTTCTGCAACCTGTTTTGATCCTATATAGGAAGTTTGCGGTACACCGTTTCTTTGGAAAACTATCGTATGTAATTGCCCCACTTATGATTATTTCCATGCTAATTATAGCAAGAGTTAGTTACCATAGATGGGATGGAGAGTACGGTTCTGTGGAGGTATTTTCATGGCAGTCAGTTACATGGATGCAGTTGTTGATGTTTGGATTGTTTTACTCATTGGCCATCTACTACAAAAAAAACACCTTTAGGCACATGCGATTTATGATTGGAACAGCCATTATCATGATTGGGCCGAGCCTGAGTAGAATAATAAATGCATATCTGGACACTTCCTTGGAGGTTGATTTTGAGTTGATACCATTGTATTTTAAAACAGGTTTGGCGGCTGCCTTATTGTCACTGGATCTGATAAAAAAGAAAGATTGGATGCCGTATTCGATTGTGCTTTTGGCGTTCCTCTTTGCAGATTTGGTCTATTATGCCCGCTATTCAGAGGCCTGGCAATCATTTGGGAGGTTTGTGGTGAAGGTGCTTTATTGACAATATCACAAACCTTGGGCCCTTGTGCTTATTTAAATTTTTAGTATTTTTGACAAAATTAGTCAAAAATATTTTTGTCAAAAAACCAATTCAATAGATGCTAAGCCTCGGAGAAACCATCAGAAAATTGAGAGAGGAAAAGGAATTGCCTCTTCGCACAGTGGCTGCTTATCTCGATATTGATCAGGCCATTTTGAGCAAGATCGAACGCGGACTCCGAAAGCCAAGCCGGGATTTGGTCACTAAACTCGCGGCCTATTTCAATGTTCCTGAAAAAGAGTTGATGTTGGCATTTTTAGCCGATAAAGTGCTATATGAAGTGGCAGATGAGGAGATGGGTTTGGAGGCTTTGAAGGTGGCGGAGGAAAAATTAAAAATTTATGTGGCAAAAAATGAAAAGCAATGAAAGCGAAGGAACTCATAGATTTATTGAAAAATTTCCCACCTGACCAAAAGGTGGTGATCAGAGGATACGAAGAAGGATTCAATGATATTATGGAACTACGTCAGATTAGTATCATTCACTAATCAGATTCGCCTTGGTATTGTGGAGAATACGCTTTGAGCAAGGAGGCAAATGCTATTGAAGCCATTGAATTATATGGAGAGAATCAAAATGAGGATCAATGAAATAATATCATTTCAGAGTCCAGTTTTTATTTGTCATATTTCCATTGTAATCGACAAAGGAAAATTTTTGAGCCTTTAAACAAAAAAAAATGGAAAGTAATCCAAAAAAATATTCAGATATGTTGGTGGCGATGGTGGATGAATTTGAGAATTTTCTACCTGAAGAATTAACATTTGAAGATACCATTGAGATTGGTATTGAAGCTTGGAATTTGGCAAATAATACAACCGATCTTGATGATGCATTATTCTTGAGCCAAGTAAAAAAGCACAGATATAGATCAGTAATTGAAAAAATGGTGGGTTATAAATTGAAACACTTTTCAGATTTTACCAATGTTATTGTTGATTATAGCACTGATGGTGATCTGATACAAGTCAAACACATCACACAAAAAAATCACCTAGATAGTTTTATAGGTGCCATGCTAAAAGGTATGTCTTAATATTATTTCCCAAGCCATGAAAATTTATAAATTCCAATTATTTCTTACTCTTTGTTTAGCCATCTTTTCTTATTCTCACCTCAATGCCCAGACTTACGGCAAAAACGGTATGGTTGTCTCCGACAATATCCTTGCTTCGGAAGTGGGAATTGACATTTTGAAAAAGGGAGGAAATGCCATCGATGCGAGTATTGCGACAGCATTTGCTTTGGCAGTGACACATCCCGAGGCCGGCAACATCGGCGGCGGAGGATTTATTGTTTTTATGGATACCAAAGGAGAGGTGACCACTATTGATTTTCGGGAAAAAGCCCCTTTAAAAGCAACTCCTGAGATGTTTCAGGACGGATCGGGTAACCTTATCGAAAACGCAAACCACAATGGATTAAAGGCGGTTGGCGTACCAGGGACAGTCGCCGGACTTTACCTCGCCCACCAGAAATACGGAAAATTGCCTTGGGCAGACCTCGTGCAGCCATCTGTTGACCTTGCCAAAAATGGTTTTCCAATGACTTGGGGGTTGTACAAAGTGGCTTTGGATATGGAGGATTGGGATGATTCCTATGATATCATGACCAATTATTTCCGCAACGCGGCAGGGGAGCTCATCCAACCGGGTGAAATATGGACGCAACCGGCTTTGGCCAATACCCTAGCTTTGATCCGGGACAAAGGTCATGATGGGTTTTACAAAGGAGAAGTGGCCGATGAAATTGAAGCCTACATGAAAGCCAAAGGAGGGATCATCACCAAAGAAGATTTGGCAAGATATACCGCCATTGAGCGCAAACCTGTCAAAGGAACCTACAAAGGCTATGACATCTATTCCATGCCTCCGCCAAGTTCGGGTGGAGTCGCCCTGATTGAGATGATGAACTTGATGGAACAGGCTGACCTCCAAAAAATCGAATTCAATTCTACAGCCTATGTGCATTTGGTCGCCGAAGCGATGCGCAGGGCTTTTTCCGATCGGGCGGAGCATCTTGGTGATCCTGATTTCAATCCTGATATGCCCCTAGATCGGTTGACTTCCAAGGAATTTGCCAAAAAACGGTTTGAGAATATTGACATGAATAAGGCTTCATTGAGCGATTCATCCAAGTTTGGGCAACTCTATGACGGAAGCAGTACGACCCATTTTTCGGTAGTGGACAAAGATGGCAATGCTGTTTCAATGACGTATACTTTAGAGGATTCTTACGGTACCGGGATGGGTTCTTCCAAACTCGGTTTTATCTTCAACAATGAAATGGGGGATTTTAACCCTGTAGCCGGAGTCACCAACAGCGATGGTCAAATCGGTTCCAATCCCAACCTAATCGCCCCGGGAAAAAGGATGCTGTCTAGCATGACACCAACCATAGTTGCCAAAGACGGCAAACCCCATCTGATCATCGGAAGTCCGGGAGGAAGGACGATCATCAACACGGTGTTTCAAACAGTTCTCAATGTCTTGGAATACAACATGCGGATCGACAAAGCCATCGAAGCCATGAAAATCCACCACCAATGGTTACCTGATATGTTGGTCTATGAAAGGCACCTGCTATCACCAGACACCCGTGATGCCTTGGAGCAGATGGGGCACAAACTCCGTGGCGTCAATAACCTTGGTGTACTCATGGGAATCACCTACGATCCCAAGTTAAAAGTCTATGTCGGTGCCGCCGATTCGTCGAGTGATGATGGGGGAGCAGTGGGGTATTGAGAAAAGAGAATGGGTGATTGATCACATTTCAAACCATGGGCTGCGGTGCATGAAAATTTGAGAAAGTATGAAGTTCAGAGAAGCACCTTGCCCACGGCTAGTGTTATTGCGCCCAATCGGGGCTGTAATCCCAAAGCCCTGACTTTGTAAATTAATCCCCACCATTTCGGTAATAAGAATTATCCTTCAGAGAAGATTCGTAACCGAAATCCCTTATTCGTTCCCATTCTTAACCATGGGCTGCGGTGCATGAAAATTTGAGAAAGTATGAAGTTCAGTGAAGCACCTAACCCATGGCTAGTGTTATTGTGCCCGCTTCGGGGCTGTAATCCTAAAGCCCTGACTTTGTAAATTAATCCCCACCATTTCGGTAATGAGAATTCTCCTTCTTAGAAGATTCGTGACCGAAATCCCTTAATCGTTCTCATTCTTAACCATAGGCTGCGGTGCATGAAAATTTGAGAAAGTATGAAGTTCAGTGAAGCACCTAACCCATGGCTAGTGTTATTGCGCCCACTTCGGGGCTGTAATCCTAAAGTCCTAACTTGTAAATTAATCCCAACCATTTCGGTAATGAGAATTATCCTACTTATAAGATTCGAGTCCGAAATCCCTTATTCGTTCCCATTCTTAACCATGGGCTGCGGTGCATGAAAATTTGAGAAAGTATAAAGATTAGTGAAGCACCTAACCCATGGCTAGTGTTGTTGCGCCCACTTCGGGGCTGTATCTATTATAAATGGTATTTCAAAAACCTCTACTTTTCAATTAATCTTTATATGGAACACTTGTGGGCAGGAAGCGCAATTCCGGGCCGGCGGGGGTATGGGTGGGGGAGGATTATTGCGCTAGATTTTTTTGGTTACTTTTTGTATCATGACAAAAAGTGACACAAGAAAAAGACGCTTATCATTTAATCACATTGATTGAGGAAATAAAACGATGAGTTTTCCCAAAAATTTCGGTATTGAGAATTCTCCTTATTAGAATATGCGTAACCGAAATCCCTTAATCGTTCCCATTCATAACCATGGGCTGCGGTGCATGAAAATTTGAGAAAGTATGAAGTTCAGAGAAGCACCTTGCCCACGGCTAGTGTTATTGCGCCCACTTCGGGGCTGTAATCCCAAAGCCCTGACTTTGTAAATTAATCCCCACCATTTCGGTAATGAGAATTATCCTACTTATAAGATTCGAGTCCGAAATCCCTTAATCGTTCCCATTCATAACCATGGGCTGCGGTGCATGAAAATTTGAGAAAGTATGAAGTTCAGAGAAGCACCTTGCCCACGGCTAGTGTTATTGCGCCCAATCGGGGCTGTAATCTTAAAGCCCGGACTTTGTAAATTAATCTCAACCATTTCGGTATTGGGGATTCTCCTACTTGGAAGATTCATAACCGATCCCGACAATCATAAAATCTATACTTTTTCAAACACCAACCGGAAATGATCCATGACTTCTTTTTCAAAACATACCTTATTTGGACTGACTCGGAAAACCGCCACCAAGTGTCTAAACTCTTTATCTGTGAAATACCTTGGAATCAATGAGAGGTATAACAAATATTTTTTGAGATGAAACTTTCTGAATTTTTTGCGCCATTGGCCAATGGTTTCAATGTAGTCCAGCCTTCCACTGCTTTTGGAAATTAATTTGAATCCAGGCAGGGCACAATTGATCACCATTTCGGGACCGTAAGGAAGCCATGAACCGGGAAATTGTTTCACCATCAATGCCATAATATAAGCAGTGGATCCTTTATCGGCATTTACATCCAATTCTTCAAAATCGATCATATTCTTACTGAATACCATTGTCTGCATGTAAAACCTTCCTCCAACCGGCAATAAATCATAAATCGTTTGGAAGAAATCACGATACACTTGCTCCTGCTTGCCTGCTTTCCATTCTTCCACCGAACAGAAATGTTCTAACCCACCGATGCAGACGATGGCGTCGAAAACTCCAAAGTCATTCGGCTTTACTTGACGGCAATCTTTTACCAATACATTATACCCATTCTTTTGACATGCCTCCGCCTGCCCTTGTGAGAGTGTCAGTCCGATACTTACTGCCCCCCTTTCATCAGTGATATATCGCGTAAAGGGCGCCCAACCACAGGCCATATCGAGTACTTTACTGCCCTTTTTAATGTGGAGACTGTCGGCTATAAATTTGTGCTTTGCTTTTTGTGCCTCTTCTAAGGTCATCGAAAAATCACCATCATATTTGGCACCACTATAATCTCCTGTTTCTCCCATGCTGAGCCGGAAGATTTCGTCGATGGTGGTGTAGGTAAAATCTAAATCTTTTTGGTTAGCCATGGGTTGTTATTTAATTATCACAAAATATAAATTATTTTCTCCAAAGATTCGAAGGAAATTTTTGATAAAGAATATGCCTCTAAGTTCGAGTTGTCTTGAAGCAGATGGGGAACCAGCTCATGCTATTGATCTCCTTTTTAAACTATGGGCTGCGGTGCATGAAAATTTGAGAAAGTATGAAGTTCAGAGAAGCACCTTGCCCATGGCTAGTGTTATTGCGCCCAATCGGGGCTGTAATCCCAAAGACCTAACTTTTAAAATCCATCCCCACCATTTCGGTATTGGGAATTCTCCTTTTTTGATAAATGGTTCCGAAGAACATGATTTTTCTTGTACCTTTTTCTTCGATTAAACCGAATCTGTTATGCAAAAAACCATAGGTCTTCTACTCACAACTCTTCTTCTCTTTTCAATAAACAGTTTTCCTGTCTGGGCTCAATCCAATCAAAAGGATATGGCCGCTCAGGTGGCCAAGGGGCTAGAGCTGAGAGGTATTGGTCCCGCATTAATGGGTGGAAGAATTGCTGATATAGCCATCAACCCTATCCATAGCAGTACTTGGTATGTGGCGGTTGGCTCAGGTGGTTTGTGGAAAACTACCAACAGTGGAACTACCTGGACACCTGTTTTTGATGCGCAGGCCTCATATTCTATTGGTACCGTGGCTTTGGATCCCAACAATCCCGAAGTGGTCTGGGTAGGTACTGGCGAAAATGTCAGTGGTCGGCATGTAGGTTGGGGAGATGGGGTGTACAAAAGCTTGGATGGAGGTGCCACTTGGAAGCAGATGGGATTGAAAAATTCCGAGCATATAAGTAGAATTTTAATCGATCCCAGAGACTCTGAGGTGGTCTATGTAGCAGCCGAAGGCCCATTATGGTCATCAGGAGGCGAACGTGGATTGTATAAAACCAAAGATGGGGGCAAAACCTGGCAATTGGTCCTAGAAATAGATCCAGATACAGGTGTCACTGATGCGGAATTTGACCCATCAAACCCTGATGTGATCTATGCTGCTGCCTATCAAAGAAGAAGAAAAACCTGGGCTCTACTTGGTGGAGGCCCAAAGTCCGGAATCTATAAATCCATGGATGGTGCCGAGAGTTGGAGAAGGATAAATGCGGGATTGCCTCAAGGCGATATGGGAAAAATAGGCTTGGCAGTGACTCCGGCCAATCCACAAGTAGTCTATGCGACCATAGAAGCAGACAATGCAAATAGGGGATTCTACCGATCCTCAGATAAAGGCGAAAGCTGGCAAAAACGCAACAGCTATATTTCAGGGGGAACCGGGCCTCATTATTATCAGGAGATTGAAGCTTCACCCACCAATCCGGACCTGGTTTACCAGATGGATGTTTTTATAAATGTAACCCGTGATGGTGGAAAGACCTTTGATTATGGCGAAACCGGAAGAACGAAACACAGCGACAACCACGCCTTGTATATTGATCCTGCCAATGGACAGCATTTGATCGTGGGAACAGATGGAGGTTTGTATGAATCTTTTGATGAAGGAGCTACTTGGCGTCACTTCCCGAACCTGCCGGTCTCACAATTTTATAAAGTAGGACTCGATAATGCTGAGCCATTTTATAATGTGGTAGTGGGAGCACAAGACCTTGGAACTTTATTAGGTCCATCCCGAACGACCAACGTGGAGGGTGTGCGCAATCAGGACTGGTACGTCCCCTTGGGGGCCGATGGCTATGATGTCGCTTTCGATCCCAAAGATCCCAATATTGTGTATATGGAAATTCAACAGGGCGAATTACACCGTCACAATAGAACCACACTAGAAATATTGAATATACAGCCACAACCGGAACCCAATGACCCACCGGAAAGATGGAATTGGGATAGTCCCATACAGGTAAGTCCTCATGATCATAAAACACTCTATTTTGGATCACAGCGGGTTTGGAAAAGTACCGATCGCGGTAATTCATGGACGGCGATCAGCGGTGACCTGACCACCAACCTCGGCAGGTATGAACTGGAAATGATGGACCGTGTACCAAGTATTGACGCATTGTACGACAACGGTGCCATGTCGAAATTTGCCACCTTGACCACAATTTCGGAATCGACCCTACAAGCAGGATTACTTTATACCGGCTCGGATGATGGCCTGATCCATGTGACCGAAGATGATGGGAAGAATTGGAGGAAAAGTGGAAGCCTGCCCAAGGTTCCTGCACTTACCTTCATTAACAATATCGAAGCCTCTTCCCATGATGTCAATACGGTATTTGCCGCAGCCGATGCGCACCAATTGGGTGATTATGCTTCTTACGTTTTCATCAGTACAGACAAAGGAAAAACCTGGCGTTCTATTGCAGGAGACTTGCCTGTCAATACCCTTGTTTGGGTGATCAAACAGGACCACATAGATGAAAATTTGCTTTTCATCGGAACGGAGTACGGGATTTATTTTTCTGTGAATAAGGGCGTCAATTGGACCAAGCTAAATGCAGGAGTTCCAACCATTCCTTTCCGGGATCTCGCGCTACATGCCAGAGACAATGATTTGGTAGGGGCAAGTTTTGGGCGTGGGATTTATGTCTTGGATGATTACTCTCCTTTGAGGGAGATCAACAAATTGGCCAATGCCAATTCAAATATCGTGTTGCCGGTGAGAGATGCTTGGTGGTATGTCCCTAACGAACCCATGCAGGCCAAAGGAATGCCTTCTCAGGGTTCCACCAGTTTTGTAAGCGATAACCCACCTTTCGGAGCAGTATTCACCTATTTCATAAATGATCTTCCCAAAACAGAAAAAGCTGTGCGGAAAGAATCGGAAAAGAAGCTCAACGAGCAAAAAGCCAGCATTCCTTTTCCCGGTTGGGATCAACTGAGGGGGGAGTCTATCGAAGAAGAACCAAGTGTCATGCTTTTGGTACGGGATAAAAGCGGGGAGGCCGTCCGTTGGATCGAAGGGGTAGCGAAAACAGGCTTGCATCGGGTAAGTTGGGATCTGAGACTTTCTCCGCCCGACCCTATCGAACTCAGCGTTCCCGCCTTCCAACCACCTTGGGTAAGTGATCCTCAAGGACCTTTGGTAGCGCCCGGGAAATACAGTGTCGAGCTCTATGTGATAAAAAATGGAAAACTGGAGCTTCAAGGAGACGCGCAGGAGTTTATGGTGAAACCTGTTCATCCGAAAAATGATGATTATGAAGCAATGGCGGCTTTTAAAAAGCAAACCAGTGATCTTTCCCGAAGGACCTCAAGCGCTGCCAGCCAATTGAGTGAGGCCGGGGATAAGCTCCGCTATATCAAGGCCGCATTGACCAAAACACCAAATGCTTCTCCTGATTTATTTGCACAACTGACAGCGCTCAATGCCTCTTTATTTAACCTGTCAAATACACTAATGGGAGACCGGGTGCTTCAAAGCAAGGATGAGTCCACTTCTCCTTCCATCATGAGTAGGGTAGGAGCAGTGATTTATGGACATTGGAATACTACCGAGCCTCCAACAGCAACGCACAGACGGAATATTGAAATCGCACAAAGTGAGTTTGATCAATATTTGAAAGATGCTTCGGTCTTTTATAATGAATTGGCCGAGTTTGAGTTGACGCTGGAAAAAGCAGGAGCACCTTATACGCCAAATAGAAAAATGGATTGAAGGACAAGGCCAAAATATTGACTTAGCTAAAAAATAACAGGGGTAAGTGACATTCTACTTGCCCCTGTTTTTTATTTCCCACCAATGAGTGGTTGGGCTAGAACCCGGTATAACTTTCTCGCCCATAAGGGGTGTTACCAGTTTGATGTTATTTTCTGCGGCTATGTCAGCTACCATTTTGATAGATTCATCCCAAGGGTGTAATGCCAAATCAAAGACACCCCAATGTATGGGAAACATGAGTTGTGTATTGATATCCTGACATAACTGAACTGTCTGATCGGGGAAGAGGTGGGTCAATGGCCATCCTTTGTTCCAGCCATCTATCTCCACAAAAGCCAGGTCGAAAGGTCCATATTTTTCTCCTATGTCTTTCAGGTGCGTTCCGTATCCGGTATCGCCACTTACAAAAATATTTTTATCATCCCCTTTAATTACAAAAGAGGCCCAAAGGGTTTTATTCCTATCATTATAACTCCTGCTCGTGTAGTGGATCCCCGGCAGGGCAGTGATTTGCAAGGAACCAACAGTCTTGGCATCATGCCAACCCAACTCGCTGATGTTGTTTTTCTGAATACCCCAGCCTTCCAATCTGGCACCTACACCCAGCGGTACGAGAAATTCTGTGTTTCTCGATGCTAGGAATCTTATGGTAGCAGCCTCCAGATGATCATAATGATCATGGGTAATGACCACCAAATCAATCTCCGGCAGTTCCTCTCTTTTGATGGGAGACACATCAAACCTTCTCAAAATAAAGGGTAGGGGACCTCCATTTTCAAAAACGGGATCAAATAAGATCCGTTTTCCATCAAGCTCAAGGATAAAGGTGGAGTGACCAAACCAATAGGCAGCAAAATCCGAAGGGGTTTCTGAAAAATCGCTTTTGGCAACCATCTTTTTGGGTAGTGAAAAACCCGGTGCATTTGGGGAAGTTTTAAAAAAGCGTGCAGGACCTGAATCGCCTCCTGTGGTCTGTTCCGGGTAATAGGGCAATGTCTCCGGACTTATAAACTGATCCGTATCTGCATCATAATATGACAGCCCGGAGAATCGTGCCTTCCGGTCTTCCAAGGAATCCAAACTGCCCATTTGTCTACTTACATAATATGCCAAGCTTCCCGTTACTATCAGCAATATGGCTAATGTCCATAGGGCAATTTTCAATATTTTCTTCATTTTTATAATTGTTTACTCAATGTCTTTTAGGTAAAATTTTGCGTTATACAACCCATTTCCAAAGTTGAGATCAGACCATGAAAATCTTAAAACATCCATTTCGAACTTTGGAAAAGTTTATCGAATCTCCCCTAACTAAACGACATTGATTGGTTACTTTGGTGATTAAGTTTGGAAACAGGGTATTTGCAACAGTGATCTTCAAATTTACTGCTAGATTTTTATATCCGGTCTCGTAACCGAACAATATTCCAAATCTAAGCCGGCTTAGCATAAAAAAATTATATTGGACTTAAATTGAAAGGATTGACAAAAAAATATTTTTTAAACTTTTTGGTTTAATTTTATTACATAAATTGAATATTTATAACTTTATCATGATACCTTTGCAAAAGACGTCAAAAGAAAAAGTCGATGAATTCTTAAAGGAGTTTAAGATAAAAATGAAGTTTTGGGGAGTATTCTTTTTGGATAACAGAGGAAAAAACTTTGAAACCCTCACCCAACTTGATATCCGTCCTAAGGATCGTAAGCAAATTCTAGAAGAATTAATAGCTGAAGATTATGCAGAAGGTCCCAAACCGGAAGAAATGTACGGCACCAAAGAAATGTGGGTCTTTGGGAAAATTGTAAAAGGGCAAGAAATCTACATTAAGATTACCAAAGGAATACCTGGATCAAATGTTCTTTGTATTTCTTTTCATTTTGCCGAACGAAAAATAAAATACCCTTTTAAATAGCGTTTTCATGAAAAGTCCATTAACCGGCAAAGAAATGCCATTAAAGAATGAAGCACGAACCGTTACTTTTCGGAAAGAGGAGATTAGAATAAGATTCCAATTTTACCTCTGTGAGGAAACCGGAGAAAAATTCACAACAACAGAATTAGATGAATTTAATCTCTTAATGGTAGAACACGCCTATAGAGCAAAAAATCACATCCCTCAGCGCGAAGAGATTATTGAAATAAGGGAGAAGTATGGGTTATCCGCTATAAGGATGGGAGAAGTTATGGGCTTCGGTCAAAACACATACGGACTTTATGAAAAAGGGGAACTTCCGTCATTGGCAAATGCAAACTTAATTAAACTAGCTCGGGATCCATATAAGTTTAAGGCCTTGGTAGAGGATTGGAATCCTAAATCTGACAATACTAAAGCTGAACTGGTAAAGAAAATAGATCGATTGATTGCATCAGAAAAATTAAAACTAATTAATCTTGATGATTACCTACTGGGCGATGGAGAAGTTTCTGTTTTAACAGGTTACACCAAGCCAAACCTAGAGAAACTTGTTGAAATGGTAGTGTTTTTTTCACACGAGATTCCTTGCTTCAAGACGAAGATGAATAAGCTGTTATTTTATGCAGATTTCTCTTACTTCAAATATTTTGGAAATTCTATAAGCGGATTAAAGTATAAGGCAATAAACTATGGACCTGTACCTAATATGTTTGAAACAATCTTTGAAAATCTATCAGAAGACGATGTTATTGACATTAATTATGAAGATAAGGCTGATGGAATAAGAATTGAAAAACTGGTAGGAAGAAAAGACAGACTTTTCAATCCGGAGGTCTTTTCAAATAAAGAATTACTAATGCTTGAAAAAATAAAGACCCAATTCAAAGATATTTCCACCAATGGGATAGTTGAGACCAGTCATCTTGAAAAAGGTTGGTTGGAGAATGTTCATGGCAAACAGTTTATATCCTATGAATATGCACTGGAACTTAAGGCTGTTTGATGGGTTTGGAAATGAGAAGGGAGTAAGAAATGTATTATTTAAAAAAAGTCGCAAATCAATTTTCCCTCCGAAGCTTTTCCGCTTTCATTGATTGACTTCCCTGATAAACCCCATTTTATCAGGGTGATCAGAAACAAAAATGTCATTGTCTAATTTTTGAAGCATATAAAGTGCAATGATGTCTCCACCTGCCGCCCAAGAAAAAAATATACCAAAGCTTAAAATCCCACCACTTCCTGTCACTATTCCGATCAATGATGGAATAATACCCATAACAATCAACGGCATAGCTCCCCCGATTTTATAATGTTTAACCCTTAGCGGTTCTTTACAATGGCAGTAAGGAGCCAGATATTTCCATTTTACTCCAAATTTTATTGATTTAAGTCCATTGGATGCAAAATATCCAAATGTAGATCCATGTAACAACTCATGGATTATAATTCCTATCAGTAAGAAGGTAAAGAAATGATCAAAAAACAGATCTTTACCTGCTTGAAAAGTATCATAGTCCCAAATGAGAATAAAAGGAGTTAAGAATATTGCGGTAATCGGAATCGTTAAAAGAATTGAAATCAAGTTGACTTTACCAAATCCCATTGTATACTCAACGATTGGTTTTTCCTCGATGATTAAATTTTCTTCTGTCATTTTGTGCAATGTTTAATAGCCCCGGGTTTTAACCCGGGGATTGAAGACGATTACGAATTTCAGGCCAACCCCAAAGGGGTTGAACATACTCGGATAAAACAAATTCTGTCATTGTTACCCGACTTTCCGCATGATAGCAAATGAAAGGAAGCCATATGATTTTTTGTGTACCTGCTTCATCGCACGTAGCCGGACTAAATAATGGTCAGGGAACGATCGGCGGTTCTGTGGACAGTAGACTGTCGTCTGTGGACAAGTATCCGCAACCGACAAAGTCTCCAAACCCAACGTGCAACATTGCGGATACTTTTTCAATATTGATGTTTACCCACAGTCCAGCCATTCTCTTTTAAATGCTTATCGCCCGACTCTATTGCCTCCTTTTCAAGTTCAG
The DNA here is from genome assembly GCF_023502205.1 of Aquiflexum sp. TKW24L. Lineage (GTDB taxonomy): Bacteria > Bacteroidota > Bacteroidia > Cytophagales > Cyclobacteriaceae > Cognataquiflexum. Next base: position 6,184 of record NZ_JAMFLG010000012.1, on the reverse strand, counting down.
TACCCATAGAATCATTCCATCTATTTAAAAACCCAAAAAGAGCTATCACCCCAAGAATTTCCACAATCTCACCTTCATCCCAATACAACCTGAGTTTTTCTGCAATAGCATCATCCACTGCATTTGGAATCACAGAACTGGCAAATGCAAATTCCAGTGCCGCCCGTTCTGCTTCCGAAAATGCAGGATGTGTCCTAAACTCCCAGATGTTTGCCAGTTTTTCTTCATCCGCGCCATACCGCTCCGCAGCCCTGATGGTATGGGCCTGACAATACCTGCATCCTGCCACGTTGCTGCTGATGTATCCAATCAGTCTTTTCAGTGAACTTGTTACGCTGCCCTTATTTTCCATTACGGCTTTGTTGAGAGCAATGAAAGCGTAAGCAATGGAAGGTCGGTGATACATCGTTTTCACACTGTTAGGACAAAACCCCAATGTTTCATTAAAAAACCGGATCAAATCCTGAAAGTCCTTGTCTTCTTTTTCAGTGGAGGGGAATACTAAAGGTCTTTTCATATTTAGAATTTCGATTGATAAAAAAAGCAAAAAAGGTCTTTTCGTCAAAAAACCTCCGGTTAAATATAAAGCCATTTCTTCGGAAATGAGAGGGGATTGTCAAGTCCCATAACAGCGAAACATTTGGATTTCAAAAAAGTTGCTCCTCTATTGATTTTGTTATTGCCGACTTTACTTTACCTATATGTTCGGTTGTTTTAGATTCAATCAGCATAATTAAACAATCTTCGGTTGAAGAAACTCTATGGTTTACCCCTTTTTTTACAACAAATAGGTCACCTTTTTTCATGATTAAGTCTGGTCGATTTTCTATTTCCATTAAAAGTGTCCCCTCTACAATGTAGAATAATTCATCTTCATTTTCATGGTTATGCCAAGGTACTTCCTGCCCTTTTATTTTGGCTATTTTTATATATTGGTCGTTTACTTCACCAATAATTCGTGGAGAAAAATATGCTTCAAGTCCTATATAGGCATCTTTCAGATTCACCTTTTAAACAGTTTGCTTTTTACAATTTTGCCCTCTTTTTTGGCAAGATAATAAAGCGTTATTCCAATAAACAGTAAAAATAATGCTGTAAAAACCGAATCTTCAATACCTACAGCACCACCTGTTAATAATTCAGGTCCATTAAATGATGATTGAATGATACTGCCCATGTCATCTAGCCCTGTGAGATTGGAGCCATAAAAAGGTTGTGCAAAATTCCAGCCTATATGAAAGAAATAGGGTAGCCATATTCTCTTAGTATAAATAAACATCATTGCCATAGTAAACCCCCAAATCAAATAAAGAAAAAGACTAAATAGATTGGAATGGGGATTAAATATGTGTTGAAGTTCGACCACCATTCCAATAACAATGGCTGCGTTGGTTCCTAACCAATTTTCCATTTCCCTTACGATGAGTCCCCTATGAAACAGGTCTTCAATTAAAGCAGCTACTAATAATGTCGTGAATAATTTTACCGGGTAGTTTGTTGTCGTAATGCTTATAACCTGATAATACCCCAATAAGTATAAAATGAAAATGGATAATGAAATTGTCAAAAACCCGAATACAAAACCACCAAACATTTCTTTGGGTAAATGTTTTAGTGATAGTTCTGTTATTTTTCTTTTATCATACAATCGAAATAAAAAGTAATAGCTGCCCAATAAGACCAAGATAGAAGCACAATGAATAATTGGGTTAGCAATATTTATCTTGAATGATGCTATAAAAAAATGGTTTTAATACAAAGTTTTGAATACTTACAAAAAGTGCAAAGCAAACAACAATCCCTATAATGATTTTAATAATTGGGAATTGAAGCACTTTTTTTAATGTTGCACTCATTTTTTCTGATTTTTTGTAGGTAATGTTTTACGAATAAAAATATTAACTACCTTGATAGCAAGTACATACTAAAATGTATCCTACATACTTTTTTGGTAGTAGTGTTGATAATCAATGATTTAGAAATATTAAATAAATGAAAAATAATAAGGCTCATTGTGCTGTGGATTATGCCTTTCAGCGAATAGGTGGTAAATACAAAGGGCGAATTTTATGGGTATTGAGAGAAGGTGTTTTGCGATACGGAGAATTAAACCGAGCCGTAATAGGTATCACGCCCAAAATGCTTACCCAAACGCTAAAAGAATTGGAAGCCGATGAATTGATTGTTAGAAAAGTTTATTTAGAAGTTCCACCGAAAGTTGAATATTCACTTACCGATACTGGAAAAGAATTGATTCCCCTTATCAGTCACTTGCGAAGTTGGGGTGAGAAACAAATGTCAGCAAATTGAAACATACAATTCGTACGCTGTCTTTGCAATGACCGCTTACGTCCCAGGCTTTGCGCAGTTTGGGTGGAATTAAAAATTCCTCCAGTCCCACCAGCAATCATTACACTACACCCAGAGGGATCCCAGCATCAGATGTATACTACGCCTAGGGGGGAATTCCCTTAAAGACACAATTACTCGTTTACTGAATGGCTAATTCGTTAACATTTAATTTGGATTGAAGAATGCTTTTGAATTCCGTAAAACAAAGTCTTTTGCAAAACACAATAAAATAATATTGAACCTTTAATTATATGACACGGTACTATTTTCTAGAAAAGGATGGAGTCAAATTAGGCCCATTAAGGTCAGAATCTCATTTGATTGTGTAGATATGAGCTTATGTTTCATAGTTCAAAAGTCAGCTTTGGCCTGACTATAATGATATAAAACATAACTACTGCCAAGCGGTGGCATTCAGATTGTTTTTTCCTCATTTCCTTTTCAAAACCTGAAAGGAAAATGCTGCCCCACACAATAAATGTCAGTCCAGGTTCGCTTAATATTGTGGAAAGATTTACTATAAAACTCAACTTTCCCCCATTTTCAATTTCCCCTTCCTTATAATTTTTTTGGCTTCAGGACCTTTGATGGGACCAGCTTTTTCGTCCAACCATACGATGGCACCGGTAGGGCAGCATTGGATAGGAAGCTGTGTCTGATGGTTTTTGGAATAGTCGATGACCGGCAGATTATGGATCATGGAGATCAGGTTGGAGGCATCCAATTTGCCACAGGTGGTGCTCTCTACCTCACAATCTTCCAAAAACCCATCCTTTGCCTCAAGACTTAAAACTTAATTTAATACACTTGATGTTTCAACTGGAGGTGAGACACCGGGCGGCAAGTCCAAAACCGGATCATCATTTTCGAGAATCCCCCCATCCTCATCATCATTATTGTCTTGATCCTTACATACATAAATTTTAAACACCTTATAAATGATAAAAATATTCAATATAATAAATGGAATATACAGCGGATGGGCAAGGATGTAATCAAGCATGCGGTGAGAAGAACAAATTATTAAACCATCAAATCAATCCCTTAACCCATTGTTCCCTTAAAAGTTTGTCTTACAGCGCTTTAAAATTTTATAGATTTAATGGGATTTAAATGAAATGGATGTTATCCGGTTTGATTGTATTTTTTTTCAATTTGTTTTCTTAAAAATCTCACCCAAAAATTCCAGGTCGTTGTTTTTTTATTTTCAGAAAAATTATTTTCAAGCTTATCAAATGCGTCTTCAATTAAGGCATTGTGTAGAGAACGAATTCCTAAAATCCAACTTAGAGTTCCTTCACCTACAGTATTCATATCAATAGTATGCTTGATTTCAGTTTTTTTATAGGTCAGGTCTCTTAACTCAAATTTATGAATTCCATTAAATCCATTGGGTTTCAAAAATCGAAACTGAATTACTTCACTTGGATGATACGTTTCCACCAAATATCTTATTGGGCCGTGTCCTCCTTTCGCTCCAATTTTTAGTCCTTCCCTAAATTTCATAGCTGGCCATTTTTCTGTTGGCCAAATCCTATCCTCTTCCGTTGATAAAGTTTTTATCATCTCGACCACCTTATTTTTCGGTTGGTCAATTATGCGCTTATGGATATTAAGTACTTTCAATTTATTTCAAGCTCCTTTTACTTTTCTTTCACCTTTCTCAAACAGGTGGATGCTGCAAGTTCCAGTCTGTTGCTTTTTCATAGGCATGACCAATCCGGCACAACATTGCTTCTTCCAAAAAACCGCCAGAAAGCTGCATCGTGTAGGGAAGCCCCTTATCGGAGAATCCACAGGGAACGACCAATGCCGGGGTTCCCGCATAGTTATGAGGAAACGCAAAGAAAACCGGATGCTTTGTAGCGGAAGCCTTGAGGATTTCGGAAATCGCTTCATTCCAATGGGTAAGAGATTTGTACTGTAATCCTTCGGGAATAGCAAAGGGGCTGCCTGCCGCAGGGGAAAGCATGGCATCAACCTCGGAAAGCATGGCTCGAAAAGCTGTGCTGAAGGATTCCCGGATTTGCCGGATATCAGCAATCTCGGATGGATTTACCCGGTGACCAATTTCTAGAAACTCCCGAAAATATGCTCCATATTCCTCTGACCGTGAAGGAAAATTTGCCTCATGGGCTTTGGCTGCCTCTGCAGCGCAGAGTAGGATCCAGGTCTTTATAACTTTCGTAAGATCCGGAACCTTTACCGCCACAATTTCAGCTCCCAGGCCCTCCAAAACTTCTATGGCGCTCTCAATTGCACTGGCTAATCCTGGATCCACCCCAGTCAGCGCATACTCGCGGTCAAATCCTATCCGAAGTCCTGCGACACCTTTGTCAATATCTTTAAGCATATCCGGGACCGGTTCGCTTAGAGAGGTAGGATCGTTGGGATCTTCACCGGCAATCGCCTCAAGCATGATGGCAGCATCTGCGACACACCTGGTCATGGGTCCTACATGGTCCAATGATTCTGCAAGTGGAAGCACGCCATGCCGACTGACTCGGCCATAGGAGGGTTTGAGGCCCACGATGCCGTTTGCCATTGATGGAAAACGTATGGATCCTCCGGTGTCAGTGCCCAATGATCCGAAACATAGTCCGGCAGCAGTGGCCACACCCGACCCACTGGACGATCCACCCGCCCACAAATCTTTCCCCCAGGGGTTATTCGGTATCTTGAAATCAGGGTGATATCCAACCATGGCGCCTTCTGTGAGATTTAGTTTTCCCAGCAATACGGCGCCTGCAGCTTCCAGTTTGCTCACCACTGTAGCGTCAAAGTCGGGCACGAAGTCGCTTAATACCTTCAGCCCGCCTGTGGTAGGTACTCCTTTGGTGTAGCAAAGGTCTTTTACTGCAATCGGAACCCCATGCAAGAATCCGCGGTATTTTCCTGCTTCAAGTTCTTTGTCCAATTCCCTTGCCCTTTCCAATGCTGTATTTTTCATTACGGTGAGGAAGCTGTGCAGGCTGGCATCAACCGTTTCAATCCGGTCGAGCATGAGTTGGGTAAGGTCAAAAGATGAAATCTCATTTGATTTGATCATCTTAGAGATTTCAACAATAGTTTTGTAGTGTAAGGGTGATTCACCTTGTATGTCTATCCCTGATTGCTTGTAAGTGCATCCGATGGGAATAAATATGGCCAGGCTTCCTAAACCCATTTGACCGATAAATTTGCGTCTTGAAGTGGTTAGCATGATATCTTCTTATTTATGCATTAGCATTGTCAGTTTGTGTATGATTAGCTGCTGTGTATGAATACCCAAATTAGAAAAAAAATCGGTAGTGCCCGAGCAATTAATTACACCACACGTTTTTACTTTAATTCACCTGAAAGCTAATGTAATGTATTAAGTACAAACTGTTTCCAATCATATCCTTCAAGATTCATTCCTGCTGCTTGTTTTGGGCCATCTTCAGTATCAAAGAGCATTGCAGTAAAACCATTGGAGTTTCCAAACGCCACAACTTTTCCTTTTCCAATTGTTCCGGCTAATCCTTGGGAATTTCCTTCGTTTTTGGTTGTAAAGTCGAATGGAAGAGCTGTTATAATCATTACAATGTCAAAGCGCTTTTAAATATTCAGGCGTAAATTCTAAGCTATCAACGATTGTTTGATAACCATCATTTTTGGCAAGGTCAGTGAAGGGTTTGATAAAATCCCATTGAATAAAAAAGTTATGGTGAGCACCATCTAAAAGAATCTTTGGCCTTTTCTCCCTGTCGTAGCATCAGGACTTTGACAACTTCTAGTGGGTGGATGGCGATGGCGCTAGGCGTATCTGCGACAATTGTCGGGATGAAATTACGCCTTCTTATGATCTTGA
>NZ_JAMFLG010000011.1 GCF_023502205.1 Aquiflexum sp. TKW24L | reverse complement strand
TGATTCTACCTGCATGTGAATACAGACAGTATTTTGTGTTATTTCTCCAGTACTTCAATGAACTTTTACTGCGCTTTTTTGCAGTAATGTAAGACCCTTGTCTTAAAAGCGAGTGCAAATATCGGGATATAAATTTAAACTTGCAAAACTCTAGTCAAAAAAAGAATAGATTTATTTTTGACTAATTATTAGTTATTCATTTCTACACTTTAGATAAACCCCTTTGGATTGATCTTCGGCGTAATAGGATTGCAAACTTAGCAGACTGATTGAATAATACCAAACTGTGATGTTAAAAAAACTGCATTTGTAACCTAAGTATCTGTATATAAGAAGAATCTTTTTACTTGGGAACCTTGTATAACGGTACAGTGCTGCAAGGTTCACCATACATGATAGATTTGGCGTACGGTTGGATTACAGACTGAATTCTCCCATAGGCATATAACGGTACAGGGTATTTACTACAACCCTTGATAACGACAGGTTTGTTTTCATATTCCTTTGGATTGACTTTGGATATTGCTATTTCGAAAAGATATTGTTCTAGGTCGTCAAACCCTCCAATCACAAATTCCACCCCTGCTTTTGAAAGGAAAGTCCCAACCAACATAAATGCCCAATTTGGAACGATGGCATCAGCAGAACAGAATATAGCCACCAATTTACCTTTGTATCGATCCCAGTCTAATTTACCCAAATCAGCCCGAAATTCTTTTTCCCTCAAAACCAATTCTTGAAAGAGAAACTCTTTGAGGTCGAAACCGACTCTTTCTTCCTCTCTGTAAAAGGTCTCAAGGTCTATGGTAACGATAGGGCTTGATGCTACTCTGTTGACAATTTCGCTCATATTAAAAAGGGATTCTTTTTCGAGGTTAAAACCCGAAATTCTTTCAAGTAGTTCGGCTCAAAATAGGCAATGTCTTCAAAAGACTTATTGAGGAATTTTTGGTAAGCTAACAGACCCACTGAATCTGCAGAATTCAAGTTGGAAAGATAAACAGCGTTAGCATGATCAAGTACTACTTTCAATTTTTCTAATCCATCCCCAAGAAAAAAAACCTGACCCGTTTTTAAATATTTCAAAAAAGGGTTTATCTCTATTTCAAGCGGATGAGATGGTTCAATCATTTTCCCCATAGCACCAAATACACTCGTGTAAACCTCCATCCGTCTGGCATCCAACAAGGGGATCACAAAATCATTTTCCCCACATAATCCAGAAGCCTGATAAGCCAATGCTTCCAATGTTTCCACCCCAATTAAAGGCAAATTGAATGCAAATGCCAAACCCTTTGCTACTGAAAGCCCAATTCGCAAACCTGTGTAGGAACCTGGGCCTGATGAAACCGCTACAGCCGAAAGTTCTATTGGCTTCAAACCAACTTGCAAAAACAAATTTTCAATCAGCAGCATCAATTGCTTGGCATGGGAATTTGCTTGGTCGACCTCTAACAACTTCAGCAACTTTCCGTCCCTATGCAATGCCACAGAACAAATGGAAGTGGCGGATTCAATCGATAGAATGTAAACCATAAAAGGGTATCACAATTTCACTGATGCTGTTAGTACCCTTGTAATTTCAACAGGACTTGAAAGAATGGCTAAAGCGGCTTTAACATCGTCATCATTCATAAGTGACGCTTCTACAATACCCTGTTGAAAATAATATCTCGACACCAACTCTTCTCTCAATGCTTCTTTGATCTCAAATTTGAAAGTTTCCAAATCCTGCTCTTTGTTATGACTCACTTTTTTCTTGAGATCTTCAATAGTAGGTTTGATATCATTAAAAAACTTTTCTTTCAAAGCATACTTTTCCAAATCCTCCAATGTTTTTTCTACATAGGTAGTGTAATCGTAATCTTTACCTTCCAAAGAAGCTACAAAGTCAGCATAGATTTCGTCTGTAACCACAAACTCCCTCGGGTTGGAAATCATCTCATTTTCTAAAAAAAACTTGTTTCCAAATTCAAACACAAGATTTCTTGCCACCAAACTGTAAGTGATAGGGGCGAAAGATTTGGACTCCGAACTTTTATCCGGTTCTATGCCTGCACCATCGAGGACAATTCGACCGTTCTTCGTCTTAAATTCTTTTCTTAATGAATCTGGTATTGAAATAGATTTTCCATTTTCGTCCCTGTTTTCCTGACTATAATCAATGGCCTGAATGCATCTTCCACTTGGAATGTAATATTTTGCTGTGGTGATTTTGATCTGGGAGTTGTATGAAAGAGGAATGGTGGTCTGGACCAATCCTTTGCCGAAAGTCCTTCTACCAACCAAAACAGCCCTGTCATAATCCTGTAATGCACCGGCTACAATCTCGGCAGCGGAAGCACTTCTCTCATTGATCAGAACTACCATTGGGATATCTTTGTCAACAGGTGACTTTGTTGTTTTATAGACAGAATTTACATTTTCAAGTTTCCCGATCGTTCTTACTACTTCTTTTCCTTTGGGAATAAATAGATTGACTATATCAACTGCCTCTTTTAAAATACCTCCGGGGTTATCTCTCACATCCAACACAAGTCGTGTAATTCCTTGGGATTTCAAGTCAACCAATGCATTTCTGACATCGGAAGCAGCATTGGTAGTGAAATCCGATAATTTGATGTAACCTGTTTTTTCGTCCAATTTGCCATAAAAAGGCACATTACTAATGACGATTTTCTTTCTTGTCAGATTTACCGAAATGGTGTCTGTTCCCCTTTTTACCTGTACAAAAACATTGGTATTGGCAGGACCTTTCAATAATTTGGAAATATCAGAAGTCAGACTATTGACGACATTGACTGTATCCACTTTCAGTATCTCATCACCAATCCGTAGTCCAGCCGACTGTGCAGGAAATCCTTTGTAGGGCATCAAAATCATATTCGCCCCAGTCCTATTTCCAATCAAGGCACCAACACCTGCGTATTCGCCAGTCGTCAACAGTCTGAAATCATCTGAGTTTTCTTCAGGAATAAATTCAGTATATGGGTCCAACTCCGAAAGCATCGCATTGATCCCGATTGTCACCAATTCTTCAGCATCGATTTCATCTACATAATAAGAGTCCAATTCCCTGACTAGGGAAGCGAAAATGTCAAGATTTTTTGCGATAGCAAATAGTTTGTCATTTTTATTGACGAAAGAAAACAACAACCCTATTGTGAGGACTGCTGATAGAATAAGGATTACAGGCTTTTTGAAATTTCTTTTCATGGAGTTCTTTTGTTGGAAACTGGCTTTTCCTTAATAATAAAGAGGATTTTTTTGATCTTGGTCTCGATAACCTGAAAGGTAACTATTTCTGAAGAAACGTAAATGAGGCCAATTGTTTTCTTACCCTCAACAATTTCTCCGAGAATTTCCTTGTTTAGTCTATAGGCTTCTCGCATCCTACGTTTGATCAGGTTCCTATCGACAGCTTTTTTGAGCTTCTTCTTTGAAACGGAAAACAATACCTGATTAGTTTCGGGAACATCAAAATTGATTTCCAAAACCACTACCTTGAAGGGATATAAAAAAAAAGAGGAACCTTTGTCAAAAAGTTCCTTTATTAACTTTTTAGAATGCAATCTTTCATTCTTGTGAAGCCGGGAATTCATTGCATCTTGATTTACGTATTAAACATACGAAACTAAATGCTCAAATTACTTCTTCAAAGTCTTTTCAGAAGATACAGTAAGTTTGTGTCTTCCTTTTGCTCTTCTGGATTTCAATACTCTCCTACCGTTAGCAGTGGACATTCTAAGTTTGAATCCATGCTTATTTCTTCTTTTTCTTCGAGAAGGCTGAAATGTTCTTTTCATGACGCTATCTAATTAATATTTTTGTGCTTTGCTTATTGAATTCCTGGAGGTTTCCCTTTAAAGGATTGCAAAGATAGATAACCTTTTTTTATTTACAAACCGTAGATTTACTTTTGTTTTGAATCCATAGCCTCAATTACATGCATTATTCGATTTCAAGAAAATCTTTTACTTCCCAATTTATCCAAATCCGATTGGAGATTGCATGCCGGAAAAATGATGTAATTTGTCTTCAATTGGCTGCTTGGCGACCCGGGAGATATGAATTGGCCAACTATGCGCAGAAAATCAGGGCATTTGGAATATTTTTTAATTGCTCGGGAATAGCTTGGAAAAAAACCAGCAAAGACCTTTGGGTATTCACTGCAAAGGATTCGGGACAATATTATATTGAATATGAATTTTATTGTAATCAAATGGATGCTGGTGGCTGTTGGGTTGATGACCAACAATTATATCTCAACTTCAGCAATTTTATTTTTGAGGTTTTGCAAAGAAAAAATGAGGCAATCAGCATTACAATAGAACTGCGGAATGAATATAAAGTAGCAACTGCTTTAGAAAAAATCAGCGAAAATAAATGGCAGGCAGAGTCATTTCAACAATTTATGGACAGCCCACTGCTGGCAAGCGCAAGTTTGAAAAACTATTCATATACAGTAGGAGCTTCAAGATTTCATATTTGGATACAAGGTGAAATTCATTTTGATATAGACTATTTGATCTCAGTTTTCCAATCCTTCACTGAGTGTCAAATCGCAGATTTTGGAGAATTTCCGGCAGAGGATTACCATTTTATTTTTCAACTATTGTCTTACAAGCATTTTCATGGTGTAGAACACGCCTACTCTACAGTCATTACTTATGGACCCGCCTATGCACTTTCAGAAAAATCTGAATTAGATGAACTCATCGGTGTAAGTTCCCATGAGCTTTATCATTTTTGGAATGTATGCCGGATTCGTCCTAAAGGGATTGTTTCCTATGATCTTTCTAAGGAGGTTTATATGGAGGAAGGATTGGTGATGGAGGGTGTGACCACTTACATGGGTGATTTGTATTTGTTAAAATCCGGGTATTTCAGCTTAGAAACTTACCTCCTAGAGATACAAAAACAGATTCAACGTGAATTTGACAGTTTTGGATGGCGTAATCAATCTGTCGTTGAATCAAGTTTTGACATGTGGCTAGATGGATACAAAGCCGGAATTCCTGACAAAAAAGTGAGTATCTATAACCGCGGCTCCTTGCTTTCGCTATGTATCGACTTGATGCTCAAAACATCGGGATCGTCCCTGTCTGAAGTAATGAAAGAAATGTGGAAGAAATTTGGGAAAATGGGAATAGGGTATGATTTAGAGGATTTTGAAAGTTTGATAAAAAGTCACTCAAGGGAAAAAGAATCAATGGGATTGTTCTTTCAAAACTTTGTTTTTGGAAAACATGACCTACTTCCATGGATAAAATCATTATTGGATCAAAACGGCCTTTCAGTTCTTGAAAACTTCGAGGGCAATGATTTGCTACACCGTATTGGAGTGAGAAAAGATGAATCAGAAGTGATCACACAAATTCATCCGGATTCGGAAGCATACTTTGTTTTGATGAAAAATGATCGCATCCTTGAATGTTTATATGAATCCGATCCAATCAAAAATCTTGTTGATCTCATAATTGAAAGATTAGGAAAGGTCTTATCGTTTTCCCTAAAGAAAGATTCAAAAAAGTATTTTCCAACGTTTTCAATTCTGCCAAACGAAAACAAAACCCTTATCCTCAAAAGGCTAATTTGAAAAAATCATGATTTCTGAAATTCTACAAATTAAAAGAAATCATGAGCTTCAAATTTTCATTATCTGAATTAAAATATTGATAGAATAGAACTCGTAAAAAAGCAAAAAAGGGCTTCCAGATATTTGGAAGCCCTTTTGAAATAAGTGTTATATAGGAATTACTTGAAATCTTCATCAGATAATTCTTGGTTGAATTTCAGTGAAACCATTTTCGCTTCAAGTGCTACGGGCAACATCGGATTTTTGATAGAAAGCCTGGTAGGAACTTTTATTCCTTCTATTTCAGAATAGTCCAAATAGGTAATCTCCCCTGTGGCATCGGAACTCGTACGAAGTTTCAAACCTGAAGTTACGGAGTAATATTCAACAGTTTTCATACCGTTTGATGCTGTGATTATCAATTTGTAGGCATCCTCCTCTTCGATTTTTTCAGTACCCTGTACTTCCATTTCATAGCCCATTTCTTTGTAATGGGTTTCTGGAAAGATATAAGTCTGGGCTTTTAGCATCGAAACCATTTCTTCGGTTAGTTCCTGTTCTTGGCCCATAGCTGACATCTTTCCTTTACCGTTTGCTAACACAGTTTTCTGAGCAACATTTCCCATTACTGAAGTCTCCTGTAGCATTCTGCCGTTTTCTTGGTCAGAAATTCCTTTGATGATAATGGCATTACCTTGGAAATCAGTCTCCATTACTAAGATCGAATTTTTGATTTTATCTATCGCTGATTTACCTCCTACTGCTTTGATATAGTTTTCTATAACAGTAGCCGGGTCATTTTCAACAATAGTAATGTCGGTGGAAAAAGATTTCTCTATAATTTTTGCCTCGGAATTTGATCCTGGCAAGAGGATACCCAAAGCGAGTGCTGCCACGAATAATTTTTTCATTTTTTTTGGTTTAATTTCTGAATAATAGACAAAAAAGAGGGAATGAATCCCTCTTTTTATTTTACTTCAAATCTTCGGCCGAGATTGAAACGTTAAACTCGATTTTTTCAACCTTGGTTTCTAAGGGCATCGGAATCATTGGAGATTTTAACAACATCATCATTGGATATTTGACTCCCTTTACTTCTTGGTAATCGCTGAAGAACATGTCACCAGCTTCGGCACTTTCGGTTTTTGTTTTCAATCCTGTTTCTACACTGTAGTAGTTGATTTGCTTCGAACCAGTAGGATTGGACACTATGACTTTGTAAGCGTTTTCTCCCTCCACATCTTTGATTCCTTCCAATACCATAGAGTATCCCAATTCTTCATAATGCAATTCAGGAAAAATGTACATGCTCATTTTGGCTGCTTCATATTGCTCATCTGTCAGTTCGGTGGATTGTCCCATGGCAGTGACAGAGCCTTTACCATCTTTGATCACAGTATTAGAAGCAACATTCCCCATCATCACAACTTTCTGTGAAAATGCACCTTTCGGCTCATCAAAAACTGCTACAAAATTCAATTTCATGCCCTGGATTTCTGCAACAGATTCCATTTTGGAAGTTTTAATATCTTTAGCATTGCTTTCACCTCCTATTGCTGAAATGTAATTTTTAATAACTTGTTCAGCAGTCATTTCTGCATTCATTGTTATTTGTTTTTCAGGTTCAGCCATGTTGGTAAATCTTTTTACTTCACCAAACGCCAAAAGGCTTTTCTCGATCGCCGCACCATTTCCTACAACTGTAATGTACATGTTATCAGGCTTCATGAATTTTTTGGCGGCGGCATTGATATCGGCTACTGTCAATGCATTTAATCTCTGCAGATATGTCGCATAGAAATCTTTAGGAAGCTTATACCTCTCGGTGTTGATAGCAAAATTGGCAATCGTAGAAGGACTTTCTAGGGATCTTCCAAAAGAACCACTTAAGTTGGCTTTCGCATTTACCAATTCCTCCTCTGTAATTCCATTGTCTCTGAGGTTTTTGATCTCATAGATAATTTCAGTAATGGCTGAATCCGTAGCCGTCTGGTTTACACTTGCATTTGCCGAAAAACTTGTCACCAACTTATCCGCGCCGATTGATGAATATGCACCATAAGTATATCCTTTTTTCTCCCTCAAATTCATGAATAACCTTGATGAAGCTCCGCCGCCAAGGATGTAATTCAAAACTCTAGAGGCTAAATAATCAGAATTGCTGAGGTTCATTTCCAGAGGATACGTAACATCCACCACAGATTGGACTGAAGCAGATCTATCCACCAATGCGATTGTATTTTTTGCAGGAGGTGTTGGTTTATCATAAGATTTTGTAGGAGCGGTTCCTTTTTCCCATTTGCTAAAGTACTTTTTGGCTAATGCTTCAGCCTCTTTTTTATTGATATCACCTACAATAGCCAAATAAGCAATGTTTGGTTTGAAATAAGTGGCATAATAAGATTTGATATCTTCTACAGTAATGTTTTTGACAGTAGCTTCTGTTTCAGATTCTCCATAGGGATGGTCGACTCCAAAATTCAAGGTGGATGTCAACCTTCCTGAAATTGAATTTGGATCGTCTTTGCTTGCTGCCAATCCTGAAATCGTTTGTTTTTTAAGTTTGTCAAGCTCCTCTTGAGGGAAAACAGGATTATAAAGGACGTCTGTCATCAAGTCTAGTGCTTTTTCTTGGTGTTTCTTCAGGGACGCTGCGTAGATAGAAGTTGCACTAGCTTGTAGAGAGGCGCCAATAAAATCAATTTCCTCATCCAACTGTTCTTTTGTCCTGTTGGCTGTTCCGCCTGTCATCATTTGACCTACCATGCTCAGCATTCCCGCCTTGTCCCCTTCGAAAATTGGATCTCTCTCCAGCACTAGAGAAAATGCTACTCTAGGTAATTTTCTGTTTTCTACAACAAAAACCTTTAGACCATTGGGAAGGACGAATGAATCAGCATTCCCAAGTTTGATTTCTCTGGCAGGTCCAGGTTCAGGATAGGTTGACCTGTCTATCTGAGCAAAGCCCGTCTGAACAACAAAGGCTAACAATATATATAGAATTATCTTTTTCATGTTTTTGATATTGATGGATAAAAGTGATTGGCAAAGAATATTCTATCAATTCTTGCTTTCTTTGATGGAAGCACCGGCCGGATTTTCAGGAACTTGGGCTGATTTTGGCATATAATACAATACTACCCTTCCATCTAATGAAAGGTATTCGTTGGCTACCCTCTTCAAATCCTCAGGAGTTACTTTTGAATAGTATTCCATTTCTTGGTTGATATAATCTGTTTTGCCATAAAAGACCTTTGATTCAGCCAGATTTTGAGCGATTCCGGCCATCGAACTGTTTTTGGTCACCAGGTTATTTTCAATGATATTTTTCAATTTCTGAAAATCGTTATCCGAGATACCTTCCTTTTGAACTTTGGCCAAGATTATATCCATCTCTGTTTCCAAAGCCTTGGGATCTACTCCCATATTGGCAATACCATACATCAAGAACACTCCTCCATCTTCCAGATCCAAAGGAATGGCAGCAACACCAAGGGCTTTTTGCTGCTTATCTACCAATTCCTTGGTCATCAAAGAAGAATTGCCGCCTGCCAAGTAAGTCGAAAGCATGGAGAGGGCATAAGAATCCGGATGGTTTTTTGGAGGAAGGTTGTAAGACTGGATTACAGCAGGAATCTGGATATTGTCATAAATGACATCACGGGTTTCTGTAGTTTTCTTAGGTTCTATAACATTGGGGCGGAAAAAGCCCTCAGGTCCTGAAGGAATTTCTGCAAAGTAATCTCTCACCCACTTTTCTGCCTGAGCATAATCAATGTCTCCGGCGATTGTCAAAGTAGAATTTCTCGGAACATAATACGCCTCATGAAAAGCCATAAATTCTTCCAATCTGGCAGAATCAAGGTGTTCCATAGAACCGATTACGGGAGACATGTACGGATGCACTACAAATGATCTTTTCATCGTCTCAGGAAGAATGGTACCGTACGGTCGGTTATCATAAGATTGTCTTTTTTCTTCTTTGATAACTTCTCTCTGGGTATCCACGCCTATTTGATCAATCTTCGGATGAAGCATTCTCTCCGATTCCATATACAATGCCGTCTCCAATTGATTGGAAGGGACTATTTCATAGTAGTAAGTAATGTCGTTTGAGGTGAAAGCATTGAGCGTTCCTCCTATGGATTGGATCTTGTTCATATACTCTCCCCGTCCGATATTTTCTGTGCCTTCGAAAAGAAGGTGCTCAAAAAAGTGAGCGAAACCAGTTCTCTCGGGATTTTCATTCTTAGACCCGACATGATACAAAACAGATACTGCCACGATCGGGGTGCTGTTATCCTGATGCATTATCACATTTAAACCGTTGTCCAAGGTAAATTCCTTGAAATCGATTTTGTTTTGGGCTATCGCGGAAAGTGTCAAAAAGACTCCGACCAATAGCGTTAAGGCAAACTTTCTCATATACTTGGATTTAGTTTTTGGTTCATGTAAGTTTTACTTTTTAAATTCAATTTTGTTCATCAATAATTTACAAAAGCATAAATTCAGTGACCCGGTAAGATATTGTTTTGTTATTTCTCCGAAAAATATTATTTCTAGATGAGGATGACAAACCTTTAACTAATTATTTATAAAATATAAACTGTCTTATGAAGTTTTAAATCATGGATTCAGTCTAGCTAGTATTTCCTTGGTTTCATGCCATTTCAACCTTGGACCAAACTGACTGACGATTTTGGAACTTGCCATAGAGGCTAATTTTCCGCTTGCGGCGTAGCTGTGTCCATTGGTAATGCCATACATGAATGCTCCTGCAAACATATCGCCTGCTCCATTGCTGTCGATGGCTACAGTCTTGTAAGGTTCGATGTCTATAAAAGTATCTCCATCCCAGATCATAGCCCCATTTTTTCCCTGAGTGATCACAAAATGCTTTGCAGCTTTTTTCAATTCCTCCCGTGCCTCAGCAAGGTTTTCTTTTCCTGTAAACAACATTGCTTCTTCTTCATTGGCAAATAGCAAATCAACACTAGAACCAATAACTTCATCAAAACCTGAATGAAAATATTTGACCATGGCAGGATCCGAAAAAGTCAAGGCAACTTTTGTACCTGCTGCTTCTGCTATTTTTTTTGCATGAACCATTGCCTCCTTCCCATTTGGAGAAGTGACCAAGTAACCTTCGATAAAAAGGTATTTGGAATCTTTGATCGCTGATTCATTGATATCTTTGATTGAAAAATTCTGGGTAATCCCTAAGAAGGTATTCAAGGTCCTTTCAGAATCTTCGGTGACCATTACAAGACATTTTCCCGTGATCCCATCTTCAGGAACTTTCCCTTCAAGGCTGTTGTCAACACCGGAGTTTTTCAGATCCTCAAGGTAAAAATGACCGAGCTCGTCATTAGCAACTTTACAGCAATAGAAAGCATTTCCGCCAAACTGACTCACCGCGATAACTGTATTTGCAGCAGATCCTCCACATTGTTTTTTTGCTTCTTCGGTATTGATGACTTCCATCAGAGCGTTTTGACGTTCTTCGTCTACCAATGTCATGAGGCCTTTTTCAACCTGGTTTTCTAAAAAGAACCTATCCAAAACCTTAAATTCTATATCTACTAGGGCATTACCGATTCCTGTGACGTCGTACTTTTTCATGAATTTTTGTTTATCAATAAATAATTGTTTCAAATAATAATGCAATCGTCATTCAAAAATCCGATGCCTTTCAAATGGTTTTGTTCGATCAAATAAGTATCTGTATGTATGGTGTGTTTTGTATATTTCTGCATTCAGCTGCTCACAGACCCTCATCATTTTAGGATTAAAATCCCCAATCCAGTTCATTTCGATAGTTTTATAGGGGAAAGAATCATGGCGGGCAAAAGTCTCATTATAGGCCATAATCATAGCACTGTCTACTCCTTTTCCCTGGACCTCAGGCACAACCCCAAAAACCAAACCCAACATTTTATTTGGTGGATGAAAGGTTTTGTACCAAAGGAATTTGAGTTTTCCAATCAGATCCAGTTTTCCATCGACATATTTGAATATTTGATTGATCTCAGGAATGTTTATAAAAAAAGACACCGGCTCACCTTTATAAAATCCAAAATAAAT
The DNA here is from genome assembly GCF_023502205.1 of Aquiflexum sp. TKW24L. Lineage (GTDB taxonomy): Bacteria > Bacteroidota > Bacteroidia > Cytophagales > Cyclobacteriaceae > Cognataquiflexum. Next base: position 127,095 of record NZ_JAMFLG010000011.1, on the reverse strand, counting down.
GAGTCTTGGGTCCATAATCGGTTTCATTTTGGCAAACATCACTTGAGTCTCCCTTATGGTTAGACTTTTTCCCATATGCTTTGCCCAAGCTTTGTTGTATACATCCATGAAGTATTGGGGTGCTTTTTCCGAAAGTTCTTTCCCTTTCATATGGCGAAAAGAGAAATCAGGATCAGACAATACTTTTTTCGCTCTTTCTACCATTTTAGGGTCGAAGTTATCACCCTGCACCGGTCTCATGTAAGTATATTGTTTGAAATAAACCTGAAAGCCATAGTCTTCGAAGAATTTTTGGTAATGGGGGAAATTCCATGGCATATTGTAATTGGGAGGAGAAAAGCCATCAACCAAGAGTCCCCACCACTTATCTCTTTCACCAAAATTTACAGGGCCGTCCATAGCTTCAATGCCTTCGCCCTTAAGCCAGGATTGTGCAGTATCAAATAAATGGTGGGCTACGTTGGGGTCATTGACAGACTCAAAGAAGCCGACACCTCCTGTTGGTTGCTTTTCCTTCCATTTGGGATGAATGAAAGCTGCAATTCTTCCAATGGAAACGCCTTTTTGATCTTGGACAAGCCATCTCTTTACTTTTCCGCCTTGCTTAAAAAGCTTGTTGGTCTCAGGTTCAAACAATGCCTGAATATCTTTATCCAGAGGCCTAATCCAGTTTTTTTCGTCTTTATAGAGGCCTACAGCCATTTCTAAAAATTCTCTTTCAAGATCAGGACTGTTAACTTCTACAATATTCATTGGCTTGATTTAAAATTGAGTTGCTAAAAATAAGGAGATAATTTTAAACTAGGAAAAGGACTTTTTCAGCAAAAATTTTAGGAATTCTTACATTGCATTTGTGGAGTGCTAAAAAAACTTCAAAATACCTTTTCTCCCTTATTGACCCATATACTCCACGATCTATTGTAAGTATGAATTTTGTTGGTCAGTGATTGTCCATGATAAATCGGGTATTCCTGATTGACCCAATGAAAAATCCCACCATAAAGATTGTATACTTCCTTATAACCTGCCGCTTTGAGTTTTTTTCCAACATCCTGACTTCTTGCACCTACCGAACAGTACACAACAATGGCTTTATCCTTAGGAATATCCTGAACGCTTTCCATAGAAAAGGTATCGTATCCAACCCATCTCGCACCTTTGAGATGACTAACCTCAAATTCCACTTTCTCCCGCGTGTCCAATAAAATTGCTCCATCGAGAATTTTCTTTTGATCAATAGAAACTGTTGGAAAGTCATCATCATAAATGCCACTTAGCATGGTTTTGTATGCAAAACTTTGGCTAAAGGCTGGGAATATCGAAAAAAATAAGAAAAGGATTAAAATCGGAATTCTGAATACCATGTATTGGATTGATTTATATAGAATTATCCTTCACTCAGGATTACAGAATATGAAACAAAGGAAACTTAAAAATAATTGATGAATTGACTTAAAAAATTTCGTCAGGGGATTTTTAACAATAATTCTTACCCATAAAAATCAGACAGCCTTGCCAAACCTCTCTTGTCTAAGACCAAGATTTTCTTCCCTTCAAAATCAATCAGTTCATCTTTTTTGAATTCAGAGAGAAGCCTAATAACAGTTTCAGTAGCCGTTCCCACCAGACCTGCGATTTCCTCCCTTGTGAGTATAATATTAATTTTCTCACCTTCATTCCCATCAATGCCATAAGTTTCACTGAGTTTTAAAAGTGTAAAAGCCAATCTTTCTCTTATCGATTTTTGGGTGGCATCGGTAAGCTTGTCTTCCATGATGCCAAGATCATGGCAAAGGGCTTTTGTAACCCTTCTATGAAATTCCGTATCTTCCCCCAAAACCTTAATGAATGATTCTCTTGGCACAAAACATATTTTGGCATCCTCCACAATTGTAGCAGAATTGGAATAGGATTCTTCTCCTAATAAGGAAGCATATCCTAAAAAATCTCCTTTTTTGGCCAATCGGATGATTTGTTCTTTACCGTTGGAAGCTGTTTTAAAAACCTTAACAACACCATCATTGATACAAAAAACACCGAGTGGTTTTGTGCCTTCATAGAACAATATCTGACCTTTTTTATGGGTAATGAAATTCTTATGGTCTGACAAATGGCATAAATGAGGTTCACTTAGATTAGAAAATAATGAAAATTTCCTACTCATGCAAAGTTCGCAAGGAGTGCTTTTTTCTAAAGTTTTCATATCACAATTTTAATTTCCAATAAACAAACTTATTCCTTAAATATAATAGATAACATGACAAATATCACATTAATTAAGGTTCAAAATGAGGCAAATCTGATATTTGATCATAATTTTTTGTATTTGGATTAAATTTCAAAAACAAATGCTGTTTCCCGTTGCTGATTCCCATGTAGGCAGCACCTATTGTTTTATTATAAACCGCCACTTGTTCTACTGTTTTTTTAGATAAAACGATTTCTGGCGCTTTGCATTCTATCAAAAGAAAAGGATTTCCCTGTCGATCAAAAATCAAAATGTCAAATCTTTTTTGAAGGGAGTTATATAAGACACCTTTTTCCAAAGCGAAAAGTCCTTTGGGATAATTTTTGAACTGAACCAAAAAAGATATCATATGTTGTCTGACCCACTCTTCTGGGGTCAAAATCAAATATTTCTTTCGAAGGGAATCGAAAATGCTTAATTTTCCCTCAAACTCCTGGATTTTGAATTCTAATTCGGGGAAATTCAAGGGAGAACGTGTAAAACTATACCGATCCTCATTCATTCCGCAAATATGTCCGCTTTCCTTTAAGTATCATCAACCAAACCGTCTAAAATGAAGAAAATTCTTTATTTCACGCTGCTATTTATATTTATCTCACTTATTTCCTGTACTACCAAAGAAAAAGTTGATCTCATTGTCCATAACGGTACCATATACACCGTAGACGAAGGCTTCATGATTGCAAAAGCATTTGCCATTAAGGATAACCGGTTTGTTGCTGTAGGAAACGATAACGCCATTTTTTCAAAATATGAATCAGAAGAAATTATTGATTTAGAAGGCAAAGCTGTATATCCTGGATTTATTGATGCCCATTCCCATTTTTACAGGTATGGATTGGGTTTACAGGTAGCTGATCTGCTAGGAGCAGAATCAGAGGCTGAATTGGTTGAAAGGGTTAAGTTACATGCTGAGAACAACCCCGAAGCTGCTTGGATTTTAGGAAGAGGATGGGACCAAAACCTTTGGGAGTCAAAGGAATTTCCTACAAAAACCAAATTAGATTCACTTTTTCCTGACAAGCCGGTTTTGCTGACAAGAATAGATGGCCATGCTGCCCTTGTCAATCAAAAAGCACTTGATCTTGGAGGAATAAATGCCAAAACGTCCATGGTCGGAGGAAAAGTCATCCTAATTGAAAATAAACCCACCGGAGTATTGATAGACAATGCGATAGGTTTAGTATCCTCCAAAGTTCCCGACCCTACCAAAGAAGAAGCCAGACAGGCATTATTGGGAGCTCAGGCAAATTGTTTTGCTGTGGGATTGACTACTGTCGTAGATGCTGGTTTGGACAAAGAAACGATTGATCTAATCGGTGAAATGCACACCGACAGCACCCTTAAGATGCGTGTATATGCCATGGTCAACCCTACTGAAGCCAATATGGCACATTATTTCAAGATAGGGATTTTCCAAGATGACAACCTCACTGTGAGGAGCTTCAAGATTTATGGTGACGGAGCATTGGGTTCGAGAGGTGCAGCGCTTCTGAAACCATACCATGATCACGCAGATAATTATGGATTTCTTCTCAAAAATCCCGAAGAGTTTGATGAGCTGGCGAAAAAAATGTACGAAAACGGCTTCCAGATGAATACGCATTGCATAGGAGATTCTGCCAATAGGACATTGCTGGATATTTATGCCAAATACCTCAAAGGTAAAAATGACCTCAGGTGGAGAATCGAGCATGCGCAGGTAGTGAGCAAGGATGACATGCCAAAATTTGCACAATACAGTGTGATACCCTCTGTGCAGCCGACACATGCCACTTCCGACATGTATTGGGCGGGTCAGCGTTTAGGTCCTTTCAGGATCAAAACAGCCTATGCCTACAAAGATCTTTTGGACCAAAACGGGATGCTTGCACTTGGGAGTGATTTTCCGGTAGAGCATATCAACCCACTTTATGGATTTCATTCGGCTGTAGTGCGAAAAGATGCCAAAAATTGGCCGGATGATGGATTCCAACCTGAAAACAAAATCACACGGGAACATGCCCTCAAGGGAATGACCATTTGGGCTGCATTTGCCAACTTCGAAGAAAATCTAAAGGGAAGTATAGAACCAGGTAAGCTTGCCGATTTTGTTATTTTAGAAAAGGATATAATGACAGCACCGGACAATGAACTGCGTGAAATAAAAATCATTGGGACATTTATTGGCGGGAAAAAAGTCTTCTAACCTTGGATTTGGTAAGAATCAAAATTCCAAATAAGGTTTGAGCCTATTCACCCATTCTTCGTTAAAAATTTTAATTTTGAGGAGATCATCTGAAGACCGATAAGGTCCATGCTGCTCGCGGAAGGCGACGATGACCTTGGCTGTACCGTAATTGATATATGGGTGTTTTGCCAATGAATTTACATCTGCCTGATTGATCAGAATTTTATCTTTGATACCCGGCTCAAACTCAAAATATTCAAAAACCCTTTCCATTACCTCTGGAGTCATACCATAAACTTCTAACAATTGGTCTTTACTATACAATCCACCCAAATTTTCCCTGAATTTGACCACCCTTCCCGCCATTGTCTGTCCGATCCCAGGTACTATTTGTAGTACTATTGAGTCGGCTTCGGTGAACGTCATTTTTGTGAGTTGGGGGCTTTTTGGTTTTTGGTAGTTATTAGGTTTCTTGATCGTATCTGTTTCGGAACTATTCAGCTTACTTTCGAAGTTGTTCAAAGAAGGTTTCCATCCGGCCTTTATTAAACTGTCGATCTTCGCAGAGTAAGCTAAATAATTCTCTTCGTTCTTCTTTCGAAGCAACCAATCATAGCCTGAAGGGATAAGGTAAAGAATAAGCAGTGCAGGGATCACCAAAACAAAACCTCTGGATTCTCTTTTAGAAAACCCCAAATAGGACTTCAGAAAAAAATAGATTTTAGCCATTGGAAAGATCTTTACATACCTTACAATCCAATCCCAACCGATAATTCGTATCTATCTCCAATAAAATAATACGATTGGAATTGGATTACAATTATTACGAAATTTGAAATTGAAAACCAAAAATTTAAGTTTTGTCTGTTTTATTTAGACCGAATTTAAATTACTAGATAGAAAAGGGAAATTATCTTTTGCTATCTAATCTGAATTAAATTTGTAACAGAAAAGAATCAATAATGCAAAATATGTTTAGGGCAATAAGTTTATCACACAAAAGCGCTCCTGTTGAAATCAGGGAAGTAATCGCTTTAGATGAAGGCTCCATCCATTCCCTTTTATTGAAACTGAAAGATTTTTTCAGCATTACTGATACACTTATACTTTCTACCTGTAACCGGACTGAGGTATATTACTCCCACGAAATTGACTTGAATGAAGAAATAATCAAACTCATTGGCCTTGAAAAAGGATTGACCAATGTGGTGGATTACTTGGAATACTTTAAAATTCATAATGACGACAGAGATGCTATCCAACATCTCTTTAGAGTTTCGATGGGACTTGAAGCACAGGTTGTAGGCGACATGCAGATCGCCAATCAAGTGAAGAGAGCCTACCAAGCTTCTGCTGACTTGGACATGGCCGGACCTTTTTTGCATAGACTGATGCACACCATTTTCTTTACTAGCAAAAGGTTGGTTCAGGAAACAGCCTTCAGAGACGGTGCAGCTTCTATATCCTATGCAGCGGTTGAACTTATTGAAGAACTTACTTTGAATACATATCAACCAAGGGTGTTATTGATCGGTGTTGGGGAAATCGGAGAGGACGTAGCTAAAAATATGGTTAACCTCCCTGATGCAAAAGTCACCATATCCAACCGGACATTTGAAAGAGCCAAGACTTTGGCAGATGACTTGGGTTTTGATGTAATTCCTTTTGAAAACTGCTTTGAAGCAATGAAAGAAGCGGATGTCATCGTTTCATCTGTTATGAAATCTGAGCCTTTTATCACCAAAACTTTGGTGTCACAAATGGCAATTGACAGCTATAAGCTTTTCGTCGACCTTTCCGTGCCCCGAAGCATAGAAACCAACCTTGAAGAAATCCCGGGAGTGATACTCTATAATGTGGACAACATCCGAAGCAAAGCAACAGAAACTTTAGAAAAGCGTCTTGCTTCAATACCGCAGGTTGAAAGAATAATAGCAGAAAGTATTGAAGACTTTTTTAATTGGAAGAAAGAAATGATGGTTTCACCAACTATCAACAAGCTTAAGAATGCTTTGGAACAAATCCGTCTGGAAGAGATGGAAAGATTTTTGAAAAATGCCGATGAAGCCCAAATAGCCATCATTGACAGAATCACCAAAAGCATGATGCAAAAAATCCTTAAGGTGCCCGTAGTACAGCTTCGAGCAGCCTGTCAAAGAGATGATGCTGACAAGATGATAGACATTATATCTGATTTGTTTGATCTAGAAAAAGAATCACAAAAAAAGATGTAGAATATTCAACCTTGTGGTTGAATTTCGACTCCAATCCACTTATTTTACCTTCGTCAATTTTATAAAGTATGAAGCTTAAAATGTATTGGAAATTACCTTTTTATGGAATTTTTTCACTTTTCTTAACAGAAACAGCAAGATCCCAAACATATGAGGTTTTTGACCAAAACCTCAGGTTAAAATCAAGGATTGAATATGACCATATTAGTATATTGGGTGAATCAGTAAGAATCAGCTCAGCAAACAACGAACTTAAACTTCTCAGCAAAGAATACAAGCCATTTTTAAATCTCAAGGCTAATGCTGTGTATACTTATGATCAGCCTTGGATCATTGTCCAAGGACCAAATGGAAAAGGTGCTTTTCACGAATATGGTGAAGAAATTTTTGCATCTGAATACGATTATATTGAAGTATTCTACAATCGGCTGCTAGCCAAAAAAGGTGATGAATTTTCGGTTTACGATCATTCGCAAAGAAAGATAACGCCAATTGGGACTTTTCAAAAAGCCAAATTGGCTTTAAATGGTCAGGTCATAGCACAGAACAATGGAGGTTATTTTTTACCACTTTCCGACAATCCCCAAAAACAATTTGAAGAGTTATGGGAAGTAAATGAAAATTATTTGATTTCTAAAGAAAGCTCAGGATATGGATTGATCAGTCGAGAGGGAAACTATATTCTTGATCCGATAATTGACCACATGTCTCACTTAGAGGGTGATTATTTCTATGCGTATGACGGGAATCAGTATATGTTGATCCGATGTCTTGAAGCGAGAGCTGATGTAAAATACACCTCTTATCATAAGATAACGCTACAAGACGGAATGCTCTTGGAATACATCCATGGCAAATTGCGAAGGGTGATGGATAATGACGGAATATTATTGGATCAGGTAGGAATGGAGAAAGTCACCGACGTCGGCGGAAAGCATTACAACGTCCTCATGAAGGACAATAAATTAGGTCTTCTTGGCCCAAAAGGTTGGGAAGTACATCCAATGGTAGAAGCGGATATTATCCTACCCGGAAGCGAGGGATTTTTTCCTGCCTCAAAATCCGGGAAATTTGGATTCATAGATAAATCAGGGAATTGGTTAATTATAAACCAATACGACAAAGTCGGGAAATTTAAAGATGGAATCGCTTTATTTAGTCTGGATGGGAAATGGGGATTTATTAATAGCCAAGGAATCCAAATCACAGGAGCAAATTTTGAACAAATTTCATATTTTCACCAAGGAAAGGCAATTGTCAAACAAGGAGGTAGGAATTTTTTGATTGGCAATGACGGTAATCCAATATTGGAAAAAGATTTTGACAGGATTTCGCTAACCGCAGATAACTATTTTATTACCGAAAATGAGGGTAAATTTGGATTAATTTCACCTGAAGGAGTAGAAATAGTAGAACCTAAATTCCAGGATTTGAGAAGAGAGGATTTGAACAAAATTCTGGTAAGGCTTGGAGATAAATATGGAATCTTAGATGAAAAAGGAAATTACGTTTTGCCTGTGTATTATAAAAGCATAGTATTCGACAATGGAAGTAATCAAATCCTTGCGGAGGTCGAATATCAGTTTGCTCCTGTAAAACCCATCGAAAATCTAAATATTAAAAAGAAAAAAGGAACCTGAAATCATGGTATAATGGCATAAAAAAAGCCTGACTCGGATCATTTCGAGTCAGGCTTTTTTATCAATTTAATAATTATTTTTTGTCCCCTTGCTTGCCTCTTCCACCTTCGGTACCGCTTGCTACATCCGTTCCTGCTATTGAAGACCTCATTTCTGTATCGGATTTGATATTTTCCATTTTATAATAATCCATCACTCCAAGATTTCCACTTCTAAACGCTTCAGAAATAGCCTTTGGAATTTCGGCTTCAGCTGCGATCACAAGAGCTCTCATTTCAACAGTTCTTGCTTTCATTTCTTGTTCCAAAGCCACGGCCATCGCCCTTCTTTCTTCCGCTTTGGCCTCAGCTACTTTAAGGTCAGCAGATGCCTGATCGATTTGGAGTTTCGCACCTATGTTGGTTCCAACATCAATATCAGCGATGTCGATTGAGAGAATTTCAAAGGCTGTACCTGCATCCAGTCCTCGTTGTAATACCAGTTTTGAAATTTTGTCAGGATTTTCAAGCACACTTTTATGGTTCAAAGACGAACCAATGGAAGTTACAATACCCTCTCCGACCCTAGCTAAAATAGTTTCCTCACCGGCACCACCGACGAGTTGCGCGATATTTGCCCTTACCGTAACCCTAGCTTTAGCTATTAATTGGATACCATCTGCTGCTACTGCAGCAACATTTGGGGTATTGATTACTTTAGGATTTACAGAAATCTGAACCGCTTCAAAAACATCCCTTCCTGCCAAATCAATGGCTGTGGCTTGTTTGAAACTCAGGGTGATATTTGCTTTATCTGCAGAAATCAATGCCCTAATCACATTTGGCACATTGCCACCTGCGAGATAATGTGTCTCGAGGTCGTTTGTGGTCAAGTCAAGCCCCGCTTTGGTAGCGGTAATCAGTGAGTTCACAATTACTCCCGGCGGCACCTTTCTGATTCTCATCCCGATCAATTCTCCGATACCAACCTTCACATTTGAAAATATGGCGGTAATCCAAAGATTGACAGGAATAAAATATAAAAACACGAAAAGTAAAATCAGCGCGGCAAAGGCTGCAAATAAAATAAAAGCCGAGTTTGACATGTCCATAAACTATGATTTAATGATTATTGTATTGTTTTCCAATTTAGTAATAAATACAGTAGTGCCTACAGAAATAAAACCTGATTCGGATTTAACTTCATAAATCACCTCACCGATTTCTGCTTTTCCTATTGGTTTGATATCAGAGATTGTGGTACCCTTCATCCCAATTTCCAATCCTTTGAGCCTATCATCAAAAGCCCGACTGTTGATGGCGCTTTTTAAAGCAAACTTTTTCCAAGCACCTGTTCGGAATCCATATATAAGTGCTCCAAAATTTAGGACAAGGGCTCCCGCCAACACGATACCGGCCGCTTCCTTGTCAAAAGTCTCAAAGGCATAGTAAATCCCGACTGCTGTGACCAAAACACCAATAATCCCAACAATGGTGGTCCCGGGAACGAATAATATTTCTGCCATAACCAAGATCAATCCGATCAGAAGAAGAGTAACTAAGATGAACCAGACCATTTTCAGTTATTTTTCCTGAAATTAGTTAGTTTTTTGATGGAGAAAAAACTCAGCCTTCAATTAAACCTAAAAAAAATGCCTTCTCATTTGTGAGAAGGCATTTGGTCTATCTTATGTATATTAATAAGCCCTTGCGAAATATACCCTGCCTGCAGAAGGATTGCCGCTTAAGATGCATTTGCCTTCCTCTTCCTTCCTATTGATTGGAATGCATCTGATGGTGGCTTTGGTAAGCTCTTTGATTTTCTCTTCGGTTTCAGGAGTCCCATCCCAATGTGCGGATAAAAATCCTCCTTTCGAGTCCAACAATTCTTCAAATTCATTCCAAGTATTGACTTCTGTCGTCATTTCTTCCCTAAACTTAAAAGCTTTGTTATATATGTTTTCTTGAATATCATCGAGTAGGCTACTGACATAGTCCTCCAAAACAACTTCTCCTAGATTTACCGTTTCTTTGGTCAATGTATCTCGCCTTGCCAATTCGATTGTATTGTTTTCCAAATCTCTCGGACCCATGGCAATTCTAAGCGGGACACCTTTAAGTTCATATTCGGCAAACTTCCACCCAGGTTTGTGGGTATCCCTATTATCAAAATGGACAGAGATTCCTCTAGTTTTCAATTTTGCAATGATTTCCTTCGCTTTTGCCGAAATTCTAACTAGTTCTTCCTCTCCTTTATAAATTGGAACTATGACAACTTGATTTGGAGCAAGTTTTGGAGGGAGTACCAAACCATTATCATCAGAATGGGCCATGATCAAAGCGCCCATGAGACGGGTACTTGCACCCCAAGAAGTGCCCCAAACATATTCAAGACCACCTTCTTTTGTAGCGAACTTGACATCAAATGCCTTTGCAAAATTCTGCCCAAGAAAATGGGAGGTTCCTGCCTGTAGGGCTTTCCCATCTTGCATTAAAGCTTCGATACAGTACGTATCTTCTGCCCCTGCAAATCTTTCATTGGCACTTTTAACTCCTCTCACCACAGGAAGTGCCATAAAAGTTTCTGCAAATTCTGCATAAACATTCATCATTTGCACAGTCTCTTCAAGGGCCTCTTGCTTAGTAGCATGTGCTGTATGACCTTCCTGCCACAAAAACTCAGTTGTCCTTAAAAAAAGCCTCGTTCTCATTTCCCAGCGGACAACGTTAGCCCACTGATTTACAAGAAGTGGTAGGTCTCTATAGGATTGAATCCAGTTTTTGTAGGTACTCCAGATGACTGTTTCAGAAGTCGGCCTGACGATCAATTCTTCTTCCAATTTGGCATCAGGATCGACAATCACACTTTTTCCGTCTTCAGAGTTTTTTAGTCGGTAGTGGGTTACGACAGCGCACTCTTTAGCAAATCCCTCAATATGGCTCGCTTCTTTGGAAAGATATGATTTTGGAATAAACAGAGGAAAATAGGCATTGACATGCCCTGTCTCCTTAAACATCCTATCAAGCTCAGCCTGCATTTTTTCCCAGATGGAATAGCCGTAAGGCTTTATCACCATACAACCTCGCACGGGTGAGTTTTCAGCTAGGTCTGCGCGTTTTACCAATTCGTTGTACCACAGAGAATAGTCTTCACTCCTTTTTGGCAATCCTTTACTCATAGTATTTTTTGATTTCAAAAATCTAATTATCTTCGCTAATTACTGTAAGGGGCAAATATAATCCAAAAAATGATAACCCTCTCTTACATGAATCGTATAAACGGTAAATAGTAAAAGCCAAACAAATGAAAAACTTGAACAAAATATTGATCCTTGGAGCGGGTACAGTACTTATCCTCACTTCGTGCAGCACCAGTCAAACAGCTACAAGAGGTAGGGAAACCGATGATCTATACTTCATGGCCTCTGATACCAAAGTAGCCACCCAATTCGCTGTTTCGAATAACAATCCACAGAATTTCAACCAATTGAATACTGTGGATCCTACGCAATTTCAACAAGAAAATTTTTCGGCTAGGAATGTAAATCCAGAATATATAGCAAAATATCAGTCTCAAAGTGCAGTAGACAATACGGGCGAAGTTTACTTTGATGACACACAAGCTCAAGAATCAAATCCCAATGTAAATGTTTACAATAATTTCTATGGTTCAGGCGCAGGAGTTAACGGTGCAGGTTTCAATAGTGGAATGAATGTAAACGTAGGTTTTGGCATGGGTTTCGGATCGCCAATGATGGGAATGGGATGGGGGATGCCAATGATGGGAATGGGTATGGGCTGGGGAATGCCGATGTGGGGAATGGGAATGGGATGGGGTATGCCAATGTGGGGAATGGGTATGGGATGGAACTCTATGTGGGGATGGAATATGGGAATGGGTATGGGCTGGGGAATGGGTGGAATGTGGGGTAACCCTTGGATGAACCCATGGATGGGTGGTGGAATGTGGGGTTGGGGACGACCAGGTATGGGTTGGGGTGCTCCCGGATGGGGAGGAGGTGCTTGGGGTGGTGAAAATGGTCGTCAAGTCGTTAGAGGTGGAAGACCCGGTAGAGATTCAGGAATGGTTTCAGGAGGAAATAGAGGAGGTACAAATTACCCATCAACAACTAGAGCCGCAAGAAGAGATGCCGTTAATCCAGACAGGTCAACGGGAGTAAACAATAGAACCGCAGGACGAGATTTCAGCAGATCACAAAACGATTATTATAACAATTCAAGAAGTAGGGTTGCTAACTCTGCTTCAGCGGGGAATAGAAATGTCGGTTCAGCAGCTGCAACAAGACCAAGCAACAGAACCGGAATAGATAATGCAAGGCCAACCTACAATTCACGAGGAAATTCTGGCGTATCAAATGGAACTGTAAATAGGGGTACTACTTCACCTAGTTTCAACAATAGGGGAACGAGCACTAATCCCACAAATCGGGGTGCAAATCCTTCGTACAATAGGGGAAACACTATAAACAATAATAATAGGTCTACTACACCTTCAAGGGGTGGTAGCATGTCGACACCTTCGAGAGGTGGCAACATGTCCGCTCCAAGCAGAAGTTCTTCTCCTTCTTTCAGCTCACCGAGTAGAAGTGGTGGTAGCATGGGAACCCCAAGCCGTAGCGGCGGAGGGGGAGGTGGGGGCATGAGCTCCGGTGGATCCAGAGGAGGTAGAGGGGGAAGGTAATCCCCCTTTTTTTATAGAGGTATGATAGATTGACTTATTGCCCTGTTATTAATAAGATTATATTTCCACATTGCTTTTATGATATTGACAAAAAAATTATTTCTGGGAGTTTTTTTAATTTTTTTTGGTACATCTTCAGGATATGCCCAATTCGGGTATTATAAAGATGCTTTGAGATTCAGCCAATTTAACTCCACAGGCTCTGCCAGAATAATTGGAATTGGTGGAGCCCAAATGTCATTGGGTGGAGACATATCAAATATCCACACCAATCCTGCTGGATTGGGTTTTTTTAGAAGATCAGAGTTTAGCTTTTCTCCTTCTTTTGGAACTTGGAACACAGAATCTAATTTCCTTGGACAAATCCAGACCGAAAGAACAGGAAATTTCGCACTTCCTAATTTGAGTCTTGTAATAAGTAATCCAAAACAGGGTGCCTTAAATACAAGTGCATTCAAAGGAGGATCGTTTGGGATCAGTTTTAATAGAATGAATCATTTTAATAGCCAGTTTGGCTTCTTCTCGGATATAGAAGGTGATGTTTCTATCATAGATTATTTTCTTCAACAGGCAAATGGGATACCTGAATCCCAGATTGAAAACATGGGCCTTACAGGATTGGCCTACCAGACTTTCTTAATCAATCCGGTCACCGTTGATCAAAATGGAAACCCAATCAATAACCCAACAGAATATGATTCATTTGTCCTTGGTTTCCCATTTCAGGATGAGACAGTGATTTCAGAAGGAAGAATAAGTCAAACGTCTCTCTCTTATGGGGCAAACTTTCTGAATAAGTTTTTTGTGGGTGCAGGATTAGGTTTATCCTCAGTTTCATATACCTCAAGAAAAAATTATCGTGAAGAATTTTTCAATGAGCCACTTTTAAATTCGACCATCGATGAGAGACTCTCAATGAATGGATTCGGAGCTAATATTAATTTAGGCGTAATATTTAAGCCAGTTGACCAATTGAACCTTGGTATAAACTTTCAGTCTCCGACTTGGTACACCTTCAATGAAGAATATGAAGCTAGGATGGTCAACAATTTTGATAACTTCTTTTTTGAGGAAGAAAATATCACACTTGGAAGAGAAGAGGCATCTACACCGATAACCATAGGGAGTTACAACCTGAACACGCCTTTAAGACTGAGCGGGGGCGCTACATTTTTTATAGGAAAAAGTGGATTCATTACGGCAGATATTGACTATCTCGATTATAGTAAAAGTAGAATCAATTCAAGGGACTTTAATGCAAATGCAGATAATCAACAGATCCGGGCTCTATACGGGCAAACCCTGAATTATCGGGTCGGTGGTGAATTTAGGTTTGATATTTGGAGGGTAAGAGGCGGATATGGATTCTACGGAGATCCTTTTATCAACAGTAGCTTTGACAGTAAAACACAACAATTTACCGGTGGTTTTGGAGTAAGATTAAAATCCATGTATGCAGATTTTGCTTTGTCTTCAACCAATTTTAACCAGCTTTATAATTCCTTCTTTTTGGAAGACGGGGGATTTAATATAGGTCCATTTACCGAAATCCGAAACAATATCACCACAGGAACCCTGACTTTTGGGTTTAATTTCTAAAATACCCCATCAATTCCGACATCAAATGCTCAGTGGAAATATCATCTCCACTGAGTATTATTTTTGACTTTAGGTAAAAAGACTCTCGTTGTAAAAATAGATTTTTCAATTTCAAAATAATTTCCCCTTGATCCAATCCTGCAAACATAGGTCTTTTGCCGGTTTGGTCTTTGAGCAATCTTTTGTTGATCTCTTCCAAGGATACATCAAGGTATACTGAAACCCCTTTTTGGTTGATCATCTCCATATTATCATTAAAACAGGGCGTACCACCTCCGGTTGATAAAACGATTCCTTCTCTTCCATTTAATGTTTTTTCTAGATAATATGTCTCCAATTCTCTGAATTTCCCCTCCCCCTCCGAACCAAAAATGTCTTTGATTTTCCTGCCTGTCTCTTTTTCAATCAAATGATCCAAATCAATAAATCCAAAATTCAGTTCCTTGGCTATTTGCCTACCGAAAGTCGATTTCCCTGAGCCAGGCATTCCAACCAATGCAATTTTCAATGGTGATTTCATTCAGCAAAAAGTGATTTAACTTCCTCAGGACTCGGGGTATTCCTGTAATGGTATTTCTTCAATACCACTCCATCTCTAATAAGCATAATCCCAGGATTGGAACGCATGATGGTCTTAATGACTGTGGCATCTCCCTGATAGCCTTCTATTCCCCAATTTCGTGATGAAATCAAAGCTTCAATTTCCTCCACTGAGGAAGCTGCAACTAGAATGGGTGAAATCTCACTTCCCTGAAGCCCCTCAATCATGGCATCAATTGTTTCAAGATGGGTGATGTTCATTTTTCCCATAAACGTCACAAAGATCACTGCCTTATTTCCGGTCAAAATACCTTCTGTAAAATCACCTTCGTCATTCCATACTGCAAAATCTGATATTTTGGGGAGCGCATCTTCATTGACCAAAACCATATCTACAAATTCGTAAGATTCGTCTGTTGGGTATTGATCCAATACCACTTCCTGACCATCCTTTTTCATGATGTAATTATACTGCAAGGGTGCAGATGGCTGCATTGCTGAAGGTATATCAACGCCCTCTTTGTAGGCTCTAAAATCTATAAATGGCAGGTTCCGGATGGCCGTTATCGCCAATAATACTGAAAGGACCAAGCTGCCACGTACTGTCCACTTGGCCCATGAAGGGCCGTCATTGGAAAGGTCTCTTCTGAAAAGAAAAAGAACTCCTATCAAAACCAACAAGATCACATCTTTGGTAAATGACTCCCAAGGAGTTAATTTGATTGCATCACCAAAGCAACCGCAATCGGTGACTTTATTGAAATATGCCGAATAAAAGGTCAAGAAAGTGAAAAACAAAGTCATGACGCCCAATGCCCAAACAGTAAACCTTAGCCTTACTCCCAAAATCAACATTACTCCCAATACAACTTCTGACACAACCAAAAACACGCCAATCGGTAATGCATAATCTTTGAATAAATAAAAAAAAGAAGCGATGTCATTAGAAAATACATCAAAATATTCTTCCAATTTGATAGCAGTACCGACAGGGTCGTTTACCTTGATCAGACCAGAAAAAATAAACAGGCCTCCTACCAAAAACCTGATGATATATATAGCGCTTTGCTTAAGCATGATAATTCAATTTTATTAAACAGAAAACAGCATAATTGATCATATCCTGATAATTGGCCTCAATTCCTTCAGAAACTAAAGTCATCCCTTGATTGTCTTCGATTTGCTTCACTCGGTAAAGTTTCATCAAGATGATATCTGTCATGGAAGATACCCGCATATCTCTCCAAGCCTCCCCATAATCATGGTTTTTGTTTTCCAACAAGCTTCTTGTATCCTCTACCCATTTATCATATAATGGCTCAAACTCGGCATAAGGAATTTCCAATCTAGAATCGGTTTTGTACGAAATCTGAATCAAAGCGATAAGGCAGTAATTGATAATGCCCACAAACTCATCAACAATAGGGTCATTGATTTTTTGATTACCATTTTCTTGAATAGATCTGATCCGTTGAGCTTTTATAAAAATCTGATCGGTGATAGAAGGAAGTCTAAGGATTCGCCATGCTGTTCCATAATCCTGGGTTTTCTTCTTAAAGAGTTCTTTACAATGGGCGATAACTTGATTATATTCGCTGACAGTTTGCGTTTTCAATGTATTTCCAATTTTAATGATTTCTGATCTTCAACCAACTTCCGCCTCCGAAGATATATTATTTCCTACAAAAATAACATTCTGCTCTAAAGGAAAGCTGATGGTTTTGGATAGACCTTGGATTATGGGAATCTTGAACCTTACTCCCGATTCTTTTTTTGAAAAAAGCAGGGTTCTTAATTCCAGAGAAGGGTTTTTGAAGGTTGCGGAAAAAATGATTCTCGATGGGGTGGACATTTTAGATATAGGAGGCTATTCCAGTAGACCCATGGCAGAAGATGTTTCATTGGAGGAAGAATTAAACAGGACCATTTTAACGATTGAAAAAATCAAAAATGAATTTCCTGACATCCTGATTTCCATTGATACTTTCAGATCCACAGTGGCAGAAGAGGGAGTTGCCGCAGGAGCTGATTTTGTCAACGATATTTCCGCCGGTGAACTTGATCCATTGATGATAGAAAAAGTCGGAAAGCTAAACGTTCCCTATATCGCTATGCACATGAATGGTACTCCAAAGACGATGCAACAAAATTCTGATTACCATAATATTTTAACAGAAATTATGCATTATTTTTCTAAAAAACTGAACCTATGCATGAAAGCTGGCATTAAAGATGTATTGATTGATCCTGGATTTGGATTTTCTAAAACTTTGGAGCAAAACTATTGGATTCTCAAAAATTTGGCTTATTTTAAAACAATTCAAGCTCCGATCTTAGTGGGAATCTCCAGGAAATCAATGATTTACAAAAAATTGGGTATTACCGCCGATGAAGCACTTAACGGAACAACAGCACTCCATATGGCCACGTTAATTAAGGGAGCAAACATTTTGAGAGTTCATGACGTGAAAGAGGCAAAAGAAACTGTAAAACTATATAAAGAAATCTACCCTTGACATTACTTTTCAAAATAGGATTTTTAGAAATCTCCATCGTAAATATCATCGATATCACTTTGGTAAGTATCCTTATTTATCAGGTTTACAAACTATTGAGAGGCAGTGTCGCTATAAAAATTTTTCTTGGGTTTTTATCTATTTATCTGATTTACCTGATGGTAAGTGCTTTGAGAATGGAACTTCTTTCCATTATCCTTGGCCAATTTATGGGTGTCGGTGTAATTGCAGCGATCATTATCTTCGCTCCTGAGATCCGTAAATTCCTTCTTATAATTGGGCGTTCTTCTTTTCTTTCCAATGAAAATTTCTTTCAGGAATTGCTCTTTTGGAAAAAAAGGGAAAGCAATGCTTTTAATATAAATCCAATCATCGAAGCGTCCAAAAGTCTTTCAGGTACAAATACCGGTGCTTTGATGGTCTTATCAAGTAATACTGAACTGAAATTCTATGCAGAAAGCGGAGATATTCTCGATGCTCAGATATCTAAAAGGTTGCTGATTTCTATTTTTAATAAATACAGCCCCCTTCATGATGGCGCAGTGATCATATACAATGGTAAGGTGAAAGCGGCAAGGTGCATTCTTCCTGTGACAGAGCGTGAAGTTCCGGCACAATTTGGGCTCAGACACCGTGCAGGAATAGGAATGTCAGAAGCAACAGACACACTTGTTTTGATTATATCGGAAGAAACAGGTCAGGTTTCCTTGGCTAAAAATGGAAAAATCCTTCATAACCTTTCCTTTCAGGAATTACGGGAATTGATCAATGATTATTTGTCCGGTGTGGATATTGATGAAAAATTTGAATCAATATCAGTCTATGAAAGGACAAAACTCAAAAAAATAACTCCCACAAGTGCATAAAAAAGGTCTGAAACAGAAGTTTCAGACCTTTTTTTAAACATCAAGCAAAACAACTACTATAACTTTTTTACATTAATAGCATTAAGGCCTTTTTTACCGTCCTTAACATCATAGGTTACTTTGTCATTTTGGGCTACTTTGTCTACCAATCCTGTGGCATGGACAAAAACGTCATTCTGAGACTCGTCATCAACGATAAAACCGAATCCTTTTGCATCGTTGTAGAATTTTACTGTTCCGGTAAGCATGATAAATTTTAAGATTTTGTGGATAAATGTCCTTTAAATGTAAATATACTAGTTGACAAAACAAAAATTTATTTTGCTAAATTGCCCTTATGAAAAAGCTTGTTATTATCAGGCATGCCAAATCTTCTTGGGATGATCCTTTCTTAAACGACCATGACAGACCACTTGCTGAGAGAGGTTTAAAAGATGCGCCAAAAATGGCAAAGAGATTGAAAAAAGAAAATATCTTCCCTGATGCCATCCTCTCTTCTGATGCAGAGCGGGCAAAAGCCACCGCGATCATCATGGCTAAGGAGATTGATTTTTCACCTAAAAAGATTGAATTTACCAAGGAACTGTACCACGGATCGGTATCACAAATCCTATCTGAAATAAAAAAAACTGATGAAAGTATCAAAACTTTATTTTTGTTTGGCCACAATCCAGGATTGAATGACCTTATCTGGAAACTTGGAGGTGAAATAGATAATCTTCCAACATCAGGCCAATTTGGATTCAAATTCGACGTCAAAAGTTGGGAGGAAATAAGTGCAAAAAATGCGAAAATCTGGTTATTTGATTATCCGAAGAAGGATTAAATTATCGCTCTAAATATTGCAAGAAGTATCTTTAGAAATCCCTCACATCTTGAATCACTCCTTCAAACTTTTCTGCATTTTTAATTAAATACAATATTTTATCCGCCGCATATTCAGGACTACTTAGCTGATTATTCTCTTTTAACCCTATGAATTTTGGTAATGAAGAAAAATCAGTAGAGGATGCATTTCTTATTTCAAGCTGCATTTCCGTATCAACTACACCCGGAGCAACTGCAAAAAATCTGATTCCGTTTTGATTTAAATCAGCTTCAGTCTGTGCCGTCTGGGTCAGCATATTCAAGGCAGACTTAGAAGCAGAATAACCTGACCAACCGTCAAGAGATTTGGAAGCCGCACCCGAACTTACATTCACTACAATTCTTTTCGCACCCTTCATCTGTGTGTGTTTTTTGACAAAAGCATTCATCATAATAGCAGGTGCAATTGTATTGACTTCAAATATTTGACGGATGCTTTGGTTAGACAAATTTCCCATATGAGCGATTTCACCTATCCAACCTGCATTGTTGATCAAAACAATGCTTTCAAATTCCCCATCAGGAAAAATCTTTTCCAAGCAATTTTCCATCCCCTCAAAATCAGTCAAATCACATGAAATATGTTGGTAATTAGGATGGGTAACTTCTGTATTGGTTCTTGAAACTCCAATAACCCTACTTGTACTTTCTAAAAGTAACTGGGTGAGCAAAGCTCTGCCAATTCCCTTGCTTGTACCCGTGATTATAAAAAGTGATCCTTGTGACATGGCTCAAATATTAATTTTTTGAAATTGGGTACTTAACAAAACTCCAGATTTCAAAGCTTGATCATGCTTTAAAATCTGGAGTAAAAACAAGAATTTCTAAATTCTTTTATAAAATATATTGAGAAAGGTCCCTGTTTTTTACCAAAGAGGTCAATCTATCCTGCACCATTTCTTGGGTAATCATAATTTTGGAATTAGCCTCAATAGTATCTGGAACTTCGAAAAGATAATCATTGAGTAAATGACTCATGACAGTATGAAGTCTTCTTGCACCAATATTTTCAACCTCTTCATTGATCTGAAAAGCCAATTTGGCGATCTCCCGTATAGCATCGTCATTGAAGTCTATGTATACCTCTTCTGTCTCGAACAATGCCTGGTATTGCTTAGTCAGCGCATTTTTGGGTTCTTTCAATATCCTATAGAAATCATCCTCTGTAAGGCTGTTCAATTCTACTCTGATTGGAAATCTTCCCTGCAATTCCGGAATCAAGTCCGATGGTTTTGCCACATGGAAAGCTCCTGCTGCGATGAACAAAACGTGGTCGGTATTAACAACACCATATTTGGTAGTTACAGCACTTCCTTCCACGATGGGAAGCAAATCCCGCTGCACACCTTCTCTACTCACATCAGGACCCGAACCACCTTTGCCACTTTTTGAGGCTATTTTATCGATTTCATCTATGAAAATAATTCCATTATTTTCAGCCAATCGTAGGGCTTCCTCCTTAACTTCATCAAAATCCACCAACTTGGAGGTTTCCTCTTCCATCAGAATTTTTCGTGCTTCGCCAATGGTAACCTTTCTTTTTTTGGTTTTTTTCGGCATCATGCCGCTGATCATATCCTGAATCCCCGCCATACTGGCATCATCCATCATGCCGTTTCCGATCATTCCAATTCCGACGGGAGGGCTTTGCTTGACATTGATCTCCACCTTACGGTCTTCCAACTCCCCATTTTTCAGTTTCTCTCTGAATCTGTCACGGGTTCTTTCATTCAGCTCATCATCCGGCGCCTGTTCGGGGTTAAAATCTATCGAACCTGAAACTGCTGGGCGGGCAAATCCCGCTGTTTTCACCGGTGGAATCAGGATGTCCAAGATGGCTTCATCTACCGCATCGGCAGCCTTGCCTTTGACTTCCTCATTTTTCTTTTCTCTGACCAAATGAACAGACTGTTCTACGAGGTCACGGACCATACTTTCCACATCTCTTCCCACATATCCTACCTCTGTAAACTTGGAAGCCTCAACTTTGGTAAATGGAGCATTGGCAATTTTGGCAAGCCTTCTTGCTATTTCTGTCTTTCCAACCCCCGTGGAGCCAATTAGAAGTATATTATTTGGGACAATATCTTTTTGGATATCTCCTTTGACATTCATTCTCCTGATCCTGTTGCGGAGAGCAATCGCCACATTTCGTTTGGCATCATGCTGTCCGATGATGTATTTGTCAAGCTCCGCTACAATCTGCTTTGGAGTCAAATCACTAAAATCATTTCTCATATCGTTAACGTTAAAACGTTCTCTATTCAATTTATTGAGGTGGAAATCCCAAAATTTTGGATCCATCCTCAGATTCGAAATTCTTTTTGGAATTGGAAGAACGCCTGACTTCAAGCGAACTGGCGCTACATTTTCACAAAATAGAATAGTAGGTCAACGCAGTTTAAGAGGCGATCAGACGACTGTTTTCAGATTCTTTTGGAAAAGAAAAAACCATAGGATCATCTACTTTAGTTTTCATCAAAGCTATTTCGAGCACTTCCTCCACCTTGTCTACAAAGTGAAATTCTACCCCTTTGATATACTCCTTGTCGATTTCCTCGATGTCTCTTTTGTTATTTTTACAAAGAATAATTTCTCTGATTCCTGCCCTTCGAGCCGCAAGGATTTTTTCTTTTATCCCACCAACCGGCATTACTTTACCACGGAGGGTAATCTCTCCAGTCATGGCCGTTTTGGATTTTACTTTCCTTTGGGTAAATATAGAAGCCATTGCGGTCAGCATCGTGATCCCTGCAGATGGTCCATCCTTCGGAACTGCTCCTGCTGGCACGTGGATATGAAGGTCATAATAGTCAAATAACCGGTCATCAATTCCTAATTTATCTGCCTTGGATTTAAGGTACGAAAGTGCTGTCATGGCTGATTCTTTCATGACTTCTCCCAATTGACCGGAAAGTGTCAACTTTCCTTTCCCTTTACTCAGTGATGTTTCCACAAACAGGATCTCTCCACCTACCGACGTCCATGCCAAGCCTGTCACCACACCGGCGGTACTGTTATCCTGATACATTTCCTTATCGAAGATTTCACCTCCCAAGATCTTTCTGACCATTTCAGGAGTAATTTTCTTTTGGTATTCCTCTTCCATAGCAATGGATTTAGCAAGGTTTCTTACCACCTTCCCTATTGCTCTTTCAAGATTTCTCACACCGGATTCTCTTGTGTAGTCTTCGATAATTTTTGCGATAGCTGCCCTATCAAACTGTATATCTTTTGCCTTCAAGCCGTGTTCCTGCCTTTGCTTAGGAATAAGATGTTTTTTAGCTATTTCAATTTTTTCTTCTAGCGTATATCCTGTCACTTCAATAATCTCCATTCTGTCTCTTAGGGCAGGTTGGATGGTGTCCAAAGAATTAGCTGTGGCAATAAACAGCACCTTGGAAAGGTCATATTCTACTTCCAGGTAATTGTCCACAAAGGTGCTATTTTGCTCAGGATCCAACACTTCCAAAAACGCAGACGAAGGATCTCCTCTGAAATCAGAACTCAGCTTGTCAATCTCATCCAATACATATACTGGATTAGAGAATTTGACTTTCTTCATGTTCTGGATAATCTTACCAGGCATGGCACCCACATAGGTTTTCCGATGTCCACGAATTTCGGCCTCATCATGAAGGCCACCTAGAGACATTCGGATATATTTCCTACCCAAAGCTGTAGCTATGGACTTACCCAAAGAAGTTTTACCCACTCCCGGAGGACCATACAGGCATAAAATCGGACCTTTAAGGTCTTTTTTTAACTTTAATACAGCTAGGTATTCAATGATTCTGTCTTTAACTTTTTCAATTCCGTGGTGGTCTTTGTCCAAAATGGCTTTGGCTCTTTTCAGATCAAAATTATCATCGGTTGTTTCGTTCCAAGGCAACTCGACCAATGTTTCGGCATAATTCAGTGCGATGGGGTATTCTGCCGCTGAAGGATTGATTCTTAATATTTTGTCCAATTCTTTCTCAAAATGCCGGGCAACTTCCTTTGGCCATTTCTTCAAAAGACCTTTGGTACGCAGCTCTTCCACTTCTTTTTCAGGACCTTCTTCGCCCAGTTCGGTTTGAAGGACCTTCATTTGCTGACGGAGAAAATAATCCCGTTGCTGCTGATCGATATCTGTATGAACTTTCTTTTGAATCTCGCTTTTGAGTTCGAGCATCTGAATGTCCTTCATCATAAACTCAAGCAACAAAGTAGCCCTTTCTACCCCATCGTTGATTTCCAACAGTTTTTGCTTGGCTTCCACCGGAGCATTGATATTGGAAGAAAGGAAATGGGTCAAAAACGCTGTATTGTCAATATTATCAAGAGCCACTTGGGCTTCTCTCGGGATCTCAGGATTGAGGTGCAAGATCTTGGCCGCAGAATCCTTTAATGATTCCTCGAGAGCTTTAATTTTCTTGCTATTTTTGGGGAAATTCTCTTCCAAATATTCCACTTTGGCAATAAAATAGGGATCCTCAGTGGTAGTCTCAGTGATGCGGAACCTCTTTTTTCCTTGAATAATAATGGTGGTATTGCCATCAGGAAGAATGATCATTTTGATGATCTTAGCCAAGGTTCCGACATGGTAAATGTCTTCCCAAGAAGGATCATCATTTTGGGCATTGATTTGCGCACAGACACCAATGAGTTTGTCTCCTTTCTGGGCTTTCTTGACTAGTTTGATCGAACGCTGCCTTCCGACTGTGATCGGTATGACAACTCCAGGAAATAGCACTGTATTGCGAACAGAAAGAATAGAAATATCAGTGGAAAAATTCTCCGGCTGCTGTAGACTTTCGTCTTCGTCGTCAGCGATCAGTTGGATCAAATCGCCTTCGCCTGCATAGTCACCTGTAATCATTGATTGATATAATTGGTTTTCGAAATTCTTCATAAAGGACAATATGACAGACAAGCTGTCAAGTAATTAATAAAATAAAGAAGAACCTCCAAGTTAAGAAGGTTCCTCCAATAAAATCAATGAATATGCCAAGGATATTAAAAGTACAAATTGGCAGGTTAATAAGTGAAGTAATATCATTTGCATTCACGCACGTTACTTCCCAAAT
Organism: Aquiflexum sp. TKW24L; assembly: GCF_023502205.1. Lineage (GTDB taxonomy): Bacteria > Bacteroidota > Bacteroidia > Cytophagales > Cyclobacteriaceae > Cognataquiflexum. Next base: position 102,666 of record NZ_JAMFLG010000011.1, on the reverse strand, counting down.
ACTGGCTTTATTAAAATTTAATCGCAGCGTTCAGAGAATAACCATGAAAAGAATATTTATAGTGCCCGGAAGATTGGGCACCGGGAGCTGATGCAAAAATCTCCCCATACCTGGACATTCTATGGAATTGGCCTTCTAATACCAATGCTGTTTTTGATGTGATACTTGTGGTCACCCCTAATCTCATCAGTAATCCAATATTATTGCCTACATCAAGGTATTGGGGGTTAAATGATTCAATTAATTCCCCGTTAGATCTTCGGGCTTCAGCTGAAATTTCATTGGTGGTTTTATTAAGTAATCTATAATTCATCCCGATTCCGGTATGAACTTTAAACTTATCATTCCCAGCCAAATAATAATTGAACAACAAAGGGATACCAATACTGTTGAGTTCATAATTTTCATAGAGAACAAAACGGCCGCCCATTACCGGGAAATCAATATTCATCTTCGCCTCAAACTTTCGAAAAATAAGACCTGAAGTAATAAAAAACCTCGGTGCATCCCTGACCAGATGAAAGTCTACCAAGGCGTTGATTGCCAATGAACTGCTGACCGGCTCGACAGTGGCGTAAGTTCCGTTGACGCTTTGAGACATTTGGTTATATCCTAGGCCAATACTGGGGCTAATCCTTAGGATCGGATAATCCGCCCCAAACTCTTCAAAAGTATACCCTTTCAGTTCGTGATATTCCTTAAATAATTCTTTAATCTCATTTTTCCTTGGTTTAACACTCCTTATTTTTTCGACAAATTCGTACTCCATGTCAGTCCCTAGACCATATGTCAACAGCCCTATATACCCAAATGATTCAGTATTTACCTGCCTCATGTTTACATCCTTATTTTGACTAAATTCAAGTTTTTTTAACCCTTCTTCTAATTCGATAAATAACTGATCTTTATAACCCAAAAAACTCTTCTCTCCTACAATAATCTCTTCAAAAAAAACTGTTTCACCTGTATTTGGATGAATGGCAGCTCTATACTTTGCTCCATTTGCAAGCTTAAAACCACGGATATCTTCAGGCTTAAATATAGTGTCAAAAATTCCATCTATAGAAAATTCCAAATCCTGATACCTTCTGGGGTCCAAAGGTTTTTTGACATTTCCCGGGATAATTTCCCCGGATAAAAAAATAACATAGTCCTTTTTTTCAATTTGAGCAAAACAATAATTACAGATAAGATTTAAAAAAACTACCAATAGTAAAGGGGTGATTATTTTTTTCATACAATTTTTTATAAATGACGATTTAAATTGGAGACGAAGTCTTATTAAGCAATTATTTATACCCGGATTTTGGTTTTCCAGATTGAGCAAAAGAATCTTGGGAAAATGAAAACAGGCAGGTAGCCAGAATCAAAATAAGGGTGGCACTAATTCTCATAATTGGGCTTTAAGGTGATTAACGAAACAATGATACCCAAAAAACTAATATTTAAAAATAAGGGGAAGAAAATAATTTTCTTCCCCTTTAAAATTTTTATTTCAAATTAAATTAAGGTCCTGTAAACAGCTTTAGAATATCATTCCCAATGGCAAATACCATCAGTGCAAGAAGCAGAACCATCCCCACTTTCTGTGCATTTTCCAAGAACTTATCCGAAGGGGCCTGACCTGACACCATTTCATACAGCAAAAATACCACATGTCCACCATCTAGTGCCGGAATGGGTAGTAGGTTCATAAAGGCCAAGATCATAGATATCAAACCTGTGATACTCCAGAATTTTACCCAATCCCAATTGTTGCCATAAATCTTTGCCATTCCGATCGGACCGCTTACGTTTTTGGCAGAAACTTCTCCGGTAAACATTTTCCCCAAAGCTTTGGCATTGACAATAACTACTCCAAATGCACGCTGTGTACCTTTGGTGATGGATTCACCTACACCATATTTTTTGACAACGGGTTCAAGTAATGGATTTACAGCAATTCCGATCGTTCCTTCCTCAGAAATTTGGGCTGATTTTTCTAAGGTTTCACCATTTCTTTCCACCAACAAAGTGGCTTCTTTTCCTTTCAAATCAGCAAGGGAACTTTGTAAATCATTGAAATAAGCGATCTGCGCGCCATTGACTTCAATGATTTTGTCACCTACTTTCAGTCCTATCTTTTCCGCAGTGCTGTTAGGAGAAACCTCTCTTACATCAAAAGGAACCCTAATGTTGATAAAGCTGGACATGGCCTGCTCACTGTTGAAAGAATTGATAAAACCTCTTGGGATTTCGATTTTGATGATTTCTCCACCACGGTCTACGGTATAAAATCCACCACTGCTCAATAACGCCTCTCCCCCACTTAATTCATTGATGCTTTCATACGGCAATCCATTGATGTCCAATATTTTGTCGCCATCCTTAAATCCAATTTGCTGACCGATTTCTAAAGCAACAATTCCGTTCTGTATGACTTGGTCTCTTGAATAATAAGTCTCGCCTCTTTGGTAGACTAGGACTACGAAAATCAAAACTCCTGTAAAGACATTGACGATGATACCGCCGAGCATGACAATCAGACGCTGCCAAGCCGGTTTGGAGCGGAACTCCCAAGGCTGAGGTTCGGATGAAAGCTGCTCTGTATCCATAGATTCATCGACCATCCCGGAGATTTTGACAAATCCTCCCAAAGGAATTGCTCCTATGGAATATTCCGTTTCACCCCATTTGAATCCAATGATTTTTGGAGGGAATCCAATGGAGAATTTCTCCACCCTCATGCCAAACATTTTGGCGGTAAGCAAGTGGCCCAACTCATGCAGGCCTACTAAAATTGACAACCCCAATATCAATTGGGCTACCATGATCAGTGTATCCATTATACTTTACTCTTTATTAATTCTTGAGTGATGATACGGGACATTTTGTCCGTATTAATGTAATCTTCCAGTGTCGGGTTCTTGACGAAATCCGCTTTGGCCATTGCTTCGGCGATAATGTCAGACATTTCTAGAAATCCAATTTCCTCCCTCAAAAATGCAGCCACAACGATTTCATTGGCAGCATTTAGGATACAAGGTGAATTTCCTCCTTTTGCAAGTGCCTCGTAAGCCAAACCCAAATTGCGGAAAGTTTCAATATCCGGTTGCTCGAAAGTCAGGTTTGGATATTTGGCAAAATCAAACCTTGGAAAGTCTGCCTTTAACCTATCTGGGTAGCTTAAGGCAAACTGAATGGGGATACGCATATCCGGTAGCCCAAGTTGTGCTTTGATACTTCCATCTTCAAACTGCACCAAAGAATGGATGATCGATTGTGGATGTACCACCACTTCAATCTGCTCTTTGGACAATCCAAACAACCATTTGGCTTCGATTACCTCAAGACCTTTGTTCATCAAAGAAGCAGAATCAATGGTGATCTTGGCTCCCATATCCCAATTTGGATGCTTTAGGGCTTGGGCTTTGGTCACAGATTCCAAAAACAACCTGTCTTTTCCCCTAAATGGTCCTCCCGAGGCAGTAAGGATAATTTTCTCTATTGGATTGTGAAATTCACCTACCAAACATTGAAAAATAGCGGAATGTTCGGAATCGACAGGATAAATGTTCACGCCTTTTTCACCTGCCAATTTGGTCACCAATTCGCCTGCGACCACCAAGGTCTCTTTGTTGGCAAGGGCAATCGCCTTTCTTGCCTCGATGGCTTTCATGGTGGGGATCAATCCGGAGTATCCAACCAGTGCAGTCAGCACTATATCTATGGTCTCCATAGTAACCACATCAGCCAATGCTTTTTCTCCGGCAAAAACCTTGATACCCAATGGGAGCAAAACATCCCGCACCTTCTCATAGAGACTTTCATTGGCTATCACCACGCAATTGGGCTGAAAATCAATAGCCTGACTGATCAATAAATCTGCGTTATTTTGGGCAGTCAGGACTTCTACTTGAAATTTTTCGGGGTGTGATCTGATGACCTCTAGGGTCTGGGTTCCTATACTTCCTGTAGAGCCAAGGATGGCTACATTCTTCTTTCCTGACATCAATTCATTTTGCATTAGCAAGGGACAAAGTCTATCTGTCTGATAAATTCCCTTATTGACATGACAAAATTACAAGGTTAATGGACTTTTCCTCCAAATTTTTCAGTCTTTTTGAAAAGGGCTAAATTTGGCATGCAAATCGGTGGCAAATTAACCGATACCCAAAAGGATCAACCCAAAATCAGCGCACACCGTTATGGAGAATATGATCAAAAATGCAAAGACAGTTCTTTTAGCCTTTTCAGCGGGTCTGATGGGCGCATGGGCTTTTCATGAATTCAGCCCCAGGGAGGAATTTCCCAAAAATACGGCCTTGGAAATACCAAAGAGCTCCACCTATCAGGTCAATAATTCAGGAGAGGCGGCTGCATATGCAAATGCACCGGTTTCCTTTGTCGAAGCTTCCGAAAAAAGCACGCCTTCAGTGGTATTTATCAAAAACTTTTCCGGTACGGACCAAAGGCGTTACAGCATGTTCGACTATTTTTTTGGAACAGAACCAACGCAACGAGTCAGTACAGGTTCAGGAGTAATCATCAGCGCTGACGGGTATATCATCACCAATAACCACGTCATTGACCGGGCAGAAACCATCGAAATCGTCCACCAAAAAAGAACTTATCCTGCCAGATTGATCGGAACAGATAAGAACACAGACATTGCAGTACTGAAAGTCGAAGGGGTGAGTCTGCCTGCAATATCTATGGGCAGCAGCCGCTCACTAAGAATCGGTGAATGGGTGATTGCTGTTGGAAACCCATTTAACCTGACTTCTACCGTCACCGCCGGTATAGTCTCTGCCAAGGAAAGACAGATCAATATATTGGGTGGTGAATTTCCTTTGGAATCTTTTATCCAAACAGATGCCCCTATCAACCCCGGGAACTCAGGTGGAGCTTTGGTCAATATCAATGGGGAATTGGTTGGTATAAACACAGCGATTCTTTCCAGGACGGGATCCTACACAGGATATGGTTTTGCGGTGCCGGTGGACATCGCTATGAAAATCGCCACTGACCTGATCAAGTATGGTGAAGTGCAAAAAGCCATTCCAGGATTGGATGTGGTGGAAATCACACCCGAACTCGCCGAAGACATGAAATTACCCTCACTGGATGGAGTCATCGTGACCCATGTGGTCAGGGAAGGCGCCGCAGAAAAAGCCGGCATGCAAAAAAATGATGTGGTGACTTGGATAGAAAATATTGACATTACTGGAAAAGGAAGCTTTGAGGAAGTCCTTTCGTATTACAAACCCGGAGACAAAGTGCGTGTACAATTCAAGCGGGGAAATGAACTCAAGACTGCAACCCTCACCCTTCAAAATCTGGAAGGAACCACCGGAGTCATCAAAAGAGAATACTATACGTCCAATTTGCTTGGTGCAAGGTTAGAGTCCGTCAATACCATTGAAAAAGACAAGTTCGGAATCAATTACGGCATCAAAATCACAGCGTTGACAAGAGGATATCTCAGGGACCTGGGATTAAACAATGGATTTGTTATCACATTGATCAATGGTGAACCTGCTACAAATCCAGAAGCTGTAGGGAAATATTTAGAAAAATTCAGTGGTAGGTTAAGGCTCGAAGGCATCACCCCAAGTGGTCAACCTTTCATGCAGTCCTATAATGTGAGATAATTTAATTAAATTATGGTTTCGCAATCAACTTCTTGAAGATAAATTGTACTCCAAAATCGACACCACTACTTATGAAAATAGCTCCTCCTACCTGCGAAAAATGCTTTGACGACTACAAGGATGCTCTTGATGAATTACAAGAAGTTGTAAGGCTCTACAAAACCGCACCTATGGATGCGAAAATGCAAAAAAAGGTCATCCGCACTTTTGAGCTGACCCATGAACTTGCCTTGAAAACCATTGCGGAATACTTCAAAAAACAGGGTAGACAACATTCATTTTCTGGATCGAGGGAAGCAACAGTGGAGGCTTTTAATGAGGAACTCATAGATGACGGCAAGGGATGGCTTGATATGATCATCGAAAGAATCAAATATAGCCCGCTTTACACCGAAGATTTCCAAAGCGAGTTTGCCGAAGAAATTGCCAAAAAATTCATAAAGCTCCTTGAAAATTTTGAGCGGAAATTGAGTAAAAAGCTTGACTAGGGTAGGAGAATTTCCCTGTAGAGCTGCAAACGATCAATCTGGATTTTAGCTTCAATACCAACTTTATTTCTGCCAGTAAAAGTTTTTACATTTTTTTTAATACTCATTGTAGCACTATGACACTATAGATCGTCAAGGGGATACAAACTTTTGACAAACTGTTTTTATCCTACACCAATTATTTTACCACTATGAAAAAAGACACTAACCCCACATTCGGCAAAAGCCTCCATCTAGTATTGGCCTTTATGATGTTTTTGGTGTTGCCTTCCTGTCATGACGAGGTTACCAACACCTATTCTTACAAAACTTCCATTCCGGTCTATCTCCAAATGAGTACTGTAAGGGAGGCGGACATCATCATAGAACCTGGAAAAGAATTGGATAATCCCGGCAAAATCTACATCTATGAGGATTACCTATTTATCAATGAACCGCAAAAGGGAATCCATATATTGGACAACTCCAATCCTGCTACTCCCAAGAACCTCAATTTTATCAATATCCCAGGCAATGTAGATCTTGCTATCAACAGCAACATCCTTTATGCAGACAACTATGTAGATCTCTTGTCTTTTGATATCAGTGACGTGAGGAGTATCAAAATGGTTGGAAGGGAAGAAGATGTATTCAAAAGCATGTATTCCAATTTTGACACTGGACAAATCATCACCTGGAAAGATACTGTCCTGACGAGCGAATCCGATAGGATGTGGGGCTGGGGAGGATGGTGGGGAAGACCGGAGTTCTCGTCGTTTGCTAATGATTCCGGTAGCAAAGGAGGGGGCCAAAGTTATGGTCAGGGTGGTTCCATGGCGAGATTCACCCTGATGAGCGCACACTTATATGCAGTGGACCAACACAGCTTGAGGGTTTTTGATGTCAGTAAAGAAGATGAGCCCACCTTTATCAAAAACATAGAGTTAGGATGGGGAATTGAAACCATTTTCCCTTTTCAGGAAAAACTCTTCATCGGTTCAACCACCGGCATGCATATCTATGATGCAAGTACGCCTTCAGATCCAAAAAAAATGGCTGAATATTCCCATTTCACAGCCTGCGATCCTGTAGTCGTCAATGAGAATTATGCATTTGTGACGCTCCGCAATGGCGAATTTTGCCGTCAGGGAGTTAATGAATTGCAGGTATTGGACATCAAAGATCCTTACAATCCCAAGTTATTGAAATCCTATACCATGTTGAATCCGCATGGTTTGGCCCTTGCAGGTGATTACCTCTATATCGCTGAAGGACAACATGGCCTCAAAAGCTTCAATGTGGCTGATGTGATGAACATCGACAAAAATCAGCTTGAATTTTTGAAATCAATGAAATCCGTGGACATCATTCCTGGTCCAAAATCATTGATTGTAATCGGCCCCGACGGGGTTTGTCAGTTTGATTATTCCACTCCGTCTGTACTCAAACCGCTAAGCTGCATTCAGGTCAAAAATCCTGTGATTGTTTGATTTATAAAAAACTTTAAACCCTCCAAGGGTTTCGAACCCTTGGAGGGTTGTATTTCCATTCAAAATCGAGATAATGAAGAAAACACTGCTTCTTTTTCTGATCTTCTTTTCTTTTTTGGGAAAAGCCTATTCCCAAGAAAAAACCTTTTTCAGCCAAACAGATTTTGGCACTTCGTTCGGGCAGGTGAAGACCCTTTTTGAAGAATACACGACACGGGTCAATTTTTCATTCCAAACATTGAATGGCGTGTGGATCAATAAATACCATGCCACGGGATTTTTGGTGGGAGTGGATACCTATCCTAATCTCACCCTGATGCCATTGGGCTTAGGCTGGAGAGGTTTCATGGACAAAGGCAAAAGACATACCTTATTTGCTGGAATGGACTTGGGGGCTGCCTCAGCCATGTTGGAAAAAAGAGTAGAAACCGAGTGGACAGAGTCCTGGTATGAAGGAGGTTTGTTTTTGAACCCGAGCATAGGAATCCGACGCCAATCAAAAAAAGGAAAACATGCATCTGTCTTGAGTATTGGATACAAAAGGCAGGAAGCAAACTTTTATGAGGGATCAAAAGAAATTGGTTTTTCATCATTCAGAGATGTCTCCATCCCTCCGGGATTCAGTTCCGTTCGTAGGGAAGAGTACATTTTCAACAGCTTGGTATTGAAATGGGGGTTTATTTTTTGAAATGGAAATTATTTGACCTTTTACGAATCAAGAATCTCAAAAGCATCATTCTGAACATATTGAAGGGTGGTTTTTTTCAAGTAATCTTGAATTATGCTTGTTAATGTAAGAAAATCCACGTTTATCGTCAAGTGCTAAACCAAAATCCGCTGAAGGCGTTACATTTGCCGAAGATCAAAAATTTTTATGTAATCCATCATGCTTGAGGTTTCGGGATTAATCAAAAAATACGGCAAACAAAATGCCGTCAACAACATCAGTTTCTCATTACAAGGCGGAGAAGTCGTCGGGCTTCTGGGTCCCAATGGGGCAGGAAAAAGCACCACCATGAAATGTATCGTGGGTCTGCTCCGCAAGACAGCCGGTGAGATCCAGATCGCCGGCCATGACCATCTTTCAGTAGCGGCAAAAAAATATTTCTCGTATATCCCGGAAACACCCCATGTCTATGACCTGCTCACGGTCAAAGAACACATGCAGTTTATCGCCCAGGCTTATGGCATCAAGGATTGGAAAGACAAAGCGGCCGAACTTATGGAAATCTATGACCTGACTGACAAGGCGGACAAACTTGGAAGGGATTTGTCAAAAGGCATGCGCCAAAAAGTCTCTATCTGTTGTGCTTTGCTGCCTGATCCACAGGTATTGTTTTTTGACGAGCCTATGATCGGTTTAGATCCAAAAGCGATCAAAAACACCAAAAAAATATTTCGCGAACTCAAAGATCAGGGCAAAACCATTTTGGTCAGTACACACCTCATCGACAGCGTCGAAACCATCGCTGATCGAATCATGATCATGAAAGATGGCAATATCATCGGTAATGATACACTTGCCAACCTCAAAACAGCATTTGATAGCACCCAAGATTCAAGTTTAGAAGACCTCTTTTTAGAATTGACCAAAGATGTATGAGTTCAAACTTCTAATTCGCAAGGACCTATTTATCCTGGTCAATAACATCAAACTGATTCTCAGAAATCCCCTGAGGCTGTTGCCTTACGTATTTGTGTTGGGTTATTTCAGTTTCTTCTATTTCCGTAGAACCGGTAAAAAGACAGAGATCAGTAAAGAAGAAATCGGGGACCTTCAGGATGCTGCAGGGCAATTGGAGCAAGTGGATTTTGCAGTTCAGAATATTGCAGGGGGAATTACCTTATTGGCTTTGGCATTCCTGATGTTTCAACTTTTTAGGGCTACCAAGAAAAATATCAGCTTTTTCAGCATGGCCGATGTAAACCTGCTTTTTACCTCGCCTGTTTCCCCGCAGAAATTATTGATGTACTACATGATAAGATCAATTATTCCTTCATTGGGTGGATCTTTCCTATTCGTCATTTACAGTACTGCGCAGCTCAATGATGTCTTTGACCTCAATTTCTGGAATTTGGCTTTGATGTCCATAGGTGTGACCCTATTCTTTTTTATTCTGTCACCCATCAAGTTTTTGATCTACACCCTCAATACCAAATATAATATCCTCGGGTATATCAAAAACGGTGTATTTGCACTAGGAGTGATTCTCTTCTTGATGGTCTTGATTCCCGGTATGATGGCAGAAAAATTCTGGCAAGGAATGTTTGCCTGGATTGGTTCTTCTTGGTTTGATTTCTTCCCTCTTGTAGGTTGGAGCCGTGGAATCATTACTTATTTAAGTCATGAGAGTATCTGGATTTCACTTGGCTTCATTGGAGTATATATATTATCCTTTTTGATTATTGTACAACTTGTAATGGCTCATGCGGGACACTATTACGAAGATGTACTCGATTCTACCCAATCAAATGAAGAGGTAAAGGAAAAAGCAAAAGGAAAGCAACAAGCCTCAGAATCCACAGGTAGTTTGAATCTCAATAAAAAACTGGACCTGAAAGATTTTGGAATCGGCGCTACAGCGCTGTATTGGAGAAATTACGTCCACAGTTCGAGACAGGATTTTCATCCTTTATTTGGACTGTATGGATTGGGATTTGCCGCGATTGCCATCATCATGGCCGTATTGTCTAATTTTGATTGGTTTTCACACAAGATCATCTATGCCTATTTGATGATGATGGTCGGTTTTTACTTTATGGCTGGAATGGGGAGATCCAGCGTTGGAGATTTGAAAAAACCATATTTCATTTTAATTCCCGCATCATGGCCTTCCAAATTCTGGAACATGATCAAGTTGGACATTTATCAGACCTTGATTTTTGCGGTGATTCTGATAGTTCCCACAGTGATGATAGCGGGCTTGAGCTGGGGATTGATATTGCTGTTTCCTTATAGTATGGTGGCATTTTACTTGACGGGTTTTGCGATTACGCTGACAACGCAGGTGGGGTTTGAGGAAGGTTGGGACCGCAAGCTTATCAAACCGGTAATTATCGGTGGCGTGTTTTTATTTGGGATTTTGCCTTCCCTCGCCGCAGGACTTTTTGGATTCATCATTTCCAGTCAGTTTGTCTATGGTATGATCGGTATCAGCATGGGAATATTCATAGTGGCTGCAGTGATGCTTCACGTGACTTTGGATATCATCAGCAAGGTGGAGTTTAAGGAAATGTGATTTTTGGTTCAAGACTGGAGGTGTTTTTTATTGCTCACGCAAAGACGCTGAGACAAAAAAAAGAGAAAGAAGTCGGATCTCTTAATATGTTTCGAAGAAAGAAAAACTTCCCCTTTTTCATTTCGAACGCAGAGAGAAATCTAAAAGAAACCCACGCAAAGACGTAGAGGAAAATAAATGACGAATTCAGAATTATGAATGATGCCCCCTTATCTCTGAGTTCTCTGGGAACTCTGTGGTAAATTTTATTATCAATCCCCTTTTGCGACCTTTGCGAAGCCTTCGTGTCTATTGCGGTAAAAATAATGAAGTGAATTCGGAAGTCCAAGTCTGAAGACTTGAACTAGTGAGGTTAACTAACCAATTTCAATCCCATATTTTCCCAATAATCCCGGGAGTCCCTCGAGAGAGAATTTCGCTTTTTTGATTCGGCAGCGCTCAGGATCGATATTAAAATTAGAAGCAAGCCGGAAATCAGCTCTTTCTAAAATAGCATTGTCAAAAACCGCCCCCGAAAGATCAGAGCCATCAAAAACCGAAGCACTAAAATCCGCCTCTGAGAAGTCAGCCTCCTTCAACCTGCAATTTTTGAAAACCGTCTTCTGCAGCTTTGTTCTGTAAAATGCAGCATGGTCAAAAACACAATTCTCAAATCCCAAGACCAATCCTATGATTTCGCATTTGTCAAATCGCAAACCCAATAACTTGCAGTCTTTGAATTTGACCTCTCTAAAGGCTGTTTTGAAAAGATTTGCCATGCGCAGGTTACAACCCAAAAATTCACACTCTATAAAAATTGAACCTGACAAGTCTGAATTTGCTAAATCACAGCCCTTAAAAACACACGACTCATATTCCCCTTTGACAAAAGGCTTAGATTCAAAATCAGCGTTGGTGAAAGACTGGGATTGGAAATAATTAGGCATATCGATTGGCTCAGGAAATCAGACTATTTGCTTTTCCAATTTTGAATTTTCAAATCCCTTATTCTACCAAAATGATTCACGTTATTGGTTACCAATGTCAAATTATTTTCAATAGCTATTCCGGCAATCAGTAAATCAATGCTCTAAATATTCCTTGAATTTAATCTTTACTCTTGATCTCCTCTAAAAAAATATGAAAGGATATCAGTATCAATCATTACTCTATCCATCTATTCTTCTTTTACTGTTTTCTCTTCTTGCAATCAATCTTTCAGTAAAGTCATTTGCTATATCCTTATCCAAATCATTCCATGAACCAGAAAAAGACAAAATCTCTTCTTTATTTAAGGTAGGGTTTTCAAGCTTAAGGATAAAATTCTCCAACAACTCCAGTTTATCTGAAGGTATCTGTTTGATTTTTTTGGAAAGCCTGTTTCTTAACTCAGTTTCTTTAATCATAACCGTAACTTTAATTAAATGTAAGGATTTTTGTGAAAAATTGGTTTATAAAAAGAGTCAATAAATGTCGTTCATCGAAATTCTAACCATTTATTTGTACTGAAATTAATAGAAATTTATGGAGCGGAATCCTTTCCGCATCTAATTGGTCCATTCGACCATAAGCTTTCCTATTTCTTCAAAATTTCCCTTATTTTTATTTTCTAACTCTTTGCCCCTGAATATGAAAGCGCTGGTACTGGAATCCTACAATAATCTGGTGTATAAAGACATGCCCGAACCGACATACAAACCCAATGAGGTTTTGGTCAGAGTCAAGGCCTGCGGAATTTGCGGGAGCGATATCCATGGTTTTGACGGGAGTTCGGGAAGGAGAAATCCTCCCCTGATCATGGGCCACGAGGCATCCGGAGTGATTGTCGAAGCTGGCTCTTTAGTCAAAAACTACAAGGTCGGCGACCGGGTTACCTTCGATTCCACGGTTTATGACCTTGACGATTGGTACACACTCAAAGGAAAATACAACCTCAGCGACAGCCGGATGGTGCTTGGGGTTTCTCCCAAGGAATATAAGAGACACGGCGCTTTTGCGGAATTTGTCGTTGTGCCTGAACATATCCTTTACCATTTGCCGGATTCGGTTACTTTCGAGCAAGCCGCTATGGTGGAGTCAGTGGCTGTCGCGGCCCATGCGATCGACCTCACGCCCATCAATCTCCGTGACACCGCTTTGGTAGTGGGCACAGGTATGATCGGGCTATTTTTGGTGCAGTTGCTCAAACTTTCCAATGCAGGTACCATCATCGCCATTGACATCGATGACCAAAAATTGGCCCTTGCCAAAAAATTTGGGGCTGACCATACTTTTAATTCTGCTACCGATTCTAATATCCACGAATCCATTTTGGCACTCACCCACAACCGTGGTGCTGATGTCGCTTTCGAAGCTGTAGGTGTCAGTGCAACGATCAAAATGGCTATTGAAAATGTAAGAAAAGCCGCCACAGTGACCTTGGTGGGCAATATTTCTCCAAAAGTAGAAATCCCACTTCAGGCTGTTGTCACCCGTGAAGTTCGCTTGCAAGGCAGTTGTGCCATTGCGGGAGAATACGGCATCGTCCTCGAATTGATCGAAAAAGGGCTCGTCGATGTGGACTCCTTACTGAGTGCGACAGCCCAATTAGAAGATGGTGCAGCTTGGTTCAAAAGGCTGTATGCCAAAGAACCCGGCCTAAACAAAGTAATCCTTCAACCCTAAGCAATATGTATAAAACCGGAATCATCGGCTGCGGCAAAGTCGCTCACCTTCACGCCAAAGCATTGAAGCACCTGCCAACCTCGGATTTTGCGGCGGTGTTCAGCAGGACTTTGGACAAAGCAAAATCTTTTGCTTCGGAATATGGCGTCAATGCCTATGACAATATCACGGAGATGGTGGAAAAGGAAAAACTCGACCTCGTCATGGTCTGCACACCACATCCAAACCACCTCGACCCCACTCTCGAAGCCATGGCAGCAGGCGCACATGTGATTGTCGAAAAACCCTTGGCTTCAACTTTGGAGGACTGTGATGTGATGATTGCTGCGGGTAAAAAATACAACAAGAAACTTGGGACGATCAGCCAAAGGAGATTCTACGAACCCGTGATCAGATTGAAAAAAGCCATTGACGATGGCAAAATTGGCAGGCCCATCCTCGGTACTATCAACATGCTGAGTTGGAGAGATGAGAAATACTACAAATCCGATCCGTGGAGAGGTTCATGGGAACACGAAGGCGGCGGCGTGATGGTCAATCAGGCACCGCATCAGCTAGACCTCCTTGTTTGGCTGATGGGAGAAATCGATGAAGTATATGGTACTTGGGCCAATATGACCCATCCTTATATCGAAGTGGAAGACACAGCTTTGGCAATCGTCAAATTCAAAAACGGAGGTCTGGGAAGCATCTTCCTCAGCAACTGCCAAAAACCTGGAATCCATACCAAAGTGCAGATTCACGGTAGCAACGGCGCTTCCGTAGGCGTCACCCCTGAGGCCGGCGCCATGTTTATCGCCGGCGTTTCGAGCATTGCCGGGCCTCCGGTCAATGACCTTTGGACAGTTCCGGGAGAGGAACATCTGATTGCGGAATGGACAAGAGAAGACACAGAGATATTCAACAGCATTGATCCTACAGTTTATTATATCGAAAAGCAGATTGAGGAATTTTTGGATGCGCTTACAGCAGGTCGAGAACCCCTAATCACTGGAGAAGAAGGACGGAAAACAGTGGAGCTTTTCACCGCCATCTACCGGTCTACCCGCGACAACAAACCTGTCAAATTCCCCCTTTTCCCCGAAAAAGACAGAGAAGATATGGATGGGAGAGTGAAGGTGTAGTAATTTGGTAAGTGGTTTTAACAATGCAGACAGGTGTAAATGTTGTAGTTGTAGTTGTTGTAGTGGTTCTAATTGTTATCTGGTTGTCCAACTTCTCGTGTTCTCAAGTCCTACTGCCTTGTACTTGATACTTGGTATTTAATACTTGATACCTTGTTTTTAAAACTTGATTCCATTCAACCACCTACTCTTCTTCTGTCTTCCGTCTTCTGACTTCCGTCCCTTTCCTCTACTTCCCCCTCCCGCTTTTTTTCAATTCAATATCAGTCAGGTCGGCGACTTTGATGGGCTTGCCGGATTCGATGGAATTGCGGGCGGCGATGCCGACAAGGATGGACATGGCCCCGTCACGGGTTCCGGCAGATTGGCTGTAAGGATCGGCCATATTGGGATCTAGGAAAAGTTTGTCTTTGAGACGGGTATCTCCACCCCCATGACCACCACCTCCATGTGGAATCACGATGAGTTCTGTTTCTCCAAAATTTTTGGTCAGGCGGATTTCGTCCTCCTCCTTTTCCTCCCAAGGTTGGCTTTCTTTGATCCAAGCCTCCACGCGGCCTTTGGTACCGTTGAAGGCGATGCGGTAACCTTCATAGGGTGAATATGTCGTCAGTGAATAACTCACCTGCACCCCATTCATATACCGGACCTGAACGGCCATTTTATCATAAATATCAATATCTTCCCTAAATACACAACCGTCTCTAAGGTAACCATCGTGGTGCTCATTGTTGACATAAAGGTCGACCATGTGCTTACTTTTGGTAATGTCCCAATAAAAATCGCACTTGTTTTTGTGCGGACAGGGACGGCAATTCGTGCCGCGGAAAGGGCCGTTTTTCCCATAAAACTCCAAAGCGCCGTAAGCAAAAACCTCCTCAGGATCCGAGTCCAACCACCAATTGAGCAGGTCAAAGTGATGCGTGGATTTGTGGACGAGCAATGTTCCTCCTTTGGCTTTGTACCCATGCCACCTGCGGAAATAATCTGCTCCGTGGGAAGTATTGAGGTACCAATGAAAATCCACGGAGGTGATGTCTCCGATTTCTCCGTTGCGGAGGATTTCAAAGATCCGCTGACGGTGGGGAGAATAGCGGTAATTGAAGGTGACGATGACCTTTTTGCCGGATTTGCGCTCGGCGTCCAGGATAGCTTGGCACTTGTCCTCATCGGTAGTCATTGGTTTCTCGGTGATGACATTGATCCCTGCTTCCAAGGCCTTGATGATAAAGATGTGGTGGGTAGAATCCATCGTGGTGACGATGACCACGTCCGGTTTGCGCTCAGCGAGCATTTGGTCAAAATCTGTAAACAGCGGGCAATCTACCCCAAGATGCTTCTTTCCAAATTCCAAACGGCCGGGATTGATATCGCATAGGCCTACAAATTCGATCTGATCCCTATAAACGTTTTGCACGTCTCTCCCAAACATATTGGATCCACGAACTCCCAAACCAACGAGCGCAATTTTCATTTTTGCAGCAGGATTATCGTGGAGGGTGAGTGCTTCAGCAATACCATTGAGAAATACAGAACCTGCTGCGAGTGTCGCTGATTTGGCTAAAAATTTTCTTCGGGAACTGTCAGTGGAATGGGTTTTCATGGGTTTGGATGGTTGGTTGATCCTAAAAATATCAAATTAAGCTTTAATGTCCATCCTTTTCTTTCTGTTAGGATTTTTACTTTTTGAAAATAAGAATTGTAAAGGAAGATTCAGTAAGGTTAAAAATCTGTATTTGCTATTTATTCAACCCCTATCAGGGTTGTCTGCCATTTTCAGGATTTCAGCCGACACCGGATTCTATCCGGGGTAAATAACCTAAAGGTATTTAATCCCTTTCGGGATTGATGTGAAAATATATCTCCCTTATTTTTTCAAGAATAACATAGTGAAATATGTCAGTCTCTTTGAACAAAAATGCGAAGGATAATTTCTAAGAACCATTTCCAAAAAAAGAAAAACCATGACATTTATCATCTTATACAGCAGCATTGGTCATAAAAATCGGTAGCTAAAAAAGGGAGATTTGTAGGAAATAATTATTAACATGACTGATATTTCTGCCGATCTTCTTCAAAAATATAACGTTCCCGCGCCACGCTACACTTCCTACCCGACAGTACCACTCTGGGCAGACGACCTCAATGAACGGGGTTGGATCAGTTTGGTCAAAAAGGCCTATGAAGACTTTGGAGATTCGGAAGGAATCACACTTTATATCCATCTTCCCTATTGCGAAAGCCTCTGTACCTACTGTGGCTGCAACAAGCGGATTACCAAAAACCACGCTGTAGAAACGCCATACATCACTTCTATCATGAATGAGTGGGATGCTTATTTGAAAATATTAGATACAAAACCCAAACTTGCCGGAATCCATCTTGGAGGGGGGACACCCACATTTTTTTCCCCTGAATCATTGGAAGAAATGTTGGGAATAATCATCGAAAGTTCAGAAGTCATGCCCGATGCCGAATTCAGTTTTGAAGGACATCCCAACAATACTACGCGCGGACATTTGAAGACTTTGTTTGATTTGGGTTTCCGAAGGGTGAGTTACGGCATTCAGGATTTCAACGGGGAAGTCCAAAAAGCCATTCACCGCATTCAGCCCTTCGAGCGGGTCAAGGAAGCCACCGATGTAGCACGGGAAATAGGCTACACATCGGTAAATTTTGACCTGATCTATGGTTTGCCACATCAGACAACCGAGACGATCAGCGCTACTTTTGATAAAGTGGCCGAACTCAAACCGGACCGCATTGCCTTCTACAGCTACGCGCACCTGCCATCGGCATTTCCTGCTCAAAAAAGTTTTGAGCAATTTCTCCCCAAGGAATCAGAAAAAAGAAACCTCTACGAAAAAGGAAAAGAGATCCTCACAGAGATGGGATACCTGGAGGTTGGGATGGACCATTTTGCACTGGAAAATGATCCGCTTTATATCGCCAAGAAAAACAAAACCCTCCACCGTAATTTCATGGGTTATACTACATCTCCTTCCAAAATTTTGCTTGGCTTAGGCAACAGTTCCATTTCCGATGTGTATTATGCCTACGCCCAAAACACCAAGGAAATTGACCTTTACAAAGAACAAATCAGCTTGGGACATTTTGCCATCAGCAAAGGGCATCTCATGAGCAAGGAAGACATCGAAACCAGAAACCTGATTTTGAAACTGATCTGCAACCATGAAGCGGAATGGAATTTCTGTTACTATTCTGTCTTGGGAAAAAGGAATTGGGATAAACTGAAAACTTTTGCCGAAGAGGGAATCATCGAATTTGACGCCAAGGGAATCAAAATCCTGTCAACCGGGCTTCCATTTATCCGCAATGTGTGCATGGTTTTTGACCTCCGGATGCAGGAAAAAGAGGAAAGGAAATTTGGATTCAGTAAGTCAATATGAAAAGATATTGATGGATATTCAAAAAATTGATTTGTTGGATATTGATGCTTGATCAAAGTAATATCAAATTTTATCCCAATATCTACTAATATCATTTAAATGCTTTAGTCGTTTTTATAAACCCGTTTAACTATAGAAAAAGCCCCGATTTTGGGGCTTTTTTTATTAAATTTCCTCCTGCTTTAGCTGGAGGGGAAATAAAAGCAGCGATCTCCCCGGCTTTAGCCAAATCCTATCCACCTTCTTACATCCAATCTCATTGTTTTGGCTAAAGCCCATTTTTTGCTTGGCATTTATTTGTGAATGGGCTAAAGCCACATTTCTATTGAACCTCAATATTCCAATATGTCATTCCCCTTTCTGTAAATGCCAATTATAATAACGCAGGTGGACTATGGACTGTGGACAATGGACTTTTTCACCTACTAAAATATGTCATCATCAAAATAGATCCGGCGGTGCCATCCATGGTGGGTTCGTTGGTACTGTAATCACCCACATCGTCATGATAGACAACATGTTCATTTTGGAATTGGGCAAAAACATCCGGTTTCAAAAGCGTCAAACCCAACAGGTTTTTGTAAATCGAAGTATAGACCGGTCCATCTACCAATCCTCCGGGCACCTGCATGCCCAACATCACAAAGGGCGCTGTGTGCACCTCGACGGGATATTCTCCTCCTTCAGGCATCATGGTAAACATCGATGTTCCCCATGGATTTCTACCAAATAGCCAATCCCTTTGTGCCTTCAAAAAGGGTTCAAACTGTTTGTCTCCGCTCATTTTCTCATACAAAATCACCTGAGTCGCCAAGCTTGTCAAGAGATTGTTGCTGCACCAAATGAAAGGAACTCCCACGTGAAAAGGGTTTTGCTGTGCCCGCTTCAGGGTATATTTGATTCCGTCAAGGTAATATCCCTCCAAGGTTTTTTGGAAATCCGCATCCACGACTCCATGAAGTGCAAAATGTCCCATGTTGATAAATGGATACAACTGGTAATGGGAAGCAGAATCTTTGACGGTCCAACTGTCAGCCGTATTGCTCAGCACCGCATATTTTTTGGCTTGCTCCAGGTAGGTTTTGTCCTTGGTGGTTTTATACAATTCGGCGGCAGCCCATTCCATGTCATCCGCCCAGGTTTCTTCATTGTAGCGGTAAGGTGCACCGTAGGAATTACCCTGTTGGTAGCCTTCCTGCTTCCTACCCATTTGATAAAGGGAAATGGCCGCTTTCCTGCATGTCTCGGCAAACTCAGGATCTTTCAAATCCTTTTCCCAGATCCTTGCCGCCAAAGCCAAAGCCGCAGCACTTCTTCCCGCAAGGTTGGCAATTCCGGTCGCCTCGCTTTGGTACTTCATCAGGCCTTGTGGCTTGCCCGTTGCAAAGTATGCTGCCCGGTAGGAATTGGCACCCCAACCATAATCCGCATTGTCCTGATTTGGAATCTTGAATCCCCGGTGGTCCCGGTCGTCTGCTACCTGATGGAAAAGTTGGTTAGGTGCCGGATGCATTTTGAGAATCCAATCAAGCCCCCACTTGGCTTCGTCCAACACGTCTGCTATTTCGTTTGGACCGGATTGACCCAAGGCATTTACCTTGTCCTCAAACCTGTCGGGATACAGTTCATAAGCCATCAGCATGTGTGCAGTAGCATAGCTGGAAGTGATGAGGTATTTGAGTTGGTCGCCGGCATCGTGCCAGCCGCCACTCAGGTCCACATAGGTGCTGTCTGCCATCGGACCAAAGAAAGTCCGTCCGTCCTTTTCATGGCAGACCATGTCCAAAGTGGGATTGTAACCACAGCGCTGTTGCCGCATAAATTCCAAGAGAGATTCCTGTTGTCCGGAGTAGGTCCCCTCCCCGATCGGAAAAACTGCGGATTGGGTATTGCTTTTTTTGCCTTTCAGTAAATAATCTCCAGGTTCGGTGACTTGAGAAAAATCCGCTTCCCAATAGAGGAAACCTCCCCATTCGTTGGTTTGGAGTCTTTCGGGCTTGATTTCCAAAGCTACTTTTCCGGTGGCTTGGTTGATGAGTTGGAAGTTTTCTTTGACAGTATTCTTACTGAAAACTACCGCAACTTTGGTATCAAAAGGCAGGTAACCGAGTTGGTTGATGCGGATGTGGGTTTCGCTTTGGGAATGTTCGACAGTCTCGACTCCGCCAAAAATGAAGGTTAAGAAGAAAATAAATTGGATCAAATACATAGGCCTGCTTTGGATTTCTTGAATCTAAAAATAAGAAAACGCACCCTATGGATTTTACCGATTGTATAAATGAAAGATTTCTAAAAGCCATTTTTTACATTTTTTTTTTTTGATTTCCACTGTGTCCCCAATTTCGAACAGGCATTTGAGAACAAAAAACCAAAATAAACGACCGTACAAATATCATTGACAGTATAAAATAGACTTTTTCATTATCTTAATAAACCATTTTCAATCCCATTCCTATGAACATCAACCCAAGATCAATCTTCCAATTCTTGCTCTGTCTTTTGGTCAGTTCAAGCATAATGGCCCAAACCACCTCACTCAAAAAATCACCTCCTCTATCTGAAGCCACTCCACAAAGTGTGGGCATTTCTCCCGAGCGCTTAAAGAAATTGGATGCCATGTTGGAGGAGTCCATCAAAAATGAAGAATTGCCTGGTTTGGTAGCGCTCATCGTCCGCAATGGTAAAATCGTCTACCACTCTGCAAAAGGATTTGCAGATGTGGAATCAGGAAAAGCCATGCAGAAAGATGCCATTTTCAGAATTGCCTCTCAGACAAAAGCCATCACCTCCACTGCTGTGATGATGCTGTGGGAAGAAGGAAAATTCAGGTTGGACGATCCGATTTCGAAATTCATCCCTGAATTCAAAAACCCGCAGGTTTTGCAGAATTTCCGCTATGGTGATACCTCCTACACGACAGTAGCTGCCAACAAAGAGATCACCATCTGCCACCTATTGACCCATAGTGCAGGGATTGGCTATGGAGGCATTGATCAGGATGAGCGGATAAGGATGATTTACCAAAAAGAAGGAATCGTTGAGGCTTTTGATACCAAGGGAATGACGAATGAGATAAACATTAAGAAATTGGCGAAATTACCCCTCATTCAGAATCCTGGCGAGAAATTTAGATATTCCATGAGCATTGATGTTTTGGGCTATTTGGTGGAAGTTGTTTCCGGGATGCCATTGGATAAATTTTTTCAGGAACGGATTTTTTCACCTTTGGGAATGAAGGATACTTGGTTTTACCTGCCTGAAAACCTAGCTCCACGTTTAGTAGAGGTACATGTTCCCCACGAAGGTAAATGGATCAAACCTGATCCAAACATGGGTTGGGACAGCTCCTTTCCGATATCAGGATCAAAAAGCCTTTTTTCAGGAGGAGGAGGGCTCAGCAGTACGGCCATGGATTATGCTAAGTTTTTGCAGATGTACCTTAATGGTGGAGAATACAATGGAGTCCGGATTCTGAGCAGGAATACGATAGAGACCATGATGGCTAACCAATCTGTTGAATTAGACGAAAATGTAGGCACCTATCATGGACTTGCCTTTGCTGTCACTTCCGAAAAAACCATAGCAAAAGGCGGACTTGGGAGTCTTGGGACCTTTGAATGGGGAGGTGCTTTCAATACGCAATATTTCGCTGATCCAAAAGAAAATATCATTGGCATCATTCTCAAGCAAACATTAGGCGGAAATGAACCCACAGGATGGAAATTCAAACAAATGGTTTATTCTCTGATTGATGATTGATTTCAATTTTAAGTTTCAAATATTTGCTTTTCTTCCAATCCCTAAACACAAAATCAACATGAATTCGATAACCAGAAAAACCATTCTTGTATTGACACTTCAGTTTATCTGCATACTTGGAATAGCCCAAACCACCTCCATCAAAAAATCTCCTCCCCTATCAGAAGCTGCAGCCCAAAGCGTGGGCATTTCCCCCGAACGGTTAAAGAAATTGGATGCCATGTTGGAGGAGTCCATCAAAAATGAAGAATTACCGGGTTTGGTAGCGCTCATCGTCCGCAACGGTAAAATCGTCTACCACTCGGCGAAAGGATTTGCAGATGTGGAATCCGGCAAAGCCATGCAGAAAGACGCGATTTTCAGGATCGCTTCCCAGACAAAAGCCATCACCTCCACAGCTGTGATGATGCTGTGGGAAGAAGGGAAATTCAGGTTGGACGATCCGATTTCGAAATTTATCCCTGAATTCAAAAATCCGCAGGTTTTGCAGAATTTCCGCTATGGCGACACTTCCTACACGACAGTTGCCGCCAACAAGAAAATCACCATCCGCCACCTGTTGACCCATACTTCGGGTTTGGGTTATGGCGTGATTGATGGAGACGAACGGATGAGGATGATCTATAACAAAGCCGGCATCATTGACCTCTATACTACCCAAAATATCAGCATCAGTGAAAATGTGAAGAAGTTGGCCAAACTGCCACTCCACCATCATCCGGGAGAAAAATATACTTACTCCGAAGGATTGGATGTATTGGGTTATTTGGTAGAAATCGTGTCAGGCAAGCCATTCGATCAGTTTTTGAGGGAGCGTTTGTTTGAACCTTTGGGCATGCAGGATACTTGGTTTTACCTTCCTGAGGTAAAAGCCTCAAGATTGGTAACCATCCACCGCAAAACCAATGGTAAATGGGAAGGTTTTCCGACCACATTCTATGATCCCAATTACCCCATTACCGGTGCAAAAAGATTCTTCTCAGGAGGGGCAGGACTTTCCAGCACTGCTAAGGATTATGCTACTTTCCTTCAGATGTACCTCAATGGCGGCGAACTTAACGGTGTCAGGATCCTCAGCCGAACTACCATCGAAACCATGATGCAAAACCAGACCGGAAATCTTTGGGGCGGCGGAAAGCATTACGGGTTGGCTTTTGGTGTGGTCAATGAGAAAGGAATCGCAGAAGGAGGTGAAGGAAGTGTAGGAACATTCGATTGGGGAGGCTATTTCAATACCCAATATTTTGCCGATCCGGAGGAAAAAATCATCGGTATCCTCATGAAACAAACCCAAGGAATCGGTGAGGAAACAGGCTGGAAATTCCGTCAGATGGTATTCACTTTGGTGGAGGATTGAGGGATAGTTTGACAGACCATGGTCCAAAGTCCATAGCTGCGGATTTTGAACTTCAGGGTTTATTTGGTGGGGTTTAAATTGAAAATGCTAAAAAGAAGAATTGAAAGTCAGGTAAGAACCTGGCTTTTTTTTAAAATTTATGAGTAAACTTCAAAACCTATTGGACCATCATATAAAACTTTTTCATTTCTTATAACACAGGAACAGCTTGCCGATAAAGTGGGGACAACCAGACTCTAACAATCAACCTAACTGAAAGAAGAAAGCCCTTAATAAAAGGGCTTTCTTAAATATGAAAAACTACTTCAGCGGATGTAGTCTTCCTATCAGGACCAATAAAATTAATTAACCACTTTGACAATCCGATAGATTACCTGACTTCTTGGGGCGGTTTCCATTTTACCGATTTCAGTCAGACCTTCGGGAACAACTATTTTGGAATCCCACGTAGGCATCAGTGCTTCTTTCAGGGTTGGGTAAACATCTATTGAAACTGAATTAAAATTCATTTTATTGGAACGAGGTGAGAGCACAACTAAATTACCCCATCCTCGTTGGCCGGTTTGGTTATTGTCCATGACGGTTTTAATGAACGGTCCCCAATGTTTATTTTCCAGTTCAACGAACGCATTAGGATTCGAAGAATTGTGATAAATCATATTAATAAATTTGAAATCCTTATCTGCTACTACACCGGTGGCTTCCTGCCAACCGGTATTCCTGAGAAACAACACGCTGGTGGTGGTGCTAATGGAATTGGTCTCCATTTTATCCATTGTTACGTTCGGAAATGCTGTCGTGATATTGCCCCACATGTCATTTAGCGCGTCTATGTCCTTGAAGGTATTTACGAAAAGAAAATTCGAGGAATTTTCCATATCATAACCACCCACTTTTTCAAGGAGCGCCCAGAATGTGATATTACCTTTCGGGATTTCTTTGCGTACCATTTCAGCCCAATACGTAGTCTCTCTTTTGATAAATTCATCCCGTTTGTCATCAGGCACCTTGCGGTACATGTAAACCGTAATTCCTGGGTCAGGTGTGGCCGTAGCCGTTGACTGTGCATGGACAGTCCCACCGACAATAACTATTACAATCAGTGTTAACAAAATCTGTTTCATAAAATGTTAGGTTAGATTATATTGAAATAATTGAAAAACTCCAAATAATCTAACGCTTTTAATTTAAAAAAGCAAATTTTGAAGTTAAAAATATAGATTGTTCAATATTTGACACCAAACCAATCCATTTAGTGGACCAAAATTGTGGACACAAAATCAAACGACTGACAATTCAGGATGGAATTTTTATCTTTCTTTTTTCGCATTCAATTACAAGAAAAATTAAAAAATCCCTCAGTTCCCAAATCTAAACAGGTTTTACCTATTCAAATTAGGGAACTGCGGGAAATTAATTTTCAATTCAATAGCCCGATTTAAGCTATTTTTTTACTGTAAGGCTAAATTTGCTAAGGCCTAGTTCAGATGCTCAAAAGCAGCAGACACCCGTCATCCCTGCGGCAGGCAGGGGTCATCTGTCATTATTCCTTTTGCATCAATAAGCCAAAATCCAGATGGTCTCGTCATTGAATTCTTTTCTGAACCTGTTCACATTCCTTGCGGCTTCTTCCATGCTTGGATATACTGCCACAGAAAGCCTGTAATTGGAAGTTCCGTCTGTTGGTGGTACCACGTTGACTTTGTAGGTACCTGAAAGTTCCTTGGCTCTCAAACTTGCCATATACTCTGTTTGCCAGCTTTCGATGATGATATAATGGTTGAAATTGTTGGATGGGGTAACAGTGTAAGCACCCGAAACGGATTCGTCAATTTCGTCATCTTCCACTTCAGATACCACCACTTCCACATTGACCGGTACGGCTTGGAGTTCAGGAACGGCAAGGGTTTCTATTCTTTCTTTTTGGTCCGGATCTTCAAATTTGAAGGATTCATAAGGAAGATCTTTTTCAAAGGAAGCCAAGTTCATGATGACGAATTCAGTCCTTCTGTTTCTTTGGTGCTCTTCTTCGTCGCATTCCACGACATCCACACAGTCATTGACTAGTCTTGATTCTCCCATTCCTACAGACCTCACTCTTCTCGAAGCGATACCCTCGGTACTCAGGTAGTTCATCACTGACAGACCTCTTGTCTCTGACAGCTTCACATTGTATTCTGCCTTTCCTCTTGAATCGGTGTGGGAGTACATCTGAAGTCTAAACTGCGGATTGTCCCTCATGACCTCGATGATTTTCCTCAATTCAATGGAAGCATCCGATCTGATCGCTGCACTGTTGTAATCATAATAGATATCAAAAATTCTGATGCCTTTTTCAAAGGAAACCTTCTCTGAGAATACATTGAGATCCAATTTATTGTTTTGGTTAGGCTTGGTGGAGAATCCTTCTTTTACTTGATTAAAATACCCAGAAGTGACAGTTTCAATGGTGTATGTATTATTGAGCGGCAAGAAGAAAGTAAACCTTCCTTTGTCATCACTCACCACAGAGGTATTGACACCTGAGGCAGTATCCGTCAAGGTTACAACTGTGTTTTCTATCGGCTCTCCGGTTTCTTTATCCTTCACGACTCCTGTGACAGTAAAGAACTCTTCTTCAAGCTCCTCCACATAATAGATGTCATCCAATCCTACACTTCCATTCCTATCAGAAGTAAGGAATACCTGCCCATTCCGTGATCTGTCTTTGAAAAAGAAGAAATCATCTTTATTGGAATTGAAAGGGACACCGAGGTTTTGGGGGGTAGAAAATGAGGTTCCCACCATATTAGATTTATAAATGTCCAATCCACCCAATCCACCGAATCCTTCGGAAGAAAAGTAAAAGATATCATCATAGATGAAAGGGGACCTGTCGTTTCCGAAGGTATTGATATCTTTCCCAAGGTTGACAGCAGGTGACCATTGGCCATTTCCTAAGTAATCCTGATAGTATATATCACTTCCACCAAAGCCTCCCGGCATGTCAGAAGAGAAGTACAATCTCTTTTTGCTTTCATCCCAGAATGGATCAGCCACGGCATATTTTAAGGAAGAATTGATGCTCAGTGATTTTGCTTCGCCAAATGTTCCATCTGTCTTCTTTTCTCTATACAAAATTTCTGGATACAAAGTCAATCCAAAGCGTCTTCCTTCTCTTTTGTTGGTTTCATTTCCGGCTTCCGTCACGGTATAAAACATCATACTCCCCGACTTGTGAATCGGGCCAATATGGTTTTCATTTTTGAAGACCTTGGAAGAAACAATATTTTCCAAGTCATCATTTTTTTCATTTAGATTCCCTTCATAGACTGTCAAAAATCCATTGCCTGTCCAGCCATACCTTTGGTTTTTGAGGTTATCTGTTAAGCCTCCTCCTGTTTTTTTGTCAGAAAGGCGATCTGAACTGAAATAAATCACTCCCTCGTCGATCGTAAGCCCAAATTCCGAATAAGTTGTATTCAAGGATTTTAAAGGTTTGATCTGATACTTTGAAGGCGTGTTCAAAATTGATTTTGCCTCTCCTGATGATTTTCTTAGCATCATCCATTTAGGCTGCTTACCGATTTCACCATCTTTCAATATCATCTTGTCCAACACTTTGGCTGACTCGTCAAATTTTGAATTGGCGATCAATGATTCGGCATATTGGTAAGAATCCTCAGTGGTCAATTCGCCCTTGTCATCCAAGAACCGGTACCATGCAGCCGCTTTGCCAAAATCCCTCATTTTGTAATTGGAATAGGCTAGGCCTCTGGCCGTTTCATTGTCTTCTTTCTTTTCCCATGCTTCGCCAAACTCATAGGAAGCATCCTTGAAATTAAATAACTCAAGGTGTTGGTTGGCTCTTTTGATACTACTGTTGTATGAAGAGCAGGAGGTCCCAACCACGATCGGGACTAAAAATAGGAGGTGTAGGTATCTTTTATTCATGGTTTTGGTATTTAGAAATGTCTTGGAGAAACCACCCTGACGAGACTTGGGGCAAACATGTACCCTATCGAAATATCGTGCGTGGAAAAATTCCTGACATTGAATCCTGTAATGTTATGATCATATGCATAGCCTACTCTAAGTCCGTTTTTGACAAAGAACTCAAATAGAAAGACTACGGCTGTTCCTTTTTTTAAATTGTCAGAAGTGGCCCGGTTGGCATAATCCAAGGCTGTTCTGTAAGTGGTCCCAAACCAGAATTTTTCTTTGTAGACCATAGAGGCTGTCAAGTCAATTCTGGAAGGGGCATTGAAATCTTCTATCATCATGAAGGTCGGGCGGAGCGCAAAATCTGGAGATAATTCTACCAATCCACCACCGGTAAGGTAAAAATGTGTCCTAGGATCGACGAATATATCTGTATTTTCTGATTCATTCATCGGTGTAATCATATTGTCCACCGCCATTCCAAAAAACTTGCTGTCATCATAATAAAACAGCCCTAATTTGAGATCTGGATAGGAAATCTGGTTTTTGACAGCTGGGATACTTGGATCATTTGGATTGCCGGTAGTAAGCATCTGCCCGTCTATCATCGATCCAATCAAGCCAATCCCCATCCCAAAGCTCAGGTAACTTGACTGTGCAATGTGAAGGTGATAGGCAATATTTCCATAGACTGCATTGGTTCGCTGGGCGCCGATCTTATCAGCCACACCGACCAAGCCGACTCCAATCCTAGATTCGGGCAGGTAACCATCCGCACCGATGGCGAAAGTTTCGGGACTTCCGTCTACTCCTGTCCATTGTTTTCTATAATAGGTCTGGAGGTACAGTTGCTCCTTATATCCGGTATAGGCAGGATTGATGAACAATGGGTTGAACATGTATTGGCTAAATTGCGGCACTTGCTGTCCAAACAAATGTTGGGAAAACATCACCATAAAGAAAAATAAAATAGATAATTTTTTCATAATTCTACTTGATTACGGTCAGATAACCGGTGAAAACTTCCTCTCTTCCATCCTGTGAGGTAAGGCTCAGCTGGTAGAAATAAGTGCCTTCTCCTACTCCTTGCCCATTCCAATCGTTCTTATAATTGTTGGTTTTATAGACTTCGACTCCAAGTCTGTTCACAATGACGAGTCTATTATTTGGATAGATATCCAATAGGCCTTTGACTACCCATTCTTCATTGATCCCGTCACCATTTGGTGAAAAAGCATTTGGAATCGAGAAGTCCAATTGGCGATGGGATGCACTTGCAGTATTGTCTATCGGATTAGAATCTTTTTCATTGGAGTCCACATTAGCCACATTGACAATGCTGGCGATTGACTCAGCTATTACCTCAATTTCAAGTGTGATTTTTTCCGCAGGGAGAATTTCGTCTATCTCAAGTACCACTGCATTGGCAGCGATATCAAAACTGACTTCTCCTTTAGACGCTGTAGCACTTTTATACTTGACGCCAAGTGGTAAAGTATCACTTAAAATGACTACTGTGGCCTTTGTTTCACTTACATTTTCGACAGAAAGTTTATAAGAAAAAGACCTTCCTTTTGCGACAATATTGGCAGAAACTTCTTTGGTCAGTTTAAGATCCACCTGATTTACTGTAAGTGGAGGAGAGGCTGCCTCCACATCCACAAAATTAGTTCCTGTCACCAACACTTCATTGACAACTGAACCTTCTTCCAAAATGACCATCACTGAAACTGTCAGGGTGAGGGAAGCATTAGGTGCAACAATCGGGATGTTCCATGTCACAATGTTGTCTACAATTACACCAAGATTCGAAGCGGTCAAAGGCACCAATCCATCAGGAATCGTGTCAGTAATGATAAGATTCTTTGCATTAAACTCACCGGTATTGGTCACCACTATAGAATATTCGACCATTTCTCCCGGTGAGGCAGAGGTTACCGAGGCTACTTTGGATACAGTCACTTCTGTATCTTCCAGAGAATTATTGATGGTAACTATGCTAGGGACGGAGACTTTTGGACTTGCAGGATCTGTTGGTGATGTCACAGTCGCAATATTGGCAATGACCTGACCGTCGGTTAGCGTTGCCAAAGCATTTACTGTCAATATCAAATCAATCTTTTGGCCAGGATTTATAGACGGTATGTTCCATGAAACCGTTCCATTGGTATTTAATCCACCATTACTGGCACTGACAAAGGTCGTTTCTGCGGGCAACACATCGGTGATGGCCACATTTCTCGCTACACTTGGTCCGTTATTAAGAACTGAAATGGTATATACTATTTCTCCACCGGCCAAAACTTCAGGTGCTCCTGCGGATTTGGTAATGGTTAAATTTGCTGAAGTGGAAATGGTAATCTCTTGGGCTTGATCGGGGCTACTTTCAATGGGGTCATTGAAATCGTCCGGACTATCAGCGATGGCAATGTTCATGATTTTGGTTCCAGATAGGACATCGGCATTGACTTTTACCACCAAGACCAAAATGATCGAATCCCCCGGCGCCATGGTTCCTAAAGACCAGGTAACAATCCCTGAATTATGTGTTCCTCCATTTCCTGTGGCTACAAATGTTGTCCCTTCCGGTAAATCATCAGTGACGCTAACATTCGTAGCGGGAGCATTTCCTGAATTCTTAACAGTAATCGTATAAGCAATCTCTTCTCCTGCATTAACCGCAGTAGTATTTGGAATCTTGGTGATTTCCAATATTGGGGAGCTGTTGTCAATTGTGACCAAGCTTGGTGCCGAGGTTTTGGTTCCGGCAGGATCAGACGGACTGTTGACTGTAGCCACGTTGCTGATAACATCACCATCTGTCAAAGAAGCCGAGGAGGTTACCGTCATCTGAAGTGTGATTTGCTCTCCGGATTTTATGGTTCCTACCAGCCAACTGACATTTTCATTAGCAAAAACACCACCATTGTTGGCACTGACAAAAGTAGTCTCTGAAGGTAGTGCATCATTTACCACTACTCCGAGGGCATCACTAGGGCCATTATTGGTAACTATAATTGTATAAATGATATTTTGGCCAGACCTGATGGTGGGTCTATCTGCAGTTTTGGTAATTTGCAGCTCAGCCAAATTCTGAATCACCACTTCCAGACCCGGATCATCGCTGCTTTCCACAGGTCCATCCAGATTATCAGGGCTATTAGCAAAAGCAATGTTTTTTACTCTTGTCCCAACCGGAGCGCTTGGATTCACTTTAACCACCAAAATAAGGTTGATCGAACTTCCCGCTTCTAAGGTACCCAAAGTCCAAGTGATTAAGTTGGATGCAAATACACCTCCATTGTCTGCAGAGACAAAAGTTGTATTCGTAGGCAGGGAATCCGTTACAATGAGGTTGTTGGCAGGCGCATTTCCTGTATTTCGGACGGTAATTGTATAAGTGATGTTCTCGCCTGCATTGGCAGCAAATGCACCCGGAAGTTTTGTGATGTCCAATACCGGTGCAATCACTTCAACAATTACAATACTTGGAGGGGAAGTGACAATGTTAGTCGGATCAGCAGGACTTACCGCTGATGCAGTATTGGGAAGCTCTGTGCCGTCAGTGAGGTTTGCAGCTGCATTTACAACAAGTGTCAAATCTTCCTGCTCCCCAATGGGTAGATTGGCAATGGTCCAAGTAACTGTACCATTGGAGTGTGCACCCCCGTTGCTGGCACTCACAAAAGTAGTACCTGTCGGCAGCACATCTGTCACGCTTACATTTTGGGCGCTGGCTGTTCCAAGGTTAGATACTGTGATGGTATAGGTGATGTTATTTCCAGGATTGACTTTTGGTGCAGCAGCCAATTTGGATACCGTCAATTCCGGTAAGGAAATAACCGTTACCTCATTTTCCGGGTCAGGCTGGTTCAATACCGGCGCGGCGACATCAGGGCTTTGCACGGAAACACCGTTAATGATAACTGTTCCATTTGGCACAGTCAGGCCCACCTGAACCACCAGATTCAATGTCACTGTATTTCCGGGATTGATTGTTCCCAATGACCAAGTAACCAAACCAGCATTATGAGTCACAGAATTGTTAGCTGAGATAAAAAAGGTACCGGAAGGCAATTGGTCAGTCACAGTCACATTCGTGGCCGGTCCTGTCCCAATATTTGTCACTTCAATTGTGTAAGAGATAAATTCGCCGGCAAATACGGTTGGTGCATTGGCTTTTTTGGTGATTGCCAGTTCCGGTTTCACCTCCTCCACTGTTACATCACTAGGGATAGAAGTTTTGGGTGTTGCAGGATCAGATGGACTTGTGACTGATGCGGTATTGGTGATTACCTCACCACCGACAAAATTTCCATTTACCAGAACTTCCAAAGTAATCACGACTGTCTGTCCAGGAGAAAGCAGTCCAATGTTCCAATTGACTATTCCATTGGAATGTACACCTCCCCTGTCGGTTGATACAAAGGCTGTCCCGGCTGGAAGCACATCCCTGACACTGACCCCGGTCGCAAAAGCATTTCCTGCATTAGAAACTGAGATGGTGTAAATAATGGTATCTCCCAATCTCACTATAGATTTATTAGCCACTTTATTGATCACCACTATTGGCATGATGCCCTTCAGCACCGTTACATCGGCATTATTGGATACCTTTGGTGATCCTGGATCATCAGGGCTTGAAGCTTGTGCTATGTTGGTGAGGATTGTACCTTCTTCTACTCCGATATTGACCAACACCCTTACAGTCAAAACCTCAGTCAGACCCGGTGCAATAGTTGGAAATGACCAGGTAACAGTCCCCGATTGGAAGGTACCTCCATTGGTGGCGGACACGAAGGAAGTCCCCGCCGGAAGTACATCTGTCACAGTAACATTATTTGCTACATCAGGACCCCCGTTGAAAACACTGATGGTATAAAGAATTTCTCCACCAGCCTGAACAATGATCACATTGGAAACTTTGAATACTTCCAAACCAGCGGCCGCATCAGCCAACCTTTCCACTTTGGATGCATGGCTATCGGTAGCAAAAAGCACATGATTGCCATCTCCCGAATTTTTGGCAAAATTGGAAGACTCCACGGAAGAATAAAAAAAATCTGGTGATGCTTGTAGTTGAAACCAGGAAATATACAGGATGACAAGCAATACAGATTGTTTGCAAAATTGCTTCATGAACAATCTATTTAAAGTAGAAATTAATTAACTAAGACAAGCTAGGATTGAGGCGATTTAGATAGAGTTATATCGATTTTTTACTAGGGGCTTTTCGGCTATTTTCCCACTTACAATGCCAAGGGTGAGTCAGCAAATTCTGACAAAACAGTCAATTACTAGGCTAAAGTACATAGATAGTTTGGAAATCATAATAATTTTTCAAGAATCTTACTTACAGAAACTTTATAAAAAAATGACTATGAAAAAAGGAAATCGTTCAAATTAATTTTTACCAAAATGGCGATTCTGAGCAGTAGGAGCATAAAGTGCAAAGGACTAGTGATGAATTCCAAAAAAGTGCTAAAACCAGTTTTTGCCAATTTTGCTAAACTCGGGGATTAGTGAAAAAACTGGCCAAAAAAATTTTTGAAAAAAAATAATTTTTTTTCAAACCAGTTCCCAATATTCGAACTTTATCAAAAAAAAATCCCAAATTCCCGAAAACCAAGCCTCAACTATTCTTAATTTATAAAGAAATCATGGG
Organism: Aquiflexum sp. TKW24L; assembly: GCF_023502205.1. Lineage (GTDB taxonomy): Bacteria > Bacteroidota > Bacteroidia > Cytophagales > Cyclobacteriaceae > Cognataquiflexum. The sequence goes on along the minus strand of NZ_JAMFLG010000011.1, from coordinate 69,958 downwards.
TGATTTAATCAAAAAAAATTCGGCGTCAAAAGACGGTTCGATCCAAAAACTTAATGATGATATTTCCCAATTAGAAGAAAAGATTAGTAGAATTGGAGAAGAAATAAATAACTATGAAAATTCCATCCGACTCAAATTGAATTCCCTCATTTTCCGCCTGACTGTGTTGAACGAAAAAATGAAAGAGAAACAAAAATTGAAAAAAGCGAAGCGACTCGAACAAAAAAAGCGAGGGAAAAATTACAAAGAACCGGTTCAATTGATACCCTCAAAACCAGGATATAAGTCTGTTCAAGAGGTCAATGCAGGAGAAGGGCAGGAACTGAAGCGTCTTTACAAGGAAGCTGTCGTTCAGGTCCACCCCGACAAACTTGGTCCGGGTGGAGAAGAAGATGCAATCAAGACGGCTACTGACCTCACCGCACAGCTAAATGGAATATATAAAAATGGTGATCTGGAAGCATTGCTAAATTTTTACCAAAACATCGTCCTAGCGCATCCTACTTTCGAAAACCGGACAATTGACTTGCCTTCCGTAGATCCTAAAATCAGGATGGCAGCATTGCTTTCCAAAAAAGAGAACTTGGCCAAACAACTTCAAAAATTAGAAAGTAATTACCTCTACCATGTCCTTCAAACTTATGAAAATCCGCTGATTTTTATCGATGAACTGGAATTCCAGTTTAAGGAAAAAATCGGGAAACTGGAAAAAAGGACAAGAAAATTTTGACTTACTTAATTCTGTAATTTAGAGTCAAATTGACCTGTCTGACCACATTTTGGAAATCTCCAGTTGTGACAAATCCTGTTCCCTCAACGATGTACCTGTCTCTTCTAGAATTAAAAATGTCCGCCACAGTCAGAATAAGTTTTCCCTTTCCTTTCAATACGTCCTTGCTGCCCGACAAATCCATAAAAAAGATGGATTTTCTAACTCCTTGAGCAGTTTTTTGTCTTGCCTGATAATTTGCCCTCAATTGGATATCATATCCTTTTCCAAAAATAAAACGTGAATTTTGCCTAGCGTACCACGAGTAAGTCGTCGCTACAAAATCATCCTGAATATTGCTTCCATCTATCTTGGCATGGAAAAAGTTGAAATTGACATCTGCTTTCCACCAAGAAAATAAGGCGTAATCTGTTGTGAACTCAATCCCATAAGCCAATTCTGAATTCAGGTTTTCTGTGATGGTGACTGCATTTCCTTGGTTATCGACTGTCCTGATCCTGTCGATTTTGTCTTTGGTATCCCGGTAATAAATTGTGGAAAAAAGAGATCCTTTCTCAAAATATTTGATGTGTCCAAGCTCAAAAGCGTCGGTAAATTCCGGCTCTAGGTCAGGATTGCCACTGAAGAAGTTCCTCGCATCCGAAAACGTCACAAATGGACTCAGGTCATTATAGACAGGTCTTCTCACTCTCCTGCTGTAGCTAATCTGCATTGCGTTTTCCTTATTGACATTGTAAGTCAGGTGCGCGGAGGGGAATAAATTGATATAATTCCTCGGGTTGACTTCATTGGTTTTGACCAAAGTTGTCGTCACATCCGTCAATTCCGCACGCAAACCTCCTTGGTAGCTAAATTTGTTAGACTTATTTCCGAGAATGCCGTACAGGGCATGGATATTTTCTTCGTAAAGAAAGATGTTATCCAGCCATGGAATGGGGAAAAAATCACCGTTTTCATTTTGCTCCTCCACAATAAAGTCATTCTCCATATTCCTAAAACTGCTTCTCAATCCGGTTTCAAATTTTCCTCCACCCGTGCCAATTGGTTTGGTGTAATCGATCTGGATAAGGTATTGCTTTTCAAACTCATCATTGATCGAAGTCTGCACCAAGGATTGGCTTGGGTCCATAATCCCTTCAGGGGAGAAAGTTTCCTCGGTAAACAGTTGATCAGAATTTTCCCAATAATCCAAGTAGGTAAAGGCCGCAACAAACTCATGTCCTTTCTGCTCAAAGGAGCGCTTGTAGCTCACAATAATCTCCGAATTGGGCTCCATTTCGGTCTCATCCTGCCTTCTTTTGCTGTAGCTCTGGAGATTGTCTTTAGAAAAAATGTAATCGTCATACCTGATATCGGTGATCCTATGCGCATCACTTCTTCTCCATAGATACGAACCTGTCAAAATGCTTTTTTCATTGAAATAGTAATCCAATCCCGCCCGGATATTGTTATTCAGACTATTGACTACACCTGAGGTGGATTGGTCAGAAATAAAAAGGGTATCTCCCCCAAACGCTTCCTGAAATAATGTTCCATTACGAAGCTGTCGCCTTTTAGCCAAGCCATAATTGACAAACCAATTAATTTTTTTATGTCTATAATTCAGATTGGCAGCCAATCCAATATTGAGAGGATCGCCCACTGTAGCTTCAAAAGACCCATTAAAGCCTTGGTTGTTGTCTTTCTTCAAAATAATATTGATCACCCCGGCCATCCCTTCGGCCTCATACTTTGCGGAGGGATTGGTGATGACTTCGACGCTTTCGACCATGCTCGCCGGCAGTTGCTGCAGTCCGCGGCTGCCTTTGAAGCTGACCAAACCTGAAGGCTTCCCATCGATCAGGATCCTCACATTTCCCGATCCTCTCAGGCTGACATTTCCTTCCGTATCTACCGACACCGAAGGCAGGTTCATCAATATATCAGCAGTCGTCCTTCCGGCATTGGCAAGGTCCTGTCCGACGTTGAATACCCTTTTGTCCAAGGCAAGTTCCATAAAAGCCTTCTCACCTTCCACCACCACCTCCGACAGATTGCTCATGGTCGGACTGAGTTGGAGAGATGCAAAACGGTAAACCGGCTGCTCTTTGGAAACCTCAAATTCAGGACTTTTGAAAGGCTCAAAACCCATAAATTCGACCAAAGCATAGTAAGTTCCAAAAGGAATGTCGATGCTGAACTCCCCTTTTTCATCCGTGATATTTCCTTCGACAAGCTGCTCGGGGCTTTTATAGATGGCTACTGTGGCAAAAGAAAGTGGATTTCCTGAATTGGAATCAGTGATTTTTCCTGTCACTTTTCCCTTGCCTCCCTGCTGCGCCATGAGCAAAGGGGAGATAAAAAGTAAAACCGGAAGTAGAAAAACTGCCACAACCTTGCTCAGGTTTTTGGTCAAATTCAGGTGCGGGTTCAAAGTAAGCAAAATTAGGTTTTTCAAATAGGCTTGAAATGAATGAGAAAAATATTCTCTTATATCATTTATCAGCAATGTATTATTTTAAAAAACCTGAAGGTATTGATTTTTGATCAGTGGAATTTTTCAGACCTCCTTACAGATATTCCTTACATTTAATCAAATATATCCTCCAAAAAACCTATTTGACATTATCCTAAACCTGAGTAATTGGCTCCAATAAACAAAACTGGTAAGGTTCGAGCCAAAGGTATTCATGATCAGGACCAACCTTGATTTCTTTTTGTGACCAATGATCGAACAGTGATTCGGGTGACTCTCCTTTTTCCCTAAATGCAAACCAAGTCAGATTTTGGTATTTGTCACTGAAATTGAAAACCCCATAAAATGATTTTCCTTCAAAAGTCCTTATAAAAGCGGCGATGTGGGTGTTGTGCGGAGATATCCATGTCAGGTTTTTGTAATCTCCTATCATAGGCAGTTTCTTTCGGATCTTGATCAGGGCCTGCATTTGCGAGAAAATCCTGTTTTCGATCGTTCCTTCCACCTTTCTCTTATTTGCTTTTTCCCAATCGATCAATGGCCGATGCAGCCACCTGTTGTCGTAGCTTTTTCCGGGATCGTCACTGAACTTGTAATCATTGGTGTAACCGATTTCATCCCCATAGTACAACATCGGCAAGCCACCAAGAAATAGAGAATGCGCCTGCATGAGGATGATTTTTTGGATGGAAAGGTCTTGCCCGTAAGAATCATTTTCATATAGTGATTTTTCAAGGCCACACAAAGAAGCCAAGGTTCCGCTGATTCTGGCATCGCCTGTTTTAGGATTAGAAGAAAATAAAGCTCCCCGAGCAGGACTGCCGGGGAGGTTTCCGGAATAATAATCCATCAAATACCTGCGGTGCCTGAAGGGTGATTTACCGGTCATTTCAATCATATAATCTTCATAACCCATCCCGATATCATCGTGGCATCGGGTATAAGAAATCCAAGAGGTACCAAAGGGCTTTTCCAAAATCGCATGTTGGGCGGCAAGCATCACATCTGTTTCGCCGGTGGCAAGCATATCCCACTGCACCGCCATATGGGTGGCATTGTAGGCAAAATCACATTCTTTTGCTGTATAATCTCCTGTTCCAAAATACTTGACAATCTCCTTTGGCGCTACAATCGCTTCTCCCAATATCGCCATTCCGGGAGCGGCCACGAGGACACATTCCTTGATCAACTGAAGTAGCGTATGTACCTGAGGAAGATTCTGCGAAGTAGTCCCTGTTTGCTTCCAGATAAATGCCGGCGCGTCTACCCGCAGCACATCTACGCCGAGGTTGGCATAAAACAGCACTTTGTCCAACATATCCCTAAAGACTAAAGGATTCATGTAATTGAGGTCCCACTGGTAATTGTGGAATACCGTCATGACCCATTTTTGGCATTCCTCCACATAGGTAAAATTGCCGGGTGCAGCTTCGGGAAAAATCTCAGGCATTTTCTCCTCGTATTGATTTGGAATCCACCTGTTTTCAAACATGTAAAAGAAATCCTGGTAATAGGAATCTCCCGCTTTGGCTTTTTCGGCCCATTCATGCCTGTGGGAAGTATGGTTGAGGACAATGTCCAACATCATGTACATTCCTTTTCGCTGCATTTCTTTTCTCAACCCAATCAAATCTTCAAGGCTACCAAACTTTTTGTCCACCTTTCGAAAATCCGAAACAGCATATCCGCCATCACTTTCCCCTTCAGGACTTTCAAAAATCGGCATCAGGTGCAGGAAGTTTACTCCTAGTTCTTCCAGATAGGGAAGTTTGGTTTTAAGCAGCGGCAGATTCCCCGCAAAACGGTCTACATAGAGACTCATACCGACAAGTTCATTGCTCAAAAACCAATGACCTTTCTTGGCTTTTTCTTCATCCCTTTTGCGCAGGTCTTTTTCCCGGGATTGATAGGCACGGACTAGAGTCGCTATCAATTGCTCAAAGAGTTCATCCTTTTTGGGATGGGTACTGTAAATCTGATAGTATAAGTGGGTGATCGAAGCCATTCCGGCATTCAGCCGCGTGATAAAAGCTTTGTCTTTGATGGATAATTCAAGCTTGTTGGCAGAAAGAATATTGCGGATGAAGTCTGTCAATGAATGGTCTGAGGCCATGGAAAACGGTATTTTTTTCTTTTTGAATTAAAATTAAACAACAGCACGAATATCAATGTCCGCCTCCCATCGGGGCTGATGCGGTATCGATATCATGGGTTTCTTTGATTCTCAATGTGGCCAATGCTGCCAAAAGCAACAACGCCCCGGCAAAAGTAATGGCAAACCCGGGATCGTTGCTGAGGATATATTTGGATATAAATCCAAAACTCAAGGTCTGTAGAATCATCGGAATCACGATCATCATATTGATAATCCCCATGTAGACACCATATCTTTCTTTGGGGATTTCATTGACCACGAGCAGGTAAGGGATACCCATCATACTCGCCCAAGCGACACCAAATCCGGTCATAGGAACGAGCAGGGCATATTTATTTTCGATATGGGGAAATGCAAGCAAACCAAGTCCCGCCAGAATCAGGCAGATGAAATGGACTTTGCGGGGACCAAATTTTTTGGCTACCCCGACTAGTGCGAATGCGGACATAAAGGTCACGACATTATACCAGCCATTGACGAGTCCGGTCCATCCTACTGCTTCTTCAAACAGCTTCATATCCTCCGCAGGGGAAGTTTTCCAGACTGATTGGGCGATACTTTTGGCGGCATTCTGCCAATAGACAAAAAGCGCATACCATTGGAAAAGGTAGACCACGGCAAGCTTCCACATCACTGATGGCATGTCTACGACTGAGTGGATGATTTCCAGATTTTCGCCGAAAACGATGCGGGAATATTTATTTTTCTCCATCGAGGTAATCAGACGAGGAATCAAAGTCCTGTCAAAAATCGAAGGAATCAAAAGCAAGGCAAAGAGAACATACACCAACAATGCGGTAAACACCGAAAGGAAAAACTGGATAACAGGATTTGGTAAACCCTTATTTTTCTCATTCAAGACAGCTAACTCCTCCTTACTCGGTGGAATCTCGGGGGTTTTGTAGATACTCCATCCCACAGAGGTTATGGAACAAATCGATCCCAAGAAAAAGGAAGCATACACCCAAACAGGCAGCGACCCGGCCGTACCGGGAATGTACATCTGAAAAATAAAGAGGGAAATATTGGCGAGGGTTATCCCCAGTCCGGTAAAGAAACTTTGGGACAAAAAACCTGTGGCATATTGTTCTTCGGGAAGTTTGTCAGCAATCAAGGCACGGTAAGGTTCCATCGCCGTATTGTTGGCCGCATCCAATACCCAAAGTAAGCCAGCCGCCATCCAAAGCGAACTGCTGAATGGATACAGAAAGAGACAGATGCTACAAAAAACTGCGCCTATGAAGAAGAAGGGTTTTCTCCTGCCAAACCTTGGGCTCCATGTCCTGTCACTCAAAGCGCCAATGATAGGTTGGATCAGCAATCCCGTCATCGGCCCGGCGAGATTCAAGATCGGGATTTCATGCGGTTGTGCGCCAAGCATGTCATAAATCGGGTTGACTGCACTCTGCTGCAGGCCGAAGCTATATTGAATGCCAAAAAAACCGACATTCATATTGATGATCTGTTGAAAGGAAAGCCGTGGTTTGCTCATGCAGGGAAGGTTGATTGGGTGAGGTAAATTCTGATTTTGTCTAAAATGGAGAAAACTCATTTTGGGAATTCTAAAATAGAAAAATATTCTTCTAAAAATTCAACACTTACCAATCGATGAATTGGCCCAATGGCCCCCAAACGGCATATTTTGATGGAAAAATGGGTTCAAATCTTGATTTTCACCCGATCTATAACGGTTGCGGAAAAAGAATGGCAATCCAGTTTTTTTTGGTAAAAAAAATTAAAAATCGGCGAAAATTTTTTCGGAATAATATCAAAAACCTTGCTTTTCAAAAACTCTTTCCATCACCACATATTCCATCCCTTCTTTTTCGAAAGCGGCTGCGGTGGTATTCATTCCGAATTTTTGATAAAAACCTGCTTTTGAAATCCTTGCATTGCACCAGATTCGGCTTACTTTTTTTTCCTCCAAAAAATCAAAAATGTATTGGAGAAGTCTCGAACCATATCCCTTTCCCTGATACTGCTCCAAGGTGGCAAACTTCCTGAATTGGGCTTCCTGCCCGTGGATAAAAACCGAAACCACCGAAATCAGATTTCCCTCTGCAAACAATCCAAAATGAATCCCTTGTTCATCTTCCGAAACTCGGACAAAATCAATGTGCTTATCAGGCCACATGACTTGTTGGCGGATCGGGAGAATTTGGTCAAGAGAAACTTCTTTGATTGTCATCTTTTTTTCATCAAAAAATCATTTCCAACAAAATATAGAACAGCGAAGGGCAGATCAGGCATCCCAAGCCCGTGTAGAAAGTCGCAGTCACCGCGCCATAAGGCACCAACTTAGGATCTGTTGCAGCCAATCCGGCAGCCACTCCACTAGATGTTCCCATCAATCCTCCAAATGCCATGGCGGATTCCGGACTGTTCAGGCCTATCTTTTTGGCAGCAATTGGCGTAATGACGGTCACCGCAATGGTCTTGACCACGCCCGCGGCAATACTCAGCGCAATCACCTCCGAACTTGCCCCCACCGCCGCACCGGTCACCGGACCCACGATGTAGGTACAAGCACCAGCCCCGATCGTGCAAAGACTCGCCGCATCCCGATATCCCCAAGCATAGGCAAGCAAAACTCCCATCAAAAAGAAAAGGCCTATTCCAAAAAACAAAGAAATCATTCCCAACAAACCCGCCTTCCGTACCAAGTAAAAACTTGCCCCTAATGCCGTGGCGACAATCGCAAAATCCCGGAACATGGCGCCACCCAAAATCCCAACTCCTTTGAAAATAGCAATGTCTGCCAATCCCTTTTCTCCTCCAGTAAATACCCCGCCCACATACCCGAGTACCAAGCCCAAGAAAATGGCAATTGCCGATCCCGGTATTTTGGAGTTCAATACCTTTTTGGAAAAAAGCTCGGACAAAGCCACAATGATCCCGATCACCAAAAAGCCTACAATCAGACTGTTTTTCTCTACCAAGTTCAGGAATATCTCCATCTCAGTTTTTATGAAAATTTTTGAGGATCAATGGAAAAATAAAAAATGAAACCACCACCGGAACTGCCCCAGCCACAATGGCCAAAGTACCTGTCGAAACCGCCGATTTGACATTGAGACTCGCCGCCATGGCAATGACTACAGGGATATACATTTTGTTCCAAAAGTCGATGCCCAAATCGATATCAGGACTCATCCAACTGTTTTTGATAAACCATTCTTTCAAAACCATCAAGATGATCATCGCAAACCCTACTCCCCCTACATTGGCATTAATCCCGAGCAGACTTCCAAAAAACTCACCCAACCACTGCCCGATCAGATAGGAAAGTGCCAAAAGGGCGACTCCGTAAATTATTTTCATATTTTCAGGTTAAAACAGCTTTTTCAATTCATTTTTGGTGACTTTCCCCATCGCATTGCGAGGTAAATCCTCCACCACGAGGTACTTTCTTGGCGTTTTGTAGGCCGGCATTCTTTCCCTCATCCAGATATTCAGCACATTGACATCTACTTCCAATTCTGTTACCAAAGCCGCCCCTACCAATTCCCCCCATTCCTCATCGGGGATCCCGATCACGCCACAGTCCTTGATGCCCGGATATTTCCTGAGGACTTCCTCGATTTCCAAAGCTGAGATTTTGTATCCTCCGGATTTGATGATGTCCACCGAATCCCTTCCGAGGATCTTGAAATAGCCGTCGTCTACTACAGCGATATCGCCCGTTTTGAACCAACCGTCTGATGTAAATGCTTTTGCTGTGGCTTCAGGTTTTCCCCAATATTCCTTGAATACATTGCCGCCCCTGACCTGGATTTCTCCCGGTTGGTCCGATGGAATTATCCTATCAGCCTCATCGCAAAGTCTCACCTCAACTCCCTTGAGTGGCATTCCAATATATCCTGCCCGTCGAGCACCTTCATAAGGATTGCTGATGGCCATGCCGATTTCGGTCATGCCGTACCTTTCGAGCAGGTAATGTCCGGAGATGCCGTGCCACTTTTCCATCACCGATACAGGGAGCGCCGCCGAACCCGACACCATCAACCTGAATTTTTTCAAGCTCTCCGAAACCTTCTTTTGCTCGGTCTCAGGGAGGTTTTCAAAGTGCGCAATCAACTTGAAATAAATGGTGGGAACCGCCATAAAAACGTTGACCTTGCCGTCATTGAAAATTTCAAAAACCTTGTTTGCTTCAAAACTGGGTAAAAACTCTACCGTCGCTCCTGACCAAAGTGCACAGGAATTGACGTTGATAATGCCGTGAACATGATGTAGGGGCAGAATCGAAAGGGTGTAATCCGTAGAACTCCATTGCCAGGCCTCTACCAAGGTACTGACCTGTGCTTCGATATTGGCGTGGGTGGTCAGGACTCCTTTGGGCAGACTTGTCGTCCCACTTGTGTAGAGAATCATCGCGCCTCTATGGTTTTCTATTTCCGGCAATTCACCTGATTCATTCTGTGATAAACCTGACATCCTGATAAACCGGAGGTTCGGTGTCATAGAAAAGGGCGACAGGATTTCTTCATATTCCGGACCGCAAATGATCATTTCGGCGACAGTATTTTCCACCACATATTGGAGGGAAGGAAAAGGATAAGTGACACAAAGCGGTACCGCTATGCCTCCTGCCCGCCATATTCCCCATTGTACCGCCGCATAATCAAAGCCCGGTGCTATCATGAAGGCAATCCGCATTTGGCCAAGGTCCTCTTTTCCTTGCAGGAGATTTAGAGCGATTACCTTACTCCTGTCCAAAAGGTTTCGGTATGAATATGAATCAGTTTGATCCACGATGGCGCATCGATCATCATATCGGAAAGCGTTTTCAATTAATTGGAGCATCGGAGACTGTTTTGGCTTGTTGAAATTAAGGGGAAATTTAATCGAAAGTTGGGAATGGGTATAAAAAATGGTCTGAGTCTGAAGAAGCGATCGTTTAATTGATTAAACTATTCGACTTAGGAATATCTATGCTTGCCTTGCATAGCATCTCTACCTTAAAAAATGCTTTGCCATAATGAATGTCCACTTCTTTATTCAGAAAAACCCTATTTCTGTCAAATAAGGAAGTTAATTCCTAAGACTGTCCCTTCACAGCTGTATTTATTCCCTCAAAATCTAAATTTACTCCCTCATGACTATGACTTTCTCTAGGAGAGATTTATTCAAAAAATATTGCGTAACCATTTCAATGGGACTCATTAACCCTAGATATTGAAATATAATCCTTATGGTTTTAGCTTTTTTATCTCTCTATCAAAATCACTTTCATAGTTCTGATCTTGAACAACCCTAAATTTATCATATTCCCCTTCTGCCTTAAGCTTCGCCTCAAGCATGGATACTTTTCCTTTATCTCTTAAAATGGGATAATTGGAAAGTTCTAAAAACCTATCCAGAAAGGATGTCCATTGCAACATATTAAAGGCAATCCCTCTTTGTGCATTGTTTTCTGCCAAGTCTAAATAGGCCGAAACGATCCTATTCAACTCTGCAATATGCTGGTATGCAAGGTAATTTTTGGCAACTACCACATCACTTTTTATTATTTTCCCTTCAGGAGCAGCTTTCCAAGTTTTCAAACCCATATATAGCTTAGTTGCATCTGCTTCGGTATAAATAATTTCGGCAGCAGTTTTCCCGGTAATAGCCCAATGTAACTTGTTTTGAACAGCCGCAAAAAAGTCTTTGGTCTGTTGGCTTTCTTTGTCATAATCAGTGCTCAAGGTATACAAGTCGGTGATTTTTTGGTAAAATCTGCGTTCACTGGCTCTGATTTCGCGAATTCGTTCCAGTAATTCATCAAAAAAATCCTGCCCAAAGTTCTTGCCTTGCTTGAGCCTTTCATCATCTAACAAAAATCCTTTAACGATAAACTCATTGAGGGTTTGGGTGGCCCATTTCCGGAAATCGGTAGCCTGTATGGAATTCACACGATATCCAACTGCCAAGATTGCCTCAAGCCGATAAAATTTGGTGGAATATGTTTTACTATCTGAGGCAGTTATTTCCAAAATGGAAACAACTGAATCAACATCCAATTCTTTTGTATCAAATATATTTTTAAGGTGCTTGCTCACGGCAGGTACATTTACAGCAAACATTTCTGCCATGGCTTTTTGCGTCAACCAAAAACTCCCATTTTGAAAATAAACAGACACGTTTACTTTATGATCTTCGGTATGGTATAGAAGTAAGTCTCTAGCTTTCATTATTTTTCATTACATGATCAATCACTTTCTAATATACGCTTCAATATCGCTTAACTTCTCCTAAAATCTAGATCAAATCACATTCATTTCAGTTCTCTGGCCTTTTTAGAAATCTTTCCATTTCCTTACAATACTAACTCTCATTTTCCATCTTATCCAAAATTTTAACAAAGCCAAACTTTGTAATTTCCACTTTAATTATTGAGCCTAGCACATGATTTTTTTTTTGAAATGATTAGCCTAAAATAAACCTAATTTTTCTTAAACTAAAAATTTTATACCCTTTGGGTTGAAGGGCATCTCATAAAAAAAGGGTTGCCATTTCTGACAACCCATCAAATTTTTAATCTATCAATCCTTTATTTTAGTGAAAGAAAGACATCATCATTGTTAACGAGAATTTCATCAAGGTTTTCACCAGGTAGGGCGATGATCTGTTCATTCTCGGCATCCCATTCTATTCTTCTACCAATTTTGTAAGAAAGTCCACCCATATGTGCTGTGATGGCTTCTTCAAATCCCTCCGTGATCCCACAACTTGGATTGCCGCCATTCCGGATACAACTCATCCACTCTCTGAGGTGAAGGAATGTGGAGTCTACCCTTTTGCCATCCCTGTAGGTCCAAAGTAATCCTTTGTTGGCAAAATACTTGGCTGTGGCGGAGGTGACTGCATCTACGCCATTGGCACTTGGGTCATATTGGTAAATCGGCACAGATGGATCGATCCTGTTTTCTTTGATCAGGTCTTTGTATTTGGTGGATCTTGGATCCGCGTAGATCGTGACCATATTGCCCAAATCCATCGAGGCATCATGGCCCATAAGCATTGTTCCCCTTTCAAACTGATTGCCCAAGGTAGCACTGTAGACCAAGGTCATGCCTTTTTCTTTACCCGGAGGTTGACTGGTACCGGTGCTGAATTCAGGAAAATCCATATTGATCTGCATCACATCAGGAACATTTCTTCCATCCCTGTGGGTGTAAATTCCTCCCGATCCAGTGATGTATTTGGGAATTCCCATTTTCAAAACACAATTGATCCTATCATAGTCATGGGTCAATAAATCTCCTGACAAACCTGAACCATAAGCCCACCATTTTCTCCATCTGAAAAAATGCTCGGCATTGAATGGGATTTGTGGAGCGGTACCCAAGAAGGCATTCCAATCGACTGTTTCGGGTGAAGCGTCCGGGTGGATGTCATATTGCCATGCGCCGTTATCATCATTTCTATTTGTAGTGGTAGTTACCAAAGACACATGGCCTAAGGTATTTTTGGCAATGGCATCCTGCGCAGTCAAAAAACTTTGGGTTTGGCGATGCTGGTGACCGACCGCAAATTTGATGTCAGGATTTTTTCGGCAAGCCTCTCTCAGGTCATAGGTCTCCTGAATGGTATGGGTCATCGGTTTTTCCAGGTAAACATGCAGGCCTGCCTCAATTGCGGCAAGGGCCATAGGAGCATGCCAATGATCGGGTGTAGCAATGATGATGGCATCTACCTCTCCACTGTTGATCAACTCCAAGTGTGTGGCGTACCGCTTGCAGGGATTTTCTTTGGTATTGAATGACCTGAGTGCTTTTTCTGCCCGAAAATCAAACACATCGCAGATGGCCGTCAATTTCACATTGAGGCTTTCTTGGGCTTGGAATTCCGCTAAGCGTTTATCGTCTGGATTTTCTGCGGAGGATTTGACCATGTCATCGATCCATTCTGTAGTCGCAAAACCCAGAGACCGCATCAGTTGCTCTCCCCTAATCCCAAAACCAATCAGACCAACCCGAAGGGGTTCACCGGTCATAGGGCCGGAGGCAGGCGGTGCGGATGCTTTGATATTAAGGGTTTCGAGCAAGAGATTACGCTCACTCAATGCCTTTTCATTGGACCTGAAACCTGCTGCCCATACTGCGCCAAAGATCGGAACACCTCCGAGTATTTTGAGCCACTCCCTTCGGGAAAAGCCTTTGAATAAATTCTTGTCAGTTGCCATGTGCTTCAGTTTATTGGGTTAGTGGATATGGTCTTCTGTTTGGCAAAGAGCCTAGCCAGACCAAATGAATATTGGGTGGGAAATAAATAGATCACAAAGAGTCCGGCTGCCTCAATGAGGTTTTTGTTGACAAGCCAATAGCTCCCTTCACTTGGACCTTGGGGATATCCTGGAAAAGGTGGATGAGCAAAATAGTAAAGCAACAAAAGTCCAATACCAATGATGCTGGCCCAATTGGTTTTGAACCCGATAATCAGGCAAAATCCGACAAGAAGCAGCGCACCGATATTGAGCGTATCTATGACAGGGATGATGGCATCGCTTGCCATCCACCTAAAAAATGATTCCATGTAAGTCGCACTGAGCAAGTAACCTTTTGCAGTCCAAGATGGACTATATAATTTAATGACACCTTCGTACAAAAAGTGCCAACCGATAAGCAAGCGGAGCAGCACCAAGCTGCCTGTTTGCAATGAGGTAAATCTGGGAGATTGATCCATAAGTTTTTTGTTAAATGATGCACGATATTACTACAATCAGCTCCAAAAAAACATGACATAAATCAATCCAAAACATGATGTATATCTCTCTGTATCACAAGAGGTTCCCAATTCCTACAGCCCGGAGAAACAAAAAAACAATCTCTTGACAGCTTAAATACCATGACTCAAATTCATCTTTTTATCCGATCTTTGGAATAACTAATCGGGTAATCTCAAATTCCATATCAAAAAATATGAGGACTTCTGTATTCTTTAATTTCATCCTGATATTCATTCTGATCTCTTGTTCAAAAACCCCACAACAAGAAATCCTATACGGCAAAAAGACTTTGGTGGGCAGCGACAAGGATCCAAATGGCTGCATCGGTTCGGCAGGATACACTTGGTCAGAGGCAAAAAAAGATTGTATTCGGATATTTGAGTCAGGAACATCATTTGTCACTTATGATGCCGCTACCGGGGTTATGGATTCCACCAAGGTGGCCTATGTGGTCCTAGCAGATGACAAGTCACAGGCGGAGGTTTTTTATGGAGGAACAGACAAACCAATTCTTTTGGAGGCAGTTGCTGTCATGGAAGGAGAAACCATGCCAAAGCTTTTTGAAAACAACATAGAATTGGTTGACTTGATATATTACAGAGATTCATACATACTCAGATATCAGGAAAAGCCCACCCATATGCAGGCTTGGTCAGCTGATTCCGGATTGGGAAAGGAACTTTTTAATACTGGAAATTAAGAGCCATCCGGTCAGACTAAAACCCTGAAACACTTTAATCTGAAGTATTTATATATTTTTCGTAGAATTACGAATTTTTCGTAGGAAGTCTAAAAACTTTCTTTTACTTTTATTTTATGGAAACATTGACAAAATACGAAGAGGGGCTGATGCGGATTTTTTGGAAGCTGAAGCGTGCCCTAGTAAGGGATGTATTGAATGAATTGCCCGAACCCAAGCCTCCCTACACGACACTCGCCTCCAATATCAAGCTCCTGGAGAAAAAAGGATTTCTCGACCACAAGTCTTATGGCAAAATCCTTGAGTATTTTCCTACCATTTCCCAATCCGAATACCGCAAAAACAGCTTCAATGAATTGGTTGAGGACTATTTTGAAGGCTCGGTGGAGAATGTTTTGTCTTTTATGGTCAAGGAAAAAGGGTTATCTGAAAAAGATATGGAAGAACTTCAAAAATTGATTGACAACATGGGTAACACTTCTCAGCCATGACAACACTATTCAACTACCTCCTGGAAGGCAGCATTATCCTGCTTTTGCTATATGCCTTCTATGTTGCATTTCTTTCCAAACTTACGTTTTTTGGGTGGAACAGGGCCTTTCTTTTGGGTTCCTTGGGTTCGGCATTGGTACTTCCGCTACTTTCCTTTGAACTCAATCAAACTTCATTGACCGGATTAAATCCGGAAGTATTTACCTATTATTTACCGGAATTTGCTTTGACTCCTGCAGAAGGGATTTCGGAAAAATCCATTTTGATTTATGCGGCTATAATCCTCTATGTCGCAGGATTTCTTTGGGCAGCAACCCGGTTGGCAACCGGGATTTTCAAAACTTTCAGTTTGATCAGGTCCTCTGAAAAATTCAGCCACAATGGATTGACCATCGTCGTCAATCCAAAATTTCCACCTTCCTCCTTCTTTAGCTATATCCTTTTGCCGGAATATCAGGAAGGAAATAAAGCCCAAGAATTGATCATTCTCCACGAATCGGAGCATGCCTCTAAACTCCACACCCTGGATCTGATTTTCATGCAGGTAAGCAAAGCGATTTTCTGGTTTCATCCGCTTATCAAAGCCTTTGAATCCTGTATCCATGAAGTCCATGAATTCCAGGCAGACACCAAAGTGACCACTTTTCATCCCAAAAAGGAATATGCACAATTGCTCTTTAACCTGACAGTAACCAAAAAAGAACAGCAGTTTGTGAACAACTTCAACCAGTTTCAACTCAAAAAAAGGATCCTCATGATGAATGCAAACAAATCAGGTTTGATCCACAAAGGGAGATTTTTGTTGGCATTGCCACTTTTGGGAGTAATGGTTTTTGTTTTTGCCTGCGACAAAACAACCGAGAATTCCTTTTCCGAAAACATGGATATCCCGATGACAATGGAATTTGCCCCACTAATAAATAATGATCCAATTGCTGAAATTTTAAGTGCAGATGAAGTTTTCGATGTCGTGGAAGAGTCACCGGAGTTTCCTGGAGGAATGGAAGCATGGAATGATTTCTTAAGTAAAAACCTCAAATATCCTAAGCAGGCCCGAAGTATGGGAATTGAAGGGACTGTCTACGCCGTGTTTGAAATCCGAACCGATGGCAGTGTCCACAATATTGAATTGTTAAGAGGAATCGGGGCTGGCTGCGATGAGGAAGCGATGCGAGTGATAGCAGCTTCTCCAAACTGGATTCCCGGAAAACAAAAAGGAAGATTGGTCAACGTCAGGATGAGGTTACCGCTCAGGTTCAAATTGGGTTAAATCCTTATCGAAAAAGCATACCAGATATTCAAAATAAATCAACCATATAAACTAACCACAAGATGAAAGCAAACAATTCAACCCCAAATTACAAAAGCAGGCCTCTCACTGTCCTCCCTCTTATGGGACTGATGATCGTATTTTTATCCTGTGACTTTCAAGGATACGACGAGAAAGTAGTACTGGAAAATGGCGAGGTGACAAGCAAGACCATAGAAACCAATGAAATTTTTGATGTAGTGGAAGACTCCCCGGAATTTCCAGGTGGCATGGAAGCTTGGGTAGAATTCTTGGGAAAAAACCTCAAATATCCTGAACAAGCCAGAGAAATGGGAATCGAAGGCACGGTGTATGTCGTCTTTGAAATCAGGAAAGATGGTTCTATCAAAAATGCCGAGTTGCTCAGAGGTATCGGAGCTGGTTGTGACGAGGAAGCACTACGCATCATCCAAAGATCGCCAAACTGGACTCCCGGCAAACAGCACGGACATATCGTCAATGTCAGGATGAGGGTTCCGATCAAGTTCAAACTTGGGGACAAAGAGGTAATCGCTTAAAGTCCATAAACCATTTCAATAAATCACCTCATAACAAAATCTATTTCAAGCAATCAAACACCTTCCCTAAATGAAAACCAGCGCATCAAAATCAAAAAGTACAAACAATTTTCTGTTGGCCATCATTCTATTGTCCATGATGGTATTTGTTATCTCCTGCAAAAGCTCCAAAGATTCCGGTTTTTCAAAAACCATGGACATTCCGATGGGGGAGAATTCCCCACAAAGTTCATCCGATGAAGTCTTTGATGTGGTGGATGAAGTTCCCGAATTTCCAGGTGGGATCGAAGCTTGGGGCAACTTCATGAAAGACAATCTCAAGTATCCAACCTTGGCCAAAGACAAAGGGATTGAAGGGACAGTGTACATCACTTTTATTATCAATAAAGATGGTTCAGTGAGTGATGCGGAGATTTTGAGAGGAATCGGGGGAGGCTGTGACGAAGAAGCGCTGAGGGTTGTCAATGCCTCACCAAATTGGAAACCGGGAAAGAAAGACGGTAAAATAGTCAAAACCCGGATGAGGCTACCTGTTCAATATGCTCTTGGCAAAAAGGATAAATCCTGATCCAAATTCGCATAGTTAGATAACATTCGATGAACTTTGCCAAAGTTCAAATTGAACCTCCACAGATTTTCTTGGTTTGTTCCAACTTTGGAAAAGCTTTCACAACTCAACAACTATCTTGAGGCATCCATAAGTGCAGCTGATCATTTTGTGATACACTTACAAGGCCTGCATTTCAATTATACTAACTCGCAAATAGCCAAACCTCATTTTGCCAATGTAAAACGTAGAACGGTAAGCTTCTTACCATTATCTAACCGGACAAAGTATTGACCCGAAGGTAAATGGCCAATATCCAATGAGATACGTTTACCTGATTTTTCAAAATCAAGCCATTCATTGATAAGCCTACCTTGGCTGTCCAAGACCTGAATAGATTGAAGTAGGGGATCAATGGTTTTAACATATTCGATTTGAATCAATTCTTTTGCAGGATTGGGATAAAGTTTGACAGTACCAAAATCATTTTCTCCATCTGAAGCAGAAAGGATTATATCCACTTTGACTTTTATTTCCAATACACTTGTATTGCCACTTTGATCTCTAACAGTAAGTAAAACGGAGTTATCCCCTTTATCACCCAACCCAAATTTTGTTTTGGAAAGAGTCATAGATTGAATCGAACAATTGTCAAAAGTACCCTTGTCGACATCCTCTAGTGTTAAGGTTGCGAAACCGTCACGGTCCAGCTGAATTTCAATGTCATATGCTACTATCTCTGGAGGAAAATTATCTACAATAGTGACCTCCACTTCGGCGGAGGCTTCATTACCACTTGTGTCAATAGCTTTGAAAATCACGGTGTTTACTCCGATGTCACCACAGTCAAAATTTGATTTGGAAATTTCCAATCTATCCAAACCAACATTGTCGAAAGTCCCATCATCCACAGAGTCAGGAACAACTACTGCAATTCCCTCACTATCCAATTCTATTTCTATATTTTTAACTTTGACTATTGGTGGAACTTCATCAACCCCATCTGGAATCACTTTGATGAATCCGACCCTTGAAATCATATTTTCCCCTTTTTCATTTTTGACCTTTAGGCTTACCTGATAAATCCCTCCTTCTTTATAGATAATTTCAGGGTTTTGATCGGTACTACTTGCGGGAGAACCTCCTTCAAAAGTCCATTCCCAAGAAATTGGATCGAAGGAAGACAAATCTATGAAATTGACTTTCTCATTGACTTTTATTTCAAGTTTATTGGCTCCAAAAAATGCTATTGGAATGCTTGGTTCAGGTTGAGTAGACAAAAGTTGGAGTTTGGTTTTAATTTCATGTGAACAGACATCACAAAACGATGGTCCAAGAAATCGCATTTTACAGTTTTGGTGTGGTCTGTGCCAAGTCGGGGATTCTGAATGGGGATATATCCCTATCCCATTCTTATTTAGGAAGTTCTTCCATTTGATAGTCCCAGGTTTTGTATCTTTTGTCATGTTGGCCTGCTCCCTTGCATAATCGCTACCGGCCCAATATTCATCTGCTAGATTGACAAATGAATGTCCCAATTCATGGATCATTATTTCAGTAGCTGCCTGATTGGTCGAAAATACCGCAAATGTTCCTCCAGATCCTCCGTATTTGTCGTCATTGACCACCAATACACCTATATCAAAAAAAGGTGTGTTGGACATCAAAACATTTACTATTTTACTATTTCTCCATGGCATCAACAACCTTTCAATATTATAAGACCAATATGAACTCCCAAAATAATTGTCGATTAGGTTATTGGGATCCATGGAAGCCCCACGTACTTTGGATACCACTTTTATGGCAAATACATTTATCTTGTTTCTATAACTTTTCCAAGGCTCTTGATTAAGCTTTTCCTGCATAGCCTTCGTGGCATCCAAAATAAATTTCTCTTGATCAACATCAGTATAGCCGTCACCTAATATTACAATATTGGTAACTTCTGTTGGGGGTCCGCTGTAATGGATGATTTCTATGGGCATATTCTGCCCAAGTATTTCTAATACCAAAAAATTAAGCAAACAAGCAGCTAAGACATATTTTTTACAAGTTCTCATAAAGGTTTATGAAAATCCCTAATTATCTTTAATTCCAAAATTTTATCTGCGGTGAATTTTTCAATTTTCAAATGCTTAAAACAGTCATCGACTTGAACCCTGATAAAAAACTCAGCACTGTCAAGAGAAATTGTTTTGGCCTTTAGGGTTGAGAAGTCATCGGTTTCTGAGTATTCCACCCTTTTAATCAATGGGTTTGGGACTATGGTTTTGGAACATACCATGTTGGTCTCACTCAAAAACGAAATGATCAAATCCCCATCTCCAGGTTCACCAATTTCTTCCATTGCCCCTCTCAACCTTCCGGGGTTTCTTAAGTAATTGACGACTTTTACCGAATCCCTTGAATCCATTGAAAAATTCACCATAAGGATTTCGGGTGTATTTTCCACAATCATTATTTCTGATTCATTTTCATCATTCACTTGCTCTTTTGCCGTTTTGCATCCTGCCAAGAATATTAACCCGCAAACTACAAAGACAAAAAATTTCTTATTTCTCATACATGTTAAATCAAATGTTCAGATTTTCTTGAATTTAATTGCCCAATTACCTAACAATGCTGAACCTTAAGGTTTTAAAGGATTTTTGAGATTTCAATATGATGTAATATTGTCCTAAATGGAATCCCTTGACGTCTATTGGTATGACATTTACATTTTTTTCAAAAGAACTTATACTTCTTAGTATTCTTCCGTTGATATCCAAAATTTCAATTGATTCTAATTGATGATCAATTAATTTGAGGTATTCGATATTGACTATATCATCAGCAGGATTGGGATATAATTTAAGCCCGTTTGAAAGGGCCTCTTCTTCTGTGAGAATGATATTTACAGTAACCGTAATTTCGATAGAAGCTGAATTATCACAGGAATCAAAAATTGTATATACCACTTTATTTTCACCGGCATCATTTCTGGTAAACTCGGTTTTTGAAAGGGTCATTTCTTTAATTTCACAATTATCAAACGAACCATTATCTACATCTATAGGATTCACGATGGCAGTTCCTTCATAATTGACGGAGATTTCAATGTCTTTTGCTTTGATAGTAGGTTTGATTTTATCATCTACCGTAACGATCACATCCCTCTGAGATTCATTTCCACTAGCATCTTTGGCTTTGAAAACAACCTTATTTGTCCCTATATCCGCACATGTGAAATTTTCCTTTGAAATGCTGATTTTTACAAGCTCGACATCATCATACGTACCACCATCTATATCTTCTGCACAAACGGTAGCCTTTCCTTTTTCATCGAGGTTTATTGTTATATTTTTTGTTACCAAAACAGGTGGAGTACGGTCCGGAAAAGGTGCCGTTACGGTAATAAACTCTTCTCGGAAAAAAACATTTTCACCCAAATTATTACGTGCTTTTAAAGTAACCTTATACTTTCCTTGAGTTCGGTAAGACACCTCAGGATTTTTTTCATTGCTTACTTCAGGTATTCCCCCTTCAAAAGTCCACTCCCAAGATGTGGGATTGCTGGTGGACAAGTCAATAAATTTAACCTTCTCTGCCGGCTTGATTTCCAACTTATTTGCACCAAATAATGCGGTGGGTTTTGTAGGGGTATCGGGTGTTGAAAGTGCTGACAACCGGCCTGACAATTGATGGGAACAAACATCACAAAAATTTGGACCAAGAAACCTCATTTTACAATTTTGATGAGGTCTTTGCCAAGTGGGCGATTCAGCATGAGGGTAGATCCCAATACCGTTTCTATTCAAAAAGTCTTTCCATCTAATTGTTTGCGGATTGGTGTTTTGGGTCATATTATGCCTTTCCCGGGCATATTGGGGGCCAGCCCAGTATTCATCCGCTAGATTACCAAAGGAATGTCCCAATTCATGAATCATGATCTCCGTTGCAGATGAATGGGTTGAGAAAATGGCAAAGGCTCCACCTGAACCTCCATATTTGGGATCATTCACCACGACTACGCCAATATCATAAAAAGGTGTATTGGCAAATAAGACAGATGAAACCTTCTGGGACCGCCAGGTATAAAGCAATCTTTCAATATTAAAAGACCAGTAAGAGCTTCCAAAATAGTTATCTATTAGGTTATTAGGATTCATTGCTGCGCCGGACACGTTTGAATTTACTTTGATAGCATATACATTAATTCCATTTCGATAATTTCTCCATGGAGGTTGGGCAAGCATCCCGGTAGTTGCATTTTTGGCATCACTGAGAAATTTGTCCTGTTGTGATTCGGTATAGCCATCTCCCACTATCACGATGTTGGTTACTTCATTTGGGGAACCACTATAATGAATAATCTCCATAGGCATCAACTGCGCCTGAGACTGACAATAAATTAAAAATAAAAGAAGCGTTATAACAGCTTTGAAATCCTTGATGTAAAATTTTCCCATGGCGTGCTTTTTTTAAAAATCCAGTAAAACAATTGTGCCCCTATCTGATCAATGTGATTTGCCCAAAACAGCAACACACAGTATCTATTCAAAAAACTTGGAAAAGAAATAAACCCAAACAATGGTGAGCCAAATCCAACTACAGTTTGATTTTTGATAAGATTTAACTGTGATCCAGATTGAGGAAAAGAAAGTAG
The DNA here is from genome assembly GCF_023502205.1 of Aquiflexum sp. TKW24L. Lineage (GTDB taxonomy): Bacteria > Bacteroidota > Bacteroidia > Cytophagales > Cyclobacteriaceae > Cognataquiflexum. The sequence continues at coordinate 47,691 of NZ_JAMFLG010000011.1, read as the reverse complement.
TCCATTTTCAAAGAGATATTATTATAATTGGTGGTTTAATTTACCGAAAATAATCTATTACAGCACGTAATATTTAATTTTTATTTTCCCTATTTCCCAAAAATATTTTGATCAATAAATTCATTCCTAAATTTTCCTTCGGGGTCGTGTTTGGCTAGAAGGGATTTGAATTCCTCCATTTTTGGGTACCGCTCTTGAAGTTTTTGGGAGGAAATGGTGAATAACTTCGCCCAATGCGGTCTAGGATTGAACGGTTCCAACTTGGCTTCCATCTGAGGCAAAAGTGCCATGACTTCAGGAATTTCCTGTTTCCAAGTGGTATGAACCGCGATAGAATCCCTTTGGTAGCAGGTACTCATCCACAGCTCATCTGCTTTGATACTTCTGATTTCGGAGATAAAAAGGTGAGGATGGATTTGATCTGCCATTTCCTTCACCGCCATCAGCGCTTCGTAGCCATTTTCCATTGGTACAAAATATTCTGATTGGAGTTCCTTGCCCGCACTGGGCTGAAACTCCATCTTGAAATGTGGCAAACGCTCATACCAAGGACCTGGAATCGCAAGTTGTTCGGAACAACTTTCAGCAGACATCTCCTGCACAGGATGCATGTGCACTTTGGCCTGTTTTGCCCCAAAAAACTCTTCAGGAAAATCTAGCACCTCGCCGGGCACTACTTTTCTCTTTACCCAGACTTCGTTGACATTGTCACTTTTCCAGTCAAGAAACAAACTCACGCTATAACCTGAAGCCATGATTTCTTGGAAATTGTCCTTCAAGGCTTCCATGGGCATATCCAGGTACACGACTTGAGCCACCTCAAAAGTGGGAAGCAGGTCCAAAGTCACTTTGGTCACAGGGCCAAATCCTCCCAATCCAACTACGGCACCAAAAAAATCTGGATCAGCTTCTTTCGAAAATTGAACCAAATCACCTTTGGCATTGACAAACTCAATCGCGGCAACTCCCGTGGAAAGGTTTCCGTTTTCGACTCCAGAGCCATGTGTGGCTGTGGCTATCGTACCAGCAACGGAAATATGCGGCAAAGAAGCGAGGTTATGAAGGGCATATCCGTTTTGATGAAGGTATGCACAGAGTTCTCCGTACTTGATCCCTCCTTCTACCGTCACTTGGTTTTTTTCCTTGTCCAAGGAAATGATTTTGTTCAGGTTTTGGAAGGAAATGAGGTTATCGCTGCTGTCAGCAATCTTATTGAAAGAATGCCTCGAACCCAGTACCCTCAGTTTCTCACATTTTTTGACCAAAGCCTGTACTTCTTCCACAGTTTTGGGATAATGTATCTTGGACGTGCTGAACTCAAAATTTTCAGCCCAGTTTTTCAAGGATTCGGTGGTCATTGTTTGATTAGGTTTTTGGGGGGAGCAGGATATCATCGGTTGGATCAAAACCCCTCCAACAAGGAGGGAAGAGTTTTTGAGGAAGGTTCTTTTGTCCATTTTGGGTTTTGTCAAGAAAGAGTTTTTATTTTTAAATGGCAGCAATGTTTTCTCAATAATTCACCTTCAACTCTTTCACTTTGGTCGGTAGCCAAACCTGCATTTCATTTGCTCCTCGGTTGGCCCAAGTATAATAGGGAATGGCGGTGATGCTCTTGGTTTCGGTTTTTACAGTGGAGCCGTCTTCGGAAACGGTCACGACCGGCACATTTGCTTGAATGGCCATCACCCTTTCATTCAAGACCTGATATTCCACTTCTTTAAATTCGGTATTCGCAGGTACCACGATATTCCACGCCCTTCCTGCATTATCGGCACCCTCCACACAATAAACCAAAGGCCCTCTTTGCAAAGCAATTCTGTCACGATTGGCTTCTACCTCATTTCTTGATTTTACTTTCCTGATTTCCATTGGCAGAGAATATTGGACCACATCTCCTTTGCTCCATTTTCTGGAGATCGTGATATATCCATTTTCTTGGGTGTATTCCACAGGCTTGCCGTTGAGTGTCAGCGTATATTTTTCTTTGGCAGTTCCCTCGAAGCGATACAAATCCCCGGGTACCGGCTGTTCTTTTGCCCATCCCGGCAACCTTAAATTGAAGCTGTATGTGATTTTTTTCTCAGGATTCATGGCGATGTTCACCACGCCATCCATTGGGAAATTGGTTTTGATTTCCACCGGAACATTTACCTTTCCCATTTGGATATTGGTATTGCTTCCGATAAATAAGTTAACCCAAATCCCGTCATCCGAAGTAGCATAGATATAGTCACCGACAGAGGCCACCAATCGGGAAATATTGGAAGGACAGCAGGCAGTTCCGAACCAAGCCCTACGGGAATGTTGCCCATTGGAAGCAAGGGGATTTCCATAAAAGAAACTATCGCCCCGAAGACTTAACCCATCCAATGCTGCATTGTATAGACTCCGCTCTAGGACATCGATGTATTTGGAATCCCCTTCCAGGGAATTCATGCGCTGATTCCAAAAAACCATGCCCACTGAGGCACAGGTTTCGCTGTAAGCTCTTTCGTTTGGAAGGTCATAATCGACAGAAAAACCCTCATTGCTGCCTGAGGAACCAATGCCCCCTGTGATGTACATGTTGCGGTAGACCACATCTTCCCACACGGTTTTCATGGCATTCATATACCCATCGTCATTTTTTGCTGCGGCGACATCTGCAGCACCGGTGTAGAGATACATTGCCCGGACGGCATGTCCTGTGATTTCTTTTTGTTCCTTGACAGGCACGTCATCTTGGGCATATTTGGGACCCCAATGCTTGTTTTCCCAGATCCCTCCTACTCCATGGCCACGGCCCCTTTGATCCAAAAACCAATCCGAAAGTTCGAGGTACCTTTCCTCTTCGGTCAACTTGTATAATTTGACCAAAGCCAGTTCGATCTCCTGATGGCCTACTACCCAAGGCCTGTTGGCTTGTCTGAAAGTCTGATCAATATGGTCAGCCATCTTGATACCGACATCGAGGAGTTTTCTCTTTCCGGTAGTTTGGTAATAAGCCACACCCGCCTCGATCAGATGCCCTGCGCAATATGCTTCGTGTTTGTCCATGTCTTTCCACCTATTCTCCAAGCCTGTCAAGGTGTAAAAAGTATTGATATAACCATCGGCCTCTTGCGCTGCGGCGATCTTATCGATCCATTCGTCCGCCTTGGCTTCAAGTGCAGGATCAGATTGGTTTTTGAGGGAATAGGCAATTGCCTCCAAGGCCTTGTAGACATCACTGTCATCATAATAAATCCCTTCATGGGTCTCCCCGGCTTTCCTCGCTGCTTTCTCAAAATTCCGAATACGGCCGGTCTCGACTTCAGTTTGCTGAATACAAACCTGCAAGGCGGTGGAAGCTACTTTTTCAAGTTTTGGTTTCCAAAAAGCATCTGTGATCGTCACTTCCGAGTAACTGACAGGTGTCAACCTGACCAATCCGGATTGGCTTGTGGCTTTTTCAAAAACAAAAAGCATCAGGAAAGAAAGCAGGAACAGTTTGATTTTCATGGGTTTTTGGGTTGAATGGAAAACAGAAAGCAAGGCATTGATTGGATTTCCACGAGTATTGAAAACACCTATCCAAAATCAGACAATCGATTTTGGGCACCTATACAAATATATCCAATTGAACCAATTTTGCCAGAATTTATACTTGAATGGGAAAATCAAACATGGATATACGCTTCTTTGCCAGTAACGCCATATTCTTCTTCATGGGGACGGAAGACGGAAGTCGGAAGACCGATGTACCGGATATTTCAGTCTGCAAACAAAAATTTAAATGGATATCCAATCTACTGGCATAATTATGTACATACATTAAATCAAAATACTGGAGACCATCATGTGCAATTACCTGCCTGTATTTTCTGATTTCATTGATGGTTTTGATAGATTTGGATTATGAAAATCACCTATCTTGAAAATTACGATTCCCTAAGCCAATATGCTGCAAAGCTTGTCATGGATGAGGTACAACTCAAAAGAGACCTCTTGTTTTGTGCCGCTACGGGAAATTCTCCTACGGGAATGTACGCCGAAATGGCAAAAAACAAATCCCTCTTTGACCGGATGCGTGTAGTCAAAATGGACGAGTGGGGAATCATTCCGCTCTCCCATCCTGATTCCTGCGAATCCTACATCAAAAAACATGTGTTGGAACCTTTGGAAATTCCGGCTGAAAGGTATGTTGGATTTGATACTGCACCCGAATCGGTAGCGGCCGAGTGCACGAGAATGCAAAACTTTATCAGCGATCAAGAGCCTTTTGACATTTGTATTTTGGGATTGGGAAAAAACGCCCACATTGCTTTCAATGAACCTGCTGATTTTTTGCAGCCTTATTTTCATAAAGCTGTTTTGGCACCTTCAACCATACAGCATGACCCGGCATTGTCACAAGGTCCGGAACCAGCTTATGGATTGTGTGTAGGCATGAAGGATATCCTTGAGACAAGAAAAATAATATTCCTCATCACGGGCAAAGGCAAACAGGAAGCCATCAAACAGATTTTGGACAGAAAAATATCAACACAATGTCCAGCATCTTTCCTTTGGATGCATCCCAATGTGGAGTGTTTGATAGATAAAAACAGCTTGTAAGTTAATGTCAGGAATCCTCTTTGGATTCCTTTTCCTTGTTTTGAAAAGAATAATCGGGAGTATTTTTTTGTATCCAAATAGATTTTGATAATATTTAGTTGAAAGAATAATTGGCAGCAATTCCTATTTGAATTTGGATTTTTTGCCAAAAAAACTCTTTAATGTCCTCCATACTTTGGTTAGATTTAGAATATAGTATCGTGTTCGTCGATTTTTTTTCTGACTTACCAAATACAGTTTAACCCAAAATAAATAGTTATGAAAGAGAAACTATTAAAACGGATCCCAGGCCTCATTTTCGCTTTTGGATTTCTGATGTCTGTTGGCTGCAATTACTATAAACCTATCCCCAAATCGGCATCTGCCTCCCCGGAAACCAAAGCAAGTCAAATAGATTCACTCAACCAAAAGACTTTTATCGTGCACAGCAGCCAAGGTATTTTTTTGCTGCGAAATATGCAGATCAACAAGGAAAAACAGGAACTGGAGGCGACCTTGGATGTAGTTCCTCCACAATACCAAACATACATCAATGATGTTGATGGAAAATTCAGGTATAAATCCAGTGCACCTGCTGTGCTCCATGAAGTCCATATCTATACAGATATGGACGAAATCGGCGAAGTGGGGACCAATGTAGTTATTCCTCTCTCTGACATCAGTAAAATTGAGTTGATCGAAAGAGACAAGGGAAGAAGTGATGGCAATACGGTTTTGGCCGTAATTGGAATCACCATAGGGACACTCGCTTTAATTTCGGCGATTTATGTTTTGACAAAAAGTTCTTGTCCTTTTGTAAGCGTGTTTGATGGGGAAAATTACGCACTACAGGGAGAGTCTTTTGGCGGTTCCATTTATCCTTCTTTGGCACGGGAGGATTTCGTCCCTTTACCTGCAGCTGCGATTGGCAATGAGGTAAAAGTTCAGATCAGCAATGAACTGAAAGAAAGACAATATACAGATATGGCTGACCTGATTTTGGTAGAGCATCAGCCCGGTGACCAAATTACAGTCAGTCCAAATGGCAAATTGCACCTCGTCAAACAAAATATTGCTCCCACCTCTGCAGTTCTCAATGACAGAACTGACATGCTTGACCAAGTCAGAGTTACAGACAATATCCCCTGTTCTTTCAATGATCTTTCACACCCATCTTCAGTCAATGAACTTGTACTCAAATTTGACAATCCGGGGGAAGGGAAGAAGCTGAGTCTGCAGGTCGATATGAGAAATTCGATGTGGCTGGACTTTTTGATGGCGGATTTCACAAGCCGATTTGGCAGTAAGTATGTAAGCTGGACAGAAGATCAAAAAAAGCGACCTGCACAAGAATTAATTGCTTGGCAGGAAAAACAGAATATGCCTTTGACTATTGCTGTCAAAACCAAAGACGGGTGGAAATTGGTGGAAAAAGTAAAAACGATAGGTCCTCTAATGAACAGGGAAGTTGCCATTTCTCTAGAGGATTTTGACTTGGGAAATGCCCCTATCGAAATCTCTCTCACTACAGGTTTTATGTTTTGGGAAATAGACAGAGTTTCCTTAACAGAGGTGGGTGCAGTTGCGGATAACTCCATCCAGATCCTCAAGCCCTCACAGGCAATAGATGAAAAAGACCGAGACATTTTAACTCCCATACTCGAAAAAGACGGGATTTACCTAGAGCAACACCAAATCGGAAACAGGGCTTACCTTACCTATGACGTCAGAGAATATTCTAAGGAAAAGGCATATTCAGCTTTCCTTTATACCAAAGGATATTATGAACCGATCCGGGAATATGAAGGACCTGCAGACCGAAAGTTTTTGACCAAATTTCTGGAACCGGGAGCCTTCCCAGATTTTAGCAGAAACAAATACCAAGAAGTCACCCAGTCAGCTTATTTGAATGCTAAATAATCCGGAAATGGAAGAAACTGTAATCAAAACACCGGGTGTCAAAAGGCTAATCTTTCCGGACATGGTAGAAGTTAACCCTTCCGAAGCCACTCCCTTGCAAAAGCGGAATGTGCCGGGATACTTCCTTACGATATGGGTAGGTATTTGGGTCAATCTCCATATGGCCCTCCTCGCCTTCCGTGCCTACAAATCAATTAAGAAAACAAGAACCGCGCTGCGTGGATTACAGGAATTCAAAGAGAAAGCATTTGCAAAAAATGGCAGGAGAAAGTTCAGTGTCAAAAACAAGCAGTATTGGTTTGGGCTATATTTACCGCCTTTTCCATCCAAAAATTTTGACAGGTTTATCTTGACAGAGTTAAACCGCTACGTTCCTCATTTCACTCCTATCAATGCCCATCAACAGGTAAATTTTGCGATTTCGACCAAATGTCCCATGCGTTGTGAGCATTGCTTCGAATGGGACAACCTCAATCTGAGAGAAACTTTTACCCTACCCCAACTTCAGGAAATCGTCAAAAAACTCCAGTATAATGGATTGGGCCATATTTCCCTTAGTGGTGGAGAGCCCATGGTGCGGTTTGAGGATATGGTGGAACTGATCAGATCAGGAGAAAAAAGTACCGAATGGTGGATTTTGACTTCAGGATTTAACCTGACAGAGGCGAAAGCAAAACGCCTGAAAGATGCTGGGGCAACAGGTGTGGTCGTGAGTCTGGACCACCATGATGCCGAAATAAACAACAAATTCAGAGGGCATAAAGATGCTTTTGGACATGCAATCAATGCGGCAAAAGCAACTGTAAATGCGGGACTCACCCTTGCCATTTCTGTATGTATCACCCGCGAAAATGCAATTGAAGAATTCTTGACGAAGCACACTTCTTTGTGTGAAAATTTGGGAGCTGACTTCATTCAATGGCTCGAACCAAGAGCCGAAGGCCATTACAGAAACAAAGAAGTGATGCTTCTACCGGACCAAATCAGTGTTATGGAAGAGTTGTTTGTAGCCTTCAACCACGATCCGAAAAACAACCACTTCCCTCCTGTCATGTATCATGGATACCACCAAAGACGAGTTGGCTGTATGTCAGGAGGAAAATTCAGTTTTTATATAGACGCATTGGGAATGGTCCATTCTTGTCCTTTTTGCCATTCTAATGATTTCAAAATCACCGATTGGTTGGAAATGCCAAAAATTGGAAGAAAGGAAATCACAGCCTGTACTTCATTTTAGGTTTGTAATCCAAACGAGTTTAAATTAATTCAGGTGGAATATTATCAGCCAATCGGATTTTTTTCCGCCTCTGTAAAAGATGCTTGTGTATCAGGGGAATAAATTGCAATTTGGGTTTGAGCTACATTATGATTTTCAGGGACTTGATTGCTTGAAAATCAGATTTTGCTCCGATTAGCAACAAACCCTTTCATGCCTATTATCCGGAAATTTTTACTCCTTTTCTCTATTCTAATTTTGAGCCAATGCTCAGAAAAGAAGGCTCCTTTTCGGGAAGATTCCTCTCCGCCAAAATCACCCCAAGAAGAACTCGAGACTTTTGAAATCGAAAAGGGATTTAAAATACAATTGGTCGCGGCTGAACCCATGGTGCAGGATCCGATAGCCCTGACATTCGATGAAGATGGCAGGCTTTGGGTAGTCGAAATGAGGGGTTTTATGACCGACATCGATGGTACTGAAGAGCAGCAACCTCTCGGTAGAATTTCTGTTTTGGAGGACGAAGATGGCGACGGAGTGATGGACAAAAGCACCATCTACCTTGACAGTCTCATCATGCCGAGGGCTTTGGGACTTATAAAAGGTGGTGCCCTAGTCGCAGAGAACAATTCCCTTTGGATCACAAAAGACATAGATGGTGACCTGAAGGCAGATTCAAAAGTACTTTTGGACTCTACTTATTCCCAAAATGGCATTCCTGAGCATTCCGACAATGGCCTTTTGAGGAATATTGACAACTGGTATTACAATGTGAAGTCAAAGTTGCGGTACAAAAACCTAGGCGGAGAATGGGTCCGGGACAGCACCGAAGCCCGGGGACAATGGGGTATCAGCCATGACGATCAGGGAAGGTTGTTTTACAATTACAATTGGTCCCAATTGCATGCCGATCTCGTTCCTGCCAATTACCTTTCCCGAAACAAAAACCACTCCCCTTCCACCGGAATTGACCATGGACTGACGATAGACCGGCGGATATTTCCGATAAGACCAAATCTTGCTGTGAACAGGGGTTATATCCCCGGTACTTTGGATGAAGAAGGAAAACTTCTTGAATTTACATCTGCATGTTCTCCACTCGTATTCAGGAGCACATTATTTCCAGAGGAATATTATGGTAATGCTTTTGTCTGCGAAAATGCTGGAAACCTTGTAAAAAGGAACGTCGTCAAACAAAATGGTATTTTCTTAGAGGCTTTTGACCCAAACCCGGGTAAAGAATTTTTGGCCTCCACCGATGAACGCTTCCGGCCTGTTAATTCAACTATTGGACCGGATGGCGCAATGTATATTGCTGACATGTATAGGGGAATGGTGCAACATGGATCTTATGTGACTCCCTATTTGAGAGAGCAGACATTGAAGCGAGACTTGGTGTTTCCTGTTCATTTGGGCAGAATCTGGCGGATTGTTCCGGAAGTTTGGGAACCTTCTCCAAATCCAAAACTTTCCAAAGAAAGCTCCATGGACCTAATCAAGCGCCTTTCTCATCCTGATGGCTGGCACAGGGACATGGCCCAAAGACTCTTGGTCGAGCGGGAGGATGTATCCATAAAATCGGATTTGGAAGACTTGGTCCGAAACGGAAAATCCGAATTGGGCAGGTTCCACGGACTTTGGACTTTGGAAGGTATGGGTTTGATAGCAACAGACTTGCTTTTCGACTTACTTGATGATCCATCCATTTTGCTACAAAATACCGCAATAAGGCTTTTGGAAATTTTTGCACTCCAAGATAAAACCATTCAGACCAAACTCGGACAATTATTGACCTCCAAAGTAATGGATGCTCCCATTGAAGTTTCTCTGCAAATGGCTTTGAGTGGTTATGCCCTGAATAAAGAGGATGCTTCGGGAATATTGGAAAAAATAATTTCCCGCTTTGGGGAAAATGCATTGGTCAGGGATGCGGTCATGAGTAGTCTTGGTAACCGAGAATTTGATTTCTTGGATAAGTTATGGATATCTGAAAATTGGAAGACAACAGATCCAGCCAAAGAGATATTTTTGGAAATGCTGACTGTTTCCATTGTCAAGAAAAGAGATCCAAAAGAACTGGAAAGCCTACTGACAATATTGGATGATTCTCCTAAGGATTCGGATTGGAAACATCAGGTCGTCCTTACCGGAATGGCCATCCAAGCAGCAAATAGTAGAACAAAAGGGCCTTTGGCTTTGAAAAAAGAACCTCCATTGTTTAAAAGAACTGACCTTAAAATCGAACCTGCAAGAGTTGAGATGCTGAAATCCATGTTTTCTTGGCCGGGGTATACGCCAAAATTGTTAGAAATGTCAGCCAATTCTCTTGATGAAAAAGGGATGCAACAGTTTGCTTTGGGCAGGCAAAAATACCTGGTAACCTGTGCCGGTTGTCACGGTTCGGACGGCGCTGGAGTCAACAGGATGGGACCGCCGTTGGCTGCTTCGGAATGGGTGATCGGTGATGAAATCCGGCTTTCCCTCATCCTCCTCCATGGCATGGAAGGTCCATTGGAAGTATCAGGTAAAAAATATGACGCTCCGGAAATCCTTCCCGTCATGCCCGCCCATTCGACCATGGATGACGCTTCCATCGCGGCAATCTTGACCTATATCCGAAATGAATGGGGAAACCAAGCTCCTGCCATCAGCGGCAGAACTGTTTCCTCTACCCGTCATACCTCGCAGGGAAGGGTGTATCCATGGACCGCTCCCGAACTTATCCGACATACCGACTCTTTGTCTGTCCTCAAACCTAACTAGAAACCCATTCCGCCTATATGAGAGCCTCCGATAATCACACCTCCTCCTTTTCTTCTGAAAGAAGGAATTTCATACAAAAAACAGGATTGGCAGCATTGGCGATGGCTTTTCCATTGCCTTCTTTTTCCATGAATTTTGAAGGGGTTTCGATGGGAATAGTGGTCCACTCCTATGGAGCAAGGTGGAATTCGAAATTCCCAAGCGAAAAATATCCGGGTTTCGAAAATGCCCTCCAACTCATCAACCACTGCCATCAGATCGGAGCCGGGGGCGTACAGGTTGGAGTCAATAACTGGACCTCTGATTTTGCCCAAAAAGTAAGGGACCAAAGGGAAAAGCTTGGAATGTACCTGGAAGGAAGTATTGGTTTGCCTAAGTCAAAGGCTGAGATTGACAAATTTGAGAAGGAAGTTTTGGCATCAAAAGAAGCAGGTGCGACAATCCTGAGGACTGTTTGCCTGAGTGGTAGGAGGTATGAAAATTTCAAAACGGAGGCTGAATTTCTTGATTTCAAAGCAAAATCCATACTATCACTTCAGTTTGCGGAGCCCATTGTAAGGAAGCATAAAATAAAACTAGCAGTCGAAAACCACAAAGACTGGCGCGCGGCTGAATTGGTCGAAATCATCAAAGGACTGGACAGCGGATGGATCGGAGTAACTTTGGATTTTGGAAACAATTATTCCCTTCTCGAAAAATCGGAAGATGTCATCGACCTTTTGGCTCCTTATTCATTTTCCACCCATATTAAGGATATGGGCGTCAAATCCTATTCCAAAGGCTTTTTGCTGTCTGAGGTTCCGCTTGGAGAAGGGATAGTCGACCTCAAAAAAGGAGTTGAACTTTGCAGGAAATATAACCCCAACATTACCTTCAACTTGGAAATGATCACAAGAGACCCTTTGGAAATCCCCTGTCTGGAAGAAGAATATTGGGCCACATTTGATAACATATCGGGTCCTGAACTTGCCGGAATTCTCAAAATGGTAAGGGAGAAATCCTTTTCCGGGGAGTTGCCTTATACACGTAACCTAGAACCAGAGCAGCGGCTTGGTTTTGAAGAAGCAAATGTCCTCGCCAGTCTCCGGTACAGCAAGAGCGAATTGGGGCTTGGTAAATAAATTGGAATAAAAATTAATCAACATTCATTTAAGATAAAAATATGAATACTTCAGTCAGTGAATTACCCGGAATCAAGCTTTTTGACCTGAGTGGCAAAGCCGCCATCATCACCGGAGGGTCCAAAGGGCTCGGTTTGGCCATGGCCGCAGGCTTGGCTTCAGCAGGTGCCAATGTCATGTTGGTCAGTCGGGACGGGGCTGTCGGAGCTGAGTCCGCCTTGGAACTGGAAAAAGCCTATGGCATCAAAGCCATTTCTTTTTCGGCTGATGTTTCCTCCAAGGAGCAGACAGAAGCAATGGCCAATGCTGCCATGGAAGCGTTTGGCAGGATAGACATCCTGATCAACAGCGCCGGAATCAATATACGTGGCGCAATTGACGAATTGAGTGAGGCCGATTTCAAAAAAGTAATGGATGTAAACGTCACCGGAACATGGCTTTGCAACAGGGCTGTGACGCCATTTATGAAAAAGGCCGGCAAAGGCAGCATCATCAACATGGCAAGTACTCTCGGCTTGGTAGGACTGGCCAACCGGACCCCGTATGCCTCAAGCAAAGGTGCAGTTGTCCAGATGACCCGCGCCTTGGCATTGGAATTGGCCCCTTTCAATATCACGGTCAATGCTATCTGTCCGGGGCCATTTCTCACAGAAATGAATTTGCCCATTGCAGATACCGAAGAGGGAAAGAAATTTGTGGTAGGAGCCACTGCCTTGGGAAGATGGGGCCATCTGAAAGAAATCCAGGGTGCAGCCTTATTGTTGGCAAGTGACGCCGGAACATATATGGTTGGTTCGATGCTGACGGTGGATGGTGGCTGGACAGCGAGATAATTTGGAATGAAGAATGTAAAATTCTGAATGAGGATGTAGGAAGTATTTAGAGGTGGGAGGTGAATGGTAAGTGGTAAAAAAAACAAAATCATCCCATCCATTTCATGCTCAATGGCTAGAAAGCTGGTTACATCAGTATTCTGTCTTCCGTCCTTTAAACAAAAAGCGTAATCAAATAAATCACCGAAATCGCTGTAACTGACATGATCAGCGTTCCCAAGCTATGCGTTTGATTTCCCTGCTTGATCGAAAGGCCTGACAATTGGGTGACTGCCCAAAAGAAACTATCATTGGCATGGGAAATCGCAATCGCGCCCGCACCGATTGACAAAGCCGCAAACACCCGCATTGTCTCCGAATCCAGACCCAAACTCACCAAAAGCGGCGCAATAATTGAAGCTGTGGTAATCATCGCCACAGTAGAGGAGCCTTGAGCAGTTTTCAGGGCAAAGGCAATCAAGAAAGGAAGAAAGATACCCCAATTGGCACTGCTCATATTGGCGCTTACCATGTCACCGATTCCTGAGTTTTGAAGCATTTTGCCAAAAACCCCACCGGCACCGGTTATCAATATCACAGGTGCAGCAATCAACATGGCCTCACCGATCCAACCCGTGGAGGATAATAACTTCCTGTCAAACTTTGCCGGTAAAGTGAAAGACAAAAATGCTCCTATCAGCAAAGCGATTACCGGGCTACCCACAAACAGGATTACAGTAGTAAACATATTTTCCCCAAAAGGCAAAGTTGGATATTTGGCTATTGAGGCAAGAATAATCAGAATCAAAGGAACAATTACGGGCAAAAATGAAGAAAATGCTGTAGGAGGTTTTGGAATAGTTTTCCCCACCTCCACCTCAGCAACTTTTGGTTCAAGGGGGATTTTCAAACATACTTTTCTGATAAAAAAGTAACTTGGGACCAGTGTGATCAAACTTACAATCAAACCCCAAAAGATAATCATTCCCAAGTCAGCCTCCAAGATCCCCGCTGTTGCTATGGGTCCCGGAGTAGGCGGCACAAGAGAATGACTTGCAGTGGCTCCCAAAGCCACAGCAATGGTTGTCGCAGCATAGGGAACTTTACTTTTGAGCGAAAGGGATTTGCTGATGGGATTCAGCATGATGAAAGTACTGTCGCCAAATACCGGAATAGAAAGGATATAACCACTCAGCAACATAGCTACGGTCACGGATTTTTCACCAATCCAAGAAAGTATCTTTTCTGCTATGACCAAGGCCCCTCCTGTTTTTTCCAAGAAAGTACCCATTATCACGCCCAACAATATCAGCAAACCGATACTTCCCAAAACTCCCCCAAAACCATCCGTTATGGACTTGAGAATCAGATCCACCGGCATACCGGATAATAGTCCGTATACAATTGCGCCTACAAATAGGGCTAAAAACGGATGGATATCATACTTGACAATGGCTATCAGGATGAGCGCCAATGCAAATAGAATAATCAGTAGGGTCAACATGGCTGGTTATGGGTTGGATAGGTTTAAATAAAAGCAAAAAAGGAATTGAGGTGCTATACCTCAAAACCTTTTCTGTATGTTCTGCCGACAAATTGATTGGCTTCTTCAAGATTGGTGATTCTCATGTTCTCCCCATCCCAAAGCAATTTCCTTCTGCCAAAAAATTCCATCTGCCCTTTGCTGTTTTCCCTTCTCAGCATGTAGCTTCGGATGGCAAGATTTCCCATCAAAACCGTCTCAGTCATCGGTCCTGCATAATCAAAAGAGGACGTTAACCCCTTGTGTTCGGCACTTTCAAATCCGGCTTTGATGGCATCTACCCACTTGCGTTGGTGGCCATATTCAGGTTCCTGATTTTCCAACCTGTCCGGCCCAAATTCTGTGGTGCCATCGTTCATATACAACTTTGGCATCAGCGGAGAGCTGTCGTTGATGTTGGTGGTGATGATTCCCTTCTCCCCGATAATCATGACGCCGTTGGCACTGTTTGCACCGCCGATATCGTGGTCTGCAGGAATGATATCAGGGTGCGAAGGTCTGATGCCGCCATCACTCCAGGTCATTTCGATAGGAGATTGGCTTTTTTGCGTAGCAGCAAAATGCAAAGTGATAAAAGAGGATGCAGGACAACCCTCAGGATTGTAATCCGGTGTCCACATTTTGGAGAAAACAGACCCAACACTGCATTCCGCATCTTTTGGATAATGAAGTCCAAGTGTTCTGAATGGAATATCGATCAAATGGCATCCCACATCTCCCAAAGCTCCAGTTCCATAATCCCACCATCCACGCCAGTTGAAGGGGTGTAAGTTGGGAGTGAAAGGAATCTCTGGTGCAGGTCCTAGCCAAAGATCCCAATTGAGGGCGCTAGGCTTTGAGCTTGGATCAGAGGCAGGAAAAGGTCCTCCCTGAGGCCATACCGGCCTGTTGGTCCAGATCTGCACTTTGGAAATTTTCCCTAATTTCCCTGAATCAACCCATTTTTTGACCATGTCAAGCAGGGGATTGGAGGCGCCCTGATTGCCCATTTGGGTGACAATTTTGTTGGTCCTTGCCATTTCGGTCAGCATTCTTGCTTCCCGGATGTTATGTGTCATGGGTTTCTGAACATAGACATGTTTTCCCCTTGCCATGGCAAAAGCTGCTGCCGGACCATGCACATGGTCAGGAGTGGAAATGGTCACGGCATCGATGTCTTTTTCTTTTTCCAGCATTTCCCTGTAATCCGCGTAGAGTTTTGCTTTGGGAAAATTCTCCACAGATTTTTTGGCAGAACCCGAAAAATCCACATCACACAAAGCCACGACCCTTTCGCGTCCATTCACAGAGGCATTGAAAATGTCGCTTGTTCCTTTGCCACCGGCACCGATGGCAGCGAGGTTCAATTGGTCACTTGGAGCTGTAAATCCAACGCCTCCCAAGACGTGACGGGGAACAATAAAGATGGAAGAAGCTATGGCTGCGTTTTTTATAAAATTCCGCCGTGATTGGTCAGAAGATTCTTTTTTGGGTTTTTTCATGTGAATTGGAAGTTTGGAATCGGGTATAGTTGTAATTTAAATGGGCGTTTTTTCATAGGTTAAGTTTTGTCAAAAAGAAATAAAACCACGCAATAGGTTTTTCTTCTTAAAGACAGGAAATAATGCTGAAATTCAAAACGGATGATTAATCTAACAAATCCCTTTAAAATTTTGACATTATATTATTTACCACTGCTTTTTTATCGTTTCAATGGCTTTAGCCGCCTGATTTTCCATGTTTTCCCACCGGCTTTCCAAAGAAACCGAACCCTCATAACCTGACAATTGTAAAGCCTGGTAATATAGGCTCAAATCCTCTCCGTGGGTTCCGGGAACGGCCCGGCCTTCCTTCTCAGCCACGTGGACATGTTTGAGGAGATGGCCATAATTCAGGATGCTTTCGGGTCCTTCGCCCTCCATTTTCATATGGTAGATGTCCGCAAGCAACCTGTAATTGGGATGGTTGACAGCTTTGACGATCTCCCCGGCTTCACTGAGGCTGTTGATAAAATTACATTCTTTGGTATTGAGTGATTCCAACACCACGGTGATATCATACTTGGCGGCGATTGGTCCGAGGAGTTTTCCCAAAGCAATCATTTGAGCGGTAGCTTCTTCTTTCGAAAACCCATCAGGAACAGACCTGGACCCACTGCTTCCAAAGACCACCAACTTCCCTCCCGCTTTTTGTGCACGGCGAAAAACAACCTCTGCAAAGTCCACAATCTCCTCGTGGACGGCATTGGGACCCACACTTTTTAAGCTTCCGGGAAGGAAAATGATAAAAGCTTGGATGGGCAATGGAGATGATTTGGAGGCTTCTAAAATTTGGTCAAATTCTTCCTCACTTTTGGTTGGAACAAGAAAAGACTGCACATTTTCTTCGATAAAGGAAAACCCTGCATTGGCTAAAATTTCTCCATCCTTATATCCGGCACAGGCACCGATTTTTGGGAAAGTGGTACTTTGGGCAAATGATTCGGGCTGAGAATACCAGATCAAAAAGAAAATTAAAGCGGTTTTTCTAAATAAATCAATAAAAGACCTTGAGTTGGAATACATCTGCTTTTGGTTTTTCATAAGGATCTTGAAAGCAAGGATAAATTGGCTTAAAAATTAGCCAAATTCAATTTTACCTTGAAAAATTATGTGGGAGGAGAAGATTTGGAAGTCTATAATTTAGTTAGTCTTAAGAAAAAACTGTTAATTTCAATTTTAAAAATAAGTTCTTTAAGTTTTTAATTCATATAGTTTTTGAAAGTGTAATGTATATTCTAAATCCGAATTGAATCCAATACTATATTGCTAAAAATAGAAACCAAACAGTTCCTATATTTGAAAAAATGAATTTTCCCAGATTTCGTTGTTCAAAATAAAATCGAAAAGGAAATGAAAATAAAGTCAAATTTAAACTGGTGAAATAAGTGAAATTAAAAATGAATTTAACATTGAAAAATTAAGGTAATGCCACAAATATTTGACAACATTGAGAATCACTTATCGGAGGGTTTAAATTATACTCTCGATGTTTCTTATCGTGCTGATTTTTGCGTAGGCTATTTTAATTTGAGGGGTTGGAAACAAGTTGCTCACCATATTGACAATTGGAAAGGTGGTGATGAAAATTGTTGTCGCCTGTTAGTGGGAATGCAAAAGCCACCACAAGAAATAATTAGGGACTATTTTTCAAAAACTGAACATAGTGGCATAGACAACCAAACCGCTATAACAATAAGAAAAAAACTTGCACAGGAATTTAAAGAACAACTTACCATTGGCATTCCTACGGAAGCTGACGAGCAAGGACTTAGAAAACTATCGGCACAAATCAAAGACAAAAAAGTAGTTGTAAAATTATTCTTGCGTTATCCGCTACACGCAAAACTTTATTTGTGTTTCCGTGACGACAAAATCAATCCAACAATTGGCTACCTAGGTAGCAGTAACCTAACTCTTTCAGGGCTTTCATTGCAAGGAGAATTGAATGTTGATGTTTTAGACAGAGACGCTTCAAATAAATTATCAAAATGGTTTAATGACCGTTGGGATGATAAATTCTGCATTGACATATCAGATGAACTTGCCGACATTATTGACAATAGCTGGGCAGCAGACAAGTTAATTCATCCTTATCATATCTATTTAAAAATTGCTTATCACCTTGCACGTGAAGCAAGAGCCGGAATTTCTGAATTTAAAGTTTCCAAGGTTTTTGAAAAACAACTTTTGGACTTTCAGTTAAAAGCTGTTTTGGTTGCAGCACATCACTTGAATAAAAGAGGTGGTGTAATCATTGGCGATGTTGTAGGATTAGGAAAAACTATAACCGCAACAGCATTGGCAAAAATGTTTGAGGACGATTTCTTATTAGAAACCTTAATTATTTGCCCGAAGAACCTTGTAAAAATGTGGGAAGATTATCGCCACAAATATCAATTAAGAGCAAAAATAATTTCAGTTACCCAAGCACAAACGGTATTACCAAAAGAGAGGCGTTATCGTGTTGTAATCATTGACGAAAGCCACAATCTGCGTAATCGTGAAGGCAAGCGTTACAAAGCTATTCAAGAATACATTCAATTGAACGACAGTAAGGTGATATTGCTTTCTGCAACACCATACAACAAAACATATCTTGATCTATCCAATCAATTGCGTTTATTCATTCCTGATGAAAAGGATTTAGGAATCAGCCCTGAACACTTTATTGAAAGCATAGGCGGGAAAGTTCAGTTTATGGCAAAGTATCAAACTCCCATTCGGAGTTTACCCGCATTTGAGAAAAGTGAATTTGCGGATGATTGGAGGGAATTAATGCGATTGTATTTAGTTCGCAGAACAAGAAGTTTTATTAAAGCCTACTACACACAAACGGACGAAACCAATAACCGAAAGTTTTTGACTTTTGCTGATGGCTCTAAGTCTTATTTTCCAGACCGCTTACCTAAAAAAGTGGAGTATCAATTTGATGCAAACGACCCAAGCGACCAATATGCAAAATTGTATGCGGATGATGTGGTGCAAATTATTAATCATTTGAATTTACCTCGTTATGGTTTAGGTCAAGACCAATACATCAATCAAAAACCATTGGTGAAACCAACCAAGGAAGAATTGGTGATAATGAGCAATTTAGGTCGTGCAGGAGCAAGGTTAAAAGGATTTGCCAGAACTAACTTATTTAAACGATTAGAAAGTAGTGGTTATTCATTCCTTCTTTCTATAAGCCGCCACATACTACGCAACTACATTTTCATCTATGCCATTGAAAACAAACTTCCCTTCCCTATCGGAAAGCAAGATGCCAATATGCTGGACTATTATTTGGAAGATGAAGACATAGAAAACACAGTTTCAGAGATTGAAAAAATCAATCTGATGCTAAGTGAGGAATCATACTTCAATCAATCACAGAAGATTTATGATTTGTTTTCTACCACCTATAAAAACCGCTTTGATTGGATAAGCAGTGAATTGTTTTCAAAAACACTTAAAGACACATTACTCAATGACAGCCGTGATTTAATGAAAATTCTTGTCCTTGGAAAAGATTGGAGTGCAGAAGCAGACAGACAACTCATTACTTTATTTAAACTCATTTCCAAAAAACACGGCAATGAAAAGGTTTTGATTTTCACTCAATTTGCCGATACCGCTAAATACATAACTGCGGAATTGAAAAAGAAAGGCATTAAGCAAGTGGATTGCGTAACTGGTGAAAATGATGACCCAACTTCGTTCGCATACCGTTTTAGCCCCGAAAGCAACGACAAACGCAAAGAGGTGAAAGAATCTGAAGAAATACGTGTCTTGGTAACAACAGATGTTTTGAGTGAGGGTCAAAATTTACAGGATGCCCATATCATTTTGAATTACGATTTGCCATGGGCTATTATTCGCTTAATTCAACGCGCAGGACGTGTGGATAGGATTGGCCAAAAGGCAGATAAAATCTATTGCTATTCGTTTTTACCGGAAGATGGAATTGAGAAAATTATTCGTTTGAGAAGCCGATTAAAATCTAGATTGGAACAAAGTGATGAAGTGCTTGGCTCACCTGATGAATTATTTTTTGATAATCAAAAAGTAAGGTCGCAATTGGAGGGACTTTATAGCGAGCAGTCTGGAATTTTGGAAGAGGAAGATGGTGAAGTAGACTTGGCTTCTTACGCTTTTCAGATTTGGAAAAACGCAACTGATGCTGACCCTAAACTGAACAACTTAATTCAAGAAATGCAAAATGTGGTTTATGCTACCAAACAAAACACAGAAGCCAAAGAAAACGAAGGGGTGATTGTTTATAGCCGAACTGCTGATGATAATGATGTGTTGGTGTGGGCAAACAAAAAAGGAGAAGTTATTACGCAATCTCAACTCACCATTTTAAAAGCAGCTTATTGCACACCTGACACAGTACCTGAATATAAAATTCCTGAACATCATAAATTGGTAGAAAAAGGTCTGGACTATATCAAAGACATTGAAATAAGCACCGGAGGGCAGCTTGGCAAGCAAAGTAGTGTCCGTTATCGCATCTATATGCACCTTACCCGATACTACGAAGCATACAAAGACACCTTGTTTGTAACCGAAGCAATGAAAAGGGCAATTGACGACATTTATAAA
Source organism: Aquiflexum sp. TKW24L (assembly GCF_023502205.1). Taxonomy (GTDB): domain Bacteria; phylum Bacteroidota; class Bacteroidia; order Cytophagales; family Cyclobacteriaceae; genus Cognataquiflexum. The sequence continues at coordinate 27,655 of NZ_JAMFLG010000011.1, read as the reverse complement.
TACCCATTAAAAGAAACTGCAAAAGAGGTAATCGGAAGACAACTGAAAGCAGGTGCATCAGATGACCAGTTGGCAAATTTGGTAGTAACATTAAGAGAAGAAGATAAGCTGTGTATCATAACTGAAGAAGATAACGCCAACCGCGAACCCCAAATCATTTGCTCAATGGGCTTAATTAACAAGGAATAGATAATGGCAAAACTCAATATAGAACACACAAGAAAAGCATTGCAGTCATTCGACTTCAAAAAACTATTCATTGAGGAATTGGGCTGGAGCAATCCTTCGTCCAATAAAGCTATCAATGAAACCATTAAAGAAATTGCCATTAGCCGTAAACCTATTGCCGAGTTAAGCGGTGCAGTGGTTTTTGAAATTACTACTCCAACCGGTGAAGTTCCTGAACCCACACAAAGATTGGCTATTGCCAAAGAAATTCAGAAACAACACTTTGAACACGTTTTAATTTTTATAGACAGCGACCGCAAACAAAGCATTTGGCATTGGTTAAAAAATCAAGACAAAAAAGTAGTAAGCCGAGAACATTTCTTTTTTCGCCATCAACCCGGTGATGGATTTATTGCCAAGATTGCCTCATTGGTGGTGGACATCAGCGAGTTTGACCGTGAAGGGAATATTGCCATTGCAGAAGTCGCAACCCGAATTAAATCGGCATTGGATATTGAACGGGTGGTAAAGAAATTCTTCCGTGATTATCAGAATGAATACATCGTTTTCCTTGACCTAATTGAAGGTATTGACAATGAAGCGGACCGTAGATGGTATGCTTCCGTAATTCTCAACCGCTTGATGTTTATCTATTTCCTGCAAAAGAAAATGTTTTTGGATAATGGCGATACAGAGTATCTGAACCACAAACTCGAATTCTCAAAAAAGGATTTAGGTAAGAATAAATTTTACAATGAGTTCCTCTCTAAACTTTTCTTTGAAGGATTTGCGAAACCTAAAGACAATAGAGGGCGAAATGCTGATGAGAGAAAGAAAATAAACGATTTAATTGGGGAGATAAGATACCTGAACGGAGGTTTGTTTTTGCTGCACAAAATAGAAGTAAAGTATCAAGGGAGAATCAAAATACCGGACCAAGCTTTTGATAATTTGTTCGACTTGTTCAACAGATACAGTTGGACCCTTGACGACACACCAGGTGGAACAGACAATGAAATGAACCCTGATGTATTGGGTTATATTTTTGAGAAGTATATAAACCAAAAGGCATTTGGAGCATACTATACCCGGACCGAGATCACCGAATATCTCTGTGAGCAAACTGTTTACAAGCTCATTCTTGATGCAGTTAATGAACCTGAGATAGATGCTGATATTCTAAAAATTGCAGGTGCAGAAAAGTATAAGGCAAAACGGTATGATTCAATTGCCGAGTTATTATTGCATCTGGATGCAAAAACGTGTAAAAAATTAATTGTAGGAGAAGAAGCTATAATTCCGAACCTAAGTTTGCTCGACCCTGCCTGTGGTTCAGGTGCATTTTTGGTGGCAGCTATGAAAACCCTTATCAATGTTTATGCAGCTATTTTGGGAAAGATTGAATTTTTTGGCGATAAGAAACTGACCGAATGGAAACAGCAAATTGAAAAAGACCATCCGAGCATTAACTATTACATCAAAAAACAAATCATCACCAATAATCTTTATGGGGTGGACTTGATGGAAGAAGCCACAGAAATTGCCAAACTCCGTTTGTTTCTTGCTTTGGTAGCCAGTGCCGAAACCGTTGAACAATTAGAACCACTACCCAATATTGACTTTAACATCATGAGTGGTAACTCGCTTATTGGAATGATGAGAGTAGACCCAAATAGATTTAATAAGCATATACCACAACAGACTCCAAAAGGCAAAATAGTTAGTAATGCCACACTTTTTCAGCCTGGGTTGATTCAAGGGAACATCTTTGCTGAAGGTCACTCTAAATCCTATAAACAACTGATTAACGAAAAGGAAGCAGCCATTCGCAGCTTTCGGAATGCATATGAGCTTGGAATAACAGACATTGAAGGTTTAAAGAAAACAATTGATGAAAGCGAACAAAAAGCAAATGAAATTCTCGATAATTTATTAGTGGAGGAATTTACAAATCTTGGTATTATATACGAGCAAGTAACTTGGGACAACAAGAAAAACAAAGTAGGTAAAAGCATTAAGAGAAGCATCAATTTAAAAGACATACAATCCCTAGAACCCTTTCATTGGGGTTATGAATTCTCAGAAATTTTCAGAAAGAAAGATGGCTTTGATGCGATTATTACTAATCCCCCTTGGGAAGTATTTAAACCTAACTCGAAGGAATTCTTTCTTGACTACTCCAAAGTGGTTTCAAAGAAGAAAATGAACATCAAGGACTTTGAAAAAGAACAAGAAATACTCCTTCAAGATGATGAAATTAGGGCTGCTTGGACGGATTATCTTAGTCGTTTCCCACATGTTAGTTCCTATTATAGAATTGCTACTCAATATAAAAATCAAATATCAGTAGTTAATGGAAAGAAGGCGGGTTCAGACATAAACCTATATAAACTTTTTACCGAACAATGCTATAATCTTTTAAGAAAAGGAGGATACTGCGGTATTGTAATTCCAAGTGCCATATATACAGGTTTAGGAACTATGCAGTTGCGAAAAATGCTGTTCGAAGACACTCAAATTTCCAATCTGATTAGTCTATCAAATGAGAAGTTCATTTTTGAAAATGTTCATCACGCTTTCAAGTTTTGTTTTTTGAGTTTTGAGAAGGGGAAAAAGACAAAAAAGTTCAATGCTATTTTTAGAATTGACCCAAGAGAAGCTATACATCCTAGAGATTTAGAATATCTTTTTGATGCCGGAGACGATTATATTGAATTATCCCCTGAGCTTATTGCCAAATTATCTCCAGATGCATTATCTGTAATGGAATTTCACGGTGAAATTGACAAGAAGATAATAGACAAAATGGTGATGTTTTCACCATTAGGGGAAATCAGCGAAAATGAATGGAATCTAAAAATTGGAAGCGAATTTCATATGACTGGTGATAGTCATTTGTTTAAAACAAAGCCAAGTAAAAATTCTTTGCCTTTATACGAAGGTAAAATGATAAATCAATTTGAACATTATACAAGTTTGGCGAAATATTGGGTTGATGAAAAGGCAGGAAGACAAGCAATAATTGGAAAAAGAAAAGATGATGATGGAGAATTTTTACCATATCAAGATTACAGGCTTGGATTTAGAGCAGTTGCAGGAAACACAAATAGCAGAACAATAATTGTAGGTCCAATTCCTAGAAACGTTTTCTGTGGTAACTCCTTGTTGGTTTCACAGGATTTGGTTGGGGCAAATCTGGTTGTTGCTCAAGCATTATTGAACAGCTTCATTGTTGATTTTTACGCACGACAGATGATAACGAACAATGTTAATATGTTCTACATCTATCAACTTCCAGTTCCTCGCTTAAAATCCAAGGACAAATGGTTTACAGCCATTGTAGAACGGGCAGCCCGCTTAATCTGCACCACCGAGGAATTTGCCCAACTATGGGAAGAGGTAATGAAAACCACGTGGAGTGAGAAAGAAGCAGCAACACAGGAATACGAACGGAGCAAACTAAGGGCAGAGTTAGACGGCATTATTGCCCACATATATGGCTTAAGTGAGGAAGAATTTGCTTATATCCTATCTGCTTTCCCAGTTGTCCCGCAACCTCAAAAGGTCGCTACCCAAAACGCATACCGTGATGTAGAAAGAGAATTGATAAAACCTAATTAAAAAATCAGACGATGATTAAAAATTTAGAAATCAAAAATTTCAAAGCCATAGAAAATGCCAAAGTAAAATTGACACCGCTAACGGCTTTTATTGGGTATAATGGATCCGGAAAGAGTTCTCTTCTTGAGGCACTGGAAACCTTTCAGGTAATTGTTACCGATGGTTTGGAGAAATCAATGAGTCGTTGGAGAAAATTTGAGCATATCCACCATAAAGGCAAAAAGAAACAACGTAAGTTCAACAGTGCAGGTATTGAATATTTTTATGCTCCGATGGAATTTATATTTAATGCAGTTTTTCAAAAGCAAAAAACACGGTTTTCTTCAGCTATAGGTCAAGACTTAGCTGAACATATATATTTTTTGGAAGAATCTGTAAACTATCCGCATCAACCCAACAATTTTATAAGAAAAAGAACACCGGACCACCTTTATATAACCGATGATAGAGAAACCCTTTGGTTACGCCCCGAACTTTCGATTTTAACAGCAGAGATAGGAATAAGGAAATATGTGGAGAGTTGGCAATTTCTTTCTATGAACACTTTTTTGATGGGTGACCCTCAATCACAAAAGAAAACAAGTGGTGTGATAAAACTAAATACTGATGGGAGAAATATAGCAGAATATGTTCTTTCTATCCGCGAAAAAAACTTAGAAGTTTATACAGGTATTTTAGAAACGCTCCAATATGTTTTGCCTTATGCCAAAGACCTTCAACCGCAGATAACACAAGAGTTGGAAAAAATGGTTTACCTGCAGCTTTCTGAGCAGGATTTTAAACTACCTGGCTGGATGCTTTCAACAGGAACTCTGAAAATATTGGCACTTTTAGCTGTATTTCGCCATCCTGAACCCTCGCCCTTAATCGTGATTGAAGAACTAGAAAACGGGCTTGACCCAAGAACCATTCACCTTGTTGTATCCGAAATCAGAAACTACATTGATAACAAGAAAGGACAAGTTTTAATCACTTCACATTCGCCTTATCTGCTTGACCAATTGCATATTTCTCAAATCGTTTTTGTAGAAAGAAAAGATGAGAAAGTTTCTTTTTCACGTCCGGGAGATGATGAAGAGGTCCTTGAATGGTCAAAGAAATTTGCACCAGGACAATTATACACCCAAAAAGGATTCTCAAGCTAAGCGTATGAAGTTAGGATTTATTTTAGAGTGCGGTCCCCAAGGGGCAGACTTAAAGGTTTGTAAAAACTTAGTAGGCAGAATTCGACCTGATGACGAGTTTGTGGCCATTACACTTGACAACAAGCCCAAATTAATCAGTGGATGTGGAGAAGCGGCAAAGCAATTGATAAAATCAGGCTGTGAAACGGTTTTCATTGTTTGGGATTTATATCCCGATTGGCGTGAAGACAGAACAAGACCTTGTATGAAAGAAGACCGTGACAATATTTTTGAATCTTTAAACGCAGCAAATGTTCCACGAACCAGGGTGCATTTAATCTGTATTGAACAGGAGTTGGAATCTTGGCTGATCGCTGACGGAAGAGCAATTTCAATTTTTCTTTCTACCCAGACAAGGCAAGTTACAATCGGACACGAAAGGCGACCAGACCAAGTTCAAAATCCGAAGAAGAAGCTCAACAGACTTTTCACACAAAGTAGAGGCGGCAGCTTTAATTACATTGACTATATGCACGCAGAAAAGTTGGTTGCATTAATTCCCGACTTCCAAAAATTGAAAAAGAGTGAAACTTTTAAACGACTTTATTTTAAGTTGACAGGAATCGATTTAATTTAAATGAAGAAAAAAATGACATTTGAAAAACCTCATGATATGCCAAAAAACAATCAATTGATCATCGATTTGTCTGATACATTCAAAACTTCAAAAAGCGCAAAAGTGATCATAGAGGAAATTGATGATATCAGATCTGAAAAAATAGAATTGCTAAAAAAAGCTTCCTCAGATCCGCTTTTCCTATCTGATGTCGCGGAAATCAATTCGGATTTTGAATATTCAGACAAAGGATAGCATCTTTTGACATTTTTTGACAAACTCTTTTCAATTTACCTCCTTCAAGTTAATCTCTGAATAATCTCCTTTGCTTCCGGCCATTTGGAAAGGAGTTCGTCGGCACTGTACAACCTAAAATCTTGGAAATCAAAACCCGGAGCGACCATACAGGAAACAAGGGAATAAGAATCTGGCTGCTCTACCGTAGATCCAAAAATCACTCCCGGAGGAACCAATTGCTGCGGTCGGTGGCCTTCATTATCAAGTGGGCCTACCAAGAGTTTTTCATAGCCCTTTACAGAAAGAATATGCACCGTCAGCGGACTGCCTTCATGGTAAAACCAAATTTCATCCCCCGCGATGGTGTGGAATTTGGAGACATTGTCCGATGTCATCAAAAAGTAAATGCATGTCGCCAAAGACCGCTCAGCACCTGCAGTATCCAAGCCTGATCGGTATGTTTCGGAAAAATAACCTCCCTCAGGATGCGGCTTGAGTTGTAACTTTTCTACCAATTCTTGGATTCGGGTATTCATTTTTTCGGTTTAAATATTAAAAGCGAATTTTTATTTTTGAAGAAGGATTAAAAATTCAATCCTTCCACTTGATCTTTTTGAAAATAATTTTTGTGTAATTATCCTGTTCGTATAGTACTCCTACATTCTTATCATTCACCCTGACCAAATCACTGTATGCAGTCCAAGCCTGTTTATTTGGATCATCGGTTCGGTCAATTACTATTGATTTTTCCCAGGTTTTCCCTTCGTCAAAACTGATCTTGAGCGAGAGGTTATTCCTATTTTTGGGATCTGCAGCATTGGAATGGGCCAAAATGGTTTTTCCATTTCTTTCACCTAGCGGAAGGATGGAACCTTGACAGACCGGATCGGGAAGCGCTGCTTCGAAATAAGCTTCATCCCAAGTTTTGCCACCATCGGAGGAATAGGCCAAAATTCTACTTCTGATATCTCCGCGTTGATTTCTGACGCTCATAATCATCCTGTCGGCTGAAAGTTCCGTGGCAATAGCCTCATTCGAACCGGGAATTTCTATGGACTCAGACAACTGAAAAGTCTTGCCATGGTCATCCGAGAAAAATCCATGTGCCCGGTATTCCATAAAATCCTCCTGCGGCGGTCCTACTGAATGGTTGGCAGCCACGTAAATCCTGCCTTTGTATTTGCCCTGCTGAAACTGAAAAGCATGCCCGGGAGTATTTGCATAGTGCCTCCAATCTTCTTTGGAATCATAGGCGGCATTGAATGTTGGATTGTTTGGTCGGTGAACTTGCGGCGTGATATTGACAGGCTCTTGCCAACTTCTTCCCAAATCCAAAGATTTCATCATCCACACTTCCCTTACTCCCCTGTTCATGCGGATATCATATTCATGGTTGTTTCCGGTGTTGTAAAAGAGATAAACCACTCCATCAGGATAAGCAGGATCATACAAATCCACCACAGGCGCGGGATTTCCTGCCTGCAACTTGTCATAATCTACCAGCATTTGGAGTGCTGACCAGGTCTTTCCTCCATCTTCACTCCTTTTCAATACCAGATTGACATCTCCAAAATCATCAGAACCATTGACCCGGCCTTCGGCAAAAGCCAAAAAATCCCCGTTGGGTAAGTCGATGATAGCCGGAATCCTGTAGATCTTGTGACCTTCTTTTCCTCCTTCAAAAACAATCGTCTCTTGAGAGAATCCTTGACTCCAAATCCCAAGAAATAGAAGGGACACAAATAGTCCTGTTCGGTTAGTTTTAATAGTTTTTTTCAAAATATCGCTTTAAAGTATAATCAGGCTGCCATTGATCAGGTTGCCTTAAGATTGATTTAGGATCGTATTCCATAGGCTTGATGACTTTGGCTGTTAACTCAGTGGTGTCACCGGTTTCTTTTTGCCAAAGTTTCATCAGCTTCAAAAGCGCTTCTCTCTTTTCTACATAATCATCCTCGTAAGCTAGATTTTGTATCTCTATGGGATCATTTTTCAGATTGAATAATTGTGTAAAGTCCCTTTCAGGATATCGGATCAACTTCCAATCTCCTTCCCGAACGGCCCGAATCGTATTTCTGTAAGCTGTAAAAAGTGACCCTCTGACTTGGGTTTCCTTTCCCTGAAGAATCGGAACCAAACTTTTGCCTGTGACTTCCTTGGGATTCGGCAATCCTGCCAATTGAGATAAAGTAGGATATAAATCAAACAGATACGTAAGCGCATCAAATTCCTTTCCTTCGGGCACGCCGGGTCCTTTGATGATCAGGGGGACTTTGGTACTGTGCTCGTAGAGGTTTTGCTTCCCAAGCAGGCCATGGCTTCCGACTGCCAGGCCATTGTCAGCAGCATAGACGATGATCGTGTTATCGTATTGCCCATTATCTTTCAAAACAGAAATTATTTTCCCGATCTGCTGGTCCAAGTGGGTGATCAATCCATAATAGTCCGAGAGAATCATCTGAATCACTTCAGGCTTTCGTGGCCAGCCAGTCAGGTTTTCATCACGGACGTTCAATTGATCAAACTGAAAAGGGTGAAGTCCCATATAATTACCCGGAAGCGGCAGGCTTCCGTCAGGATAATAGTTGATGAATTTCGGAGCAGGCGAATAGGGATCGTGGGGGACAGTGAAGGCTACATAGCAAAAGAAAGGTTTCCCTGCGTCGTTTTTTGAATGGTTTTGGATGAATTCAATGGCTCCCTCTGCAAAAACCTCCGTGGAAAATCCTTTGATTTGAGGATCTCCCAGTTTCCCATTTTCATCAAAGTCCCTAAGTGCAATCGCATAATGGTCTGCCATACCGCCCAGATAGACATTTTTAGCTTGCTGAAAAGTCGCCTCAAAGGCCTCTTTTTCATTGTGCCATTTACCTGTACCAAAAGTTGTATAGCCTGCTTTTGAAAAATCCATCGGCATGGTATTGACCCCATTGAGCCGGTCATAAACTTGAAAAAGACTTTTTCCACTCAAGAGCATCGCCCGGCTTGGGGCGCAGATTGCACCGTGGTGTCCCCCCATTACATAGGCGTTGGTAAATCGACTTCCTTCCCTTGCCAATTGGTCAATGTTGGGAGTTTGGATATAAGGATTGCCACTGATGCCAAGGGCATCTGCCCGCTGGTCATCTGCAAATAAAAAAAGGATATTCGGTTTTTTGGATTGAGGATATCCGGCAAAAGATATGGTTAATAATAAAATTAACACAATAGATATCTTCGATTTGGTATATGGCATTTTGGCTTATTTTTCAAACTCGACGATATATTCAGACATGTATTTTCCCAGATCAGAATACTTGAAAAACAACCTTGCCTGCTTCCCAAGCCGCAGACTCGTGTATTTGTTGGCAATATCATCAGGGGTATTCAGGGGTTGCAGCGAGGGGTACCAAAGCACATGTCCGGGTTTTTCCAGAAGCTTTTGAGGTTTTGTCCAAGCTTGGGAATTATTCCCCTCTCCCAATTCCTTGTGGGGATTGAACGAAATGTAAAGCTCATCACCAACCCATGATTGGCCCTCCACTTTTCCCATCATCATTACCCAACATTCCAGGTAAGTATTCCAACTGACAGATGGTCCCCAATGAAATCCACCTGTTGGGGAAGATGCCGGACCGCCACCATTTTCGACAGGCATTTGGAGGGAAGCCACAGGTTTGCCGATTCCGTCCCAATCCGCATTGAATCCTTGTCCATCCCATCTCTTGGCCTTGCCCTGCGGATCATCTAAGTCATCGATTTTGATCCTAGCGATACTGATACATTGCCCGCTCCATTCTTTGATCGGGTCATAGGAAGCTGCATCATAAGTTCCGGGATAGCCATATTCACCATAAAAAAGGTAAAGATATTCGCCAACAGCCACGGCAGAAGGATCCCCTACTCCACCGGCAAAGGTCTTGGAAATATTGTGTGGTTTCAAAATCATTCGGGGCTGCTTGTCTTCGAGAAAAAGCCCTTTGTTTTCCCAACTCCATCCGCCGTCCGTAGATTTCATAACGCCGATTCTACATACCGCAGCAGGCGTGATTCTTTCAGTCAGACCCAAGGGCCAGTCCTTGTCGATATATCCTTCTCCTGTTGCTTCATTGAAAGGGAGGGTTTCAGGATAATTTTCATTGTGGTAGATAGCGTACAAGGTCCTTCCGCTAGGATCTTTTTCATCTTGATAAACAGTCTCAAACCATACTGCACCATGCAATCCCGGTTCTCCGACCGGTGCATTGATTGGTAATTTTGGGGCGATGTATTCCGATGCAGGTGTACTGAAGACCTCATCGGCATTGGATCCGCTTGCAAACTTCAGGTCTTCAGCAAATCCCCACACAGGATCCTCTCCGTATTTGCCGGGAAAAATTCTGAGTGTGTCCCCTACCCACACTTCGGCCATATTGCAGTCGACAAAATTATTGAAGAAGAAAGTGTCTGTTTCTATCAGTTTGAAAGTGGGTACCTTGAAGTCTTGTGTTTCCGAAAGACTTTCTTGGTTTGGAGTGCGCGGATTACAGCCAAACAAATATGTCATGGCCGCCACCAGAAGAAAGGAGAACTTTTGTTTCATAATTTGATAAATAGGAGGAGTTGAGGTGCTTTTTCTATACCTTTTCAAGTTACAAAAATTAAATTTTTTCAAAAGAAAATGCCTGAAATCTTGCTTTTGTTTATTGGGACCAAACTTTTTAAGCTGAAGATTTTAATTATTTCTATCTCTAATCTTCCCCCCAAAAGAGCCCGATGAAAGGCAAGTAATTCACTTTTGAAATAACCTTTACAATTACTACATTGGTTAGATCAGCCTATCCGGTAAGGATCTCAAAAAATCAGCAAGAATGAACCTATTAAGATTCCCGGTTTTCCTTTGTTTTCTTCTCCTAATCACCTTTCCCTCCTGTCGCAACGAAAAAAATCAAGGAGCAGAAAGGTCATTGGAAAATGCGCTCTCCACTTTCGAATTGGAGGATGGATTTCAGATTGAGCTCATCGCCGGTGAGCCTTTGATTTCGGATCCGGTGGACATGGAAATTGATGAATTTGGAAGGCTATATGTCGTTGAAATGCATGGCTACCCTTTGGATAAAAGTGGTACCGGCAAGATCAAATTACTTTCTGACACGGACGGAGATGGCATGATGGACCAAAGCATTGTCTTTGCGGAAGGTCTGATGCTGCCGACTGGAATTATGAGATGGAAAAATGGGGTAATCGTAACCGATCCTCCCCATGTCTATTATCTCGAGGACAGCGACGGTGATGGAAAAGCTGATATCAAAGAGATAATGTTGACAGGATTTGCGGTTTCCAATCCCCAGCACAACGTCAATAGTCCAAGGCTTGGATTGGACAATTGGATCTATTTGGGTCATGAACAAGCGGTAACTACAAAGACTTACGAGGCGGAATTTGGTGACAGGGGATCAGAGGTGTATTTTCCTTCCCAACCCGACGGTCCAAAACTTATCCAAAATGCAGGGGGCAGGAGTGTACGTTTCCAGCCTGATTCACATCAATTGGAAGCTTTGGCCAGCAGGACACAATTTGGGCATTCTTTCGATAGTTGGGGCCATCGCTTTGTAGTAAACAACAGTAACCATATCATCCAGGATGTGATGGCCGCAAAATACCTTGACCGAAACCCCTTCCTCATTGTACCGGAAACTACCCAATCAATTTCCGACCACGGCCATGCAGCTGAGGTCTTTCCCATAACAAAAAAACCTGAACACCAGCTGTTGACGGATATTGGGGTCATCACTTCTGCCTGTGGAATAACGGCCTACCTTGGCGCCTCATTTCCCCCAGAATATGACCAAGCTGTATTTGTAGCCGAACCTGTAAGTAATATCATCCATATAGATATTTTGGAGGAAAAAGGAACGGTATTCACTGCCCGCAGACAGCATGCTGAAAAGGAATTCTTGGCTTCTACTGATTCTTGGTTTAGGCCGGTAAATATGTATGTAGGACCGGATGGGGCGCTCTATGTGGTGGATTATTACAGACAGATCATCGAACATCCGGAATGGATGGCGGAAGAAGTTATCAAATCCGGCGCTTTGTATAATGGCACAGATAAAGGAAGAATTTATAGGATTACGCCAAAGGGTACCAAACCACTCAACTGGTCAAACAACATCAAATTGGGGGATTTCTCCGCAGAACAGCTTGTAGAAAAACTCAATGACCCCAATATCTGGTGGAGAAGAAATGCGCAGCGACTCCTTTTGGATAAGAAATCAAAGGAGATAACCGAGGGCTTAACTTTATTGGCTGAAAATCAAAATTCCCCCAAAGGAAGTGTTCATGCATTGTGGACTTTGGAAGGATTGGGTATGCTTAGTCCTGGCTCAATTCTAAGTGCTTTGAAAAACCCTGAACCCGGCGTTCGGGAAAATGCCATCAAACTAGCTGAATTGCATTTGGATGCTGCTCCAGAATTGAAGGAGTATTTACCCAAAATGAAAGATGACAAAGATCCCAAAGTCAGGTTTCAATTGCTTTGTACGCTTGGGTTTTTGGATAGTCCTGAAGCAGCAAAAGCCCGGCAGGATTTGCTTTTTGGAAACCTGGAGGATCCATGGATGCAGGTTGCGGCATTATCTGCCCCATTTGAGGAAAGCAGCAAGTTAATGGCTTCTGTTTTGGAAGGTTTTCAACCTGATAATCCTGGATTTACCACGCTATTACAGCGGTTGAGTGCGATGACTGGTGCCAGTCTTGATTATCCTATCATCCTAAATTTGATTCAAAAAGCAACCACAAAACCAAGAGATGGTAAGGATTGGCAGGTTCCACTGCTGCGAGGATTGGCGCAAGGGATTCAAAGTAAAAAAGCATCGGACTCCTCCCTCAAATCAGCAGAAAGCATGCTTGCCAAATCATGTTTCGAAAATCCCTCCATTACTGTGCGACAAGCTTCCCTCCAACTTTTGAAAGTAATTGGTCTCTCAATAAATGAGGAGTCTAAAATTTGGATGGAGCATGCCAAAATGAATTTTGAAAATAAAACCTTGCCAGATGATGAAAGGGTCTTGGCCATTGAATTCCTTTCCTTACAAAACCCTCATCCCTATCAGGAATCCTTAAAAGGGCTGATTCAGCCTACAGAACCAAAGCCCGTTCAGGTAGCTGCCATAAAAACACTCAGTCATATTCCGGATGACATGGTAGCACCATTTGTTTTGAGCCAATGGTCCACCCTGACTCCTGAAATCAGAGAGGAGGCCATCAATGCCCTGATGTCAAATGAAACAAGAATGAAATTATTGCTCGGAGCTATTGAGGAGGGAACAGTTCAGACTTCTAATCTTGGCTGGAGGCGAAGTGTCCAACTGATGAATCATTCCAATGAATCCATTAAGGCAAAAGCACGCCTGTTGATCAATAAAGATGAAAGCAAAGGGGAAGAATTATTGCAAAAGTATCAACCCGCACTCACATCACAAGGAACCTTCGAAAAAGGCAGAATCATCTTTGACAACAACTGCGCATCATGTCACAAAATGGGGGAAGATATGGGCCGGGATTTTGGTCCTAACCTCGCAAGTCTTAAAAACAGGAGAGCCGAAAACATATTGAGTGATATCCTATTCCCCAACCTGTCCATAGCGGATGGCTATGACCTATGGTCCATCGAAATGCAAAATGGAGAGGTTTTGCAGGGCATCATAGGATCCGAAACACCCAATGCAATTCTCCTTCGGATAGCAGGCGGAACAGAGAGAAACATTTCACGCAGTGACATCAAGAGTCTAAATGTCATGGACATTTCAGCCATGCCGCCAGGTCTGGAAGAAGCCATCAACCCACAGCAAATGGCGGATTTGCTGGCCTTTATTCTTAAAATTAAATCCAACCCAAAATGAAAAAATCACCGATTTTCACCCTGTGTCTTTTGCTTTTCCTTTTTGGTAGTGCGGCCTTTTCACAGCAACAATCTTTTCCTTGGCCTGAAGGAAAAAAAATGGCGCTGAGCCTGAGCTTTGATGATGCACGAGCCACAAACACAAGCCTGGGCATTCCGCTTTTGAATGAGTACGGAATAAAGGCCACATTTTTTGTATTGCCAAATAGCCTGAAACAGGATTTGGAAGGTTGGCAAAAAGCCGTGGCTGCGGGCCATGAAATGGGGAACCATTCCATACAGCACCCCTGCAGCGGAAATTTTGTCTGGTCCCGGGAAAGGGCATTGGAAAATTATACTTTAGACAGAATGAAAGCTGAATTGCTTCAGGCCAATAAAGAAATTGAGGAATTACTTGGTGTAAGGCCAACAGTTTATGCGTATCCATGTGGCCAAACCTTCGTTGGGAAAGGTATTTATACCCAATCCTTTGTTCCCTTGATTTCTGAAATGTTTCTTGCCGGAAGAAGCTGGATGGATGAAGCGCCTTCTGATCCATTCTATGCAGATATGGCTCAGCTGACCGGAATGGAAATGGACAATAAGGATTTTGATGAAATCTTGCCATTGATTGAATCGGCTCGAAAAAACGGACAGTGGTTGGTTTTGGCAGGACATGAAACTGCCGATGCCGGAAATCAAACCACTTATTTAAGCATGTTGAAAAAACTTTCAGAATATGCCACTGACCCTGCCAACGGGATCTGGATCGCTCCCATCGGAACAGTTGCAAAATATGTACTCGATACCCGTCTTGCAACTTCAGACACCACAAACATCCCTGAACTCATCAGGAGTTCGGCTGATGGCAGGTTAATGTTGACCGCAGAAAAGGGAAGGGCCATTGGACCTGACATCAAATACATGCCGGAATGGAGAGCTTTTGGATGGTTTACGGATAAAGACAGTGTGGTATGGGAAGTCGAAATCCCCGAGGAAGGAATCTATGAAGTGTGGATGAAATGGTCTGTTTCCGATGAAGAGGCAGGGAAGCAATTTATCCTGTCAGCAGGGAAAGAATCAATACAAGGAAAAGTAGAGAAATCAGGTTCCTGGGAAACTTTCAAGAAAGTTTCCATTGGCAAAATAAGGTTGAATTCAGGCTATCAGAAAGTACTCTTTAAATCTCTGGACCAATTTGAAACAGGTGCCTTACTTGACCTGAAAGAGATCACCATGGAAAAGGTAGGACCTGGAAAATAATACACCCCCTGCTTTATTTCAGCATCGGGAAAAGCCTTTTGATTTCTTCCTTGGAGGGCTGAGTACCGTATTCACAAATCTCAAATGCCTCTGCATATTTGATTTGCCCGGCTTTGGATTCACCATACCAGGTTTTCAAGGCATCTCGGGTGGCAGCATTTGGAGCTATAGATCGCTTACTTTTCAACCATGATTTCCTTTCCTCTTTGCCAGCGGGTACTTCCCCGGCATAATTACCTATCCATGGCAACCACTCATAAAACTGCGAAACGTGGGCATCTATGGCATCTACTTTTATATCCAAAACAGCCGTAATGTCTATAGCGATGTCCGCCTCAAAAGGATATGGTTTTTGGAAATTGTCCTGAAAATAAAGGAAAACAGGGTTTTTTCGAAGAGGTGGCGTATCCGGGGCAATATTGGGAACACCAACCATATATGCCGCATCCTGAACCAAAATGGCAGTATAACGATGGTCCGGATGGTAATCATTGGAACGGTGGGAAATGACCACATCTGCATCCCAATCGCGGATGAGGCGGATGATTTCCAACCTGATAGGTAAAGTAGCGAGCAATTCACCGTCGTGGTGGTCCAAAACATCGTAAGTCACTCCCAACCTCCGACCTGCCTCTTTTGCCTCGGCCATTCTTCTTTTTGCCAACATCCCGCCGCCTTCTTCCATATGTCCTGCATCTCCGTTGGTCACTGAGACAAACTTCACCTCATGGCCCATTTGAACAAAAATGGCTGCAGTTCCTCCCCCTTTGATGTCACAGTCATCTGGATGGGCACCGATCATGATGATTTTCAAAGGTTTTTCTTGGGAAAAAGCTTCCGTGGTAAAATTCAGAAAAAGAAAAACAAGAAAGAAAAGGGCGATTTTCATGGAACGGTCATTTGGGATGTTCAAGATATTAAAAAGCAAAAGGAAAATCAATATGGCCAACAAGAAAGAAAGTTTGATACCCATCGAATTGCGGTCCAAATTTGACTTTCAATGCTTTTTGGAAATTCAGGATCCTCTATTGTGGATAACTTTGTGATTTAGGCTTTTTTCTTGTGGGAAAATTGTGGGGAAATAAAGCTGTAAATTATTGGAATTCAATAAAGTGAAGCATAAATTTGATTATATCAAGTGAGAGATAAAAGGCTGAAAGTAAAATTTCAGACTAGGATCAAAAACTCAAGGTGAAAAGGCAAAGGGGTTGACACGGCAACGTGGAAAATCTGAAAAGGGCAACCTCAGAAGTCTTGAAATCATGGATCAAAGCCGAAAGGCAGCGAAATCAGAGTTTGAAAATCTAAGGTTATGAACTCGGGCAACTGAGGGAAAAGTCACAATAACTGTAGCTTGCATGATTTGAAGACTACGGTCTCCAAGTGATGAAGCGGGAAAAGTTCGAAAGAATTTCTTCCCGCTTTTGCTTTTAAGCCCTACTCATTTTTGCAGCCTGCATTTGCCTGTTTCTCCTTATAATCGGATCATCAATCCTTTTTAAGCTTAGTCCCTCAATCAGGATCTAAATCAGTCTTCAACATCGCCGCAGCATCCTGCCCCAAATTCCGCTGCAGGTATTGGTTGATCATCCTGAGTTCAGCATCTACATTCTTTCCCTTCTCCTTTAATTCTAAAAGACTATCGCGGTATTTCAAATAAGCCGCTTTGGATTTCTCATGTTGCTGAAGCCTCGCATATACCAAACCTTCTTCCTTATCCAATTCCGGTAAGGGATCCAAGGCCATTTTTCTGGCTGTTTGAAGGTATTCCAATGCCAGTTGGTTGGATAGCATTTCATTGGATTTTCTCCTTTGTATTCTGCTCAGCAGCAGGTAATCAATATCAGAAGCCATCCTAGCATCAGCAAGTTTCAAAGCAAGCACTTGGGCATAACTGTAATTCTTCAGCTGGTACTCCTGCCATGCGGTAATGGAAACTGCACTTGCGATGGTATTTAGGTACGCTTGGTCATCGAAAAAATTAACCTGAGGATGCTCATCCATAAATTTGGCAGCAGTCCTTTTGGCCATTAACTGCTGTTCGGAGGAATAACCTGCTCCAAGATTATCCAAGACTTGGGAGGAAAGGAAATAAACAGACATCCCAAAATCCGCCGCAAGGCTGTAGTCATGCAAAACCCCATTATTGACCTCATCGGCAGCCATAGCCGTAGCTGCAGCCAAAGCAGCGACAGTTCCCCAAATCCTTGCCCGGCGCTCCGCACGGATGACCTCATTGAGGTTGACAAGATTGTGCTCGAGGACGGCATGCGCAATACATTGTCCCAAAATCAGGTTGAGTTCATTTTCTGATTCCGTACTCGCTATCAGGCCAGTGGTCAGGACAATCATGCCATTGTCAAAAGAAAATGCGATGTGTTCCGTGGAATTCAAAATGACCAAGCTGAAATCTGAAGCCCTGTCTTTCAGCATAGAAAGCGGATGGATCGAATAGATTAACTGGTAGATATAATCGTAAAGCATGTCATCTTGCAAAACCATGTTGTTATTAAGGGCTTGAGAATAATAATCCATGGCATCTTCTATCAATTCCTGCCTCAGGCCTCTTTCCCAACCTTTTTTGTTTATGGTTTCAGCCCTGTTTTCCATCCACACATTTTCCCAAAAATCAAGGTCATTGCCAAGAAGGGAAATCCTATCTTCATTGAAATAACGGTATTCTCCAAAAGGAGACCTGATATAGTATTGAACCATTCCGGTATTGATATTTTTTCTGGTACCATAGACGGTGACGGTATCGCCGACGGTATATTCCCCAAATGGCCGGACGACATACCCTTTGAGCGTGACTTTACTTTGGGAAAAACTGAAATTTGCAGCTAAGACAAAAACTAAAAGAAGAAGATACCTTTTCATAAAAAGCAGGGGTTTAGGAATTTAAACATGCTTACGGATAAAGATGGTTTTAGGTTGTTTTTGATAAGGGAAAATGCAGGTGTGGATAACTTTGTGATTTAAGCTTTTTTCCAGTGGAAAAATTGTGTAGAAATTATTTGTCAATTTATTGGAAATCAATTATTTGAAGCATAAATTTGATTCTATCAAGTGAGAGATAAAAGGCTGAAAGTAAAATTTCAGACTAGGATCTAAAACTCAAGATGAAAAGGCAAAGGGGCTGAAACGGCAACGTAGATAGTCTGAAAAGGGCAACCGCAGAAGTATTGGAATCATGGATCAAAGCTGAAAGGCTGCGAAATCAGAGTTTAAAAATCTAAGGTTATGAACTTGGGCAACTGGGGAAAAAGTCATAATAACTGCAGCTTGGCATGATTTGAAGACCACGGTTTTCAGTTTGTGAAGCGGGAAAAGTTCGAAAGAATTTTTCCCGCTTTTGTTTTATATCCTTTCGCCCGAAACAGACCATTATTTTATAAGCTTTCAAGCAAAAAAGCAGAGGCCGATAAGGCCTCTGCTTTTCTATTCGCTTTCAATCCCTGAAGGAAATCATGATTATCAAGAATATCCGCGATCGTTCATCAAATTTCTGGAAGCCGAATTGAAGTTTAATTCAAGCAGCTATGGTCTATTGACTGTGGTCTGTGGACAATATTTATTTATCCCTAAACCCAATCTCTGAGATACTCATCAGGATTTCTTCACCCTTGGCATTCGGGTTTTTGAAGATAAAATACACATCCTGTTTACCGGAAACCGGATTCAAAACCACCTGTGATTTGGTGGTATTTTTCCGTCTCCACTCAACAGGATTCACTCCTTCGGGTGGTCTTCGGAATTCAGCTTCTTTTGGAACCATGGACTCACTCTGACCGATCAGCTGACCTGTCGGCGAGCCAATCCTCACCTCCACGGAACCGCCAATCGCATCTGCCCGCGGGCTTACCTCCACATACAGGTCAATCTGCTTGACACCTGTCAAATCCAATGCTTTAAAACCTATATGCGATTGGTCACCAATCATAAAGAAGTTGACCCTCGGCGTAGTCATCAGATTCACCCCTTTTCGGATTTCTGAAAGTTGGGGATCAAGGAAAGGATTCCGTAAAGCAATGTAATCCACCCCGGTGAGAGAACCGACATTTCCCGCACCTTTGTCGGCATAGGATGCCCGCAAAAGATAGCCTCCCTGTCCATTTTCCCCTTCAGGGACAACAGGTACAACTTTTCCGCTGAGTGGCAAAGAGGCAACTGTCGGTTTGGTTTCATTCATACTGAGGATAAAATCCACCATTCGCCGTGCATCTGCTTCAGATAATTGCGGATGGGCACTCATCCCGTGTTCACCCCATACACCACTGCCACCATTAATGATCTTGCCGATAAGCAACTTGGTATTTTCTTCCGTTTTGGGATATCTAGCCGCCACCGCTGTGTAGCTTGGGCCGATGGAAGTTTTGTCATATTGGTGACAGGATTTACAGTCGCTGGCTTCAATCAGGTTTTTGCCGATATTCAAAATCGCCATATTCTCAGCCCCACTTTGATTGGATGCGATCTCAATCGGGTCAAAACCTGCCGGCACGTAATCAAAAGTCACAGCAACTTCCTCTGCCTTGATCTTTCCACCGGCCGAAGTCCCGTCCTCTTTGTCCTCAACCTGAATATTATAGGCAAATTCTTTTTCTCCGAAATAGAAGGTTTTGTTCAGTCCACCAAAATCAATCGAAATTACAGGCGGTTCATTGCCTGCTATCACCTCAAATGAAGCTGAATTCTTGTCTCCTTTGGAATCCGTGACGGTCAAGGTAATTTGGTATGTTCCTGCTTCTGTGAAGGTAAATTCCGGATTTTGATCTTTCAAAACCTGCTTGAATCCATTGGCGGAAGTCACATTCCACTCAAAATTCAGCTTGCCCTTATCATAATCATCGTAATCGGAAGTACCCTCAGCGGAGAATTTTGCAGTCAGGGGAACTCCACCGGCGTATTTATCCGCCGAAGCACTGACATTTGGTTTTCGGTTGCCAGCATTATATTCGATTTTGACAATGCGGGAATTGGCATTGCCACGAAACCATGCACTTCCATATTCCAAGACATACAATGCACCATCCGGACCAAAATCCATATCTATCGCCGAGCTGAAAGTTTCATTGGGTAGGAATCGCTCCATGGATTTGTAGTCTCCATTTTCATCCATGGTCACAGCCATGATCCATCCCCGCATAAAATCCACGATCAGCCATTTGCCTTCATAATAGACAGGAAATACAAAGGTCGCTTCTTTTTTGAAATCTGCCTTGCGGAAAATAGGTCCGCCCGTAGCGCTTCTACCCGAACTTCCCAAAATCGGGAATTCCTCCGAAACCCCATAAGGATACCAAATCATCGCAGGCACTACAGGCGTGGGCAGGTTCTTGAGTCCGGTATTGTTCACTGATTCATTGACAGGATTATTCACATCAAAAGGCGCTCCATAGGTATTGGTTGCTAGGTCATGCCTGTTGTAGGGTTGGTTGTTTCCGATAAAGTACGGCCAACCAAAAAATCCCGGACCTTTGGCCTGATTGAATTCATCATATCCTTTTGGTCCCCAAATAGAATCGATAGAAGCATCCGGCCCAACTTCTCCCCAATACAGATACCCTGTCTCACTGTCCAGAGTCGGCCTCCATGGGTTCCGATGTCCCATGGTGTAGATTTCGGGTCTGGTTTTTTCTGTTCCTACGGGAAATAAATTTCCCTCCGGAATTGCATAGGTCCCATCATCTTCAGGATGAATCCGAAGGATTTTTCCCCTCAAGTCATTGGTATTGCCGGGAGCCCGCTGGTCATCTGCACTTTCCATTCCCAGACGCTCGTCAAGGTTTGAGGATCCTACCCGTGGGTTGACGGTGTTATTGCCGACAGTGAGGAAGAGGTTTCCTTCCTTGTCAAATACCATCCCACCACCGGTATGACAACATTCTTCGCGCTGGGTAGGAACTTCCAAGATTACTTTTTTGGTATCGGCATAGAGCGAATCGCCATGCAATTCCCACCGCGCCAGCACATGCTTGGGCTCAGCAGGATCTGCGTAGTACATATAGATCCAGGAGTTTTTAGCAAAATTAGGGTGTGCAATTACACCCATCAATCCCTCTTCTGCTTCCCTCACCCTGCCTTCTTTGTTGGTATATTTGGTATTGACCGGGATGGTGGCAATGAGTTTCATCTCCCCGGTTTTTTCATTGAAAATCTTGACCCCACCTTTTCGCTCGACCACCAAAATTTTGTTTTCCGGCAAGAAAGTCATTTCCATTGGCTCGTCCATTCCTTCGGTCAGGACGACTTTGGTAAACCTGTTGTCCTCGGGTTTGATGGAGGCGTCTTCAGATTTTTTGCAGGAAAAAAGTGTAAACAGCAGCGCCAGGCAAATGGTATGAAGGACTTGAAAATAGGTCTTGTGAGCGAAACACATGGTTTGATGGGTTTAAGATCGACCAACTTAGCAATAATTTTCCCTTGCTGGTAGATAATTTTCAGGGAGGTAATTTTGGGATTTTGATTGGCAAAAAATGGGGGTATAGAATTGAGAAAACTGACCGATTACGATGTTTACATCTTTTTAGCATTTGGTCTCGAATCTATTAAATCAAGGTTTTATGCTTTTTGTCATTAGCCATATAAATCATGGATTGAAGTCCGAATGCTGTTGATGAACCGTGAGTGGTTAGAGGAAGATGATCTACAAAATCAAATTCTGTTCCAGCAACACTTCCAAATAGGGTACGGTGGTTTTGCTGTCCCTTTAGGGACAAAATATCGGTAGAAAATGTCAACATATGATAGTTTCCCGTGCCTTTAGGTACGGAATATATTTTATACCTAAAGGCATAAAAAAACAACCTCCAACGATTTTTTCTACCTATGTTTAGTCCCTAAAGGGACTTTCGTGAAGGAATCAAGACACTGAAATGCCCGATACTTCGGTCTTCTGACAAGACAGGATTAGAATTTATGGTTAATGGCAAAGAAGCGGAGAACCATTTAAACTACTCCATTTTCCCCAAAATTGCCAAGACCAATCGCGCGGAATTCTCTGAAGCGGGGCCAACAAACTGGTTGAAATTCATGCGGGCGTTGTTATTGGCATTGTCGCTGCAACTTCGGATGACGATAAATGGAATCTCCAAAGTCCTACAGATATGAGCTACAGCTGCCCCTTCCATCTCGGTAGCCAAAGCACCAAACTCGGTATAAAGCCATTTTGCCTTTTCATTGCTGCTGACAAAAATATCCCCAGTCGCAATCACTCCGCTGAAAACCTTTGGCTGCCTGTTGGCAATCGGAACAAAAACCACCTCTTGGGCTGCACCTTGGCTTATCCTTAGCAATTCCTTGTCAGATTCAATAAACAATTCTTCATGCTGACCACCAGATAATTTCCTGAAAGGAGAAACAGAAAATCCCAAGGAATCTACTTTTCCGAAGTCATATTGCACCAATTTTTCTCCGATCACCAAATCTCCCGGCAAAGCTTCCGGATTCAATCCCCCTGCCACTCCGGTAAATATTAACGCGGAAATTTTAAAATTCTCGGTAAGTACAGCAGTACTGTAAGCGGCATTGACTTTGCCCACGCCGGCCTTGAAAATGACTACTTTTATGCCTTTCAGTTTCCCTTTGTAAAAATCAATCCCGCCTCTACTGACTTTCTTTTGTCCCTGCATGGAATCGAGCAAAATGGCTATCTCCTGATCCAAAGCTCCCATTAATGCTATCCGTTGGGCGGAAGCAGAAAGAGAGAAACCAACTATTAGAATTACGAGTAAAAACTTTTTCATAGCCAAAGAAAGAAAATAGAAAGAAGGGTGATGATGAGAAGAATGGGGTTGATTTGGGCTTTTTTGCCAGTCAATAATTTCAATATAGTCCAGCTGATAAACCCAAATGAAATACCCACAGAAAGGCTGTAAGTAAACGGTATCAAGGTAATTGTGAGAAAAGAAGGAATCGCCTCATCCGGATTTTGCCAGTTGATTTTGGTCAGCGGCATCACCATAAAAGAGCCTACCAATACCAAGGCAATGGAACTTGCGATGGAGGGAATGATGGACAGCAGCGGCGAGAAAAACATAAAAGGCAAAAACAGCAATCCTGCAGTCACCGCCGTGGCTCCTGTCCTTCCGCCTTCTTCGATTCCCACTGCGGATTCGATGTAGGCTGTTCCCGAACTGCTTCCCACCAAACCCGCAAAAAGGGTTGCCATCGAATCTGTCAACAAAGACTTGCGCATATTTCTCGGACTGCCATCAGGATCTTTCAGTCCCGAAGCTTCCGCCAAACCCACAAAAGTAGATATCCCGTCAAACAGAATCGTGAATGTAAACACGAAGATCACCGGCACATAAGCGTATCGGAGCGAACCCAAAATGTCCGCCTTTCCTACCAGACTGAAGTCCGGCAAGGCAAACAATCCGGTATAATTGACCAAGGTGGCCACACCGAAATTGACAGCAGAAGCATCTCCCCACCACCTGCCGATCGGCCAAGCCAAGAGGGTAGTAAAGATAATCCCGTAAATGATCGCTCCCGAAACCTTACGGCTGATCAAGGCGCCCGTCACCAATAAACCCGTCATAAATGTCAGGCTGATGGGATCCTTGAAAGCGGCCATTCCTACGAGTGTGGCGGTATTGTCCACGATGAAGTGGGCATTTTGAAATCCGATAAAGCAGATAAATAACCCGATGCCTGCCGATACCGCATGTCTCAGTGCAACAGGGATGGATGCAATGATTTTCTCCCGGGTTTTGAAAACTGAAAGCAATAAAAAGATCACGCCTGACCAAAATACCGCCCCCAAAGCTTCTTCATATGTCAGGCCGTAACCTTTGACGGCGGTGTAGGTAAAGAAAGCGTTGATTCCCATGCCAGGTGCGACGACGATCGGGTTGCGGGCATACAATCCCATCATCAGACTGCCAAAAGCAGACACCAAAACCGTCGCTGTCAATGCTCCCGAAAAAGGCATGCCTGCCTCCGCCAAGATGGCAGGATTGACGATGATGATGTAGAAAGCCGCAAGGAAAGTGCTCGTTCCAGCCAGTATTTCAGTTCGGAGGTTTGTAGGTTTGGAGATCATTCAATTCATGGAAAAGCGGAAAATACAGGTATCTAGATGGAATTGCAAAGAATTTTTTACGGATCAACTATCCTCAACCAATCCTTATATTTAGCCTAGAAAGAAAATTCCTGAAATCCTTCAAGAAAAAATCAATTTATGATCGACATATTTCCAGAATTAGAATTCCGGTTAGCCAACCCAACAGACCACAAAGCCCTATGGGAAATTATCAGGCCAATTATCCGCAAAGGAGGAACTTATGTGTTTTCGCTAGATAGCTCGGAAAAGGAAATGATGGAGTATTGGTTGGGTACGGACAAAAGCACTTATGTGGCAGAAATGGACAGTAAAATCGTAGGAACTTTTTACCTGAAACCAAACCAACCCGGATTGGGAAACCATGTCTGCAATGCAGGATTTATGGTCGATGAAAAGGAAAGCGGCAAAGGCATCGGCAGAAAGATGGGACTTTTTGCTTTGGAAGAAGCCAGAAAATCAGGGTACCTCGCCATGCAGTTCAACTTTGTGGTAAGCACCAACCAACCTGCCGTAAAGCTTTGGCAATCCTTGGGATTCGATATCATAGGAGAAATCCCCGAAGCCTACCGCCATCCGGAAAAGGGATTGGTGGGGGCGTATGTGATGTACAGGAGACTGGAAAATTGAATTCAAAAATCTTGTTCCCTTATTTGGAATGGACAAACTCCTTTCAATAAATTCTGAAATTGAAAAAGGATAGCTTCATAATTATTTTACCCGCTATATCCGTAAGGTCTTTTGTACAGAAAGGTAAATATTTTCAGTCTTTGATCATTTTTTCTCGGAAATAAACTCCCCAATTTAAAATCTCCTCCAACAGCTTATTCATTGACCAACCCAAAGGAGTTAAGGAATACTCAACGGTAACAGGCATGCTATCATAAAGGGTCCTTGTAATAATCTTATTCGTTTCTAAAGATTTTAGTTCTTGAGACAACATTTTTGGAGAAATGTCCGCGATGTCTCTTTGAATTTCACCAAATCTTTTATTCCCATATGTCAGGGAAATGATTATTGGAATTCGCCATTTACCCTGAATTACTTCCAAAGTATCTCTTGAAGCCAATAACTTAAACTGACAAACCTCTTCTTTAGGACCCATAATTATTTGATTATCAATTTACTTACTTATATGTAACTACTTACCATTAGGTAACTACTATACTTTAGGAAGTAAATATAAATAATTTTGTTCCATCAAATAAAAAATAATATGAAAAAGAAAGTATTTCAAGTCATGCTGATTCTTGCAGCATCAATTTTAACAAGTAAAGTTTACTCACAATCAATTTCAAACAAAATGGAACAATTCACACCACAAAATTCAGCCATCCTATTAGTTGATCACCAAAAAATGACCATGGATTGGATATACAGCCAAGACAAAAAAGGAGTTGAAAACAATCTAAAAATGCTAGCTCGATTGGGTAATGACCTGAACATCCCGCTATTGATCACCACCACAATGGAAGATTATGTCGGGCCCACTTATGAGGGAATACAACAAGTTGCTCCCATTGCAAATTCTAACAGGGTGAAACGCGGAGGTACAATTAATTGCTTTCTCGACTCTAATTTCAATCAAGCTGTAAAAAATTTGGGAAGGAAAAAGTTATTCATAGGCGGACTGACTACAGACATTTGTTTGCTTCAAACTGTAAAGGGCGCACTGAATAACGGCTATGAAGTTATTGTAATTGCTGATGCCTCGGGAAGTATGACCAAAATGGCAGATGAGGTGAGTTTTGACCATTTCAGACAAATGGGAGTAAAAGTTTATTCCGCAAATGCTGTATTGGCCGAACTATACCCAGACTTTGGAACACCCGATGGGCAAAAGGCAATGCAAATCAGTATAGAAGAAGTTGTTTCAAAATTGGGAAAATAAAAAAATTAAAAGAGCGAGTCCGTCGAAATCAGACTCGCTCTCATTTTTATTTCTCTTTAAAAAATGATCCATATGCTATTGAAAAAGAAATATAAATCTACCATCGAACGGATGATTTTAGTCCTTCCATTTTGTATCGTAATGTCATTGTTTGGGGTGGCCACATCAGCGGGTTTTGTGGATGGATGGTTTATCAAATGGACAAAGAGTCTCTTGGTTTTGATTCCGATTGGCTACCTGTTTGCATTGATATTCATACCATTTTCCCAAAGAATAATTTCAAAAATTGAATGGAGATGATACAAAGGGAAAGCCTCATGTTACTATTTTTTTTGTTTGTTGGAATAATCGCAAAAGGACAAGAATTTAAGGAAATCCCAATTCCTGTGGAGTTAACGGTTGGAAACAACAGATTGGGCCTTCAGACCATCATCAACAAGTATTTTCCCGAAAGCGAGAAATTCTCTTTCTTCTCGGTTACCAATTTGGAAAGACAGCATAGAAGTGAGGTTAACAATTCCGACTTTATCAATAATTCTCAAATCTCTTTCAACCTAAAAAAAGGGTTTGGAATATCAACCGGAATAAATATTACCAAATTCTCTGGGTTTGCTCCTACCATTGGGGTGCAGTATGTCTTGTCAAATGCAAAGTGGCTTTTGATTTTGACACCCAATTACATTTTTTCTAATGACAGGAATTTTTCAATGCTGACTTTACTTGAATTCAAACCTAAAATATCCAATCGATTAAAAATGTATAGCAGATTTCAATCTTTTTATAACCAAAACATAAAGTCTGCCGCTCACGAAAGAAGTTATTTGCAAATTCGATTTGGTTTTGATTATAAGAAATATCAGTCCGGTTTGGCCGCCAATTTAGACTATTTCGGAATCAACAAAATATTTAAAAGTAACTATGGGGTATTTATAAGAACCACAATATGACCATAATTAAAAACGAACATCTCGTGAATTAAACAATTTTAAGGAGTCAAAATAAAATAAAACCTTTATTGAAACTGATCAGGCTTTTAAAATTGCTCCAAAAAGAAATTCCTCTTGAAAAAAATAAAAATACAATGACACTCATAATCAAAAAATCAGAACAGTATAATGATGTGATTTTTGGAGGCAGGTTTTATGCCAACAAACCTGTTTTCAACGGAAAGTCCAATATAAAACCCTATTCCAGTTTGTATTATTGGAGCAACGGATATGTTTTGGACGACTGTGAATTTGGATTGCACCCGCATGAGGGTTTTGAGATTATGACATTCCTTTTTGAAGGAAATATTTCCCACTATGACACAGCTACGAAAGATTGGACACCACTCAAAGCAGGCGATTTTCAAATCATACAATCGAATAGCGGCATCAGACACCAAGAAAAAGTCAGCAAAGGATCGAGGGCCTTTCAAATCTGGTTTGACCCAAATTTTCATGAAGCAGTCAAACTGGAACCAAGCTATATCGATTATCACGGTGAAAATTTTCAGTATACAGATGAAAAAGGAATACTGACTTTGACCTATATCGGAAATGAAAGTCTTGCAAAGACCTTGACACCAAATCTATCCATCAAAAAACTTTTGTTTGAAAAGAAAACAAAAACAGAAATTCCATTAAATGAAAACATGAGTTATACATTTTATGTACTGAATGGTAAGGGCTTGGCAGACAACCAAAAAATCCAACGAGACGATGCTATCAGAATTTCAGATACTCGCTCCTTGGAAATAGATTTCCAAGGAGAACTATTCCTTATTGAAACACCAACAAAATTAGAATACAAGCCAATTTGGAAATAAATGAACTTAACAGTGTCAAGT
>NZ_JAMFLG010000109.1 GCF_023502205.1 Aquiflexum sp. TKW24L | reverse complement strand
CAGGTGCAGCGCCAATCCGATGACCCCATCGATCCAAGTAACGTTAGAGGTGTTCTGCAATACCCCATTGTTGTTGTTTCCTGAACCGTCAATAAGTGTATTGCCACCGCCTTCTTCCATCTGCCAGTGGCCCACCATACCTAAGGATAAGGATGGAGTCGGTATTTTTGAGAAGTTGCGGACTTCAGACCATTCGGAATTGCCCTCAGGATTGTAAGCGCGGACCCTCCAGAAATATGTGGTACCGATTTCGAGTCCTGTGGGATTATAGCTTAATGATGCTCCTACATTTTGGTCTAC
>NZ_JAMFLG010000108.1 GCF_023502205.1 Aquiflexum sp. TKW24L | reverse complement strand
ACAGCACCGACAGCTGCAGAAGCGGTATTATCCACTTTTCCTGCGTCAATATCAGCTTGGGTTACTATATAAGAAGTAGCAATTGACTCAGAAGCCAAAGGCGCCAAAGTTCCAATCACCGTATTCAATCCGGTCAATGGATCTGATACAGAAACATTACTCAAAGTCACGTTACCTGTATTGGTCACCACAATGGTATAGTTCAATACATCTCCGACAGCGGCAAAGGTTGACTCGGTTGCAGTCTTGGTGATGGAAAGTGCAGGGCTTTGTGTTGCAGTTACCGATTCGGAAGCCGAAACATTCACA
>NZ_JAMFLG010000107.1 GCF_023502205.1 Aquiflexum sp. TKW24L | reverse complement strand
GTAGGCAGTTCCGTTTCGGTATCCGCAGGGAGAACAGTCACTGTTTGGGTATCGGTGGCTGTATTTCCATTGAAATCTGTCACCGTCCAAGTTACTGTTGTCATACCTACAGGGAAAGAATCCGGTGCGTCATTGCTGACATCTTCCACGCCGCAGTTGTCCGAAGTGTTTGGTTCCCCTAGGTCCACATCCGTAGCAGTATCCTGACCTTGTTGTAATTGTATATTGATATTCGCAGGCGCTGAGATGTTCGGTGCCTCATTGTCCTCAACAGTCACTGTCTGTTGGTCAGTGGCCGTATTTCCATTGCCGTCAATCACAGTCCA
>NZ_JAMFLG010000106.1 GCF_023502205.1 Aquiflexum sp. TKW24L | reverse complement strand
TGAGAATACTTTTGCTGCTGTCGGGGATTTATTGAATTACACCATTGTCGTGACCAATACAGGTAACGTGACTTTGAGTAATGTTTCTGTATCAGATCCATTGACAGGTTTAAACACAACAATATCTACTTTGGCGCCTTTGGCTTCTGAGTCAATTGCTACTTCTTATACTATCACTCAAAGTGATATCGATGCAGGAAAAGTAGACAACACAGCTTCTGCTGCTGTCGGTGCTGTGAATGTCTCCGCTTCGGAGTCAGTTTCTGCAACACAGAGCCCTGCACTTTCCATCACCAAGACTGCAACCGAATCAACCTTTGCCGCTGTCGGAGATGTATTGAACTATACCATTTTGGTG
>NZ_JAMFLG010000105.1 GCF_023502205.1 Aquiflexum sp. TKW24L | reverse complement strand
CCGGTATAGGTGAACGGTCCGCCGTTGATCGTCACAACTGTTGTCGTTGTGGCTTTACCGATGGTGAAGTCTTTGCTGTCGTTGCTCGGCAGATAGTTTGCATCTCCAAGGTAGCTGTAGCTCGCTGTTGCGGTTCCCGCATTCACATTGTTTACATAATCAGCTGTTGGGGTCAGGTTCAATCCGCCTGCGCCGGTCACACTTACCGTGGCAGGTTCAATCGCCGATCCGGTATAGGTGAACGGTCCGCCGTTGATCGTCACAACTGTTGTAGTTGTGGCTTTGCCGATGGTGAAGTCCTTACTGTCGTCGCTTGGTAGATAGTTGTCATCGCCAAGGTAGCTGTAGCTCGCTGTTGCGGTTCCCGCATTA
>NZ_JAMFLG010000104.1 GCF_023502205.1 Aquiflexum sp. TKW24L | reverse complement strand
AATGGCAGTACCAACCGGTTTGCCCTAGTTCCCCACAATCCCACTTTGGAAATTCCAAATGGCCTTAGCATCGCAGCATGGGTTAAACCCAACGTCCTGCACAGGGGTACCATTCTCAACAAGTCCGATGGCAACGGTTTTGAGTTTTGGCTCGACAACAACGGGCAGTTAGAATTCAGGCTCAACAGGGGCACTAACGGCAACACCTATTTGATAAGATCCAATTATAACTATAGCGGAGACTTAGGCAAATGGATCCATGTCGCCGCCACCTTCAATGGGACTGAAATTATCATCTATGTCAACGGTGTGGCGAACATTACAAAAACCTATGCTCCGTTTACGATCGGCACTACTTCGGGAAACCTTATCCTGGGTGCTTTGGGAACCGTCCAGCGCTTCAATGGAGGTCTGGATGA
>NZ_JAMFLG010000103.1 GCF_023502205.1 Aquiflexum sp. TKW24L | reverse complement strand
TATCCTCAACAACGGCGCCACCGGTACCATCAACAACAGCGGCACCGTCACCAAAACAGGGGCAGGCAACACCACATTCAGTATAAGTTTCAACAATTTGGAAGGGGCCGACTTTGGGATTAACGGGGGAACCATTACCAATCAAGGGACATTTACCAATTCAGGCAATATTTTGTTTGATGGCGGCATATTTTCGAACACAGCAACATTGACCATCTTGGCCAATTCAACTGTGGTTGGAACAGGTACTATTAACCAAACATCTGGAATCCTTGCCGTAAATGCTTCAATAGGAATCCCCAGCACGGTAACACTTAACCTTAATGGGAATTTGGTGGTGGCAGCGGGCCAAACACTAACCATCAACGGCACCTGGACCTGGAACAATGGCGAGGTTCGCGGTCCTGGAAACATTGTCATCGGTGAGGGAGG
>NZ_JAMFLG010000102.1 GCF_023502205.1 Aquiflexum sp. TKW24L | reverse complement strand
CGAGTCAACCTTTGCTGCTGTCGGAGATGTATTGAACTATACAATTGTCGTCACCAACACAGGTAACATTACTTTGAGTAATGTTTCTGTATCAGATCCATTGACAGGTTTAAATACGGTGGTTGGAACTTTGGCGCCTTTGGCTTCTGAGTCAATTGCTACTTCTTATACTATCACTCAAAGTGATATCGATGCAGGAAAAGTGGATAATACCGCTTCTGCAGCTGTCGGTGCAGTGAATGTTTCGGCTTCCGAATCGGTAACTGCAACACAAAGCCCTGCACTTTCCATCACCAAGACTGCAACCGAGTCAACCTTTGCCGCTGTCGGGGATGTATTGAACTATACCATTGTGGTGACCAATACAGGTAACGTGACTTTGAATAACATCTCGGTTACTGATCCTTTGACCGGATTGAATACGGTGATTGGAACTTTGGCG
>NZ_JAMFLG010000101.1 GCF_023502205.1 Aquiflexum sp. TKW24L | reverse complement strand
TTACAGAACCCTACTTGGTTAATGCCAGGCATGTTAAGAATGTTACAGGCCGGAAACGTGATGATACCGATGCCATCTGGCTTCAGAAGCTTCACAGTTGCGGACTTTTGCAAAAAAGCTTTCAGCCCGAATGCCGGACCCGCATGTTGAGGACCTATGTCCGCCAACGTAAAAATCTGATCAAGATCGGGGCAGACTCAGTGAGGCGTATGCAAAAGGCTTTAGAATTAATGAATATAAAACTTCATCTGGTTCTGAGTGATTTATTGGGGAAAACCGGAATGCTGATGATAGAAGCCATTTTGAACGGCGAACGAAACCCTGAAGAACTTTTGAAACTGAAAGATTACCGTATCAAAGCAGATGAAGGGGATATAAAAAAGTCTCTTGAGGGAATCTGGAATCAGGAGTACCTTTTTATGTTAAAGCAGGCCTACGACAGTTACTATTTCCATCAAAATCAGATCAGGGAATGTGATGAAAAGATAGAGGAAATATTGATGCTTCAGGCAGCCGAAATACTGGAAGGCGATA
>NZ_JAMFLG010000100.1 GCF_023502205.1 Aquiflexum sp. TKW24L | reverse complement strand
TGTGACAATAGTTGTTCCTATCGGGAATGTTGACGGTGCATCGTTGCTGATGCCGTCGGAAGGAATGTCCTCGCCTGTGACCTGAGGAGTGCCAAGGTCCACTTCTGAAGCTTCACAACTTCCTCCGTCTGTATCTACCATAATATTGCCCGGGGCTGTTATGGTCGGTAAGATTTCTTTTGTCACGGTCACAGTCTGTTCAGCCGTTGCCGTATTGCCGCTGTCATCGGTCACGGTCCATATTACTGTAGTTGGACCTAAAGGGAAAATTGCAGGTGCGTCATTGCTTACATCTTCCACGCCGCAGTTGTCAGACGTTGTCGGGGTTCCAAGTTCAACGTCAGTGGCGGAATCATCATCCTCTCCAATCTGAATGCTGATGTTGGCAGGGGCTGTAATGACAGGTGCTTGGTTGTCCACTACAATTACATTGAAGCTCCTGGTAGTGATATTTCCGCTCGCATCAGTGGCTGTCCAGGTCACAACTGTGGTGCCCAATG
>NZ_JAMFLG010000010.1 GCF_023502205.1 Aquiflexum sp. TKW24L | reverse complement strand
GACGCGGAGGGCGCGGAGAAAAATAATATTCATGTGTCCCACAAAGACACAAAAACACAAAGAAAAAGTAAAGGCCTTAAGAAAGATACCTTGCGTTCTTGGCGAAACCATTGAGGTCATTGCGTTATAAATTTTTCAGAATTACCAATTATCATCTATGAAAATCTGTGTTCATCAGTGGTAAATATTTTTTCCCGCAGGCAAGTAGATATGCGCGGAACTTTTTCTCGCCAAGCCTGAAAGTTTTTTCTGTACAGGTCAGCGAAATCCGCGGGAAAATTATATTCGAGTTTAATTCCATTTTTTTCGCCCAAATTCAATTCTATGGCGTAACATCGGTCCTCGGTCATCCAACATTTAACCTTTTTACAAAAATTCTCCCTAATTTCAACCATATGAAAATCTGCTTTGCTACAAACAACAATAAGAAAATAGAAGAGGTCAAATCTGCCCTTGGAAATGATTTTACCATTGTTTCATTAGAAGAAATCGGCTGCAGGGAAGAGCTTCCTGAGACAGGCGATACCTTGGAACACAATGCCTTCCAAAAAGCGAGGTATGTCAAAGACCACTATGGTGTGGATTGCTTTGCTGATGATACAGGCTTGGAAGTGGCCGCTTTGGATGGAGCACCGGGTGTTTATTCAGGTAGGTTTGCCGGCGAACCGAGAAGTGATGAGAGGAATGTGGACCTTCTTTTGAGCAAAATGGAAGGAAAAGAAAACAGAAAGGCGAGGTTTCGGACGGTGATCGCGCTGATTCTTAATGGCGAAGAACATGCTTTTGATGGAGTCGCAGAAGGGGAAATCATCCACGAAAGAATCGGCACCGGTGGGTTTGGCTATGACCCGATTTTTATTCCAAACGGGTTTGAAAAGACTTTTGCTGAACTTACCTTGGTAGAAAAGAATAACATCAGCCACCGTGGTAAGGCCGTAAAAGCATTGGTCAACTTTCTCAAATAAATATTTAAATTTGACCCCCATGAACAAACCATTTATTGTAGGGATTACCGGGGGAAGTGCATCAGGCAAGACTTTATTTTTGGACAAGCTGCTCCATTCATTTGAACCCGGCGAGGTTTGTTTGATTTCTCAGGACAATTATTACAAACCGAGGCACCTTCAGCCGGTGGATGATATGGGGATTCATAATTTTGATACGCCAAACTCCATTGATTTTACCCAGTATGCCGATGATATCAGAAAAATACAGAACGGTGAGACGGTTTTCAGACAAGAATACACTTTCAACAATCCCAACAAAAAGCCTAAAATCCTAGAATTTGCCCCTTCTCCGGTTGTAGTCGTGGAGGGAATTTTTGTGTTGTATTATCCAGAATTGGCAGATTTGTTAGACTTAAAAGTCTTTATTGATGCCAAAGAATACATCAAGCTCAAGCGTAGAATTGTGAGGGACAAGGTAGAGCGGGGCTATGACTTGGACGATGTGCTCTATAGGTATGAAATGCATGTGATGCCCACGTATGAGAAATACATAGAGCCGTTTAAAAATGATGCGGATCTAATCATTCCCAATAACAGGAATTTTGACCATGCCTTGGATGTCATCCGAACATATCTCAGGTTAAAAACAAAATAAGATTGACCGCATTTGAAGATTTCGTATTTCCCTTCAATGACTATAATACAAACTGCTGAGCGTACCACCCATTCCGACTTTTGACACGTTAGTTTTGCATCAATCTGACCCTACCGGCAGAATAGCGGATTATTATAATTATCCGCTATTCTGTCAATAGGCCAATATTCATAGATGAAAGGGACGTCTGCCGTAGACAAAGAATTCCGGTATTTTTGGGAGGACCCTACACCTCCTATTTTAACTAATTTTTAATGAATTTAAATATATTTTGAGTTTTATCAGAGTTTATAAACAATATGTACGTGCCTTGTTTTAAGTCAGTTGGAGTAAAGTCAATTCTCAATTTTCCATTCTCCATTTCTAACTCAGTATCCAAGAGATTAACCCCTTTCATATCGAAGATTCTTACCTGAACTTTCTCATTTTTCAATGATGGAATCTCAATATTGATGTTGTCCTCCACCGGATTGGGATAAAGTCTTTTTTCAATTAAGGCATCATCGGTCTCAAAATTGGTCAATTCCTCTGTAGTCTGCATGGTGCTTAGATCAATTAAATCCTGTGGGTTTTGCCCGTCATCAATCATCCTAAATGCAATGAATTGATTGGGTAAATTGGACACCTCAGTGGAAGTCAAGGATCTGTTGTATAACCTGATTTCATCGAGAGCACCACTCCATTGATTAGTACCTTTTCTTGCTCCAATTTGAAGTTCTGCGGTATTTGTTTTGATGGTAGTGGAGGAAAAGGTTTTTGAGTTATCCTGAACTCCGTTGAAATATATTGTTGATTTGGTACCATTGAAGGTAGCGGTTACATGAAGCCATGTTTTTCCATCACTTGGGTAATTTTTATTAGAGATAAGGCTATATGTATTACCATTACTTTCTCTATTGAACCTGAATTCCACTTTCCCTGATTTTAAAGTCAACAATTCATATCCGTTTGTCCCGCCTTTTGAAATTATCTGCCTACCTGATTTGTCCGCGGGTCTTATCCAGGCGCTGATCGTAATTTGTTGGGTAATGTTAATTGTTGAGTTATGTGGAACTCCACCGTATTGAACAATGGATTTGTTAAGCAAGAGAGCCAGTCCACTTTTTCCGGTAACCCAAGTCCAATTTGTAGAAGAAGATTTTTGTGCATTATTTCCATTCCCGGAATGATCCACAAGAGTGCTTCCACTTCCTTCATCCATTTTCCAATAGGCCACCAAACTATTTGTAGTAAATGACCTTACCAGAGACCAGCTTGAGGTTCCTTTTTCGTTTACAGCAGCCACTCTCCAATAATAGGTGATATTATTCAAGAGTTTTGGGGTTTTGAAGGAAGTTGTTTTAATCCCTGAAACATTTGATATAAATGAGGAGAAACCAGAGCTTGTTGATACCTGAACATTATATGTAATTGCATGTTCTGAACTACCCCAAGTTAAAGTTGGAGTAATGCTGATTTCCTTTGCCGAGTTTGCCGGAGCTGTAAGTAGTGGCGCAGCCGGGATTGGGATTGCTACCGTCACCAAAGTATTAATCTCAACATCTGAAAGTACCCTATTATAGAGTTTTAATTCATCCAAATCTCCTACCCATCTATTATTCGAGGAACGTGCTCCAATTTGCAGTTCTGTTGTATTGGTTTTTATGGTCGTTGGAGCATAGGTTGCAGAATTATCGATAACACCATTAATGAATATTTGAGATTTAGTTCCATCAAATGTGGCGGCGACATGCATCCAAGTGGTCCCATCCGTAGGGTAATTTTGATTAGAGTATAATCTATAAGTAGTTCCTGAACTTTCCCTGTTGATCCTGAATTCAATTTTACCAGTTTCAAAAATGCCAAGCTCATATCCATCAGGCCCGCCTTTGGATAAGATCTGTTTACTTGCCAAACCCGAAGTCCTTATCCATGCGGAAATTGTGATGGCATTTGAAATGTTCAGGCTTGAATTGCTAGGGACAGTGGCAAACCTGTCTGTAAATCCATTTAGGTTGAGTGCCAGACCTTCTTTTCCTTGAACCCAAATTACGCCGGAACTAGTATTGATTATTGTTGCGTTGTTCCCATTTCCTGAACTGTCTACAAGTTTAGAACCGCTTCCTTCATTCATTTTCCAATGGCCGATTATGCCGTTTTCGGTAATGTTTCCGAAAACTGTCCAATAGAATGTCCTTGATTCTTGATTAGGGACAGGACTATTTGAGTCCTTCACGGTTAGCGTTACCTTAAAGGGACTATTTGCATAAGCACCCGATTCAATTGTTCCATAAATTTTTCCATTTACGTCCATAAACACCCCTAGAGGAAGGTTAATTGAGCTGTAGGTCAATTGGCCTACACCCCCTGTTGCTGTAAAAAGTAGATTTCCATCCAAAACATCGCCAATTTTATTGGATTGATTTGGGATTTCATTTGTAATTGTTAAGGGAGAAATGGATTCAATTTTGATAATTTCGATGGCATTGACCAATGGGTTTTGAATTTTTTTAACAAACTCAATATTCAATATACCGTCAGTTACTTTAACCTGAAATTTTTGCATCCCACCTTTTTGATGTCCAAAATTTGAAACCAAATCCACATCAGACAGAGCAATATTTCCTTCAGCTTTTACATCGAATACCCTTGTGCCAACAGTACTTGTACCTGAGAAGGCATTTCCCATGTACAGATTGACTTGGTAATCCCCATTTACCAAGGGGATGTCATATGTCATAACCGAGGCGTTATTATTATGTCTCTCATTTTTAAAAATTAAATCAAAAGTAGTCTTGTCAATGTAACTTGGAATGGAGGAATGCTTGTTTTCATATAACAAATTCCCAATGTAAGATGCCCCATTTGTGACACTGTATCCATCTCCTGAATAGGAACCGTTGATATCATTGGCTTTCCAGCTTGGAGCCCCATTAAGCCCGGACACAGCAGTACCGCCTGCATTTATTCTAAACACATTTCCGGAGACAGTCCAATAGAATGTTCTTGATTCTTGATTTGGAACAGGACTATTTGAGTCCTTTACAGTGAGGGTCACCTGATATGGGCTATTGGCAAATGCCTCAGTTGCGATTGTTCCATAAATTCTTCCATTTACATCTTCTATAGTGACTCCCGGTGGAAGGTTTACTGCACTGTAGAATAATTGTCCAACTCCACCCGTGGCAGTAAAAAACAGATTTCCATCGAGGGTTTCTCCGACTTTATTCAATTGATTTTGAATTTCATTGGTAATGACAATCGGAGCAGATATTTGTGTGTCAATGATTTCTATTGCATTTATTAGTGGATTCTCTGTTTTTTTGACAAACTCAATGTTTAAAATTCCATCTGACACCTTAACATATATTTTTTCCATCCCCCCTTTTTGATGTCCAAATTTTGCAATCAAATCGACATTAGAAAGAACCGTTGTGCCTTCTGCTTTAACATCAAACACCCTTGTCCCTACAGTGCTTGTTCCGGAGAAAGAATTTCCCATGTAGAGGTTAACCTCGTAATCACCGTTAGGAATGGGAATGGAATAGGTCATGACCGAAGCGCCACTATTATGCCTTTCGTTTTTGAAGATAGATTCAAAGGTAGTCTTGTCAATATAATCCGGAATAGAGGAATGTTTGTTGGCATACAATAAATTTCCACTATATGTTGCACCATTTGTAATGGTATAACCATCCCCGGTATACGATCCGTTGATTTCGTTTGCTTTCCAGTTTGGGGCCCCATTCAATCCCGCCACTGCAATCCCTCCTGCGTTTATTCTGAAAAGTATCTGTTGCGCTGCAATTACGTCGACTTTAAAAGTTTGCTCGACGAATAAGGAAGACAGATCTGTAGCTCTGATTGAAATCAAGCCGGAATTTGGCAGTGCAGGAAAAGTCAAAGTCAGTATTTTCCCTACTATGGATGCTCCTATTGCTGAGTTTGAATTACTTGAGACAGTAAAAAGCAGATTTTCCAGACCACCACCATCATTGAAATATTCTCCAAGATCAATTTGAGTGGATTGGGATCCGACTTGTTTAGAAATATCATCCAATGTTCTGACAATATATGGTTGGTCCCCTATTACCCTAAAAAAATCATAAGTGGCCAAAAATTCCACATCGCTCGCACCTGAAGTCCCAATGATTCCTATTGCTAAGGGTTTGGATATTTGCTGAACGGCCTCTAAAACTTTACCTGTTAGATTTTTTGTACCTAAGCTGATGATAGACCTATTCCCAATTTTGATCATAGGCTCTACTGTTCCTTGAACAGGCCTAACTTTCAACATGAAATCGATGTTTTCTGAACTAGTGGGTCTATCTGAAGAAGAGATAGAATAAGTCAGAGGGTTAGGATCTTGGACATCATTTATCTCTAAACCTGCAGTGATTTGGGTTTTTGTGAAAACAAGTTTAAAGAAATTACTTTGGGTTCCATCGCCCATTTGAATTCCAATTTCTCCATTGTGGGTTATATCATAGAACAATTGAGGACCGGTTAAACCTAAGAGTCTTCCCGTCACCAGAAATTCGCCGGTTTCATTACCGACATTTGCTCCAAACTGAAATCCCTTTTGTTGGGTGTTTGAAGATCCGTTTGCCGTTCCGGAAGTAATTGCAAGTTGGACTGCTCCTGCGGCTCCCCCATAGATATCATTAGGCAAGGGACCACCATTTGGTACATCAAGCCAGTTGAGCCAATTTGGCTTGCCGGCTCCATTATTCATAAGACCGGTAAATCCTAATCCCAAATATCCAAATGGACGATTTAATTCATCTGTTTTGTCAGAAAATAATTCGTTGTCTATCGGCAGGTTGGTTGGATTTCCCAATTGAAATGGATCTAATGCATCAGATATACCATCACCATCATCATCCAAATCATTTAGGTCTGAAATAAAATCTCCATCAAAGTCATTTGGTTTTGATGCAGCAGAGCAATAATCAGTTCCATTATCTAACTCGTCTTGATTTGTAAACCCATCATTGTCGTAATCTGCATTAGGGTTAAAATCCGGATTGGTCTGCAGTATGCAGGTTGTTGAAACTAGGGGGGTTAAAACATGGATTCTATTGTCAAAAGTAGTTACCCAAATTGTTCCTGGAAAAATTTCTGTATCTCCATTAGAAGAAATTCCAAGTGCATTTCCCGAATTTAAATTCCATTTATTTGCCTCTAATTGCTTAAGGCTACCATCAGGATTGAGCATGATAAGATGAATAGTACCATTACTCTTTCCTGCAATTAATGCTCCTTTGAGAACCCCGCTAAAGGTGGATGCTTTATATTCTGCTATACCATTTGTATTGATAGGAAAAATTGTGACAAGCTGTTTTTGAGGCCCATTTGGATTTCCTAAATCCGGAGACCTAAAATCAGCTTCATTGGGGTTGGCCATTGCTTTGGGTACCGGAGGCCAGTTGACAGGAAGGGAGTTAGAAGCATACGCGTCAAAACCTGCTTGTCCAGGTGCAACCGGAGCGAGAATCGAAGTTCGAAAAACTTCATTTGGAGTATATAATGGAGTAAGAGTCGACCAATCGGCATCATCACCCAAGGATCTTGTGAAAAGACCGGAACCTCCAGGGTTGAATGGAAATGAGGCTCCTAAGGTATACGGGTTTCCGGGGTTTGCCCGTAAGGGATTGGGATGGCCTCCATAATAAGAACCAAATGTATAATTAGTGATATCAGAAGTTATCATCATGAGATGGTCTTTGTTGGACACATACTCTCCACTTGGTGAGGGGTTGGTTGAATTGTTACCCGGTTCAGTGCTTAAATATCTATTAGTAACCGTCAAAGCATTCCCCTCATTTTCAGGGAGACCACCCCAATTGGTGTTGGGTCCATTTTCTGTTACAAATACTTTTCCACTTTCCGTTACTACCAGATCATAAGTATTTCTGTACCCACTTGAAAAAATCTGAACTGGACCACCAGCCACAATCATTCCCATATTTAGACCATCATTACCGCCAAATGGATCGCCTACATCGATACCATTATATCCTGATTGGTTTGGATTATAGATTCCATTGGCATTTGGTCTAGATGGGTCATCCAAAGTGGGGATATCATATTTAAATTTCCGGCCAGACTGGGAATCTGTCTGGAGAGGTAGTGCGTCAATGGCATTAAGGTCAATACTCAACACTGCCGCAGAAAGAGCGTATTCTCCCAAGTAGGCAAAATTCAGGCTTGGGGATCCGGCATTGGTATGTCCACCACTTGTGACCAAAAGATATGGTTTCCCATTAATGACAGTAAACTCCAGACCATTTGGAGAATGGTTTTCCTCTGACCTAGGTAAACCTCTTACAAGATCAACCACATCCCATTTGCTTCCTGTCCAGGTCAATCTTGAAATTATTCCAGAGTTAGTATCCAAGACCTTATCTCCTGATGGTCCACCCCATTTTGGATCGCTTGATGTAATATAAATAATTGGATTGGCAGCAGTCCCGACTACCGTAAGCCCTGTTGATTGGCGGTTACTTCTACCATCCTTTGCTAGTGTGCCAATGTCGTCATGGTTAGGGATGTTTTGAATATCCAGAAGAGTTTCGGCGGCAATGACCTTATATTCGTTTGTACTGCTTTTTTGAATGGAATAGATTTTTATCTGCCCGTTTAATTGGGCGAGATACAGCCTTCCGTCCGGGCCAAATTTAAGTGACGTGCCTTTAGCAGGTTTGGTAAATCCTCCGAATTGCAAAGTGTCAAGGCCAAAGCTAATGGTTTGGCTTAAAAGAGGATG
Source organism: Aquiflexum sp. TKW24L (assembly GCF_023502205.1). Taxonomy (GTDB): domain Bacteria; phylum Bacteroidota; class Bacteroidia; order Cytophagales; family Cyclobacteriaceae; genus Cognataquiflexum. The sequence goes on along the minus strand of NZ_JAMFLG010000010.1, from coordinate 141,888 downwards.
GCTAAATGCCAGGAGAACAATAAGTAGGGCAGCACATTTCGTCCTGAGAAAGAGGTTTTTTGAGGTACACATATTTGGCCTGTTTATAAAAGAAATAAAAATAAAAATTGCAGAAAGCTTTGTAATTAAGTTGAGGCACTTGCCTAAGCAATGGGAGTCTAAATATCTGTTTGAATACAAAAAAAATGATCCTAGATATTATAAAAATATCTAAAACCAAATAATTTATGATTAAAATCATGAAAAAGTATTGGAAATCAGAACAGGCCGGCTAAATTAAATAATGACCCCCAAAAACTGAATTGGTATTGATATTAAAAGATAATGTATACCCTATTTTGCTTTATAGGAAAGAGGGTAAAATAAATCACCCTGTAAACCCCTTCATAGCTTGAACCAATTCCCTTTTGGTCATGATTCCCCCCTTTCTCCATAGTATTTTGCCACGTTTAAAAAGGATATAATGGGGTATAGACCTGACTCCAAATTGTAAACTTACTTGAGGATTTTTTTCAATATCCAGTTTATATAACTTGATTTTTCCATTGAGTTCCTCCATAACCTCCTCCAAAACAGGACCCATGGTTTGACATGGGCCACACCAATCAGCATAAAAATCAACTAATATAGCCTCCTGAGATTGTTGGATTACCTCTTTAAATTTCTTTTTTGCCATGATATACTAATTTCGTCATAAATAAAGCAGAATCGAAAATACTACTTCAACGTAGGTCATATGAATTAAAGCCGAAACAGGTTCTGACAGAGTTGGTATTCTTGAAATAAACCATGGGTAAATAAAAAAACCTGTCTCTTTCGAAACAGGTCTGAATTTTATAAGCTTTTCGGATTACTTTCCTGCACCTGCCGGGGCTGCCGGTAATTCTACTCCTAATTTGGCCAAAACCAATTCAGTGAATTTGTCTTCGTCTCTTGTATATAGCAAAATCGGAGATTGACCCGCAGATTCTGAAAATACATGTGAATAATTGTTTTCTGCAGCTACTGCATTGATGGCATTGAATACTTTTTGCTGAACTGGAGCAAGAAGTTCCTGGAGTTTGTTTTGATAAGACACCTGTGCGTCTTGCTCATACTTCTGAACATCCTGTTGCAGTTTTTGCAATTCCTGCTCTTTGGCACTTCTAGCATCTTCCGTCATAGTTGGGGCAGCTTGCTGGTATGCCTGAACTTTCCTCTGAAAATCCTGAGCTTTTGTCTGGATGTTGGTCTGAAGTTGAGCTTGATAATCCTGTACATCAGCAGCGATCTGTTCCATCTCAGGCATGAGGTCCATCAGCAATTCCACATTGGTATAGCCGATCTTCAATTCCTGGGCTTGGGCTTGAGCTACGAATCCTACGCAAAAGATTGCTATTGCGGAAAGGACGACTTTAATTTTCATCATTTTCGTTATCGATTTAATTTATTTGTTTTCTATTCCTAATTCTTCTAATACAAATTCTGAGTAATCATGCCTCGGGTCTGTGTAAATCATGAGTGGCCCCGAAGCCTTATCAAATAAGATGACCAAACTGTTTCTCTTACAAACCCTGTCTATCGCGTCGTAGATCTTGGATTGTAACGGCTGCAACAGTTCTGCCTGTTTCTGGTAGTATTGTCCATTGATACCAAAAACTCTGTTATTAAATGTAACAGCTTCTTTTTCTGATTCTTTGATAGACACCAATCTTTCTTGGTACATTTCCACTGTCAATAACACTTCTTCTGCTTTTAGATTTGCATACTTGGTTTTGATACCCTGTTCCAAATCCTGTGCCTCTTTTTTCCACTGATTGCTAATAGATGTTAATTCATCTTGAACTAGCTTATAATCTGGGTGTTTGTTCAGAATATATTCAGAGTCGATATAGCCAAATTTCTGGGCTTCAGCTGACTGAATAAATAAGGCCATCCCAAATAGCGAGCACAAAATTAATAATATAATCGGTTTTTTCACCATTATCTAAATTGTTGTCCGATGGTAAAGTGGAATTGGGCTCCGCTAGGCTGGGTGGAACCAGGAGGAGGATCAAATCCATAACCCCAATCCAAACCTAATAATCCAAACGCAGGCATAAAGATTCTAGCACCCATTCCCGCAGATTTTTTCAAGTTAAACGGATTAAATTCTGAATACGAACCCCAGTTATTACCGGCTTCAGCAAACCCAAGAAGGAAAATGGTGGCTGATGGATTTGGTGAAACCAGGAACCTAAGTTCCATAACATGTTTATTATAAACGATACCCCCATAACCATCGGTGGAATTCGGGTCATTTCTGGTCAATGCCCCAGGTGTTATCGTTTGGTTTTCATATCCCCGAAGTCCGATGATCTCTTGTCCTAGAGCAAAATTGTTCATATTCATTCCATCACCACCCATTACGAATCTTTCCAATGGAATGATTCCGATCCTATCACCATAAGATCCCAAGAATCCCATGTGAGTTCTTGAACTGATGACCCATTTGGTCGATCCAAATAACGGTGTGTAAAAAGAGGCATCAAACATCCATTTGTGGTACTCTAACCATTTGTACTTTTCTTCATCCGGAGATTCTCTGTCAATGTTTGGATTTAATGAAGCATATGGAGGGGTCAGAGATGTCACCAAGGAGATATTGGATCCCATTCTTGGATATATGGGGTTATCAATATTATTCCGGGCGATGGTGTTGATTAATGCCACGCTATTTAGTTTCCCTGTGGCAAAAGAGAGTCCAAACCGCTTTCCAAACTCGAAGAAGTCATAGTTTTGATAGGTCAGGGCAGTACTAACCATGAAATAATCATCTGGCCAGGTGACCCTTTTAGACAGCCCAAGTGTTACGCCGGTAATTTTAAAAAATCCGAGTTCTTGGGCGCCAGGGTTTTGAAAATCCAATTGTCTTTGGATAGATCTATTCAAGCTAAAACTCAAGGCATTTGGCTTTTTGCCACCAAACCAAGGCTCAGTAAGGGAGATGCTGTAATTTTGGAAGGAACGCCCGTTAGCCTGAACTCTCAATGAAAGTCTCTGACCGTCTCCCACAGGAAGTGGTCTCCATTTTTCAAAATTTGCAATGTTTTTTAAGGAGAAGTTATTGAATACTAAACCGACGGTACCCACAAAACCAAAGAATCCACCCCAACCACCGGATAATTCAATCTGGTCATTCGGTCTTTCCTCAAGTTTGAAAGTGATGTCAACGGTTGCGTTTTCATAGTTTGGACGCATGTCAGGTTCAATCTTCTCGGGATCAAAATATCCCAACTGAGACAATTCTCTGATGGTCCTTACCAATAAACTTCTATTGAATTTTTGACCTGGCAAAATCCTAATTTCCCTCATGACCACATGGTCTGAAGTCCTTTCATTACCTTGGATGTTGACAGAGTTAACTGTTACCTGAGGACCTTCGAAGATTCTCATCTCGATGTCTATGGAATCTTCTTTAATTTTGACTTCAACTGGCTCGATGGAGAAAAACAGGTATCCGTTATCTTGATACAACGAACTTACATCATCCCCTTTTTGCGGATCATAGTTAAGTCTTTTATCCAGTTTTTCTTTATCATATACATCACCTTTGGCTATTCCAAGGCGATTTTGAAGGACTACATTAGGATGGAGGTAATTGCCAACGAAGGTGATATTGCGGTAATAATATTTCTTACCCTCTTCCAAAGAAATGTCCACATTAACGGTGTTATCCGAAAATCTATAGACAGAGTCAACTACAATTTCAGCATCCCGATAACCTTTGGAATTGTAATAGGCTATTACTTTATCTTTGTCTTCCTTAAATTCTTTGGAGACGAATTTGGAAGCATTTAAGAAGTTAAGCTTAAAATTCTTGTTGATGTATTCTTTCACCTTATCGTCCTCAACAGGACTCATGTGGAAAATCGCATCTGCAGCACTTTTTGGAGTAGTATTGGAAATCCTTGAGGCAATGTCTCTTCCAATGTACATCCTAGGATGTTCTTTGGTTTTCTTTAATTTGGATTTGACTTTCTTGGCATCGATGCCTTCTGCACCATAAACTTTTACTTCGTTGATCTTAACTTTTGTTTTGGTATCAACTTCAAACCTAAGCTTCACACTATTTGGTAGCGTGGTATCCCTTTCTTGAATTACTTTTACATCAGTATTAAGGTATCCTTTGTCCACAAAATATTGACGGATATTCCTTTGAGAGGTATTCAAAACATCGTCCCTTACTACCCTTCCACGAATTTTTATTTTATCTTTTAATTCACTTTCCTGGGTTTTATTGACACCGACAAACTCAACCCTGCTGAATCGCGGCCTTTCGGTAAGTTCCATTAAAAGGTAAATGTCATCACCTTCAATTTTGGTTACCAGAATCTTGACATCACCGATGATGCCTTGACCCCATATTCTTTTGAGAGCAGTGGAAATTGCATCACCTGGGACTGAGATGACATCATCTACCCGAAGACCGGACAAAGAGACGATTGCCACTTCATCCAAGGTAGTCAATCCTACGGCTTTGATTTCAGCAATTCTATATTTCTGTGGTTTGGAATAATTCAACTCTAAAATATCCACAGCCCTTGCAGGTGTATAGCGGCTTTGTCCCAAACGGATCTGGGCCTGGGCGCTGAGAACCAACATAAAAAGGCAAAGGACAATAAAACTCTTTTTCATCAAAATTTTGGTTTAATCTGAGCCCCGGTTTTGCCAAACCTTCTTTCTCTTTTTTGATAATCGAGTATGGCTTCCACAAGATGCTCTTTTCTAAAATCCGGCCACAACACCTCTGTAAAATACAGCTCAGTATAAGCCAATTGCCAAAGGAGAAAGTTACTGATTCTGATTTCTCCACTTGTCCTGATCAGAAGTTCCGGATCAGGGATGTCTTTGGTATTCAAATGCGAAGCAATCACTTCTTGGGTGATATCTTCAATCTGAAGTTGTTTTGCTTCTACTTTTTTGACAATAGAATGGATCGCATTCTGGATTTCCCATCTTCCGCTGTAGCTCAAAGCCAAAACAACTGAAAGACCGGTGTTTTTTGATGTAAGTCCAATGGCCTCATCCAGTTTTTGTTTCGCTCTTCTTGGTAAACTTTCTGTATCTCCAATAGCCAATAAGCGGATGTTGTTTTTCATCATGGTAGGCACTTCTTGGGCAATCGAATCTACCAGTAACTCCATCAATGCACTGACCTCATCCTCAGGCCTTGACCAATTTTCCGTTGAAAACGCATATAAGGTCAAATACTTCACGCCAAGTTCAGCTGAACCTTCAATGGCTTCCCTTACCGCTGCAATGGCATTTTTATGGCCAAAGATTCTCATGGCTCCTTTTTTTTGGGCCCACCGTCCATTCCCATCCATGATAATTGCGATGTGTTGGGGGATTTTATCCTTGTCTATTGATTCTTTCATTTCGTAGGGATACGAAAATGCCTTCGTTTTTTGGAGGTACAAAAATGCTATTTCTTTTTCAATATTCTATTTTTGGTAGAAATTAATAAGAATAACATTTTATCGTGCTGAAGGTGTAGCTAAGTGTAACGCCCAAAAAGTAATACCAGTCCTTGTCACTGTAATTCCCATAATTATAGCCAATCACGGCATTTGGAGGATTACCTATCGGAAACCGGGGGATGATTGTCTCTTCACCGTAAAGTTTATCAATTGCATCTGTAAATGTTGCCCTTGCCCCAAATTCTGTGGCCAAGATCCAGTTTTCGGATAATTTGTATTTGATGCCTATTCCAAAAGGGATTACAGGTGTTCCCACATTATAACCTGATGGATTGGGATCGCCTTCAAATTTTCTACCATTTCCCACAAAACCTGCAAAACCAAGTCCTAAGAATCCATAAGGAGAGAATTTATATTCTGCAAACCTGTTGGTAAAATCAAGGAAATGGTATTCCATTACAACCGATACTTCAAAAAGTGAACCTTTGAAGCCTGCATTCCTAAAGGCCGTCACCGGATCTATGGGATTGATGCTATCTGCGGCATTGAGCCTAGCAAATGATAACCCGCCACGGAGTGACCAAACATTGTCAAAATTTCGTCTGCCAAATAACGTCCCTTGAAGTCCGATTTGATTTGGATCGAGCCCTCGGATAATGTCACCTGAATAGGTGGCTATACCAAGACCTCCACCTGCATCATACTTTTGTGCGATAGATTTTTCGGGTTTTAACAAAACCAGAATGGCCAAAAGAAATGACAAAGACAAAATCCAAAACTTATTCTTTTTCAAGACGATGCAATTTATGAACTAGAGAACGATATAAAAACCCGAATCAGTATTTCCGGGGTTAATTTTTGTTAATGATAAATCAGTCATAGAATTCTGAATTAGGTTATAGATATTTGATTTTGAGATAGTTAAAATACTTAAAATAGGAAGCATTTTTAATTTCTCATATCAAATCCCCAATTGAGTTTTTGACGAAGTGTATCGAAATAACTGTAGGAAGCAAATTTGACCAATTTCGCTGAAAATTCAGCTTTTTTGACTTTCAATTTTACGGAAGCATCTATCGGCGTTGATCTTGAATCCAATGAAATTAAAAATTTCTCGCTTCTTCCCTCAATCCTAAAACTGATCTCATTGTCATCTGATACCACTATAGGACGGACATTCAGGTTGTGCGGGCTGACAGGCGTAATGACAAAATTCCTTGCCCCGGGGGTAATCAATGGCCCCCCACAGCTCAATGAATAACCTGTAGATCCTGTAGGTGTGGCAATAATCAAACCATCCGCCCAATAACTGTTGAGATAAAGGTCATTGATATAGGTATGGACTGTGATCATCGAAGAAGTATCCCGCTTATGGATCGTGAATTCATTCAAGCCAAAATTGAGCCCATTGAAAAGGGGGACATCTGATTCCAACTTGAGAAGGGTCCGCGATTCGATAGAAAAGTCGCCGTTGATCAATTCTTCTATACTACTTTCAATATTTTCCTTTGCCACAGTAGCCAAAAAACCCAATCTGCCGGTATTTACGCCCAAAATTGGGATTTCATTTTTACCTACCAGACAAACTGTATCTAAAAGAGTGCCGTCCCCACCTATTGAAATCATAAAATCAGAGCCCTTAATGGGGTTTTTCTGAGTTATGGATTTCAAACCCAAGGAAGAAAACCCATTTTTTTTGAGTGATTTCTGTAGGGACTCCGTGAGGTGAAGGTCAATATTCTTATTTTTCAGGAGTTCGAAAAGAAGACTAATCTGAGGAAGAACCTCTTTCTGAACACCTATCCCATGCAAAGTGATTTTCATCAGGGAAAATAGGGATTAAATCTGTAAAAATCTGAATAAGTTGTCAATTCGTTCCTGCTCTCCACTGATGCCATCCTCTTCTTGGAAGTGGTCCAGAATCCTGTAACCAAACCGTTCCAAGGTAGCTTTGACATGCCTGAGTTCTGTTTTGTCTAATTTCAATGTCAATTTTATCTTGGAGTCGTCCAGCGGATCACTGGAGAGAAAACTGCTGAGTATTTTGGTATTCTCTGATTCGATTATCCTTGAGATTTCAAACAGACTGTAATCCGTCATATTCATGGATAAAACCAAAACAGCACCATTTGATTGAATGGATAGCGAATCTGCAAACGCACTGATGGCATCCTCCATGGTCACCACGCCAAGATAATTGTTTTCTCTGTCTACGACAGCTATCATGTTGGAATGAAATTCTGAGGCCACTTTGATCACATCATAGATATGCTTGTCCTGATAGACAAAACAGGATATGTTGTCCAGAGAAATATTGGCTATTGTCAGTTCGGGATTGTTGACAGTAAAAACCAAATCTTCAGTAACAAACCCCATAAACCTGTTATCATCCACTACCGGCAGAATATCGGTCCTGATTTCCTCCATCCAATTCAAAGCCAGTTTAGCCTTGTCTTTGAGTTTCAAGGGGGGGATTAGGTTATTGATAAATTCGTATGCCAGCATGCACTAAATATATTAAATAGGATTCGAATAATAAAACGTTGTAAAATGTCAACAAGTTTGGAAGTACTAAAAACTTCTGGAATCATTTTTCGAAATTCTCATGATCAATATTGGATAATTGAAGCCAATTGAAAATCAAATCTTTTCCAAACTGCGTCAGGAAAGCCTCAGGGTGGTATTGAATACCAAGTATGGGCAACGTTTTGTGGGTCATGGCCATGATTTCTCCTTGTTGTGTTTGGAGAATGACCTGAAGGCAATCAGGTATCTTTTCAATTTCAAGAGAATGATACCTTGTCACCATAAAGCTTTCCGGTAAACCCTTCAAGATATTATGGTCAAATGACTTGTAAACATGATGCACTTTTCCATGCACTGGCCTTTTACATTTAACGAGCTTTCCCCCAAAATATTCCCCAATCGCCTGATGACCGAGACAAATTCCCAAAATTGGCAATTTTCCAGCATAGTATCCGAGGATTTTCATGAGATTGCCAGCTTTTGATGGTGATTCGGGACCCGGAGATAAGATCAGCGCCTCCCAAGATTTTGAAGTGAGCTTGTCCAATGCAACATCATTCCTTACAATCTCCAAAGCTATCCCGGCCTGTCTCAAATAATCTGCAAGGATATGTGAAAAGGAATCGAAATTATCAATCAACAAGACCATCCGTTGTTTTTTCGACCAATTCCTGAATGGAAGCAATGGTATTTTTGATGATCGGGGCATAGTCATCTAGCGAATTAATGACTACAGGGGCGATGGGTTCGATGTAGGAATAACTCTTGGATTCTTTAATCCAGTCTTTAGGAAGGGCAAAATCAAATGAATGGGCGATCCATACAAAAAGACTCAGGATAAAAACCGTTTTGAAAAATCCTAGAATCCCACCCGCTACATTGTCCATGGAACCAAGAATGGTAAAATCCAGGGATTTTTTGACTAAAAATGCCAAACCTCTAATGATTACTATAACACCAAAAAATATCAGCAAAAAGGTGATAAATGGCAGCAGGAATGTCATTTCATCCACTCTTTGGGCAAGAAAACCCGCTCCCCAATTCATTAGATGAAAAGCAAGTATCAGCGCAAAAACAAAGGCTACAATAGACAGAATGCCAATAAACAAACCTTCTTTGTAGCCTTCGTAAACGCCAATTGCCAAAATTACCAATATGATGATGTCAAGCATTTAAGTGAATGTTAGGCAAGGAGTTCCTTTACTTTCATAGAAATCGCTTTGCCGTCTGCTTTGCCAGCCAAGGCTTTGGATGCAAGACCCATAACTTTGCCCATGTCTTTTGCTCCAGCAGCTCCTGATTCAGCAATGATTTTCTTCAATTCAGCAACCAATTCTTCCTCAGTTAATTGTTTGGGTAAAAACTCCCCGATGATTTCGAGTTCGGCCATTTCCACAGCATAGAGATCTTCTCTATTTTGCTGCTTATAGATATCAGCCGAATCTTTCCTTTGCTTGGCAGCTTTGGTCAATAGCTTCATTTCATCTTCTTTGGAAAGCTCAGCACCTGCCCCTTCTTTGGTTTCTTCCAATAGGATCAGGGATTTGATAGCCCTCAATGCCCTCAGCCTGTCTTTGTCTCTGGCGAGCATGGCATTTTTTATTTCACTTTCTACACTTGCCTTTAAACCCATTGTCTTGTTCTTTGTGTTATAGGTGTAAATTTGTCACAAAATTATCTTTTAATCTAGGAAAATGACCAGACTGAGCGTAAATATTAACAAAATCGCCACCCTCAGGAATGCCCGTGGAGCCAATAATCCAAATATTGTGAAAGTCGCTTTGGATGCAGAGCGCTTCGGTGCACAGGGAATTACCGTTCACCCAAGACCTGACGAAAGACATATCAGGTATCAAGATGTGATTGATCTTTCCAAGGTCGTCACCACAGAGTTCAACATCGAAGGATATCCCGACCAAAGGTTCATGGACTTGATCCGCCTGATCAAACCGGCGCAGGCCACTTTGGTACCAGATCCCCCACACGCCATCACTTCAAACAGCGGTTGGGACACGATCACCAACCAACTTTTTTTGAGAGACATAGTAGAAGAGCTTCATGAGTATGGGACTAGGGTTTCCATTTTTATCAATCCCGAGTCCAAATATTTCGAACCTGCTAAAAATACCGGTACGGATAGGGTCGAATTATATACCGAGCCCTACGCATCGATGTTCCCTTTGGATAAAAAGGAAGCTGTTAAACCATACGTGGAAGTTGCCTTATTGGCAAGGGATTTGGGACTTGGGCTCAATGCCGGTCATGACCTTGATCTGCATAATCTTAAGTTTCTCAAAACAAGCATTCCTTTTATGGATGAAGTTTCCATCGGTCATGCTTTAATCTGTGATGCTTTGTATTATGGATTGGAAAATACGATTCAGATGTACCGAAGGCAATTGGAGGAATGATTTATTGAAATCCGTCTTTCAGGCTATTTCTCCAAGCGTAAGCTAACATAGGCAATTGCTGGTAGCTGTTGATGCCGGCTTTTACCCCTTGGGTTTTCAAAAAAAGGTCATTGGATTTCCTGCTGATTTCCAAGTTGAAGGGTTTAATTTTTGCATTTTCAGTCTGAATGGATAGCAGGTCATTTCGAATTCCGGTAGGAATGGTTTTATAAAATTCTTTAAAAAGATCCTTTGACATCCTATACATGTCATTCATTTGGTATTTCAATAATCTCAACTGTCCGGAGTATTGCAACAGTGGATCATCGGAATTGGAACAGATTACCCAAGCTATAAAATTGGCTTCACCTTCGTCTGTCACTCCATAGCTGTGTGCCATTTCGTGGGCGACAGTAAATGGTTTTTCGAGATGATGCAAAGTCGGGTCGATGTAACTTTCTCCGGTAAACGGAAAATAGATTCCCAAAATGCCCATTTTTCTTAAGAAACCTGCAGGATAAAATTGCTTTGTCCTCGGATTTCCTGTAAAATTCAGTCCTAATAAATATAGGTTTTCACGCATGTTTGCCCTCACCAATTGTTCCAAATCGGGATACGCCATGGTATTTTCTATTGCAATGGTATCTTCCTCGATATTGTACCGGAGTTGGCTGAGGATATTTCTGGTGAGTTCTGTTTCTTTGATGAGTTGCTCCTCATTGAGAGGAATGGGTTTCAATCCAACTTGTTGGAAAATCGGTATCCGTTGATAATTATAGCCCCACAGGATCAGGAAAAAGAATACTATTGCACCCAAATAATTGAATAAAGAACGGATCGAATAACTGATTTTATTTTTCCAGCCTTCAGTCTGATTCAGGCGATAAAAATAAAAACCGATAAAAAAGATTAAAGATGCCAAAAAAACATAAACCGTTGCAAAAGGCAGCAGAGATAAAGATACGTCAATGACATTTCGGATACCGGGAAAAAATGCCCTTGAATATATCGCTTCAGTTTTCTCAGGATATTTTACAGCAAAATGCCTGATCACCAAGCTGATCAGGCCCAATAATGTCCAAGTCCAATTTCCTCTCAGCATCAGAAATACTTAAACTCCTTCTGCCTGGACTTCTTTGACCTCGGGAAGCATCCTTGTCAATAAATTTTGAATTCCAGCTTTAAGGGTGATGGTGCTTGAAGGACAGCCTGAACAGCTTCCTTGAAGCAATACTTTTACAATCCCCTCATTAAAACTATGGAAGACAATGGCGCCACCATCCTGCTCCACAGCGGGTCTGATGTATTCATCCAAAATACCTTTGATTTTTTTAACAATTTCAGAATCATTTTCGTCGAAGAGGGGATCCCTATCAAAGGCTGCAGTTATTATTGCCGGTTTGCCTGATTCCAAATAATTTTTGATGTGGTTCCTGACAATGTCCTGGATTTCAATCCAATCTATATTCTCTTTTTTGGTAACGGTCACAAAATTAGAAGTGATAAAAACCCTGTCAACTGCAGCGAAATTAAACAATTCAGAAGCGAGGGGTGAAGTTTCTGTACTTGGTTGATCAGGAAAATCAAAACTTACACCCTCATCAGTCAACATGAAATTGGCCACAAATTTTAGAGAATTTGGATTTGGATTTGCTTCCATATAAATATGGACAGGTCTTTTTTGAGTTTGCAGCATATCTGTTTGAGTTAATTATCTTACATACCATCAAAACTTGGGATAAGTTCCTTTGGTTTTCAATTTTGGGCTTTAGATTTTAATGCCTGGAATAAATACGTCACCGTAAATTCAATATTGGTGGAATTCATATCAAAAATCCGGTCTTGGGTTTCGGGTCTTCCAAATTCGTAAGAAAACCTCAAATCCCCTTCTAGGGTACTCTTCCCAAATAATTTTGAAAGGCCTGCTCCAGCCGTGAGTCCGTACATAAATTTTCGTGGATCGTCTCCCGGCTGCCCATAAGTCGGAAGGAATTGTGGTCCTTCAAAATCCCTGCTGACATCTGTGGCGTTCAGTAAATAACCAAAGTGAGGCCCGATTTTGATATGGAACCTTCCTCCCCTACCAACATAAAAGTTAGACAAAATAGGCATTTTTAAATAATCCAATTCTGTCTGGTTCGTTCCGACAAGTACGGTATCTGTTTGTGTGAATCCTAAGGTGAGGTATTGGACCTCTATCTGAATTCCGGCATTTTTTCCGGCAAAGTGCTCCATAACAAAGGCAAACGTGGGAGCCCGGATTCCGCTCGTTCTGATTTGTGCTCTTCCGGCAGTGGTTCGGTAGGACATGGAAGAAACAGAATATCCACCTCTGATTCCAAAACTTGTCTGTCCATTCACAAATCCGGGCAAAACCAATAGTCCCAATAGAGCAATAAAGAAAAAGAATTTTTGCATGGTCAAAAATAGGAATTTGATTTTCAATTAGTGAAGAAAAATCATTTTCCTGAAGGAATCACAAACGTTGCTCTCACGGGAGTTCCGTCAATCGAGAGGCCTTCCACAATTACAGATTTTGGACTTGGATTGTCATTCAGATAAAATTCAATGCGAAAAATTCCATTCTCACTATCAGTAATCAGAAAGGGATTCCAATACAAAGTCGCTCTCTCATCTGACCCGACTGGGATTTCCTCACCACCCTCATGGCTCACCTGATAGAAATTATTTGGCAAGGCAAAACCCTCAACCACCATGGTATTCAAATTGGCTGTGGAAGTAGTCAACATCGAGGTCGGCTGTTCTCCTTTTTTGAGGTAAATGGCAATGATTCCGTTTCTACCCATATCTCCCATGATTGAGGCCATCCTTGTCACAACTTCAATTCTATCGACATCATTGGGGTTGATAGAATTGATATTAGAAGCAGCGCTATTGCCTGGCAAAATGGCTCCGTCTATCATCACCATTGGCTCCAAACTATTGGAAACTGAAGTAGCACCGCCCCTCAAAGTCACCTGACCAAACGAATTGACCGTCATGCCCGGAACGTAAGGCTTGAGGCTGAGCAAAAGATCTGCCGAATTGCCACCTGCCATCAAATCAGCTCCTTTGACCACATGGTCTGCTTTACCATAGAGGGCCATGGTATTGTTGCCTTTTTCAACCTCTTCTTTGACAGTGACTTGCTCCAAGTCTACAATTTTTTCTTCTTGGTTATTAATTGTAAAAATCGCTTCATTTGAAGTTGTAATTTCGGGCATTTTGGTGGATTCCGGAACAAAAAAAGGAGGGTTTAACCTAGGGATAATTTGAAACTTTCCGAAGGAATTACCTTTTTTGTCCAATGCCATGAAGGTGAAATCAAGAGGTCCATAAAAGTCCATTTCCTCCATATTAAATTTCCCTTCTGAATCGGATTGTAATTCGAGGGAGGCGGCAAAATTATTGAAATAGGCTGAAAATGGAATTGATTCGGGTTTTCCTTTGTCATTGAGAAATTGACCCGAAACATTCATGTCCTTTTCAATTGGGTAAGTGAATTTGTCTGTGGTAATATGTCTGGGAATTTCTTTGATTTTTGACCCATTCAGAATATTCGGGTACAGGTGTATCGGCATTGCATAATGGTTATCAGTCACCGCCACAGACAGATTTGCGGAAACAGGATTGCCGTTTTGATCTTTCAAATGAACCTCCAAACTGACCTTTTCTCTAACCTTGTATTCGCTTTTATCCGATTTGAAATCTACAATTATCGGGGATTTTGGTTCTTCGGAAATGGGAGAACCCTGAATCCTGTCATACGGACTCAAAATTGGAAGTGCTTTGACAAAATAAATATCAGGACCATAATTCCTGTTCCATGTGGTGTATGATCGGAGGTAATACTTTTTCTGATTTAGCGTATCTGGCAAAAACATATCACCGACAACAAGTCCGTTTTCGATTTTGAATTTCTTCTGGATAATAATATCTCTGTTTTCAGAAATCAATTCTACATACAAAACCTTGCTCAACTCTTTCTTCAGCTGGGGATTTCCGTAATTCAGGTAAGCTTTGAAAAACATCTGGTCCCCCTGATAATAAAATGGCCTATCCAAGTGGAGGTAAACTTTCTCCTGAAGCCCATTGGCATCTTTCGCCAATTGGGTATTGGATTCCAAAGAAAATGGGGGATTGTAGTCCATTGGAAGTAGTGTAGCTACTTTCCTTTTGTCCATATCTCCAGAGAATGTCACGTCTTTTTGATTCAGGACTATTCCGTTGGAATTAATATTGACATAATTGCCATTTACCTCGATCCAAGAGATGGGGTAAGGGGCATCTTTGTAAGAGTTGACAGTGCTATATCCTTTTTCATAATGGACCTCAATCCTACCTTTCAAAAAGACTTTATATTCCTCAGGTCTTCGACCGGGACTGACCAGATTGTCAGGCTTATATTCAATGACAGAGGTGCCCAATTCATTGGCAAAAATATCCGATCGCATATTCAAGGTCTCAGCACCGCCGGGTTTATTGGCATAAAGAATAAAACCCTCCTGATTGTGCCGATTTTGAATCATGGCTCTAAACATGTTTGCAGGAGATTTTTTGTATGTTTCCTGTCTGTTTTTATTCCAAGATTGTTTGACCGTTTCAGACGTCGTATCCATTTCCACAAATCTTGTAGCCCCTGCGATGATGTAATATTGGGGAGTAAAATAGAATTCCCTGAGGTCAAAAGTAAGGTTATAGCCTAGTCCATTATTTTTGATTTCTATGGGTTGGAGTGCAGTAGCCCGAAAGCTGTTTGTTGTATTTTCAGCTGAGAACTCAATGACCCAAGGATTGATGATTTCACATTGGGAAGCAAGGTTATCATTTCCTAAAAATAGGTTTTTAAATCTTCTCAATTCCCGTTCCCAAGCCTTGTCTCTTGTTGCCTTAATTTCTACATCAGAGAGTTCCTGTTCAAATGAAATCATACTGACATTGAGTGTAAACTGACCGCCGGATTTTATACTAGCGGGTTTTTGGAGGGCTTGATATCCGATAAATGAAAATCCCACTTCTACCTCTCCTTCAGGAACATTGGGCAAAGAAAATTTTCCGTCAATATCAGTAACGGTGGCAAAAGTGGTGTTGTTAATGAAAACATTACAAAAAGGAAGACCTTCTCCTGTTTTGCTATCGATGACTCTTCCGGTGATGGTACCTGTCGATTGGGAAAAAATCGGCATTGATATCATCAACAGAAAAAACAGTAACATTGAAAGCTTCATATAATATTCTACTAATATTTAAGTCGAAATATAAAGTATTAAACGATTAACGGAAATGTTTCGGGCAAAAAAAATGCACCAAACCTTGAAGATTTTGTGCTTGCATATTCAAATGGAAAGAATTTAGAGAAATTTGTTTTATGTGTAGCCGCTTTATTGCACGCTGCAAAATAAATAATGGTTGAGGAACGATTACCGGGTTCTGTGGACAGTGGACTGTCGTCTGTGGGCGAGTATCCGCATCCGAGAAGTCTCCTCAAGCCCAATATGTAATAATGGGGGTACTCATAATTTATTTTTTCTTTTTCTCTTTTCCTTCTTTGATTTCTTCAATGTCTTCCCTGTCTTTGAGCTTTTTGTCATCGACATTTTTATTTAGGAATTCATTCAGCTTATCAATGGAGAAAGAACTTGAAATCTCTCCAAAAGTGTCGATGTTCATCTTGAAACCTTCCAAATCCTTGTGGACTTTTGCGATTTCTTCTTTTTTAGGTTTTTTAGCCATAGGAGTATTTTCTTTTATCTATTTATCAAAGTACCTGTAAAGTCTCTAATGCAAATTCGATTCGCTTAGACAATTCCTCTTTACCAATGATACTGAATACTGCCATCAAATCCGGCCCTGCACCCACGCCTGTCACCGCTAATCGAACTGCCTGCATCACTTTGCCCAATTTGATTCCATTGGCTTCTGCAGATGCTTCAAGAATAGATTTTGCTACTTCAGGTGTAAAATCCCCTGTATGAGACGCCAGTTTTTCTATGTAGGTTCCCAAAACGGTTACTACTTCTGCATTCCATTTTTTGCTTGCAATATCATCATCAAATGAATTCGGAGCGATCAGCATAAACTTTCCTTCTTTCCAAAGGTCTGAAGGGAATGTTGCCCTTTCTTTCATGACATGAACGATTTTGGCAGCTTTTTCTTGGTCTACAGAAAGCCCTTCTTTTTTGATGTCAGCTATAAGATAAGCTGCCAATTCTTCATCTGACTTGGCTCGGAGGTATTGTTCATTGAACCATTTGGCCTTGTTGATATCAAATTTTGTACCTGATTTACCGATTCTTTCGATAGAAAATGCTTCGACCAATTCCTCTAAGCTGAAGATTTCTTTATGGTCGCCCGGATTCCAACCCAAGAAGGCCAAGAAGTTCAGCATGGCTTCTGGAAGGTATCCACCTTCACGGAATCCCATGGCGGTTTCGCCCGAATTTGGATCTTTCCAATCCATCGGGAATACAGGAAAACCATGCTTATCCGCATCCCTCTTGGAAAGTTTACCATTTCCGTCAGGCTTTAGCAACAGAGGCAAATGTGCAAATTCAGGCATGGTTTCTTCCCAACCAAAGTATTTATACAACAAAACGTGTAACGGTGCTGAAGGCAGCCACTCCTCACCACGGATGACATGAGTGATTTTCATCAGGTGGTCATCCACGATATTTGCCAAATGGTAAGTGGGCATACCGTCGGATTTCATCAGGACCTTATCATCAAGAGTACTGGAATGTACCATCACCCATCCACGGATCAGGTCATGCAATCTTACTTCTTCCTTTCTTGGGATTTTCACACGGATGACATAGGCTTCACCGGAAGCCAACTTCGCCTTCACTTCATCTTCAGGAAGTGTAAGCGAGTTTTTCATTTGGGTTCTGGTGATAGAATTATACTGAGGAGACACAACCCTTGCAGCAGTCAGCCTTTCTCGCATCGCTTCCAATTCCTCAGAAGTATCAAAAGCATAGTAAGCATGTCCTTTTTCGATCAGGTCAAGGGCATATTGCATGTACATCTGCTTCCTTTCCGACTGCCGGTAAGGTGCACTTTCTGCGGGGTTCCATGGGCTTTCGTCAGGAGAGATTCCAAGCCAATCCAATGCATCTTTGATGTATTCTTCTGCTCCGGGCACAAACCTGTTTTGGTCAGTATCCTCGATGCGCAGAAGGAATTTACCTCCTGTTTTTCTGGCGTATAGGTAATTGTATAAAGCGGTTCTGACGCCACCGATATGTAGAGCTCCTGTAGGAGAAGGCGCAAATCTTACACGTACTTCTTTGTTCATGGTATCGATTTATTCTTTGTACAACCTGTTGGAATCCGTTTGGTTGTATTGTTCAGTCTATTTTGAGGCTGCAAAGATAGGAAAAGATAGGGATTGGTCTAAACAAAAAAGGGAACCCGTTTGGATTCCCTTTTTGTGAAGAAGACAATTAAGCGTCTTTTCTGTGTCTGATTTTTTCTTTGATTTTGGCAGCCTTTCCTTGACGGCCTCTCAAGTAGTACAATCTTGCTCTTCTCACTTTACCTTCTCTCATCAATTCGATCTTGTCGATAGCTGGAGAGATGATAGGGAAAATTCTTTCCACACCTACACCGTTTGATACTTTTCTTACAGTGAAAGTTTCTCCGTTTGTATTTGGATTTTTTCTCTGGATGACGGTGCCTTGGAATTGCTGGATACGCTCTTTGTTACCTTCAGTGATTTTCACGTGGACGTTGATGGTATCTCCAGCTTTGAAAGAAGGGAACTTGGCTCTCGCCTCGCTGTATTCCGCTTCTACAATTTTAAGTAGTTCGCTCATAGCTATATATTTTATGTGCTTATAGCGACTGCGCCTCGGCGCAATCTTTTGTTAGACTCAATGATATTTCTTTCTTACATAATCGCCTCAGAGTTCTTTTCCTTCGAGAAGGTCGGGTCTTCTTTCTTTGGTACGGCGAACCGATGCTTCAAATCTCCAAGAATCTATTTTAGCCTGATGTCCTGACATTAATATTTCCGGTACTTCCATTCCTTCATAAGCTGCAGGTCTGGTATATATCGGTGGGGCCAAAAGCCCGTCTTGGAAGGAATCTGTCAATGCCGAACTTTCGTCATTGAGAACTCCCGGAATCAACCTGATAATGGCATCCGTCACAACCGCTGCGGCCAATTCGCCTCCTGAGAGGACATAATCACCGATGCTGATTTCTTTGGTTATCCATTTCAGTCTGACCCTTTCGTCGACACCTTTATAGTGTCCGCATAGGATGATAAAGTTTTCCTTCAGAGAAAGTTCATTGGCCATTCGCTGGTCAAATTTTTCTCCGTCAGGTGTCATGTAAATGACCTCATCATACTCCCTTTCGCTTTTGAGTGCTTCGATGCACTTTGCGATAGGTTCTATCATCATGACCATCCCGGCACCTCCTCCAAATGCATAGTCATCGACCTGCTTTTGTTTGCCGCCGGCATAATCCCTCAGGTTGTGGACCCTCACTGTAGCCAAACCTTTTTCTTCCGCTCTTTTGAGAATCGAATGTGAAAAAGGGCCTTCCAACAATCCGGGAACAACTGAAATGATGTCAATGCGCATCAGTCTTCCAAATATATGTCAATCAATCCTGTGGGCAGAGAGCAGTAAACTTTCTTAGCTGCTTTGTCGACTTTCTGGATGATTTGGTCTTGAATGGGTATCAAAACCTCTTTTCCTTTATGTTCGACGCCCAATAAATCCTGGGTTTCCATGTCATAAATGACCTTAACCTCTCCGATAAGTCCGAGGGAATCATCGATTACCTCAAATCCTACCAATTCATGGTAATAGTATTGGTCTTCTCCAAGCTCGGGCAGTTCACTCATCGGAAGGAATAAAGCCGATCCTACGAGTTTGTTTGCATCATCCACCGTATCAAAATCCTCGAACTTTGCCAGCACCTTGTTGTTCGGTTGAGAAACAAAATGCTCAATAAAGAAAGGGACCATCCTGGTTTTTTGCTCGATGAAGACATGCTTCAGTTCTTCGTAATCCTCAGGAAAATCTACATCCAAGACTACTGTAACCTCACCATGAAGCCCATGAACTTTGGACACGTAGCCCAATTGGAAACAATTGTCTTTGTTCATGGTGTAAAGGGGTATTAAGCTTGGGTTTCTTCTCCTTCAGCTGCTGCTTCAGGTGCTTCAACCTCGGCTACAGGAGCTTCTTCTACCTTTGGAGTAGCAGCAGCTATAGCGTCATCTTCTCTTTTCTTGATGGCGTCAAGACGGGCTTGGTTTTTAGCTGTTTCAGCCTCAAATGCCTTGGTTTTTGCATCTTCTTTTTCTTTGGTCAATTTATCCACTTTACCGCCGATGGCAGTTTCTTTGGAAGATTTCCAAGTTTCGAATTTTGCATCAGCCTGATCTTGCGTGATTGCGCCTTTCAATACACCGATTTGAAGGTGTTTTTGCAACAATATACCTCTGTAAGAAAGCATAGCCTTTACTGTGTCAGTCGGCTGCGCACCGTTCAACAACCATTTAAGAGCGCGCTCATTGTTGATGTTGATGGATGCAGGGTCAGTGTTGGGGTTATAAGTCCCGATTTTTTCGATAAAGCGTCCATCACGTGGAGCTCTAGCATCAGCTACTACAACGTCATAGATGGCCATTTTTTTTCTGCCTCTACGCGATAATCTGATTTTTACTGCCATATTAATTTGATATTTAGTGAATTGATGGATCCCGTCCATCTTAAATTTTGGACTGCAAAGATAACGTTTTAAAAATGAAATGAACAAATGGCCCTAATATTATTTGCGGAAATGGGGGGAATTGATTTAACTTGCGACCTTATTTAGAAGCGAGAGAATCTTTACAAGTGCAAATGGCCTCGTAGTTCAATGGATAGAATAGTTGTTTCCTAAACAATAGATATGGGTTCGATTCCCGTCGAGGCTACACGTATGATTATCAGTTATTTAAGGGATGAGGGTCATCCCTTTTTTTGTGTCTTTACCCCAACATTGCAGTTGACATTGCAGTTGGAACAGGGATTTTTTTGATAAAACTTCCTTTCTGTGTAAAGGGAGTGGGCTCAATTGTGTAAAATTAAACACTTTGAAAATGATAAGAATGAGGAATGGGAAAAGGACATTTTGTGCTTTATTTAATTTATGCCGAATTTTTTAGATATTTAAACAAGTCAAAATTCCATTTGAGAAGGAATAAAACTCATGGATAGAAAAACCGAAAATAATATGGGAAGTGATTATCAAACTTTAGTAGATGAATTGTTTGGTTCCAATTACAGGCATCGGACTTTAAGGACTGTTTTTGATCCTTATTCAACAGAATGGATGGAAACAAGTGTTGATGAAAAAGTTAGTATCTTAAAAAAGATACTCGGTAGCAAAAGAACAACATTACAGGAATTAATTCTTTCATACAAAAAGTTTTATACAGATTCTCTTGCTAACAAGAAGCATGTAGTAGATTCTGTTGAAAATGCCCTGACCATTTTACTTGAAAAAGTACTTTAATTATGAACACCCTTGAATCAATAAGAATAGCAAAAGAAGATTTGTTTGATTTTGATTACAACTATCAAGCTGAACTGACAAATAAACTTGATGAGGTAAAATCTGATTTTGATCAAGATATTATCAATGAAATTGTTTTGTGGAAAGTGAATAGATATTCTTCTATTTCTTCCGAAACATTAAGGCTTATAAATGAAATAAAAAATACAGATACTGTATTGGATAAGGATTTAACCCGAAAGATTTTGAAATCTTTACTGGAAAGTAAAGGAGTTCGATTAGCTATGGCTTCGACAATTCTACGTTTTAAAAATCCTAAGATTTATCAAATTATTGACCAACGAGTTTATCGATTCATAACAGGACAAGAATTTAAATATTCAATTACTGATATTGATGGTCAAATCGACCTTTATCTCAATTATTTGGAAATTTTAAAAGAAAGGTGTGAGAAATATCAAATTGATTACGAAATGTCGGACAGGATCATTTACCAAATGGATAAAAAATACAATAAGGATTTGAAGATAAAGTATTGAACAATCTGCTATATGTTTGAATGATTTGGATTAAGGTATTCCTATGCTTCTCAAATTAAATTGGTTTTCAATAACATCCCTAAAATCTAACAGGAGGATTTATATCTTACAAGTTAGCATCATCCCACAATACAGGATATAGCAGGTGGGATATTATTTGAAATTCCGTTAATTTAATCGGGTGATTTGATTTCAAATGGTCTTAAGAATACTGAGTTACTGCTGCTTTATTTTCATTTTGGTTTCCTGTAGCCCTGAACTCCCGGAGGATGTTCAGGCAGCCTACGAGGAATTACCGGAAGCTTTGGATTTCAATATTCATGTCAAGCCGATTTTGTCGGATAAATGCTTCGCTTGTCACGGTCCTGATTTGGCAGCACAAAAAGCAGGGTTAAGTTTGCACGATCCCGAAATGGCTTTTGCCTCTCTCAAAGACTCTCCCGGCAAGGTTGCCATCAAGTCAGGAAGCCTCCGCAAAAGCGAACTTTTTCATCGGATCATTTCAGACGATCCTGAGTTCCGAATGCCTTCCCAAGAATCAAATTTGATTTTGACTCCAAAGGAAAAGGCCATCCTGATCAAATGGATCGAAGATGGGGCAGAATACAAAAAGCATTGGGCTTTTATTCCTCCCCAAAAATTTGACATTCCTAAAGTAAAGGATAAATCATGGGCCAAAAACCCCATTGACCACTTTGTCCTCAGCAAATTGGAACAGGAGGGAATCAAACCATCGCAGGAGGCGGATAAGGAAACGCTCTTAAGAAGATTGAGTCTGGATTTGATAGGTTTGCCCCCAAGCCTGGCTGAGATCGATGCTTTTCTTTCTGACCCTTCCGCCAATGCTTATGAAAAGCAGGTCGACAGGTTGCTCAATTCTGCGCATTATGGGGAGAAAATGGCCATGCATTGGATGGATATTGCGAGGTTTGCCGATACACATGGCTACACCGTGGATAGGTATCGGGATGCATCACCCTATCGGGATTGGGTTATCAGGGCATTCAACCAAAACCTTCCCTACGATCAGTTTATCACCCATCAGTTGGCTGGAGACCTTTTACCCAATCCTACCAAAGACCAGCTGATTGCAACGGCCTTCAACCGGATTCATCCCCAAAACATGGAAGGAGGAATTGTGGAGGAGGAGTTTAGGGTGGAATATGTAGTGGATCGGACGAGTACCATGGGGCAGGCTTTTATGGCTTTGACCTTGGGTTGTGCGCGGTGTCATGACCATAAATACGACCCGATTTCCCAAAAGAATTTCTTTGAACTCAGCAGTTTTTTCAATCAGGTGGATGAGGCCGGTCAGATTTCTTGGGATGATGCCATGCCTGTTCCGACCATGCTTTTGACGGATACGGAGAAAGACAAGATGCTTTCCTACCTACTTTCCCAAAAAAACAGCGAGGAAGAGGAACTGAAAAAAGTGGCTGAGAAGGAAGAAGAGGCTTTTCAAACTTGGTTGGCATCCAGTTCTTTTCAAAAAGTTTCCAAACTGGATTTTCCGGCAAGTCGGGTTGGTTTTTATTCTTTTGACCAAAACTCCATTCAAAACCTCCTCAATCCTTCCCAAAAAGGAACCATGGAAAGCAGCGAGGTCAAAAACCAGAAACCTGCTTATGTAGAAGGATTTAGAGGAAAAGCAGTCAAACTCAACGGGGATTCCTGGCTGGATTTGGGGGGTTCCGGGATATTTTCCCGCAGCGAACCTTTTTCGGTAAGTATTTGGATTTCTGTCCCAAAGTCTTTGACTGATGGGGCAATCTTCCACAAGGGTTCAGGTGCGGTGCTATATAATTGGCGGGGATACCACCTCAGTCTCAAAAACAACCGCCTGGAATTGCTGATGGCGCATTCCGCACCTTATAATGCCATCACTAAACTAACGGAGCAGAACATTCCCCGTGACCAATGGATCAATTTGGTCATGACCTATGACGGTTCTTCCAAAGCACAAGGGCTGAAAGTCTTCCTAAACGGACTTGAAATGGTCACTCAAACTACCCATGACAACTTGTACAAAGACATCCTCCTTCAAGGCGGGCAGCCAGGTTTGCAGGTTGGGGCAGTATGGAGAGGCAAAGGACTCAAAGACGCGTTGGTGGATGAAGTCAGTGTATATGACAAAGAACTCTCTTCTTTGGAGGTAATGCAGATTGCCAAGCTAGACGAATATAAATTAATCCTTGCTCAAACCGGGAACGAATTCAATGCCCAAGAAAAACAAGCACTGAAAAAACTATACCTCAACAACCATTCTGTGGCTTATAGAGAAAAGCTGAAAGCAGTGGTTGCTCAGAGAAAAACCTATGCGGATTCTGTGGAGCGGATTCCGGAGATGATGGTCATGCAGGACAAAACCAATAAGCGGAGCACTTATGTTTTGACACGTGGAGAATATAATATGCGGGGAGAAGAGGTTTTTCCCAATACCCCTGAAAGTGTCTTGCCCATGCGGGAGGATCAACCCAAAAACCGTCTTGGACTTGCCCAATGGCTGACTGATGCAGAAAATCCACTCACCGCTAGGGTGGCAATCAACCGTTTTTGGCAAAATTATTTTGGTCGTGGGTTGGTGGCTACTTCCGAGGATTTTGGGAATCAGGGACAATTGCCTTCCCACCCGGAATTATTGGATTGGTTGGCTGTTGAGTTCCAAAATTCCGGTTGGGATGTGAAAGCCATGCAGCGTCTGATTGTCACCTCTGCTACTTACCGGCAAGGCTCGAAAAACAGGCCTGAACTGATGGAAAAAGATCCTGACAATTACCTTCTTGCCCGAGGACCTTCGGTTCGTCTGCCTGCAGAATTGATCCGGGATAATGCGCTGTTTGCGGCAGGATTGCTGAATCCTTCGATTGGTGGCAAAAGTGTGTTTCCTTACCAACCTGAGGGTCTTTGGAAAGTCAATGGTGCCAACTATGTGCAGGATTCCGGACAAAATCTCTATCGAAGGAGTTTGTACACGATTTGGAAACGCTCGGTTCACAATCCGGCATTATCCATTTTCGATGCACCCGACCACAGTGTTTCGGTAAGCAAAAGGCAAGAGACTAATACTCCGCTTCAGGCTTTGGTACTGATGAATGATCCGACTTTTGTGGAGGCTTCTAAGGTTTTGGGCGAAAAGATGCTAGCTCATCCGGAAATCTCCAAGTCCATAGAGGATACATTCCGCAGACTTACGGGAAGAAAACCCAATCCTAAGGAGCTTCAAATCCTTCTGGAATTAAGGGAAAATGAATACCGTAAATTCAAGGCAGACCACAATAAAACCAAAGGTTGGCTGGCTTCCGGGGAATATCAGATACCTCCGGATTTAGATCCTTTCCATCTTGCGGCCAATGCCGTCACCGCCAGCGCCATTATCAATTCAGATGCTTTTCTAACCAAAAGATAATATGAGTCACCATCACGATGCCCCTCTCAGGTCTTCCAATAGGGACCTTCAGGAGATTGAAAAGAATATGGACAGGAGGAGGTTTTTGACAAAAACTTCTTTGGGGCTTGGTTCCCTTGCCTTGGGTTCGCTGATGGGAATGGAGAAGATATTTGCAGAAAATCCCCAAACCCAACCTTTGCTTTCTGAGTCAACCAATGGATTGGCAGGGTTGCCGCATTTTATGCCCAAGGCAAAGCGAGTGATTTACCTTTTTCAAAGCGGAGGGCCTTCCCAACTGGAATTGTACGATTACAAACCAAAGCTCATAGACCTCCACGGGCAGGAGCTCCCCGATTCGGTGAGAGACGGACAGCGTCTTACCGGGATGAGTGCAGATCAAAGTTCGTTTCCAATGACTGCTTCAGCTTTCAAATTCAGTCAATATGGCCAAAGCAGGGCTTGGGTCAGTGAATTGATGCCCCATACTGCGGAGATCGTGGATGAGCTTTGTTTTATCAAAAGCATGCAGACCGGACAGATCAACCATGATCCTGCCATTACTTTTTTCCAGACAGGCCATCAGCTTCCCGGTCGTCCCTCTATGGGGGCTTGGTTGAGTTATGGCTTGGGTTCGGACAACCAAAACCTGCCATCATTTATCGTCCTGGTTTCCAAAAATGGCGAGCAGGACCAACCGCTTTATGCCAGACTTTGGGGAAATGGATTTCTTCCTTCCCAATACCAAGGCATCCAATTCCGGTCCGGCATAGACCCTGTGCTTTACCTTGGCAATCCGGAAAATTACGATGGAAAAGACAGGCGTGAAATGCTCGATTACCTCAAATCATTGAATGAGGTGCAGTTGGATACTTATGGCGATCCTGAAATCAGCGCCCGCATCGCCCAATATGAGATGGCCTTTCGGATGCAGACCTCGGTGCCGGAAATCACGGATATGTCCAAGGAGTCTGATTCGGTGTATGAGATGTATGGTGAAGAAAGCCGCGATCCCGGTACTTATGCCGCCAACTGCCTTTTGGCGAGAAAGCTCATTGAAAAGGATGTCAAATTTGTCCAGCTCTACCATCAGGGTTGGGATCAGCACGGGAATCTGCCCGGGGGAATAAAAAACCAATGTCAGAAAACTGACCGAGCGACGGCTGCACTGATCAAAGACCTCAAGCAAAGGGGCTTGTTGGAAGATACGCTTGTCGTTTGGGGCGGGGAATTTGGCAGGACAGTGTACAGTCAAGGCACACTTTCACCGGATAATTATGGTCGTGACCATCATCCACGGTGCTTTACCAAATGGATGTGTGGGGCAGGAGTGAAGCCCGGATTTACCTATGGAGAAACAGACGATTTTGGATATAATGTGGTCAAAGATCCGGTTCATGTGCATGACCTGCAGGCTACGATTTTACATCTTTTTGGGATAGACCACCAAAAACTCACCTACAAGCATCAGGGCCGGAGGTTTAGGCTGACCGATGTAGAAGGCCATGTGGTAAAGGGGATTTTAACCTAGGATGGTCAAAATATGATACAAGACCTGATTACTTTCATCGGCAGATTTCATCCACTTTGGGTTCATTTGCCCATTGGCTTTTTGATCATAGCAGTCTTTTTTAAAGCCTATGTGGTGTTGGGGAAGAAGCCTGCGATGCAGGAAGCGGTGAGTTTTTCTTTGCTTTTGGGAACAATCAGTGCCTTGATTGCGGCAGTGTTGGGATTTTTGCTTTCCCAGTCCGGGGGATATGAGGACGACCTTTTGGTTATTCATTTGATGGCGGGATGGACGACGGTTATTATTTCTGGAATTGCTTGGTGGGTGAATAAGAATGAGCTCAGATTTGGCAGAAAGCTTAATTATACTGTATTGGGTTTTATGATCCTAGCACTTTCTGTCACCGGACATTTTGGTGGGAGCCTGACTCATGGGGAAGATTATCTGACTGCCTTTGCACCTTTTGGTGAAAAGCAAAAAGAGACCAAAGGTCGGGTATTGGCCAAGGTGGAGGATGCGGAGGTTTTTACAGATGTGATTCAGCCAATTCTTCGAAGCAAATGTCAAAGCTGTCACCGATCGGGAAAATCCAAAGGTGAATTGAATTTGGCTTCCTATGAGACAATGCTCCAAGGAGGAGAAAACGGCCCGGTTTTTATTGCGGCTGATGCTGAAAAAAGTGAGCTGATCCGGAGGGTAACGCTGCCGTCAGATCACGAAGATTTTATGCCTGCCGAAGGGAAAAAGCCCCTTACCGAGGCGGAAATTCAAGTACTCATTTGGTGGATAGCAAAAGGGAAAGCAGATCCCAAAGCATCCTTGATGGCTGCGGATGAAGAAATTATCGCATGGGCAAAGCCAAGACTAAATATTCTCGGAGGGGAGAAAATGCTAGCGGTGAGCATCGATACTGTTCATCTCAAAGCTTTAGAGAAAATGGGATTTCGGGTAAGGGTTCTCTCCCATGAATCCGGTGCTTTGGATGTTGTCTTGCCATCGGATGCCGCCAAGGATCGAGCCTCGGAACTATTGAAAGCACTTTTGCCTATCAAAGATCAGATTTATTGGCTGAGTTTGGCCGGGACAGGAATTCAGGATGCTGACATGGCTCAGATCGCACAGTTTCCCAATTTGCAAAGACTGCGGATCGAAAATAATCCCGTCTCGGATTCCGGAATTTCAGGTTTGAGGAGTCTTTCCAAACTCGAAAGCTTGAACCTGAATGGGACCAAAGTTAGCGGCGCAGGTTTGGAACCCCTTGCTGAAATCAATTCACTCAAATCACTTTTCCTCTGGAATACTGCTATTGATCCCCAGGATCAAAGGGTGGAAAAAATAAGCGCTGCCGGAGTGAAGGTTGTTTTTGGGGGTTGAAATTGACTTGTAATGCCGTCAAAGGGCCCAATACATTGGTTTTCCGCTCCTATTGGTCCAGGTAATTATACCTTCAAGATAGCTGATAAGTTTAAAAATTGGGTCATTTCATTCTAAAAACCTCCAATTCTCCATCGTTTTTGACAAAGAGAATCCATGTTTCATTTTTGACTTTAATGGACCGGATATGTTTGAGATCTCCGCTAATTCCAAGTTTTCCATTTTCCATCAAGGAAAAACTCCCATCTCCATTTCCTTTCAAAGCCAATCCATGACTTCCCTGGTAAGCGCCAAAATAGGGTGAAACTGCTGTGATATTTCCCCCGAGAATCAAGTCCAAAATCCCGTCTTCATTGATGTCTTCCATCAAAATTGCCTGTATCGGCGCAAATTGGGCTTCAATGGGCAGGGGTTGAATTGTAAATCCTTTTCCACCATTATTGAATAAAATCACGGATTCGAATTTTTTTGCTTCGAAAAGTTTGGCTTCCTCTAATTGGAAGTTCTTGAAAATCTGTTTCACTGTTTTGCCGGCAAAGTCTGAATGCCTGACAAAATCTTTTTTGAGCACGGGGATCTGCTTCACCAATTCATCCCGTGTGGCAATGGTATATTCATTGCCGTCTATATGGTAAGTCAGGATTTGTTCCAAACTGCCGTTTCCGTCAAAATCCTTGACATACATCCTGACAGGAGCCTCAGGAGAAGCTTTTAACCTGCTGTTCAATCCAAGATTGCCCAGTACCAAATCAGGAAAACCATCTCCGTTCAGATCTCCAATTTCTACTGAATTCCACCAGCCCGAGGTTTTACTCAACCCGAATTTTTCGGTTTCGTTGACCAATTTCCCATCACGGTGCATCAAAATGCTGATCGGCATCCATTCACCCACTACGACCAAATCCATATTCCCATCCTGATCTAAATCTACCCATGAAGCGGATTTGACCATTCCGATGGAAGCAAGTTCCGGGGCAATCTGGGAAGTAATGTCTACATAGGTGCCGTTTCCGCTGTTCCTAAGAATATAATTTCTAGGAAGCTCGCCATATTTCCCGGTGACATTTCTACCACCTACGAACAGGTCCAAAAATCCATCTCCATCAATATCCTGAGGAAGTGCAACGGAAAATTGGTTGTCAGGATCAATGGGAAGTTCAATAGATTCGGAATATGAGCCTTGACCTTGATTGAGGAGGACTTTGCTTGAATTTGAAATAGCAGGCATATTTCCTCCTTTTAGCAAAAGCAAATTTGCAAATCCCTTTGTTTTACCTTGTAAAAAGGCAGCATAGGTATCTTCAGATTCCAGGTCTTTTTTTAGAATCTCTTGTTCTGAGTGGAGGAATTTTCCGTTTTTATTTTGGATAAATAAACGGGACTCCTGACCTGATGCCCCACCAATAAATATGTCTTCCAATCCATCCCCATTGACATCCCCTATGGCAAAAGCCGGACCTTCATGAGAAAGTTTGTGTGGCAGCAGCGGCTCTTTATTGAAATCATTGTAATCGTCCTCTACGTGCAAAAATTCTAAACCGGTTTCCTCCGAACTGAGTTTTTGGAGCAAAGAAAGCGGTTTTTCTATTTGAGGAATGGAGACAAGCAATGCATTCTCCTCTTTTACAGTCAGTAGTTTGTTTACTTCTATGTTGATTAGAGTTTCCCTTTTCCCCGAGGGCCAAATGATTTTTAGGGAATCAATGCTGTTGGTTTTTCCCAAGCCTAAATTGATCTCCGGCGCAACGGAAGACTGGAATCCTCTGGATGTGAAGTTTTCCTGAATGATTTTTAAGCCATTTACATAGGCTTCCACTCTCGCTCCGATCCCAAACTTATTATATCCCGATCCTTCAAATCTGATTTTAAGAAAGGATGGTTTTTCACCACCTGGAAGTTGATTCAGCTTATTTTCAAATATTTCGGAGGGTTGGTTGATATGGTTGACGATCAAATCAAGGTCCCCGTCATTGTCCAAGTCAGCATAGACTGCCCCATTGGAAATCGTTGCTTCGGATATTCCCCAAGCCATACTTACATTTTCAAATGTCAGGTTTCTGGAATTTTTGAAAAAATAATTTGGTACTTCACCTGGAGGCATCTGACCGGAAATTTTCAGATCGCTGATATCCGGTCTTTGAACAAGACCTTCTTTGATTTCCGGATTGGTGATGAAGTTGATGTAATCCATGTCATTGGGTCGCCGCGCAATGCCATTGGAAATAAACAAATCTTTCCAACCATCATTGTCAAAATCTGCAAACAAGGGGGACCAACTCCAGTCAGTGGCATTAACGCCGGCGAGTTGGCCTATTTCCGAAAAAGTACCGTTTGCATTGTTCAGTTGCAGACTGTTTCTGGTGGTTTGTCTGCCGTAACCGAAGTTGAGTTTGAGTTGGTATATTTCATAACTGTCTTCGCCGGCAGACATTTTTTGGACGATTTCGTCCTCCGGCAACATGTCAAGACTTATGATGTCAATCCATCCGTCATTGTTGAAATCAGCCAAATCATTTCCCATCGAAAATCTACTCGTATACGTCAGGGCATTTTTACTCGATTCTTTGAAGGTTCCATTGCCTTGGTTGATATAGAGGTAGTCATTTTCATTGAAATCATTGGATACATAGATGTCCGGCCAACCGTCATTGTTGACATCTGCTATTCCTATGCCTAAACCATATCCAATTTGGCTTGAAAAAATCCCTGCTTCGTTTGTAACCGGGTTAAACCTCTTTACCCCCTTTTCGGAATTGTTTCTGTAGAGTCTGTCTCCCTCGGGACCACTGTCCATGTAGCGGAGGGAGGCCCTGCCATAGCTATTTTCGGTATGCACGGCATGGTTGAGGAGGTACATATCCAGATCACCATCTCCGTCATAATCAAAAAAAGCGGCTTGTGTGCTAAATCCCTGAAAATCCAACCCATACAGATTGGCACTTTCGGTAAAGGTCAGGTCGCCATTGTTGATATATAGCTCGTTTTTGCCTGTAATACCTTTCCAATCCCCAAGTCTGCATACATAGATATCCAAAAGGCCGTCACCATTGATATCCACCATGGTAATGCCTGTTTTCCACGGACCGGGCGATCCCACTCCGCTATGCTCCGTAATATCCTCAAAGACCATATTTCCTTTGTTCAGGAAAAGTTTGTTTGGAAGTTGGTTGGATGAAAAATAGATGTCCAACAACCCGTCGTTGTTGATATCACCCACTGCTAATCCGCCACCATTATAGAAATAGAGGTATTCAATGATGTTGAATTCCTCTGTTTCGGTCAGTATATTGGTGAAGTCAATGCCTGTTTTTTTTGGGCTTAGACTTTCAAAAAGTGGTTCTGTTTGCTTTAACTCAGTTTTTTGGGAACATGAAATCAGAATGAACAGCGGAAAAAGCAAAAATGGCAAATGGGCATATTTCATCTGATGGGTTTTTCACAAATTCAATCCTTTTTCGGGTCAATTGGAAGGTGCTTGTTCTTGGGATTGGCTTTTTTCAAATTCTTCTTTAAGTCTCTTTTCTACCCTTAAATCGGAGAAGACGGCTTGTACATGCTGGTCGTCTTTGATAAATAAGTTAATCCTTCTTTTGCCATCGATTTTATAATAGACCTTTCCTTGTGTAGGATGGTTGATCAACTTGAAATCATCGCCATAGATTTCTTTGTATTTCTCCAAAACTTTTGGCAATAATTTTTCAGCCCAATATTGTCTATTCCAAGGAGCCCAAGCTACATAAGAATAGGTGACGGGCATTTCGAATATTTTTTCTTCATTGAAAGTCGGGAAAAAACGCATGCTGATTTCGCTGTCATATTCATCTACAATTCTAAATTCGACATTGGTGGAGCCACCTGGCCCTTGGGTGATTATTTGTTGTTTGTTCAATTCAGTACAAAGATCAAAAAAATCTTTTTGGGGCATGCCCAAATGAAATCCCAAAAACAGGCTATCGGATTTGGATAAATCATCTTTAGAAGAGGTAAAGATGGAGGAATCGCAACTTTGAATGAGTAGGATGAAAATGAATAAAGGGAATAATATGGTTAGGGAACTGCGCATAGTTTAATTGGGTATCAAGCAATGTTGAAAATTTTCTCCTTACGAATTATTTGAAGGGAATGAGGGGTTAAATTAAATGAATTTGTACCTATACTTCAATCCTTTTGGATAAAATATGGATCAGAAATACTATAAAAAAAAAGCAAGCTGAAAAATCTTCAGCCTGCTTTTTAATCTGTATCAAACCCTAATTAATTGTATCCTGGATTTTGTTTTAATTTTGGATTGGCAAGAAGCTGAGGTGCAGGAATTGGGAACAATTCCAAGAAGCTTCCCGGGGCGTGAACAAGCTTAGGTCTGTTCATACCTGCAAAAGGCCACCATGCATCTCCGTACTTTTTGAATCGAATGAGGTCCTGTCTTCTGGTCATCTCCACATACATTTCTCTACCTCTTTCTGCCAAAAGATTTTCATCTGTCAAAGTAGTGAAAGGAGTAAGATTACCTGCTCTGGCACGGATCTGATTGACCAAGGCCAATGCTTCTGTGGTTTGTCCCAATCTGAATCTGGCTTCTGCCAAAGAAAGGATTGCATCAGAAAGTCTGAATATCACAAAGTCATTGCTCATGTTATTCGTTCCACCTCTTTCAAATTCATATTTGGCAATTCTAGCACCTGCCTGACGCAAGCCTCCCGGAGATATTTCATTGAGGTATGGCATGAAAGTCAGGGGCGGGCCATTTGGATCACCGTTTCTTCCTGTAGGATCGGTAGGTTCCACTCCCGGATCAATCAATGGTGACCCATCTGCTCTAACCTGTGGTCCTACCAAGAAATTGCTCAATCTTCCATCAATAGTTCCTTGGGATTGAGTTAAAGCCAAACCTCTCCAAACTGGTCCCTGAACACCCGGATTTTTGACAGGATCTATGTATGAATTATAGAATTCTTCTACAGTCTGATAACCATTCCAAGGCTGTTGGGTAAGGTTGAAGGTAGCTTGACTCACAATGTGAAGTGTCATCATTACCCAGTTAAATCCACCTGCAAAAACTTTGTCATAAGGATAAACAAAGATATTTTCAGTTGATTGGCTGTTGTTGATAGCAAAGTTATCTCGGTAAGACGGCATCAAGCTGTAAGGGCCGCTGTTGACGATTTCAGATGCATCAGCTGCTGCTAGTGCCCATTGTGCAGTACCTGTATACACTTCTGCATTCAGGTAAAGTTTCATTCTGATCATCAAAGCCCCCCATTTGGTCATCCTTCCGTAAGTGGTGCCATCTTTTGCCACCGGCAACAAAGGAATGGTTTCATTGAGTTCTTTCAGTATGAAATCATAAACAGCTTTCCTTGATTGGGTTTCAGGAGCTTCTTCATCGGTAAAATCCGTAACGATCGGAACATTTCCAAAGGCATCCATTGCCCAATAATAATACAACGCCCTCAATGTTCTAAGCTCTGCGATGAACGCCGGGGAGTTTGGATTGTCTAGTTTTTCAAAAGAAAAGATCAACCTGTTGCAGTTATTAATACCTCCGAAAAGGAAATTCCAAGTGTTTTGCAAGAATGGATTATCAGTTTTGAATTCATGCTGATGCAATTGCAAAAGAACCCCTCCATCAAACCAGTCACCACCTTTGTGCGAAATTGTAATTTCATCTGAAGCGATTTCATTGATGGACCAAAGACCGGAGTGGTTACCCAACCCCCCTAAGGAAGTGTACGCTTGTCCAAGAGCCGAAATAAATTCTTCATCGGTTTTGAAGAAGTTATCCGCTGTAACTTCGCTGAAAACTTCTTCTTCTAAGTCGACGCATGATGAAGCAAAATAACTCATTCCCAGGCCAATCAAGAAGTATCTTATATTGATTAATTTTTTCATGATATCTTATGTTTTAGCTTAGAAACTTAAATTTAGGCCAAGGGTAGTGATCGTAGTAGTGAAATAAGTAGCTCTACGCTCGATACCCGGTGCAAGTGGATCATTACCTGACTCTGAATCCCCATATCTTACCTCAGGATCAACTCCGGTGTAACCGGTAAACATGAAAGGATTTTGAATAGAGATGAAAGTTCTGATTCTTCCGATTGCTTTGCCAGGTCCTAGATTGAAGTTGTAACCAAGTGTGGCGTTATCCAAAACTACAAAGTCAGCTTTTTCAACGTGGGTACTATTGTATTCTGCTTTGGTGATTTTTGGATCGAAATACTTGGTATTGACAATATTCCAGTTTTGAACAGTTGTGCTTTCTGTGTTTTCATAGAAACCTCTGTAGCTGTTGATCAGAAAATGGCCGATTGATCCTCTAAAGAAGAAATTCAAGTCCCAATTTTTGTAGTTAAATGTATTGTTAATACCAAAATTGAAAGTAGGATAGG
Organism: Aquiflexum sp. TKW24L; assembly: GCF_023502205.1. Taxonomy (GTDB): domain Bacteria; phylum Bacteroidota; class Bacteroidia; order Cytophagales; family Cyclobacteriaceae; genus Cognataquiflexum. The sequence goes on along the minus strand of NZ_JAMFLG010000010.1, from coordinate 107,822 downwards.
CTGTTCCCAATTGGGTTCTGTCATCGTTACAGTTACAATAAACTGGGTTTCCGTTTGCATCTTTGGCAGTTCCATTGAGTACTTGCATTATTGGAGCTCCGGTTTCACTTACACCTTGTTGAATTGGTCCCCAAATCTGCCCGAGTGGTCCGTTTTCCTGGATTCGGATCAATTGTGTCAGGTTTTGACCCGGTGATCCAAAGTTAGATCGGTAATTCACTTCTCCAAAACTTAGATCACCTGCGGACAAGCTCCTAAGGTTTGTTCTCAAGGTAGAGAAATTAACTCCTGTTGACCACCTGAAATTTGATTTCTGGATTGCCCGATAATTTAACATTACCTCAAGACCTGAATTCTGCAATTCTCCAATGTTCAATTGGGTGGTTGGGAAAAGGTTTGGCGGAACAGGAACGTTGATAGGCAATATCATTCCTGTTGTTACCCTAGTATAGTAGTCAATTGCTCCATCTAGTTTGTTGTTAAGAATTACAAAATCCAAACCAACGTTGTATTCGTCTTTTGTTTCCCATGCTAGATCTGGGTTGGCATTAGATACAGGTCCGAAAGATGGCACAAATTGTCCGTTGTAAAAGAAGTTGCCCTGACGGCCAAATCTCAACAATGACAGATACGATTGACCTGGCTGGGTACCTGTTCTACCATAACTTGCCCTGAATTTCATGGCACTTACGCCTGTCATATCGATCAAATTGGCAATATTAACACCAGCACTGATTGCAGGGAACAAACCCCATTTGTTGTTTTCTCCGAATCTTGAGGAACCTTCATATCGTGCACTGACTGACAAAAGGTAAGTATCTTCAAAATTGAAGTTTGCACGGCCAAAGAATGCCACCAACCTGTTGGAATTGGCATAACTTGAAACTGTCGACAAACCGTTGGCAAAATCAAGAGCTGCACCTATATTGTTGTATGTAAATGCATCTGTCAGGAAATTTCCTGCTTGGGTGTAGTTCCCTTGATTGAAAAACTCTTGGAAAGAATAACCCGCCAAAAAAGCCATACCGACTCTTCCTGCAGTGGCATCATAATTTAGAGTAGTTTCAAAAAGATCATTTAACCTTACATCGTTCCGGATTGTGGCCAAGCCATTTCTACCAAAACCACCACCGAATTTAGCGGTTTTTGGAGAGTAAGAACCTCTCCAATCAGTTTCTCTCTGACTGGCATAGAAAACCGCGCCTCTAAACTTGCTAGTGAAATTGTATTCTCCATGGATACTGGCAAGAAGCCTGCTATCGCGACCGTCTGCAATGTTTTGTTCTGCAATGGATACTGGGTTGAACCAATCAAATATATCTCGCTCATAATAGCCTCCGAAATTTGGGCTCTGTGGATTTGGATCGCGAACCGGAACTGTTGGGTTACTTATAATCGCATATCTGAAAGAGTTTTCGTTACCCAATTGTCTATCAATTGATGTATTGGAAAGGTTTACAGTAAATATTGCTTTGTCTTTCAGTGCTTTTTGAGTCAGGTTGATCCTGGCATTCATTTGGTCAAAACCTGAATTGATACCCACACCATTTACATTTCGTGAGTTGATCGAAATCCTGTAGTTTGTACTTGCACTTCCGCCTCCAAGTGAGAGGTTATTGATAAAGCTTAACCCAGTATTTGTCACCTCATCCATCCAGTCGGTGTTTCCACCAAGGTCTCGTGAGTTTGGAATCTGCTTGTATTCATCCGCATTCATGACACTGATAGTTCTTGCAACATTCTCTACAGCTGCACTACTGTTGAATTCTACAACTGTTCTACCGGTTTTTCCAGTTTTGGTTGTTACCAAGATAACCCCGGCAGAACCCCTTGTACCATAGATTGCAGCCGCAGATCCGTCTTTTAGTACATCCATAGACTCAATGTCGTTTGGATCCACTGTACTCAAAGAACCTCCAATCACACCGTCAATAACCACAAGTGGTTCAGCATTTTCCCCGAAGGATGAAATACCTCTCAGACGCATACTGAAGCCTCCGTTAGGGTTGCCACCCGGTCTTGCAATGTTCAATCCTGCCACTTTGCCTTGAAGCAACTGACGTGGGTCATTTACGGTACCTTGGTTGAAATTCTCTGCTTTGACACTGGTCACCGCACTTGTAATTTCTTTCCGCTCTTGGGTACCATAACCTACTACAATGACCTCATTGAGGGCCTGAACGGATACAGCCAACCCTACATTGATAACAGACCTGTTTGCCACAGGCTGCTCAATGGTAACATATCCGATAAATGAAAAGACCAAGATTTCTGCAGCTGCTGCCGAAATAGTGAAATTCCCATCCAAATCCGTAATAGCACCTCTTGTGGTGCCTTTGACTAAAACACTGGCTCCAGGGATTCCTTCTCCTGAATCAGTGTCAGTTACTTTTCCTGTTATTTGACTTTGTTGTGCAAAACCGAGATTGGGTAAACTCATGCACAACATGCAAAACAAAAGGAAAGCTAAATTCCATTGTTTTTTCATGGGTTAATGGGGTTTGATTGTTGATTTTAATTGGTTGCACTTTTTTTCCCATTTCTTTTTCAATTCCCTACAAAAGCAGGCTTAAACAGACTTAGAGTGAAAAACGCAGTTTAATTTGAAGTTAAAAAACCTTAAAAACAACTATTTGCAATAAAACATTTGCTTTTGGCAAATTTAGTACCATCAACTTTCTTCAAATTAGTAAAAATAAAATAAAATTTGGATATTGTAAAAAGCATATATATGACATAAAGTTAATAATATTAAATTTTAATATAAAAAGAATATCAAAATTGTAAATAAAAATTATAAAATATGAATTTTAAGATTTATAGTTCCCTTAAATTCATAAGTGCTTTTGTATGAAAATTTATTACTCCATTCTTATCCCTTTTTTCAGAAACAAAATCATGCTAAAAAATCGAATATTTCCTTCTAAACCGATTTTCTTCACCATGAAGAAGTAGGAAAATGAAATACTTTACCTGTAATTGAAATTTTAAGACTTAAGAGATAGAAATATGGGGCTATTTTCTGCTATCCTCGGTAATGCCGGTCATGCCAACAAAGAGGACTTGATCAAAGATTTTGGGAGACTTCTGATCGATGGGGAGGATATCGAAATGGGCTTCAAGTTGATAAGGGATGTCTTCATTTTTACCAACAAGCGTCTAATCTTAGTTGAAAAACAGGGGGTAACTGGCAGCAAAGTCGAATATAAATCGATCTCCTATAAAAGCATCTCCAGATTTAGTGTGGAGACAACAGGTACATTTGATTTGGATGCGGAGTTGAAGATTTGGGTTTCCAGCGAATAGGAACCAAGCATCAAAAAACAGTTCTCTAAATCTGTAAGTGTGTATGATGTACAGAAGGTATTGGCTACTTATGTGTTGAAGTAAATAGGCCAAAATCAGGTTTTTGAGGCAAATCCTATTTTGCCCAAGCTTTTTTCAAAAATCCCAACCAATTGCCGAACATCACTTTTTCGATATCCAAAGCAGAATATCCTCTTTTTGAAAGTAAGCCCGGTAAGGTTTGGAGGTCAGTAATTGTTTTCACGTCATAAGGACATTGTTCTTTACCAAAGGCACCATCCAAATCAGATCCTATCCCGATATGATTTGCATTGCCGGCAAGTTGACAGATATGGTCCATGTGGTCAATCATTTTTTCCAGGTTGCAGCCCATTTCTTTGGGATTGGATTTTCCCCTGACCCAGTTTGGCACCATCATCCAAGCATCCAAAGCACCTCCAATAACTGAGCCTCGCTCAATCAGGGCCTTGATCTGTTCATCAGAAAACTGACGGTTATGGTTGACCAGTGCCCGACAATTATTATGACTCGCCCAAACATGACCATTGAAATGATCCAAAGCTTCCCAAAAACTGTCATCGCAGAGATGGGTGGCATCGAGGATGATATTCAAGCTCTCCATTTCTTTGAGCAATTCCCTGCCGTGTTTTTCCAATCCACCGGTTGCATCTGTGCCATTGGCATACCTGCCGGGTCCGTAATGGGCAGGACCCAAAGCCCGAAGACCAGATTCATAGGCTTTTTCTAGGTAACTGACTTTTACAATTGAGTCTGCACCTTCAAGAGAAAGTATGTAACCGATGGGTTTCGTACTCCAAGGGAGTTCATGAAGCCACAGCTGCATGTGCTTTTCCAAGCTTTCGAGGTCTGTGATTTGGGTTATTTCTTCCGCATCCTCCATGGCTTTATACCATGCCAACTGACCTTGAGTCTGTGCCCAAGCTTGTTCAGGAGAATGCCAGCCTGGAAGGGGATTGTCTTTTGCCACATACCTAGCAATCTGAGTAGCCACGACCAATCCGATATTTCCCTTTCGGAGTTCAGGAAGTGAAACCACTGCGTTTCCCCGATCGGGCTTATCTTTCAAACCTTTCTCCCGCGAATTGATCTCTGATAATGATTTTGTCAGGTCCCGGTTCCATTCAAGGGCATTCATACTGAGATCTAGGTGGGCGTCTATGGTGAACATTTGTAAATGAAATATGGTGGAAATATTATGGAAATATGGTGGAAATATTATTGAAATAAGGTAGAAATACAATAGAAATAAAGTTGAAATAAGGTAGAAATAAATTGAAATAGGTTTGGGTCTTGAGGTTTGATTCAAGTCAATCGTCTATTGAATTCAAAGATTTTTTTGAATTCTTTTAAAGGGGAAAGAGTAGGATTAGCGATTGAATATGGACCTATATCCATTTATATCAACCATATATCGCGCAGCATATATCAATTAAATATCGCGAAGGATATATCAACTTTATATCTATCTATATCGCGAAGCATATATCAACTTTATATCAACCTTATATCGCAAAGCATATATCAAAATATTTATTCCAATTCAAATAAAGCCTCAATCTCTACAGGAATATTATCAGGCAAAGAACCAAATCCTACGGCGCTTCTAACTCCGATTCCATTCTCTGTTCCCCAGACAGACGCAAACAATTCGCTGCAGCCATTGATGACATAAGGGTGTCTTTCAAATTCCGGTGAACAGTTGACCATTCCCAAAACTTTGATGACACGTTTGACTTTATTGAGTGAACCGATGTTGGCTTTGATGGTGGCCAACATGGCGAGACCGACTTGTCTTGCAGCCAACTTTCCTGCTTCCATGTCCATGTCTTTGCCTACACGGCCAATGATCAAGGTTCCGTCTTCTTGGACTGTGCCGTGGCCAGATAGATACAGGTATTTTCCATCTACCAAGCAAGGTTTATAAACACCAAGAGGCTTTGGTGGAGGAGGTAAAGTCAGGCCAAGTGAGGCAAAATTTTCTTCAGCTGTTTTCATGAAATTAGATTTGAGATTTGAGACAAGAGATTTGAGATTGGATTGAAATATGATAGAAATATGGTGGAAATATCATTGAAATATTATTGAAATAAAGTTGAAATAAGGTGGAAATAAATTGAAATAGGTTCAAGTCTTTAGGCTACTGCCAAATCAATCATCTGTTGAAATCATAAGTGGATAATTATTGAAATAAAGTTGAAATAAGGTAGAAATAAATTGAAATAGGGTCCAGAATTGATGTTTGATTCCGATCTATCTTTTTTTCGAATCTAAAGTTTTATGAACTGAAATTTTCATAAGCCAAAATCTTCAAATAGCATTTGATTCAGGACCTATATCCATTTATATCAACCATATATCGCGCAGCATATATCCACTTTATATCAACTAAATATCGCAAAGCCAATATCCATTAATATCATTTTCGAATATCGCGCAGCATATATCAACTCTATATCGCAAAGCATATATCAACGTATTTCACGAAGAATATATCCATTTATATCATTTCAAATAAAAACATCCAAAATCAACACCCCTCCCAATCCGACAACAGCCACGATGGTTTCCATCACAGACCAGGATTTGATGGTGTCTTTGACGCTAACATTAAAGTATTCCTTATAAAGCCAAAATCCAGCATCATTGAAATGGGAAAACATCAAACTCCCGGCTCCGATCGCCAATACCAACAAATTTGGGTCAACATTTCCGCCACCGACCATAGGTGCTATGATGCCTGCGGTCGTCAGTCCTGCAACAGTCGCCGAACCTACGCAAACCCGGATGATGGCAGTGATCGACCAAGCCAAAATCAGCGGATGCACATCCCATCCCTGTAATGAATCTGCGATAGTCTGACTGACTCCCGAGTCCATCAAAACCTGCTTCAAAGCTCCCGCACCTGCAATGATCAACAATATCATCGCGACATCCTTGGCTGCCACCACATAGATATCCATCAATTGAGGGATTTTGAATTTCATATTGACTCCCAAAGTGAATGTTGCAATCAACAAGGAGAGTAACATCACCATACCCGGATCGCCCACGAATTTGAAATAAGGGAAAAGAACGTGGTCAGGTGACATCTGCAGGCTGACAACCGTAGTGCCTACCAACAAGAAAACAGGAAAAAGCGCAGAAAAGAAACTATTGAAAGTACCGGGTAGATCCGCTTCTTCTCTTTGTTTGGCCTGAAAGGTTTGTAAAGGTTTTGAATCAATTCCCTTCAAAAACTTAGCGAAAAGTGGGCCGGCGATGATGATCGTGGGAATAACCACGATCAACCCATAAGCCAACGTAAGCCCCATATTGGCCCCAAACTGAGCAACCAATGCAGCCGGGGAGGGATGAGGTGGTAAAAATCCATGGGTTACCGAAAGTGCTGCCAACATCGGAATGCCAACATAAACCGCGGGAAGTTTGTACCTATAGGAAACTGAAAAGACCAAAGGTACGAGCAATACAAAACCGACATTGTAGAATAAAGGAATCCCAACAACCAAACCGGTGACCATCATGGCCCAAGTCACGTTTTTTACCCCAAAAATGGACATCAGTGTGTCGGCGATTCTTTGGGCTGCACCACTTTCAGCTACCAATTTGCCCAACATGGCACCCATCACGATGACGATGACCAAGTCTCCGAGCAATCCACCGATCCCTTTTTGGATGGAACCTGCGATTTGTTCAGGTGGAATCCCCAATAAAAAACCTGCTAAGATGGAGGAAATCAAAAAAGCTAAAAATGGATTCAGCTTCAGCCAGGTGATCAGTAAGATCAGAACCAAGATGCTGACGAAAACAAATAAAATGGTCATAGGTTTCGGTTGGGTTTGACCAACAAGGTAAAAAATTAATCCAAATAGGTGCTTTTGAAGCACTCCATAATTATACAAAAGGCAAATTATCAGGATTTATTTTTTCAGCAGCTTCAAAACCCATTTTCCGTCCTCGGAACTCAACTCAATGAGATAAACACCTGGCCTGAGTTTGCCAAGAAACTCCTCCAAACGAAGTCCGGGATTTTTACCGATAAAGAAGGATTGGCCTTTCATGTCTGAAACGGAGATTGAGATTTGATCGGGATTTATATCCTGTGGCAATTCAACATGGATAGCGCCATTTTCATAGGGATTTGGCCAAATGGAGGCTTTCTGTGGCGTATCCATTTTTGGATTTCCTTTTAACTTGAATACTTCGCTGAAAGAATTTTTTCCGGCAATATCTCTTTGCTCAATTTGAAAATAGGCATCACTTCCTCTTAATTTTTCACTGTAGGAAAACCGATATTCCTGAATTTGATCGCTATTTCCTTTGGAGGCAACTTCTGCGATAATTTCAAAGTTGTCAATCCCATCCAATGAGCGATGAACCAAAAACTTCTGATTGTCCAACTCTTTGGCAGTTGACCATAAGATTTCAATGTTTTCCCGATTCCATTTTGCGGAAACATCCAGCCAAGTCACAGGCAACACAGAAAGCAACCTGAAACTGCCAACAGTAAAATTATTTCCATTGATTTGACCGTATTCCAATTCCCTTCTTGCCCAAAGCAATGTTGGATCCAATCCCGGCAAATGAGTACCCGAGGCGGCACTTCCATTTCCGGTGATTCTCAGGTCGTCCACATCGTCCACCACGAGATTTTCAGCCGATATTCTCATTTCTATAGGACTTGTGCTTGGACTCATTCCCGAAAATTCAAAATAGCTGTTCAGTTGATAGAGTATCGGGGTTCCATCCAAATCATCATACATCGGGTCATTGTTACTGCCGGGAATTTCTATAAAGCGGACTGAAATATTGCCTCCCGGAGAATTGCCCAAAAGCTGCACTTTTCTGATCCCACCTTGATATAAATCTTCAAAAGGGAAAGTGGCATTGGCTGCGGTCAGCGTTGCCGGGATTTGGTTGTAAATTAACTGATTCAGGTTGATCCATTTTCCACCTTCATAAGATAAAGTTCCACCTCCTGCAGTATTCACATACAAGTCAAATCCGGTGAAATCGACCTGACCGTTTTTCATGATAAAGTTGGTTTTTGCCCTCACGTCCGAAGAAAAAACCAAACTGCCCAATGGCTTATTGACTTCCAATTGCCTTAGGTCAATATCAAAACCGAACACCTGTTGTATCCCTGTTCCTTGAAACCTCAGGAAAGTAGGCGCTTCTACGATATTTCCGCCTGTCAGTCTTGCAAAGTCTCCGTTGAGAAACAAGGAGTCAGTCAATAACTTGTTGGAGGCATTTTCGAATAGGATGTTGTTGTAGGTTTTGGGATTTCCTGAAGTGGCAAAAGTTGTCCTGACCAGACGTTGGTTTCCCGAATTGGAGCGGTAATATACATTTCCCTCAAAGCGGAATTCTGCGACATCCATTGTAGGATCATTTGCCAAAAGGACAAAATTTGCTCCGGGTTTTAAGTGGAAAAGGGCGGCTGGGATTCCATCTGTTCTTCTAATTATTTGACCATTTGAATTAAAGCATTCCGAAATAAGTGTCGCTCCAGGTTCAATGATCAAATTTCCATATGGACCAGTTCCATTAAAAATAACCTGGTCATTGAAAGAAAATGTTGAACATGCTGGAATACCCACAGTATTGACTGTTTGGAATACTGTACCTGTTTGTATGATAAAAATGTTCGCCTTGAAGGCTGAATTCACTGTTAACATTTCTCCAGGTTCTGGATTAAAAACCACAGTGAATTTGCTATTTCGATTTTGAGCACTCCATGAAGCCCTGTCTACAACTGTTCTTGAGGTACCTTTAAATACAATCTTTCCCGAAACAGGATAAATCCAATCTGTCAATAAACTTGCACTTCCATTTATTATAAAGTCAGGACCTAATGGTCCAATCGCTCTTAATGCGCCGTAAACTAGAAGCTCAAAACTTTGTAAATTCAATTTTCTTGATGTTCCCGTTGCGCTATATAAATAAACATTTTTTGCTTCTTCATTTCCTATCAACCTCATTTCATGTCCCTGATCAATGAAAATATTATTGGTCCTTTCAGGTTTGACACTAGCCGCAACCCAAACGATCCCATCCCAAATCTCCCAAACCGCAGGATTGTTGTAATCTCCGGAAGCTATACTTTTGTAATCATTGAGTTCGTGGACGATTTGTCCCTGTGCGATGATAGGATTTACGAACATGAAAAAACAGATTACAAGATTATTCCCATAAATTCGTGGAGAATTTAAAAAGGCAAAGACGGAATAACGTTTGTAAAAAGCCATATTTGAAAAAGTTTTGACCTATCCATGAAATTTAGTTTTATGCTTGTTCAATTGAAAAAATTCTTGCTTACTTATTCGTTTATTTATTCGACTATTTTTTTTGCGTCAGCGCAAGATTACCAAATCAGCCTGTTGACCTGTGATCCGGGAGACCAGCTTTACTCCGCTTTTGGGCACAGTGCCATCCGGGTTTTGGACCGGCAATCCGGTCAGGATCTGGTATTCAACTATGGGACTTTTGATTTCAACACGCCCTATTTTTATGTCAAATTCACCCAAAGGACATTGGATTACATGCTCAGCGTGTCTACCTATGAGCGGTTTATAGAAGAATATAATTATCATGAAAGGGATGTCCGGGAGCAGGTTTTGGACCTTAGCCCCGAACAGATTGAAAGGCTTGTCGAATTTCTCCGGATCAATTACCAGCCCCAAAACAGGTTTTACCGCTATGATTTCTTCTATGACAATTGTGCCACGAGAATCCGGGATGGGTTTGACAAGGTTCTGGGGAAACAGCTTGACTGGAATGAAGAGCAAAATCCTGAGATCAAAACCTTCAGAAATCTGATTGATGAATACGTTTATCCCTTGCCTTGGGCGGATTTTGGGATTGACCTGGCCTTGGGTTCGGTTATCGATGTCAATGCTTCGGAAAGGGAAAAGCAATTTTTGCCGGATTATATGGAAGCTGCGTTTGGCAGAGCAATGATCGTTGGCGATGGCCCTACACGGCCATTGGTCAAAGAAAACAAGGTGATCTTAGAGTTTCCTGATAGGCAATCCCAAATGGACTTGTTCAACCCATACATCCTTTGGTGGGTTTTTGCAATTCTCGTGATGGCCTTGACCTATTTTGGCTTCAAAAGGAAACGGCTTTTCATCGGATTTGATATTGGGTTCTTTACTGTTTTGGGTTTGTTGGGATTGCTGATTACCATGCTTTGGCTTTTCACTTTCCATTCCCAGACCAAATACAACTGGAATATCCTTTGGGCATTTCCCGGACATTTGATTTTAGCCATCATGCTTTTGAGAAAATCCATTCCTGTTTGGGTGAAGAAATACCTGCTGTTCGCACTGATTTCGGCAAATGTGGGTTTGGTGTTTTGGATCTTTGGATGGCAATCATTTCACCCGAGCATTGTGCCTTTGCTGTTGGTTCTGATTCTGCGAACCAATTTCTTATATTATAACTTGGACAAATTCAAGCCGATTCTGAAAGGATAATATTTCGGGAATCAAAACTATTTGCCACCTGAAACTTGTTATCGTCTTTCAATTGAGATCAAATGGAATTCAAATTAGTTTCGGAGTACAAACCTACAGGCGACCAACCCCAGGCGATCAAACTGCTGACAGAAGGCGTCAATGCCGGTGAGCAATCCCAGGTTTTGCTCGGGGTGACAGGTTCCGGGAAGACTTTTACTGTTGCCAATGTCATCCAGCACGTTCAGAAACCAACTTTGGTCCTGAGCCACAACAAGACTTTGGCCGCCCAGCTTTATGGCGAGTTCAAGCAGTTTTTTCCTGAAAATGCGGTAGAATATTTTATTTCCTACTATGATTACTACCAGCCCGAGGCCTTTATCCCGACAAGTGGGACTTACATCGAAAAGGACCTTTCGATCAATGAAGAGATAGAAAAATTAAGGTTGAGTTCGACCTCGTCCTTGTTGTCCGGTAGAAGGGATGTCATCGTTGTCGCTTCAGTTTCCTGTATTTATGGTATCGGAAATCCAGAGGAATTCGGGAAAAACGTCATCCGCCTGCAGGAAGGCGACCGGATTCCAAGGAATCAGTTGCTTTTCAAATTGGTCGATATTCTTTACAGCCGAGTCAACCATGATCTCAGCCATGGCAACTTCCGGGTAAAAGGAGACACAGTGGATATTTTTGTCGCCTACGCTGATTTTGCCTACAGGATTTTCTTTTGGGGAGACGAGATTGAAGCCATTCAAAGAATCGATCCTGCCACCGGGAAGAAATTATCAGATGAAAAAATCATTTCCATATTCCCGGCCAATCTTTTTGTCACAGGAAGGGATGTTATAGACACTGCCATCCACGAAATCCAAGACGATATGATGGCCCAAGTAGCGTTTTTTGAGCGTGATATGAGGTTGATCGAGGCGAAGCGGCTGAAGGAAAGAACGGAATTTGATTTGGAGATGATCCGCGAATTGGGTTATTGCTCAGGAGTGGAAAACTACTCCAGGTACTTTGACAGGCGGAAACCCGGGACAAGGCCATTCTGCCTTCTCGATTATTTTCCTGATGATTTTTTGTTGGTGGTCGATGAAAGCCACGTCACTTTGCCTCAGGTCAGGGGGATGTGGGGTGGTGACCGTTCCCGAAAAATCAATCTAGTGGATTATGGATTCCGCCTTCCTTCTGCTTTAGACAACCGACCTTTGAATTTTGATGAATTTGAGGGGCTAATCAACCAAGCGATATATGTCAGTGCAACGCCGGCAGATTATGAACTGAACAAAACAGAAGGAATCGTGGTGGAGCAGATTATCAGGCCGACAGGTTTGCTGGATCCGATCATCGAAGTGAAGCCAAGTGCCAATCAGATCGATGATTTGTTGGAAGAAATAGATGAACGCATCAAAGCAGGAGATCGGGTGTTGGTTACGACGTTGACCAAAAGAATGGCCGAAGAACTGCAAAAATTCCTCGAAAGGGCAGGCGTAAATAGCCGCTATATCCACTCAGAGGTTAAACCATTGGACAGGGTGGAGATTTTGAGGGAATTGCGACTTGGGGTATTTGATGTGTTGGTTGGGGTGAACTTGCTAAGAGAAGGACTTGATTTGCCCGAGGTGTCTTTGGTGGCGATTTTGGATGCGGACAAAGAGGGATTTCTAAGAAATGAAAGAAGTTTGGTGCAGACGATAGGCAGGGCAGCAAGGAATGAAAACGGAAAAGTAATCATGTATGCAGACAAAGTGACTGCCTCCATGCAGCTTGCCATCGATGAGACCAAAAGGAGAAGAAGTCTTCAGATTGCTTACAACCTTGAGCATGGAATTATCCCCACGACGATCAAAAAATCCAAAGAAAAAATCATGGGTCAGACCACGGTTGCAGACAACAAGCGAAAAGCCAAATTGTACGAGGATTCCATCGATTCTCCATCCTTGATCGCAGCCGATCCGCTAGTGCAGTATCTCAGCAAGGACAAATTGGAAAAGCTCATCATTCAAACTCAAAAGCAAATGGAAAAGGCAGCCAAAGAACTCAACTTTATGGAGGCTGCCCGACTGAGAGACGAATGGCAGGGAATGAAAAACAGGTTGGAAGATTTGAAAAGAGGGGTTTGAGGGGAGCCCTGCGACCATGCTAAGGGACCGAACCCTTCGACTATGCTCAGGAACCAAGAGACCGTTTTTAGAACCAAGTATAATGTAACAAGTACCAAGATTGGGGCAACCTGACAGAAACTTGACAACCAGACAACGCGAAGCTGACAACAATTACAACCACTACAACCATTACAACCCCTACAATCACCACAACCATTACAACCACTACAACAATTACAACTTATCCACTTCGTACTACCAACTTCAAACCTCGTACTTCCAAATGACTCTTCAAGAAATCCATAAAATCGCCCAGCAAGGGGAAGGCTTGAAGATCGAGTTCAAGAAGAAAGCGGCTTATCCTGAAAAAATCGTCAGGGAGATCATCGCTTTGGCCAATACCGAAGGAGGATTTTTGTTGATCGGGGTGGATGATGACGGGACGGTCAGTGGACAGCGGTTTATCGAAGAGGAAGTTTTTGTGATGCAAAAAGCCATCGGTCAGCATATTCAGCCCAAGTTGGAATATCAGGTTGAAGTCATCAAACTCACCCCGAAAAAAGGAGTTGCAGTATTTACCATTCCAAAATCTCCCGAGCGGCCACATTTTTTGATGGAGGAGGATAAGAGAAAAGCGTTTGTCCGCGTCAAGGATCGCAGTATCCAAGCAAGCAAGGAAATGTGGGAAGTGTTAAAAAGAGGGAAAAACCCGAAAGATATGGTTTTCACTTATGGGGAAAAGGAGAATATCCTGATGAAATCCCTTGAAGAAAATGGCAAAATCACTTTGAAGGAGTTTCAGTTTTTGGCCAAATTACCCCGTTTTTTAGCATCAAAAACACTGGTTAGGCTAGTTTTGGCAAATGTCATCCAAATCATTCCGCAGGAAAAAGAAGACTTTTTTACCACCAAGTAATCATACAGGCAATTTCGTCCCCATCCGTTGGTTGAATCCTGCTATCCCTTGTAAACCGCCTGAATGGATGGCTAAAATGGAAGAGCCTTTCTGGAAAAAATCCTTTCTGACCAGATCAAATATCCCAAACATCATCTTTCCGGTATAGATCGGATCCAAAGGAATTTGGGTCTGTGCATAAAACCATTGCATAAAATCAAACAGTTTAGAATCCGATTTTCCATATCCTCCAAAGTGGTAATTGTCAAAAATACTGTATTTTCCTTTTGGATAGATCTGGTTTTCAAGAAGTAGGTTATTGATTTCCGAATGAATAAAATCCCCTTTCAAAGAAGAAAATCCCAGTAAATTTTGGTCGGAATGTATGCTTTCCGCCAAACCTGCAAAAGTTCCCCCTGTTCCGATAGAACAGGTGATATGGGAATAATATGAATCTACTTCGGATAGAATTTCCTTTGTTCCTGCTATCGCCAGGGCATTGGTACCCCCCTCGGGGATCAAATAAAAATCTCCAAATTTTTCTTTCAGTTTTTCAACAAAAGAATCGCAAGACTTTTTTCTATAATCCTCCCGGCTGATGAATTCGAGTTGCATACCTTCCGACTTTGCAAAAGATAGGGTTGGGTTCAAAGAAATTATTTCTTCACCTCTGATGATTCCAATTGACTTGAATCCTTCTAATCTCGCCGCTGCTGCTGTGGCATGGATATGATTGGAAAATGCCCCTCCGAAAGTCAACAAGGTGGAAAAACCTTTCTTTTTAGCTTCTTCCATGTTGTATTTAAGCTTATAGAATTTATTTCCTGAGACTAGGTCATGGACTTGGTCCAACCGCCTGACAGCTAGGCTGATCCCTTTTTCCTCCAAAAGAGGGAGCTGGATTTCTTGGGTTGATATGGGATTTGGGAGAAGCAATGTTTTCCAATATTCCTGCAAATAACCAAATCTTTACCAAATGCCCTTATTTTTGCAGGATGGCAGACATGATGGATCAGGATAATTTTGATGAGGAAGAGTTGGATGTAGAACTCTTTGAGCACTTCAGTTTTACGATTGACAAGGGACAGGCCCCAACAAGGGTGGACAAATTTTTAACTGACAGGTTGCCAAATGCCACCCGAAACAGGGTTCAAAATGCGATAGACGCAGGTTTTGTTCAGATCAATGGCAATCCAACAAAGGCAAATTATAAGATCAAGCCATTAGATGAGATCAAGGTTTTCTTGGAAAAACCTCCAAGAGATACCGAAGTTGTCCCGGAGGACATTCCTTTGGACATTGTATTCGAAGATGAGTACCTGATGATTGTCAACAAGTCTCCGGGGATGGTGGTACATCCTGCCCATGGGAATTGGACGGGAACTTTGGTCAACGCCTTGGTTTATCATTTCAACCAACTGCCCACCATGCCCGGAAATTCGGGTAGGCCTGGATTGGTTCATAGAATTGATAAAGACACTTCAGGGTTATTGGTGATTGCAAAATCGGAGACTGCGATGACGGATCTTGCCAAGCAGTTTTTTAACCATGACATTGACAGGACTTATTTGGCTTTGGTATGGGGAGAACCTGAGGAAGACCAAGGAACAATCATCGCCAATGTTGGCAGGAGCGCCAAAGACCGAAAAGTGATGGATACTTTTGTCGATGGTTCGCAGGGAAAACATGCCGTTACACATTGGAAAGTTATCAAAAGGTTGCGGTATGTGACTTTGGTGCAATGCAATCTGGAAACCGGGCGTACCCATCAAATCCGTGCCCACATGAAGTTCTTGGGACATCCTTTGTTCAACGATGCAGTTTATGGAGGAGATAAAATCCGAAAAGGGACACAGTTTTCGAAATACAAAATGTTTATCCAAAATTGCTTTGATCTGATGCCAAGGCAGGCCTTGCATGCGATGTCCTTGGGATTTATCCATCCTGTAACCAAAAACAGGATTTATTTCGAAACTCCGCTTCCGGCAGATTTTGCGGCTGTTTTGGAAAAATGGGAGAATTATGTCAAATATGAAGACTAAGTTTTCACTATTGTCCTGTATTGGAGGGACTTAATTTACCTTTTCCTTACAAAATTTGATTTCAAGCCAGACGATTTACCTCAATTTCGGTAGCAAAATCTGGAGTTATTAAGTTTAAAGTCAATGAAGATGATTAAAAAAATTAAAAAAGTGCCTTGTAATTACATGAAATTTTAATAATTGGTAGGTTGGAAACCCAAAACCCATTGTCAAGTATTCAAAAAACTGGTTTCCGCAATCGTTGTAGATTTAAGAATAAATAAAAAATGTGTCGTAAAATAAATATACTGTAAATTTTTAGCTAAATATTTATACAATTATTAAAGAATCAGATAAGGTGTTAATTTTGTGTTGTAATCAATTAGAAAAAAGTCTGGTTGTTTTGTAGGATTAAAAGAGTGGTGGGGTTTTTCCCGGAGGTTCGAATCCTTCTCCTACATCTGGTTATTTTGGGTTTATTGTTAATTGACTAAAGCTGTGAGATTTTGTTTCACAGCTTTTTTGATTTTATACTTTTCGGTCTTTTGTTTTGTTGGCTTCAATACACCCTACTCAAGGCCTATGGTTTTTTTTGGTTTCGAAGAGATTCTATTTGGGCAATTCCCCGATAAAACAAATAAAAATTTACACAAATAAAATTGCTCCATACAAAGAGGTTTTCGCACCTAACGGGACTTTACTTTTTTTTCATTAAAGATTTGTCAATAAAGCAGCCTTATTTAACGTTGAATTTCCTTATATTTAATATTTATCAAGTAAAATTAAATAAAGTGTAAAAAAATATACTTTTAATTAAATAAATTTTAATAAATGACTCGGTTTGTTAATTTTGACCCACCACAAAGCAAAAGGCTTTGAAAAAACACTCCTTGTAGGATGTTGAAACTGGCAGACATGCCCTCCTGTCTCGGGGGTGGAGTACCTGGTTCTTATCAGGAATGGACAAAGCACACAAAGAGCTCTTTTGTTGCCTAACTTCTCCGTGGAGGTTCGAATCCTTCTCCTACAGCAATAATTTATATTTGGGTTATTTTATTATTGAGACAATCGGAATTGGTAAGCCAATATTTGATTGTCTCTTTTGTTTTGTTTCATTTTTTTGGCCTTTGCCAATTATCCTAGGGTTTGTAAATCTTCTACAAGTTGCCAAATTGGCTTATGGTTCATTTTGGAATCATTTGAATGGTGGGGAGTTAAAAAGGATTCTTCAAATGAAACATGAACGGATTTTTCCAAATCAAAAAAGCTGTCTACTGATTTTCCAATCCTTTTGTGTTACTTTTACTATCGGATTATAGTGTATGGAAGAAAATCAGAGCCAAAATGCATTGCAATCAAATAAAAGAAAGAAGTACTTCCGGTTGGCTGGTATTGTCGTTTTGTTTTTATTTTCCCTTCAGCTTCTTTTTTATTTTGGATCTGATCTTTTGCTCCGCAATTTTCTAAAAGAGAAAGTCAATATTGCCTCCTGTAATAAATATGAAATAGATTTCAAAGAATTTCATATTCTCTTTTTTCAAAGAGGAATAACATTCACTGGATTAAAGTTAAACCCAGTCGAAGATCAATTTGAGGTCCTCGGCGAGATTCCCTATTACCGGATCTCGGTAGATGAAATTGCGATAACCGGACTTCATTATCGATTTTTCAAAAAAGAATTCATCATTGGGAACATTGAGCTTTCAAGTCCGGAAGTCGATTTCAAATTAGTACAAAAAGATACATCAGAAGTTTCGAAACCGGCTGTTTCTCCGATACTAATCCTCCAAGAGGAAATTAAAAAGTCATTTTTAGGCACTCGGGTCAAAGAAATCAGGATCAATAAACTAAAAATTGATGATGCTGATTTGTTATTGAAAAATTTCATTGCCCAAAAAACCATCAAAGCTGAGAATACTAGGTTATTATTGGAGGATATCCAACTTTTGCAGCCTCGGGTACCGGAGACCCCATTCAATGCCAAAGGTTTTTCTTTCGGATTGGATAATTTTGAAGTACTGTTGGCCGACAGTATCCACACTATCAAAGCCAAAACAGTCAATGTTTCGTCCCTTGACCATTTCATTAATGCAGTTGAACTTCAAATCATTCCGGATTTCAGCAAATCAGCAAATACTTATTTTCAATTAGATCTAGAGAATCTTTTTTTGAAAGATGCGGACATCAATCGGGTTTTCTATACCACTGAGGTTGAGGTGGGTCAATTAAAAATCGAAAACCCTGAGTTTAGTGTCTATACGGGTGGAATATTGAAGAAGGACAGAGTATCAAAACCATTTGACCTTTATGGTTTAATAGATGGTATTTTGAAATCCATCCAGATCCAAGATTTTGAAATTGTGGATGGTAAATTTGGGAAACGGCTGGCAAATTTCCGGGATACCTACAGGATCAAGACCGATCGGATAGATTTTAAAATGGAGGAATTCTATGTTGGGCCGGATGAATCCAAAAAGAAAGACCAGTTTTTTTATGCCAACAATGCATCAGTAGAAATTCATCAGGTGGAATTTTCTCTCAATGACAGTATTCACTTGATGAAAGGTGATTTTGTAAGGCTTTCATCTTTTGACGACAAGATTGAAATTGATGGTTTTACGCTTTTCCCTTTGGAAGGACTTGAAATGGATGGCAAAAAAGCACACCTCGATATCAATGTCCCGGGATTGGTCATCACAGAGGTCAATCTCAAAAAAGTATATAACCTCGGGATCATTGACCTGAAAGAAGTCATCGTCAATGAACCGGAAATATTACTCAGAAATATTCATGGCGGCCGTGAACAGAAAGATTCTAAGTTGGATCTCATTAAGATTTACAGTGAATTTCTCAATGGGATTTATGTGGAAAGATTTGAAATCAGGGAAGGTTCCCTCACTTTGGACAATAGGGTGAGGATCAGACAGGACAGCCTTTCCTTTGGGAAAATCAACTTGATCCTTGAAAATTTTGAGTTAGACGAAAAGACGGAGAATGCAGATTCGAAAGGTGTGTTTTTGGCGGAAAACCTACAGCTGGAAATAGAAGATTATGCCTTAAAGCTTGCTGACAACCTTCATATATTCAAAGCCGACCGGATTTTTTTGGATACCAAAGAATTCCAAATTGAAATTGATGGATTTGCAATACGTCCGCTCAATCAGAACCAAATCCAACAAATCTTAAACAGGTATGATAAAACGACAACATTGGATATTTATGTTCCAAAGTTTATCGCCAAAGGAGTGGATATTCCCCAAGCATATTTTGATGGTATTCTTAGAGTGAATGAGATTTTGGTCCCTTCCCCAACCATCAATCTTTTCCGATACAAACCAAAAAATGAAGTTGGTTCTGCGAATGATTTACAAAGAGGGGAAATTTTGGAATTGTTGACAAATTATTTTTCCGAAATTCAAGTAGATTCTATAAACATTAAAAATGCCAAACTTAACTACCAGAATTTTATCACAGACAAAGCGCGGAGCTTTTCGGAAGAGAATGTTACCATATCCGTGAAAAAATTTTTTATTAATGAGGCAACAGCTTCCAATGAAATCAATACATTTTATTCTGATGAGCTTGATTTAAATTTAAGTAATTATGTTTTTAACATCGGAAGTGGAAAATATACCATCCAAGCTGATGGGATCAATTTCAACACTTCAAGGGAGGAGATAATCACAAGGAATGTCAAGTTAAGTCCAAGCAGGACTTTTTCTGATAAGACAAAGGTAACAGCCAATATCCCTATTCTTTCATTTCGAGGCGTTGATTTGGAAGCCTTTTTATTTGACAATACTTTGAGCTTGGAGAAAGTAGGGCTGGTAGGTTCTTCTGTTGAGTTGCTTATTGACAATGATTGGAATGGAGAAGAAGACCTTTCCGATATAAAAAGAGCTCCAAGGGAAATGAACCTCCCTAAGAATATCAGCATTGTCGCCATAGACACCATAGAGACAATTGATGCGAAATTCAGCCTATCCTTTAAGGAAAACGGAACCCCAAGGGAACTCATCAACACCGGGATCGACCTTAAAGTATTCAAGTTGTTGTTGGATTCTGCAACGATTCAGAAAGGTGAAATCGCAGGTTTGTTTGATGGAATTACATTGGAATTGGATGAATTTTGGCTGACTCTGAATGACAGTGTCCATCAGGTAACTTTTTCGAAAGTGGAGTTGGACACAAAGTATGACGGAGTTCTCATAAACAACTTTAGGGTGATACCCGGCGATTTGGGAGGAAATCCTGGCTTTCCCGTATTTTCCGGCCATATACCTTCGGCCCTTATCAAAATCAATTCACTCGCAGATCTACAATCGAGCAAAGACTTATGGATCAAACAACTGCGGTTATATCGGCCTGACTTGGAGGTATTTCTCGATGAGGTCAAAGTCCCTAAAAATGAGAAACAGGCGAAAGATCCGGGTAAAAGTATGTTTGAATATTTTCTGGTAGACGATTTTGAAATTGTGGAAGGAAATTTTTCCATTTTTGATAAAGGTGGTTCCAAACAGGCACGTCATTTCAATGCCGTAAATTTTTCCTTGTTAGGGACAAAAATTGACCTTTTAAATATTGATCAATTTAATCCCGCTGATTTCCTTAACCAAAAATATTCCTTTTCAATACCTGAATATCAAATATTGTTGGCAGACAGTCTCAATAAGGTCACCATAGGACAACTCAGCTTAAATAATGAAGAGATTAGGATCAAAGACATAGAATTTTCGCCAAGATTTGGCCGCTATCAATATGGTCAAATTGTGGGTAAACAAGTAGATATATCTCACATCAAAGTGCCATTGCTGGTTCTTGAAGGGGTGGCTTGGGATAAGTTTTTGGAAGAAAATGTGTTGTCAGCAAAGTCACTCAAAGTCAATGGATTGGATGCCAGTTTGTTTAAAGACAAGAGGCTTCCAATAGGGGAGAGTGTCCATAAGTTCATGCCTCAGGAATTGATGCAAAAGGCCGGACTTGACTTAAGGTTGGATACTTTGATCATTGAAAATGCAAGAATTACTTACTCCGAGTTTCCGGAAAATGGAATGATACCGGGAGAATTGACATTTAACAACCTGAATGCGGGACTGTATCCATTTTATCTTTCAAAATCAGGAGAACCCTATCCTTTGGAAGAAGCATTTTTGATCGTAAACGCAAAACTCAATGGCCAAGCAGACCTCAATCTTCAAGGGCATTTGTTTTTTGAGGATCCTTATTTGATGAGAATCAATGCTCAGCTTGGTGCATTTGAGATGTCCACCCTTAATTCCATTCTAGGACCAAATGCCTTTGTAAATGTAAAAAGGGGGAAAGTTAATGGCGCCGATTGGTCATTTTCAGCAGACAAAGATAAGGCTGTTGGCCAGATGTCATTTTTGTATTCAGATTTACACCTGTTCCTGTTGGATAAAATGACATTGGAAAAAGCCAAAGGTAGAGATGCTATTTTGACATTTGTATTGAATTCATTTGCTGTCAGGTCCAATAACCCCCGAAGATACCTCCGAAAGCCGATAATTGGGAAAATCTATGAAGTAAGGGATACAGAAAAATTCATTTTCAACTATTGGTGGAAAGCAACTTTCAGTGGCATGAAAGGCAGTCTTGGCCTAGGGCAGTCTAAACCGGTAAAGCCAAAAAAAACAACAAGAAACGAGAGTCAAGAGAGAAAGAATAATTTTGAAGGGTTAAAGGAAGAGGATTGATCCGTATGCGCTGACAGTTTGCAGTAGCAGTGAGAAGTGTGAAAATTGGTTTACGGAACATCAGGTGAGTTTATGATCAGCTATTTTACACCGAACCTGGATCACCAAACTATTTTTTCTGTTCCTTTTGCCAAAAGATGACTATTTATTTCACTCTTTTCCCATGCTTGATCACCATGTCCACGTTTTGGAGTAGGCTGATATAGCGCAAGACATCTCCGCGGACTGCGATGATATCAGCGTATTTGCCTTCGCTTATAGTGCCATAATCCTGTTCAACCCGCATAGATACTGCCGGCCAATAAGTAGCGGCTTTGATAGTCAGCATTGGGTCAAAACCAAATTCATTGACCCATACATCCAATTCATTCCAAGTACTTTGGCTGTGGAATTTCATGGGAATACCTGAATCTGTCCCGATCATCAAGACCACACCCGCATCTTTGAGTTGGTTTATTTTTTTCTCCAAAGTTGGTTTTCGGACAGGGGTCAATTGGAAATATGGCATTCTTCCCGGGTACCTTAGCGAAGCCCTGATATCCCTGATGATAGAATCCGGTAAATCCAGATGCCAAGATGGGTCATCCAATTTCTCCGGATTATTTCGCATGTATTCGTAGTTGTACAGACCCTCCACAGTTGGAGTCCAAAACAAGGGTCCCATATTCATTTTGGCTGTACGTTCTTTGATCATTTCGATGATATCAGCGGGATATTCTGGAGCGGATGAAAGTCCCGTGTGCTCAAAACAATCAATCCCGATTTTTAATCCAATCCGGATTTCATCAGGCCGATGTGAATGGCCGACAACGGGTTTGCCATATTTATGGGCTTCGTCTACTACCGCTTTGGCTTCCTCAAAAGTCATTTCATCCTGATCGATCAGTTTGATCACATCCACACCTGCATCAACCAAAATCTTGACTTTGTTTCGTGCATCCTGTACCCCATTTACCCCCCATCGGAATTCCTCTGTTCTTGGATATGGTTTTTTTTGGATAAAAGGTCCCGACACATAAACTGTCGGACCGGGAATTTCGCCTTTATTGATCCGGTCTCTCACATTGATACTCGCTTCAAGTGGTGCGCCAAGTTCACGTGCACTAGTTACACCTGCCATTAGAAGTTGATGAGCTGAAGAAGGCATGATGACTGATTCAAAAACACCGATGTATGTGCTGTCCCAATGTGTATAATTACTGTGGCCGTTGAGCATTAGGTGTACGTGCATGTCCCAAAGACCGGGAAGTACGGACATTCCCTCTGTAGAAATAATTTCTGCTCCGGAAGGTATTGCCAATGTTCCGACTTGCCCTATTTCTTTAATTCTGTCATTTTCGATAATGATAACAGAGTTGCGGAGAGGTGGTCCACCAAAACCATCAATCATGGTTCCTCCGACAAGGACTTTGATGTTTTGAGCATGAATCGGAGTGAATTGAATGGAAAGAAAAACTATACTGAGCAGGAAATATCTAGTATTCTTTGAGTACATATTTTTGTTGTAATAAAGTGGAAAATCAGGTCAATACTACAGGGGACAAGCGAAAGATAGACTTTTGGTTAATTCCTGACCTTACCTTTTCTCAAAAACTGTAAACAAATCCAGTTTGTGAAGGAGAGATTTTAATGTCAAGACTGCTTCGTGTCCTGCCAGAATTATATAGATTTTGATTATAGGTATTGACGGACTTCTGAAGATTGACAAGATATCCTTGAAAATAACCCGCACCAACCATAAATACACCAAAGGAGGACCAAAAAACAGGAGGTCCGGCATCGGTTGTCGTAAGGAATAAGCTTGCTATCATTCCTGCTCCTCCTATAGCAAGTAATGGAGTTGCTACTTTTTTTCTCTTTGTTGCTTTCTCAAAAGAAATTTTAGGTTCAGGAAAATTTTCCATGATCACCTCTAAATCTTTGTGCAAAAGTTTTTTGCCCGAAACACTATACTGAGGTTTTCCACCAAAAAAATCTAATTCTACATCGATCATTTTTGCTTCAGTCTGCGAAAAGGCTGGAGCACAAAAGAGTACAATAATGAGGCATACTAAGGGTACATATTTCATATCTTCGGAAGTTGGTTAGTTTTAATATTAGAGTATCAACTATCCTTCTCATGAAAGCTCCAATTCCCAACCTGAAATCCAAGAGTTTGTTGAAACATTAATTTTATAAATACTTAATAAATATGAAAATAGGCAAATTATTTTTGATCCCAACTGTCCTTGCAGAGAATACTGCTGACAAGGTCATCAGCCCCCAAGTTAAAGATACCATAAAGAACCTCAATTACTTTTTGGTAGAGAATGTCCGTACCGCAAGAAGGTATATCAGCAGCCTAAAACTAGGATTGAAAATTGAGGAATTACAATTTGAAATTTTGGATAAAAGCACCAAAAGCGCAGAGTTGGAAAGGATCATGAAGCCTATATTTTCGGGCCAGGATGTAGGTGTCATGTCAGAGGCAGGTTGCCCGGGAATTGCCGACCCAGGTTCAGCAGCAGCGGCTTATGCCCATGCTAAAGGCATCAAGGTTGTCCCGCTTTCCGGACCAAGTTCCATATTTTTGGCTTTGATGGGTTCAGGATTCAATGGTCAGTCTTTTGCCTTTCATGGGTATTTACCTATTGAAAAAAATGACCGTATTCAAGCCATCAAAAACCTTGAAACGGAGTCTTTTAAAAATAACAGGACGCAGATTTTTATGGAGACCCCTTTTCGCAATAACCACCTGATGGAGGATTTGAAGAGTACACTAAATCCAAATACCAAACTTTGTATTGGTAAAAATATAACAGGTCCAGATGAAATGATTCTCACTAAATCTGTTTCAGAGTGGAGAAAAATTCAGCTGGACCTACATAAAATTCCTGTGGTTTTTGTGTTGTACTCAGGAAGTTAAGGCTCAATTAACTCCCGATACGAATCGTAGAGTGTCAGGATATCTTCGACATAGGATACTGCAACGTGACCTTTTGCATAACCGCTTTTCACAACCGGATCTTTATAAAATACCGGGTCGGATTTGAGTTTCAAAAACTGGGCAACATGATTCCAGTTCTGTTCATTATCACCATATTTCATTGTAAGCCTCCAAGCATCCAACACATGCCCATGGCCGACATTATAGGATGCCAAAATAAATTTTATCCTTTCATTGGTCTCAGGAATTTTTTCCTTCCAAAATTTATCCAAATATTTCAGGTAGTTGACCCCTCCCATCATACTTTCGATCGGATCGTTAGGATTTGTTACACCAAAACGCTCCAAAGTAACCGGCATCAGCTGGAGCAGTCCCGAGGCGCCAGCATAAGAGGTCGCTGTGGTATCGAAACCTGATTCCTTGTAAACCAATGACGCCAACATCCTCCAATCCCAACCCAGATTTTCTGCTCCCTTTTTGATCAGGTCATCATATTGGGAGATTTTATTTCCTCCCAAGGATGAAAATGAGCTGTTGGCTCTATAAAAGTTATTTTTAGTATTTTGGAAATACTTTGCATATAGTGTTTTGATGTAACCTGATTTATTTTTCTTCTGAATCCAATCGTTGACTTCCTTTTCAAGCTGAGGAGCGTTTTTCCTTACTACCCAGGCAACATCAGCCTTGGGACTTATTTCAAGTTGAACGTCAAGGTTATCGTAATAGGAGGCGTTGACTATCGCAGCAACTTTATCCACGACTGTATATTCTATTTCTCCCTTGTTTACCTTACTCACCAGAAAGTCACTGTTGCTTTTTTCTTCCAAAACAGACAGGTGTATTCCTAGGTTATTTTGCAGTGAATTCAATTGGGATTTATAGATTGCATCTTTTTGAATATGGACCACTTTGTCATTCAATTCAAAAGGATCTGTAATTTTTGTAGGCCCATTTTTTTGAACCAGGACAGTACCCATGGTTCCAATTGGCGAAGTAAAAGTGCCAATCTTCTTCCTATCTTCACTCACTGCGAGATTCATCGCTATGATGTCTGCTTTTCCTTTATTCAAAAGAGAATAAGCTTCTTCAATATCTGATTTGACAATGAGATGGAGTCTAACACCTAGAGAAGATGCCAAGGTCTTTAGCATTTCAAATTCATAGCCCATTCTCCTTCCTCTATATATGTAATAACTGGTGGAAGAATTATCTACAACAGCCCGGATGTAACCTCTCTTCTTAATATCATCCAAGTCTAACAGAACTGGGTTTTCCAAAAAATTTACCTCTGTTTCGGTTCTTTCAAATGGGGTGCATTGAAACCCAAAAAGTGTAAATACTATCAAAAACAGTATGTTGATTCCTGTCTTTTTCATTCCATTTGTGACCTTTGCAGGACTTTGGTTTATACAAATGTCGTTCAAAGCAATTTACATACCAAATTTTTTGGGTTATGAAATGCATTTTTTTGCATAAAAAAATACCAATGATTTTTCGTTGGTATTATATTATATTGATTATCAATATCTTGAGGGTAATTTACTTAATCAATTGTTAACTGAAAATTTTCTTGCCCTTCTTGATAAAAAATTCTTCCTGACAGCCTCATTAGCTCAATTTCCATTTCTTTGATATTAAATATAGCTGTCAATAATCTATTTTCTGCAGTCAATAAATTCAGCTGTGCATCCCTGAACTGAAGGTAATCGGATATTCCCAAACGGAACCTTTCCAATGCTATGTCTGCATTTTCAGTGGCAACTTTATAATTATCAAATTCGATCTCAAGAAGTTCCTTATTTGTAAGGTAAGTATTGTAGGCACGTTGGATATCCGAATTCATTAAAATCTCCATATCCAATAAAGCATATTCAGCATTCAGTTTTTGAACCCTTGCATTTTGGATTCTTCTATTGACCGTAAAACCTGTGAATAGATTCAATGACACATTGGCCCCGTAGTTAAACCCCTGACGTTGGTTTTCTAACAAGAAACCCGCATCGGATTTAAAAGTGTTGTTATTGTAAGCGCCGTTCAAGTTGACTGAGGGAAGCCTAAGGGCCTGTGTCTCCCTGAGCGCCAAATAAGCATCATTTTCCTGTCTTTGGGTCAAGAGAAATTGTTTGTTGTTGGTGTTGGCATTTTCCAATAATTCCTCGAGACCAAGGTGAGTATCTATGACAATAGTGTCATTGATAGCAAAATTGGTTGTGGGAGGCAAAGCCAATAACTCATTGATATTGATTTTAGCGTTTTTAATAACCAATTCCTGATTGGTCAGCAAAGAAAGATCTGCATTGTAATCGACTTGTGCCGTTAGAAAATCACTTCTACCTGCACCTCCCAATTCATACCTTGCTTTGGCAATATCCAACCTTGCCTGGGAGAGGTCGAGGGTTGTTCGCAACACATTGTAGCGTTGGGATTCCAGCACCATCCTGAAGTAAGCGCTGGAAATTGCCGCGACCGTGTTTTCAACCAATATCTTTGCTTGGAGTTCACTCATCTCAGCCATCACCCCAAGTCTTTTGAGGGTAAAAATAGTCTCAGGCCTGAATCCAAAAAAACCAACTATGGAATAGTTTTCAGTATTAGATCTTGCATTGTCTATTTTGTTTGGATTTTCCGGATTGGTAACAAAAGTCTGCTCCACATCTTCCTTGCTGAAGGTCCTGATGGCATTTGCGTCAATTACCGGCATGAAGAAACTACCTACTCCTATCTTGATATCCCTTTCGGCAATAATCACATTGTTTGCTGTGATCTTTATACCGTAGTTCTTTTCCAAACCGATCAGAACTGCTTTTTCCAAATCTAGCTCTTCCCCTTCTTGTGCAAAAAGAGAAGACATCGCCCATACACTGAGCATTAATATTAAAAGTGATTTTCTCATTAGACTCTTGCTAATCTTCCTTTCTTGGATGTTAAATAGGTATAAATGGCGGGGATAATAAACAATGTCAGAATAGTGGAAAATGCCAAACCACCTATAACTGAAACTCCCATAGGCACCCTGCTTTCCGCACCTGCCCCTAAAGCCAATGCAATAGGAAGGATACCTAATATCGTGGACAAACTTGTCATCAAAATTGGCCTGAAACGGGCAGCAGAGGCTCCAATGATTGACTCATCAATGGTCATACCCTGGGCTTTTCGCTGATTGGCAAACTCCACAATCAAAATACCATTTTTCGTCACCAAACCTATGAGCATGATGATCCCGATCTGACTGAAAATATTCAAGGTAAAATCAAATAACCACAAAGAGAACAAAGCACCAAACAATGCCAATGGCACTGTAAACATGATGGTAAGAGGATCCAAGAAGCTCTCAAACTGTGCAGAAAGCACCAAATAGATCAATACCAATGCAAATAGAAAAGCAAAGATCAAACTGTTAGAACTCTCTCTGAATTCTTTGGATAGTCCCGCAACATCAGTGCTGTAAGAATCATCTAAAACTTCTTCTGCAATCCTGTCCATCTCATCCAAACCCGCTCCAATGGTATATCCTTCTGCTAGGCCTGCAGATACCGTGGCACTCACAAATCTGTTGAACCTGTATAATTGCGGTGGTGTACTTTTTTCATTGATAGTCACCAAGTTATCCAACTGAATGAGCTGTCCATTATCCGCCCTCACATACAGCATCCTTAAGTTCACGGGCTCATTTCTGTCTGCGAGCTGCATTTCACCGACGACTTGATATTGCTTTCCATTCATGATAAAGTAAGCAAATCTTTGACCCGAATAAGAGAGCTGTAATGTTCTGGCTATTTCCTGTACAGATACACCGACATTTCTCGCTTTTTCTCTGTTGATTTCTACCTCAATTTCAGGTTTGGTAAATTTCAGGTTGATATCCGAAAAACTAAATACTGGGCTCTGTCCTGCCTTTTCCATAAAAGCCGGAATTACTTCCTTCAGTTTGTCTAAGGTAGGTGCCTGAATCACATACTGAACAGGTAAACCACCTCTTCTATCGCCGATTGATTGGGGTTGGGTAACGAAAGCCCTAACGGCAGTATATTTTTTAATCATATTGGAAACCTGACCAAAGATCTCCATTTGACTTCTTTCCCTATCAGCCGCATCGACCAAAATCAATCGCAGAAAACCTGAATTGGTACTGGATGTTCCAAATCCAGGAGATGTTACGGTCGTAATTCCGGCTCTTTCTTCAGGAGGAATCTGATTCATGAAATCAACTGTCATTTCATCGAGGACTTTATCCATATACCCAAAAGTCGCACCTTCAGGGCCCGAGATATTGACCCTCATTTCTCCCCTATCCTCCACAGGAGCAAGTTCGGTGGGTATTACTTTGAAAAAATAATAGATACCAAAACCCATGATGAAGATAATGGCAAATGCACTCCATCTTACCTTCATGAAATTATTCAGTGCCCCTTCGTAAAGGTCGTTCAACCAAACGAAGAAAGGCTCAGTCCAATTATAAAAGGCATTCTGCTTTTCTCTTTTCTTCAATAACTTAGAACTCAACATCGGAGTCATCGTCAAAGCCACAAAGGAGGAAATGATTACCGCCCCTGCTACTACAATACCAAACTCTCGGAAGAGCCTTCCTGTGGTACCCGTCAAGAAAATTACCGGAAGAAATACAGCCGCGAGTGCAACCGTTGTTGCAATGACAGCGAAGAAAATTTCTTCTGAACCTTTGGCTGCTGCTGTATCCGGATTTTCTCCTTTTTCTATTCTGGAATAAATATTTTCCAAAACAACAATTGCATCATCCACCACCAAACCGATGGAAAGTACTATACCCAAAAGAGTCAGGACATTGATAGAGAAATCCATCAAATACATGATAAAAAATACCCCAATCAAGGATATTGGGATAGTCAATACAGGAATGAAAGTTGTCCTCCAATCTCTCAAAAACAAGAAAATAATCGAAACGACGAGGATAAATGCGATAAAGATTGTTTCCTGAACTTCTGCAATAGAACTTCTGATAAATGTGGTAGAATCAAATCCGATGTCAACTCGAATGTCAGCAGGCAGGTCTTTCTTGATCGTCTCCAGCCTTTTATAAAACTCATCTACAATTTCGATATTATTAGACCCAGGTAAGGGAACCAAAACTACCCCAACCATTGGGATTCCATCTCTCTTGAGAACTGTCCTTTCATTCAATGCAGACATTTCCGCTGCGCCGATATCCTGAAACCTTACAATATTGTTTTGATCATCCTTTATAATCAGGTCATTGAATTCCTGTGGCGTACTCAACCTACTTTTGGTCCTAACAGAAAGCTCAATGGCAGCACCTTCGATTCTTCCAGATGGCAATTCCACGTTTTCACTTTGCACTTTATTGAGCACATCCAAGGGAGTTACCCCATAAGAAGCCATTTTCAAGGGATCCATCCTCAGCCTGATGGCATATCTTTTTTCTCCCCAAATCTGAACTGTACTAACTCCCGGAATGGTCTGAAGCCTTTCTTTGAATATATTAGAAGCAATGTCGGATAGATCCAAAAGGTTTCTAGTCTCGCTCTGAACACCTAAAAAAACGATAGGCTGCGAATCTGAATCTGCCTTGGATACTACAGGTGGTTCTACATCTGGTGGAAGGTTACGCTGCGCACCGGAAACTTTATCCCTAACATCATTGGCTGCTGCTTCAAGGTCAGCTCCTACATCAAATTCAACAGTAATATTGCTAGTTCCGTCATTACTGGTTGAAGTAAGGGATTTGATACCTGCAATACCGTTGATTGCCTCTTCCAAGGGCTCGGTAATCTGGGCCTCAATGACATCAGCATTGGCACCAACATAAGCCGTCCGGACGTTGATAATCGGAGGGTCCACACTTGGAAACTCCCTTATGCCCAAAAAACTAATTCCAATAATACCAAATAGCATTATTGTCAATGACATCACTATGGCAAGAACAGGTCTGCTGATACTGATACTTGATAAACTGGCCATATCTTAATTGATTTTAGTATAGGTGACAGGCATTCCTGTTCTTACTTGCAAGACTCCAGTGCTCAAAACGAGTTCCCCTTCTTTTAATCCATCGACAATCTGTACAAAACTCTCCGTACGGGTTCCGATGGACACCTTTCTTTCTTCTATTGTACTTTCTTTATTAACAACAAAGACCTTGTAACCTGCCAATTCCGGTATGACGGATTCAGCTGGTACCATCAGTGCATTTTCTTCCACACCAAGAATATATTTTATCCTGACAAACATACCCGGGAGAAATTTCCTTTCTCTGTTAGGGCTTTGTGCGCGGATCTTCAATGTCCGGGTCCCGGTATCAATAGT
Organism: Aquiflexum sp. TKW24L; assembly: GCF_023502205.1. Taxonomy (GTDB): domain Bacteria; phylum Bacteroidota; class Bacteroidia; order Cytophagales; family Cyclobacteriaceae; genus Cognataquiflexum. The sequence goes on along the minus strand of NZ_JAMFLG010000010.1, from coordinate 77,080 downwards.
AGGCTCAAAAGCATAGACTATTCCCTCAACATCTACTCCTTCGGATTCATTTGAAAAAATAATCTTGGAACCGACCTTCACTTGGTTGGCATATCTCTCAGGAATGGAAAATTCAATTTTGATCGGATCAATATTTACAATATTGGCAATCACATCCGTAGAGCCGATAACACTACCCTCGGAAATCATTCTTAATCCTAAAACTCCATCAAAAGGAGCTCTGATGACTGTTTTGGTCAACTGTGCTTCTACCAATTTGATATCAGAAAGGTTCGTGTTAAATTGGTTGAGCACGATATCGTACTCTTCCTGACTGATGGCTTCCTTGGCTAAGAGTTGCTTTTGTCTGTTTTCCTGACTTTGGAAAAGCTTTCTGGTAAAATCCAGTCTTTGGAATTGGGCATTAAGTTCGTCGTCATTGAGGTAAAGAAGGGGAGTGCCTTTCTTTACAAACTGACCTTCATTAAAGGAAATTTTATTTACAAGCCCGGAAATCTCAGACCTAAGATTTACACTTTCATTTGGAATAATTGTTCCTGTTACACTAAGATTATTTTCCAATCTTTCGGGACGGATTTCGACTACATTGACGGGAATAGGCTGACCGGAACCCTGAGGTCCACCTGCCTGTCCGGAGGTTGCGGTTTTTTCAGTTCTACCCATAAACTGATCCCACCTTGGATAAATAAAAATAACTGCCAATACGAGAACTATGGCAATAATTAAAACGGCTTTTGTTTGTTTTTTCATTCTACTTATTCAGAAAATCCATTTAAGGCTGGTTGTTGATTTCTTATAAACTGGAGGGACAATTGGTTAAAAACTTCAGGCTGCTCGACATTGACTACATGACCACATGCTTTGACAACATTGAGGATCGAAAGTTTATGCTCTTTAACAATTTTTTTTACTGCTTCCAGAAACATGATATCTTCCTCGCCCATCACATAGAGAGTAGGAATGGAGAGATCCCTTTCTTTGAAAAATTTGAGAAGTGGGTTTATATCCTTGGTCAATTTAAACCAACGGATAAATTCCTTCTGACATAGCCTTTTTGCTTCATTGATAAAGAGATTCCTTGATTCAGCATGGTGTCTTCTTGGCATGATAATCCAAGCAAAAAGACTATAAAGCCACATATATGGCACCACGCTTTTGAAAGCATCACCAAGGATCACAAGCACCCTTGAAGTAAAATTCAATCTTGTTATCGCTCCTGCAAGGATCAATGATTTGACTCTTTGAGGTTCCATCTCGGCCAATTGTCTTGCCAAAATCGTCCCAAGAGAAACGCCCATCACATGGGCAGCAGGCAATTTTAGATGATCTAAAACTTCAATGATATCTTTTGTGACAGCAGGAAAGGTATATTCCTCCTTCCAAATGTTTCTGATATAGCCTGCAGATTTTCCATGGCCTCTCAAGTCTATCAGCAAAAGGTTTAATTCTTGTCTGAATTCCCGGATCTGTTTATGCCAAATAGAGGACGAACCACCTGCTCCATGAATAAATACAACCCATTCGGAACTGGTTGGATGCTTGTAAGTTTTATAATATAACATACTGGTTTTCATCTTGACCAAGTAATAACCGAAAGGTTAGATTTAAGTTCCGAACCCGAAAGCTAAGCCCATTAATTGGGGTAAAAAATAAAATAAACACAGGTGGCTATTGAAGTCGATTAATGGTTATTTCCTTCAAAAAAAATAAACCAAGGCAGTTTTTACCTTGGTTCATTGATCTTTGGTTCTAAGATTAAGGGTATTCATACCAAATAGTTGAGCAAATCTATGCCCATTAAAAAAATCACTTCCAAATCCATCTCTTTTTCCATTCCTCGCTTCAGGCCCCATCAATCCCTTTTCTTGAATCTCGCTTCTCGCATCTCGTCTCTTGTTTCTTTAAAGCTTTCTCTTAATAAAATCAGTCATCAGAGAATACAAATGCCATGAAGTATTGCCGCCGGAAATGCCATGGTTTCGGTTGGGATAATACATTGTCTCGAACTGTTTGTCAGCTTTGATCAAGGCATCTACGAGGTCCACGGCATTTTGATAATGCACATTGTCATCCCCTGTGCCATGGATCAAAAGCAAGTTACCTTTCAATTTGTATACATGGGTAATCGGACTGTTGTCATCGTATCCTGCTGCATTTTGCTGAGGTGTCTGAAGATAACGCTCTGTATAAATGGTATCGTAATACCTCCAAGTCGTCACAGGGGCCACAGCAATCGCGGATTTGAAAACATCATTGCCTATCATCAGTGCAAGCGAAGACATGTATCCTCCATACGACCAGCCCCAGATTCCTATCCTTGACTTGTCAATGAATGGAAGAGAACCCAAATATTTGGCTCCAGCTATCTGGTCCTCAGTTTCAAGTTTTCCAAGATTGGCATAAGTAGCATGTTTGAAATCCCTACCCCTTGCACCGGTGCCTCTATTGTCCACGCAGGCGACTATGTAACCTTCTGCCGCAAGGTGATGGTGCCAAAAGTCCCTTGTTCCACCCCATGAATTCATGACATTCTGAGAACCCGGTCCTCCATAGACATACATCAATACCGGATATTTTTTGTTGGGATCAAAATCCGAAGGCTTGATCATATAGCCATTTAATGAAGTCCCTTCTACCGTTTTGAAAGCAAAAAATTCCCTTTCTGACATGGCAAAGGTGGCAAGTTTGCCTTTAAGCTCTTGATTTTCTTCTAATACTTTTAGCAACTTACCGGAAGATTCATTCAAAGTTACTTGGAGTGGTGTAGATGCATTTGTATAATTAGCTATATAGTATTTGAAATCCTTACTCATATTGATAGAATAAGTCCCCTTTTCCAGTGTAAGGATCTTTTTGTTTTTCCCATCGAGATTGATCACATACAGGTTTCTTTCCATAGGTGAGGCCTCTGTAGAAATGAAATAGATTTTCTTCCCTTTTTCATCTATTCCGACCAGATTCGTCACTTCCCATTTGCCGGAAGTAATCTGGCGGATAAGCTTTCCATCATTGCCATGGTGATAGATATGTTTGAAACCGTCCTGTTCCGAAGTTCTGATAAAGCCTTTATTGTCCCCCAAAAACCTCAAATCGTCATTGTAATTAAGATCCACATAGGTTTTTGATTTTTCCTCCAAGATTACTTTACTCTGACCTGATTGCGCATCGGTATACAACAGGTCAATCTGATTTTGAAGTCTGTTTACTCGCAAAAAGGCCAAAGTATTGGCTTCACCTGTCCAATAAATTCTCGGCAAGTAAATATCTGTTTCCGCACCCACATCAGCTTTTATAGTCTTTTTACTTATCAGGTCATAAATATGGATGCTAGCTTTGGCATTGGCTTCTCCTGCTTTTGGATATTTGAATTTATAATCCTGAGGATACAATTTTCCCCAAAGCTGCATATTGAATTCGGGTACATCTGTCTCGTCCAATCTTATAAAAGCAATCTTCTGCCCGTCAGGAGACCAAGAAAATGCTTTGGATAAAGAAAATTCCTCTTCATACACCCAATCTCCAGCACCGTTCAATACTTGATTCCATTTTCCGTCATCTGTGATTTGGGTTAGTTGGTTATTTGCCAATTCTATGATAAAAATGTTATTGTCCTTGACAAAAGCGACCTTGTCATTTTCGGGAGAGAGGGTAGCGTACATGATTTTCTCTCCATTCAGAAGTTTTTGGGCAGTGCCTGATTTCAGATCCACTAAATGAAAAACGCCCTTGCTTGACCTCCTGTAAATACTTTCTACTTCTGAAGCGATCAGCGCTTTGGTCTCATCGGCATTGAAAGAATAACTTGAAAAATTGACCCCAAGGGCTGCACCATCGATCAAAACTCCAGCTTCGTCTCCTGTCGCAACATTGACCTTCACTACTTTAGGACCGGCTGTTCCTTTTTGGAGCGTACTATAGAATTGTCCATCCTTCATCCAATTGATCCCTTGGATTGACTTTTGGGAGAAGGTGTTGTTTTTGAAAACATCCTCGAGGGTGACTTTCTTCTTTTGTTGTGCCATCACAGCACATCCAAAAACCATCAGAATGGCCAGAAGACCAATTTGCTTTACTCTATTCATTTTTATAATGATTTATAATCCGGCTTAAAAGTAAAAAAAAGCATCAAATAGGCGAAAGAATATTTTGTGGCCGGATTTCTAATTCAGAAGGTTAAAAACATCAGCATGGTGTTGGTCACAGTTTAAGCCTGCTTCCGTTGGTTCTCCCACGAAATGCTTCACCGTTTTCTACAATAAGAATTTCCCCTGTGTTTCCATCCTTGATATTGGAATCCACCCCGATCACCCGTCCTCCAAAAAGGCCGGTAATAAAACCCAAGGAAGTATGGCCAACAATAATTTTTTTGGAATCAAAGAAATCCAACATATCATCCAGTTGCTGCTCGGTAGGAGTAGGTTGGATAAAATATCCCCGATACCAAATTGGGCCCTCTTCACCGGTCAGAAAATTCTGGAGTTCGTTTTTCCTTCTGTTGGAGGCCTTAAGAATTTTTTTATAAAAAAGGGTATTCACTTTTTTGGCTGTCAGATTTCTCCCGATAAATGCTGGAGAGATCCCCGCATGTGTAATCAACAAATCATCAATGGTGATGATGATGGGCCGTTTCCGGAGCCAATTGCCTAAAACCGCATCTTCAGCATACAAGGAGGCTGGCCTGATTCCCATAATTCTGGCTGCACTCACATATTTCTCATTGAGAAACCTCAAGTCATTTTCGATAACCATCAGCTCATGATTTCCTAAAAGGAAATGTACATGGCCACCTTTTATTTTGGCTTGTTGCTCAAGCTTATACACTAGCCACAATACTTCGGTGACCGAATCCCCCCTGCCCAATATGTCACCATTGACTACAAGATGTCCTTTCCCATAATTCCAATTGTTATCTTCGTCAATTACACCATGGGCTTTGAGCAATTCTACTGTGAGCCCATATTGGCCGTGGACATCAGAGATGACCACGAGATTTGAAACACCTTCGTATTCCTGATAGAATTCAGGAACAATCTTTTTATTTTGAAGGAATACCTTTGGATTTAATCCTAGTTGGAATTCACTTTGCAGGAAATCAGCGCTTGGATTATCCGTTTCTTTCATTTGACCGTCTTCTACCCATTTGACGGCAATCTGATCTCCTTTAAAAAAAATATAGGGTCCTTCTGAAACAGCAGTACTTTCACTCTGAGCCGAGGCTTCTTTAGAAATAGAAAGCAGAATAAGAACAATAAAGGAAATTTTTAGGGATAATTTCATGGCCATGATTTTAGATAAAAATGAATTCCTAGCAAGTATTTTGACCTAATTTCCGAATCTAGTTTTGAATAAACAAGGCATAAAGTAATTCGGCTCGGGAAATTGTTAGTCAGAATTTTTATACTCCTATTTTTTGGGATCGATTAATGATAAATGGAGATTGATTTTTTACTTTTGCATGCCATGAAGAAAAAAATTGCCTTAGTTACCGGAGGATATACAGGAGAATCTGTCATCTCGCTTAAAAGTGCTGCGGTTGTTGAAAAAACGCTCGACCGTAACCTATATGACGTATTTAAAATTTTTATTTATCCCGGAAATTGGTATCATGAAACCAGTTCTGGTGTTAAAATCTCTATTGACCTTAATGATTTTTCGGTTTTCATCAATGGGGAAAAAATCAAATTTGATGGGGTTTTCAACATCCTCCATGGTTCTCCTGGCGAAGATGGAAAGCTAGCGGGCTATTTTGATATGATCGGACTTCCTTATACCACCTGTGATGCCCTGACCTCTGCCATCACGATGAATAAAGGTTATACCAAAGCAATTGTCCAAGACATCGATGAATTGTTTGTTGCCAAGTCCATTCAGCTGTTTACCAACAACCCTGATAATGAGAGTAAAATTTTAAAGGAGCTTCGCCTTCCGTTATTCATCAAGCCTAACAATGGTGGTTCAAGTATCGGGATGACCAAAGTCAAAGAACCTAATGAGTTGCAGGAAGCTTTGGACAAGGCATTTGCGGAGGATTCTCAGGTATTGGTAGAGGAATTTGTTTCCGGCAGGGAGTTTTCGATCGGAGTCTATCGGTCAAGAGGCATTACTACCGTCCTCCCAGCTACTGAGATCATCAGCAGCAAGGAATTTTTTGATTTTGAGGCCAAGTATTCTCCGGGTGTCTGTGAAGAAATTACTCCAGGGAGAATGACCGAGGAGGAAGTGGCAAGGGTAGGCCGAATCATCGAAAAAGTATATCAAAAGTTAAATTGCAAAGGGGCAGTCAGAGTCGATTATTTCTTAGAACATGAAACAGGTAAATTCTATTTTATCGAAATCAACACCGTTCCAGGTCAAACTGAAACCAGTTTGATATCCCAACAAGTGCGTGCTTTGGGAATTGATGTCAAGGATTTTTACAATGCCTTGATAGAGGAAATGTTTACTTAATACCAATTTCTAAATCTAAAACCTGATTTGAAACCCAATGAAATCAGGAATTCTGTAATGGGTAAGACCATCCTCAAAATAAATTGGTTCAGACTTTTTTTCAGAAAAATTATACAAATCCACAGCCTCGCGGGTAATGTTTCGGCTGCTTCGTCTATAAAATCCAGACGCTATCCCCAATCCAAGAGTAGTAATCATGGCAGGAAGTAATAGGTTATTCCTAGTATTGTAGGAGGAAGATTGGGGAGGAATAAAACTCAAAACCAAAACTGCGGCAGAGGTCAAAACTGTAGCTCCATCCAACAATTTGCTCGTGCGCTGCTTTTTCATTGCCAATTGGTATTTTTCGAAAGCCTCAGGCTGGGCCTGCATCAATTGATACACTTCCTCCTTACTCAACACTTTTGGCCCATCTAAAATGTCAATCCTGTCGCCAATAAATGTATCCCTGTAATCAATCCTCAAAAAAGGATATTCCTGACCATACACTTCGGTCATGACACAAACCAATAACAGCGCAAATACAATTTTTCTCATCCGATTAGAAATTTAGACTTAAACCCATGGCTAAGGGGGATATTTTAATTTTGAGGGAAGGTTCATACCCAAAACCCCGTGAGACTTTATAATTGAAGCTTTCGATCGCATGAGAGGTTTCCCTTTTTCCATTTCTCTTCATGGATACTGAAATAGTGCTTAAGGTAATAGCCCCAAGGGTCAATCCTCCAACAATAAGCGCCCTCTGCTGGTTGATTTCTCCTGAAAAGAGATACACCAAAGAACCGGTAGCTAAGATCCAACCTCCCCACCGAAAAGATTCCCCCATCACCATTTTTTGGTTGGCCTTGGAAAACAACAATGCGTCTTCAGGAAAAAGGGACATTAATTTTTCAATTTCTGCAGCTTTCACTTTTTGGCCATTTGCCAGGTAAACATGGTTTCCAAAAAAATTCTCCCGATATGAAATTTTGGGATTTGTTTGGGCTTGGGCCAAAAACACAACGGATAACAAGAGCAGGGTGAACGAAAATGATTTCATCTTGATGGATCAAAGAATTACAAAATCAACGGATAGACATAAATTAAGGTTACCCCAAATAATGCGAAAATCTGCAAAGCCAATATGCACAAAAAAAGCGGCCCGAAAGCCGCTTTCCCTTATAGTCCAAACTCCTTTTTAATTTTATCTACGTAATCCAACTTTTCCCAGGTAAATAATTCCACTACTATGGTTTTGGAATTACCGTAAGGATTTTTGAAAGTTTTGGTCACAGTCTCATTTTCGCGTCCCATATGGCCGTAAGCAGCAGTTTCCTCATAGATGGGATTTCTGAGTTTTAACCTTTGTTCGATCGCATAAGGTCTCATGTCAAAGATGGCTTCGATCTTCTTTGCGATCTCACCGTCACTCATGTTCACTTTGGAAGTTCCATAGGTGTTGACATAGATTCCCATAGGTTTCGCGACTCCTATTGCATAAGAAACCTGAACCAATACTTCCTCAGCTACTCCCGCTGCCACCATATTCTTTGCAATATGTCTTGTGGCATAAGCGGCAGAGCGGTCAACTTTCGAAGGGTCTTTGCCGGAGAAAGCGCCGCCTCCATGGGCGCCTTTGCCACCATAGGTATCGACGATGATTTTTCTCCCTGTCAATCCTGTATCTCCATGTGGGCCGCCAATGACAAATTTTCCTGTCGGGTTGATGTGGTAGATAATCTTATCTGTAAATAAGGCCTGAATTTCAGGTTTCAACTGCGCCTTTACCCTTGGGATCAGGATTTTGATGATGTCTTGCTTGATCTTGGCCAACATCGCTGGTTCTTCATCGAAGTCGTCATGTTGTGTCGAAACCACAATGGCATCGATCCGCAAAGGCTGGTTGTCATCTCCGTATTCAATGGTCACTTGGGATTTGGCATCCGGTCGGAGGTAGGCAATTTCTTTGCTTTCCCTTCTCATTGCAGCCAATTCCTTCAAAATCCTATGGGAAAGGTCTAGCGCCAAAGGCATAAAATTATCAGTTTCTCTGGTCGCATAGCCAAACATCATTCCCTGGTCTCCGGCACCCTGTTCTTCAGGATTTGCCCTTTCTACGCCTTGGTTGATATCGGGTGACTGCTCGTGAATAGCAGAAAGAACCCCGCAGGAGTTCCCGTCAAACATGTATTCCCCTTTGGTATATCCGATTCTGTTGATGACGTCTCTGGCTATTTTTTGCACATCAAGGTATATTTCAGACTTTACCTCTCCGGCCAATACCACCTGTCCTGTAGTCACCAATGTTTCACAGGCGACTTTGGAATTTGGATCAAAAGCTAAAAAATTATCAATCAAGGCATCCGAAATCTGGTCAGCGACTTTGTCAGGATGACCTTCAGACACTGATTCTGATGTAAATAAATATGGCATATGGGAAAGTTTTTAATGCGTTTTCAATTGGGTCGTAAAAATAAGGTTTCAAAGGGAAATAAAAAATTGGATGGAGTGGGTTGGTTGATTTGACTGACAAAATATCCAAATGATTTCAAACAGCCTCATTTTAATATTAAAAAGGACCGTACCTGAAAACATCCGGGATCAATCTGCCTCGTAAAAGGGAAAAAAATCTAACCGATGAAAAGGAAAAAGCCAAAATACCAAAGCCAAAAATTGAATGGTTGATTTTCCAATCTTCCCTGTTTTCCATCCTTCAATCCCGTTGGAATCCTTAACTTTGTCCAATTCCACCAATCTCCAAATTCTCGATGAACGAAAGGTATATGCAGCGGGGCGTGTCTGCCTCCAAAGAAGATGTACACCAAGCCATTTCCAAATTGGACAAAGGACTTTTTCCCAAGGCTTTCTGCAAAATAGTGGAAGATACCCTTGGCAATGACCCTGATTATTGCAACATCATGCATGCTGACGGGGCAGGTACCAAGTCTTCTTTGGCTTACATGTATTGGAGGGAAACAGGGGATCTGAGTGTGTGGAAAGGAATCGCCCAAGATGCCATCATCATGAATACCGACGACCTGCTTTGTGTAGGTGCTGTTAATAATATTCTTGTATCCTCTACTATTGGGAGAAATAAAAATCTGATCTCCGGTGAGGTCATATCAGCGATTATCAACGGAACCGAGGAAGTCTTGCAGATGCTTCGTGACCATGGTGTCAATGTCGTCCTGACAGGTGGCGAAACAGCCGATGTGGGGGATTTGGTTCGGACTGTGATTGTAGACAGCACAGTGACCTGCAGAATGAAAAAAGAGGATGTCATCTCCAATGATAAAATCAGACCGGGTGATGTGGTAGTTGGATTAGCTTCCTTTGGACAGGCTACTTATGAAGATTCTTATAATGGGGGAATGGGAAGCAATGGCCTGACTTCCGCCCGACATGATGTTTTCAACAAACTATTGAAAACCAAATATCCCGAAAGCTTTGATCCTGCTGTTCCTTCTGATTTGGTTTATACAGGAAAATACAACCTGACGGATCCTGCACCGGAACTTTCGGTCGATATGGGAAAATTGGTGCTGTCACCAACCCGTACTTACGCACCGATCATGGTCGATGTCCTGAAATACCTGAGACCTGCCATCCATGGCATCGTACATTGCAGCGGTGGGGCACAGACCAAAGTTCTTCATTTTGTCGATAATGTCCATGTGGTCAAGGACAACCTGTTTGACACACCGCCACTCTTCAAAATAATCCAAGAAGAAAGCGGTACAGATTGGAAGGAGATGTACAAGGTATTCAACATGGGCCACCGGATGGAGGTTTATCTTGAAGAAAGGTATGCCGAAGAAGTCATGGACATCGCCGAGGGATTGGGTGTGGAAGCTAAAATCATTGGAAGGGTCCTTCCACATGAAGGAAAAAAGGTGACCGTTCAAGGTGCACATGGCACATTCACCTATTAACTTGAAGAAATAAAACGACCAATTTCTATAAACAGGATGCCCGGATCAAAAGCCCACAGGATATTCAGAGTTTTTGGCTGGACCTTCGGTGTGGTGGTATTTTTGGCATTGACGATGCTGACGCGAATTGATTGGCGTGATTACAAAGAAATGGACTATTATCTGGAGACGGTGGCTCATCTTGATACCATGGACCTCGCATCCTCTTCAGGTGAAATCTGGCTGGTGGGATGGGCCTCTACCAACGCCACTCCTCCAAATCCTGCGAAATTGGTGGGATACAAACCTCGGGGAAGATATGAATTTGTGCAGGACAGCAGTTTTGTCAAAACGATGGTCATCAGCAACGGAATCTCTACGGTTGCTTTTTTGAACTATGAATTAATGATCGTACATCCGTACCTGCAGGGAAGAATCAATCAGGCTATCAGTGAATCAGGATTGGCGTTGGATAACGTTTATTTTACAGCAACCCACACGCACAGCGGCATCGGAGGACATATTCCAGGACTTCTCGGCAAGTTGGCTTTTGGAAGCTATGATGAGAAAATCGTCAAATTCCTGGAAGCCAAAACCTTAGAAGGATTGAAATCAGCCATGTCTAGCAGAGACACAGCAGAAGTATTTTTTAGAAAAACCAAAGCCGACACCCTTCTTGCGAACAGGTTGATCGCCGAAGACCCCATAGATCCCTACATCAGGCAATTGATATTTGAACAGCGGAATGGGAAAAAAGGAACAATCCTGACATACAGTGCCCATCCGACTATTTTAAATTCAAAATTTATGGGCTTGTCAGGAGATTATCCCAACTACCTGACCAAATTGATGGAGCAGGAGGAATATGACTTTTCACTTTTTGCCGCAGGGACGGTAGGAAGCCACCGACCTGTAGCCGCAGGAAATGAACCAAAAGATGTCGATTCCTATGCCTTAGCTCTACAGAGAAATCTTTCAGAAAATATCCATGAAGTATTTCCGGTAGAAGAACCCAACCTCATGTTTGGAAATTTGCCACTTGGATTAAGAAAAGCACATTTTCGGATCAGTCAAAAAGTCCGCATCCGTCCATGGATTTTCAATGCTGCTTTTGGAAAAACCAACGCCCACTTTGACATGGTTCAAATCGGGAAAACATTGTTTATCAGTTCAAGTGGGGAAGTTTCGGGCGTATTTATGAAAGAATGGGAAGACTATGCCGCCGAAAAAGGGCTTCATTTGATCATTACTTGCTTTAATGGCGGCTATATAGGATACATCACCCCCGATAAATATTACAATTATCCACTTTATGAAGCCAGGGACATGAACTGGTTTGGCCCGTACAATGGCGCCTACTTTGACGAAATGATCAAGAGGATGATCGATAAAGCTTCCGAGCAAGAATTGTCTCTAAAATAATAGCAACAAAAATGGTAAGAGAAATAATGACTCCGATTTTCTTCTGATTTGGTTCTTGCTGTGGTTTTTGGAAAAAAACAATATCAGATGATAGCCTAGAATCAGCCCCAAAATTACAGAATGGACATGGTAGAAAGAGGGAAGAATAATGGCAAGGATTACAAGCATACTGATTCCAAGCACTCCCAATAGGGTAATTAGATTTTTCAATCCTGCTTTTGGAATCAATACTAATATGGAACCGAAGCCATCTTTCTGGTCTTCTTCCGAATCGAGGTAGGAGAGGATTAGTAGATTGACCAAAGCAGCCAAAAAATATATGAAGATAAAAAAGTAGGAGTTTTTATCAACCAAATCCAAATCCACACTGGCAAAGGGGGCAAGAGAAATCCCCAAAATGTAAATCAGAGCAGTGCTTATTTCTTTCAACCAAGAAAATTTTTTACCCGTCATTTTCAAAAAAATCATCCACACTCCTGTTACGGAACCCAACACTATTCCATTGATGTGTAGAAATTCCATATCTGCCAAAGCAAAAAACATCACAGTTCCAATCAAAATACAACTTATGACCAAAGCAAAAAGCACACGGAAATATCTCAGGTGATATTGATGTCTTAGTGATTGGGGCTTACCCAATGCGATTCGGGCATCCGACAAATGGTCTAAAGTATAAATACACCACACCGCCATTCCCAGCAATACATAGACTATGACCGGTAGTTTTACCTCTAACAGGTCAGAGAAAAACAACATCCCTGCCATTGCACCCAGAACTACATCTAAGGACAAAAGATTAAAATAAAGCAGTATTTTTCTTAAAATCTCCATTCAGCTTTAAAGATATCCTCTTGTAATAATTTTACCTTCCAAAGACTTTTAAAGAATCAAAACTTTTTAAATTGAAAGAAAAATGAACCTATGAAAAGCCTCCTTATTCTCTTTGTTTTAACCTTTGCCTTCAGCTTTAAAGCTGCTGCACAATCAAAAATTAAAGTAGCCTGTGTTGGTAACAGCATCACGCAGGGACCGGGTAGGGACAATCCAGACAGTTACCCACTTCAGATGCAGGCAATTCTTGGCGATAAATATGATGTGAGAAACTTCGGTGTCAGTGGAAGGACATTATTAAAAAAGGGGGATTATCCTTTTTGGGACGAGCCACAGTTTGAAGAAACCAAATCTTTTGCACCTGATATCCTTATCATCAAGTTGGGGACCAATGATTCTAAACCCCAAAATTGGAAACACAAGGGAGAATTTACGGCTGACTACATCGAAATGATTGAGGCGTTCAAAAAATCCATGCCCAAAAAAGCCAAAGTTTACATCTGCCTACCGGTTCCGGTGTTTCAGGGAAATTTTGATATCAATAGCAAGGTAATCCTTAACGAAATGCGGCCTATGCTGATGGAAATCGCCAAGAAAACAAAAACTATAATAATTGATCTTTATACTCCTTTATTGGACAAATCCCCACTACTGCCGGATGGAATCCATCCCAACAAAGAGGGGCTGGGAATAGTGGCTGCAGAAGTTGCAAAAGCCATCAGATAACCCGGCAGTATATAAATTTTAAAAAAACAAAACCCTCCCTTATTCATAAAGGGAGGGTTTTTAAATACAATTAGTTTAGACGAAGGAAAAACCTGATTCAATTAAAATCAGTCCATTCCAAGAAATTCTACTTCAAACATCAAAATCGAATTGGCAGGAACACCTGGAATAGTACCGCTATCCCTGTATGCCCAAGGAGATGGGATAATCAAGACTCCTTTAGAACCACTTTTCATCTGCCTAAATCCAATATTGAAACCTTGTATAGTTTCAGAAGTACCAAGGGTAAATTGGAAAATCCTATATCTTCGGTTAGGATCAAATACATCGTTTTCCCTCGCCACATCCTCGCTATTGGTGTCGAATATTGTTCCATCTAATAATTTTCCTGTGTAATTGCTATACACCAGCATACCTGTTCCGGGCCTTGCGCCCAACCCTTCTTCTTGCACAATAACCACAACGCCGTTGGGATCATGAACTCTGTAAAGACTGTCTATCTGAGCAGTTTTTAGGAAATCATCGATTTTTACCCTATCAATTGCAAGATTCCCTGCGGCATCATACACTGGTCCGCCAAAAGGACTCGGCGTGTCGCAGGAAACCAACAGGAGTATACCAAGCAGAAATGTTAAAACTATTTTTACATTTTTCATTTATCAGTCGTCTGCCAATGGATTGTCCTTGATATCTACTAGTTCAAGTTCAAATATCAAAGGAGCATTAGGTGGAATGCGTCCTTCTCCGCGAGATCCATATGCATACAAGGAAGGCATAATTACAGTAGCTTTGTCTCCTTTTTCCATATTGAAAACCCCAAACTCAAAACCGGGGATTACCATCCCACGACCTATAATAAATCTATATGGTTCATAGGTTCTGTTTGCATTGAATAAATTATTTGCTCGCGCAACAGAATCAATCGAGGTGTCAAATACAAGGTTATCCAACATTTTTCCTGTATAATTTACAGACACAGTATCTCCTAAGGAGACTTTATGTCCGCTTCCTGACAATTTTATCCAATACATCCTGATTCCTGTACCACCATCAATAGCATCCTTTACAGAAGCTATGGGATTTTGCGTTATATATGTTTCAATCTTTTGAATATCCCTTTCAAAAAGAATTTGAGCGTTTTCTTCGTCAGAAACACATCCGGAAAATACCCAAACCACTGATAATAATAACGCGCCTACTCTTTTCATATTTTTATTTTTGTACGTCTGTGATTTCTACGTCGAAGATCAACACAGAGTTTGCCTTAATTGGACCTCCGGAATCTCTATCGCCGTAAGCCAAGGTAGAAGGAATGAAGAATTTGGCTTTGTCACCTTTTTTCAAAAGTGCAAGACCTTCGTCCCAACCTTGGATTACCCTTCCCTGACCCACAGAAACTTCCAAAGGAGAATAGCCTCCCATGCTGTCTCTTTGCTCGTCAAAAGTGTTATTGGCTTGTGCCACTTCTTTGATGCTTGAGTCAAAAAGTGTTCCGTCCAATAAGTACCCTGCATAATGAACAAACGCCAAATCTCCTGCTTCTATTTTAGGACCTGCTCCTTCTTGTTCTATGACGTAATAAAGACCCGATGCTGTCTTCGTGGCTTTGATATTTTTTTCAGAGAGGTAATCTTCAATGATTTTCGTATCTACTTCCAATTGCTTTACAGCATTTTCCGCTTGCTTTTTCATCTGTGACTCCTGAAGGGCATTGAAGTATGTTTCTACGCCCTGTTGGTCAGTGATGTCAACCACACCGATCCGGATTTTCACATTTTTTTCCTTATCCAAGAAAAAAGGCATATTCTGCTCGCCAAATACTTTCATTGAATTAGCTTCAAATGCAATGCTGTCTCCTTTTTTCAGACTTAAGAAAATCTCATCCATGCCACTTTCTTTTGGCAATGAATCATTAAAAAGAATATAACCTGGCATGTTTTGATCGTAAGTAGAGATAAATGTGGAGTCTTTGTCCGTCATAACGATTAGGTTATACAGGATGTATTCTCCATTTTTGGGAGCTACGTCTCCTTCTTTGATATAGGTATATTCTATACCGTCAGAGGTTGTTTGCTTTTTCTTGCAAGACATGAGGCCGGTAGCCAAAATCATAACTATGGCCGGCAATAAGTAAAGATTAATTTTTTTCATGAAGTAGTTCAGATTGAATAAATAGGGAATTATAGTTTTCTTTTATTAGTGTTTCAAATTTTTCGGTAGTTTCCTGTAAGGGCAATTGAGACTTACCCCCTGATGCGTTTTTGTGTCCTCCACCGTCAAAGTACGTAGCTGCAAATTTGTTGACAGCAACATCCTCCGTGGATCTAAAAGATATTTTAACTCCATCTTCACGTTCGGTAAACAAGGCGGCAATTTTAATCCCATCCAAAGACAAAGCATAGTTGACCAATCCCTCTGTATCTCCAGTTTGTGAATAATATTTCCGGAGGTCTTTTTTGCTAATCGCAAAGTAAGCGGTCTGCAAATCCCGCATGATAACTAATCTCCTCATGATGGCAAAGCCTATAAATTTCAACCTATTGACACTGTTGGTATCATAGATCAAACGGGATATCTTGGAATTATCAGCACCTATTCCGATCAATTCAGCAGTAATCAAGTGGACATTTTTGGTTGTATTAGGATGTCTAAATCCCCCAGTGTCAGTCATAATACCGGCATAGAGGCATTCTGCAATCTCCTTGTCAATCGATTCCCTATGACCAATCGCTACGATCAATTCGAAGATCAATTCACAAGTAGCAGCAGCAGTAGTGCTCCAATACCTGAAATTTGCAAAGTCTTTTGGATCTTGATGGTGGTCAATGTTCACCTTGTAGGCATCTGACATTTCCACCCATTTCTCCATATCCTGCAATCTTTTAGGACAAGAAAAATCAAGACAAAAAATTAAAGTCGCCTTTTGAATGATGCTAATGGCGTCTTGTCTTTTGGATACATCTTCAAAGTTAATAACATCCTCATTTCCTTTCATCCAATGTAGGAAGGAAGGATAATCAGAAGGAGTGATAACTTGCACCTCATGACCCAGCTTGATTAAGAAGTTTGACATCGCCAGACAAGAGCCCAATGCATCTGCATCCGGCTTGTGGTGTGTGGTAATGACAACTTTCTGGGGTGAGGAGATTATATTTTTAAATGACTCTAATTCTTGCATTTGATTGCCTTTGTACACTCCCCTTGAGGAACATAGTCCGCAAAGGTCAGGATAATTTTTGAAAAATCCCAATGGTGTTAAAGGGCTAAATCTGAATCAGATAACAGAGATTTTACAATCATTATTCGGAGATCCAACGAATTCATGTATTTTTGCACCCAAATTTAAACCTACAAAAACATTAACAATGGCAGGTAATAGAACTTTCACAATGATTAAGCCGGACGCATTTGGAGCCGGCAATTCCGGAGCAATATTAAAAATGATTGAGGGGGCAGGATTCAAAATTGTAGCGCTAAAAGCGACACAACTGACACCAGAATTGGCCGGAAAATTTTATGAAGTACACAAAGAAAGACCGTTTTACGCAGATCTTTGCAAGTATATGTCCTCAGGACCTATCATTGCCGCAATTTTGGAAAAAGACAATGCAGTGGAAGATTTCAGAACTTTGATCGGTGCCACCAATCCCGCGAATGCTGCTGAAGGGACGATCAGAAAAATATTCGCAACATCAATAGAAGCCAATGCTGTGCATGGATCTGATTCAGATGAAAATGCCCAGATTGAAGGCAATTTCTATTTCAGCCAGTTCGAAAGGGTATTGTAATTCACAGAATTTTTGGGAAAGAAAACCTTCCAAAGATTTATTAAAAAGGCATTCAGGTCAATCTGATTGCCTTTTTTTTGGGTATAATATTTGAAACGCCTTATGAGATCCTATGCCCATATTGCCGATTTGCCATAAAAACAAAGGCTACCAGAAATCTGATAGCCTTTATACTTATGTATTGTTGGAATCCTAGGTTTTTACCACTCCCAGAGTCCGTTTTCGAAATCAAGCAATTTATATTCAAATTCCAAGGAATTCAAGAATGCCTGCAATTCTGGATTGGGATGGGTGGAATTAACCAAATCTGCCACGTAGGCATTATCAGGGTTGGTGTACCTTCTCACTACCGACCTGAACAACCTCTGATCGAAAACCTGATCATAGGTCAAGTTCTTGGCGGTGTTCTGGAAGATCAGCCATTTTGCTTCCGGATGGTCCTTGAAGTGGTAATAGAAATCCTTAAACCTGACATAACCGATCGTTTTCTGACCTGCATTGGCATTGGTTTGGGATGGCATTACCAACTCGATGTATTTGACATCAAATTTGATTTGTGAGTGGTGTTTGTCAAATACAAAATCCTCCATGAAATCAAGGTAATATAACTGCTTCACAAAAATACTGTCTCCATTGGCGGCCAACCAAAAATTGGACTGGAAATCAGATATGGATAAAGGCTGCTTGAATTTATCGTCCGCAAATACCTCGAGGGCATTGTCCTCTACAATTGCTTTATAGATTTGATTGACAATCCCATCATTTTTGGTATCACCAGATCCATACATAGGATGATTGTATTTTTCCCTAAGATCAATCCTCCTCCACACGGAGATCTGATACATCTTATCGTCTTCACGAATTGGATGAGCTGAAAAAACAGTGTCCATTTTGAACTGTCTATCGCCAGTTCCGGCTGGATTCACACTTGTCGCTTGTGCATGGCTTTCTATGCTTACAAGAGAAAGACCAAGGGAAAAAAAGCCAAAGATTTTTGAATAAAGCTTCATATTCATTTTTGTTTATGATCATGCCAAATAGGCATCATCGATCATTTATTTAATCGCCATCCTGATGATTTCAGGCTGATTGTTCGTAATTTTATTGCCTCTGAAGTTAGTTCTTGTAACCTGCGTAACACGGATAACCAAAGCATCACCGCTTTTTGCTGAAGCTAAAAGATTTCTGATAGCAACGTTTTTACCGTTGATGGCAACTTTCTCTCTAGGAACTTCATTTCTCAGAAGAATAACTTCACCACCTGTAACTTCGAATTTGGCATCTTTCGCCATGGTTCTTCCAAAGTTTACCTCAGGAATCGCTTCTACGATCAATGAAGAAGGTCCTGGTGCAGGGTAAGCCTGACTCAAATCTATTGGGCCTCTACCATCAAACAACCTCACAGTTGGAGCAGGTACAGGCTTAATATCATACGACACATCCCCAATTTTATTGCCGCCACTACTTACTCCGATTAACACTTTCCCAGAACCACCGGGAATAACTGTCAATTGTCCGGGCTTGCTACCTTGGATAGAAGAACCATTCGAAACCGTAAAACTCGGTGCGTAGCTATTCCCCAAAGCAGGAACATCAATCAACAATTCATTGGCGCAATCCGCATATAGCTGGTTGACTACTTCTGAAGTAACTTTGATGACTGGTTGAGCAACAAAGTATTCATATTCTACAGGAAGAATTTTTTCTTCACCACCGACATTGGTAACAATCTCTCCTTTTAGGATTTTTTTGGCCAAACCCCTATCGTCATACTGACCGGCAGGAGTTGCCGTAAATTCGATTTTACCAAAGCCATTTTCAACGCTTACAGGCCTTCCATCAATTGTCATTTGAGGTGCATCTGAAGATGAGGATGAAGCTATAAACATGTCTGCTTGAAACTTAGTGCCCGCTGCAACCACATTTGAGAGAGCTGCAATTCTTGCTTCAACAATATCAGCTTTGTAATAGAAAGAGCCGATTGAAGAAGTAATAGCACCCAAAGACTCACTTTCGATATTCAAAACTTCATTTTGATATTGAGAAATCAAAGCCATTACCGCACCTACAGGTGACTTAACAAAGTTAAGAAACACGAAATTTTTATTTCTGACTTCTTTGTCGTTTTGAAATATTTCAATGTCTTTGGCATCTTTAGCAATGTCACCAAAAGTCATCTCGATTCCTACTTTCTTAAGGATTTCACTGATTTCTTTTGGATAGGCATTTAACCTTTCCTGCATTTCAAATCCCTTCTTGTTATTATTGAAGATATTTCCAGGAATATCCGTATTTTTCAAAGCTGAGTTGCTAAACTGACCTTGATCATCTCTCGCATTTGAAGTTGTCAAGAGTTCCTGCTTCAATTCTTCTAAATATGCATAAACATCGGAAGTAGCCTTTCGGACCTCCTTTGCAGCATCAACCTTGGGTACATCTTTTGCGTTATTTCCCTGATTTTCTACTGTCGAAGCAATAGAGGAAACAGTAAATTCATTTTTATTGATGAAATTTTTGGAAGTCCTTTCCAATCCATCATTCAACAGCACAAACTTTTGGAGAATCTGGTTGCTCACCTGTAGTGCCAGCAGTGCTGTCAATACAAGGTACATCATACCAATCATCCGCTGCCTTGGTGTTTCTTTTCCGCCTGCCATATTTTTTTCTAAAAGATTAACATTTATATGACTTGGGCTTAGCCCTTCATGGCAGAAAGCATTCCACCATAAACCTTATTTAATGAGCTTACATTTTGATTGAGTTTAGCCAATTCGGTTTTGAACTGCTCTGTTTCTTTTCCTGCTTCGCTCAATCCTTCCATTGCAGAAGAGATATTGGAATAGAATTTATTCAGAGTTTTAAGGTGCGATTGAGCATCCAATAGTTCCATCTCATACACATTGTTTAGTGCAGAAAGGTTTTTGGTAACCGTCACCACTTGGCTATGATATTCTTTGGCATCTGCAGAGGCAGATGAAAGTTCGGTCAAGGCCATGGCTGTTTTTCCATAAGATTGGTTGATATCCACTAAAGTCTTGGAAGCAGTCTTCACATTGCTGGCATATTCGTTGGTTGCAACAGCAGCATCGGCAATTGTCCCCATTTTTTCAGCAGAAGTAGCGAGATTTTGAATTCCTTTACCCAAGCTATCAAACAATTCAGGCCCAATTTTGGCATTTGACAACATCTCGTCAAACTTTTGGCTAAGATTGTCTTTTGGATCTTTTTTGGTAGATTTTCTTTCTGCCGGTTCTTCACCTGCTAGTTCAGGATAAACTTTTGACCAGTCCACGTCTTCATGCTTTGGCTCAAATGCGGAAAGAAAAAATATTGCGGCTTCTGTGGTAAGACCCACACCGATCATCAAACTGGCACCTTGCCAGTCAAGAATTTTGAACATCGCTCCTAGGATAACTACAGCAGCTCCGATACCATATATTTTTGGCATGATATCGCCGTAGAATGTGTTGATGAATGATTTGTTTTTTGTTGCCATTTTTGTTTAAAAATTTAGAGGTGAGTGTGAGTGATTAAGATATTATTCAATTTACTTTTTTCTTCTTCTGTTGTTACTGATATCCATTGAACCTGATCTACCCAAGTAGGTCATCGCTGTCCTGAACCCGATGTGAGCGGTTTTTACATCTTGGAATTCATAAGTTCTGGTACTGGTTTCAAGATAATGAGCGATGTCTTTCCAAGAACCGCCACGAACTACTTTCCTTTTTTCGTTAGGATCATCATATCTAGGATCCAAATCCCAGGTCACAGATCCGCTGACAGCATTGTAGGAATCCAATACCCATTCTGCTACGTTACCTGACATGTTGTATAGTCCAAATCCGTTTGGAGCAAAAACATCAACAGGAGCAGTGTAAGCAAATCCATCATCAATGTAGTTACCTCTTCCAGGTTTGAAGTTGGCCATGAGGCATCCTCTTTTGTTTTTAAGGTATGGTCCACCCCAAGGATATTTTGCAACTTCTTTACCACCTTTGGCAGCATATTCCCACTCAGCTTCAGAAGGCAACCTGAAAGAAGGATAATCAAAATCCGCCTTGTCATTTGCATTGAGGTGATAGGTTCTCCACTGACAATACATATTGGCTTGTTCCCAGCTGACACCTACTACAGGATAATTGTCAAATGCAGGGTGGTCAAAGTAGAACTCCATCAATGGATCTCCATAATGATAAGTAAAACTTGTATTCCAAACTGTGGTATCCGGTAGTACTGTGTTGATATCAAAAGTCGGAGCTTCCTTCAAAGTGGTCGGCGTACTATAAGTATACTCACCCAACCTTACCGCTTCGATAAATTGTCTGTATTTGTTGTTGGATACTTCATACTTATCCATGTAAAATTCAGAGATAGTAATCTGCTTGTTGAGAGATGATTGGGAAAAGGCTATATCCTCATCCGCCTGTCCCATCCAAAAAGTCCCGGCTTTGATTGGTACCATTTCTTGAGGAAGGATTTGTTGCCAGACAACCCGCTTGGGAACACCCGTAACTTCACCCCTTCTATTGTCTTTTTCACTGGCAGATCCTTTCTTGCCCAAAAGTCCGCAACCCGGTAGCACTACCACTACCAAAACCGCTAAAATTATGCTTAAAACGCGTGTCTTCATTTTTTTAGACATAAATTACATTAAACCATTTATCAAATTCATGTCACTTTTTGGATAAGCAACAAGAGCGAAAATTAAAGTAAATTCTTAGAAATACACAAATTAAATGGCTGAATTTCTAATATTTATTTTTTAGAACCTAAATCTGGGAGTGCGTTGGATTGTCCTTTGGAACTCCCTCGTTACGTCCGGAAGTACATAGGATAACATGAATTCATGACTGGTAGGAGCTTTGGCTTCTATACCCCCGACAACCAAATCAAATGCATATCCAATCCTTAGAGATTTATCTTTTAGGATACTGTAACCCATCAAAAGTGATACGGATTCTTCGCCCCTAAAAGCCAATCCTCCACTTACCTTTTGGTTATATGTTGCTATAACGCTTACATCATAAGAAAAATTATTGAACGAGACTGTTTTCAATAAAACACTCGGCTCAAAATTCCATTGTGCAAAAGTTTTAATTCTATAACCTGCCAATACGTAAGTATGGTTTTTAAGTTGGTTTTCGAGAGAACCTTCTCCGAAATCAAAGGCAGGCTCATTCAAATGTCTGCTGCTGATTCCCAAATAGTATTTGGTGCGGTCATAAATGGCCCCTGCCCCAAAATTGAAATTCATTTGAGTCTCATTTCCAGATGCCGGAATATTTGGATCGGGATTCACAAAATTCAACTCATCAAACCTGATCGTAGTAGCAAAAAAACCACCCATTACCCCAATACTCAAAACGCCCCTTCTTAATCTCTTGTGGTAGCCCACAGATAGATTTGCTTCCTGATTGGTGGTTGGACCTATGTTGTCGTTAACCAAATTCAAGCCCACACCTAATTTAAGTTTGTCTATGGAGCCTGAGGCAGTTACCAATTGGGTAATAGGAGCCGGACCATCGGTTCCCGAATAATTCAACCATTGGGACCTATGTAGGGCAGAAAACCTGTATCCTGATTCTTTTCCTGCAAAGGCAGGGTTATAATATCCACCATTATACATATACTGGGTAAACTGAGCATCTTGTTGGCCATTGACGCTCGAAGCAAAAAAACTACCTGCCAATATAAGCAGGAGGCTTTTCAATATCGTAAAAATATGTTTAACCATGTACCGATAACTAATGATGTAAACTTTATTCTACACAATTAAACTCAATTTCGCTATAAAAGATTAAAAACTTCACAAATTATTTGCCTTTTTTATGTAAAGTTCGAGTGCTCCTGTCATACTTGGTGCATTTGGCATAGGAGCTTCTATGTCCAAAATCAAATCATGTTCCCTTACCTCTTTGGCGGTGGTTGGTCCAAAAGCGGCAATTCTAGTGTTATTTTGTTGGAAATCAGGGAAATTTTGCTTCAATGATTTAATACCTGAGGGAGAGAAAAAAGCCAAGATGTCATATTTGATGTCTCGGAGATCCGAAAGGTCTGCTGCTACAGTATGGTAAATGATGGCTTCTGTGTATGAAATATTGTTCTTTGCCATATATTCCGGGATTTCATCTTTTCGGATATCTGAACATGGAAACAGATATTTCTCTGATTTATGCTTTTTAAAATAATCAAAGAGATCTGCTGCGGTTTTTTGACCAACATAGAGCTTCCGCTTACGGATTACGATATATTTTTGAAGGTAATGAGCAGTCTGGTCAGATATACAAAAATACTTCATGTCAGCAGGCATCTCCACTTTAAGTTCTTTGCAGATTGTAAAAAAATGGTCAATTGCATTCCTACTTGTAAAAATAATTGCAGTATGCTTGAGTATATCAATCTTCTGCCTCCTGAAATCCTTTACTGAAACTGGCTCAACCTGAATAAATGGCCTGAAATCTATCTTTAAATGGTATTTTTCAGCTAATTGAAAATATGGTGATTTCTCATCTGTTGGCTTTGGCTGAGAAACTAATATACTTTTTACCTGGTTTAATCTGTCTTTGGTAGATTTAGTCGTCATATTTCACTTCAGCATTTGAACTTTTGCACTTGATCTTACCCTATGATTACTTTCGATAGGAATAAAAGAGGGACTATTTCCGCGCTGCAAATGTAAACAAATAAATGGTAATTTTTAAAAGACACTCTATTTGACATGATTAGAAAAAGCATTAGCACGCCAACCATATAAATCCCAAAAAAGCCATAAAGCAAATATTTTACTGTTATTTCTAATTCAAAGTATCCGTTCAGAACAATAACGCTGACAATGAATGCGATTACAAATATTGTTATGGAAATAATCCTCAGCATGTAAAAGAAATGGGGAATCACAATTTTTTTCAAATCAAACACATATCCAAGAAACCTCAAGAGTGCGAATTTCAAAACAGCAATGAATATAAGTAAGGTAGATCCTAGGAGCCAACTCAGAAAAAGCTGGTTTAGGTCCCCACTTACAATAAACCTTAGGCTTTCATTGCCCACTGCTTTGACACAAAACATGAGCAGCAAAAAAGCCATCATATTCATTAACATCAAATAAAATATGACGTCCAAAGAAAAGAACTTCTGCACAGAATTGGATTCCGAAAAATCCTCTGCCGAAAATACTGAGGTGGGCATCAATATCAATTTGAGCACCAATGGAAAAATTAATTTATAGACA
The DNA here is from genome assembly GCF_023502205.1 of Aquiflexum sp. TKW24L. Lineage (GTDB taxonomy): Bacteria > Bacteroidota > Bacteroidia > Cytophagales > Cyclobacteriaceae > Cognataquiflexum. The sequence goes on along the minus strand of NZ_JAMFLG010000010.1, from coordinate 52,745 downwards.
GCAATCAGGAACAATATTGTAATAATTGCAAAAAAGAAAAAATCATTGAAACTATCTAATTCTCTTTTTGGAGGCACTAATTTTTTAGCACTTACTTTTTCTACCGGGGCAATCAAATTCTCAAAAAATCCTTTTTCAATAGAAATATCACTTGCACTGATTCCTTTTTTGATAATGGTCATAGACGTGCCAATGGAATCCAAATCTGACCCGAAACTTTCTAAGTCAGCCAGAGCAATGACAAACGTGGTATCATCCTTGGTCTGAAACCATAATTTATTATCCAAAAACAAAGTTGATTTTGCAGGAAGGCCAAATTTAAAACTGCTGCCGGGAAAAGTCTTCAGATCCAGATTAACCTGTATTTCAGTGTTTGATTTTCGGATAGTTTCGGGATACATCTCGCGGATGCCATGGTTATAGTTTTCCAAAACCTGGGAAAATCCCCCAAAAGAAACCCCTGAAAAAAGCAAAAATAGCAAAAATCTGATTTGTGTTTTTTTCATGTGTTAGAATCTACCGGTATATCCAAAATGAATTTTGGAAAGGTTAAGTGAAAAATCCTGGTTGTTAGACCGCCCCAAACCATATATGAAATTGAAGATACCGTTTCCTGTCTCAAGACTCAATCCCATCCCTGCAGAGAAGGTAGTATCTATTCCAAGGTCTTGAATGCTGTTTCCAAATCTTCCCATATCGGCAAAAATCATAAAATAAGAGTAGGTATCAAAATAAAACCTCGGCTCAAAATTGAGATAGAGGTATTTGTCAGCAAAAAAGAAATTTTCATTGAAGCCCCTGACACTTTGAAGACCTCCGATTCTGAAAAGGTCATTTAATAGAATATTTTTATTTTCTACCATGCCTCCTGCTAGTCTAGTGAAAATCCCCCAGCGCGGTGAAAAATAAATATGCTTTTCCAACTTGCCCTCCATATAATATTGTAATGTTTTGAGTTCAATATCTTCATACAGACTAGGTGGAAGGCCCGTATTCTGCAATATGTTTTTATTGCCAATTGCAAATTCTATTTGAGCCAAAGCCCCTCTTCTAGGAAAGAAAACATCATCAAGCCAGATATGGCGATAATTCAGGCCGTAATTATTGAACCTAAAATCACCCGCCTCTGGAAGCTGGGTAATTTCTTCAAGTCCATAGACGGCAAGCAAATCCCCTGCCTGCCTTCTGGTGAAGAAACTGAGATAGCCGTCAGAATTGAACCTATATCCAAAATTGAGTCGGAAATCCCTATTGAGAAAAGTAGTGTCTTCTTTCAAAAGAGAAAAAGAAATGCTTGCATCGATGTTTGACCCGAGAAGCAAAGGTTCAAATCCTGCTATCTTCAAGGTTTGTGATAGTTGGTTGAACCGCTGCCAATGCAATTCATAATTCCGGCCGGTCCCGGCTACATTATAAAGTGCAATGTCGAATTGGCCCGTTACCAGCATTTTGCCTCCCTCATTTTCATTTGGCAAAAAACCGATGATACCATCAATGGAATTGATTCTTCTGTCGTTGATCGGGAGGTATAAGGTCGCTTCCTCGTTTTGAAAACTCAATTCAGGTTCTCCAGCCCATTTGAGGTATGGAAGTCCGCGGATTTGCTGTATTCCTTCATCAATCTTTTTCTGGGAAAAAACCTCTCCACGCCTGATCTGTAAAAAACGGGATAAGAATTCAGGCTTAGTTTTGGTGTCACCTGTGATTTTTAAGGAATCAAAAGTAATTTTTGGTCCTGAATCCAAGTCCAATGATCCCGAAAAACCATTTCCTGTTCTTTCCAAACTATCCAGTCGGATGGCTGTAAAAGGATAACCTCTATTTTCGGACTCTTTGAGAAGAGACTCAAAGAGTTTCGAAACCTGTCTATAATCGAAAGGCTTTCCTGAAAACCTTTTCATGTCCACACCAGCTTTAACCATCAACAGCGGATCCACATTGCCGGGCCTCAACGCTACCCATTCGAACTTTTGCCCTGTATCCACTTTGAGCCAGAGCGAATCAGGTGTGGATTTGATCACTGCTTCTCTTGGCGCCAAATAACCCAAGCTGTACAGTTCTTGATACTTTGTTCTGATAAAATTTGAAACCGCTGCAGAATCCCTAAAAATCTCTTCTTCCTGAATACCCAGCTCTCCTACCAATTCCCAACGGAGCCATTTCCCTTCTTGAGAATATCCGGAAGAGCAGAAAATATAAAATAATGGAAACAGGAAAATGAGGATTCTTTTCAACTTTGACCAGCAGGTTTAAGTATCTTTGAAGGCTAAAGTAAATAAATTGTCCGGTATCTACATCCATATCCCATTTTGTAAGCAGGCATGTCATTATTGTGATTTCCACTTTAGTACCAATAAGGACTTGATGGAGGATATGGTTGATTCCATTTGCCTCGAACTCGAACAAAGGAAGGACTTTTTTCAAAAAGGAGATGCCGTCAAGACAGTATATTTTGGCGGAGGCACACCATCATTACTTTCAAAACATCATTTGGAAAGGATTTTGGAGAAAATCACCACAAGGTATTCTTTGGATTTGGAAGAGGTGACCCTCGAAGCCAATCCCGATGACCTCAGTACTTCAAATCTCCAAAACTGGAAAGCTTTGGGAATTGACAGGTTGAGCATCGGCATACAGACCTTCAATCCTGAGATCCTAAAATTTTATAACCGTGCACATACAGCGGAGGAATCATTGAAAGCCATCGAATCCGCCAAGTCAACAGGATTTGAAAAGTTATCTGTTGATTTGATCTATGGATTTCCATCTACTAACCATGACCTCTGGAAAAGAGACCTCGAGATCGCATTGTCCCAAAACCCCAGACATATCAGCAGCTATTGTCTGACTGTTGAGCCTAAGACAGCGCTTGGAAATTGGCACAAAAAAGGAAAATACAAAGCTGCCTCGGAGGATTTTGCTGCTGAACAGTTTGAAATCCTCATGCAGTCAATGGAAGATGCCGGCTATGTTCAATACGAGATTTCCAATTTTGGGAAGTCCGATCAATTTGCCATCCACAATACCAATTATTGGCTTGGTGTCCCTTATCTTGGAATTGGTCCAAGTGCACATTCTTTTGACGGCAAAAACCGGGGATCGAATATTGCCAACAATGCCCAATACATCAAAAAGCTGAAAACCGGGGAAAGTATCTACGCCAAAGAAATTCTCAGTAAAGAAGATGCTGCCAACGATTACCTCCTCACGTCTCTGAGAACCATTTGGGGAACAGACCTGACTTATTTAAAGGACTATTCGGGTTATGACCTGGCAGATTTGAAAAAAGACACCTTCAAGATGTTAAGGCAAGAAAAACTCATTCTGGAAGACACCAACAAAATCATCCTGACCAAAAAAGGAAGATTGTTGGCAGACAGTATTGCTGAATCTCTTTTTTTACCCTAAATAAAATTACCTTTGGACATGATGGAAAAGTACGGCAACAACGGCGGTAGAAAGAAGGAAGCGACACCATTAAAGGAGGCTTTTGAAGATTTGTTGAAAGCCTACAGGCTCAAGGACAAATTTGACGAGAGGTTACTGCTACAGGCTTGGCCGGAACTGATGGGCAAAATGGTCGCCTCACGCACCTCCGGCCTGTATATTAAGGAAAAGAAACTTTTTGTGAAAATTACCTCAGGACCCGTCAAGAATGAATTGAAAATGAACCGTACCAAAGTCATGGAACTGATTGAAACCAAGTTTGGCAAAGGTGTCATCGAAGAAATTGTATTTCTTTAGATCAATCCTGTTGGGCAAAAACCCTCTTCATCAGGTCTGTAGTCCTGCCTGTCGGATTTGCCCTTATATTTTTCTCCTCCTCAGCTATTAGCGTAAAAAGACCATCTATTGCTTTCTGAGTGACATAAGCATTTAAATCAGGATCGATTTTTTGTTTGGTCAGAGGTATTGAATTGTAAGATTTTGCGAGATCTCCATAATATTTTGTGGCACCTACTTCATCCAATGACGCTTGTATTTTGGGCTGAAATAAGGCAACCAACTGGGCATTCGTGGTTCTTCTCAGGTATTCGGTCGCTGCGGTTTGATCACCTTTTAGGATTCCAAATGCATCCTGAATCGTCATTTGTTTGATTGCATTGACAAAAATCGGCTTGGCTTCTTTGGCGGCACTTTCTGCGCCTCGGTTGATGGATAACAAAGCACGGTCTACTTCACTTCCCAATCCCATCTGCCTCAAGGTCTTTTCTACTTTGCGGGCATCCTCCGGAAGTAGAATCTTGATGATTTCATTTTTGAAATACCCATCAGTCACCGAGGCAAGGTCGGTTCCTTTCGAAATACCCTGCTCAAGGGCTTGTTTTAAACCTTCTGCTACCTCATTTTGAGACAAAGGAATTTGTCCTGAGGAGACGTCTTTGAGAAGTTTATTGATTTGTGCAGTAGAACAACTGTATAAAAAAATGAATAGCATTAGAAAAGAAATCTTGTATAATCGCATAGAGTTTTTTAACATTTATTTAGACTTATGGCTTTTAACGCCTTCAGGAAAATTAAGTTTGTTTCAGTATTATTGTATTCAAATTCCACGAATGCTTAAAATCCCAACTCCAAATATCGGTAAAGTAAGTATTTTGGTGGCCATCCTGACTTGGTTGGCTTTACTTTTTGTAGATATCACGAGAATTTTCCAGTCAGTGAATCAGATGGAGAATACCCTTGCTCCTGAGATATCCTACATCCTGGAGATTTTGTTCTTTATTCTTGTATATATTTTTTACAACCACTCGATCAATAAAAATGAAAACATTGATTTTCTGAATCTCATCTGGAGGGGTGTTTCAACAGGGCTCTTAGCGTCATTTATTACATTGGCGATCAACATCTTTTACAGGATGCTTGGGGAAAGTAAATTGGGTTCGGACCCATTGCTAAACAACTTTTTCTACCATGTTAATTTTGCTTTTCTTACGCTCTTTCTCGTTTCCTGTTCATTGCTTTGGAAGCATCTAATACTCTACCAGAAAACAAAAAAAGTCGTACAGCAGTGGCAGGCTTTTGAGGTTTTGATGTTGATGAGTATGTTTTTCGTTTTCTTCAATGGTAATAATCTAGACTACAGTTTCCTTTTTGGCTTGGTATTCCTGACCATTTTCTCAGCTTCACTTTCAATCAACCTGAAATGGATTCCCTATTTGACTTTCAAAGAAAAATGGAAGTCCATCTTATTTCTGGTGATCATCCTGATCTGTACCACTTATCTTTTTTCAGGAATGTTGTCCTACAGTGACAGTGACATTACTTTTCTCAACCTTACAGACAACCTGTTCTTGTTAGGGCTTTTTGCTTTTGTATTTATATACACACTTTTCAGCTTTTTGGTGACGTTGTTCAATCTTCCGACTTCTTCTGTATTTGAGCAAAAGCTGGTAGAAGCCATCAATTTTCAAAGGCTCAGTCAATCCATCAAACCCGGACAGGACGAAAGCCAAGTCTTGGATATTCTGATTGATTCAAGCATGAGTGCTTCGTACGCGGATGGCGGTTGGCTTGAGATTTTGGACAAAGACCAAATCCCACAGTTGATCCAAAAAAGATTCATTGATGAAGATATCCGTCAGGAGATCATCACATTATTCCAAACCATTAAACCATTTTCGGAGTTTGAATGGACGCTGGATGACAACGATGCAAGGAAATTCTATGGAAAAATCCCCCATAACATTTACAAATCGGCTTTTTTGATTCCACTGGTAGTCAATAAAAAAACAATCGGAAGGATGTACTTGGTCAAAGAAGTGCGGGACGGATTTAACAAGGAGATGATCAATATCATCACCACTTTTGTGGGGCAGGCCTCCATTTCGGTAGAAAACTACAGACTGCTCAATGAGGCTATCAAAACAGAAAGGTACAAAGAGGAGTTAAAAATTGCCCAGCGTGTGCAACGGAGTTTATTGCCCAAAGAGCTTCACCACAATGAAAAATTTGAAATTTGCGGATTTTCTGTTGCGGCAGATGAAGTGGGCGGGGATTATTACGAGACCAAAAACCTAGAAGAAGGAGTATTTGCTATTATTATCGGGGATGTATCGGGCAAGGGTACTTCCGCAGCCTTCAATATGTCCCAAATGAAAGGGATATTTCATAGCTTGGTACAGCTCAATCCTAGCCCCGGCGAGTTTTTATACAAAGCCAACACTGCCCTAAGCCAATGTCTGGAAAGAAACCACTTTATCACCACTTCTTACTTTCTATTGGATACAGTCCAACAATCCATCAGGTACAGTCGAGCCGGGCATTGTCCTACCTTATTTTATGACCATAGTGAAAATAAAGCCGAATACTTAAGTGCCGATGGATTGGGTTTGGGAATTGTGCGCAATACCAATTATAGGAATTACATCCATGAATCTGAGTTCAGTTATGAAAAGGAAGATGTCCTTGTGCTCTACACAGACGGGATCATAGAAGCCACAAATAAAAAAGGGGAGGAATTTGGATACAATAATCTCAAAACCACTTTGGTAAAATATAAACACCTCAGCGCAGACAAAATCCAGAAAGAGATCATCAACCATGTATATCAATTTGTAGGGGAGGGAGGAATACCCGATGATGACTTTTCCATCATGGTAATCAAGTTCAACTCATAACCAAACATTTACAAACCCGTAATTAATAAGATGCTTAACATAGAGAAACAAATTGAAAATGAAAGTTGGGTCCTTAAATTGACAGGAGAGATTGATGCTAGCAACTCCGTAGAATTGGATGCAGCCATGAGTCAGGTGGTGGAAAATGGAGCAAAAATCATTTTAATTGATTGTTCTGGTCTAGAGTACATCTCTTCAGCGGGACTTGGCGTATTCATGTCTTACCTTGAGGAATTTGAAGAAAACAATATTAAAATGGCCATTTATGCTCTGAAAGAAAAAGTTTTCCAAGTCTTCCACATCCTAGGACTTGACCAATTGATTACTATCAAGCATACAAAAGAAGAAGCTCTGGAGGGTTGAAATATGAATTCCCAATTAAGATTATATTGCGATACAGCCCAATTGTCGGACCTGAGACAGTTTTTGGAAGCAATTCTAAAGCAAACCCAGCTGTCTGAAGTCGAGCAGCATCAGGTGATCTTGGCTGTGGAAGAAGTCTGTGCCAACATGATCATCCACTCGCATGACTGCAATTCCAAAGAATTTATTGATCTCAATGTAATTTCATCCCAAAGTATGCTTGTTTTTGAAATAGTGGATTTTGGTGAGGGATTTAATATTCTCGAATACCAAGAACCTGAAATATCTCAGGTGATCAAATCGAAAAGAAAAGGAGGTATCGGCATCATTCTAGTCAAAAGAATCATGGATAAAATTGAGTTTGAATCTTTTGAAAACAAAAATGTCTGTCGCCTATATAAAAATCTCAATTCCAAATAATTGTTAATTAGGATATCTTAATCGTCAATGCGTCCCGAGTTTTTCAATTTAATTTGTAACATTGCACTTGTTTTCCGGCAATTCATTTATGATTAGTACAAGTCGATTTCTTTTCTTAGTCCTGATTTTTGCATTATCATGTAGCCCGAAATCTACTGTCATGCAGGTAGAAAATCAGGATAACATTCCGTCACCATTAATATCAATTGGCAACAATGCGGTATATGGAGATGAATTTTTACACATGTTATCCAAAAACAGAGAATTCAAAAATTCTGAGAACAAAATCTCAGAAGCTGAATTTCAGGAAAATATGGATCTTTTTATCAATTACAAGCTCAAAGTCAAAGAGGCGGAAAGCCTTGGATTGGATAGGACCGAGGAGTTTGCAAGAGAGTTTGAGGTATTCAAAGATGACCTTACTCAGCCATTTTTGATCAAAAATTCCCTTCAGGAGGGGGAGTTGATGAAAGCATATAACAGGATGAAGGAGATAGTCAAAGCCAGCCACATCTTGTTGCAGTTTCCACCAAATGCCAGTCAGGCAGATTCGGTTTCAGTATTGAGAATGGCGCTCAAACTGAAGGAAGAAGCCGAAAAAGGTGCGGATTTCAACGAATTGGCTTTTCAACATTCCGATGATCCTTCAGCCAAGGAAAACAGGGGAAGCTTGGGTTATTTCACAGCATTACAGATGGTTTCCGCTTTTGAGGATGCTGCCTTTTCTATGCAGATTGGGCAGATTTCTGATCCGATAATCACCAGCTTTGGATACCATATCATCAAGCTGGAGGACAGACAACCCAACCCGGGTGAAGTAAAAGTTTCACATATTTTGGTAAGGTCCCAAGGAAATGATCCAGTAACAGAAGAAAGAATATTAAGAAGAGTTAGCGAAATATACACTGAGCTGCAAAAACCCGAAAGCTCATGGGAAGAAATCTGCAATCTTTATTCTGAGGATTCTGGAACCAAAAATAGCGGAGGTTCCCTGCCTTGGATTGGCTTGGGTTCTGTAATACCTGAATTCGAAAGGGCTGCCTTTTCCCTTCAGGAAGAGGGAGAAATTTCACCTCCGGTCAAAACACCTTTTGGATACCATATTATCAGGTTGGAAGACAAAAAACCACTTGCAAGCTATGAGGAGATGGAATCTTCTATCAAATCCAGAATCCTAAGGGATAGCCGGTCCACTTTGATCCAATCGCAAGTAATAGCTATCCAGAAATCGAAGTATCTATATGTTGAGAACGAGATTTTTGTTGATTCGATCAATAGCCTCTTTTCTTCCACTGCAAGACAGGAAATAGCAAATACCATAGAGACCAAAAACCTACTTGACTCGATTTTATTCAGTATAAACAAAACCCCTAATACTGTAAAAGGCCTTCTTGATTTTATTCAAGAGGACAGGCAGGTGGTAAGAACCAATACCCAGAATTACTTTAAAACCTGGTTTGACAAATTTGTGGAAGTGAAGCTTCAGGAAGCTGAAATCAACGATTTGATGACCAACAACGAGGAATACAGGCTGATGATCCAGGAATACAGAGACGGAATCTTGCTTTTCTCGCTGATGAACGAACAGGTTTGGCAAAAAGCCATCGAAGACAGTGTGGGCCAAGTAGCCTTTTATCAGGAAAACGTGGAAAAATACCAATGGAATGAAAGGGTGCAGGCTTTGATTGTAACCATGGCCAAAGAAGAAAGTATACCTTCAGTCCGAAGATTTTTGGCCGACAAAAAATACCAGCCAAACCTCGTAGACCGTTTAGAAAATACATTTCTACTCAATAATCCACTTGCCTTCACCATTTCGGAAGGAATCTATGAATGGCAGCAGCATCCGATTCTGAAAAATGCGGATCTGACCAAAAATTTTCAGGAACTGCGTTTGGAAAACAAAACCTACATGGTGGTTTTTGGAGAAAAAGTTTTACCTGGACCAAAGAAATTTGAAGAAACAAGGGGAAAAGTAATCCAGGATTATCAGGAATATCTCGACAAAAAACTCATCGCTTCCCTGAAGGAAAAATACGTTGTAGAGATCAATGAAGAGGAAAAACAAAAAATATTTGACCTTGCGGTGGAGAAGTAATCTTGTTATCCTTTTCTTTCTGTCCACTATCAGTGCCTGCGACTTCTTTAGGTTCAAATCACAGGAAGAGGTAGAAAATGATCCTATCCTTGCCACTGTAGACAACCAAAATCTTCACTGGTCGGAGCTTTTATTTATCGGTTCAGAAAGTAAGTCTGTTGAAGACAGTGCAAATCTAGCAAACAGATACGTGCAGTCTTGGGTCAGAAAGCAACTTCTGATCAAAGAAGCCGGTAAGTCAATGGCGTTTGATGAGGCAGAAATCAACAGGAAACTACTAGATTATAAATATGCTTTGATGGTATACGAATTTGAAAAAAAGTATGTCGAAGAAAACTTAGATTATAAAGTCAGTCAAAAAGAGATAGAAGATTATTATCAAGTTAATAAAGTCAACTTCAGCCTAAAGGAAATCATCGTCAGGTTGAATTTTGTGAAAATTGAAAAAGGGTCTGCGCAAAACAGTCAAGTTGAAAGACTGCTTCGGTCCCAAAGTCAAAAAGATTCAGATTCATTTAAAGAATTGGCGGCTAATTCGGGAACCAATTATTTTCTTGAAGACTCCACTTGGATCAAACTGGATGACATCATTATCAATACCCCTTTGGCTAACCATCCTAACAAAGTGGAATTGGTCCGAAGCAACAAGTATGTTACGACTGAGGATGAGCGGTTTAAATATCTTATCAAGATAATAGAATACAAATTACAAGATCAAGTTCCACCTCTGGAATTTGTCCGGGAGGAGATCACAAAAATCCTGATCAACAAAAGAAGGATTGAACTCGTCGATCAATTACAGAAAGAAGTTTATAACAGAGCACTTGAAAAAAATGAATTTAAGATATATGAGTAGATTAAATTATTTGCTTGCTTTTTGTGCATTGAATCTGATGGCCCTTCAGGCAATCGCACAAACGGAAGTAAAAACAGAACCTTCCCCACCTTCAGGTCAGGTCATTGATAAAATTGTAGCCAAAGTCAATAATTATATTTTGCTGGAGTCTGAAATCCAAAAATCTTACCTTGAAGCCATTTCCCAATCCCAGCAGGATATCCAACCACCTACAAGATGTGAGGTCTTTGAATCATTGCTAATCAGTAAAATGATGGTGGCCAAGGCAGAAATTGACTCTGTGTTGGTGAATGATGCAGAGGTGCTGTTTCAAGCGGATCAGAGGTTTTCTATGGTCATGCAGCAGTTTGGAGGAGATGAAAATATGTTGGCAGAAGTTTATGGAAAAACAGCAGACCAACTGAAATCAGAAATTCATGACATGTTGAAGGAGCAACTTATTGTCTCCAAAATGCAGGCTAAAATAACCGAAGGATTGTCAATTTCACCTGCTGATGTCCGCAAATTTTTCAATGAGATACCTAGAGATTCCCTGCCCTTCTTTTCCGCAGAAGTGACGGTAGGTCAGATTGTCAGAAAACCGGAAGTAAACCAAAAGGTAAAAAATGATATTGTAGCGGAGCTAAGTGGACTCAAAGCCCAGATCATGGATGGAAAAAATGATTTCCAAACCTTAGCTAAGCAATATTCGCAAGATCCGGGATCTGCTGCATTAGGCGGTGAACTTGGATTTTTTAGAAGAGGAGAGCTCGCCCCGGAATATGAGGCAACGGCACTAGGTTTGGAACCCTTGGAAATCAGCGATCCGGTAGAAACTACTTTTGGTTTTCACATGATTCAGCTTTTGGAAAAAAGAGGAAACACATTCAATACCCGTCATATTCTAATCAGGCCGGAGCCATCCGAACAGGATATTCTGGATGCCGAAAGATTTTTGGACAGTATCCGGACTGTGATCCAATCAGGAAAGATTGAATTTGCCAAAGCCGCAAAAGAAAACTCACAAGACAGAGCGACTTCTGATAATGGGGGATATTTTGTGGATCCTGGTAACAATTCAAGCAGGCTGACACTAAGAACACTTGACGACCCTGTTTTATATTTCACCTTGGACAGTATGAAAGTGGGCTCTATTACTCCCCCTATCCGTTTTGAAACCGAAAGAGAAGGTCCGCAAGTCAGGATTCTATTTTACAAAGAAAGGTTTCCTGCCCACCGGGCCAACCTAGAGGATGATTATGAAAAAATGAAAGCCGCTACGAGAAGGAAGAAAGAGGAAGGAATGCTCAGTAGGTGGTTTACCACAGCCAAAGAAGATGTGTTCATTGACATTGATCCTGCCTATGACAGGTGTGATGTGTTGGGGAAAAAGTAATCAGACGACAGTCGACAGTCCAGAACCTCACTTACTGCAATCTCCCCTCGCGTCGTCTTGAATCCGAGGTACAGCCTGTCCCGTTTTCTTCGGGAAGGATGAAAGATCTCAAAATAAAAAAGACTCTTCGCTTTACTCAGAGTGACGACCCTGACAATTCTGGCATTGGTCGTTGTTTTGATAATTGCAGAATAGTCTAAATTCAAAAATTCATACCAATCTTGAAAATTTAAAAAGAAGAGCTTCCCAATCTGGAAGCTCTTCTCTCTTTAGGCCTTTTCCAAAGCCTGTTGGACATCCCAAATGATATCGGAATGGTGCTCGATACCTATGGAAAGCCTGATCAATTTTTCGCTGATACCCAATAATTTTCGATCGGATTCTGAAACATCACTGTGTGTCATTGTAGCCGGATGTTCTGCAAGGGATTCTGTACTGCCCAAAGATACTGCGAGCTTCATTAGCTTAAGGTTATTCAAAAACATAAACGCTTCTTTTTCTCCTCCTTTGATTTCAAAAGAAAGCATTGCCCCAGCAGAATTTTGTTGTTTTTTGAATATATCATACTGTGGATCCCCCGGCTCAAGATGTCCGAGGTAATAAACTTTTTCGACTTTTGGATGTGATTTTAAAAAGTCCGCCACTTCCACGGCATTGCTTGCCTGCTTGGTCATCCTGACTTTGAGTGTCTCCAGACTCCTCATCAACAGCCAACCTGTCCAAGGTCCTGCCATATTGCCAAGAAATGTCCTCAGGGTTCTTACCCGCTTCATATGCTTGGAATTTCCCAAGACTGCCCCTGCGATCAAGTCAGAGTGTCCGCCGATGTATTTGGTAGCCGAATACACTATCAAATCCACCCCATGCTTTAATGGATGTTGCCAAAGTGGACCCATGTAAGTATTGTCGACACAGACCACGATTTCCTTTTCAGGAGTGCTCAGGCGGTCTGCTACCTCTCTGCAAACTGATAGGTCAAAAAGTGCATTGGTTGGATTGGCAGGGGTCTCTACATAGACCATTTTTACTTTATCGGTCAATCCCCGTTGTTTGATCTTGTCAAGAATTTCATCTGCGGACTGATCAGCCGTGAATCCAAAATTATTGATGCCATATTGAGGCAGGACTTTGTTGATAAAATGATCCGTGCCACCATAGACAGGTTTGCTGTAAAGCAATATATCTCCAGGCCTCAAAAATTCCAACATTACAGTAGAAATGGCGGACATGCCACTTTCAAAAACAGCACATTCCTCGGCCTGATCCCACAAACATAGTCGCTCCTCCAAAATCTGCAAATCAGGATTATTCAGTCTGCTGTAGATCAATCCCAATTCTTCGTTTGGTTCTTTTTCTCTTTTGCCATAGGCAACTTGGAAAAAAGCCTTGCCCTCCTCCGCTGTTTTAAAAACAAATGTGCTTGTTTGGAAAATGGGGCATTTAATCGCACCTTCTGACAACTCAGGCTTGTACCCATGAGTCATCATTAAACTCTCTGGTTGGAAATATCTCTCTTGCATTTCAATTGGGTTTATGCAGGCAAATGACAATAAATTATTGATTATTGTCAATAGAGATAAAAAATATTATTCTGATTTTATAAAAAAAACTTTATAATAATTTCTTTAAAAAAATATAAAATATTGAAAAATACAAATTGGAGAAATTTTATTTCAATTTGTCCATACTATGGACACCAGTACTTCCTTAAAATAAGGAAAGATTATCTTACCAGAAGTTTGTGTTTGTATTCTTTTTCCCTGCTTCTGACCGTGACAAAATACAAACCTTTTGGAAGGTTATTGAAAACTACCATATCAACTCCCAACTCTGGTTTTACTTCTTGTATTTCCTTGCCCATGATGTCGGAGACTTTTACCTGATTGACACCGATGATACCGGCAAAGGATACCCAGACATCACCTTGTGATGGATTGGGATATACATTTGTTTTACCTGAAGAAGGTTCTTTTCCAATACTTGTGATGAAATTGACATTCACTTTCAGCGAGGTTTCCGGTCCTGAATTACAGCTATTCATCCCCTTGACAGTAATGGTAAAATCCCCTTGCTTTTCCCACATGACAGTAATCTTATTTGTCCCCTGACCTGAGATAATCCTAGCGGCATTGTTACTGATTTGCCATTGAAAATTGACATCAGGCACATTGGTCACTTCATACACTTCCTCTGTCAAGCCTACTCTATCGGGGCCTATGATTTCAGATGTTTGGCTAGGCGGAGAGATTACTTGTATCGCTTTTGAGAAGAAAGTCCCTTCACCGCAGGGATTGGTCGGTTTGATTTTCAACTCATTTTGTCCTCCTTTCGTCCACTGGACTTTCACTTTGGAAGTCCCTTGGCCCTCGGTAATCATTCCTCCTGTGAGTTCCCAAATGAAAATTGTACCGGGAACATCGTTGACTTGGTATTCCTCAAAATTTTCGAAGCACACCACGCCCTCACCTTGTATTTCTGTAATATTTCTAGGAGTAGTGGAAACCAGTACTTCGAGTCCCATAGTGCCACCATTGCCACAGTTATTAGTTCCTCTCACTAGTACGGCATTTCTACCTGAAGCATCCCAACGGACTGTAATCCTGCTAGTGCCTTGACCTTCTAAAATCGTCCCACCATCTACGCGCCACTCAAAAACAGCATCGGCATCCGTGTTTTGCACTTGGTAGACTTGCTGACTGATACAGATATTACTTTCTCCAAATATAACAGTGGGCGTCTCGGGTACCTGACAGCTGTAATTGAACAAGGAACCGTTTTCTCCAACAGCAAAGCCACTGCTCAAATCGCCGAAACTGATCCCTGAAAAATCCTGAAAGGTTCCGGTTGGTAACACGGTCCAAGTCAAACCGCCATCGCGGGTCATGAGCATCAGTCCTTTTTCACCTGCAACAAAACCAATAGACTCATCTAGAAAATCCACTGCTGCGAGGTTTTTTGTTTCTGATAAAGTGATTTTGGTCCAAGAAATTCCCCTGTCGGAAGTTTTTAAAACAGTACCATTCTTTCCAACCACTACAGCAGAATTGGGATCCAAAATATCCATATCTATCAAGTCCTCCGACGTAGGCACGGTTACTTTTTGCCATTGTACCCCATCTTCGGTCCTGGCCAAAAATCCGTTTTGACCGATGACCACACCAGCCAGGTTGTCAAAAAATATAAGTTCACGAAGTGTCTCAGATGTTCCACTTACAGAAATTTTCTCCCAATTAACCCCTGAATCAATTGTCCTTGCCATAAACCCGTTTTCTCCTACCGCATAGCCGGATGCATTTGCAAAAAAATGTAAACCATAAATCGTATTGTCAATTGGAGGATTTAGGGAAGTCCAGTTTGCACCGGAATTGCCTGTCCGAAGCGCTACTCCATTATCTCCAACAATATATCCAAATGCATTTGTCGTGAAAGCAAGGTCATGAAAGGTTCCCGAGACCGGTCGGGATCTATTGGTCAGCGTGGTGCCTCCGTTGGATGTCACCAAAAACAAACCCCGCTCCCCAACAATATAACCCAATGTCGCTGTCCTAAACTGGGTTGCTTTGTAATTTACATCCAAGCCTGTTTGTCGCACAGTCCAGTTCGCACCTGAGTTAACAGATGATATGATGGTACCATTTGTTCCTACAGCAAAAATCACATTGGAGGTTTTTCTGAAACTTGCTCCAAAATACGTTTCGATATTGGAAATATTGATGCCATCAAAAGTGATTCCGCCATTAGTTGTCCTTAAGACGGTGCCATTTTCACCCAAGATGACTCCTAGATTTGGATTCGACCTGTTAAATGACATAGCGGTCAAATTACGCTCTGTTCCGCTAGTTACTGTGGTCCAAGTCGTTCCTGCATCTGCTGTTTTGAGGATCAATCCACTTTGACCTACTGAAAAGCCTGTTTTTCCTGAAGAAAAATAGATATCATTGAGCGGGTTGGATTGGCCTGTATTTTGGATTGACCAGTTGTTGCCGGAGTTAAATGTCCTGACGATTTTCCCGTCTGCAGTAGCAACATATCCCGTATCCTGGTTTGCAAAATAGAGGCGCTTGAGGTCTACTGTCGTTCCTACTGATTGTTTTGCCCAACTCTGTCCGCCATTGGTACTTCGGTAGACTTCACCCCCATCACCCACTGCGTATGCGCGGGTCTGGGTCAGGAATTTCACACTTCGCAAGGTGTTGCTTGTGCCTGTATTGATTGATACCCAATTGGAACCTCCATTTGAGGTTCGGAAGACTTCTCCCTTTTCCCCTACCATCAAGCCTAGGTTTTCATCAAAAAAATCGACTCCCCACATTCTGGTCTTGGTGGGAGCTTCCTGCTCCACCCAACTCAAGCCTCCGTCGATAGTCTTTAAAATAAGCTGGTTGCCGGAAACATAACCTGTTTCCTCTGTCGCCCAGGAAATATCTGTCAATTGGTTGCCTCGGCCACCTACTCTTTTCCAAGTCTGGGAATAACCAAAAGAATGGATAAGTATAAAAATCAGAAGAGTTAGTATGCGTTTTGTCATCAATAGAGGGGATTCAACAAATACAAAAATAGGACTTTAAACCAAAAATGAAAGGTTTCGGCATGGATCGGGAAAGCCGAAACCTGCCTAATTAGGACATTTAAACCACAAACAGCAATAAACTTTTTACTAACTCATCTTTTAACCTTATTTTTATACTTGAGAATTAAAAAAAATATGAAAAAAATATTCGGGTTTTTGTTGATAATCATCCTTTTATCTTCCTGCGGGTCAAATGAAAGGGTAAGCAAGGAGGTTTTTGAGGAAGTGAACAAAAGCATGGAAGTCAAAAAACTCAACGAGGCAGATATAATTCAGGCAGGTATGAAGTGGGGAGACGAAATAAGCACCGAAGCACAGCAGCAACTGATCAGTGCTCTGCAAAAGGCCATTGAGGAAAAAGGAGTCCCAGGTGCCATCCAATTTTGCAATGTTGAAGCTTTACCTATACTCCAAGAAGTAAGTGCCAAATATGGAGTAACCGTCCGCCGGGTATCTAACAGGTTCCGAAATCCCCAAGACAAACCAACAGAGGATGAAATCGGGATTTTAGAGGCGTATGAATACAATGCCGAAAACGAGCTTCCACTTGATCCAAGTATCCAGAAGTTTGAAAATGGTGAGGTCTATTTATACAGCAAAGCTATCAAAATCCCAAATGCAATGTGTCTCAGCTGTCATGGCCAACCGGGAACTGACATCAGTGCGGAAACTCAAAAAGCCCTTAGCGAATTGTACCCCCAAGACAATGCCACAGGTCACAAAATAGGTGATTTGAGAGGGATGTGGAGTATCCGGATTCCGAAAAAAGAAGTAGTCAAAAAAATGTAAATTCTCTTAAGCCCTATTTACCATGAAGCCATTTCCAAAATCACTATT
Organism: Aquiflexum sp. TKW24L; assembly: GCF_023502205.1. Lineage (GTDB taxonomy): Bacteria > Bacteroidota > Bacteroidia > Cytophagales > Cyclobacteriaceae > Cognataquiflexum. The sequence continues at coordinate 35,606 of NZ_JAMFLG010000010.1, read as the reverse complement.
TTTTCTTAAAGTCCTTTTTCTGTTTTATCTCTCCCATATTTTTTTGGTTCAAAGTCTTTCTGCTGAGATAAAAAAGGAACATGTCTTGATCATATTGGCCCATCCCAATCCGGATAGTTTCAATCATGCTATCTCCAAAACGGTGGAAGAAAGGTTGCTACAAAAAGGTCATTTAGTGCATGTCAGGGATTTATACATGATGGGTTTCGACCCAATTCTTTCTTTGGAAGAATGGAAAAGATACGATTCCCAAGCAGGCGAATCTTCCCAAGATGTCATCACCGAACAGGCTGAAATCCAATGGGCCAATCACCTCATTCTGATTTATCCGACATGGTGGTGGTCACCCCCGGCAATGATGAAAGGCTATTTGGATCGGGTATTCACGCCGGTTTTTGCATTTGAGGCTGATATAGAAGGAATAAGAGGAAAGCTCCAAAATAAAAAAGTCAGCATCATTCAGACCACAGGAGCTGATGAAACCTTTATCAAAGAAAATGGTATGGATGAATCCGTCAGGAAATTAATGGGTCTTGGAATTTTTGGATTTTGCGGCATGCAGGTCGCCAACCATGAATTCCTGATGGGAATCTCAGCCAAATCCTACGACGAACTCAAAGTTGTCCTTGAGGAAGTGGATTCAATGGTGAGTGGGTGGTTTTGAAGCTTTATAGTAAAAGTCATATTGCAGCAAAGTGGATTTAGGTGAATAAATATTCGTGATTTGAAAAGGCTCTTTTATATTTTCAAATCCTTTTTGCATCATTATGTATGCAATCCATTAGCAATTTCCACAAACATGCTAACCCCTGTTTTTATCAACTCATCAGGAAAATCAAAATTGGATTCATGGAGTTGCGGATGATCCACTCCTGACCCTAGACCAAACAACAAAGTTTTGGTATGGGAAGAAAAAAGGCCAAAATCCTCCGACCATCTGAACGGTTTTTCGACATGGCGGATATCCAAATTCAATTTTTTGGCCGCATCCAAACCGATTTGCCATGCCTCGGGATTATTGTGTGTCGCCGCGAAACTTTCTACAAAATCAAAAGAAACTCCCAATCCATATTCTTCGGCAATTTGTGTAGCCAATTGTTCGGCATAAGAAACCAAGAGGTCCCGGGTTTCGTTTTCAAATGCCCGTAAAGTCGCCCTGACCACCGCTGTACCGGGAGTGGTCCCAAATGCAAGGCTTCCCAACTCAGCATGGATGACGGTGACAAGTGAAAATTTTTCGACGCCTTGGGGAAGTTTTTCCAATGCTACAATGGTTTTGGCCATGGCTTCCGCAGGACTGTTACCGGCTTCGGGATGCGCAGAATGCGAGTTTCTACCTTTGAAATGAATACTCATCCCCACGGATGCCGCAGCAAAAGGGCCTTGTTTTATCAAAATCTGATGAAGTGGATATCCGGGAAGATTATGAAGGGCAAAAGCAAAATCAGGCTGGATTTCAGCGAATTTGGGATCTTTGATGACTGCTTCTGCCCCTTCGCCGGTTTCTTCGGCAGGTTGGAAAAGTAGGACAACCCGTCCTATTTGCGGCCTATTGGCAGAAAAGTAAGTACCCAAGCCACTGACAATAGCCATGTGTCCATCATGCCCACAGACATGGGAGGTGTTTGGGATTGTACTGAGATGGGAAATGCTGTTTTCTTCTTTGATCGGTAGGCCGTCAAGCTCGCAGCGGAATAAAGTGGTCGGTCCGGGATATTTTCCTTGAAAAACAAAAGCCAAGCCTGTTCCTCCAAATCCTGTGATGGTTTTGTCAGGATTCAAAAAGCTGAAAAAGTCAAGGACTCTTTTGGCCGTTTCTTTTTCCTGACCAGAAAGTTCAGGGAATTGATGAAGGGTTTTTCTGAATTCGGTGAGGTTTTTGATCGTGGGATTGTCGAGCATTTTATTTGATATTTTAAGAAATTTAAGGGATTTGAAATCCAAAGCCAACCCATTTTACACGGAATCCACTTCAATGTCTTGAGAAAAAATTATATCAAAGGCCTCCATGCACTTACAAAAAATAAAGAACTTTTTTATATTAGAAGCTGTAACCACTTAAATCCATTTGAAAATGACAACTGAACAAAAATCTGCCATCCAACAGGAAATCGATAACCTGAAAGGCACCTTGACCGGCAACATGTTCCAAGACATGGAGGCCCGTGACCAAATCCACAACCTCGAAATGCAACTCAAAGGTGTAAAGCCTATGGACAGCCATTTTGACTGCGTTGGTTGCGGTAGCTGATATTATTCCAAATTTAGATTGATAGGGTTTTGTCTGTTGTCCCAAAAAAGCAACAGATAAACCCTTTTTTTATCTTCATCTATTTTATAAAAAAGTGTGGTATTTTTATGTAAGAAGCCATGTCTTACATGGGGGCGTTTTTCAAATTGCTTAAAATAGTTGGAGATTTCTGAATGATTTCAACCAGAATATCTGTTCGTTTTATGAAAATCTCAACTTCCTTAATTCCAAAAAAATTGTGGATGTATTCGCAGATTTCATTGAAAGTCAGTTGGGATTTGTTTGTCCAGATAACCTCATAATCCATATTTTTCACGGACTTGATCCATAACCAGATTATAACTTAAAGTTTTTCCTTCCAAAATTTCTTTTTCAGCGATATCTAGCATTCTATTAATATAGGTTAATTCAGCCTCATCTGGCGTTTTTTGAAATTCGTATTCCTTGCTTTCTAAAAAGTCAGTAAGGATTTTTTCCTCCTTTTCAGTTTTGATTTTTACCAAGATGGATTTCATAATTGTCAATTAAAATGGTATTGATCTTATTAATACACGTAATTTGCCAAATAATTTTATGCCAAACAATAGATACTTTGTCTTATACAAGCCCTTTGGAATCCTCAGCCAATTCAGCGGGGAGGAGGATACCTTGAAAAATGTGGCTGATTTTCCGCCGGACGTCTATCCTGTCGGGCGATTGGACAAAGACAGTGAAGGACTACTCTTAATTACAGACGACAAACCGCTAAATCACTACCTGCTTGATCCAAAATTTGGTCATTTGAGGTCTTACCTAGCACAAGTGGAGGGAATTCCGACTGAGGAGGCGATCCGCCAACTCCAATCTGGAACTGAAATCAATGTCGACAGTAAATTGTACCAAACCAAAAAAGCTTTTGCCAAAATCCTTTCTGAAAACCTAATGCTTCCGGACCGAAATCCTCCCATTAGGTATAGAAAATCTATTCCTGATTCTTGGATTCAATTGACCCTGACCGAGGGCAAAAATAGGCAGGTACGAAAGATGACTGCGGCGGTTGGCTATCCGACGCTCCGGTTGGTCAGGTGGTCTATGGAGAATTTGACTATTGAAGGTTTTGCTTCCGGCGAAGTCAGGGAGTTTGGTAAAGAAGAAATCTACAAATTGTTAAAAATCAAAGCCGACAGATTTGAAAAGGGAGAAAACATGGGATCAGACAAAACTTTTTCCAGACCTTCCGTAAAAAGAAAGAGGTGACCAAAAACTCCTTTTGCCATTTATCAATAAGTAAAAAGCATAAATTGGGATAAAGGGTATTTTGTTATAATTTAGCCCGAATAAATAGATACAAGATTTGAGACACAAGACACAAGATGGATTCACCTTAGGTTTAGAATTTGTCGAAAAATCGGGTTGAGCGTAAGTTTTATTTCAATTTATATCTACTTTATTTCAACCTTATTTCAGGGAGATAGAATTTAATTAATTATCAAATCATCAATTAAATATGCATCAGCAGAAGATTCAGCAAGTCATAGATGAAGTAAAAAAAGTAGTGGTTGGTCAGGACCGGATGGTCAACAGACTTTTGATCGGGCTTTTTACCAATGGTCATATTTTATTGGAAGGTGTTCCGGGATTGGCAAAGACCCTGACTGTAAATACCCTCGCCAAAGTCTTACACCTTGATTTCAAAAGGATCCAATTTACGCCGGATTTGTTGCCGTCTGACCTTGTGGGAACCATGATTTACAACCAACAGGAAGCAAGTTTTCAAGTAAAAAAAGGTCCGATTTTCTCCAATATCATTTTGGCAGATGAGGTTAACCGTTCTCCTGCCAAGGTGCAATCAGCCTTGCTGGAAGCCATGCAGGAAAAGCAGGTGACTATCGGTGAGACAACTTATCTATTGGACAGGCCGTTCCTGGTGCTTGCCACCCAAAACCCGGTGGATCAAGAAGGAACCTATCCGCTTCCTGAAGCACAGGTGGATAGGTTTATGATGAAAGTGCACATTGATTATCCTTCCAAAGCAGATGAAATGGAAGTCATGCGCCGCATGGCCAACATGCATTTTGTTTCGGAGGTCAATGCAGTGCTTTCCAAAGAAGATATTTTTGCCATCCGTGCACAGATCAATGAGGTAAAAATCGCAGAGCCTTTGGAAAACTATATCATTGAATTGGTTTTTGCCACCAGATTTCCTGAAAAATACGGATTAAAGGATGAAGCCAAATACATCCAATTCGGTGTTTCTCCAAGGGCCAGTATCAACCTAAATCTTGCCTCCAGGGCAATGGCATTTATGGAAGGCAGGGATTATGTACTTCCCGAAGACATCAAAGCCATCGCAGAAGATGTGTTGAATCACAGGATTATTCTTAATTATGAGGCGGAAGCTGACAATGTCAGTACCCGAGACCTTGTTAAAATTTTCTTAGAGAAGATTCCTATTAACAAATCGGTAACATTGAAATAATTGGATTCCGATTTTTAATTCGGTTTTATTTGATTTTTGCTTTGAGCAGCCATTACAATATTAAAAAATTGTGATGGCTGTTTTTTTTTATTCATCCCTTGTTAATGATTTGATAATTTTTGAGAAGCTACCAATTAACATTAGTGAGTGAAATTTGTGCCGTTCAAAATGCTGTACAAATAACACTAAATGAAAAATCAATTTTACTTAACACTTCTATTCCTACTTCTGACGGGCTTGTCGTTTGGCCAGTCAGGATCGATCAGAGGAATAGTTACTGACGCAAAAACTGGCGAGACCATCATTGGTGCCAATGTCAGAATCGAAAACACAACCCAAGGCGTGGCTACAGGCTTAGACGGAGATTTTGAAATCACCAAAGTTGAGCCGGGAAGTTATACCATCCTTGTTTCTTTTATTTCTTATAAAACAATGAGGTTTGAGGACGTCTTGGTAGTAGGAGAAAAAGCTACTGTGATGAATGTTCTTTTGGAAGAAGATCTGGGAGACTTGAATGAGGTGGTTGTGATGGCGACTCGGGAAACAGGTTCCAATATTGCTATCGTCTCTGAAATCAGAAAGTCGCTTCAAGTGGTTAGCGGGATTTCAGCCGATCAGATCAAGCTTTCTCAGGATGGCAATGCCGCCCAGGTAATGAAAAGAGTTGCGGGAGTAAGTATCGTGGACAACAAATTCGTCCGTGTCCGAGGGGTAGATGACAGGTATAATGTCGTTATGATCAACAACTCGGTTGCGCCTACCACACAGGTGGATAAGAGAACTTTTTCATTTGACCTGATTCCGAGCGATAACCTCGATAGGATGATGATCTACAAATCTGCGTCTCCGGAAGTACCGGGAGATTTTGCAGGAGGGATGATCAAAGTGTTTACCAAAAATACACCTGATGAGGATTTTGTCAATCTGCATATGGGAGTAGGTTTTAGGCAAAACACAACCTTTAACCAATATTCACAAACCAGAGGATCTAATACCGATTGGTTGGGTTTTGATAACAGCAGGAGTCTTCCAGGAGGTTTTCCGTCAACAGATGACCTTCTAAATTCCAATTCCGGAAGCGTTATCAGGGCAGAAGCAGGACAATTGCTTGACAACAATTACCGGATGGATTCTACAAATGCCCTTCCAGATACACAACTAGGGCTTTCCTTTGGTAAAAACTGGAACGTCGGAAGAAAGAGACTTTCCACTTTTACCAGCATCAACTGGGGACAGGCCTACCAATTTTTCCTTGCAGAAAGAAGCAGGTACTTCTTCCCTGAACCTGGAAGACCTACAGAAAAGAGAGACGAATATTTCGATAACACCTACATGAAGATGAATGAGGTGGGTATCATGAGTAACTGGTTGCTCAGACTGAATGCCAACAACAAGATCGAATTCCGAAATCTCTTCAACCAATCAGGGTTGAATGAGACAATTTTCAGAGAAGGAAAAGACTTTGTCCAAAGAACGGACGGTGCTCAGGATTATTCTTTCAGATATGAATCCAAATCCCTTTACTCAGGTCAAATTGAAGGAACCCATTTGTTCAATGACGAAAAGACAAAGTGGAATTGGGTATTGGGTGGAAACTACCTGTACCATGCTGAGCCTGATTTTAGAAGATTGAGAACATTCCTTAGCAAGGATGTGACTGAAGGCGAATGGATTATCATTGATCCTCCAAGTGCATCACCCCAAGATTTGGGTAGGTACTATGGCTACATGAATGAATTCGGAGTAGTCAATGGCCTCAATTTCGAAAAGAAATTTGCAGGTGTTGAAAAAGACAGACCTAGAATTCTGAGAGCAGGGTATTTGGTAGATTACAAACAACGTGATTTTGAAGCCAGATATATCACCACTTTTTTCCCAGGGTTCCATGACCAAATTTCCAGACAGGAATTGGTAAGAGCGCCCATTTATGAATCTTTTGCACCTGAAAATTACCGTCAGGGAGATGGTTGGTTAGTGCAGGAAGGTTCTAGACCGAATGACATTTACGATGCTTCCACCATGGTAGCTGCCGCTTATATAGGTGGTGTTTATCCAATCTCCAAGTTCAATTTGAGTGGTGGTGTCAGGACCGAATACAGCGATCAGAATTTGAATAGTGGCGATTTCTCAGGACCAATCACAGTCAATAATGAAGAATTGGCAGTATTACCTTCTTTGAATATTGATTATAATTTCTCTCCAAAATCATTGGTGAGGTTAGGATATGGCAAGACGCTTAACAGACCTGAATTCAGGGAATTTGCACCTTTCTTATACTACAGCTTTGAATTTATTGCCGGATTCTCCGGAAATCCAAATCTTCAAATGGCAAGAGTGGACAATCTCGACTTGAGATGGGAAATATATCCTAATGAAGGTGAAATGTTCAGCATAGGTGGATTCTATAAATTTTTCAATGATCCAATAGAGAAAGTCCAGCAAAATGTAACAGAAACCTTGCAATTCAATTATGCCAATGCTGACGATGCCCAAGTGGCAGGTGTTGAAATCGAAGCTAGAAAAGCCTTGAGCACTGTGACTTCAGCTCCATTCTTGAAAAACCTTTCATTCAATTTAAATGCTTCTTTGGTATGGTCTGAGGTATTCCTTGGAGAAAATGTTGCTTTTGAAGCAAACCGAAGGGCTTTACAAGGTCAATCTCCTTATATGGTCAATGCTGCCATCTACTATATTGACCCAAAAAGCAACTTCCAGACAAGTTTGGCTTACAATGTCCAAGGCCCAAGGATCTTCGTAGCCGGCAATGTCAACTTCCCTTCCATTTATGAATTGGAAAGACACGCTGTTGATTTGACTGTCAGTAAAACTTTCCGAGACAGAACCACCTTCAAATTTGGTATCCAAGATCTGCTAAATTTCCAATACAGGTTTTACCAAGATTCCAACTTCGACAAGAGAATTACACTTGATGTGGATGACCCGATGTATATCTGGAGAAAAGGGACCATGTTCAGCTTTAGTCTCAGTTACAAATTAAAATAACCTAATTCCTACTAATAAATTATTATTAAACTAATCAAATTTAATCATGAAAAAAGCATTAAAATTATTATCCATGCTTGCGTTGGCTGCATTTATCTACAGCTGTGGTGATGATCCCGAACCTACGGTGACCTACACTCTTTCAACAATAGCTCTTCCTGCGGCCGGAGGTACTATTTCACCAGCCACAGGGCAACAAGCCCAAAATGCTGCTGTCAATATTACAGCTACTGCCAATGCAGGGTTCACTTTTGTTAGATGGGAAGGTGATGTAACAGGTACTTCAAATCCTGCTTCTGTTACTATGAATGCAGATAAAAGTGTGGTTGCGATATTCGAGCCTGTATCTAATATTGTACCAATTTCCGGTATTTTGACTACCAGAACACTTACCAATGACAAGCAATACCTACTTCAAGGCCAGGTTTTTGTTCCAACAGGTGTTACATTAACCATTCAAGAGGGAACAGTGATCTATGGTGAAAAGAGAACCAGAGGTACCTTGATTGTGCAAAGAGGAGGAAAAATCATAGCAAAAGGAACCAAAGAAAAACCAATCGTAATGACTTCTGCCCAAGCTGTGGGAGAAAGAGATCGTGGTGATTGGGGAGGTTTGGTGATTTTGGGCAGAGCTAGAACAAACCAAGTAGATCCTGCAATTGAAGGAATCGATCCTGTTCAGATCTTTGGTGGCACGGACGACGAAGATTCTTCTGGTGAATATACTTTTTTGAGAGTTGAGTATGCGGGTATAGAATTGACCCCTAACAACGAAACCAACTCCATTACTATGGGTGGTGTCGGAAGAGCTACAAAAATGGATAATACTATGGTCTCCTTTGGTGGAGATGATGGGTTTGAGTGGTTTGGTGGAACAATTAACCACAAATATTTGGTTTCGCTTTCTTCTTGGGATGATTCATTTGATGTGGATTATGGTTACTCTGGAAACGTTCAGTTCGGCTTGGATGTAAGAAATCCTTTTTATGCAGATCAGTCACAATCAAACGCTTTTGAATGTGACAATGGACCTAATGACAATGATGTTCAGCCTTATACCACAGGAACTTTCTCTAATATTACCGTTTATGGTCCTAGAGACAGAGCAGGTAGGGCTATTTCAGGTAATAACTTCCACTCTATCGATTTGAGAAGAAGAACAGCAGTTTCAATTGTGAACTCAGTATTTACCGGATTCCCATTTGGTGTTAGGTTCAATACTTCTTCAGTAACGCAACAATACCAGGCTGGGACAGGTATCCTAGTCAACAATACTTTGATCAACCCAACTGCAGGTGTAAGCTTTGCAGCAGGAGGTGGAGCAGTTGTTGGCGACGTTCAGGCGATTTGGAATGCATCTAATACTGTTGCAACAGTACCAGCTGCAGATCAGCCTTGGGAAGATTTCTACAGAGGTTATGGTTTGAACCCTTTAAACTTCTTTGCAAGATATTCAGTTCAGACATATCCTTCTAACCCTTCCTTCGTTCTTTTGGCCAATGGTTCATTACTAACAGGTGCCAAATTTGATAATGCGAAATTTGCAGAACCAATCAGAACCACTTTCTTTGACAAAACTGTTCCTTTCATAGGCGGCTTTGACGGAACCACTGATTGGACTGACGGATGGGCAGAGTTCAACCCATTAAGCAAAGTTTACGCTGTAGACTAATTTGAATTTTCTATTTTAGCTTGCCAAGGCTCAAAGCTTTGGCAAGCTTTTTTATTTTAGATAAAGACATATGCAAGTGTTTAAGAAAGGAATAATAGTGCTGTTACTTGGCTCATTGGCGATTTTATCATCATGCAATCAAAAAGATCCTTATCATCCTGACCGGAATCTTTCAAAATCCGAACAACAACAAATCCTTTTGACTACTGTACGTTATTTGGGGCATTTACCCAAAAATGCAACCCATGCCACTAAATTTGATTCGTCATTTGATGAGTATTACAGCAAGTTGGCACTGGATTTCAGTTTGGAGGGATATTTTGAAAAAGATGGCTATGAGTATTTTTTGGCTTCCAGGATTGCACCTTCTCTTATCGTCAAAAAGGTGGCTACCGGTGTAAAAATGCAACGCGATGCTGATGGAAACATTACTTATTACGAGGAAGTGTTCAGGACTTGGAAATTTGAAATTCCTGAAATGCAGGAAAAAGGGTTGATGCTGTTTGATAAAATGGTAAATGGGGAAGATCTAAGTCCTTATTTTCCCCAAAACTCCGGTAAAGAAGAATACATCGAGTTTCCTGATGCAAAAGTATCCTATGATGTACAGAACCGGATTTGGAAAGTCAATGGAAATTCAAATTCTTGAGAATTTCTTCAACATTATGAAAAAATACCCTGTTTACGGTATTTTTTGGTATTACCCTCATGTGTAAATTTGAATCTTAAAGAATAGCATTTTTCCACGGTTTTTTTGATACGGTTTAAGGGGATAACAAAATTTTATTTTTTATCCCCTTATTTTTTTATCAATATCTTAATCCCACTTTCATTCCTCCATAATAATTGATTCCTGGCGCAGGCTGGAAATACCTATTAGCAAAAGCATTCAAATCATTTCCAAGGCTGTATTGCTCATCGAGCAGATTATCTACTCCGCCATAGGCTTCCAGATCCCAACGGCTTCCCAGCATTGTTCTCCAACCTATCCGTCCCCCGACCAAGTTATAGGATTCCTGAAAAACCGTATTGGCATCATTCAGCGGAATGACGTCCACATATTGATGTGTGAAGTTCAGGTAAAATCCAAGTTTGGTTCGGATATCAAGGATATTGACCAAGGTATTTGGTGCAACTCCCGTGAGCTGATTTCCGGAAAAATCATTGCCTCCGCTCTCATATGCTCCAAAACTGAAATAATGTCCTGTAAAGGCATGGTTGAGTTTGATTTCCTGGAATAAGGAATTTTGGTTTCTTAACAAAACATAGTCCAAACTGACCTCTACACCTTTTTGCTCGGTTTGGCCTGCATTTCTGAAAAGCACAACGCCCTGTTGATTGGTGTAGGAAGTGATGGTTTGGTCAAGTTTGAAATAGAAGGCCGTCAAGTCTAGGTTGAAAATACCAAACTTACCCCTGTATCCCGCTTCATAATTGATCCCTCTCTCTGATTCCAGATCGAGGTTGATGCTTCCTTCATTGGTGCGTACCTCAGCAATCGTAGGGGGAGAAAATCCCGAACTGATGCTCCCGTGGATGCCCGACCAATCATTGACTTTATAGACCAAAGCCAGTCTTGGGATTACAATTGGATCAAAAGTTTTGGTATTGTTGCTTGGGTCGTTTGGCCCTGCATCGATGGCCCTGTTGATGTCATACCTGCCAAAGTTTTGGCTCAGCCCGAGCGTCATGAGGACTTTGGAAGTCCACTCGATTTCAAATTGCTGGAAAAGAAAAGCCTGCGTGCTGATCAGGTCATCTGAAAACCTGACAGTATCCGCTTTTCCCTGTCTGTTGCCGAAGTTTTGGGCCAAGGTTTTTCCATATTGGTATTCACCTCCGGCTATTATTTTTACGGGAAAGGAGCCCCATCTGTCATCATAATTGAACTTTGTCCTACCACCATAACTGAAGGCTGTCTCCCGCTTGTAATCCAAGATAAAAGGATTTTCAAACGCAGTATTATTCATATACAAAGCCGTGGAATTGTCCCATTTGCTACCCAATTTGATCTGATGGGAAAGTGTTCCATACAGAGTTTTTTGGGCAATGGAGCTGTTTTGAGCTACCGAACCAGGTCTTGCCTGCGTTCTGTCTGCTTCTACCTGCGCAGGATTCAATGCTCCCGGAATCTGATAATTCAAGTCTGAATAAAGAATCTGTGCAGAAAGTGTTTGTTTGTCAGAAGGCTTGCTGTGCATGGCGAGTTGGAAAACCTGTCTGTCCATGGCACTGTGTTGGCGGTAACCGTCGGATTTTTGGGAAACGTAAGAGGCGTTGATCCCTCCATTTCCTATTTTCTGATCGATGCCAATCCGATAACGCAGTAAACCAAAATCTCCAATGCCCACATCTGTGGAAAGGTAATTCTCTGTCACTGTCTTGCGGCTTGACATGCTGATAACGCCACCGTTTCCCGCACCATAGATACTGCCTGCAGGGCCTTTGATGATTTCGGTATTTTGGATATTCGAAAGGTCGAGGAGATTGAGTGCCGTTGTGCCGTCCGGAGAAGTAAATGGAATGTCATTCCAATACACCTTGACATTGCGGACGCCAAACGGTGAACGGAGCGAACTTCCCCTGATGGAGATTCTATAACTCGCCGGGGCCCTTTCTTCCACACGGATGCCGGGCTTGGTGTTGAATGCACTTAGGATCGAGTTTTCATTGAAGCGGTAAAGCTCATTTTCCAGCACTTTGCTGATCGCACCGGCTTGATGGACAAGCGGCCTTTCGGACTCGAATCCTGTCACGATCACCTCAGAAAGTGAAGTGGTGACGGGAATAAGTTCTATGGTAATGGATTCATTTGGAGTGGCTGAAACCGAAAGCGTTTCATAGCTGATATGTAGGAAAGTCAGGATTCCGGGATTTTTGAGGTCAATTTCCACCTGTCCATTTTCATCCGTCACCTGATTGGCTTGTCCCTGGATTTTGACCAAAACACCGGGAATAGGTGCTTGGCTGTTCTTGTCCAAGGTGGTGATTTTGGTTTGTGCTGAGAGAAAAAGCGGGGAAAGGCAAAGAAGAACAGAAATCCAGAGTTTCATTTGATTGATAGGTTATTGGCGAATTTAATCACAAATGAAATGGAATTGTTTAAAGGATTTGATAAAAGGGGATTTTTATAAATCTTGCTAATATAGGTGTAAGCTACTGGGTCTTTTAACCGCAATGGACGGGAAGGTTTCAGTTATCCTGCTTCTCCAGAAGCTGTGTATTTAGTTATCCTGCTTCTCCAGAAGCCGGATATTTGGTTATCCTGCTTCTCCGGAAGCTGGATATTTAGTTATCCTGCTTCTCCAGAAGCCGGATATTTGGTTATCCTGCTTCTCCGGAAGCCGGATATTTTCAATTTTTTTACCGCAATGGTCGCGAAGGTTTCGCAGAGGGCGCAAAGAGGAGGATCTTTCAAATGGTCGCCAAGACTTCGCAATTGGTGCAGGGATTGGTAATTTTAACCACGGAGCTCTCAGAGGACACAGAGGAAGGGAGAAAGAAAAGGCTAATGTTATCCTGCTTCTCGAGAAGCTGGATGATTTATTCCACCCTCATTTTTTTTTACCGCAATGGACGCTTTTTTTTTACCGCAATGGTCGCGAAGGTTTCGCAGAGGGCGCAAAGAGGAGGATCTTTCAAATGGTCGCCAAGACTTCGCAATGGGTGCAGGGATTGGTAATTTTAACCACGGAGCTCTCAGAGGACACAGAGGAAGGGAGAAAGAAAAGGCTAATGTTATCCTGCTTCTCCAGAAGCTGGATTTTTTTTTACCACCATCATTTATTTACCGCAATGGTTCGCTAAGGTTTCGCAATTGGCGCAAAGAGGAGAAAGACCCCGAACGGGGTCAAACCTCTCAATAGCCACGGGCTGCTGCCCGTGGAAAAAAATGGAACGGATTCAATTTCCCACGACCCTGAAAGGGTCGAACATTATTTCTATTTCTTATTTTTAAATTTAGATTCCTCATGAGGTTGATGGCTTTTGGGGAAAAGGTCAAATACCCGATTGACAGGTGGTGACTATCGGCACTATGGTATCTATTGCCAATGCTTCTATATTCTTTTTATACCAAGCTGATATAATAATTTTGTGGAAACAATAAATTAGCAGCCCAACATAGGGTTTCCCATGCAAAAAACAACCTTCAGGATATCAAAAATGGACTGCCCATCCGAAGAGCAAATGATTCGGATGAAACTTGGCGATATGACCAATATCAAATCTTTGGACTTTGATATTCCAAACAGGCAACTCACTGTTTTTCACACGGAGAATTATGACCTGATATTCCAAAAACTTGACGATTTGCGGTTTGACACTACTGTCATCGAGAGTAAGGAAGCTGTGAATTATTCCACGGCAACTGAAAACACAGACCGTGAAAGAAAATTGCTATGGGCTGTATTGATCATCAATGTGTCTTTTTTTGTCATTGAGATGGTTACAGGCATTATCGCAGATTCTATGGGTTTGGTGGCTGACAGTCTGGATATGCTGGCTGACGGTATTGTTTACGGTCTGGCATTATTTGCTGTGGGGGGTACGATTGCCTTAAAGAAGAACATTGCAAGGTTTGCGGGGTACTTTCAGATCTTACTTGCCACGATTGGGTTTTCGGAAGTGGTCAGGAGATTTGTCGGTATAGAAAAAATGCCTGATTTTATGACCATGATTGTGGTTTCCATTTTTGCATTGATCGCAAATGCTGTTTGTCTGTATTTGCTTCAAAAAGGTAAAAGCAAAGAAGCACACATGCAGGCAAGTATGATTTTCACTTCAAATGACATCATCATCAATCTTGGCGTAATGGTAGCAGGGGGTTTGGTTTTTTGGACCGAATCAATTTACCCGGACCTCATTGTGGGAATTATTGTTTTTCTGATCGTGGGAAGGGGAGCTTTGAGGATATTGAAGCTTTCCAAATAGGTGTCGAACTATTTTGCTCCAAAAAGAATCTTCCGAAATTCCAATTACGGGAAGAAAGTCCCTATGCAAATAAAAATCCTCCATCCTTAAAATTTCTTTTTCAACGCCATTATATAAAGGTTGAAAAGTCTTTAAAACCGAATGGTTCACCATTAATTCTTAAAAAACTGTTATTTCTTAATGTGGGAAATTTGCATTTCAAAAATAATAAAAGGTTTTTAAATCTAATAAACGGTATAAAAAAGGTTTTTTGATAATTTTAATATGTTTTATTTGTTTTTGCTGTTATGATTTTTAAATATAAATTTCGGTGGTAATCAATAATTTCACCCAAATTCTAAAAAGTTTTAAACAGAATTTTAAAGATCAGATTATGAAAAAATTCAATTTAATGATTGGCCTGCTGGCATTGCTTACAGCAACTGTACTTTTCTCTTGTGATAAGGAGGAGGAAGCACCAGCCCAAAATGCACGGATTAATTTTTCCGCCAGCTATAATTCATCTGCAGGCTTGAGTTCCGGAAGGTTATTAAATACTGTGCAGATTACTTCTTTTCTTGTAAACATTGAAGAAGTGGAACTTGAATATGATGATAATGACCCGCTTTTTGCACCAGGGGTCATAGCTTCTGATGTGGAGCTTGATGGTCCTTTCGAAGTACAATTATTCCGTGATGGAAGTGGCCTGACCGAGACCCTGGCTAATGTTGCCTTACCGGTGGCCGCTTATGATGAAATAGAATTTAAGATCCGGGAAAATGAAGATCCCAACTCTGAAATGTTTGACAAATCAGTGGTAATTAATGGATTTATCGGTGAGCTGCCATTTGTATTTTGGACAGATGAAAACGATGAAGTTGAAATAGAATTCGAAAACAGTGATAATGTGGTATTAACGCCAAGTGAGTTAAGTGTGATACTTGTTGAATTCGATCTATCGAAGCTTTTCGACCCTGAAAATGGTGGAGTTGATCTTGCCTTAGCCTTAGATGGCAATGGTGATGGAATTATTGAAATTTATGAAGGCAGCCCTGATGGAAATACCGACCTTGCTAAGCAGATTTGGGAAAAATTTGAACAGGCAATAGAAGCCTTTGAAGAAAAATTTGATGATTAATTGGATAATATCCTGAACCTGACCTTTAAGGATGGTTCAGGATATTACATTTAAAAACAAATATTCATAGATTATAATCTAATTCTAATGGTTATAGAAAATTTAAAAAAGGGGTATCTATGCACCATGTTGATGTCAATTTTCCTTTTAGCCGGCTGTCAGGATGATGCACAGGATATTGAAAAATGGATTATTGGAACCTGGAATATCGACAGGTACGTACAGGAAACATATGTTGATGGTATTATTGCAGGTGAAAGCGAAAGTGTAAACCAGGGTGAAATAGTTTTCAAAAAAGATGGGACAGGAGAGGACTTAGGTGGGAATTTTGAAGGCAGCGAATTTGAATGGGAAAATACCAAGTCAAACCTTTTTCTGACTGCCGGAGGCTCCACAACCTCATATGTCATTGAAGAATTTTCAACAAACAAATTCGTGTTTAGTATCACTGAAACGAATGATAGATCAAAATCCGTAGAACGCTGGTATTTTTCTAAGTAAAAATACAAACTTGTACCATGGGGTAAAGGGTACTTCTCCGGGGAGGGGGGTACTTCCGAAGTACCTTTCTAGGCGTAGTCTTTTGCTTTTTAGCTTCGAAGTATGATGTGACGTTGGGTGGTGCCGACCTATCGGCATGGGTTTTAGGATAGAGTTTAATCTATTACATTTTCTTTGGCTAAAGCCTTTAAGCCTGATTACTTTTTTTGATCCACCAGCTAAAGCAGGTGGCAATAAACGCCAAGGACACGCTGCCACTGAATTTCTTTCATCATTTATCATCCTTCATTCTTAATTTTTTCGCCTCCATTGACCGATAAGTTACTTTCCTTCCTTATCTTCAAAAACCCAATTAGTTTGAATGCCTTTTTGATCCCAAATTAGCTTATGCCCCTTTTTCAAAATTCAGTCCTTAAAAAATACCTCGCAGGTCAGGATTATGCCGCTATGCATGCTGCTTTTGGGGCTTACCTGACTTACTTCCACGATCCGATGCGCCGGGCAAATATCCGGGCTTCCAAAGAGGAACAGTTTCAGGAGGGATTTCTGCGTGAGCTTTTTGTCAACATCCTCGGGTATACGATCAATCCCGATCCGGATTTTAACCTGACCACGGAACTCAAAAACATCAAGGACAGCAAGAAAACCGACGGCGCCATCATCAAGGACGGCAAAGCCATCGCCGTGATCGAACTCAAAGGAACGGATACCAAAGACTTAGAGAAAATCAGGGATCAGGCTTTCAATTACAAAAACAACCATCCCGACTGTATCTATGTCATTACGAGCAACTTTGAAAAGCTGCGCTTCTACATCCACAATGCGGTAGATTATATCGAGTTCTCCATCCTGCAGATGCAGCAGGAGGAATTCCGCCTGCTGTGGCTGTTGCTCCAAAAGGACAACCTCCTCAAAGGAATCCCACAACAGATCAAGACGGAATCGCTCCTTGTCGAGGAGCAAGTTACCAAGAAACTCTATTCTGATTACTCCGCCTTCAAGCAGGAACTGTGGCAGGATACCGTCGCCAATAATCCCGGACTGGACGAACTCCTGCTCTATAAAAAAAGCCAAAAGCTACTTGACCGCTTTCTCTTTATCTTCTTTGCTGAGGACAAGGGACTGCTGCCGCCAAACTCCATCTCCGAGATCGTCAAGCAATGGGACAAACTCGCCGAGATGGACGAGTACCGGCCACTGTATGACCGCTTCAAAAAGTACTTCGGCTATATGAATACCGGACGGGCACTTCCAGGCAAAGCCGAAATCCATGCCTACAACGGGGGACTCTTTGCACCTGATGAACTGCTTGACAGCTTGACTATCTCCGATGCCCTACTCAAAAAGCACGTCTCCAAACTCACCGAGTATGACTTCGAATCCGAAGTAGATACCAATATCCTCGGCCATATCTTCGAACACAGTCTGAACGATATCGAGAATGTCCGCGCTTCCCTCGAAGGAACGCAGGTAGACAAAAGCAAAACCAAGCGGAAGAAAGACGGGGTATTCTACACCCCCAAGTACATCACCAAATACATCGTAGACAATACCGTCGGCAAACTCTGCACAGAGAAAAAAACCGAGCTGGGCATCGTCGACGAAGACTTCGCCAAGGGGAAAGCCGGAAGAAAGAAAGACACGCTCCAGAAGCTTGTGACCCAACTCAAAGCTTATCGGGAATGGCTGCTGCAACTCGCCATCTGCGATCCTGCCTGCGGTTCGGGTGCTTTCCTGAATCAGGTGCTGGAGTTCCTGATGGCCGAGCACCGGTATCTGGACGAACTCGAATCCATGCTCTTCGAAAGCAGCATCGTCTTCCCAAACGTGGAAAACCATATCCTCGAAAACAACATCTTCGGCGTCGATATCAATGAAGAATCTGTGGAGATCGCCCGCCTCAGCTTGTGGCTGCGCACAGCACAGAAGGGAAGAAAACTCAGTACCCTAAGCTCCAATATCAAAGTAGGCAACTCCCTGATCGATGACCCCGAAGTAGCAGGAGACTTGGCCTTTGACTGGCAAGCCCAATTCCCAAAGGTCTTTGCCAAAGGAGGGTTTGATGTGGTGGTGGGGAATCCGCCTTATGTAAGGGCAGAGCTTCTTAGTGAATTCAGATCATATTTTTCAAAACACTTTAAAGTATTTGATCCGGCTAGTGATCTTTTTGCATATTTCTATGAACTCGGTTCCAACCTAATAAATCCTAATACTGGATTGATGGGCTTTATCTCTAACACCTTTGATAAAACCTCAGCTGGAATAGTATTGAGGAAGTATTTAAAAGAGAATTCAAGGATTTTTACTTATGTGGATTTTACTGAAGTCCAGGTATTTGATGGGGCCACTACATATCCGGTTATTATCTTATTGGACAAAAAAATTGTGATAGATAATCAATTTCCATTTACTAAAATCCCCCAATCCTCACAGGCAAAAGCCATTGATATTGCCTTACACAAAAATGTTATAGTGCCTCAAAATTCTTTAAAAAACTCTTCTTGGTCGTTCCTTCCAAAGGAAAATGTTGGTTTGTTTCAAAAATTAAACTCATTTAAATCCGTAAGAGAAAAATATGGTAAATGTTACTACGGTGTCAAAACAGCATTAAATGAAGCATTTATCATTGAAGCTAATTGGCCCATTTCCCATCATGTTAAAATGATCTATGAAGGAAAGGAAATCAAAAAATGGAAAACCCCAGACCCTCAACAAAAACTTATTTTATTCCCAAGTGGATGGACTAAAATTAAATATGGTACTTATATACAAGAGGATGACGCTTTAAGCTTATTAAAAAAAGACTTCCCTGAAATAATAAACCATCTTATGCCTTTCGAGGAGGGAGGGAAGAAGAGATATGATAAAGGAGATTTTTGGTGGGAACTTAGGAATTGTGCCTATTATGATTTGTTTGAACAACCAAAAATCATTTTTCCAAATCTTCAAAATAAGAATAAGTTTAGTCTAGACACTGAGGGTGTTTTTGTAAATGCTCCTGCTGTTTTCCTTCAAACTTCAAGTAAAACTTTACTTTGTGTTCTGAATTCTAAATTGGTTTGGGAATTCCTTAAATCAATCTGCGTCGTCAGAAGTGGTGGCTATATTGAAGTAAAACCTCAATATTTTGAACAAATTCCTATTCCAGAATTTAAGAATGAAGAACAGTTTGAAAGTAAAGCTGATATGATAATCGAAGCAACTAAAAATCTCCAGTCCTCAACATCTAGATTTTTGGGATTACTTCAATCCAAATTCCACATAGAAAAACCCTCAACCAAACTCCAAAACTGGCCTGACTTGGACTTCAAGGGATTTTTGGGAGAGTTGGCCAAGGCCAAGGTGAAGCTGAGTCTGTCAGAAGAAGCGGAATGGATGGCGTATTTCCATGAACAAAAAGCCAAAGCCCAATCCCTCCAATCCGACATCACCCGCCTCGACCGGGAGGTCGATGCCTTGGTGTATGAGTTGTATGGATTGACGGAGGAGGAGATTAACATTATAGAAAACAATAAAATTTAAACTGATGAAAGCAACTCAATCACAAATAAATAACTTTTTGCAGACACCCAATATACAGTTTGTTATTCCGGTTTATCAAAGAAATTATGATTGGACAAATACAGAATGTAAGGAGCTCCTTAATGATATCATCTCTGTGCAATCAGAAGATCGGGGTACCCATTTTATAGGGAGTATTGTATTTGTTCATGAAGGTATTTTCATAGTAAATGAAGTCAAGGAATTGGTCATTATCGATGGTCAGCAGAGATTAACCACTATCAATATTTTGTATGTAGCGCTGTATCGCTTTGCAAAATCAAGTGGTAAATCGCATGACGCAGAACGCCTTTACAATATGTTTTTAACAAATCAGTATGTTAAAAATGAATCAAGTAAATTGAAACTGAAACAAACGGACACCAATTCTTTGGCATTCAAATCTATTTTGCTTGGTACCGAAAGTATATCCCATGGTTTTTCTAATGTGATCGAAAACTACAATTATTTCAGGAGCGTAATCAATGATGATAATTTTGAATTAATCTTGAATGGATTGAATCGATTGATCTTTGTTGAAATCTCATTGGAAAGAGACAAAGACGATCCGCAGCGTATTTTTGAAAGTTTGAACTCAACGGGATTGGATTTATCCCAATCTGATTTAATAAGAAACTTTATTTTGATGGACTTACCTCCGAAGGACCAAAATAGAATTTTTGAAACGGTATGGAGCCCCATTGAAGAAAATGCCAAAGATTTAGTAAAGCAGAATTCTTTAGTGTCAGAATATATAAGGGATTACTTGACCCTTAGAAATAAAAAAATACCAAATAAAAGTAAGGTTTACGCAGAGTTTAAAAGTCTCTATGCCAATAAAAAAGATGAAGCGTATCAACAGGAACTTGAAAATATAAAATCATTATCAATACACTATAAGAAGTTTATTAATCCATTTACGGTTGCCGACTCCGATACCAAAAAGGAATTAGAATATATCAATCGATTAGAAATAAATGTGGCTTATCCCTTTCTCCTTCAAGTATTCGAGGATGCTGAAAATGGAATGATAGGAAAAAATGAATTGATAAAAATTTTAAAACTAATACAGTCCTACGCTTGGAGAAGATTTATTGTTGGATTACCTACTAGTGCATTGAATAAAATTTTTATGACCTTGTATTCAGAAGTCGACACAGAGGAATACTACGATTCCCTTGCTAAAGCTTTAATCAAAAAGAAAGGAAGTGCCAAGTTTCCAAGTAATGAGGATATCAAGACAGCCTTAAGAGATAAGGATTTGTACAATACCCAACCGAAAAACAGAAATTACTTTTTTGAATTGCTGGAGAATTACAACAACCGTGAATTTGTTGATACAAGTAATGAAAAGATTACAATAGAACATATCTTCCCAAGAAACCCTAATGAGACTTGGATTGAAGATTTATCATCTGAAGAATATTTCCTTTTTAAGGAAAAGTATCTAAATACAATTGGAAACCTTACTCTTTCAGGTAATAATGGACCTTTAGGCAATAAGTCATTCCTTGCCAAAAAGGAAATGAATAATGATGACCAAAAACAAGGTTACCAATTTAGCAGACTATGGTTAAACTCTTACCTAAGTTCATTAGACAAGTGGGATATTTCAAAATATGAGGAACGTCTGAATATAATCTATGATCGATTCTTAAAAATCTGGGAATTTCCTGAAGTTGAAATCAATCAGGAATCTGATTTAGAAGAGCAGAATATTTTTGATGCCGAAAGCCCAACCAATAAAAAACTTGAGTATTTCATTTTTGAAAACACCAAGGTTGAAGAAGACACGGTAGCTCAAATGTATTTCTACGTAATTAGAAACCTTTATGAAAAGAACTCTCAACTGTTATTGACCAATCAAAATGTTATAAAAATAACACGAAGCGAAGCAGATTTTAGAGCTCCCCAAGAGGTTAATAATGGTTGGTTTATTGAATCAAACATAGATAGCAATTCCAAATTTTCGAACTTAAAAAAGATACTTTCAATATTTGAATTGGAAGATGAATTGTTCATAAAATTTCAATCCCCTTTAGAAAACGAAGCTGAGCCAAACAGATTTGGAATTAGAAAAAAGTATTGGCAACAAATATTGCCTCTTATCAAACACAAAAATTTATTTGTCAATGTCAATCCTACTAAAGACCATTGGTTAGGAACAGGTGCAGGAATTGGTGGAGTGTCCTACAACTTTATCATTACAAAAACACATGTAAGGATTGAATTAACGATTTCAACATCTACTAAAGAGAAAAACAAATTGTTATATAAGAGACTTCATAAAAACAAAGAAAATATAGAAAGCATATTTGGAGGCCAATTAGGATGGGAGGAACTTCCTGATAATAAAATGAGCCGAGTCAGAATTGAACATCAAGGGGTCAATATTTTCAATGGAAATGACTGGCCAATTATGAATGAGTTTTTCATTCTTAATCTGCCAAAGTTTGAAAATGCATTCCAACCTTTTATTAAGGAGTTAAGATAATTATCATTTGCCTTGCTTAGTAATCCAGTTTATGACTTGACAGACGAGGAGATTAGGATAGTGGAGGGAAATGGATAAATCCATTTTATTTAAGACGTTGCAACGACATAGCCCACGGTTTAAACCGTGGGCTATGGATGATGCATCGAGTGACCAAGAACCATTTCAATGGTTTTAAAATCTGAATTAAACATTATCCAAAATCCCTCATCATATGTCCCATTCCTATAACAAATTATGGATCCACGCCATTTGGGCCACAAAAGAAAGGATGCCATTGATCAATTCAGTTGCTGAACCTAAGATTCATCAATTCATCTCAGAACAGTTTCGTGAATCAGGATGTCCGGTAAGGATTATCAATGGAATGTCAGATCATATACATTGTTTATTTTTATTGAATCCCCAAAAATCAATCACGGAAGTTATCAAACAGGTAAAAGGAAGCAGCTCTCATTATATCAACCAAAATGATCTTACAGTGGAAAAGTTTTATGGCAAACAGGTTATGCTGCATATTCTGTTTCTGAATCCATTGTAGAGAAGGTTTTTACCTATATCAAAAATCAAAAGGCACACCACCAGAAAAAATCATTCAGTCAGGAATACGAAGAGTTTTTGAAATTGAATAAGATGGATGAGAATCAGAATTTATAGCTTATAGTTTCAACCATTGGTCATCAAGGTGGATCAAGAAAGAAAAACCATTTCAATGGATTACCAATTATAATGATATCCAAAATCACAAATCCTTATGTCACATTCTTACAATTTATGGATATCAGTGAGCCAACATCAGGACAAAAAAAAAGCAGGAGAGATTGATCCCTCCTGCTTCAACTAATATAAGTCTTCTTTTAATTTCCGTTATCTCCAGTCACGTCACCAAAGCAATCCTTGGAATGGACTTTGACGTTGGCATCGATTCCTTCAAAGAATGCTCCAGCACCGAATGCGGCTATTGTAAACCCTGTTTCGCAATGAAAATCAGCCGTTGCTTTAACAAGACCATACCGGATATCAGTGGTGGCATCCAATCCGATACCATTGTCCTCAGCTATCCATATTGCATACCTTCCAACAAAACCAGGAACATTCGTCTCGGTAATCACGCCGGTCATACGAACAGTCTTACAGTCTTCTTCGAAGACCATACAAGTAACATCCCCTTTTGCAAAAGCTTCCAAAACACCATTTTCATCAAAGTTGGAAACTTCGAAGGTTCCGGATATGGTTCCGGCCTTCAGGGTGGCTTTATAGGATTGAGATTCAGTCCCTGTACCAAGAGCTCCACCTGTCAAGGATACATCATTGGCTTTAGCCCATCCTTCACCGGGCATCCAATTTTTGCGGGCATTGAGGCTACCAGGAATGTAATCACTAGGTACAGTGATATCGGGTTTCAATAATCTCGCAGTTGCATCGGACAGGTCGGGGGCCTGTGACGAATCTTCCAGACTACAGCTGGAAACCAAAATCAGAAAGGAGAAGAAGAATGCTGAACTCCATGCGATTAAATTTACTTTTTTCATGTTATTAGGGGTTTTGTGTGGATAAAAATATTTTCAAAAAGATAATAGGAAATATTAGGATAAGCAACAAAAATATAAAAAAAGGTAGATTAACCACTAATTATTGTTATTCATAGTTCTAATCAATCAGGAATAGTTTAATTTTCAAATTTTAAAGGTTTGGGAAAACCTCCAAACTGTTCTGCTTTATTACCCCCCCGCTGGGTGGGATTTTGTAATTCCACCCTTTTATTTTTTGGGATTAGAAATCCCAATTCTGAGAAGTTCAAGCCTCTCAGGTTGTTGTCACCATTTACCGATTATTCTTACTCCGAAGTGAAGGGGGGTACTTCGGAAGTACCCCCCTCCACTTCATAACCTACCCGAGTCACCTTTTTACTTACCCGAGTCACCTTTTTACTGACACGGGTCGCCTTTTTGCTGACAGCGGTCGCCTCAGAGGTGACACGTCTCACCTTTTTGCTAACCCGTGTCGTCTTTTTGCACCTCGCGGTCGCCTTTTTGGTAACACGTCTCGCCATTTTGGTAACCTGTGTCACCTTTTTGCACCTCGCGGTCACCTTTTTGGTGACACGTCTCACCATTTTGGTAACCCGGGTCGCCTTTTTGGCTCTCGCTGTCGGCTTTTAGGTGACACGATGGTTCTCCGAAGTGGGTAAGGTGATATCTTTGGATAGACCTGTCAGGTTTTGAAAACCTTACAGGTCTTTTTCTCAAAGCGTGGAAATAAAAAAACCGGACCCTTGCAGGTCCGGTTAAGTCTAAGTTTCAATCAAGGGTTAATCTTTTTTCTTTATTCGTTGGAGGATGGCTTCCTGCCCTGCTTCTCAAACCTCTTTCTCAGGTCTTCATAGATGGCTTTGGCATCGGGAGCATTGACCTTCGCGGCCTGCTTGACCGAGTTGTAATAACTCAGCGCACCCACATAAGCCTCAGAGCCTGCAAGCATGGCGGTATCGCTCATGTTGTCTTTGATCTGATCTACCATCCTGAGTAGCGGAAGCAGATTGGAGGTGGCATTCCAATCTTTTTGGAGTTCGCCTTGACTGACAAAGGGCGGAAGAAACTCCGCATTGTTGATGGCATAGTCCATGACCTTGTCTACAAAAGGCTCCGTGCCGTCACTCATCTTGGGGATAGTCTTGCGCTGCTCGGGTGTGAGTGCGATGACATGGGGGGCCAAAAGACCCTGTACTTGTTGGAGAGCGGCCTTGATGGCCTGGAGATCCGCAGGTGGGATCTCGATCGAGATTCGATTTTCCATTGATTGGATTATTTAGGGTGTATGAATGAAACTGTGGGTACCATGTACCTAGAACAAAATGTAGTTATTGCCTTGAAAATAAACAAGGGTTTAGGTAAAAAAATTTAAGAAAGTTAGTTGAAAAGACAGGTAAGGCAGTTAAAGGACTACAAAATCCTTCCCACGTAATAAGTCTAGGTTCCTGAAAAATCCAAAGAATATATAATATTTCTCAAAAATTTTGATAACCCGCCAAAGTAAATTGTTTCAGCTTTGTTTATTAAAATGATTATAGCTTAAGAGGTACGGGCAATATAAATATGCAGTCATTTTAATCGTGATAAAGGACACTTTTTAAATTATCCGTGGTAAGGTAAGATATACCTCCACTATTGCTTATAGGTCAATAGTGTTGGAGTTTTTGTAATGGTTGATTTTGTTTGGGTGAATTTAATGAGACCGATAATTACCTACCACGGATAATTAACTAGAAAAAAACATTATAAGAAATTATTATTAGGCTTTTTGCAACTTAGATAAGATAGGTTCCACCTGTCTTTTCTTTTTTCTACCATTCGGCGTACTTTATTGGTAATTTGTTTTGCCCAAGGTGTTTCCGGTAACTATTAAAAAGTTGGACTTCCTATGACATAAGAATCTCCTTAACCACTATTTGTCCTTTTTCAAAAGTTCGTATTTTTTCTGCTTGTCTTGCCATCTTTTTACAGCATATTGCTGCATGTCATCCACTCTGTCCTTTTCATCTACAATTTCAAAACCGAGCAAAGATTCAATAATATCTTCCAATGTGGTAATTCCATCCATTCCCCCATATTCGTCTATAACCAAAGATATTTGTTCTCTTTTTTGAAGCAATTCTTCCCATGCATCGAATAGGGTAATGTCTTCAGGGAAGGAAATAATGTCACGTTTGATGTCTTTAAGTTTTAAATCAAACTGGTCTTCTGCCAATTTTTCAAAAACCAATTCTCTAAATACATAACCTGTGATATTATCCCTATTGTCGTAATAAATCGGAATTCTAGAAAAGTGCAAAAATTCTTTATTCTTCAAAAATTCCTGTAAAGTCATTTCCTCATTTGCAGTGACCACCACCATCCGAGGTGTCATAACCTCTTTGATTTGTACACTTTTAAGTTTGATCAGGTTTTGGATGATCTTATTTTCCTTGTCTGCAAAAATCCCTTCATGTGTACCAATATTTGTCAATGCAGAAATCTCCTCTCTGCTCGTGGTCAGTTCCGATTTTTCTCTCGCCAGCATTTTTGTCAATATAGAAGAAAGCCACACCAAAGGGTAAGTAATAAAAATCATTCCATTGATCACCTTCGAAGCTGATCCTACAAGTTCCCTACTATAGTTTGCTCCAAGTGTTTTTGGTATGATTTCAGTAAGTACCAAGATCAAAAGGGTCAATACCGCTGATACAATTCCAAAGTAGGCTTCACCAAAAACAATTGTCGCCTGTGCTCCTACTCCGGCCGCTCCTACTGTATGTGCTACCGTATTTAAGGATAGGATGGCTGACAAAGGTTTGTCAACATTTTCCTTGAGTTTTATCATGGCGTCTGCGCTTGTGTCGCCATATTCCGACTTTGATTTTAAATATGAGATCGGGACAGAAAGCAAAACAGCCTCCATTATAGAACATAAAAACGATGTGATAAGGGCAATAAAAAGATATATAAATAGAAGCGTCATAAAGTTCTCAAATCTTTAAAATGTAATTAATATTTCTATTATTAAAACCGAATACCTCCGCTCAAAAAATCAATAGGACGGAAGTCCCAGATATTTATCGCATAGTTAGGCCCAACAAATATCGTGATGTTTTATTTACAGTTGGTTACCTTCCACATTTTTTCAGAATCAAAATGAATCAATAAAAATATTTGGTAGTCATTTGTTAAGTGTGGTATTTTTAATTTCTTTTGAGCAAAATTTCAAAGAATGGGTGGTCAGCTGCTTGATGTATTTAAAGTATTTGCATCCGGGATATTCTTTATCTCCATCTTCACTTTTTCAATAGGAGATGTTCAAAGCTTTGAAAGCCTTGCAAATCCCTCCACTGAGGCGGTTTATGAAAACCTTACAAGAAACAATTGCCCGTCTTCTGTTGATTGGCAGGACATCATGGTTACAGGAAGCAATACTACTTCCATATTTTCTCATGATAATAGCAACAAGCATTTTGGGAGTATTTGTTGGTTTTTTGTAAACCGATCTATCCATTTACCTCATTCACTTTTTGGTTTTAGAAGTATCAAAGGATTGCGGTTTACCGGCCTTTTGGACCAAATGCATCCTATATTTTTCTTTTTTTGAAGTAATCCAAATTTTTATTGCGTGTCCTGTATGTCGATACAGTAGACCGTGGACATAAACCACATCATTCACTCACATTTTAATTTAGCTTTTCTATCATATACTCATGGAAAAGAAAACATTGGCCAAAGATGCCTGGGGTTCTAGGTTGGGCCTTATTCTCGCTATGGCAGGTAATGCTGTAGGTCTTGGAAACTTCCTCCGCTTTCCTGTTCAGGCTGTCCAAAACGGAGGAGGCGCTTTTATCATTCCCTACCTTGTTTGTTTTTTGGTAATGGGTATACCCCTTTTGTTTATTGAATGGTCTTCCGGTCGGTTTGGAGGAAAATACGGTAACCATAGTACGCCATTCATTTTGGATACGATGGGCAAAGGGAGTCTGTGGAAATATATAGGAGTGTTTGGAATCTTTACAAACATTGCCGTCGTGGCCTATTACACCTATATCGAGACTTGGAGTCTGTCTTATGTCCTGCACACCATGTTGGGCACATTTGAAGGCATGTCCCAAACGCAGGTGGCACAATTTTTTGACAGTTACATTTCGATTGGTTCCAACAGTACCGGCATCCCATATGAACCTGTCATATTCTATGTTTTGGTATTGGCCCTGAATGTATATATTCTATCGAAAGGCCTCGGAGGGATCGAAAAAGCAGCCAAAATCGGCATGCCTCTCTTGATCCTTTTTGGGATTATTTTAGCAGTGAAGGCTTTGACTTTGGGAGAATCCGGCCGTTCTATAGAGTTCCCCGATGCAAGCGCATGGGATGGGTTGAATTTTCTATGGACACCACAGTTTGATTCCTTACTTAATCCAAAGGTATGGTTTGCAGCTGCCGGACAAATTTTCTTTACGCTATCGGTAGGAATGGGCACTATCCAATGTTACGCCTCTTACCTCAGGGCCAATGATGATGTCGCATTGAACGCAGTTTCTGCAGGCTTTATGAATGAATTTGTCGAGGTGGTTCTTGGAAGCTCCATTGTTATTCCTATAGCCGCCGGATTTTTGGGTCTGGATTGGGTATTGGAAAATGCAGGATTTGGAATGGCATTTCAGACGATGCCCTTTCTGTTTCAGCAATGGGGCACTACCATGGCGATGTTTTCCGGAGTATTCTGGTTTGGGTTGTTGTTTTTTGCAGGCATTACCTCTTCACTTGCCATGGGAACACCCTGGATGGGATTTATGAAAGATGAATTTGGCTGGGGAATGAAAAGGGGCGCCTGGTCTTTTGGACTTTTGGCTTTGATTATGGGATTGCCGACGGTCTTTTATTATCATCTCGGGGTATTTGATGAATATGATTACTGGGGAGGAACAGTCAGCTTAGTATTGTTTGCCTTATTAGAATCCGTTTTATTTTCATGGATTTTTGGAATAAACAGAGGTTGGCAGGAAATCACGGATGGTGCTGACATCAAGGTTCCCAATGTGTTTAAGTTCATCATCAAATATGTAACCCCGTTTTTGCTGCTACTGGTTTTTATAGGGGCATTGGTGACACCTCAGGGAAATGACTGGACCACCAATATCAACAACCTACTGAGTGGACAGGGATGGGAGTTAGATAATGGCTCTATTATCAGAAAATTGTCTTTGTATGAGCTTAAGAGCCAACTAACAGAGGCAAAGAGCGCTACTGATCGGGATTTAATAGAGGATAAGGTATTCTATGCCAACTTTGCAAGAATTCAGTTGGTAGTATTATTTCTGTTCATCACCATGTTAGTACACATCGCAAATATCAAAAGGACCAAACTGTTAGCAAAATGAACCTACTTCCATTGATTATGCTCATCATCAGCCAAGGCTTGGTTACGGGAGCCACCATTCATTTTTTGGTAAAAGTTTTGAAAACACCCTTGAAGAAGGAGGGTGCGGACTCATAGAATTTGGGTAATGGAAAATGTAAAAGAAGTAAAATCTGGGGAATGGTTCACTTTTCAGCAGTAATTCCATTACCCATTTTAGGGCAACTTCTCAAAGTTACCCCCATTCCCTTATCCCTCTTTGTCACTTTTTTACTAACCTATACTTTTTCTGGCTTTTTCAGAAAATGAAATAATGAACTTAAGCATCATGTCAAACCAAAATCATACGCCTGGGTGATATATATCACCTTCATCCATTCCTATTCATCGTACTTTTACGATGTACAATTTCAATATGGAAAGAACAGCAATTAAAGTAGATTACGAGGAAAAGGAAATCCTCCTCGCTCAATATGCCAAAGCCATGGGACATCCGGTCAGGGTACAGATACTTAATCTGCTGAATAGACAATCCTGCTGCTACAATGGTGATTTGACAGACTTGATTCCCTTGGCGCAATCTACCATTTCGCAGCATCTCAAAGCCTTGAAAGAAGCAGGATTGATACAGGGAGAAATCATGCCTCCTAAAATCAAATACTGCCTCAACAAAGAAAAATGGGCAGAGGCTTCTCAATTATTCGAAAGCTTATTTAATCCAACACAATCATGAAAACGATCAAAATCCTAGGTACAGGCTGTCCCAAATGCAAACAGACTGAAGCCATCATCAAAGAAGTTATTGCAAGGGAAGGCATTGAAGCAACTGTTATAAAGGTGGAAGACATCCAGGACATCATGGCCTATAATATCCTTTCCACTCCGGCGGTGGTCGTGGATGAAGTGGTCAAGATAAAGGGCAAAGTTCCCACTTCGCAGGAAATCATTGCAGCACTTGCATAATTAAATACTAAGGTATTGTTTGACTGGTTACAAACTTTCGCAGATTGGCTCATCTTCGGCATTATCAATGTAGAGGCAGAAAGCCGTCTGGGTGTTGCCCTCAATTTCTTCGTCTATGATACGCTGAAGATTTTGATTTTACTTTTTGTAATCACATTCTTGATGGGGATTGTCAATACCTATTTCCCGGTTGAGCGCTTGAGGGATTTTCTCAACAGAAGAAAGTTGTATGGTTTGGAATATTTCCTTGCTTCGCTCTTTGGGGCGATCACGCCATTCTGTTCCTGTTCTTCCGTACCACTGTTCATTGGATTTGTGCAGGGAGGCATTCCACTGGGAGTCACTTTTGCGTTTTTGATTACCTCTCCATTGGTCAATGAAATAGCCCTTGCCATCTTCTTGGGCATGTTTGGATTAAAGTTCACCTTGATCTATGCGGCTGTGGGGATTTTGCTGGGAATGATCGGTGGTATTGTTTTGGGTAAACTGAACCTAGAAAAACACCTGACCCCTTGGGTCCAACAGTTGATTCAAAACAAAAATAAAGTTCAGGAAGGTTTTGAATCAGAATCCACGCCATTCCTTCAGCGATTGCCCGGCATTGGCGGGGAAGCTTGGGGAATTGTCAAAAGCATCGTGGTCTATGTGATCATCGGGATCGGGATAGGTGCTGCGATGCATGGTTATGTTCCCGAAAACTTCTTTGAGCAATACCTTGGTGCCGGTCAATGGTGGACTGTTCCGCTTGCCGTAATCCTTGCTGTTCCTCTATATGCCAACGCCGCAGGAATCCTACCTGTTGTACAGGTGATGGTCGTCAAAGGAATTCCCATCGGTACAGCCATTGCCTTTATGATGGCGACCATAGGACTTTCGATCCCGGAAGCCACCCTTCTAAAAAAAGTCATGAACATAAAGATGATCGCCATTTTCTTTGGCACAGTGACCTTCTTTATCATCGTTTCGGGTTTTCTTTTCAATTGGCTTCTTTAACCACATCATATCTTGAATTGTAAAATATGAAAAAATTATCCCTTTTGGTTTTCCTGATCTTGACAAGCTTTCTAGGGTATTCTCAACATGGGGAAATCAAATCAGCCGGTGCAATGAGTGAAATGGGAAGGAACAATTTTGCTCCAAACATCAGCTTGGATACTCTTAAAAAGTATCCCCGGATTTTTGGTTTGGGTCCTTTGGGAAAAATGCAGGGAGAAATTACCTTGGTAGATGGGATTCCTTTTGCAGGAAAAGCGGACTTGGATGGTAAAGCCTCCATTCAGAAAGAATGGGATGTGAAAGCGCCATTTTTTGTCTATGGAGAAGTAGAAGAATGGGAATCTTTTCCGATCGACGGGCAAGTTACAAGCATGGCTGATTTAGAAAAGTCAATTGAACAAGTTGCTTTATCCAAAGGATTTGACCTTTCAAAACCATTTGTTTTTAAAATTTCAGGGGAGTTTGACCTGATGGTCACCCATATCGTGACGCCGAGATCAGAGGAATTTTCTGGGTTTAAGTCGAGGCGAAATCAGGAAAATTACACGCATGAGAATGAATCTGGTGAACTGATCGGCTTTTACTCCCAAATCGGAAAAGGGATATACACGCCCCAAAACAGCAATATCCATATCCATTTTATCAATGATGCCCAAAGTTTCACAGGACATTTGGATAAAATAGAAACCAAGCTAGAAGGAGTTATCATTTACCTTCCCAAACGAAAGAAGGAAATCAGCTTCAAAACCACTGATACAGATTTTTCTAAAGGTCGACTGGGATTTCAACAGGAAGTTGGATTGGATGACATGGTCAAATTCCATGGTCATCTTTGTGATGGATTGGTCGTAGGGGCATTAGGTTTGAACGAGGCTTTAGAAACATTATTTCCGGATGGGCTGATCGATAGGACAGACTTGAGGATCGTTTCTAAATCTTCTCCCTGTCTGACCGATGTGGCTGTTTACCTGACCGGGGCAAGGTATCAATTTGGGACTTTTTATGTGGATGATGCCATTGAGGGACTTTATGTGGTGCAAAAAATCTCCGATGGTAGCACCTATCAGGTCAATCTCAAGGATGGTGTCAAGCCCTCAGCCATCAAGGAAATGGAAATACTTGCGGTACAAAAAGAGCTTTCTGATTGTCAGTTATTGGAGCTCAGGAATTTGGAGGACGATTTTACACAGTTTCTTTTGGATGCTGATGCCAAAGAAATATTTCAAATCAAGGCCATAGACGGCTTTGAATGGAAACCTGTATTGAAAGGAGATTTTATCAAAACTGATATCCTGAATAAAAATGCCGGAAGCTGTTCCTTATAATCTTTATATCATGAAAAAAATCCTCTTACTCTCCTTGACCATTTTTCCATTGTTGAGCCAAGCCCAAAGCATCCAACTTATAGGATCGACGGCACAGATCATGAAGGAAAAGAATCTATCAGCCAATATCGATTTGGATACCATCACTGACAGAAAGTTTCTTTATGCGATTGGTGCCATGGAAAATCTTCAGGGAGAAATCATTGTCTTCAATGGTAAAGCACTCTATGCAGGCTTGGATAAAGATAGGCAGCCATATTGGGAGCAAACCTATGATAAGAAAGCGATTTTTTTGGTAAGAAGTAATGTGGCTGCCTGGCAAAAAACAATATTTACAGAGCCCATCTCTGACAGACATGAACTTACCAAAATCATCTTGAGAGAAGCAGGAAAAGCAGGTTTGGATACGGTGGGTGGTTTTCCTTTTAGGATAAAAGCCAAAGTAGACCATATCGAGGCACATATTGCTTTTCTCAGGCCTGAAACCGTTGCTGACTTTTCACCAATGGCTAAAAAGCAGGATGACTATCCTCTAGAATTAAATAATCAAAATGTCTGGATAATAGGATTTGCAGCGACGACAGCGGGCGGAAGATTTGCCATGCCTGCTATGGGAAACAATCCGCCGAGTCAGCTTCACATGCACTACATTAGAAATGACAGGGAAGAGGCAGGGCATATTGAAGACCTCATCATCAAAGGGACTTGGCAGCTATGCCTTCCCATAAAACAATAAACTTATCTATCATGAAAGCACTGATCGAACTTTGGAGAGAAGGCCGCACCCGGTTTACCATCCAGCTTGCAAACTTAAAACAGGAGGATTTAATCAAAAAACTTGGTGCCAGTCCAAATTCGGTAGGATTCCTGATCCGGCACATGGCTGAAGTGGAGTTACTTTTCGCCAAAAATGTTTTTGGAAATATGGATGTCAAAGTAGATGCCCAAACGCTCAAAGCAGGAAGAGATACCGGAGAATGGACAGATTTGGAACCTTTGTTGGCGTTGACTGAAGAGGCCGGAAAGCAATTGGAGATAGCCATTGCAAACCAAAATGATTGGGATACCATCATCGAAACAAGGGAATTTGGGAAAAAGACCAAAGCGGAATCATTGGGAAGGATCACCACCCATACGGCTTACCATGCAGGGCAGTTGGCGATAGTAGTAAAGTATGGAAAGTGAAAATAAACTAATGTTTCATGATAAGGATCTAACCAAATTCCTTAAACTGAATTCCAAATGAAGCAATTCAAGCAGGAATCAAACTCTTGAATTTATTCCAAAAACAAAATCATTTCCTCTGTTTTGGTAAAGTCATTGGTCTTGTACAATACATTGCCTGAGGCATCGGTGATCAAAAAGAAAGGGATGCCGATTTTGAGTTCAGGGAATCTGGGGTCATTTCTGTATTTGTCAAATTCAGTAGAAGTGTCGTACACTTTATACAAAACAGCATTCTGCAAAGCGGCATTCAGCTGTTCGTCTTTTTGTGTTTTCTCCTGAAAAGCCTTGCAATTGGTACACCAATCCGCATGGAAATCTACAAATACCAATTTGCCGGTTTCTCCTGCTTTGCTGTAAGCATTTTCCTTGTTGAGATACCAAGTCAGTTCTCCTTTTTGTTCGATATTATCCGAATCGGAATTTGACGCTGTCAAGTTGTTTCCACCAACAGCTTGACCCGGTAATACATTGGAAGCCATGATCAAAAACCCAATTACTCCCAAAAGAGAATACAAAGCGGTTTTGATTTTTTCTTGTTTGGTCTTCTGGACTGACTGGATCTGAAAAATCGCATATACAAAAAGTATAGCGCCAATGATGGTATAACTCGCCATTTGGTCGTTAAATCCTAATCCGTTTAGTCCTTTGACAAAATATCCGATGGCAAAATAGCCGATCATAATCGCGAATACCCATTGAACAGACAACATCCATTTTCCGCTTTTTGGTAAAGCCATTCCAAAAACACCTAAAAGCAAAACCGGTATTCCGACACCCAAACCAAAAAGCATCATCTTGAAAGCCGCTCCCAAAGTCAAGCCAAAAGTGATTTCAGAAGCTCCTGAAGCAATGGCAATGAGTATGCTGACTACAATCGGACCCACACAAGCGGAGGACAAAAGACCTGCACCTGCACCCATTACGAATGTACCGCCCAATCCATTTTTTTCGCTTTCGACCTGACCTCCAAAAAACGGCAGGTGAAGCAAGTCAACCGTCGCCAAAGCCATTACGAATAATAGCAAGCCAATACTCAGATTAGCCAAGGGCAATTGCAAAACCTGATTGAATGCACCTCCTGTCAAAGCGGCTATGATCCCAAAGCCAAAGTAAATAGATGCCAAACCCGCATAGTAAATCAGGGGATGGGCGAATTTTCCCAGATCGCTTTTCCTGTTTCTGAGAAAATTGACAGTCAGAGGATATACAGGATAGACGCAGGGCAAAAGGCTAGCCAATACACCACCCAAAAAGAGGAAGAGATAGGCACTTGGCCCAGAACTGATGGCTAGTTGGTCAGAGACCCAACCGTTGATTTGATCAAACATGAATCGAAAAGGAGAATTTATGCTTTGACTTTTGACATTAGGAAAAACATTTCAGTGGCTATCTGACGACATCTTTCATCGTAGGCTGCTTGTTCCTGAGGTGTTCCATCAAAATCCTTTGGATCCTCGTAAGGGATAGGAGACCTCATGGAAGCACCGGGAATGAATGGGCAATTTTTATCTGCCTCCGAGCAAGTCATGATGGCCACAAAATTTTCCTGAGGATTGGATGGGTTGTCGTAAATTTTAGAGAAGCATTCCATTTTTGGGCCATTATCCGCAAATCTTACCTGATAATTTGGATTGGATCCGCCGGGATTTTCTACTGTAAATCCTGCCCTTTCCATAGCTGCTACTGCCTTTGGGTTGAATGCTGTGACTTCAGTACCTCCGGAAAAAGTGAATATTTCAGAAATGCCGTAATATTCTGCGGCGGTTGCAGCCCACAATTGACTCATATGACTTCTCCTGCTGTTGTGGGTGCAGATGAAAACTAGATTTGCGGCTTCTCCTGAATTCTTTTTAGTCTGGATATAAAGCGCAAGTTTTTGTAGTTCTTTTTTCCTTCCCGCAGGGATATTTTCCATTTCTGATTGAATACTTTCGATGTATTGGTTAAGGACAGGATACATGGATGGGGAATTTAAGTTTGTGGAAACGGCCGGAAAACTTTTTTCTTCATCAGAAGCTAATTCGGTTTTCGAATTCTTTTCGGAAGAACAACTCCATATGATTGATAAAAATAAAATGGAAACGAATAGTCTTTTCATAGTTGTAGGCAAGTGGAATAATGGCTTAATTAATATATCGCAATATTACAAGATAACAAATGAACCTCAACAGGAATTATGTTAACATTTGGTTAACTTTAGATTTATCCAATTATAGAAAGCTCATTTCTTCGATAAGTTTCGCCCTTT
>NZ_JAMFLG010000001.1 GCF_023502205.1 Aquiflexum sp. TKW24L | reverse complement strand
ATGGCTATCGGGGCGGTGGGAAAGAATCAGCGTTCAAAACAACCACCCCCAACCCCGACAGGGGTTGGATTATAAAAAAATAGTCTAGAATCTAACAACTCCTACACCTTGAAAATCCTCCGCCGGAAAGAAATACCACACTTTGGGGAAGAAATAGATAGGTTTCGTCCTAAGTGGCCGTCATGAGAGATTTGAGTTTTTTAAATTGTAAGATTGGGAATTTATCAGGACTTGAACTCCTTCCCACCCTAATGCAATTGACTGGTTGGCTTTTGCCATTTCTTATATCCTTTTCCAAAGCACTCATGATAACATCCAAAATGCTTAAAATTTTCCTATGCCTTTTTTTGGTTCTGCAAGGCGGAATTGAATCTACCGCTCAGACCGCTGTCCTTTACGACATTGTTTTGGAAGGAGGGAGGGTCATCGATCCTGAAACTAAACTGGATGCGATTAGAAATGTGGGCATTCAAAATGGCCGCATAATGATGATCAGTTCTGAAACTTTGAAGGGAAAGGAAACAATCAATGTGAGCGGTAAGGTGGTTTCTCCCGGTTTTATTGACCTGCATGTGCATGGCATGTCCAATATAGAGCAGGAATACCAACTTCACGATGGGGTTACCACAGCCTTGGAGCTTGAATGGGGGATGGACCATACCGGAGCTTGGTATGAATCCAGGAAGGGCAATGCACTGATCCATTATGGAGCGAGTGTATGCTGGCCTTTTGAGCGCATGAAGGCCATGGAAAGGTACCAAAGCAATGTGGATGAACTTTTGGTTCAGGTAAAAAACAAAGAGTCTAATCTCCAAAATTTTACCCATCTCGTAGGTCCTTCATATCTAGAAGACCAAACATCCCAAGAAATGGATAAAACCCTCATCAATATCAAATCAGCATTAGAAGAAGGAGGAATCGGAATTGGTGTTCCAATAGGTTACTTGCCTGGCACCAAGCCGACAGAGATGTACAGTGTTTTTGAATTGGCAGGTAAGATGGATGCTTTGGTTTTTACCCATACTCGTGAACCGAATATCCTGTCCATTCAGGAAGTAATCGCCAATGCCACTCTCACCGGCGCTCCTTTGCATATTGTCCACATCAACAGCATGTCGCTTGGACAGATTGATTTTGCTTTGGATATGGTAAGTGACGCTGCCAACAAAGGCTTTGATATCACGACAGAATTGTATCCTTATACTGCTGCGTCGACAGGTTTATTGACCGCTATGTTTAATGAGGGTTGGCAGCAAAGACTGGACATTGATTATGGAGATTTGCAATTGGCTTCCACAGGGGAACGCCTTACCAAAGAAACATTTGAAAGACACCGACGAACCAATCAATATGTCATCATGCACATGATGAAGCCCGAGTGGATTGCAAAAGGGATTGGGACTCCGGGAGTGATCATAGGATCGGATGGTATGCCGTATAGTAAATTTGCCCATCCCCGTACTGCCGGGACTTTTTCGAGGGTATTGGGCAAATATGTCAGAGAAGATCAGGTACTCGACTTAAATACTGCGATTGCAAAAATGACTTTGCTTCCGGCAAAGCGTCTGGAAGAAATAGCACCTATGATGCGGTTCAAAGGAAGGATTCAGGTGGGTGCAGATGCTGATATTACTGTTTTTGATCCCAATACTATTATTGATAAAGCCACATTTGAAGAAGGCCTTGAATTTTCATCGGGGATTGAATATGTACTGGTAAACGGGACTTTTGTCTTGAAAAATGGGGAGACTGTTCCCAATGTCTTTCCGGGACAAGGGGTCTATGGGAGGTTTAAGAAGTAAAATTATATGAGTATGCGCAATGTTGCACGTGTGCGGATACTTGTCCACGGACGACAGTCCACTGTCCACGGAGCCCGATAACCGTTCTCCAACCATTAATTGTTTGGCTATGTGCAATAAAGCGGATACACCTATTTTTAAAACTTTTTTTGTGACTAAGAGTCACATGGATTAAGAATTTAGAATTTTCAACATTGCGTTATCATGTTCCTTAAAGGCATTACTTGCTTCCAAGTGTTTTTCCATGGCATCTATATCTTCGCCAAAGAGAGTTGCACTAAATTCCCAGGCCCTTTCCATCATTCGGATATATGCAAAAGGGTCGTTTTGACGGGTAAGCCTTCTCAATGCCCCAACATAATCATCCCGGTAAACAGTGGGAATTATAATTTTTGTTTGCCCTTCTTTAGTTAATTCTGCATTCATCATCACTCTTGCAATCCGCCCATTTCCGTCCAAAAAAGGATGCACTTCACTCACTAAAAACATGATGTAAATGGCTTTGGCAAAGGGATGTGATAATGCCTGATAATAGTCAAACCCCTTTGTAAGTGTGCCTTTTACCAAGGTTGGGTCTACAAAATGGGTTTCACCTGCCCGGTTATTTTTATCTTTGAACTGTCCGGGTTTCTTGGATATCCTTGCACTCAGCAATACTTTATGTCGGTATAAAAGCATTTCCAGCATTTGTTCCGGGTCTGATGGGGTGATACTCATTTCAGTTTTATTGCTCACAAGGTTGTAAGTTCCCAATACATCATGTGAATCTTCATCACGGTTGGGCAATGGTGTATCTGTTTCTATGATACGCCTTGCTTCCTCAATTTCAAACTCTGTTCCTTCTATGTAATTGGAAAAATAGGCTTCAAAAAAAGCAAAGTTGCGGAATGATTGGTTGCTTGTATTTTTTTCTGGGCGATTAGTGAATTCCCGTTGCTTTAAGGCAACAAACAATTTCTCAAACAAGGGTAATCTTGCAGGATCGTAAGGATTGCCAAATGCCCTCGCAACTGCCAGTGGAGAAGACAATATTCTAGATGGATGTGTAGAAAGTAAAGCGCTGATGAGTTTGTTTAGTTTTTCAAACTCACTTTTCATATCCAATTTGTGAGCTATTTCTTTTGCCTTGTCTCTCAGGTCATTTAATCCTGCCTCGCTTTTTACCCTGATAATGCCTTCCAATCTTTCTTCTATTTCAGGCAGAGTAAGTGTTTTTGATTGTGGACCTATTTGGCGGCTTACTTGTAAGTTTTCCAATAGTGCTCTTTCCGTTTGAGAAGCGAACAATTCACCTGAAAACCGATTATCCCCCTCAATTGCTGCATGACCTTCCATAAACCGAAGGACAATTCCCGGCAGGTTAATTTTTTTTGTGTAAGTGTAAGTAAGAAAAATGTGCCCTTCTGATGTAGGCTTAAATTCTAATGCAGACCTGTGACTGAGTAAAGCTCCGGGATATAATTTACCAAGTATGGCAAATAGGTTTCGTCTAATGATTGTTTCCGGGCTTTCTGTAAAATTAGGAGTGTAAATTCGAGGAGCTATTTTCCTCAATTTACCTGCTTTTTCCAGCTTGGAAATTTGTTTGCTTACCTGTGGTTCGCTGGAAGAAAAAACCACTTCCTGAAGATGTATTGGTAAAATATTTTCCATTAAATCTGTTGCTTGATATAAATTTGGAAAATATTTTCCATTAAAAGTTTATTCATGGATAATTTTTTCTATCATGAGTGGTCCGAGGAGCGAGAATTTTCCATTTAATTTGAAAATTACTACGATAAAGAAAAATATATTCCAGTAAAACCAAGATAAAGGAAAATATTTTCCATTATAAATCACTTTGTTTCCTGATTGATTTAATGGAATGCAGGACCAGTCGCGATCATCGGGATGAAGCTGATTTTACTGGTTTACACAGATAAATAAATCATTGAAAATCAGGCCTATCATTGTTATCCCTGCCTGAATGCTCACGGCAGACTGGAGCGGTCTGAGAAAAACATACCTAGAAAGGAAAAGAAAAAGTAGAAAATACCCACTCTCCTTCATGATGAAATCCTTCCCCCGGAAAGAAATACCATTCATTGGGGAAGAATTTTACCCATTTCGTCCTAAGCAGGGGGATTGGAAACTTTAGATTCTTTAATTTATCAGATGATGGTCGAAGTTTGACTATTTGATGAAACCAAAACAGAAAATCATGAAACTTTTAACAACACCCTTACTGATTATACTATTCCTCATGATGAGTTGTACCAATAATCAGGAAAAGAATATAACAAACCCTCAATCGAGCAGCTATTTTGATTATTCCAACAGCGAAGATCAAATTACCGGAGGCATCAAAATGATTCCAATTGAAACGCCAAAAGGCACATTCAATGTGTGGACCAAACGCATGGGCAACAATCCCAAAATGCGTCTATTGTTGCTTCACGGGGGCCCGGGTGCTACACACGAGATTTTTGAAAACTTCGATGGCTATCTTCCCCATGAGCAAATAGAATACATTTATTACGACCAACTCGAAAGTTACTACAGCGATCAACCCAACGATTCTTCGCTATGGACCATCGAACACTTTGTGGAGGAAGTGGAACAAGTGCGCAAAGCCTTGAATCTTACCAATGACAATTTTTATTTGCTCGGACAATCTTGGGGCGGCATTCTGGCCATGGAATATGCGCTGAAATACCAGGATAATTTAAAAGGCTTAATTATTTCAAACATGGTAGCAAGCCTACCCGAATACGAAAAATATGCATCTGACGTATTGGGGCCGCAATTGCCCGCCGATGTTTTCAAGGAAATCAAAGAATTTGAGGCCAAGGAAGATTTCGGAAATCCCCGGTATGGTGAATTGGTTCAGCAACACTACTACACCCGTCATTTCCTGAGAAAACCTTTAGAGGAATGGCCCGAATTCATTAACAGGACTTTTAAGCATCTCAATCCAAATATCTATATCTATATGCAAGGATACAGCGAATTTGGAATCACCGGAAATGCAAGTTTGAAAGGTTGGGATGTATCTGCAAGACTCGGAGAATTAAAAGTACCAACCTTAATGCTAGGAGGAAAATATGATACCATGGATCCCAAATATATGGAGTGGATGAGCACCCAAGTGCAAAAAGGCCGGAGCGTCACCACCAATGGAAGTCATATATCCCAATACGATGATGCTGAAGCCTATTTTTCTGGATTGATAAAATTTATTAAAGACGTCGATGAGGGCAATTTTAATTGATATGAAAGCAAAACTGGTATGGCGGAGGAATCCACTGCAGTACCCAAATTGAATTGACAAAAATAAAAACGGGTATGCCGACCACCGAATAGTGTAGGCTTGAAATCAAATTTTAACCATATGAAAACAGTAGGCATCATCGGGGGTTCAGGCTTTATTGGAAGCTACAACACTCAAAAATTTCTGAATGAAGGATATAAGGTAAAAGTATCTACCACAGACATTTCCAAAAAAGAAAAGTATGAACATTTGCTTGGTCTCAAAAATGCTGAGAACCTTGAAATCGCTCAATTGGA
Source organism: Aquiflexum sp. TKW24L (assembly GCF_023502205.1). Lineage (GTDB taxonomy): Bacteria > Bacteroidota > Bacteroidia > Cytophagales > Cyclobacteriaceae > Cognataquiflexum. The sequence continues at coordinate 358,510 of NZ_JAMFLG010000001.1, read as the reverse complement.
TGTTGAAAACAAACAGGAGCTTTTGGATTTTCTGAAAGACTGTGAACTGGTCATACATGGAGGAACCCCTTTCCAATTGGATGTGAAAGACCTTCAGAAAGAACTGTTTGACCCGACCATCAAGGGAACCGAAAACTTCCTTGAAGCAGTTCTCAAGACTCCCGGGATTGAGAAAGTTGTATTTATTGCATCCGTGGCAGCTTACAACACAAGCTTTCCATTTTTACCTGAAGGAAAAACTGAAGGTGAGCAAATCACTGAAAATGACGCGCCATTTATGAGCGAACAAGGCATACCTTATGCCCAAGCAAAGTTTATCGCCAATCAGACTGTCAATAAATTCATCGCAGACCACCCCAATCTAAATTTTGAAATCACTTCTGTTTCGCCGACGGGTGTAATGGGGAAATCTCTGTCAAACAGATTAGATTCCACCTCAACGGGGATACAATTTTTGTTTAAAAATAAAATTGCCCCTAATCCCTTCATACAAATGATCTATGATGTGGATGTATTATGGGCATTGGTAGATGTAGAGGATGTTGCCGATTCAATTTTCAAAGCAGCCACAACCAAAAACATCCATGGAAAAAACTATCTCTTGTCAGGCGAAAGTTACAGGGTCTCGGATGTGACATTGATGCTCAACAATCAACCTCCAATAGGCAAGCCTGAAATCGTCTATAGTTCTGATTTGGCAACAAAGGACTTGGGAATAGCATTTAAGCCTGTCAGTATTCCTTTGAATAACTATTCAAATTAAAAAAATGATGAAAAAAATAATCGTTTCCATTTGCTGAATAATGAAAAGAATTAACAACAAAAGTATGAAACTACCATTTCTCATTGCATTAGTTTTATTACCATTGACTATTGTTGCCCAACACGAACATCATAAATCTGACGACGCGACTGCGGATAGCCATAATCATCTCGCTCACATGTTGGCTTCGCGGGAGGAAGTTATTTACGTACACAATCTTCCACCGCAGAAACTCATGAAAGGCATAGGGAATTCTACTTTGAAGATTGAAACAACATCAGAAAAAACGCAGACTTATTTCAATCAAGGTATTTCCCTATTGCACGACTTTTGGGATTTTGAAGCTTATCGTGCATTTAAGGAAGCCATTCGAAACGATTCTACTGCCATCATGCCCTACTGGGGATTGCTGCAAATGCCAACTCCGGATAAAGACAGCGTTTTTAATTACAACAAGGACAATGCCATAAAGCAAATTAAAAAACTGCTACCAAATGCGAATGAACATGAACGATTATACGCCGAGATTGCACTGTTGAAAGATTCATTAAAATATGAAGCCTATCCCGAAATCTCTAAAAAGTGGGAACTCATCATTCACAAATTTCCTAATGACGTAGAAGCAAAGCTTTTTTTTGCACTCCATAACATGAGTGGTTTTGATACCGATTTGAATCCCAGGGAAGGACAAATGTACAGCGAGTTTCTATTAAAGGATGTGCGACGGACTGCTCCCAATAGCCATGCATTTCATCATTATTGGATTCATTTGAAAGAACATTGTTGCCCAGAGCAAGCAATTGAAAGTGCAGATGTACTAACGGGCCTTGCTCCTAATTCCGGTCACATCGTGCATATGCCAGGACATATCTACAATCGGGTAGGCAATTACAAAAAAGCCTATGATGCCTTTGTGGCAGCGGTAAAAGTAGATTCAACCTATATGAAAAATGAAGGTGTTGAGGAAGTGGACAACTGGAATTACATTCACAATATCAATTACCTCATCAATAATTGTGTGCATGACGGCAGACACAGAGAAGCACTACACTATGCAGAAAGACTCAAAAAAATGCCGGTTACTAAAGCTCGAAAAGACATATATGATGGTGTATTTTTTCGTCAGGGCCTATTGGCTCCCGGAAAGATGGAAATGGCTTTTGGCAACTGGGAACGAGCCACGGCAGAATTTGAGCAGATAATTGATAAAGATTCTGTACTCAGTCACCCCAATATGGAATTCAAAAAGGCTCTAACGCTTTTTACAAAAGGGATGGCAGCTTTGGATAAAAACGATTTGGCAGAAGCGATAAATTCCTCCAACAGTTTAGATGCCTTATTATGGCGCAATGAGAAACAAGCAGACAAGGATAAAACTATCAATCGGTTCAACCAAAACACCATAAATACAGCGAGTATGGAGCTGCAGGGACGTATTGCAAGCGAACAGGGAAATTATGAAGAGGCCATGATGCTGTTAAAAAAGGCACATAAAAATGAACTTGATCTCGGTTATGGAGAGCCGCCCTTGTATGCAAGACCAGTTGTTATGAGTATAGCCGAAGCGCAGATAAAAGTTGAAAAATATGATGACGCAATAGGCACCTATCAGGAACTATTAAAAAGATTCCCTAAAAGCGCTTATGTCTATAATGCATTACGGATTGTCTATGCAAAGAAAGGGGATACCGTTAAAACAAAAGAATATACCGTATTGCTTAAAACCGCTTCAAAATATGCCGATGAAGGTATTTATGGAAGGTTATGAACTCAAAATAAACCCTAAAATGAAAGACAATAATCCAATTGCCCGCAGAGATTTTATTAAATCAGCCGCGGTTATTTCTTCAGGCACATTTGGCCTGTCTATGATTCACAATCCGATCTATGCCTCAGAATTCCCCATCGAAGACAGGATCAATGTGATGGGGCCTAGAGAAGGTTTCAGCCTTCATATTGGAACCTTGCTATCCATGATGACCTGGATGCGGGATGTGATATTGCGGCCGGTCAAAGGTATGAACGTGGAACAGCTGGATTTTTTATTGGATGAAAACTCCAACTCAATAGGAGCGATGCTGCTCCATTTGGCAGCGACGGAGCGGTATTACCAGATCCATACTTTTGAGGGAAAGAAATGGGGAGATTGGAGTAAAGAAGATATCAAACGATTTGATGTGGCAATGAACCTTGGTGAGAAAGCCCGAAAAACCATCAAGGGCCATACCTTTAAATACTACCTTGAAATCATGACGGAAGTAAGAGAAAATACCATCACGGAGTTTAAGAAAAGGGACGACAAATGGCTGATGTCAGTCGATGAGGACTTTCCTTGGGGTCCGACCAACAATTACTGCAAGTGGTTCCATGTCTGCGAGCATGAATCCAACCACAACGGGCAGTTCAAATACCTCAGAAGCCGGGTTCCGGAAAGTAAATAAGAATAAGGCTTCCGGCAGGCAACAATCTAACTTAAACATCTAAAATCAAGTATTATGCAACGCAGAATCTTTATTAAAAACTCATCGCTTACCGTTCTCAGCATAAGTGCATTTGGCAGTGTAAGCTGGAACGGTAAATCTTTTGAAGGCGACACGCCTACTACCACAGATATACTCGGTCCATTTTACCGGCCAGGAGCTCCTTTACGAACCAACTTAAGACTTCCTGCTACCAAAGGAACACCTATTGTTTTAAAAGGAATTGTCTTTAAAGAAGACGGTAAAACTCCTGTTAACGATGCTTTGGTTGAAATCTGGCATTGTGATGAACACGAAGTCTATGATAATGCCTCAGATGAATACAACTATCGTGGCGGACAAAAAACGAAAGCGGATGGAAAATATGAGTTTAAGTCCATATTACCGGTCCCCTATAAAGCCAACCCAACTAATGAAGCATCCTATCGGCCTGCACACATACACATGCGTGTATCAGTTCCCAATCAACAGGACTTAGTAACACAACTTTATTTTAAAGGAGGTAAATATTTGGATACCGATAATTTTGCATCCGCACCTCAGGCAGTAGACAGAATACTGGATGTTACCACCGATACTAGTACCGGAGAATCCCTGATTGTATTTCATGTCACCATGAGTAAAGAAATTCCACTCGATACGGCGGTGTATAAAAAAATCACAGGCCTATATCAGATGGAAGATAAAAGCAAGGTTGAGTTTATTAAGAACGATGACCTGTTGTTTATGAAACGTAATGGTCAATTAGTGGCTTCGTTGAAGTACATGGGCAACAATAGCTTTGAGGGAGGTATTGGATTCCCAAAAGTTAGTTTTGAATTATTGCCGGATGGGGGTTCTAAAGCGGTGATTACCACTCAAACCAAAACTGATACCGGTCAAAAATATTTGAAGTATGGTGAGTGAAAATAATTTGATAGAAAAGAAAGACTTCTCTCTTTCCTTTCATCACATGGCCTTGTCAGTTAATGACGTAAATATATCAGCCAAATTTTACACGGAAATTTTGAATTTAGAAATAATTCCATTTCTCCCAGAGGCTAAAGACGTAAATGGATTTCATTGAGAGATGGAAAGGAATTACATCTGCTATCCTAGCCGGGTTCCCGGAGCTAAAAAGGAGCAACTAATTTAATTCCCAAAGTATTTTGCATCCATAGTACCGAATCAATTGTCAGTCTACTTGAAAGCAAGAAAATGGAACCATCAAAGCAAATATCCTCTGAATACCTTGATCATTCTTCCGCTATCGCCAAAAGGCCAAAACAGGGTAAGTCAAATGTACTCAACCGAATTTTCTTTCCGTACACAGTTTGGTTTCTATTCCTTCTTATACCCTTCATTGCGATTGGGTTTTGGCCGGGATATTGGTCCAAAATTTTTGGGGACGTCAACTTCGGTTCGGTCATTCACATCCATAATTGGCTGATGATGGCTTGGGTGGCGATGAGCATTGCGCAACCCTTGTTGATCTTAAAAAAGAAAATACAGTGGCACCGCATATTGGGAAAAATAAGTTACGTCTTAATGCCCCTCGTACTGATAAGCGGCTATTTTTTAATTCAGGAACGGTACCTTCGCCGACTTTCAGGAATGAGTGAAAGAGTAGCTTCCGGCGAAATAGAAATGACCTCTGAACAGATTTACAGTTCTGCTGCCGCTTCTCTTGACTTAGGTCTGGTATACTCTTTATTGCTTGCAGGTCTGTATGCTTTGGCAATCATCTATCGGAAACGAATCCTATATCACGCCACTTTTATGTTTGGCGCTATTTTGACAGCCCTGGGTCCTTCCGTAGACCGCATTATTTTTCAAGTATATAGCCCCGAAGGGGTTTTGATGAATTACGTGGCCTCGTATGCAACCTTAACTTTCACCATACTGCTTTTGGGAGCATTGGCATGGTACCAAAAACGCAAAGGAAACAGTTCAATCCCGGCGTTGATTACGATGGGTGCCTATATCGGAGGAGTATTTTTGATTGAATTTGGCTCAAAGACAACGGCCTGGCAGGTAGTGGTGGAGAGTTTATTTAAAGCCTAATTCACAAAATTTAAAAATTTCACCATCTAATAGAATGAGCAATTTAGATTCCTATCTACAGACTGACATTCAGCGACGTAAGTTTTTGGAGTGGATTGGTCTGTCAAGTTTGGCTTTGGCATTACCGGCGATGTCGCTTTCAGGATGCCAATCAGGTCGATTCCATGAAGATGAAAAGCAGGACTTTAAAAATGTCTTTGACTTGGAATCGTTATCCCGAAAAGTAATGGGAGACGATGCCATTGAATACCTGAATGGAGGGGCCGATGATTTGAAAACAGTAAAGGCCAACCTTGAAGGATATAATAAAATTCAAATCAGAGCGCGTAGATTAATTGATGTCAGTACGATCTCTACCAAAGTTGACCTGTTTGGGCAAACACTTGATACTCCGATTATTTTGAGTCCGGTTGGGTTTCAAAAGTTCTTTCATCAAGAAGGGGAAGTGGCTACGGCAAAGGCTGCAGCTTCCAGAAAACATCAGCTCATTGTTTCTACTGTATCAAACTATTCAGTTTCCGAAGTGGCTGCTGCATACGGTCCCAATCTGTGGTTTCAATTATATCCGACTCCGGACAGAAAAATCACCAAAATACTTCTTGAAAAAGCAGAACAGGCGGGTTGTCCGGTCTGTGTACTGACAGTGGATACTCCAGTAGTCGGTAATCGGGAATCGAGTGGGACTACGCTTTTTGGTTTAATCGAAGCAGGCGAACTCAAGATGGGCAACCTGGAAGGACTCCTACCGAAAGGCATGACTTTTACTGATCCGAGCGTAACCTGGGAAATGATAGGCTGGCTTCGGGCCAACTGCCACATGAAAATTGTGAAAAAAGGAATAGTGACGCGTGAGGATGCTGCACTCGCTATCCTTCACGGAGCAGATGGGGTCATTGTATCCAATCATGGCGGGCGGCAATTGGAAAGTAACAGAGGGACTATTGAATGTCTGCCTGAAGTAGTTGACGAAATAAAAGGTAGAATCCCGGTCTTAATAGACGGAGGTATAAGAAGGGGAACCGATGTATTTAAAGCTTTGGCTCTTGGAGCAACAGCGGTTTGTATAGGAAGACCATTTTGCTGGGGACTCGGGGCCTTGGGCCAAGAGGGAGTTGAAATAGCCCTGGACATTCTCAAGGGGGAGTTGGTCCGTGACATGCAACTCGCCGGGACGCCTTCGATTGGTAATATCACGAAGGACTTTGTTAGTCGATACTAAAAGAAATTCAACTGATTCATTTAAGTGGACAGTAAATTATAAAGCAGACGCAAATCCAGAAGGCACTTACCAAGTTGAGGCTATTTCATACAACATATCAATCGATTAGAGCCATCCCAAATGGAAAAATAAATTTAAAGATGGAAAAGAAAACTGTTAAAATCTATCTGACTTTTTTGAATGAACGCTTGTTGTTAATTCAATATGTGGCACTATTATTCCTGATCATATCCGTCATTTCGTGTCAATCAGAACAAACGGAAGGCAGTAATGCTTTAATGGGACGGGGATATGGGATTAATAATACAACCCTAATTGTAGAGGATCTTGATAGTGCTCGAAAATATTTCACCGAAGTATTGGGATTCAATATTCCTGATTCGGAACAGATCAATAAGGGGATCTTCGAGGGGACAGTAACTAATTCTATTCCCTTTCCTGACATGTCTGCCCTGGTTTTACTTTCGTTGGAGGATTCCGCAATTGTTTCCGGCAAAGATTCAGTAGTTCTGGACTTTCTAGATAAGTTTAAAGGAGTTGGAATGTATTCCTTATCAAGTTCATCGGTAGACAGTACTTACACATGGTTAAACTCCCGTGGGTTTAAGATGAATTCTATTAGAACCCACAGTTTTGAGATCCCCGTTCCCCAATCATCTCCATGGTTTGATGATCAGTGGAAGATTTTCAAAGTTGGTTTTGAAACAAATAATTTACCGAATCCTCTTCCGGAGTTCGAGGAGCTATCCGGTTTCCCTTATGAGAGAATGCATGAATGGAAGAGCTTTTATAATATGCAACGGGAATTTTTGCTACATCCAAATGGTGTCCTAGGAATATCGGTTATCAAAATTGTGGTTGAGGACCTTAAAGCTGCACGGAAGGAATTTAAAAAAATGGGGCTTCTTGAATTGAAAGAAAACCCATCTGAAAATCTCGTTCGTTTTAAAATTAAAAGAAATCAAGAACTACATATCACCACTCCCCAAACCCCTGACGATGCCCTTGCCGGATTATTGAAACAGCGTGGTTCAGGAGTATTTGCTATTGTTTTTGAGGTGCTGGACCTTAAAGCAACACACGATTTGCTTTCAGAAAAATTACCCAAAGAGGCGCTCTTGGAGGATTTATTACAAAACAGTGTGACCGTATTAAAAGAATATGCTTTAGGCGTTCAACTTGAATTTGTGGAAGAACCACAAGAGCAAGCGATGTTAGCAGAACAATTAAAGCTGAATTTTGGGTCAAAACTTGATAGTACTGCCATCTTGCATGCTGAAGGTATGTATATGAAATATTGTTCGCTATGTCATGGAGAAAACAGAGAAGGTTACGTGGCTGATTTTGCTCCTTCTCTCCGTTCCCACTCCTTAATGGCTACTGCTCAATCATCCAACTTTCTCAGATATACCATCCAATATGGAAGGGCCAATACCGCTATGGCTGGCTACTATAAAGAACAAGGCGGACCCTTGGAATATATAGATGTAGAATTAATTCTGAAATGGTTGAACGAATCAAGTGGAGTTGAAAAACCCATTGAATTATCCCGTGATCCCATCAAGGGTGATGTCCAACTTGGGTCAAGAATCTATACAGAAAAATGTGCGGCTTGCCATGGATCAAATGGAGAAGGCATTAGTGCACCGGCTTTGGGAAACCCAATGTTATTGGCCACGGCAACTGATCATTTTTTGCGTTATGCAATTGCTGAAGGAAGAGATGGTACGCCAATGGTTGCATTTAAAGATAGCCTAAGTGGTGATGAAATAGATGCTGTAACTGCATTTCTCAGAAGTCGGGCATCAGGTTGGGATGTACCTGAACCTGTTTCTGTAAGTTTACCGACACCTGAAGAATATATTATAAACCCTGAGGGAAAGCAACCCAATTTTGAACTGCGTGAGGGGCTTTACCTATCTGCAGCGCAATTGAATAAAGCGCTTCAGGATGGTATGCGATTGGTATTGCTCGATGCAAGGTCAGAAGTGGCTTGGAGGCAGACACATATTCCGGGAGCTATTCCAGTTCCTTACTATAATGAACCGGAAACCTTTGTAAAAGATATACCAAATGACAGTACCTGGATTATTGCTTATTGCGCCTGTCCTCATGCTGCTTCAGGACAGGTAATCAGTAAGCTTAAGAACTATGGATTCAAAAATACCGCTATTCTTGACGAAGGTATTTTGGTTTGGGCACAATTAGGTTATCCTGTTCAAATAGGAAATTAGAGGTGTTAGTTTGGTAAAAAGAGGAGGGAGAATGGAAAATACTTCGCGACACTTGGCTAACAGATAAATAGAAATAAATCAAAAAGTCTTAAACCATGCAAAAAACATCCCTTTACCTCCTCCTTATTTTTTCAATGATTCTGTCCTCCTGTTCCAAAAAACTGACATCCAAAGTGGACTTGGCGGCTGCAGAAAAGGAAACGGTCTACAATGTATTGAAAGACGTTTCCTACGGTTCGGATCCGGAGCAAACCATGGATATTTATCTTTCCCAAAAAGCAAAATCCTTTGGTAAACGAAACTACACGATTGTGTTTCTGCACGGGGGTGGATATTACTTCAGCGACAAAAGTCAGGAGGAAAGGTACATCGAACCCTACCTGAAGAAAGGTCTGAATGTCGTCAATCTGAATTACAGATTGAAACGAGGGATTCCCCTTGCTACGCTTGACTTGACACATGCCTTGAATTTCCTCAAAGCCAACAACGCTGACTATGGTTTGAATTTGGACAATGTGATTGTGACCGGCTTTTCTGCAGGGGCGCATATAGCTACCAATGTGGGACTTGCCCAAAACAATCCGGAGTATCCCAATAAACTTGATGAAGGCATTGTGATCGTAGGCATCATCAACTTTTCCGGTCCTGTGGATGGATTGGATGTGGTCGAAAGGATATTTACTGAGCATGAAAATGAATTGTACAGTAAAGTAGGAAAGGCGTTATTCGCTCCTGATGATTATGAATCAACAGCGAACATCGCCATCTACGAACCGATCACCTATTTTGATAAGAACGACCCACCCATTTTTCTCTGGCAGGCAGGCCTTGATGATCAGATTCCGCCGGTAACTTTCGAAAGATTTGTTGCCATGCTGAGAAAGGATAAAGACGTGATCATGTATAAACCCCATGGAGGACATAGCCCGACGAAGGAAGAATTGGAATATGCATATATCGAGATATTTAAATTCTTAAATAATTTATAAAATGAAATAAAATTCTGGAAAATAAGACTAAATTGAAGGATGCTCGATTTTAAACCTACAGCGTTTTGTAATTAGACTGGCAAAAAATATGGCAAACCAACAATGATTAAATTTTTCAGGAGAATAAGACAAAAATTAGTAAAAGAGGGAAATCTGAAAAGGTATCTGATTTATGCTATCGGAGAAATTCTACTGGTTATCATCGGTATTTTGATAGCGCTATTTATCAATGACTGGAGAAATGACCTGAATGCTCAAAAAACAGAATCCCTGACAATAGAATCCCTTCATATCGAATTTTCTGCAGGTAATGTTGCGATTCAGGAATTCATTGAATTAAATGAAAATATCATTGCAACCAATAAAAGTTTACTATCCTACTGCCTGAATGTTGAAACCGAATTTGAAGAGCCCACTTTCGACAGCTTATTTTATCATGCTGCATGGTCAGAGAGTTTAAGGCTTAACCAAGGAGTGTTTAAAGAACTTCTAAACACAGGTAACCTATCCAAATTATCCAATACCAAGCTGAGGGTTTTATTGTCCTCTTGGGACGAACTTTTGGAAGTAGTAGGGAGATCAGACCAAGTGGGATTGGATTACCTCCAAGATAAATTAATGAATTATTTTGATCAGAATCTTTCGTGGGCGATGATGTCAAAAGATGACAAATTAGGATTAGGTGGTTTGCAGCTAAAAGGGAGGGATAGAAGTATTGATAAAATCAGCGTAGCAAAGGATTTAGAGTTTGAAAATTTTATTTTCAACCAAATCTGGTTTACCCAGAGAAAGATGAATAGGGCAAAAGAATTACTCGATTTGAATAATGAAATCTTAGATGAGATTGAGAGGGCAAAATAGGGAAACTATTCTTATAAAAACATATACATCAACCTACCATGGAAAAAGGATTTAAAAATATTGCTTTATTCTTTACTGTCACTGCCGCAATTGTTCTCATTGGTTTTTTTCCCACCTACTTATCCCATTTTCCATATTTTGAAGGTTTTGTGGCCTTACACCATTTCCATGGTTTTGTTATGGCATTGTGGTTGGTGGTTCTCATTGTTCAGCCCATCCTGATCAACAAGAGGAAATTCCATTGGCATCGCATGATAGGGAAATTTTCCTACGTTCTCGTACCTATTATTGTGATTTCAATGGCGCTTGTGTATCAAAGGTCATTTGTCATTAGCGTCGCAGAAAATGGAGCAAATCATATCGAGAGTCTTTCCATGTTGTTTTTACCCCTGACGGATATTCTACCATTTACTGTTTTTTACCTATTGGCAATAATCTATAGAAAGAAGGTAGCCAATCACCTAAGGTTTATGATTTCTACAGCTATAGTGGTTGGTAGTGCGGGTATTGTAAGAATATGTATGGTCTGGTTGGGAATGGATTTCGTTGGGGCAATGTATGCCAATGCCGTACTGATGATTTTGGTTTTAGTTGGGCTGGTTCTGTATGACTTATATCATAAAAAACTTTCTGAAAACAAGTCATTCGTAGTTGCCTTACTTGTTTTGGGCATTCCCAATTTGCTTTTGATGTATGTTCCTTATACAGCATGGTGGCAGTCCTTTGCGGAGGGAATAGTAAAGGCCATGAATTGAAAAAATGTATTGAAAATTGATAAACCCTGACTTGGCAATGATTATATAAAATTTATAAAAATGGAAAAGTCATATAAAAATTTAGGGTACTTCTTCCTGCTATTGGTTCCACTTGCTTTTTTGGGATTTTATAAAAGGTATTTAAGTCAATTTCCGGAATTTCAGGAGACCACAACCTACATTCATATACATGCAGCAATTGCTTCAATTTGGCTTTTTATGCTGATCATTCAGCCCTTTTTGATAAGGAACAGGAAATATAAGCAGCACCGGATAGTTGGAAGGATTTCATATTTTGTTTTCCCCTTGCTCATTCTTTCATTTATTCCTGGAATCATGCGGATGGCAAGTTCTGGTAGCCCAAATTTATTTTTCCCTTTATCAGATGCCATCATGTTGATTATTTTGTATTCGTTGGCAATATATCATAGAAAGAATGTTGCAAAACATATGAGATATATGATTGGCATCGCATTGGTATTTCTTGACCCTACGCTGGGTAGAATAGGTGTGTTGCTTTTAAATCTATCGGATAACGTAAATCAGAATGCGCTCTGTGTGCTGATTTATCTGATACTGATTTCATTGATATTGCTGGATAGAAAGAATGAAAAGGATTACCAACCTTATTTGTTGATTCTCTCATTATACATAATCCATCAAATTACTTTCAATTTGATATTTTGACAACAAAAGAAAGAACAGCAACAAAGCAAAAAATGTATATCCCGCAATTTTAATAATAAGAGTCTAGTAATCTTGTAAAGCCGGTAGTATTTACCATTAAGCAAAAAATTGAATCGATGATAAAATTCTTTCGAAGGATCAGACAAAAATTACTAGCAGAAGGTAATCTTAGAAGATATCTGATCTACGCATTCGGAGAAATCCTACTTGTCGTCATTGGAATTCTTTTGGCACTTCAGATTAATGATTGGAATCAAAACAGACTCAACGCCAAAGAAGAACGACGCATTTATCAGGACATTACTGATGGATTTCAACTTTCCAGATTTCTTTTTAAAAATGGCATTGGAACCTGGGAGACAGTGATTGGGAGTGCGGATAGCTTGTTAAGGATCATTAATAATCCGGCAATTCGTCCTGAAGACGAAAAATTAGCTATATACATCCATCAATTGACTTTGAATTGGATGTCAGGCACTTCTACTACCGTCTATGATGTGTTGGGTAGCTCGGGTGATCTTGAAATAATTTCTTCCGAATTGCTTCGAAATTCTCTTGCTGAATATAAATATCAAATGGAGCATTTGAAACAATCTGAGGAGTCATATGTCCGCTTTGCAGATCAGGAGTTACGACCATTCCTGAATCGCTTCGTGGATCGGTCGGCTACACGTGGTAATCGTGAGAAAGGTCAGTGGATCATCACTCATCATCCATCTCCTTTTAGATCTTCTTTTGATGACCTTATTCAAAGTAGGGAATTTGCCAACCTGCTGATAGATCTTATAGATGCTTCAAACAAACTGATCAATGTTAACAGAAGACTTGAAGTAAATATTAACCAAATAGACTCCCTGATTTTGGCTAAATATCGCTCCATCCAAGCCAAGCCATATATCCCTAAATAACAAAGAAGAAAACGCATGATCAAATTCTTCAGAAAAATAAGACAGCGATTACTAGCAGAAGGAAATCTGAAGAGATATCTGCTTTATGCCATCGGAGAGATTCTTCTTGTTGTCATTGGGATCTTGATTGCCTTGCAGATCAACACCTGGAACGAATGGAGGAAGGATAGGATCAAAGAAGAAAACATCCTCCATGATTTGGCGAAGAATATCGAAATCAACATACAGACTTTCCAGAATGACATCAACTTGCTTGAAGAATGGGGCCGTTCAAGTGAAATAATTATTCTTGCCTTGGGAAATAAAACAGTCTACTCAGATACCTTAAGGAATCATTTTCATCTGGCGAGGATAACAAAGCAAAAGCTGTTTGTTTCAAATATTGGTTTTCAAGCTTATAAGGACTATGGATTGGATTTAATTACGAATAAGAATTTGTCTGCAGAAATCATCAAACTCTATGAATTCACCATTCCGTCTATTTTATCCACCAACGATTTGGTCAATGAGGTTGATGCCGAATGGGACAATCATATCGTACAGAATTTCGATTTCATAGAAGGGGTGGGGCTTACACCCAATGATTACGAATCCCTGTTTGCAGATCATTATTATGTCTCTTGGGTCAAAGCATATAATCAGGGAAGGAAATCCTTAATCAAAACCGATCAAACATTGATTAAAGAATGTGAAAGTGTATTGCAGTTAATCCGGAATCAACTGAAAAAATCTAATTCACAATAAAAATTTTATGAAACAAATTACATGGCTTATGCTTTCTTCTTCTCTTTTACTTTTGATGGGAAGTTGTCAGGAGAAAGTAAAAATGTTTAAAATCCCCGAAGGCCATGTGGCTATGTTTGGCTATGGTTCCTTGATGTCCAAAAATTTGATTGAAACCGGTCTTTTGGATAAGGTTTATAATGGACCATTTTTGCCTTCAGAGATCCAATTTACCCAACTCTAAAAGCTTTTCAATAGTTTTTTGATATCCCAGATTCATTCCATCGGTATTCCAATGCGTATCATTCGGGTAATACATCAATTCTTTGGATTTCCTGAAATCATCATATAGTTTAATTACATGAACCCCTTCGTTTTCAAGTTCTCTATACAAACGGGGTAAATAATTGTCATAGGAAACTCCAGTTACGAACTCATTATAAATTGTAATTTTATTTGGTACAGGCATTACCACCAATTCCAGGTTATAGGTGAGGCTTAAATAGTCACGCATATAAGCTAAGTTTGCCGCCACTCCTCTTATTTCTTCGTCTGTGTGTTTGTGAAAATAACTGTGCTTACTTTGATCTACTGTCTCATGGTAGAAGAGGAAAGGGGGATTACGGCTATATACAGGAGTCATTTCATTGATGTAACCAAAAAGCCTGAATCTTACGGTACTTATTAAAGAAGTGATTCGCCCAATATACTTTGATCTATTTAAAAAATATTCAAACTCGACATCTTGGTTTCCGGGAAAAAAATAGTCTAATATCCCAGTAAATACATTTATTATTGGAACAGGTTTACTGGCTTCAATTTGTTCTTCCCGCTTATCTTGCCCAATTTCCTGTTCCGGGGTTAACGTTGGATCAATAGTATTCAGGTATCTCTCCACAACTTCCAGAATCAACACCCTTCTCTTTCCTTTTTCAACCCCATATTGCCCCATCATAAATAATGGGGAGAGGTAGTGGCTATCATAAAACACCTTAATTCCAAGCGAATCACTGATCAATTCCGGTATACCAATTTGTCGGGGATGGTCCAAAAAACTATCTCCAAGAATGAACATTTCTGCATCATCTGAAGAAGGATGCTTTTCACTGAATTGATACTGTCTAATTCTCGGCTCAACAGGTATTCGGAAATCCTCTATCAAACAAATCTGGTATAGATCACCATATATATCTGTATCGTAAATTATATCCTTGTCAAGCAACCATTTCTTTTTTACATCATAGTCCAAGCGGATTGCAACACTTAACATAGTTGCTATTAAGGCCGTCAGGAGTAAGGCGGTTTTTAATAAAATGCTCTTCATACCTAGAATTGAAAATAAAGAAAATCTGCTCCATCAAATTTACCAAGCAAGAGTATGCTTCCAATACCTACCATCAAAAGTGCCAATTTACCAATCCATGGCAAGCTGACTAATCGATGATTGAGGTTTTTGTAAACTTGAAGGTATTCTACAATAGTCAATACCCCAATGAGAATTATGGACAGGCTAAAATCAATAGGAAACCTGAATAAATTAATCCCAGAAGTATCAAAACCAAAATTCCTGATATTATTAAGTATAAGTAAAGCGTCTTCATAATTACTGGAGCGAAAAAAAACCCATCCCAATAATACCAAATGATAGGTGAGGACAATCTGAAAAATCTGTCGAATTGGGGATGGTTTTCTTCTATCCTTTGATTCGCTTTTACCTATACCTGAACTATTAAATATAGAAGTAAATACCAAATAAATCCCATGCAAAAAGCCCCATATTACAAAATTCCAACCGGCTCCATGCCAAAGGCCGCTAACTATAAAGACAAAAAGAAGGTTAAAATACCATCGTCCCTTACCCAAACGGTTACCACCTAATGGTATATAAAGATAATCTCTGAACCAAGTGGAAAGTGAAATATGCCACCTGCTCCAAAATTCACCAATATTTCTCGAAAAATACGGCTGGCTGAAATTGGTCATTAATCGGACTCCCATCACCAATGCCGCTCCAATAGCTATATCAGAATAGCCTGAGAAATCGCAATAAATCTGAAATGAAAAGAAATAGGTCGCAATCAAAGATGAAAATCCCCCATATTCTCCGGGATTATTATAAACAAGATTAACATACTCGGCCAAACGATCGGCAATGACGACTTTTTTGAAGAATCCAAAAGTCATTAACAACAATCCATCCCTCACATTGCTATAGTTCAGGTCAATAAAGTTCCGTAATTGAGGAAGTAACTGGTAAGATCTTTCAATCGGTCCCGCAACCAATTGTGGGAAATAGGAAACATACAGTGCAAAACGACCAAAGTGTCGTTCTGGAATAGTAATCCCCCGATAAATATCTATCGTATAACTTAGGGTCTGAAAGGTATAAAAAGATATTCCGACAGGTAAAAGAATATCCAATTCCGGAAAATGGTATCCTATATTGAAAACACCAAGCAAGTTCTCTGTAGATTTACTAAAAAAACCATAATACTTGAATGTAAATAAGATTCCGAGGTTACTAATTAGGCTCAAACTCAGAAGAACCAATTTATTAAGCTTTTTTGAAGTCCTATAAATCCAAATCCCTGCAAAATAATCAATCACTGTGGAGGCGAATATCAGAATGATATAATTCACATTCCAGCACATGTAAAAATAGTAGCTTGAAACCAAGAGGAGAATCCATCGCAACTTGGGATTTAGCAAAAAATATATTCCAACAACTATAGGGAAAAATACCAAAAAATTGTAGGAATTGAACAGCATAAGGGATGAAGAAAAGTTAACAGCGGATTGTTTAGATGCTCATAAGTCTCTAATTTAATTAAAAATCTCACAAAATTCCGTGCTCAAATAAAAATTACATGATCAGAAAGCAAAAAGACGTCATGATATTTTTCCCGGCGGAAAGCACATCCCAATAATTTGATTTAGATGATCAGGTTATGAAATCGAGTTCAACCAAGAACAGCACAAAATGGAATACCCGAGCTATCCCGGGGGAACCATCGGAGATTCCATTTGACCATTGAAAATCAAATTATAAACAGATGAAACATATATTTAATTTGATGCTTTACGCTATCCTATCTTTCCTTCTTGGAAGTTGCCAAGAGAAAACACCAATCTTCAAAATCCCAGAAGGCCATGTGGGTATGTTTGGCTATGGTTCGTTGATGTCCAAAAATTTGATTGAAACAGGACTTTCGGATAAGGCCTATGATGGGCCGTTTTTGCCCGCACACCTCAAGGGTTATAAGCGGTCATGGACTTTTGCATGGCCAACAGACCTTCCGCTGTACAATGTGGACAGTACTTTCACCAAGGATTATATTTTGATAGAAGGAGATACGGTCTATCCCAAATACCTGCATTACCTCAATATCCGCGAAGATCCGAATACGGTCATCAATGGCGTATTGTATATCGTGCCCGAGGCTGATTTACCCAATTATGATGCGTGGGAGTTGGGGTATACACGATTTGAGGTCACTGACTTAATCCAAGGATATGCCATCGAAGGAGGTCCGGTATTCGCTTATAAGGCGCTTCCTGATTTTGAGTTGGAGCCGAATAATGATTACACCCAAAATATCATTGAACGCAGTTATGTGAAAATCCTTGAGGATGCATTTGGATATTGGGGAAAAGATTTTGAAGCTGAATATCATAAAACCACAGAACCATTTGATCCTGCTATTCTGCATGAAACCCACAAGATCTTTTTGATAAATCCTGCAATGGAGAAAGTACAAGAGTTAAAGTCGGGTTTTAAGTATTGAAGCCTAACGATTTAAAGATCAATTGGCAAACTAGATATCTTTTTGACTTTGATGTCTTTGTAGAAAATCTCGGCTCCTTCGGACTGGATTTGAATTTTACCGCTTTTTAGCGGTAATTCACCTGTTTCAGACCTATACCGTGAGTTGTAGAGTACCATCACAACCTTGTTGTTTACCATGTGCACGGCTGTGTCTCCAAAGCAATAAAGTTCAAGGGTATTCCATTCACCGGTGGGATTTTCGGCATCGGGGTATTTTACACAGCGCCTTCCGACAGCGCTCGAATCACTGAATACCAATAGTTCTGCTTCAGGATCATAGACATAGAGGTCATCCATCTTCTTTGCCGGGATGTCCATGATTCCGCCGGCCACACCCCAATAATCGCCACAATCACCTTCCTGCACCTGTAACTCCTGTGAACGCATCCAAAAACCACCGTCTGCCCCATGTGAGCCCCCGGCATGGTACAGTATACCGCTGTCTCTCTTGTTTTTGTCGCGGGGTTTGTGTTTCGCTTCGCCCCATTTGAATTGAAGGCTGAGGTGGTAATTACTGAAATCCTGCGTAGTCGATAAGCCGCCCCATTGCTCCCCTGATATGCGAATTGCGGGCTTTCCATCCACTTCCATCACACTGAATACACTTTGCGGATCGATGTTTAGTCCAATTGGACTATCAGATTTCCTCACGGTAGAGTCGGACTTTAACACCCATTCGGGTCCTATATAGGTGTCCCAACCGGTAAGGTCTTTATCATTGAAAAGTACTTCCCATTGCTCTTCAGGCTTACAGGATAGTGATACTAGGAGTGAAAAAGCGAGAAGCAAGATATTGGCTTTGGACATTTATTTTGGGTTTGGTTAAAGGTAGTGATTATTGCAGAAAAGAAAAGGGGGGGGATTAGCCCAAAAGGGAAAGAATTTGAAAATGTTTCCAATGAGAAATATTTATTTGAATAGAAGGGAAATACAATTGATAATAGAAGAAAAAATTCAAGTAAATCATTTATATTAGAACAGTAGCCCAATCGTCACAATATTATATGGGAAAAGAAAATTTTATAGATGAATTAAATCTTTGATTAATTAAAAAAAGTGGTTGTCTGCTTCTTTTCCAGTAACCCAATATTCTACTACAGATGGTACGCCTGCCTTCAGTAGGCAGGTAACATAAGTATTGGACATTTCAGTCACCGGACAAGAATTAAATTGAATACCATTCTAATGGTATCATTGCGTAGATACATTATAAATAATTTATACATTATAAAAGATTAAAATGAAAGCAGTCATTTTAGCAGGGGGATTTGGAACCCGTATTAGTGAAGAAAGTGGTGTTAGACCTAAGCCAATGGTAGAAATTGGAGGAAAACCCATTTTATGGCACATAATGAAGATTTATTCATTCCATGGGATCAATGAATTTGTAATATGTTGTGGATATAAAGGACACATGATTAAAGAATATTTTTCGAATTACTTTCTTTATACTTCAGATGTGACTTTTGATCTTAAAAATAATACAATGGAAGTTCATAGAAAGAACACAGAGCCTTGGAGGGTTACTTTGATTGATACAGGAGAAAACGTGATGACAGGAGGCAGAATCAAACGGGTAGCGGAACATTTAAAAGATGAAACGTTCTGTTTAACTTATGGAGATGGGGTCAGTGATATTGACATCACAGCTTCTATTGAATTTCATAAAAAATCAAATGCGATGGCCACGTTGACAGCTGTGCAGCAACCGGGACGGTTTGGAGCCTTTACTCTTGCTCAAGATGAATCAAAAATTACCAATTTCAGAGAAAAGCCAAAAGGTGATGGTATGGACAATGCATGGATCAATGGAGGTTTTTTTATTGTTGAACCAAAAGCTTTGGATTACTTGACAGGAGATGATTGCATATGGGAAAGGGATCCTTTAGAAAACATTGCTAAAAACGGTGGTCTTGTAGCATTTAAACATGAAGGTTTTTGGCAACCCATGGATACTTTGAGAGATAAGAATGTATTGGAAGAAATGTGGAATGAAGGTAGAGCTCCCTGGAAGAAGTGGTAAGTGTAGGATTATTGAGTGAAGTAATCATAACTATTTCCTTTATCAAATAAGAAAATGAAATCAAATCAAATTTTAAAAGAAGATTTAGAATACATCTTCAATAAACTTTCCAAGGACGAAAAATATAAGTTTTCAGGTTCCACTATATTACTTACAGGTTGTGGCGGATTCCTAGGATATTATTTCATGCACTTTTTAAGTGCCTATGCGGATGAACTAGGTATAGAAAAAATTATAGGTCTTGATAATTTTCTTACAGGAACCAAAGATTGGCTTGAAGAATTGTCAGAAAACAATCCGAAAGTGGCATTACATACCTTTGATATTATCCATGATGATCCTTCTAAGATTCCAGATTTAGATAAGGCAAACCTTATCATCCATGGTGCCTCAATTGCATCTCCGACTTTCTATAGGATTTATCCTCTGGAAACAATTGATGCGAACATAACAGGGCTTAGAAGATTATTGGATTTTTATAACTCAAAAGACATCAAAGGATTCTTGTTTTTTTCAAGCAGTGAAATTTATGGCGATCCATTTGCCCAATTCATTCCCACCCCTGAGACATATAGGGGCAATGTTGCAACTATGGGTCCAAGAGCCTGCTATGATGAGGCTAAGCGCTTTGGAGAAACATTATGTTATATTTTCCATGAAAAATACAATATGCCAATATCCATAGCAAGACCATTCAACAATTATGGCCCTGGAATGAATATTAATGATAAAAGACTTCCCGCTGACTTTGCAAAATGTGTTCACGAAGGAAGAGATTTGATCATGTTTTCAGATGGAAAGCCAACCAGAACATTTTGTTACATTTCAGACGCCATAACAGGTTATTTAAAGGTACTTTGTTATGGGAAATTAGAAGCATTCAACATTGGAATTGATAAACCTGAAATTTCTGTAAAAGAGTTTGCCGAACTGTTTATAACTCAAGCTAATGATATCTATGGATTTAATGGGAAAACAATATTTCAGACTTCAGATGATAGTGAATATTTAACAGATAATCCTAACAGAAGATGCCCGGATATTTCAAAGGCAAGAAAACTATTAAATTATGATCCTGAAATCCTTGTACAGGATGGAGTCGGAAGATTTTTGAAATTTTTAAAAATAAACAACGGAAAATTATGAACATTAGTATCCTAGGATTAGGTTTTGTGGGTTTGACCACAGGCCTTGGATTCGCAAAAAAAGGGTTTAATACCTTTGGATTCGATATTAATGAAGATAGACTCAATAAATTGAAAAACCATATCATTCCTTTTCACGAACCACATCTGAAAGAGGTCCTTGGGGAAACTTTGGGTAAATCATTTTTCTTGGACGTTAATTTTTCAGAAGCAATTCAAAAAAGTGATGCAGTATTTTTATGCGTAGGTACTCCTGAAAAGGAAGATGGCAGTGCGGATTTGAGGTATCTATTAGATGGCATAGAGCAAATTTTAAAGATAAATACTGACAAATTCCAGGTATTAATTACTAAATCAACTGTTCCTCCTTCGACAGTATCCAATGAGGTTATCCCTTTTGTAAAAGAAAAACTTCAGAAAAACCCTGGAAGGAATATTGGCTTTGCCTCCAATCCAGAATTTTTAAGAGAAGGATATTGCTGGGAAGATTTCATCCAGCCTGACAGGGTAGTCATTGGTGTGGAAGACGAAAAATCAAAGGAAATTCTGGATAAAATCTACCAACCCTTCGGGGCTCCCATACACTACGTGAATTACAACACTGCTGAATTCATCAAGTACCTCTCCAATACCCTTCTATCCACCATGATCAGCTACGCCAATGAGATGTCTATGGTGGCAGGTGCAATCGGAAACATTGAAACTCAAAAAGCTTTTCACATTCTTCATGAAGATAAGCGGTGGTTTGGACAACCTGCAGGAATGAAAAGTTATGTGTTTCCGGGATGTGGCTATGGTGGATATTGTTTACCAAAAGATACAGCCGCCTTGATAAGTATTTCTGAGAAAAATGGCTTCATTCCTCCGATTCTTAAAGCAAACCTGAAAATTAACCATGACATAAAACCGTTTCTAGTGCAACAAATAGCGGAAAAGGCAGCATTGGAATCATCTATTGGTATATTGGGACTATCTTTCAAGCCTGATTCAGATGATGTAAGAATCACACCTCCGAAAGAAGTTATTGAACTCTTAATCCAAAAGGGTTATAAGAATATTTTTGCCTATGATCCAATAGCGAATGAAGAATTTAAAAACCATTATCCAGATATTGATATAACCTACCTAAATAGTTTAGAGGAAATCACTTCAAAATCGGATCATTTGGTTTTACTCACTGGCTGGAAAGAATTCAAAGATCGTAAAGACATCTTTGCCTCTAAGAATATTTTTGACTTCAGATACGCCTTGTAATGGAAAAAATTGAAACTAATTTGGAGGGATGTTGTATCATCAGACCAAAGACATTCATTGACCAACGGGGCAGTTTGACAAAAATCTTCCACCAACCCACTTTTCAAGATTTGGGACTGAAAGGAAATTTTACAGAGGAATACTATTCACTTTCCTCCAAAGGGGTGGTAAGAGGTTTACACTTTCAGGTACCACCCTCTGAACATGCCAAGTGCATCATTTGCCTTTCCGGAAGTATTTTTGATGTGGTTGTTGATTTGCGTAGCTCATCTCCTACTTTTGGAATGCACTTTTCCATAATTCTTAAGTTCGAGGAACCACGAATTCTTTATATTCCAGAGGGTTTTGCTCATGGGTTTATGGCTTTGGAAGACAATAGCCTCTTTTTGAATAAGTCTACAACTGTATATGATCCAAATTGTGATAGGGGCATAAAATGGAATTCCTGTGGCATAAAATGGCCTGATTTACCTCCTATACTTTCTCAAAAAGATCAAGAAATGCAATCATTATCTTCTTTTAAATCACCTTTTAAATAAACTACATTATGATTTTAGTAGATAAATCTTTAAAACGTAGAGAACAAACAGGTAATCCGATAAAGGTTGGAATGATAGGGGCAGGGGAAATGGCAAAAGGAATGATCAATCAGATCATGCACTACACACCTGGGATGACAGTCTTAGCCATTTTTAACAGAAATCCGAAAAGAGCAGAGAAGGTGCTTCAAGAATTGGGATTATCTGACTTTGAAATCAGCAATAAAATAGGTGAGGCTGAAAAAATTATAAATGAAGGGAGAATTCTTTTAACCTCTAATATTGATTTGTTTCTTTCCTTGAACCGCGTTGAAATTGTTGTTGAGACAACAGGAGCTGTTGCCTTTGGCGCAGAAACAATTTTAAAAGCTTTTGAAAAAGGAAAACATGTTCTTTCATTCAATGCGGAATTGGATTCCACTCTAGGCCCCATTCTATATCAAAAATCAAAAGAGGCAGGGGTGAAATATTCTTTGGGCGATGGAGATCAACCTGGGGTTACTATGAACCTATATAGGTATGTTAAAGGTATGGGATTCGAACCACTAGTCTGTGGTAATATTAAAGGGATGCTGGATCACTATCGAACTCCTGCAACCCAAAAAGGATTTGCAGATTCTTGGGGAATGCAACCGGAGATGGCCACAAATTTTGCAGATGGGACTAAGGTTGCCTTCGAGCAATCTTGTATTGCCAATGCGACGGGAATGAAAGTTGCCAAAAGAGGCATGTTGGGATATGAATTTACCGGCCATGTGGATGATATGACACATTTATTTGATTTGGAAGAACTAAGAAAATTAGGGGGAATCGTGGATTTTGTAATAGGATCAAAACCCTCTCCGGGTGTTTTTATATATGCAACGGCAAAAGACCCTTACTCTATTAAATATTTAAAATACGGAAAATTAGGAGAAGGTCCCTTGTACAGTTTTTATGTTCCTTTTCACTTATTATTCTTTGACATTGCAAGTTCAATTGCTCGCCTCATCGATTTTGACGATCCTGTAATAGTTCCTCTCAAAGGTTCTGTAGTTGATGTCATTGCAGTTGCCAAAACAGACCTTTATCCCGGGGATAAATTGGATGGCATTGGGGGATTCAAAGCTTACGGACTTTGTGAAAATCATGATATTGTTTCCAAGGAAAACTTATTGCCAATGGGACTTTCCGACGGTTGTAAAGTGAAAAAATTCATTCATAAAGATCAACCCATACTATACACTGATATAGAATTGCCTGAAAATAGATTGATTGATCAACTTTGGAATGAACAGCAAGAGTTATAAGTATATTTATTTCCTTCCATATTTTGTCTTTAAAGTTTCCATAAAACCACTGATGGTTTTTACGGAATCCAAAAATTCCATCGCAAATTCATTTGCCCATTTAGCGTGTCTCTGATAATCTCCATTAATTTGGTCAATAGCGTCAACCGCTTCATCTAAAAAGTTGACCGCAAACAAGCCTCTTCCGGTTGGTAAATATTCTGACCATCCGGTATCTTGTAGAACTACAGGTCTACCCGAAAGCAAATAATAACCAGACCTTTCTAAAAACATGCCATTTTTAGTAGCCACATGGGCATTCTTTGCTACGGAGAATTCACCTTTGGAGCCATTAATATATTTTTTATAGCTTGTAAGGGTTACAGAAATATCGTCGGCATTCACAACATTCCATCTGTTTTCTTTAAGAAGATCCCAAGGTACATTTGGGCCGGATACAGCAATTTCCATCTTCTGGTTGACCAATTTGGGCAATTCCAAAAATTTTTGGAATTCCACATCTTTCATCCCAAAGGTTTTACCTTCGTATGTTTTTACTGGATTTGCTTGCCAAGCCATAACCGTGGTAAAAGAAGCATCTTTTGAAACAGGTATATAGGGAGTAGGCTCAATCAAAACCGGAACCATCATCTTCTCCCAGGTTATTCCCAGATCCGGAGCCTTTGCCTTTGGGGTTCCAATATTTAAACCTAGAGAAAAATAGGCATCATAAGCTGGAACGGCTTCACCCGAATCAATCATATTCTGAATGCCAATCTGGTTCCATCCGGGTTCTCCATCCAACAAAACTCTTAAAGGTCCATTCATTGAATACTGAGGTAAAGTGTCAAATTGTGTGTCAATGAAAACGTCGGCCTCTTTAAACACTTTTATCAGCTCTTGCTTAGACATGCCAAAATGAGTTTCTTCATGATCAATAAAACACCAGCTATTCTGCATATCATATCTTTTCAGTTCTTCGATCACCCTCATTATGCCATAACTTGGATCATTGATCATCAACTTGGTTTCAACGTTATAACATGCATATTCCCAGGAAACATCTTCCACGTAATAAACTTTATATCCCAAGGATTTTAATCCATGAAACCATGCTGTCCAAAGTTGTATAAGGCCACCCCAGGGATATTTGATAATGGAACCACTGATTATAATATTTTTCATCGAATTGGGTTTTCGAGTTTCAAATCCCTATTTTTTCTATTATTTTTTTGAGCACTTTATCTGAATCAAAGTACTCAAAAACCATTTCTATGGCAGATTGAGCATGTTTTGTATATTCACTGTTGATTCTGTCTATGGCTTCAATGGCTTCATCCAAGGTATTAATAGCTAATACGCCAAGGCCACAAGGAAGGTGTTTGGAGAACCCTGTATCCTGGCTGATGACAGGTCTTCCCTGAAGCATATAATAACCTGCCCTTTCCCCAAACCAGCCACATTGAGAGTCCACAAAAACATTTTTTACAATGCAAAATTCACCCTTGGATCTGCCGATATAATCATGGTATGCATCCACCGTAGGAACCACATCAAAGGCACTCTTTACTGACCATAAATTATCTTTTAACTTTTGGTGGGGCACTCCTTCACCTGAAACTGCCACCTCCATTGCTTGTTTGACAAATTTTGGCAGGGACATAAATTTTTCAAATTCAATATTTTTTTGCCCGTAAACTCTCCCATTGAATGTTACCTCCTTATGTGATTTCCAATTCATAACAGTACTAAATGGCGCATTTTTGACAGGGGGTTGGTATGATAATTTTGGGTTTTCAATTATTATGGGTGTCCATGCTTTTTTCCATTCAATCCCAACAGTCGGAATAATATTACCTTCTTCTCCAATATTGAATCCATCTGTAAAATAGTGGTCATATTTTGGCAGGCTTTGTCCCTCGGATACCATATTGCGTAGTTTAAATTGAAACCAACCCGGTTCGCCATCGATAAATACCCTAATGGGGACATTTTCCGAACCTTGATCCCATTCTCCCCATTCAAGATCCAAATAAACATCACATTCTTTAAAAAGCTTATTGAGTTGATTTTGGTCCATTCCATAATAATTCCTTTTATAATCGAAAAAACACCAATTATTTTCCATCCCATATTTTCTCATAAGATTATTTAAAAAATTAAGACCGTAGGTACAGTCATCGGTCATAATCAATTGGCTCATATCAAAACATGCATATTCCCATTCGCTTTTTTCTATAAAATAAACCTCATTTCCCAGCTTTTTTAACCCTATAATATAGGCCATCATGAATTGGACAAGGCCACCTGTCGGAAACTTTACAATTGATCCGTTTACAATGATTTTTGCCATAGCGCTGTTTCGTTAATTCCTACTATCAGTATTTAAATAATCACCAGATTATTATATTGTTGAATGTCACCTTCTTTATTGGGAGAAGCAATTTTTAATATTTTTCCCTTTTCAATTAGCTTGATTTTAATCCGAAAAGGGTAACCATCTGGTGTATATAATTTATTGTTTAAATGTAAAATCCCAATGTTTGGTTTGTCCTCCAAAGTGAGGTTGAAATTATATCCAATCAACAGGGTACGCAGGTCAATAAAATATTTAAATCCGCATTCTTTCCAGTTTTCTAGACAATCGGAAAACCACCCGACACCATGTTTTGAAAGATCAAAGTCATGGAAATAACCGACAACTGGACATTCTTTGATTCCCCAACTTATATCATGTTGATCCAAATAGGGGGCTTCCACCAATTGTGTCCAGCAAAACCTTTCTTCAATTTTAAAGGCTTGGTAATAACTGCTGATCATTTTCCAGCGCATTTCCAATGCATCCTTTTGAGTTTGTAGGGTGAATGTTTCACCTGGAAATACCATCACCACAGGTTGGTCATTCCAATAAGATTTCAAGGCTTTTGAGGCATTTTGCAAGGGATGATTTTCAGGTGAACTGTCTTTGATAAACTTCATTGCATCAGCTCCAAATTCCCTAAACCAATTGATATCATTGGATTTATTGGGAGATATTGACCAAGAGTTAAGATCAGGATAAAGATGGGTGAATCCATGGGTTTCCACTTGTGCCTTTTGCTGAAGAATTAATTTCTGAATGCAATGATACTCTGAGACATAGTCATAACTGACATTTTTTTTGGACAAATAAAGAACTTCCTGTGATGGATAAACCTCGCCTGCCAGTCGATCAACTAATTGGCCTTTGATATGTAATTCCCCTTTTTCCCGATTTCCATCATCTACCCAACCGTTTACGTAAGCTATGCTCAGTTTCGCATTAAAATTCTCTATAATAGAACCTATCTCAAGCCACTGATTTTCAGTTAGTTTTGGTGTATTTTGATATATTTCATGGTGGATAATTTCAGAACTACCCGGATCGTCCATGCGTAGCGCCATGGTACCTGTCCAGTCTATCCATGCAACAGCTGTTGGATGTGATATTGTCAGAATTTGTTTGATTAAAGGAAAGAATTCCGGGTGTTCATCTATTTTTTCTATTGGGTTGAAACCCAATCCTACAAGATGACTTTTTCCATATTTAATTTGGATACTTATAGGATTTTGATTGATGAGAATTAAAGGTGATTGGTTTTCTTCTGCTTCTACTCTGTATCCACTAATAGGTTTAATTAGAGAAATGATTTCAAGATCTTCAATAGAAACATAAAGTTCTTTTCCCGATGCCAATTCTTCTGAAAATGTTAATCCCAATATGCTGTGCCATGATGCATTATTTAAACCCTTTCTTAAGATCAACAAAGAGGGTAATTCTTCAATCAGATCCAGAATCGTTTTGATCAAAAATGGATGTACTGTTTCTGGATCACAGGCTAAAACGATCCATTTGTAACTGATTTCAGGAACCGGTTCCCATTTTTCTTCTTTGGTTGAAATGATTTCAGCTTTCCATCCCATCATTTTGGCAATCATATACCATTCCAGGGCTTCTCTATCCTTGGAAGGAAGCCATGATCCATCCCCCCAGATATTTTTTTCCTTTTTAACTAATTTGCTATCGCTAATGATCAAGAAAGTATCCATAATCAACTTATCTGATTCTTAAGCACGGATTCAAAACCTATGCGAAGGGATTGCTCCACTGCATCAAAGGAAACAGTGTCTTCCGCCAGCTTTCTGATAGGGGATTTCATCTCTTTTATTTTGCCGGGATTGGACATCACATAATTTATATGTTCAGATAGAGACTTATCATCACCTGGTTCAAACAACCAACCGGATATATCTGAATTCACCAAGTCACTTATGCCTCCCACATTTGAAGAGATCACTGGAATACCACATGACAAAGCCTCACAAACTACCACAGGAAAGCCTTCCCGCCAAGAAGCCATTATCAAACATTCAGATACATTGTAATACCAGGATTTTTCTAGAGCTTCTCCAATCCAACCAGGGAAAATCACCCTTCCAGAAACAAGTTCCTTAGCAAGACCTTTCAGATCTTTTTCATCCTTACCCCCGCCAATGATAAGCAAATCCACATCAGGGAAAGTTTGAGCATGATTTTGAAATGCTTTAATGATGGCACTTATCCGTTTTACCGAATCATCAAACCTGCCCATAAACAACAAATACCTTCTATTTGGATCCAGGTTGGTATTCTGACAGGCATTTCCCTTATCCATTATTTGATAAGTATTCGTGTCAATTGGAGGGCGGATAATGTTTATTTTTTCTGAGGGAATGTTAAAACGGTTTTCTAAAAATCGGGTTTCCTTATTTCCTGAAGAAAAAATCCAGTCTGCCTTTGGTAGGCTTATATTTTTTGCTGCTTTTCCAAGATATTCTTTGTAGGTACTGCCAGAGTGAAGTGTAAGTAGGGGTACATTGAGAATTTTTGCAAATAATACCAATACATCAAATTTTCCACTGCAATAATCTTGTACAAAAAGGACATCAGGTTTGTCTTTGTATATGGTTTTCAATAATGAAAAGGACAAAGGCGCTAAATATGAAGCAAAAAGAGCATAGCTCCTGTAAAATCTTTGCCACCTCCAAGCAAAGGAGGGAAGATAAAATGATTTCCAAAGAATACGGTGCAAAGTACAGGAAGAAACAAATTTAATGGTGCAGCGAATTTTTTCATGAACGGCTTCCTGTATTAGAGGTTTAATGGAAGGAACATACCAAGTAACATCCCCCAGATTTTTTTGGACGATTTCTAACCAACCATGATTACCGGTATTATGCCATGAGGAGAAATTTTCCTGACTGACACCATAATGTGGGTAAAAATCCTCAAAAACATCAGGGAAATCAAAAAAAGCAATCTTTATCACCTTTTCGGTTTTGGGTGAAATCAACCGTTTTTCTGAGTTTAGCATGGAAAATTCCGGAAAATGTTCTGAATTAAAGTGATTTTCAATACCAGAGGACATAGTTATATTAAGGTTTGCATTGCTATTTTCAAATGGCTTAGGTCGATGTTTTTCCATTTTTTCAAACAATTATGGTGCTTTTTATAAGGTTAGAATATACCTTATGAGGTTATTGCGTAAATCATAGGCATGCGTCAATTAATTTTTGAAGTATCTTTTCTCCATCAAAATATTCCCGTGCAATTTCTAGTGCTTTAAGACAATGTTTTTCATAATTGGAGTTGATCTCATCCAAGGCTGATAGAGCTTGGTCTTCCGTTTCAAAACTCAAAACTCCTTCTCCGGTCTCCATCCATTGTGAGAAACCAGTCTCCTGTGTGATCACAGGCCTTCCACTTGCAAGGTAACATGCACTTCTTTCACTGAACCAACCTGAATTGCTGATGACATATCCGGATTTGGCCACAGTAAATTCTCCTTTGGATTGCTGGATGTACTTTTGATACACCCAAGGGTCTATTGATACTTCCATGGGGTCTACCAATATCCAGTTTTTTTCCAAAAGTTCTTTTCGGGGAACGCCATCCCCTCCAAGAGCTATTTCAATTTTACTTTGCGATTTTAATGGGATGTTTTCTACGATTGAAAATGACTCTGCTTTTAAACCATAGGTTATCTCCTGAAATTTCACTGGAGCATAACTTTTCCATTGCATTATACTTGTAAATCGGCTATCAAGTAATGGGTGATGGTGTTTCCAAAAATCAAGATAAATAGGTTGCCTTGTGACTTGCCATCTAAATCCGTCATCTGGTATTTTACTGTAAGGATGATGGATGTTCTCCCCGAAGCTAAACAGGTGGCTATGACTATCCACTAACTTTTTTCTTGCGGGTTCTTGAATATTTCTCACCTGTGTGAATACCGGATCCGTATCAATAAATATCCTTATGGGAATGTCCCCCATCCAATCCCTTATGGGGTTGATTCCTGATATATTGATCAGTATATCGAAATCTGAATTGCATTTGGAAAACTCCTGTGCGCTTTTCCCATACCACTTTCCAAAATTAGCATCATAATAAGCCCATTTAATTTCCAGTCCGAGCTTGTCAAAAAGTAGTTGAACATATTTCAGTCCATAGGTTGGGTTATGATCTGTTATGTGTGTTTCAGGATTATAGCAGGCATATGGGGTGTCGTCACTGTCTTCACAATAGGCTATCTCATGACCCAAAGCTTTGAGGGAAAGCAAATATTGAACATGGTGCCAAGTCATGCCGGCAATAGGACCACGTACCAAATACCCCATTACCAAAATTCTCATCTTACCCCTATTACTACTGTTAACCGGTCCCATGGATAATTTTATTATTTTTTTAATCTGGTTACCTATCCTTTAATTTATGTTCTGAATTCCCACGAATGATCCCTCGGCTTTTTTTATCTGTTAAGGCTTCTTCTGTTTTTTGGATTGCTATGAACTTACAGAATCTATTAACACTGACAACACTTTATCTGAATCCAAATAAGCTTTTGCAAGCTCTTTGGCTTTTTCACAATGATATGTATAATTCCCCTCCACTAGCTCCACTGCATTTTCTATTTCCTCCATGGATTCAAAGGCAAATAGGCCGAAACCTGTGGGAAAGATTTGGTCAAAGCCGGTATTTTGCACAATGGCGGGTTTTCCTGCTGCCAGATAGCAAGCAGTTCTGCAACTGAACCATCCGCTTTTATCCACCACATATCCACCTTTGGCCACACTCCATTCCGCTCTAGAGTTTGATATGTACTCCCTATAGTTATCCATAGTATTACATTTCTGATGGGCATCAGTTAGCTTCCATCCAAATCGGGTCAATAGTTCCTGGGGAGATTTAAAATTGCCAAGATCCTTTCCCGAAGGTGATTTTGTTTTCCAATTATCATGTTGTAAAGGAGCCATAGCTACCTCAAAACTGCATTCTTTTTTTCTTTGTGGTAGTTCAAGGAATTTTATGAATTCAACATCCTTTTGTCCATATACTCTTCCCTCCTTTTCTAAGGGTTTATAGCTGGTCCAATTCATTATCGTGGTGTAGTGATCACTTTTGGCAGGGGCAGAGCCCCATTCTGAAAGTACAATTGGACTTCTTGTGGGTAGCCACTTTATTCCTGAATCCGTTTTTTTTGAAGAAAGCAATTCACCAAAACTGAAAAAACAATCATGGCCAATTACCCTTTCCCGAAACCTGGATTCCCTCATTTTTAATTCAGTAAATCCAGGATCACTATCTATATAGACCAATTTTTTTACCTCCCGGTAATATTCAGGAGTCATAAGTGTACCTGATACATTAAGTAGAATATCCGCTTCTTTAATTACATTTTTTCTTTTGGTTTCGGACATACCAAACCATGTATTGCTCACAGGATATCTGTATGCCCAGTTATTTTCCAAACCATAACGTTGCAATACCTGATGTATATGGCGAATATTTTGGTCACAATCCTTAGCTTCCCATTGATCGCCAGTAGGACCACCGGTAAAATTATAAGGCCATTCTCCCGAATCTTCAATATAATAAACCTCATGTCCCAGAATTTTCAAGCCAATCAGGTATTGGAGGTAATCCCAAGTGACACCACCCATTCCATAATGCTGCCCGATTAATCCGGTGACAATTACTTTCAACTTATCCATCTTGTTTGGCCATCCTAAGGGACTTGATCTTTAGTTTCATTTCGTCCTCGTTATGATTGGAAACAATGTCTACTATTTTACCCATTTCCAAATGAATCAGAATATCACATTTATTAAGGGTGTTCAGTCGGTGTGTTACAAGGAAATTTGTTCGTCCTTCCATCAACCTGTCCATAGCCTCCATGATTTTCCCTTCTGTATTGGAATCTACGGAGCTTGTTGGTTCGTCGAGAATAAGGATAGGGGCATTTTTTAAAAAAGCCCGGGCTATTGAGATACGTTGCCTCTCCCCACCGGACATTTGAAATCCCCTTTCACCTACCTGGGTGTTATATCCGCTAGGGAAAGCTGAAATAAAATCATGGGCATTGGCAACTTTAGCTGCTTCTATTATTTCATCCATTTCAGCATCGGGTTTGCCATAGGCAATATTTTCGGCAATGGTGGTGGAAAATAAAACAGGCTCTTGTAGGACAATACCAAATTGATTTCTGTAATCAGTGAGTTTATATTTATTGATATTAATATCATCAACCAAAATTTCACCGGATGTCGGTTCATAAAACCTGGTAAGTAAACTCAAAATAGTTGATTTACCAGAGCCTGTGGTTCCCACAATTCCCACCTTCTGTCCAGGATTGACTTTAAATGAAATATTGTTCAATACGGGTTGATTTTCTTTGTAATAAAATTCCACCTCATTGAATTCCACCGCACCTTTGCATCTTTTAATTCGGATTGGATTGGGATCTTCTTTGACATCTTCATTTTCATCCAATAAAGCAACAACCCTTTCCAGACTTGCAAATGATGATTGAAGAAAATTTATTTGTTTGCTGATAGAGGACATTGGCCCAAAGAGTTGGGCCAAATAGGACATCAAAAGCACCAATTCTCCCACAGAAAGTTCTCCTGCCCGGACAAACGTAGCTCCTTGGTATAGAAATACTGCAGTTCCTACTGCAATCAAAAGGCCAACGGATAAATCATAACCTCCTCCAATAAAAGCCAGTCTCAAATGTCCGGTAATTGCCTTTTCAGATTTTTTCAAAAAGTGCTTTTGGTGATGGGATTCCCGGACAAAGGCCTTTACCACTCTTAAAGAGGACAGGGTTTCATGGATCACAGACATGGCAGCACTTTCTGATTCTTTTACATTGATCCAATTTTCTTTCAGTTTATTACTTGAATAATTGGTAAAAAAATAGAGGAATGGGATGACGGCTATGGCAATCACAGCTAATTGCCATTGTAGAGCAACCATGATATACAACATTCCGAAAACTGTAAATAAGGCGGTTAGTAATGGTGACAAGGCATTTAAAACAAGGTCTTTGATAGAGGCGGCATCATATTGTATCCGGTAGATGGAATCAGAAATCCCAACCTGGTCATGATAGGTTAAAGACATCCTCTGTATATGTCCAAAAAGTATATTCCTGAAGGATAGTACAAGTTTTTCTCCTGCATAGGAATGAAGTACCCATAAAAGTAAGCCTTGAATGCTTTTCACAAAGGCTATGGCAATCAATAAAGAAACAGCAATCAATAGCATGGTCTCAAAATTGTATTCCATTGAATCCGGGAACAACCCTGTAAGAATGGAGGGTAAAGGTTTATCACCAAAAACACTATCAATTATAATGGTTAATGGAACTGGATTTAACAAAACCAATGGAGTGGATAACAATGTCAGGAGCAGTATGCCCAACATATGAGGGATGAACTTTTTGGAATATCCATATACCCTAATAAGGATATGTAATTTCGATTTATTCTCCATTTGAGCTAACCTGCTTATTTATGGCATGAACAGAACATCCTGCTGCTATTGAACAATCCCAAAAAATACGTCCCATTATAATAAGTGACAGAAAAGAAAAGCCAGCAAACGCGAAAAGACTAAAATCAATAAGAGAAGCAAACGTAAAACTTAAAATGAATACCAGACACAATTTTGCTAAAGTTGTTACCTGTGGTGTTATTCTATAGCGTATATATTGACTTCCTTTGGCATGGTCCTCAGATGCCATTAGAAGACGGACACCCCCAAAGCCACCGCCCTTAAGAGCAAGATCCCAATTGTCAAAATCCCCGCCCCTGATGACAGTTGCATTAATCTTACTAAGATCTGTTTCAAGATTTTCCAAACGGATATCGGGTTGGATCCAATTTTCAGTCCAAATGGCCAATTTTCCAAATATCTTCCATGAAAAAAAGGATTTATTGAATCGTCTCCATGGAGTCAGGTTATATTTGATTCTCCCTGTAAGTCTTGCCAAGGGTTGAATCATAAATAAGTAAATGGTCAAAAACTGAAACTTTTTTTTCTGAAAATATCCCTCATTCTTAAGAAATGGAGGGTTTAATTCAAAAATTTTAGGTACGACCAAACTCAAGGGAATAAAGGTTAAAGCCAAAGAGAGGGGAAAGAATAAAAAAAGAGGCTTCCATATAAATCCAAAAAATGATAAAATCAAAACCATGCAGCATAAAATATACCATTCAGGCATGAGAGTTACAGACTGGAAGTTCTTTCTTCCAAAATCGTAAATGGATTGAAAAGGAGCACTGCCCCAGACCCCTCCATATATCCTTGTTTTGGAAAGTGCAGCTAAATATGTAGAACCATCTCCATAAATTTTTCCTTCCCATGGGCGGTGTCCAAATTCATTGTATTTTTTTGGCCACTTCTGTTCAAGCAATGCCTCTGCTTTTCCATAACCCAATTGCTGTTTCCAGTACCCACCAACAGTCTTCCTTCTGTGATGCCAAACCAATGCTGAAGGTGCGAGCCCAATTTCATACCCCATTTCTTGTAACCTCCAACATACGTCCACATCATCCCCTGCAACCCGGAAACGGGGGTCAAATCCACCGATTTCCAATAATTTTTCTCTATTAATAGCCATGTTGCATCCCGGAATATGTTCCGCTACTCGATCAGTAACCAATATATGATTGGGTGAACCAGGAGCGTGATTGACCGATTGAGCAACCAAACCCACATTTTGGGGGATGATATTCGGACCTCCCATCGCAGCAAATCCAGTGGATTCAAATTCCAATGCCATATAAGATAACCAATCCCGATCCGGGTAGGCATCCGAATCAAGGTATACAACATATTCTCCATCAGCATGCTGCAAACCCAGATTTCTGGCATGACTCAAACCCATATTGGGAGAGTCAATTATTTTAAACGGAAAAGTGGAAGCGATTTCCATCGTATTATCAGTGGAACCGTCGTTGATGACAATAACTTCAAAATTGGAATATTGAAGTTTCAATAACCCGTCCAGGCATTCATAAATAGTGTCTGAACCGTTATAAACGCATACAATAACAGAAAACCTTGGCCAAGTATCATATCTTCCGAAAGGACTATTTTCAAATGCACTGCTGACAGCGTATAAGGCAGGTTTTGCATCCCTGCTCTTGGTGGTAAGACCAAATTCCCAATCCATAACTTCCTCTTCTCCTCTAAACCATTCATCGGTCCAGGAAAAAATAAATAAACCGCAACATCCTGTGTGAAATACCGACTTGATTTGCCATTCAAGGGTTTTGGCTTGTTTTTCCTCCCCATTACGCATGGCATCAAGCCCTATTTCTCCCATTATAAGTGGCCTATTTCCAGCGAGGTTTTGCAGCCGATACAAATAGGACTCAAATGTGAACTTTGATTCAAGATAGACATTAAAGCAAAGCGCATCTAAAAAGGGCAGGTGAAGATATTCCGTAGTGGGATAATTGACATAAGTAACAATTGCATCCTTGTCTTCTTGCTTGACCAACCGGTATATTCTTTTCAAGTATTTTTCGACTTTTTTGTTGCCTAGCCATCTTACCATTGAAGCGGGGATTTCATTTCCTATAGAAATACAAAGAAGGGCAGGATGATGGAGGCAGGTATGTACTTTTTCTCGGATAATCTGATCAATATCAGGTGCCTTTTTTCTGTCAATCAGATAGCCAACATATTGTTCAGCAGATAAGCCGATCATAACTTTTAATCCATATTTATAAGCTATATCCAATAAGTGTCTGGGTGGAGTCGTATGTGGAATTCTGACAGTGTTGATTCCATTTTGGCTCATAAGTTCAAAGTCCATGTCAATTTTCTCACGGTCTTGGTACTCTTTGCCATTTTCATCTGCTTTAAATGCGCCATAAGAGACACCCTTAATTGTGAATTTTGTATCCCCGATAAAAATAAATTTGCCTCTGATATTTGGTTTAGGATAACTTTTAAAATCAATGGATTCCTCAAACGTGGCTTCCTCTTTTAGTAGCTCTATAAAATTAAGCTCGGTGTCTTTTTGTATCCCTGTTCTATACATAATTAAAGAATTTTCAGATTGTTTTCAATGATAATTGGATGAAGTCAATTGTGGGTGAAACCAATTGTTTTTCACTAAATAAATTTAAACCTAATAATAAGTATTTTAAAAACAAAAAAATGAATTTTATTTTTTAAATTTTTCTTTCGTTTATTCTTTTACTGTAGAATAAACGTAATATTTAATTCATTGAAAATAAATACTTGAAATTTTATTAAGGAAAAACAATAAATAATATCCATTTTATTTTGTGAGAATAACTAAATTTTATCTTGTCCAGACGCACCTTTGCTTCCCCATCTGTTGAAGCGGATTGCAAATCGGGTTCCGATAGGAATTGGATTAACGGGAGGAATCGGGACCAATGGTTCGGGGGATATTTTTATCGCTTTTTCTACTGCCAATCCGGATGCTTTTCAGCGCTATGATTTCTCGGAAGTGGACATGCTGCCCAATGACCTGATCGATCCTTTATTGGAAGCGATAGTGCAATCAGTAGAAGAAGCTATCATCAATGCCATGATCGCGGCTGAAACCATGGAAGGAATTAATGGAAACAAGTCTTATGCATTGCCCCACGGATTGCTGGTGGAGGTGCTCAAAAAATACAATCGGTTGAAGGATTAAAACTGAATAGTTATGCTGCTTCTCCGGAAGTAGCTTTTGGAAAAATCTTATGTTCCTGCTTCTGGAGAAGCAGGACAGCTTGGAGGTTCAGGAGAAGCACGACAGCCTAAGTAACCAGATCGTTATGCTGCTTCTCCGGAAGTAGCTTTTGGAAAAATCTTATGTTCCTGCTTCTGGAGAAGCAGGACAGCTTGGAGGTTCAGGAGAAGCACGACAGCCTAAATAACCATACCGTTAAGGTGCTTCTCCAGAAGCAGCTTTTGGAAAAATCTCAGGATCCTGCTTCTGGAGAAGCAGGACAACTTGGAGCTACTGGAGAAGCAAGAAAACTTGACAAAAAAATTCCCCCTTTTCGAATAGAAAAGGGGGAGTTGGTCGCTTGAAATGGTTAAAAAAATGAAAATCGTTTATTTATAGTTTTTCTGTTGTCGAAAAGAACCTTAATTTTTAGAGATGCGGTAAACCACGTTCCTGCCGCCACCCGAAACATAGATATCGCCGGATTGGCCGACTGCTACACCATCAAAAAAGTTGGTAGGAGGTAAGGCAAAATCTTGACCAAAAGCAGGTTTACTCAGGCTGAGGCCATCTGCGATTTTGCTCACAGCTCCTGTGGCCAAGTCTATGCGTGATAACTGTGAAGCGCCGGTTTCTACAACCAGCAGGCCACCTTCTTTGTCCAATGCCAATCCTTCCGGATTCTTTAATCCGGTCGCAAGTTCTACAGCAATGTTGTTAGATCCTAACTGCCAAATGGATCCGGTAGCCCAGTCTGCTACCCATAAAGTTTCACCATCAGTTGCCAAACCACTTGGTGCAAAAATGGGAGTGCCTGCCGGAAATATCGGTGACTTATCACTCGCCCTGACCACGCCTTCTAGTAGAGTGGATACAGCAATATCACCCTTGAATCGTATAGCATCAATTGGAATCTCCATTTCGTAGGTTTCAAGTACCTTATTAGTTTGTGGATTCCAGACCTGAACTACTCGACCGAAATAGGAAGACACGATCAGGTTGTTACCATCCGCAGATAGCGTGAAAGGAGTTGTTAGATTTCCTGCACCACCGAGTAAGTCACCCTTATAAACATTTTCCTCTCTGCCGGTGAGGCCATTTATTTGGTGCAATCGGAATATATTGGCTACAAATAAAGCGTCCTTTTTATTTGCCCCAGGTAATACCGCCATGCCCATAGGTGCGATCATCCCTCCACGGCTGATGGTACGTGGCTGACCGCTAGGTAGTATTTGCACTACTGAGCCAAAATCTGCATTGGAGATAAAGAGGGAGCCATTGGAGTCAAAGGCCAAGTTGTCAAGACCGGGTTGAATTTTTGCTAAAAGTGTTTTTGCTCCGGTTGATGTGTTTACTTTAAACACTTCACCTGTTTGGTCCAATACATGCAGGACACCTTTGGAATCAAACTTTGCTGCTGCGGGTACAGTGAAACCTCCGGCCACGAATTCTGCGGTACCATCAGCAAAGGGATTTGTTGAAGGTGGGGTTCCAGGTTCTCCGACATTTACCCTGATCACTGCACCTCCTGCAAATAATGGCCCGTACAATTTCCCATCAGGACCGAAGTCAAATCCATTTAAAAATCCAAGGGGAAATGGATTTAGGGGGGAGGAAACTATGATCGGTCTAGGTGGAGCGATGAGGTTTGGATCCAACTCGTACAACCCATCACCCAGAAAGCAGAGTCCTACAAACAAACGCCCATCATCTGAGAAAGTGATAGGATTGACTCCCGGTGCTACAGGCTGTTTGGTCAAAGTTCCGTCAGGAGCAATTCGGCCCACCTCACCAATATTGATGTCGGTCCAATAGAGCGAGCCATCCGGTCCAAATGCCAAATCATCAGGGGAGATTACCCCCTTGTCTGTTCCAATCTTCTTGATGATTTTGCCGTTTTGCTTGTTCATCACGATTATTTCCTGACCACCAAAACTGGCAATATAAAGATTGCCATCCGGTCCGAAGTTCACACCATTGGCACTTTTTATGGGAGATCCGGTGTAAATCTCCTTCACAAGGACTTTTGAATCCTTCTTCCTGGCATTCATATTAGTAAGTTCCTCTAATTCATAACATGCCGTCACGGTCGTTAAAATAGCTAAGACAGTCAAAATGGAAATCAGTTTACGTTTCATTTTTTTGGGGTTAGATGGTTAGAATTTTGAAAAGCAGATTTCATATTTACTCTATATTTCGGTTTTTAAAAAGGACTTTACTCCCGCTCTAATGGAGTCAACGAAAGCGCTTAATTAACATGAAACTAAGGTACGTTTGAGGAGATGATCGAACCGTAGTTATTGTTCCAAATGCTTTATATTTTGTTCCAAATCCATAAAAATGCCTATTTTGACTGTTTATTTAGCCAACTGGAAAAAATTTCATAAAAAGTTGAATCCCCATCAGTTTTAAGAACTAGCCGTTAGGCTTGGAAGAAATATCAGCCTTTATAAAAAAGCTATGCTTGAAATTGAGAAAAAAAACCATTGCCGATTTCACGCCAATGGATTTTTGTATTACCCGATCTATGTTTATATTGAATCCAAGGTAAGTACCTGCCTAAAATATTGGTTTAGCTATTGTTTCACTCGCTTTAGACTTTTTTCCAAATCAGGTGAAAAGGTGAATTTGTCTGTTTATTTAGCTGGGGAGAAAAAATTGAATAAAAATTGAATCCTCAGATCAGCTTTGAAAAAATATGTATATCCGCTACTTTGTTAGTTGATCAAAACGGCCTCGACTTTCCGCCACGGTGGACACACAGCTCAGCCACCGGAGATTTGACGTAACAGAGGCGGGGGAGAATATGTGGCGAAGCCGCATATTCTCCCCCGCCTCTAAATCAATAACATTCGGGCACCGAGCCAAGTCGAGGTGAAGCAAAATAAAATTAGCTTACTGGCATGATTCCGTAGATCCAAATGAAAAAATTAGCGAGGCTAATACGAAGTATCACCCTTTTCTAAAAAAGCTCGGGGCTTCCCCAAATTCTTTGGTAAATTCTTGCGTAAAATGGCTGGGATTGCCATATCCCACTGCATATCCAATTTCAGAAATATTCAAGGCCGGATTGAGCAAAAGTTTCTTTGCTTCCTGCATTCGAATCGCCCGGATGACTTGGGAGGTGGATTTATTGGTCAGGGCCTTAAGCTTACGATGAAGCTGGGTCCGGCTAACAGCCAGTTCCTTGCATAACTCGCCAATGCCAAATTCCTCACTATCCAAATGCGCATCTACGATGGAGCGAAGCTTTCTCAGGAACGCATCTTCTTGTATTTCAGCGGGAGTTTCGGGTGTCCCCACAGGGTCGACCGTCCCATAGCGCGCTGTCAGCTTTTGTCGTACCTCAATCAATTTCCTCAGTCGTACTTCCAGCTCGTTCTTTTCAAAGGGTTTGGAAAGGTAGGCATCAGCTCCTCTTTCAAGCCCTTCCAATCGTGATTCGAGATCTGCCTTTGCAGTAAGTAGGATGATAGGAATATGACTGGTCCGTTCATCTTTTTTTAGCCTTTCGACGACTTCGTATCCGTCCTTTTCAGGCATCATCACGTCACTGACGATGATATCTGGAATCATTTCTATGGCGAGTTGGATTCCCTGAAGGCCATTTCTGGCTTTTTGGATTCTGTATTTTCCTTGAAGGCAAAGCTCCAGATAGCTTAAAACATCTTCATTATCTTCTACCAGCAAGGCAAGCGGGAGGCTTTCATTGTAATCTTCCTCGGCCCCAAAAGCAGATGCCTTCACCAAACCAGTGTCAATTGGCCGCGATTGTTGTGCCAATTCGCCGGCATTGCCTTTTGGAGCCTCCTTCCGTATGGGAAGTCTAAGTGTAAATTCTGAACCCAATCCAACCTGGCTACTGACCTCGATCGTTCCCGTCATCAATTGGACAAGTTCTTTGGTGAGGGCCAAGCCGATTCCTGTCCCTTCTTCTGACCTGGTAGCCGAATCATCCACCTGATAAAATCGATCAAAAATGTAAGGTAAATGCTGGGAAGGGATTCCTTTGCCGGTATCCTTCACTTTGATTTCCAAAAATTCCTCCATTTCTCCGGAAGTGATCTTTTCCATTTTAATGTAAATATTGCCTCCCGGGGGCGTGAATTTTACAGCATTTCCTACCAGATTGGAAAAAATGGCCTGAATTTTCTCCGGATCAAAATCCATGTACAACTCGTCAAAACCGGGGAGTAGATGCAGACGAATATCTTTGGAATCAGCCAGGGAATGAAAAGACTCAGTCAGGTATTTGAGATAACCCAAGATATCGTCATGGATCATTTTTGCGGACAACTTACCCGACTGAAGTTTGGATAGATCCAGCATCTGATTGATCAGTCTGAGCAATTGGGCGCTATTCCTTTTAATCATTGGAAGTCCCTCTTTCATAGTCTCAATCGAAGGTTGGGACAATATATGATCTGCAATACCCGAAATCACTGTCAATGGCGTACGGAATTCATGGGTCAAATTGGTGTAAATCCTGGTTTTGACCTGATCGAGGTCTTGGAGCCTGATGACTTCTGCTTGTGCAAGTTTTCTGCGGAGTAAGAAACCATAAACCCAATAAAGCATTAAAAACAGCAACAAAGAATAGGAAAGCCAAGCCCACCATTGGGTAAACCATGGAGGCATCACAACAATTGAAATTGATCGCTGCCCCACTTTTCCATATCTGTTAGTAGCCTGGACATGAAAAATATATTCTCCCGGAGGTAATGCATAATAATCCGCTGTGTGTGCTGCTCCACTCCGCCAGTTTTTATCATAGTTGTCAAGCTTATATCGAAGGTTTTTCTCAGACTCCAATGTCACGAAATCAATACTGCCAAATTCAAACGTAAAGGTATTCTGATGGTGAGGCAACTGTATTTCACTGGTTTCATTGAGAGGTTTTGGTAGGATTTTTTTATCTGTTTGAGATGAAATAGTACGATCTCCTAGAAAAAAAGCTGATAAATAAGGGGCAGGTTCGATTAGATATTGGTTTTCCAATTCTGCTGGCATGAAAGAAAAATAGCCTGTGGCATTTCCGACAAAAACCTCTTTATTTTTGGAAATAAATGCTTTTAAAGAGTAAAATCCTGAATCACTTGGTTTTTTCCAACTGTTCCCAAATAGGGCTGCGTTTTTAGTTTCAGGATCCAAGCGGATGAACCCAATATCTGTGTATAACCAAAGCAATTTTGATTCATCCTCTACCAAGCCGGTGATGAGGAGCAAATCTGTAATCAAACCAGTATTGTCATAGTAAGGATTGAAAATTCCTGTTTCCGGATCTAATAAAAAGAACCCTGACCTGTAGGAACTGGCCCAAATTCGCTTTTTGCTATCTTCATAAATTCCGATAACAGGCACACCGGACTTATCCAAAAACCTTTCAAAATCTACCGATTCTTCCTGATAAAGGTTAAGACCATCACTCGTACCTACCCAAATTTTTCCGTTGGAATCTTGAAGTAGCCTGTACACAGCATTTGAACTTATACTATGAGGGTTGGATGGATCATGAGTGAAATGTGTGAATTTTCCACTTTTTGAATTAAATAAGTCAAGCCCTCCGGTTGTGCCTATCCAAGCATTGCCATCCGGGATTGGCAACACTACTTGGGGCATCGAAGAGGAAAGTCCGTTTTTACCCTGCTCCTCCGGTCCATATACCTTATAGGTCATTGCCTGCCGATCGAAAAAGTACGCTCCGCGCCATAGCGTGGCAACCCATAAATTGTCCGCTTTGTCAAATTTCAAATCCCAGATAATTACTGATCCCAATGTATTGCGGACATAAGTGAAAAAACTATCCTCCGATTGGTTCATGTCATGGCCAAAAAGTCCTTTCTCGGTACCAATCCAAACGCCAGCTTCTTGGTCTTGGGCAAATACCAAAGCCCGTGTTCCAATAGGGGTATGATCAAAATGATTTTGAAAGGTGGAGATCTGAAAAAGTACCTGATTCTCTGTCTCTGGCTCCCAGCCTGAAACCCACAGGAGATTATCTTTGGTTTTCAACAAAGTCCAAAAGTAGTTTTTTTCCAAATGATAGGATCCGATTCCGGAAGTACCAAAATACTCCATGGTCTTCGATTTCGGATTGTAGCGGTTAATTCCTCCGGCATAGGTACCAATCCAAATAGCCCCTTGGGAATCCTCATTGATAAAGGTAATATGATCTACTGCATAGGACGCATTTGCATTTACGGGTGGACGGGAAAGTGCATTTGGGTTGTCTGGGACGTTGGGCAATCGTTGAAATGTTCCTTGTTCCCGATCCATGATATGGAGTCCATCCCCATCGGAACCGACG
The DNA here is from genome assembly GCF_023502205.1 of Aquiflexum sp. TKW24L. GTDB lineage: Bacteria > Bacteroidota > Bacteroidia > Cytophagales > Cyclobacteriaceae > Cognataquiflexum. Next base: position 315,446 of record NZ_JAMFLG010000001.1, on the reverse strand, counting down.
TAAAAATTTCCCTTGCTGTCTTCAAAGATAGCCCGTATCAGGTTGCTGATGAGCGACATTGGATCATTCTCATCATGCCTGTAATGTGTGATCAAACCAGTCTCTTTTTCAAATTGGTACAAGCCTGATGCAGGATGATCACTGGGATCGAAAGCGTTTCCTGTACCAATCCAAATCCGTCCGGCACGGTCCTCGTAAATACTTCTTACCATAATTTCGTCCAAAAGGCGACCGGCAGGTGTATCGTCTCGGATATGAACAAAATGCCCCGTCTTCCTGTCCAGAGTATCGAGTCCTTTGCCCGTCCCAATCCATAAGGTGCCTGAGCGATCTTCCAATAACGATTGTATCTGATTGTCATGAAGACTGTGCGGATCGGTGGGATCATTTTCAAAATGTGTAAACGTTTCGGAAACCGGATCGAATCGATCCAATCCCTCATGTTGACTCCCAATCCAAATAATCCCACCCTTGCCTGCATATAAGCATTCCAGCATGTTAGTATGGGGCGAGTTGCTGTCATTGGGCTTGGACTTATAATACTTTTTATTGGTCCCATCGTATTTAATCAAACCATTATAGTTATCAGCCAGCCAGATAAAGCCGTTATCGTCTTGGCACATTCCTACAATATTGGTGAGTGATGGATCAAATTGGAAAGGCATGGGCGTGATTTTGACTTCCTGACCTTTGCAAAGGAAAGAGATAGTAAAAAAAATGAAAAAGAGGTAAAACTTTGGGTGAATCATTAGTTTTCAAATGGCTTCTATTCAACAACTTAAATCATATATTTTTAATTTCCAACATTCATTTATTACAATTTTAAAATGCTAGTGAAGGAATATTTCCCGCTTTGAAGTTCTCGAGGTAGACAATTTTCGTTCGGACAATAAAACCCCTCATTGGGGAAGTAATTCATTCACTTCGTCCTAAGTCAGCGGGCTTGAACCACTGAGTTATATATCTTGAGAAATGAACATTGTTCAAGTGGATATTCAAATCCTTTTCTAACCTTAATCTAAAAACAATGAAAAAACTCCTATTACCGTTCTTCGCCATTTTATTCCTGGCGTCCTGTGGAATGGAAAGCGTGACCGACATGCAGCCCGATCAGGAAATCACGGCCGAAGACCTCCTCAGTGAAGGGATTGGCACAGATATATTAAACAAAAACATGCGGTTAGCTGCGGCCGGATCGTGTGAAAGTGATTGTATTGAACCGGGAGGTTCAGTTTTCTTTTCTGTTTCCGACGTGGCTACGCTAAGGGTTGGCAGAAACACAAAATCGGTCAGCTACTCCGCTTACAACACCGAAACCTATTTTGTAGTGGAAGTGACCTATGCCATCACTGCCGGACCTCCTCCTAATGCAAAGGCCACCATTACGATTGATATTGCCGGCAATATAATGGAATACACAGATGTGAGCTCAGGCAGCAAGGTCAGCCATACTGTGCCGCTTGCTGAGGGCTGGGCCGGATGCGATGAGATTGCCTTTAGCGTGGTACAGGAGGGATTGGGCACGCCAATCACCTTTAGCGAAAGCTATGCCTTAATACCTGTTTGTTCTGTCGTTGCACCTCCCCTTACGGTGGTGAAGACCGCGGCAGGCACCTACGACCGGACGGTCAACTGGCAGCTCACCAAGACCGTGAGCCCGGGCAGCCACACGGGCGCCCCCGGTGACGAGTTTCTCTCCAACTGGACGGTGACGGCCACCAAGTCCGGAATCTCCGCGAACTACGCGGTGACGGGGACCATCACGGTCACGAACCCGAACAGCTTCGCCGTGCCCTTCACCCTTGCCGACGTGCTCGATGACGGCACCGTTGCCGTCATCACGTGCCCAGGAACGGGTGACAACACGGGCACGGTTGCTGCCAATGGCACGACGACCTGCGCCTACTCCGCCGCTCCGACGGATGGCAGCGCGACCCTGAACACGGCCACCGTGACCTTCGACGTGGGCGCAGGCTCGACCTCCGCCGGTGCAACCGCCGGCGTGATCTTCACCCATAACCTGATCGGCGACGACTTCGTCACGTTGAGCGATCCGCGGTTCGGTTACTCCCAGCTGATTTCGAGTACCACCGTCGAGATCTTTCCGGAGATCTTCACCTGCCCGGCCGACCCGAGCCAGTACACGGACGGGGTCTACACCGAGACATATACGAACACAGCGTACCTCGACGGGACCAACACCAATCTCGAGGCCTCTGCTGAGGTGACCATCAATTGCGAGCTGCCTCCACCATTGAAAATAGGTGATGCATACCAGGGAGGTAAGATTGCATATATCTTACAGCCGGGTGACCCGGGCTATGTGGCAGGTGAAACCCACGGCATAATAGCTGCTCCAAGTGACCAAAGCGCAGGTGCTGCATGGGGTTGTTTTGGAGCTTTAATTGGTGGTACAAGTACAGCAATAGGAACAGGTGAAGCTAATACCAACGCTATAGTGAACGGTTGTCCAGATGCAGGCATCGCAGCTAATATAGCTAACGATTTAGATTTAAATGGTTATAGCGATTGGTATTTACCCAGCAGAGATGAGTTGAACAAACTTTATCTGAATAGAGAGGCAATTGGCGGTTTTGCTATTGCCTGGTATTGGAGTTCCTTCGAGAGCAGTGCATTCTTCGCTTGGAGGCAGTTCTTCAGCAATGGCTTACAGGACATCGGCGATAAGGACTTCAGCAGTAGAGTTCGTGCGGTTCGGGCTTTTTAATTATTTAAAAATTACTGCGACTTGTGCTTAGCGAAGTCAATTAAGCGGTCGCATTTTTGAGAAACTGGCAAGGAGTAAATCCTTGCCAGTTTTTTGTTTTAGGGGTCAGAATAAAGTTTAATAAAACTAACCGGATGGTAGCAAGGGCTAAAATTATGAAGTTTGGATTTAGAAAAGATTAGCTATCAAGAATTCAATCCCGACAAATAATTCAGATTAATCAAAAATCCAATTTCCCTCTATAGCTCCCCCGAAAAATAATCCATGCCATTGGGGAAAAAATACATACAGTTCGTCCTAGATTGGCTATTTGGACCTTTGATTTTCCTATTTTTAAATATAGTATCAGCCTTAGGCTGTTAAATAATTATCCACTAACCTTAGATAGAAGAACTATGAAAAAAATTCTAATGCCTTTACTAGCAGTTGTATTCATGACTTCCTGTGGAATGGAAAGTATGACCGACACACAACCAAATCAAAATCTGGAAAACAATCTCCTGCTCAAAAATGGTTTTACAGCCCAAGAGGAAAGTTCAAGCCTGACGGACCTGAATTCGGCGAGAGTTCAAGTTACAGACCAATATACCATTTTAGGAACAATGTCTGAGGGACTTGCCACCGGATTTATACTGAACGAGGGTGTTCCTGCTCTTATCACTGCTTCAGGAGAGGTAGGATTTTACTTTGCAGGTCTTGGTGACCCGGCTACCCCTAATGGACGTCCCGATGCGGGTTCCTTTAACGGTTTTCCGGTAGTTTCTCTTGTTGCGCGTGTTGGTGGAGGTGACCTTCAGTTTGTGGGAACAGGGCCCACACAGTTGACTGGAAGCGGAGAAGTGGTTTTCTATGTCAATGATTCCTTTTTTGGAGACAACTCCGGTTCTTGGAATATACAGATTGCCTATGAATGCTACCATGGTCCTGGATACTGGAAGACACATTCAGAGTTCGGTCCTGCCCAGTATGATGAGACGTGGGCCCTACTGTCAAACGGCGCGAGTACGCCGTTCTACCTCAGCGGTTCGACCTGGCTTCAAGTGTTCAACACGGCACCCGCGAGGAATGCCTACTACCAACTCGCACACCATTTCATGGCGGCGAAGCTGAATGTGCTGAGCGGTGCCGATCCATCTGCGGTCTCCGCTGAACTCAACGCAGCTGAGGCACAGCTCAACACCTATACTCCTGCGCAGGTGGCCGCGCTACCCATGAACAGCCCTGTCCGCGCTCAAATGCTCGCCCTCGCATCGAATCTCGACAATTACAACAACTCCCTCTCCTCCCAGGGATCCTGCAACTGATGCAGAAAGGCTTGAGGTGACGTTACGGCGGTTTATATATGAAGCGGGGAGCGCGAAGTCGCTCCCCGCTTTGCGTTGGTATGGCTAATCAAATTCAACCCTGCCTTCCATAAGTCATGCACTTTGTGATTTTTTAGATGGAATAGGATCTTATTTTCAAGTTTTTCCCAACTCTGAAAGCCTTTCTGCCGCCAATAAGAAGTTAATTTTCAAAATCTAATACATGCAAGTCCAAAATTCAACCAAATCAAATTTTGCTGATCAAGTTGAATTCCATTTTATTGCAAACCCTCCTTCGGACAATAAAACCCCTCATTGGGGAAAAAATCCATACAGTTCGTCCTAGATTGACCTGAAGGAACCGCTGATTTTTTTATCTTATCAGCAGATGCATTTCTCAAAAATTTGATCAAAACCAACAAGCTCCCTTCTTTTCACCTGCAGGCTGTTTCTTGGATTCCTTTACATTGAAAAAGTTGAAAATCCATGTTTGCTAAAATTTCAAAATTTTTATGAGAATCACCCAAGAAGGATTAAAAAGAGAAGTAGGGGTGTGGGGGCTTTCGGCCAATATTGTCAATATCATCGTCGGGGCGGGGATTTTTGTTTTGCCGGCTATTGTTGCCGAGATCATGGGGACCCAAGCAGTGATTGCCTACCTGTTTTGCGGGTTTTTGATTGCCTTGGTCATGTTGTGCTTTGCCGAGGCCGGGAGTAAAGTCACCCACTCTGGCGGAGGATATGCTTATATAGAGACGGCGTTTGGGCCATATCCCGGTTTCTTGGCTGCCATATTTTTGCTGATGGGCAGCATATTTTCGGATGCAGCAGTGTCCAATGCCCTTGTTGAAATTTTAGGATTGGTATTTCCCATCTTCAAAAATCAGTATGTCAGGGTTCTGACCCTGTTTGTGATTTTTGCAGGCTTGGCTACCCTCAATGTCATCGGAGTCAAACAGGGAATCGGTTTGGTCAAAATCAATACTGTCGCCAAATTGATCCCGCTGCTGTTGTTGGTGACGATTGGCTGGAAGGACGTCCAACTGGCCAATTTATACTGGGAATCAGCCCCGACCCTCCAACAGTTTGGCGAGGCTTCATTGATTTTGTTTTTTGCTTTTCAGGGAGGAGATGCCGGACTGACGATAGGAGGGGAAATCAAAAACCCCCAAAAGACCGTTCCAAGAGCGATTTTCATCGGAATCTCCTTTGTGCTTTTGCTTTATATCCTGATCCAGACGGTTTCTCAGGGAGTGTTGGGCAATGAATTGACCAACTTCAAAGAAGCTCCTTTGGCAGAAACTGCCCGGATTGTTTTTGGTCCTGTAGGATATACCCTTCTTTTTATTGGGGCTGGTATATCGATGTTTGGGATGCTTAGCGGTCAGATTCTGAATTTGCCGAGGGTGTTTTTTAGGTTGGCAGTGGATGGGGTGATTCCAATCGCAAAGTTGGCCTCCATCCACCATAAATTCAAAACCCCTTATGTTTCGATTTTGCTCTATGCAGGACTTGGTTTTACCATAGCTTCCTTGGGAGGATTTAGGCAATTGGCCGTCATCGCCTCCGCGAGTATGTTGTTGGTGTATTTTGGGGTGTCACTTTCTGTGATTCAGCTTCGCAAAACAAAAGATAACGGTACAGGGGAATTCAAAATCCCATTTGGATATACCGTTCCAATTATCTCTGCAGGCATTATTCTTTATTTTCTTTCCAACTTATCCGGACGGGAAATCCAAGGCATTTTGATCCTGATCGGGATTTTGACATTGCTTTATTTCCTGCTAAAAATTTTAAACAAGAACAAAGTAATATGAAACTACTCAAATTTCTCAGCCTTTCTTCGTTAGGCTGCTTCTCCAGAAGCAGCATTTATATAACTCCTATTTTCCTGCTTCTGGAGAAGTAGGACAACCATTTCAACCGGATCGTTATGCTGCTTCTCCAGAAGCAGATTTCAGAAAACTATGGCCCTGCTTCTGGAGAAGCAGGACAACCATTTCAACCGGATCGTTATGCTGCTTCTCTAGAAGCAGCATTTATATAACTCCTATTTTCCTGCTTCAGGAGAAGCATGACAACTAGTTCAACCGGATCGTTAGGCTGCTTCTCCAGAGGCAGCATTTAGAAAAACTCAAAAACATTGGGAAAAAAATATAAGAATATGAAAAATTTAAAATCAATACTCTACTCCGTTATCGCAGTACTTGTTTCACTCCTTATTACAAGCTGCAGCCCGGACAATAAAGATTCTTCTGTCCCTGAAACACCTGTACCCTCCCTCAGCAAAACAGAACTGGAAGATGAAGCTTGGCACATGGAAGAACTCTATTGGGAATATGTTCAGAATATTGACACCGTGCCCTATAAAACACTCTGGCACGATGACTTTATTGGCTATCCGGGTTTTGGGGATGGAGTGTCTGACGCAAGCAAAATTGCCAGTTGGATACCTGATTTGCATAAAGACCCCGATCTGAAATACAGTTATACCCTTCACAAAAAGGCCTCAAATGCCATAGAGGATGTGGTGATGGTATTCTACGACACAGATTATTTTTGGACAGACAAAGACAATAAAGTAGTCAGAAAAGAGACATATAAGTTTACCCATACCTGGAAAAAAGTGGATGGCAATTGGTTGATTCTTGGAGGCATGGCTGCGCTCAAAAATCAGGATGTTCTTGTGGATTAAACATAATTTCAAAAATTAATACCCCTATTCTCACAAAAAATCCATGAAAATAAAATCAAATTTTCTAATAATTCTAACAGGTCTAACGCTTTCCTCTTGCTCCCAGAAAATAGATTATGAAGCAGCCAACACGTATATTTTAAAATCTGCACAAGAATGGGCAGAAGCGATAAATGAGGGCGACTCTTCAGTAATTGATAGGATTGTAGCAGATGACTTTGTCGGGGTAAGTTTAAGGGGTGATCTTTATGACAAACAAACCCTGATTCGTGAGTCTAAAATGAAAGCAAACCGATCTTACAAACCCAAGGTTTTCAATGTTACCATAAGATTTTATGGAGAGGCTGCTGTTGCCCAGGGTAATGAAACTTGGACAAAAAAAGCCGACTCTACCAGCACTACCAATATCTGGACCGATACCTGGATATACAGAGATAAAAAGTGGCAGATAGTAGCGGCACAGGATTTAAAGTTGAATCAATGAAAAACTTGAATTTAATCGCTATATGAATTTTACTAATTATGATATAATCAAATAATTATGAAAAATCCGCCAGAACTCCTTGAGAAAAACAAGATTTGCAAATACCTAAAATATCCCATTGGCGAAATCCAATTGGTCCTTCGGTAAAGTAGTCCCTTTAAGGACTTTATATGGGTAAACAAACAATTGGAGAAACCCAATCCGTGCCTTTAGGTACGGGATATACTTGGCAATTTGGTAAATACATATTGCGTACCTACGGCACGCCAGCTTTTACTCTCATTCTAAATTCTACCCATATATTGTCCCTAAAGGGACAGTACTAATTCCTGAAATCCTTAACTACACGATGATATGATCAATTTCCTCCGAAAAATCCGCCAAAAACTCTTACTAGAAAACAAGATAAGCGGCTATTTAAAGTACGGCATTGGCGAAATCTTCCTGGTAGTCATCGGGATATTGATTGCGCTATCGATCAACAATTGGAATGAAGGACGTAAAGCACGTGCTCAAGAATTGTCCACGATGAAGGAGATCATAGAAAATTTAAAATACGATATCGTTAGATGCGAAAGGAATAGAAGCAGGAATATCGATCGGCTTATGGGATTGGATTCACTGCGAATATCTATATCCAATGCTATTGAAGGAAATGATGAAACTGTTAACGCCTATTACTTCGCTTTGAAATATGGACAAGGTTACACCAAGTAACTCTGAATAGATCTGGCTATGACCAATTAATTGACTCGGAAACTATCCAGCTAATTGACAATAGACAATTGGTCCAAGACCTTTCTGACTATTATGAAAGAAAATCCTTTGCTGTGTTGGAATTTGCTCCAGAAACTGGTCTTATAAATATGAAAACCATGCAAAGGAAGTTTATCAGGTTCAGAGGTCTTAATGATTACATTCAATCCTTTGATGCTATAGATGATGTTAGCTTCGGACCTGACTATGAGTACACCGATTTACTTAAGATGGGGCAACTAGAGTTGCTAAAATCCGAAGGATTGAAATTAGACGACTATCTCAACGAGATTGCACAATTTCAAATAGACTTGAAGAACTACAATTTTTACGTTTCTTGGCTTAAAGAAGCAGCTGAAACGCTCATTGAAGAGGTAGGGAAGGAATACCAACTTAATCAGGATTAGAATGATTGAAACTGTCTTCCTAGATAATTTATTGATGTTATAACAAACCGAAATTTTTGCGATGCTAAAAATCTTTAGAACAATCCGCCAAAAACTTTTGCATGAAGGAAAGATTGCAAATTATATCAAATACGGCGTTGGCGAAATCTTCCTGGTAGTCATCGGGATATTGATTGCGCTATCGATCAATAACTGGAATGAAAACAGAAAACTTGACCAACAGGAAAAATCATACCTCAACAGATTGATCCAGGAAAACAAAAGTGATGTGCTTACTTTCGCAGCCGAAATTGAGCGGCTGGAAAATAACAATCAGAAAATCGCCAATCTGAGCAATGCATTCAAGGACAAGGATTGCACTGATTCTCTTTTAGTCCTAAGTGCAAGAGAATTCTTGATTTATGGTTCACTTTATCCCCGTTTCAATCCTTCCATTTCCACCTATGAGGACTTGTCCAGCACCGGAAACCTCGGAATCATAAAAGATACCGGATTAAGAGACCAGATTGTCACCCACTACCAAAGTTACCAAGCGGTAGAATGGGATTATAAGATAAATGCTGATTGGGCTATGCCGATTGATGCACCGCTATTTATCCATACTGATGCTTTAATTTTTGATACTGCTATTACCTCATTCCTTTTTCCGGACAAATCCATAGAAAAACTGGCTGATGACCTAAGGGCAAATCAGGAAATCTACCTGCGCAATGCCGCAATTCATTATTGGATCAATAAAGATTGTATCATCATGCTCAAAGAAATAAAAGAGGATACTACGGAATTGATAAAGATTCTTGAAGATGTTATTAAAACGAAAGGATAGGATTATTAAAAAAACTCCTTAATAATTAATTTTCCTTTTGCTAAAGGAACGTATTGGCTAATTGAATTGAAAAATGGAATTCATACGTGGGTTAAATTAAACGGATAAGTTAGGAAAGGTCTTTCAAATTCAACCCCTTTAGGGTTGAAAAGATAAATACATGCCGTGATTTCATGACCACACATGGCGATGTGTGGCTAATCGAATTCAACCACTTTGAGGTTGATGGATGAATGGAAACATCAATTTCGATCCAAACATTGCGATGTGTGGCTAATCAATTTTAACCCTGCCTTCCGTCAGGCAGGTACTTTGTAGTTGAGGGATTACAGGAATATTCGTTTCCTATCTACACATTCTATAATATATATATCTAATCGTATTCAACCCTTTCTGCCGCCAGGATGGCACTTTGTGGTTGGGGAATTTTTGAGGGTTGATCAGGAATCTACATGATGTCAATCATTTTTTTCAATTCTGATCAAATGATTGATTCCTTAATAGTTTGCCGACGTGACGGGGAAATACAGAGAACACTTTGCAATTGATTGGTTCATCTTGATTCCCAAGGGGAATCAATTCGATTAGCCCCACATTGCAATGTGGGGTTAAAATTGAAATCAGTCCCTAATTTTTTCAACTCTGGAGGAGTTGAATTTCAGTATCCCATTTGACTGAAATTAAATCAACCAAAACAAATACTTCGGATTAAACTGAATCCACTTTTTCTCCAAAATTCCTCCTTCGGACAATAAATCCCCTCATTGGGGAAGAAATCCATGTATTTCGTCCTAACTCATCGGTGTTAAACCATTGATTTATTTATCTTAACCCCAAATGCATTCATCACCGTTCGATTCTTTTCAACAAAGCCTAAATACTTGAAAAAATTGCATTGGTATTTAACTTAAACATGATAAAAACTCCATCCTCTCCCATTTCTAAACCATCATGAAAACCACCCAAGAAGGATTAAAAAGGGAAGTAGGTGTATGGGGACTTTCGGCTAATATTGTCAATGTCATGATTGGGGCAGGGATTTTTGTATTGCCCGCCATCATCGCCGAAACCATGGGCGCTTCCGGGGTGCTGGCTTATCTATTTTGCGGACTGCTGATAGGTTTGATCATGCTTTGTTTTGCAGAAGTTGGAAGTAAAGTCACTCATTCAGGGGGGTCATATGCCTATGTGGAAACAGCACTTGGTGCTTATCCGGGGTTTTTGGTTTCAATATTCTACCTGATGGGAAGCATTTTAGCAGATGCTGCTGTTTCCAATGCTTTATTGGAAATATTGGGTGTTATTTTTCCCATTTTCAAAAATTCAACGATCAGATTTTTCTCTTTATTTATTCTCTTTTCGGGCTTGGCGAGTTTGAATGTCATTGGCGTCAAACAAGGAATCGGATTGGTAAAATTCACCACAGTAGCCAAACTCATACCCATTTTACTGTTAATTACCATTGGCTGGAAAGATGTACAATGGGTCAATTTTGCTTGGGAAACTGAACCAACCATCCAAAAGCTTGGAGAGACATCTTTGATTTTGTTTTTCGCCTTTATGGGTGGTGATGCGGGATTGTCCATAGGAGGTGAAATCAAGAATCCCCAAAAGACTGTGCCTCGTGCGATTTTAATAGGGATTTTAGGAGTCCTTCTTATTTACGTAATGGTCCAATTGGTTTCCCAAGGAATTTTAGGAAGTGAATTACCAAATCTAAAAGAAGCGCCTTTGGCAGAGGCATCAAAGATAGTTTTCGGTCCTGCAGGATATACATTGCTTTTTATCGGAACTGCTGTATCCATGTTTGGAATGATCAGTGGGCAAATCCTCAATAATCCCAGAGTGATATTTAGATTGTCCCGGGATGGTGTGATTCCTTTTAGCAAGTTGGCCTCTATCCACCGCAAATTTAAAACACCTTACATTGCAATCTTGCTTTATGCAGGTCTCGGCTTTACCCTTGCCAACATCGGAGGATTCAGAGCTTTGGCTGTCATTTCTGCTTCCAGCATGCTAATGGTTTATTTTGGTGTATCGATTTCGGTCATTGGACTTCGAAGAAAGAAAGAGTTAACCAAGGGAGGATTTACGATTCCTTTTGGATACACTGTTCCAATCCTTTCAGCCGGCATTATTCTTTTTTTCTTGTCCAACCTATCCACTCCGGAGAAACAGGGCATAGTGATTTTGATCGGGATTTTGACGCTGATTTATTTCTTGGGAAAAGCATTTAGAAAATGGAAAATTAATTCAGATTGACCATTTATGGTATTTCGGGAAAAGGTAAATCCTCTATCCCAATTCAGGTTTTTGTTTAAGGCTTACTAACAATCTGTCAAATTTGAAAAAAGGATGAACCATGAAAAATAAATCAAATCTTTTTGCTTTGACAGCTATTTTTGGCTGCACACTGTTTTCCTGCCAACAAGAAATATCGCCCCCTAAGCCTCCCAATATCCTATTGATCGTCGCCGATGATCTGGGCTATGCAGATTTGGGCTCATTTGGAGGTGATATCGACACTCCTCATCTGGATGAACTTGCCAATCAGGGCATTCGCTTCAGTCGCTTTCACTCTTCTCCTCTTTGTGCCACCAGTCGGGCGATGTTCCTGACCGGAAATAACAATCATGTCGCCGGAATGGGGATACAGGGAAGAAGAGAGGGCGTTGCAGGATATGAAGGATATCTCAGCGAAAGAATCATCACCATTCCGCAGCTGCTCCAAACAAAGGGATATCATACTTATATGGCCGGAAAATGGCACCTAGGGGCCGAGCCGGAGCACCATCCCGATAACAAAGGCTTTGAAAAGTTCTTTATCACACCCCAGGGAGGAGCCAATCATTACAATAATTTTGGAATCCTTCCCCAAGCTCCTATTTCAAAATACTACGAAAATGGGACTGAAGCGGAATGGCCGGAAGGAGCGTATTCCACAGATTTTTACACCGACAAACTCATCGAATATATCGGAAGCAATGCCGAAGATGGTAAACCCTTTTTCACCTTTGCCGCCTACACTTCTCCCCATTGGCCGCTTCAGGTGGACGAAAAATATTGGAGAAAATACGAAGGCCGCTATGATGCAGGTTATGAGGAACTCAAGCGCCAACGCTTTGAAAGCCTGAAGAAGGCCGGGATGATTCCTGAAAATGCACTCTTGCCTCCTTCTCATCCAAATGTCAAAGCCTGGGATTCGCTTTCTCCGGAAGAGCAAAAAATGGAAGCCCGAAAGATGGAACTCTATGCCGGAATGGTGGACAACTTGGACTACAACATCGGCCGGCTGATTCAATACCTTAAAGAAATCGGTGTTTACGAAAATACTCTGATCGTCTTTATGTCTGATAATGGCGCGGCAGCCGAGGATTTCTACTACGAAGCTGGTTTTAAAGATCTAATTAGAGAAAACCATACCGATGCCTATGCCGATATGGGTAAACCAAACTCTTTTATTTCCTATGGCCCTCAATGGGCAGAGGCGGGGTCTTCTCCATTCAAATATTACAAGGGATTCACAACCGAAGGGGGAATGAATGTGCCCTTGATTATCAGCGGTCCCGGAGTAGAAAATAAAGGAAGCATCAATGATTCCTTTTTGACTCTGCTGGATCTGGCACCTACTTTTTATGAAGTAGCGGATGCTGCCTATCCTGCAGAATGGAATGGTAAAGTGGTGAAACCTCTTCTCGGAGCGTCACTTTTACCGGTTTTGACAGGGAAAAAACAAGCAATTCACGCACAAAATTATGTTTTTGGGATGGAGAACAATGGCTACGCCATGCTCAGAAAGGGGAATTGGAAGCTTTTGAATACTGAAAGACCTTTTGAATTGAAAAACTTCGAGCTCTATAATTTGGAAACTGACCTATCCGAACAGCAGGATCTGAAAGAAGCAAAGCCTGAAAAATACCAAGAGCTCCTGCTGGAATGGGACAAATTTTCTAAACAGGTTGGAATAGTTTCTCCCTCTCCGAAACAAGGGGAAGGAATCAAATAGTAAATACAGATAACCATGAAAAAAACACTACTTTCTTTGATAGGACTTTTGTTAGTCACTTTCTCATTCGCACAGGAGGCTGAGGTAGCTCAGATTCTGGCCCAGCGGGAAGCCTCTACACAGGCCCTTCAGGCATTTGATGCGGATCTGAACGCCACTTATTCGACAGAGGACGCATTTATTACCACCGGACTGGGAGTTTTGATCTCGGGTAAAGAAGAACAGGAAATCTACCTCAAATCCCTCAAAGGGCCGAGAATGTATTGGATCCGAACTCCTGATGAGGTGATTGTCAATTCCAAAACCATGTTGGCCTGGGAAACAGGTACCTGGAAAGGATATCATGAAAATTCGGAAGAACCTGTGGTCAAGGGGAAGTACTCCGCTCAATGGACCAAAGCCTCCGGGAATTGGCTGATCCGATCGCAGTTGTTTGTCACACTGGAAAATTAAGCAGATGGAAGAAAATCAAGCCCCCGAAACTGAAAAAGACCTCTCCAACAAAGAGGTGATCAGCTCCCTGAGGAAGAGAAACTGGAGTTCTTACATCAAGGAATTTTTCATGCTGTTTCTGGCAGTTTTCTGTGGTTTTCTGGCAGAAAATTATCGGGGAAATATGGTCGAAAAGCAGCAAGAAAAGCAGTTCATCCAATCCTATATCGAAGATTTAAAATCTGATACCGCGAATATCAAAAGAAACCTGGATTATAGGAAAATGAAGATGATACAAATGGACTCTTTCATGCTTTTGCTTAGTAATCAAACCATTAAAGGACATGAAAATGAGCTGTATTTTTTCGGAAGAAGCCTGGTGAGAAGTGTCTGGTTTCAAAACAATGACCGAACCTTTGCGCAGTTGAAAAATTCAGGTGCGCTGCGGTTGATCCGAAACGAACAGGCCACAGATAGCATCATGGCGTATCAAAAAATGGTGGAAAGGTTAATCACCAACCATGAAGATGATCGCACAGAAAGGTACAATGCCTTCCCTGTTATCTCTCAGATCTTCAACCCTTTTGTTTTTGATCAGATGGTGACTGCCAATGGAATTCAAAGACCAAAGAACAATCCGCCACTTCGTTCTTATGACCCTGCTCTACAACAAGACCTTGCCTTTTGTATTCACCAATTGAAAGGAAGCACTTTCATAATTGAGACTAGGCTGGCACAATTAAATGATAAAGCAATCCGGCTGATCAATTTACTAAACAAGGAATATAACCTAGAATAGGATATGGAGGAAAAACAACAAATCCCAGAAGTAAAACCCACCGAAAACAAATCTTCCGTTTTGCAACCTATATCTCCAAAGAGAAACTTGATTTCTTATTTCAAAGAATTTCTGATGCTTTTCCTGGCGGTGTTTTGCGGATTTATGGCAGAAAATTATAGGGATGGTCAAAGCGAGAAAATCTACGCAAAGGAATACGCAAAGTCTCTGGCCAAGGATCTTGAAAACGATACGATTATGATTAATGATGTAATCGGACAAAACAATGTAATACTAAAGAGCATGGACAGGATCAGTGAATTAGTCCATCAGGGAATTTCAGAAAATATGGTAAAAGGTTCATTCTACTACAATGCTCAGATGGTTTCTTTTTCACCCACTACAACTTGGAATGAAGCAACCCTCATTCAAATTACCCAATCTGGAAATCTCAGGTATTTTAAAAATGCCGAATTGGTCAATAAAATCAGTGCATATTATTCGAGACAAGGCTATATCAGCGGATTGATTGATGCAGACAGGATAAAGCGAAACACAACTTTGGAAATCAAAAGCAGGATTTTGAATAATTATCATTATAAACCTTTTTCATCTCTACTTCCTAGTAGAGCAAATGAGACCGCTGATTCGTTGATGCATGGATTGATGCCACTACAAAACAGCGGTAAAGATCTTTTAAACGAATTTGCCAATAGTCTGGAAAACAGAAAATTCTATTTTACGCTCGTCTTATCAGAAACTTACCCAATGATTAAAAGACAGGCCCATGAGTTGATTTTGCTTTTGAAAGAAGAATATAACATCGAATAAATCATGGAAAGCAATCAACCTATCCCTGAAATACAATCTCTGGAAAGTCAATCATCAGACCTTCTGGCTTCCGGTTCAAAGAAGAACTATAAATCTTATTTCAAAGAATTCTTTATGCTTTTTCTAGCTGTTTTCTGTGGATTCCTTGCGGAGAATTATCGGGAATCACTCAGTGTCCAAAAGATTGAAAAAGAATACATCCTCTCTTTGATAGAAGACTTGAAAACGGATACAACAAATCTCAGTCTGTATACCTCATTCCGAAAAGAAAAAAGTGTACTGATGGATTCTTTGGCAGGAATGATCCTATCAGAAGAGCGGAGCTCAGTAGGAAATCAGATTTACTTTTTAGCCCGGCAGGTGTTCAATGAACAGGCATTTATCTATTCAGATGGCACCATTCAGCAGCTGAAAAATGCCGGGAACCTTCGGCTGCTTCGGAAAAGAAACGTCGTCAATGAATTGCTTAAATATGAGAAAAAAGTGAAGGTTTTGGAGGAATGGGACGAAAATGACAACAGAACCAAATCCACCTTCCGCGAAATGGGAGGAAGGGTCTTCCATTCTGCAGAATTGAATAAGACCATGGATGCAAATATGAAATTCGTGATGCCGACCACCAATCCAAAATTGATCACGCATGATTTTGGGGTCATCAATGAGATTGCTTTTCAGATCCACTACTTATCCAAAATGACCAAAGGCAATAGCCTCCGAGCGGAATCTTTAAAGTCTGACGCAGCTCACTTATTGGAATTGATACAGATGGAGTATAAACTAAACTGACTATGAAATGCAGCTTTGGGAAATTAATTAAGAAAAACGAAACTCTATGCTAAAATTCTTCCGCAAAATCCGTCTAAAACTTCTCGAAGACCTGCCTGCCGGCAAGGCAGGGAAAATGATAGGCAACTATCTCAAGTACGCAATCGGCGAAATCTTCCTCGTGGTAATCGGAATACTAATCGCCTTGAGTATCAATAATTGGAATGAAGCCAATAAAAATGCAAAACGGGAGCAGGCCTTTTTTAACAACCTTCAACAGGACTTAATATCTGACTCCCTTCGTCTGAAGGAAATAAAAGAGAAATTAATTATTGCCGTCAGCTACAAAAGAGTTTTTGAAAATTATATGAAAGGAAACGTAACGGACCTGGATTCATTGAATGCGCATTTTTCAAGGCAGTATAACCTATTGAACGATTTTGTGCCGAATTCCACCACGGTGGACGAACTCTCAAACAATGGTCTTAACCTGATTTCAAACCCTACGCTGCGAAGACAAATCGTCTCGCTTTACAATACTTATGATGACTTGATTCTAAAACTAAAGATCGGACAGGGCAAATCGCAATCGGTTCTTAATTATGTCAGCCAAAAAGTAGAGAACATCTAGCCCTACCGCGGATGAAATCCAGGATTTGTTGGAAGATAAATTTATGTAAATCAAACCTTTATGAATTTTCTTGCAACACAATTGACGGCTGTCGATCAAGCCTTGCAACAGTGCGAAGCAACCCTTTCGATGATTCAAAAAGATTTAGCCTATGATTAGTTTATTCAGAAAACTCCGCCAAAAACTCCTTGAGCAAAACAAGATAGGTAACCCTGCCTTGCCGGCAGGCAGGTACCTCAAATATGCTATCGGTGAAATCCTGCTGGTGGTGATCGGGATTTTGATTGCTTTGCAGATTAATAATTGGAATGAAAATCGAAAAGATCGAATTTCCGAGAATGACTTTTACTGCAAGCTACTTGAAGATTTTGAATTGGACAGACAAAATATCGCCAGACTTTATAAAGAATCAGATTATAAAATAGAAATCAGTAAAAAATTATTGTTGGAGTTACCTCAAAAAAATAAATCCAAAGCATACCTAATAGACAATTATATACAAGCATTAAGAACCAATGCGTTTGCACCGAGTAAAGTGGCTATTACAGATATTACATCCTCTGGAAAATTAAGCCTCATTAAAAACAGTTCCTTAAAACAAAATTTATTGCGCTATTATGCTGAGCTTGATAATCTATTATTTCAATTGGAGGTAAATCGCAATGAAAGTCTAGAAAGAGCTTTTTCTTATGACGATGAAATTGCAACCGGATTTCATGAATCTGATTATGCAAAAGCGGCATTAGGACCGGAAGTCTTGGCCACACTTCCCACTACTGATTGGCATTTAGACAATGATTCTAAATACTATAAGCAATTCCGAAATGACCTTGTGATTTTTGTACAAATGAGTGACCGGATAAAACAAAATTATACTAAGATTTTGGATGAAATGGAGTTAGTATACAATCAGCTAAAAGAACTCTGTAAATGATAAGGTTCTTTAGAAAAATCCGCCAAAAACTACTCGAACAACAAAAGGTTAAAAATTACCTTTTGTATGCCATTGGCGAAATCTTCCTCGTGGTGATCGGGATATTAATAGCCATCAATATCAACGATTGGAACAACAGGCAGACTAAGATAGCTAATGAAAAAGTGATCATGGCTTCACTCGTAGAGGAACTTTCAAACCGGGAAATCAAACTCAAAGAGATTATTCAAAAAAGCCAAAAATACGCTGAGTTAGAATTGATGCTTTTGAACAAATTTGATAGTGATGTTACCAGCTTCTCACAAAAGGAAATCAGCGATGCTTTCGACTATCTGTTCTTTTTCATTGATTCTCCAATTTTGGATGAAATTATTATCAAAAATTCAGATGTTTTGGTCAGAAAAAAATTCTTGATGGATGATTTCAGGACCTTGGCAAAGGAACTAGGGGATGTATCTGTTACTTCAACATACCTGGATGATTTTTGGAGTTCCCAGGTAACACCATTTTTTCTTTCATGCGGGATTAGTTACGAACCTTTTACCATTTCCGATTTGACCATCGAATTAAAGGAAATTGAATCTGCCGGCTATTCAAAGAAACAAATACAAGCACTTATCAAATTCAAAATCACTATGAACAAAATACGATCCCAAGCAATAGATAAAGCCCTTTTGAGTACTCAGCAAACACTTGAAAAATTACAAAATGAAAAATAAACGGATATTTTGGACTGATTCAGAATCAAGTCTCCCCCAAACTCCAAATCCAATGTTGTTATGCTAAAATTCTTTCGCAAAATCCGCCTAAAACTCCTTCAGGAGAATAAAGTCACCCGATATCTGGCTTATGCTGCGGGCGAGATTTTTCTAGTCGTGATCGGGATTCTGATTGCCTTGCAGGTAAATACCTGGAATGAAGAAAGAAAATCCAATAATGAAAGTATCAAGCTAATGCAAGAGATAAACTCCGAATTCTCGGACAACAGAATTGTTTTAAAAGAACGCATAGCCGATTTAGAAAATGCCAATAGTTATGTGAGAACTGTTTTGGGATTTATCAACACCGATCAGGATGAATTTCAAAAAACCAACATGGACAGTATCATCAGTAAATCCTTGAAATATGGAAATTACAACCCTGCCAATAGTTCTATAAAAGAGCTGATCAGTTCAGGAAGGCTAAAACTAGTCAGAGACCCATCACTTAAAAAGAACCTGTTTAAATGGTTACAATTACTGGAAGACGCCGATGAAGATTTTAAAAATCAGGATATGCAGGCTACCACACTTTTGATTCCCTATTTATATAAAAATATAGCCATGCAAAACCTGAATACTTACAATAACCTGAGTGTTGATAGTAAATCAGCGCTTTTCAATGGAGATTATCATAAAGTATTTAAAGATTTGGAGTTTGAGAATTTATACCAGGGGAAACTGTTTTGGAATACTGAAATGCTGAATCACTATAAATCATTGGACACATTGGCTTTGGAAATCATCCATCAAACCAAATAAAAAAGACATTCGCAATGAAACGAATCCTCACAACCTTCAAAGAAAAATGGCCGGAATACATCCTTGAAATCCTGGTCATTACCATTGGTATTCTCGGGGCTTTTGCCCTGAACAACTGGAATGAGCAAAACAAAGCAAAATCGCTGGAAAAAGAATATATCAGCCGGTTAATTGAGGACTTGACCAAGAACAAGGCTCATATTAGGCAAGAAAAAATTAATGCGGAATTGAGATTGAAGGTGTCACTGAATGTCTATGATATAATTACTTCTGAACAACCGGTATTTGAAGATACATCTCGTTTTGTGGTGGGAATTCAATTGATTGGTCGGACCAACAGACCAAGAATACATGACGCTACTTTTGAAGATCTGATCAGCTCTGGCAATGCAAGTATCATTCAAGATAGGGAGCTCTTTAATGAAATCAGGACTTTTTATGGCGAAATCCCGAATGAGTGGTTTGATGAATATATTGATCGCCTGTGGAAAGGATATTTACCTCTTGGTATTGATGCAATTAACTTAGATATGCTTCTGGAAATATTAGATCAGGAATCAGAAGAGGGCTTAGATGCTAATAAAATTAATGAAATCAACCTAAAAGTCAGTGATAAGGAATTTGAGCAGATTCTGGGCAAGATCTTGAATTCTAAAGAATTTGAATACGAAACGAAGAATATAGCGCGCTCGCACCGTGTGCATATCAACTATCTCCAACGAATCCTAAGGAGGGAGGAAGAACTAACACAAAAGCTCAGCGATTACCTAAATACGCTATAGCCATGATCTCACTTTTCAGAAAAATCCGCCAAAAACTCCTCTCTCAAAACCGGATAACAAGATATCTTGCTTATGCTTTGGGTGAAATCCTGCTTGTTGTCATCGGGATTTTGATAGCCTTGCAGGTCAACAATGCCAATCAGAGAAGATTAGACAATATCAGACGAAACGAGTACATCATTAGAATCAAGGGAGATATTGAATCGGACCTTAAACATCTTGATGAACTAGCGGATGGGTTGGGAAAAGAAAATGTGGAAAATATTGATCGCTATTTTGGGTTTTTTAACCAAGGAGGTCAATCCCTAGAAGTCTTTGTAGACAGTGCTCTTCGAACACCTTTAAATAGATTTAGATACCTCCCCAACCGACATTCTTTTGAGGATATGAAATCCTCCGGCAACATTCATTTTCTCAATGATAACCAGCGCAGTGCCATGGCTGAACTCATTGCGCAGCAAGATTTTACGATCATCATGTTTGAAAAAATAATTGACTACATCATATCAGAAGATTTGAGTGCGAGTGGCTTCTTGGATATGGATGACCATCCCAGTTCTTTTTTTTCAACTCTTGGCACCAAAATCAACCCTGAAGATCAAATCAAAGGATTGCACCATCTGCACAATAAGATGAATTGGAGTGGTGAATTGAGCAGAATTGCTAGTCAACAACGAATTGTCATCAGGGATAAATCAAATATGGTTCTAGAGCTTTTTTCTAAAAAATAATATGATAAGCATCTTCCGCAAAATCCGTCAAAAACTCCTTGCCGAAAATCGGGTTACCCGATACTTGTTCTATGCCATCGGAGAAATCCTTTTGGTGGTGATCGGGATTTTGATTGCCCTGCAAATCAACAACTGGAACGAAGGTCGAAAGACCAAAAAGTTTGAACATGAGATTTTATTTCTGATCGATCAAAACCTCAAACAAGATTCTATTATGTTATCTGGAGAACTTTTTAAAGCCAAACAGGCAATTGAATTGACAGACCGTCTTCTGGAGCAAGTAACGCTGAAAAATTATGACGATAGCTTAAACTTCTGGATGGGGAAAATTATTTCTTTTGAACGATTTAAATCACAATCCAGTGCTTTTGAGGTTTTGAAGGCAAAAGGGATAGAAACGATTTCTGATAAAGAACTTCAGCTGTCTTTGATTTCCTATTATGATGCGGATTTGTTCGGTGTATATCAAAGTTTGCAAGATGTTGAAAACTCCTTTGCTATCGATTGGGGACCTGTAATCAAACAAGACTTTTTAGATTTCAAATGGTTGGATTTCTGTGAACCAGTCAATTCTAAAACATTCTTTGAGAATCCTTCTTCCATTGTTCTTTTCAAATTATTCCAGGATAATCGGGAAGGGTCTATAACACGTATAGAAAGTGCGCTTCAATCCATTTCTAAAATAAGGTCCCTGACAAAAATGCATCTTCAATGATATCCCTCTTCCGAAAAATCCGACAAAAACTCCTCGAGGAAAACAAAGCAGGTAACTACCTCAAATACGCCATCGGAGAAATTTTCCTCGTAGTAATCGGGATTTTGATTGCTTTGCAAGTGAATAACTGGAATGAACAACGCAAGGACAAAATCAAATCATACAGCTATTTGGTGCGACTGAATGAGGACATTGACCTGATACTCGCAGATGTGGACAATTCATTGAAAGGTGCAGAAAGAAAATTAATAAGTTCAATCATGGTGCAGAAAGCCCTGGAAGCCAAAGACCTGCCGAAATCAGAAAAAGAACATTTTGACCGATACTTAAATGAGTACCACCAATTCTATGTCACCATTCAGGATTCTAGAACCTATATTGAGATGATTAGTGCAAGTGGAATTAACTTAATTGAAAATCAATGGATTCGAAACGCATTCTCCAGTCTAGCAGATTACCGGGAATTTATTATCGATGTAAACCGTGCGAATCGGGATGCACAAATGCAAAACAGTCAAGTTTTCGAAGCTTATGTTCGGTATCGTTTTGAAAATGCATTAACCGATTCAGCTGTTTCCATACCTTACTATGATTTCGAAGCCATGGCGACTGACGAGAAGTTTATCAATAGAATTTCCAAACAGTCAAGATCATGGAATGTAATTTTGAACATGTTCAAAGGTTACAATTCCCAAGTGCTACAGATCCGGGATTCCGTTCAATCAGAACTCAAAAAATTCCATTCAAAAGGTTTTCAATAATATGTTATTTCTCTTCCGAAAAATCCGCCAAAAACTCCTGCAAGAATGGAATGTTATAGACTACCTCAAAAATGCCGTAGGCGAATTCTTCCTTGGTGCAGATTTGAGAAGGCGCAGTCCCTTTAGGGACTTGATATGGGTAGAACTAACAGTTAGCGATGACCCCGCCGTGCTTTTAGGTACGGGATATATTAGGAATCTTTCCGAATTACAAATCATATTGCGTACCTGCCTACCGGACAGGCAGGCCTACGGCACGCTATTTCTGCTTACCGATCTGTTTTCTACGCATATTTTGCCCCCCGAAATGATCGGGATCTTCTACCTACGGGACAATGACTTCTGACAAATCTCTTTTAATCTAATGCTTAAATTCTTCCGCAAAATCCGACAAAAACTCCTCGCTGAAAATAAGGTGACCCGATACTTGGTATATGCCATCGGAGAAATCTTCCTTGTTGTAATCGGAATTCTGATCGCCTTGCAGGTAAACAACTACCGGGAAGCACTGCAAACCAAAGCACGAGAGACGGCTTTTCTCCATGGTTTGCGGTCAGACCTCTTACTCAACCTCGATGAACTGCAACGTAGCATAACCCGGTACAGCAGGGCCGGAAGATCAGCCGAGGTGATGATCAGCTATTTTGAAGGCGCGCCTATTACCAATACGGATTCTCTAAATTTCCACACCATGGAAGTGTTGTATTGGAATCCTTTTATCCGAAATAACAGCACCCTCAGGGAAATGATCAGTTCGGGGAGCCTTGGCATCCTATCGGATGACAGTTTGAAAAATGAACTGCTGCGCATGGAACTCAGCTATGACAAAATCGACGGTGATCAGGAGCATATGCGCTATGACTACCAAGAATACCTCTATGGCCCATTCTTCCGAACCGGGGATGTGGGGCAAGCCTACAAGGATTATATGGCCATACTAGGTGGAACTGAGCAAGCCACAACAACAAATCCGGAAGTCACAAAAGTATTGCTAAACGATCCAGCTTATAAAAATGGTTTTTCACTTTGCCTTCTCAATGGCAAAAATTTGATCAGCAGCTTGGAAGAAATGGTTATTTCCACACAGCGCTCACTGGCTAGAATCGATACACAGCTAAACAAAACGGATACCCCATGATTAGCATCTTCCGAAAAATCCGCCAAAAACTCCTTCAACAAAACAGAATCACCCAATACTTGGCCTATGCCATTGGCGAAATCTTCCTGGTCGTCATTGGGATTCTGATTGCCTTGCAAATCAACAATGCGAACGAGGCTCACAAAGCGAGGCAATCTGAACGGGTAGTTTTAAATAACCTTATTCAGGATTTGAGAGCAGATTCTCTCTCCTTCAGCGACAACCTGGCTACTTTAAATAAAATCAATAACCTGCATCAGGTGCTCTATGAAATCGGGGTGAAAGGGATGGACCTGGAAATCGAAAACCCCAATTTGATCAGGTTCCAGATTTATTATAACCCTATAGCGATCAAGAACGATCCTTTTGTTGCCGGCAAAATATCCAGTGAAAGTATTAGAAAAGAGATTAACACCTATTCAAGGTTCTTAAAAGATCTGGATGACACCTATGTGCAATATGCTGAGTTGTTAGAAAACAGAGTTCGGGTCTTTTTGGCTGACAAAAAAATCCACCAATTATCCAACTGGTTTGAAAACAAAGCATATACTAAGCAAGAAGTATCTTTTGAATTTGTCGATAAATTAGGTTTAATTCTTCTTTCAAAAACACCTGAATTTCAACAATTGCTTTTGGAAGCATCTATAAAATCCAAAAACACAGAATCCAATATCAAACAAGTCCTGACCCATAACCAGAAACTAAAAGAACTGATCCAAAAAGAACTTCAACAATGAAAAGAATCCTCTCCACCCTCAAAGAAAAATGGCCGGAATATTTCCTCGAAATTCTCGTGCTTGTCATCGGTATCTATGGCGCTTTTGAATTGGCGAACTACGGAGAAACCAGAAACCGAAAGAGAGCTGAACTTGAAATTCTAAAAGGCTGTAAAACAGAATTGGTGACCGATCTGGCGGAGATCAATTTCAATATGGATGAACTCAGGAAAAGCCAGTACGCCTTAAACCTGATACTCGAAATTCTGGAAAAGGATGGTTCCTACCACGATTCTTTGGCTTTTCACTTCAATTACACGCTTCTACCCATACACTTCATACACTCGACCAGCTCATTTGAAACTGCTAAATCCAGGGGATTGGATATCATTTATAACACTGACATCCGCAATAAACTGATCGCTGTCTATGATTCCCAATATGATTTTTTCCTAAAAGCAGAGCAAGAAGAATTGGCTGAAGTGCAATACAATATGAGGTATATTGTGCCGGAAAGGTTTGAATCCGGATATAATTTTCTAGGTACAGATGGTTTTGAAGGAAGCATGGTTCCCTTGGACTTTGAATCCCTAAAAACTGATCAGGAGTACCTCTATTTTATCAAAACCCAGCAAAATCGCACCAGATCCTATATCGGCTACTTTTATGAAAACCTGAGGAAATCGGTAGCCTCCATGATCATTGATCTGGAGATCGAAATTAAAAGGCTGGATAGGTGAAATATTTCTTAACCAATCGGGAAAAAAATTGAGATAATATTATTCGTGGTTTTTGGACAACGAAAGCAACGGTTGATTATGTTGGTAAAGTTTTTTCTTTACCGGGGTGTAAGGCAGGAGATTAAACTTACTGTTATTGGGAAACTTTTTGATATCGTTCGGACAATAAAAGCATGCTTTCGTCCTGGGATGATAAGATAAAAGACATTTTTTGTCGAAATTCTAAACACGATTTAATTCACTGTTTTTTTAACCAGCTAATTTTTAAAACACACTAAACATGAAAAGAAGAAAATTCATCATTCAAGGTGCAGTTGGCTTAGCAGCCCTTACCATTCCGGTATCCTGTCAGAATTATAAGAGTGGGGAATTTGATAAGGCTTTGGCCCAACCTACATCACTTTTGAAGATTTGGGATTATGAAACAATCGGCGCAATCGGTGACCAATATCTTTTGATCAATCAAAAAGAAAAAGAGGAACGCACACTAGTCAAATTATTAGATCAAATCGATGTAAAAGAGGGATCAATTGCTCAGGGTTTGGAGCAAGAAGTCATCAATGATTTTGAAAATGGAAGTATTATAATGGTTGATGGCTGGATTTTGTCCATCACCGAAGCCCGGCAATGTGCCTTATTTTCTGTAAGTCAACTTAATTAAAATGATATGCATATAGATTCAAGAAATCTTCCTGACAACACTACCATAGAAGGCGATGTATGTATCATTGGCGCAGGTGCAGCGGGGATCAGTATGGCCCTTGATTGGATAAATACACCCTACAAAGTGATCCTGCTTGAAAGCGGTGGATTTGAATATGATGACAAAGTCCAGGATTTGTACAAGGGCAAAACGACAGGTCAAAAATACTATCCCTTAAAATCTAGTCGCCTGTCCTTATTTGGTGGCACCACAGGACATTGGGCAGGGATGTGTTCACCATTTGATAATATTGATTTTATAGAAAGAGATTGGGTTCCCAATAGCGGATGGCCGATTTCAAGGAAGGACCTCGATCCTTTTTATGCCAGAGCCAATGAAAAACTGAAGTTGGGGCCTTATAATTACAACCTTGATTATTGGCAAAAAGAAATGCCAAATCTGAATCCTTTCCCCCTTGATGAAAGTATTGTTTGGCATAAAATGTGGCAAATCAGCCCGGCATGGGGATTTAATGGAGGATTAGGTAAGTTTTATAAAGAGGATATTGTCAAAGCCAAAAATATTCACCTACATACCTATGCCACCGTGGTCGATATCAAGGCCAATGAAAATGTCACAAGCATAGACCATGTGGTAGTAAAGAACCTGTCAGGAAAAACGCAGACCGTCAAGGCAAAGCATTTTATTCTTGCCTCAGGTGCCATCCAAAATGCGAGGTTATTGCTCGCATCAAACAAGCAGTCTCCAAAAGGACTAGGGAATGAAAATGACATAGTTGGCCGATATTTTATGGAGCATTTGGAAATCCAGACAGCGGAATTATGGTTGTTTGAGCCTTTCCCCACTGACCTTTTTACTTTCTTTTTTGAAAACCCAAAATTATGGTGTGAGCTGGCAATCGCGGAAAAAGTCCAGATCGAAAATAAAATATTGAATGGTACGGCAGGATTAAGCCCATTGAGCACTGCCCGACATACCAAATCAAGAATAGAAACATGGCAAGACGAAGACCCAAGGAAATCAGTTGATAACATGTTTAAGAATTGGGATGAGGCTACAAAGTTGGCGGCAAATGAAAACAAAGGAGCCATAACAAGAGCATTTGAATTCCAAACCCGGATCGAGCAGGCCCCCAATCCCGACTCAAGGGTTACCCTCGGTACCGAATTGGATGAATTGGGAATGCCTCGAGCTGATCTTCATTGGGCATTGACCGAACTTGATAAAAGAAGTATCCGCAAGGTCAATCAAATCATAGGTCAGCAGATAGGTAAGGCGGGGATCGGTCGGGTTAAACTCAAGGAATTTTTGCAGGATGAAAAAGACAATTATACCTGGCCTGAAGGCACTAACGGGGGATGGCACCATATGGGCACCACCCGGATGAGCAGTGATCCCAAAAAAGGTGTCGTCGATGCAAATTGCCAAGTCCATGGGTTAGCAAATTTGTATGTGGCAGGTTCCGGTTGTTATGCCACCTCAGGAGCACCCAACCCAACACTTACTATAGTGGCGCTCTCCCTACGACTTTCTGATTATGTAAAAAACAAGCTAGGTAGTTAACAAAAAAAGAATCGATAAAACTTCAGGAATCACCAATTTTTCAAAGACTCCACCGCACTTTCAATCAGTTGGTTATTGGCTTCATGGTAATTGTTGTTCAATAGAATCAAGGTTTTGTTTTGATCAATAAACCTCATGATCAGCGTCTTGTAACCTGGATTGTCGCCTGTGTGGGAAACGATCTTTCCAAAATACTCATCCTGACTCAGGTCCCATCCGTAGCCGTACTGACTCAAGGTACAATCATTCAATGCTTGCGGGGAGAATGCTGATTTCAAAGTTTTGTCGCTGACCAATGTGCCATTGTATAATGCCTGATCCCAAAGCAATAAATCATGTGCGGTACTGCTGATCCTCCCCGGACCTTTTCTGTTACCTAGCCAAACGGTGTAATCTGAATCATGAAATTTGTTGGCATTGACATAATCCCCTTTTTTATCTTTCAGGTGGCCTGCGGCAAAGTTGCTGACCATGGCTTTTTCCTCCAATGTTCTGATGTCTGTGTTATTCATGCCCAAAGGTTTGAAAATCCATTCTCTTGAAAGTTCGATAAAATCCCTGCCAGTCACTTTTTCCACTATGCTTGCCAGGAATACATAGGCTGTATTGCTGTATTCATATTTTTCGCTTGGCATTGAGAGCATTGGAGGGTGATATTTGCGAAGGTATTCCAATATGTCTTCATTATCAGCTACTTTACTTTTATCCCAATGCCTGTCCATGACTGCCTGATAATCCGGCAGGCCATTGGTATGGGAGAGCAGTTCCTTGATCGTGATTCCTTTGTAAGGGATATCGAGGTACTTGTCAGCATAATCATTGTAATTCAAGAGCCCTTTTTCAGCACACATCATCACCATCATGGCGGTAAATTGCTTGGAAACTGAAGCCATTTCAAATACATCTGTTGGCAACAGAGGGACTTTTTGCTCGTAATACTGAAACCCGGTTGCTTCTTCAAATACCACTTTCCCATCTACTGCCAATAGCAAAACCCCTGAAAACCCTTTGGATTCAGCAGCTGAAAAGGCTTTTTCAACTTCTGAAGATTGGCCAAAAGCAGCTAAGGAAAACAAGGTGGCAACAGCACACAAAAACAGAACGCGAGAATGCTTGATAGATTTGAAGTTCATGGTTTAGAGTCATTAATAGAACTAAATGAAAGGAATTTGAGATCGTCAAAATAGGAATAAAACAATAAAAACAAGCTAAGTCTAGGTGAGACGTATTTTTTCTGATGGGAAAGCCAGAATTTGTATTTGATCAAACAAAAGAATAAGCAATTAAACTCCTTACCAAGCGTAGACTTCCTCTACGCTTTTTTATTTTCTGTAATTCTAATTCCGATTCCGTTTCATGAAATTTTGTGAAAGGAAGGAAATATGGAACTTCTTAATGTAACACCTTCAGGCTAGGTCAAGGCACTTTTTAGTCTTAAAAACCAAAAAACAAAAAGTCCAACTTTACCATCTCATCTTGTCACTAGAAGACCGCTGATTTCTAATTTAATTCCGATATTGACAAATAATTTTAACCGTGTAATATGACCAGTTTGACTATTAATGGAAAGGAATATAAAGTAGATGCCTCGGCTGACATACCCTTGCTTTGGGTAATCCGTGAACAGTGTGGATTGACCGGGACCAAGTTTGGATGCGGTATCGCTCAATGTGGGGCCTGTACTGTTCATCTTGATGGCCAACCTGTTCGCTCTTGCGTAACTTCGGCGATCTCGGCTGAAGAGAAAAACATCACCACCATTGAAGGAATTGCCCTAGATAAAAACACACCTCATATCGTGCAGCAAGCTTGGATTGAAGAACAGACGCCCCAATGTGGCTATTGCCAATCCGGACAAATCATGTCTGCGGTAGCGCTATTGAATGAAAATCCCTCTCCAAGCGAGGAAGAAATCGATGCCGCCATGTCAGGAAACATCTGTCGCTGCGGCATGTATGGTAGAATTAAGTCAGCCATTCAGCGCGCTTCAGCATCTCTCCAAACTTCCAATACGCTCTAAACCAATACGAAAATGAAAAAATGGACTAGACGCGCATTTATAGGAGCCGGAGTTTTGGCGGGAGGCACCTTGGTAATTGGGATAGCGATCCGACCGGGAAACCGTTCCTCAAAAGTAGCCGGATTGATAGCTTCAGAAGGAGAAACGGTCATGAATGTTTGGCTCAAAATCGCTCCGGATAATACGGTCACGGCAATCATTCCACATGCCGAAATGGGGCAGGGCGTGCATACCACCTTGGCGATGATGCTCGCTGACGAAATGGATGCTGATTGGTCAAAAGTGAAGTTTCAGGAAGCTCCCGCCGATAAAGAATATGCCAATTTAAGCGTGTTGAAAGGTTTTGTCGCAGGCAATGCAACTTTCCCCAAGTTTATAGATGAAACGATCGACGGGGTTTTCCTCACTGCCGTCAAATCTCTGAATTTCCAGATTACAGGCGGAAGTGCTTCGGTGAGATTTACCGGTCAGCAAGCCATGCGGATCGCAGGGGCAGCAGCCAAATCCATGCTGATGCAAGCCGCTGCAGCTACATGGAAGGTGCCTGTTGAGGAACTTACTGCCCAAAATAGCATCATAAGTCACCAAATAAGTAACCGAAGCGCCACTTTTGCGGAGCTTGCACCTGCTGCAGCCAAGGTCAAAATGCCCACCCATCCAAAGCTAAAATCACCTGAAGAGTTTACCCTCATGGGGACTTCCCTGCCAAGATTCGATATACCGGCCAAGGTGACCGGGGAAGCTCAGTTTGGAATGGATGTGCAGGTACCCGGAATGAAATATGCCTCGATTAAGGCAGCACCGGTTTTTGGAAGTAAAGTAAAATCTTTAGACACTACCGTCTCTTCAAGCCAACAAGGTGTGAAAAAGATTTTAAACTTAGGAGATGCAGTGGTTGTCATTGCTGATGGGTATTGGCTGGCGAAAACTGCGTTGGATGCACTTCCGATAGAATTTGAAATTACTGAAAATAGTGGACTGAATCAGGAAGAAATCATAGACCGCTATCGCAAAGCCATGGATGCGGATTTGGCAGATGGAAATCTGGATAAACACTTCAAAGACGGAGATGCTACAAAAGCATTAGAACAGGCAGCGATCCTGGTTGAGGCAGAATACCAACTTCCGTTTTTGGCCCACGCCACGATGGAACCCATGAACTGCACTGCATGGGTGCACGATGGAAAATGTGAGGTTTGGTGTGGAAGTCAAAACCCCCTTGGAGTCAGGTCCGCCGCGGCAGAACTCCTTGAAATAGATATCGATCAGGTTACTGTACATAACCAACTCTTGGGTGGAGCCTTTGGAAGACGCGGCGAGACAGATGTGATGAAGCAGGCGATATTGATCGCAAGGGAAGTGGACTACCCGGTCAAATTAATCTGGTCAAGAGAGGAAGATACACAGCACGATGTCTATCGGGAGGCGACTATCAGTAGGATGAAGGCGGGCTTGGATCAATCAGGACTTCCCGTCGCTTATACCCATCAGTTTATCTTCAAACATCATCCGCCTGGAGGCTGCGGATATTCCTTACAATATTCCCAATCAGTTGATTCAATATTCTAGCCCAGCCTCCCATGTGCCTTGGGGCAACTGGCGAAGTGTCGACCATTCGACCCATGGTTTTTTGACAGAATCCTTCATTGATGAAATGGCCCATGCTGCCAAGCAAGATCCTTTTGCCTTTAGGAAAAAATTGATAAAGGATCAGCCAAGGTTTCAGAGTGTGTTAGACTTGGTTTACGAAAAGTCAAACTGGGGAGCGCCCCTTCCTGCCAATTGGGGCAGAGGCATCGCCATTGCTCAATCTTTTGGATCCATTGTGGCTGAGGTAGCAGAAGTGGAAGTCGGCGTTGATGGAAAGGTAAAAGTTCATCGGGTAGTCTGTGCAGTTGATCCGGGTTTTGCCATTCACCCGAATGGATTCATTGCCCAAATGGAAAGTGGAATAATCTACGGCTTGGCCGCTGCCATGACCGGAGAGATTACCATCGAAAACGGGGCAGTTGCACAAGGTAACTTCCATAATTACCCGGTTACCCGAATGAATGAGGCACCAAAAATTGAAACCCATATCATGAATTCCGGAAATCCCCCCGGAGGAGCGGGCGAACCAAGTACGCCTCTTATAGCCCCGGCCGTGACCAATGCCATCTTTGATGCTACCGGAATCCGAATCCGACAACTTCCTATTTCAAAAAATGACCTGCGGGCTTCAATCCGTCCGACGACTTGATCCGATTTTCTCTTGGCATCAAGAGATGCAGTCTGTTTTAAAAATCTTTAAAAATTAATACCATGGGACTATTTTGGAATCTAATTCAACAAAGCCAAATCTCTGATCAAAAAGGCAGGGCTGAAACCTTGGAAGCGAGGGTCGCTTTCTTAGAATATGAACTTCAGAAGACCAAATCTCTTTTGATCAGCACCCTAAAGATTCTCGAGGAGCAAAGTGGAAAAGACATTGATGGAGATGGAAAGATAGGATGAGGATCCACGGTATATTTTCAAGCCAATTGAATAAATAGATCCTGTACCTAAAGGCACAGATGGTCAAATCTAATTTAATGTTTCTACCGATATAAGGTCCCTATAGGGACTAAACAAAAGATGAAAGCAGATTTAAATACCATTCTCATTTGATTTTCAATTCAAGGATAAAAGGATAATACAATGGATGGATTGATTTGATATAGACCTGGTCCCTATAGGGACAAAATATTGGTAGATAAATTAAACGATTAGCAAATAATCCCTGTCCCTTTAGGGACAGAATATGGGTAGCCCTAAAGAACAAATTATGGGTAGAAAAAATGGAAATATGAAAAATCGTGCCTTTCGGCCTGCCCGTTTTGAAGATGATCTGGGAGAATTGTCCCTTTAGGGACTTGATATGGGTAGAACAAAAAATTAACCAAACCCCCTCCGTGCCTTTAGGCCTGCCCGTCCGGTAGGCGGGTACGGGATATAATATTTACGATGGCAAATACCTATACACAAATTCATATTCAGGCTGTATTTGCAGTTCAAAATCGAGTTTCTCTAATCCAAAGCAGTTGGAAAGATGAGCTCTATAAATACATCACCGGAGTGGTTCAAAATTATGATCATAAGGTTTTGCAAATTAACGGGATGCCTGACCATGTTCATTTACTGATTGGCCTTAGGCCTACACAAGCATTGGCAGATTTGATGCAAATGGTGAAGGAAGATTCATCCAAATGGATAAATACAAAAGGTTTTGTCAAAGGAAAGTTTTCTTGGCAATCCGGTTATGGAGCTTTCTCTTATTCAAAAAATCAGGTACCTAGGGTAATCAAGTATATTCAGGATCAGGAAATACATCATTCAAAAAGATCTTTTCTTGAAGAATACGAAGAGCTTTTGAAGATTCATGAAATTGAATATGATCCACGGTATATTTTCAAGCCAATTGAATAAATAGATCCTGTACCTAAAGGCACAGAAATGAATATCATCAATATGTTTCTACCGATATAAAGTCCCTAAAGGGACTAAACAAAAGATGAAAGCAGATTTAAATACCATTCTCATTTGATTTTCAATTCAAGGATATAAGGATAATACAATGGATGGATTGATTTGATATAGACCCGGTCCCTATAGGGACAAAATATTGGTAGATAAATTAAACGATTAGCAAATAATCCCTGTCCCTTTAGGGACAGAATATGGGTAGCCCTAAAGAACAAATTATGGGTAGAAAAAATGGAAATATGAAAAATCGTGCCTTTCGGCCTGCCCGTTTTGAAGATGATCTGGGAGAATTGTCCCTTTAGGGACTTGATATGGGTAGAACAAAAAATTAACCAAACCCCCTCCGTGCCTTTAGGCCTGCCCGTCCGGTAGGCGGGTACGGGATATAATATTTACGATGGCAAATACCTATACACAAATTCATATTCAGGCTGTATTTGCAGTTCAAAATCGAGTTTCTCTAATCCAAAGCAGTTGGAAAGATGAGCTCTATAAATACATCACCGGAGTGGTTCAAAATTATGATCATAAGGTTTTGCAAATTAACGGGATGCCTGACCATGTTCATTTACTGATTGGCCTTAGGCCTACACAAGCATTGGCAGATTTGATGCAAATGGTGAAGGAAGATTCATCCAAATGGATAAATACAAAAGGTTTTGTCAAAGGAAAGTTTTCTTGGCAATCCGGTTATGGAGCTTTCTCTTATTCAAAAAATCAGGTACCTAGGGTAATCAAGTATATTCAGGATCAGGAAATACATCATTCAAAAAGATCTTTTCTTGAAGAATACGAAGAGCTTTTGAAGATTCATGAAATTGAATATGATCCACGGTATATTTTCAAGCCAATTGAATAAATAGATCCTGTACCTAAAGGCACAGAAATGAATATCATCAATATGTTTCTACCGATATAAAGTCCCTAAAGGGACTAAACAAAAGATGAAAGCAGATTTAAATACCATTCTCATTTGATTTTCAATTCAAGGATATAAGGATAATACAATGGATGGATTGATTTGATATAGACCCGGTCCCTATAGGGACAAAATATTGGTAGATAAATTAAACGATTAGCAAATAATCCCTGTCCCTTTAGGGACAGAATATGGGTAGCCCTAAAGAACAAATTATGGGTAGAAAAAATGGAAATATGAAAAATCGTGCCTTTCGGCCTGCCCGTTTTGAAGATGATCTGGGAGAATTGTCCCTTTAGGGACTTGATATGGGTAGAACAAAAAATTAACCAAACCCCCTCCGTGCCTTTAGGCCTGCCCGTCCGGTAGGCGGGTACGGGATATAATATTTACGATGGCAAATACCTATACACAAATTCATATTCAGGCTGTATTTGCAGTTCAAAATCGAGTTTCTCTAATCCAAAGCAGTTGGAAAGATGAGCTCTATAAATACATCACCGGAGTGGTTCAAAATTATGATCATAAGGTTTTGCAAATTAACGGGATGCCTGACCATGTTCATTTACTGATTGGCCTTAGGCCTACACAAGCATTGGCAGATTTGATGCAAATGGTGAAGGAAGATTCATCCAAATGGATAAATACAAAAGGTTTTGTCAAAGGAAAGTTTTCTTGGCAATCCGGTTATGGAGCTTTCTCTTATTCAAAAAATCAGGTACCTAGGGTAATCAAGTATATTCAGGATCAGGAAATACATCATTCAAAAAGATCTTTTCTTGAAGAATACGAAGAGCTTTTGAAGATTCATGAAATTGAATATGATCCACGGTATATTTTCAAGCCAATTGAATAAATATATGCTGTACCTAAAGGCACAGATGGTCAAATCTTATTTAATGTTTCTACCCATAGCAGGTCCCTAAAGGGACCGAAAAACGACAGATATTCAAAATATCAGTTTACAGCAATACAACTTTGGGATAGAATAATTGCATCAAAATATCAGTCCCTTTAGGGACAAAATATTGGTAGATAAATTAAACGATTAGCAAATGATCCCGGTCCCTTTAGGGACTGAATATGGGTAGCCTTTTAGGGATAAAATATGGGTAGAAAAAATTGAAAATATAGAAAACCGTGCCTTTAGGCCTGCCCGTTTTGAAGATGATCTGGGAGAATTGTCCCTTTAGGGACTTGATATGGGTAGAACAAAAAATTAACCAAACCCCCTCCGTGCCTTTAGGCCTGCCCGTCCTGTAGGCGGGTACGGAATATAATCAGCAAGTAAGAAATTTCAATACCCTATAGGCCAAAAAAACAATGCGAAAATTCTACCATCCCATGTGGGGATGCTTTTACAGATATCAGAAGGGTTGCTTTTAGGGAGGCCATCGAGAAGAAAATGGATGAACTGCAATTGGATGCCTTGGTATACCCATCATGGAATAATAAACCTGCCAGAATAGCCTTTTTTGAAGAAGAATATAAAGGGGATAACAGTCAGATTATATCTCCCCATACTGGGCAACCAGCCTTCACTGTTCCCATGGGATTTACGGCTGGAAATCTACCTGCGGGCCTGCAATTTTTGGGAAGGATGTTTGATGAAGGAATATTGATCAAACTGACCTATTCCTATGAACAGGCAACCATGCACCGGAAAAGCCCGAATTGAGTCATGGTCAAGACAAAACCATTGACTGAAGTAATTAAAGTTTGTAATAGAATTACTAATTCATATTTCGGGTTTACCCAGACTATAAGACTTTAAAAAAGTAACGTAATGGAGATAACTTTAAATAAGGGATTGAAAGAAGTAAACAAAAATCACCAATCAATATAAACGAGATCAACTGAGTAGATCAGGGGAGGAAAGACGACGGACCGGGCCGGCTCCGGCCTTGTGGGCTGATAGGATTCCGTCGTCTTGATTTTTTTGGTTACTTTTTGTATCAAGACAAAAAGTGACTCTAGGAAATAATCCAATTCATCTTCTCAGAAAGGTTGATATTTAATTTCTTCTTAAAATCACAGTTGGTTAAGTCGGATGGAATATGCATTAGGTTTCGTAATAGAATTGCCAATGCATATTTCGGGTTTAATTACCAGTTGTTGGCAATTTGACCGGGGGCAAACCTAAAACCGGGTTTTTTGACATAAAGCCAAAGGGCATTAAGGTAATCGATACCGTATGTTGATTCATGATTGGCCATTCCTCAGGCCGGACGATGTGATTGACCCCGGCCACATACCAAATGACCACATCGGTATTATCAATGTTCCTGTTTTGCTGCGTCCATGTAGGCAATCCTTCATTTTTCTGGTTGCTGACCGGAAAATCACCCGTAGGATGCATTTCATCAGCCCTATAAGGTGTCGTCCAAAAATGATGATAAAGTGCCCCAGCACGGTTGTAAAGCGAAGAACCAACTTCCGCCAAAGGCACAACACCTGGACTTGGCATAAGCATGTAGGATGACATATGGTTGAATTTATTCTTCACATGATGATTCATGACCATCCACATCCTGCTGCTGGCAGCATTGGCCATGCGTTTGGCTTCAAGCTCATTCTTAAACATATCCATTTTTCCGATAATGGAATTTCCATAGGGATTGTCCGGGCCCTTAGGAACTGCCACCATGTTCATTTCCCCCACGGAATTATGCTGTCCGTCAATATCGAGATCTAGCCGGAAAATGAAAAAGTGCTGATGGTTGTTCGCTTCCACGTGCGGCTCGACGATAGTTCCAAAATAATGCCCCTGATAGGATTCATCAGCACTTCCGGGATCATCCGTTACCCGCTCCACAACCCGAATATGCGCGATACCATTGAGTTCGGTAACGATGACTACCGTACCGTCCTCTTTGAAAATCCATTTAAATCCATAATCATAATTTCCTGCGGTGATGTAATACTTGATTGCGAGATCAGTCGCGCGCCGGGCATGGTTTTGATGCCTCCACAGCACTCCACCAAATTCTTCAAATACAGCAATAGCACTATCCGATACAATAGGTTTGGCAAAATCATCATGCAATACCGCGGGCAGATAAGTGGCGTTTTCCGGAGCGTCAGCACCATAGGTGAGTGGTCTGGCTTTGGTCTGAAATAACCTGAATTCTCCGACATCAAAATAATTGTTTGAGGCATTCAACAAATCAGGAGAACCATAATTCACGATCATTTCTGCAAGTCCGCCCCGATACATGATATAGCGCCACTTCTTTTGCTCTTGGTCAAAGTAGTGCAGGTCATGGATTACCAAACCTTCCCTACTGTGAACGCTGAATCTGAATTTCCAAAGGGGAGAAATGACCTGATTTCCTTCAATGCGGTAATTGACCCCCTCAGGCTGTGTAATCAGCACTTGTTTGGGAGCGGTCATGTCAATTTTGATGGAATCTCCCTCGAAATAGCCCACCTTCACAGGTTCTGACCAGCCACCTCCAGTATCCACTACCTTCAGAACTTTTTTGTCTGTTATATCCACAAAGGCATAAATCCCTCCAATTGGCACTCGGTTAAACTGCTTGTTTTTGTAGGCAGGAGAAATAATCAGTTCCCTATTGCCCAATGGAGCAAGTCCAAGATCAGCGGCAAAATTCCCATGGCTTGCTTTCACCGAATCTGGGTTTATGCCTCTTTTGGTAAGTGCAGCTATCCATTCAGCATTATTTTTCACAATTTCGGAAGAAACAGAATCTGCTTTGAAAGCACCTGTAGGTTGTTTTCCTTCAATCTTTTCGAAAGACAGTAATTTTTGTTGCTTTAAGTCAATAACTGCTTTTCCCAAGGCATTTGCAGGATAATCATACACATAGGCAAATGCTTCACGCCTGAAATCATCTCCTGGTTTATATGCCAACACCTCACTTTTGGGGGGTTCTTGTATGTTGATGATACTGTATAAACTGCTGCTGTCATTTCTGACCTTATTTTCTTTCAATAAAACCTGTTTGACAATCTTAATCTCATTGGTGTCAAGCGGGTCCAAGGGATGCCTAAATTGCATGACCGAAGACTGAGAAAATAAATCCCCACTGATGAGAAGGAAAAGGCAACTAGTAAGATAAAAGGAGGATTTCTTTCTCATTTGTTTGATGTTATTGATTGGAGATGGTTTTTTCTAATTTAAGTAAATTAGCAACTTTATTTTAATATAATCAAAATGGAAAAATAAAATTTGTTGAATTAGAAAAATATCTATTTAAAATTTTTAATTTCAAAATTCGTTGGGAAAGTTTTTGATATCGTTCGGACAATAAATGCATGCTTTCGTCCCTGTTTGAGTTACTTTGGATAATATTCAGGAGGTTAGAAAACTGACAGTTATTTTAACACTAACTCATTTTACTCAGTAATGTCGCCAGTGTGGGAAACGACCTTTCCATAATAATCATCTTGATTCAGGTCCCAAACCTAGCCGTCAACCATTCAACCTAGCAGTTAGAAAGACATAAATCTATTCTTTTAAAAATTTTCAGTAACATTATCACTCATGAGTAAGCAAAATATATCTGTTTCAGTTTTGACCCAATTGGCAAAAACAGCAGCACAGAAAGCAGGGGAGAGAATTTTAAATGTTTATCATTCAGGTCAAATCGGATTGACATCAAAAGAGGACAACTCACCATTGACTTTGGCAGATCAGGAGGCGCACGATGAAATCGTTTACCATTTGGACCAAACTGGTTTGCCGATATTGTCTGAAGAAGGAAGTTCAGTACCCTATGAAATCAGAAAAGATTGGGAATATTTTTGGTTGTTAGATCCACTTGATGGAACCAAGGAATTTGTCAAAAGGAATGGTGAGTTTACCATCAATATCGCATTGATACATCAGGGAGAGCCGATCATAGGCGTAGTTTATGCCCCGGTATTGGATTGCATCTATTGGGGAAACGGCGAAATCGGAGCGTGGAAGCAAGAAGGAAGAGAAGAACCAATAAAATTGGATGAGGTGACCGGTGCCACCATCAAAACCATTGTTGCGAGCAGGTCCCATATGAATCCGGAAACAGCCGATTTCATCGCAAAATACCCTGATGCGGAAGTAGTCAGTATGGGTTCCTCTTTGAAATTTATGCTCATAGCGGAAAATAAGGCCCAACTTTATCCTCGGTTTGGTCCAACGATGGAATGGGATACAGCCGCAGCGCACGCAGTGGTCATGGCAATGGGAGGGAAGGTTTTGACGATGAAAGGACAGACTTCCCTAACCTACAACAAGCCTAATTTGCTGAACCCGGATTTTTTGGTTCAGGGTTTTGGTGGCTGATGATTTTCTGTATTTTTTTGATTTGCCTTAATTCCATTTTTTGATTTGGTGAATGCTTTCAATGCCCGTTGAATCGGTCTTCAGGCACATTTGACCTATGATAATTCATTATTAGCAAAAAAGCGGATAACTTTTTTAGATGGGCTCTGAAAACTATTTCCGTACGTTGGGACAGTAAAACAGGTCGTTCGTCCTACTTTGTTTTTAGTATCTTTTAATTATCAGTTAATTAGTGAATGGGATTAAAAGTGATTCCAAATAACCAATCTAATCAATCTTTTTATGAAAATTTTAAAAGCAAGTATGGCTTTGGTATTGTTAATGATGCTGATGCCTTTGATTTCAAACGCACAGGATCCAGTTACAACTTTGGAATTTCCCAATGCGGCAAAAGCCTTAGAGGTGGTACAAAAATACACCAAGGCACTTCAGGCCGGGGATGTAGCAGCCATGAATGCCCAATTGGCACCTGGTGCGATGATTTATGGTTTGGGCGGGGGCTTAGACTCCCTTACAGTAACTCAGCATAGGGAGTATTTCACCACTAGCACCAACCAATACAAACACACACTTACAAGCGAACTTTATCTGCCTGTCAAAGTCACCAACAATTGGAACGAAGGTGAATGGGTTTTGTCATGGGGCACCAATACCATCCAAGATAAAAAAACAGGTAAAACCATTCCAGTTCCTTACCATACGGCCGGAAGGGTAGAGAATGGTAAGATTGTATTTATGCGCTATTGGTATGACATGTGGAATATTATGGAAACTCAGGGTTTTGAAGTGAAGCCACCTTCCAATTGATTTTAACCCGATTAAATTTTTATTGAACTTAAAGGCATTTGGAATTCATATTCCAAATGCCATTTTTTTAGCCCATCAACCAAATTACTAAAAAGTGAATCAATGGGAGGGTGTTTTTACTTGGGGAAATATTTGGATGCTTTGGGACAATAAAACCACCTGTTCGTCCTGATTTTGATTTGATTTCCCCATAATTTTTTAATTTGAAATATTACCGAATTGGTTTAGGAAAAACAAGCTTATGGCTAAATGGCAAAAATCAAAATATAGGTATTTAACAATCGGAAATTCCCTAAACCTAATAATTGTTTAGTAGTAAAAAGGAGATCACGAAAGTACTGGGATATTAGGAATTTTTACCTAAAATAATGATATTCAATAGGTAATTACAAAAGTAAAAATTTGGAGTACAAACGAAAGTAAAATTAAATCTAACCAATTATGCCAATGAAATTTTTAATCGTAGATGATGAAAAAGATGTGGAGATTTTGTTCCGCCAAAAACTCCGCAAAGAGGTCCGTGAGGGATTGTTTGAGCTTGAATTCGCCTTTTCGGGAAAGCAGGCATTAGAAGTTTTGAGAAGCCATCAGCCACCGGAGGTCATGTATATTTTCTCGGATATCAATATGCCCGGCATGACAGGGTTGGAGCTTTTGGATTGTGTTAAGAAGGAATTTCCCCAGATTCAGGTCAGCATGATATCGGCCTATGGTGATAGTGAAAACCATGACCGCGCCATGAATTCAGGGGCTAAGGAATTTTTTACCAAACCCGTAGATTTTGATTCACTTAAAGCGGAATTGATGGAAATATTGTCAGCACCTAAGTAAAAAAGAATACCTAATAGAAAGTTTCCCATCTTTTTATTAAAAGTCAGCATACCAATCGACAAATGGTAAATAATTGACCTTTGTCGAGGCTTTATATTACCCAAAAACCCAATATGAAGAAATACAATAATAGCCGGGAATCCGGAGCCTTGAAGGTCTATGAGTTGTACTGGGACAGTTATTTAAAAGGAGACTTGGAAGCTTTTGAATCAACTTTGGGGGATACTTTTGAAATGATAGGGAGTTCCGAATCTGAAGTCTGC
The DNA here is from genome assembly GCF_023502205.1 of Aquiflexum sp. TKW24L. Lineage (GTDB taxonomy): Bacteria > Bacteroidota > Bacteroidia > Cytophagales > Cyclobacteriaceae > Cognataquiflexum. The sequence goes on along the minus strand of NZ_JAMFLG010000001.1, from coordinate 274,911 downwards.
CATACCAAAGATGATGGAATAGAATTTTTTAAAGCCCAGATGCATGAAGTAGTCGGAAAAACAGAAATGAGAAACCGACAGATTGATGTCCTACCGGTGGAAAATCTGATGCTGGTCAATGAACAATGCAAAATCTATGTACTTGTTGCCTCAGACCTGCCTGCCGATAGGCAGGATTGGAATTTCTATTCAAAAATCAGGATTTCCACTTGGCTTAGAGAGACTGAAGAAGGAAAGGGAAGTGAGTTTATAATTCAAATACCAATCAATACCAACAACCGATGAAAGTAACACCAGCGCTAAAACAAGAATTGGCTCAATGGCTTGATACCTATTGGACCACCTATCTCAAAGGTGATATTGAAACCTGGGCCACTTTTCTTCGGGATGATTATCGAAATATAGGAGGCACTAAGGAAGAGATTTGGAATAGCAAGCAGGAAATTATTGACTATACCTACAGGATTCTGGATCAGATGCTTGGGACAGCCGAGATTCGCAATCGCGAGATTGAGGTGATCCCATATGGCGAATACATGATGGTGAATGAATTCACAGATCTCTATGTAAAAATAGAGGGAGAATGGACATTTTATGGCCCTTTTCGAATGTCATCCCTTCTGGAGAAAACCGATACCGGCTGGATTGCCTTGCATCAACATGGCTCCTACCCTGATATGAAAGCAATGGAAGGCGAGGCTTTTTCAATTGATGCTGTAAAAGCAGAAAATGCCAAGCTGCTGGAAGCGGTAAAAAGCAGGACTCTTCAATTGGAGATCGAAGCGGCTCTTGAGAAAGTGCGTGCAGTAGCGATGGGTATGAAAAAACCCGAGGATATGCTGGATGTCTGCCGCATCATTTCCGATCAATTGCAACAGTTTGGAGTGGATAAAATCCGAAATGTTCAGCTTGCGATAATAGACGAAAATATAGGTCAGTACCTCTGTTATCAATATTTTACTCCTTATGACAAAACAGCCGTAGAAAAAACAGAATACCTTAAAAGCCCTGTAGAACATGGCATGGTCAGGCAAATGCTGGCCTCAAGGGACGGGTATTTTATCGGCGGATTGAGCGGTAGTGAACTCGAAGAATTTCGCGCACACCGAAAAGAAGAAAACCATTTTCCCGATCCATTTTTGGATAAAGCCACCGAATTAGATTATTGCTTTTTATCAATTGGAGAAGGCGGACTTGGGCTCACCTTGTACCAACCAATGGCTGAGGATGTTTTGACTTTGTTCAAGCGTTTTCATCAGGTGTTTTCACTCGCTTACCAGCGGTTTCGGGATATCCAAAAAGCAGAAGCGCAGGCGAGGGAAGCACAGATTGAGGTGGCAGTGGAACGTGTTCGTGCCCAATCTATGGCGATGCACCATCCAGATGACCTGGATAAGGTTAACAAAGAAATACTGACTCAACTGAACTCACTTCAGATTCAAGGACTTTCAGGTGTCACTTTTTATCTGGTCGATCAGGATGGATGGGTGAAAGCGTGGGATTTTTCAAGTCCGGGAAATATAGGAAACCAGAAAAGTTATACCCTTCAATTCGATTTCAAAAAGTATGAAATGATGGGATACCCCTTTAAAATCTTCCAGCAAACTGACCTGAACTACTTGGTTGCTGATTACCCCCTTGAAAAACTAGAGCGAGCTGTTTTTGAGTTAGAAGAAATTAATCCTGAAGTGGCCACCGTTGTTAAAGAAGCTTTAGCAAAGGGGATATTAACCCATCAATGGAGTGCTTGCACCAGAATCACGGATGGACTGCTGGCTATCGATCTGGTAAGCCCTCCCTCTGAGGATACCAAAACCATCGTATTGAAAATCGCAGGGGCTTTCAATCAGGCTTATCAACGATTTCTGGACCTTCAAAAAGCCGAAGCACAGGCAAGAGAAGCACAGATTGAGGCGTCATTGGAACGTACCCGTACTCAAAGTATGCTGATGCAGCATTCGGATGAAATCAAATCCATTTCAAATATATTTCATGAGCAGCTGCTCCTCTTGGGAATCCCTTCTGAATTCTCCTATGTTTGGCTTCCGGATGAAGCCAGTCAATCCCATCAATTTTGGGCCAGTTGGTCTGAAAAAAATAAAGGAGGAAACACCCTTCAAAGCAAGCAGGTTACCTACCCCCTCGACAAAACCGAACCCTATACCGCGGCATGCTATGCCGCTTGGGCCCATCCTGATGTGATCCTGGAAGAATTTATTCCTCCTTCGGATATTGCCGGGTTTTTTGAAGTTTGGCAAGAGCTATTGGCAGGTGCCACGAAACTGAAAGCTGACTTTTTCCCGGAAGGGATTTATTATTCGGAAGCTTATATGCGCTATGGCTGTTTTGGGATCAATATCCGCCGTAAACTTTCGGAAGAAGAAAAGAATATTCTAAAACGGTTTTCTATTGAATTTGAAAGAGCATACACTCGATTTCTGGACCTTCAAAAAGCCGAAGCGCAAGCAAGAGAAGCACAAATAGAGGCAGCACTGGAAAGAGTCCGTGCTCAGACCATGGCCATGCATAGCAGCGAGGACGTGGGGAAATGTGTCGTCAAGATGTTCTCTGAACTCACGGCCCTCGGAGTGGATGAAGGTACCCGATTTGGGATCGGCATCCTGAATCATGACAACGAAAACAACCAGCTTTGGACGGCCCGCAAAAATGGGGAGGAAGTCAACATGCATATCGGCAACATCGATATGGCCTCGCACCCTTTGCTGAAAAGTGCCCGCAAGGCTTGGAAAGAGCAGAATCCCCTCCACAAGTATGTTTTGGAAGGGGAGGATTTGCTGAATTACTACCAAATGCTCAATAATGCTCCTGACTACAAAATTCAGATCCCGTTAGAGAAATTACCCAAAAAAGAAATCCAACACTGTTTCATTTTCGAGCATGGATTTTTTTATGCCTTCAGTCCCCGTGAATTTCAACCCGATCTAATTCATATCACAAAACGATTCAGTTCGCTTTTTGAACAAACCTACCGAAGATACCTGGATTTGGTAAGAGCTGAAGGACAAGCAAGGGAAGCAGAAATCGAATTGGCCCTGGAACGGGTAAGGGCAAGGACCATGGCCATGCACCATACCGAAGAACTCAACGAAGTCATTCAGGTGGTGTTCGACCAATTTTTGGGTTTGAATATCCATGTCGAACATGCCGGATTTATCCTGGACTATAAGGAAAAGGAAGACATGCATATCTGGCTGGCAACCCTCCAACAAGGGGTGCCAAGGGAGATCACCCTTCCCTATTTTGATTCGCCGCATTGGAACAGTTACCTCGAAGCAAAAGCCAGGCAAGAATCTTTCTTTGCCAACCTGCTTCCCTTTGAAGTAAAAAACAAATTTTACAAGGTTCTATTCGAGTGGATTCCGGAATTGACGGAAGAAGCGCAGCAAGCCATTTTCAGAAAACCGGCACTTGCCATCTCCACCGTATTGCTGGACAATGTAGGATTGTATGTTGAGCATTATTCAATGACTCCCTATACAGCCCAAGAGAATGCGATTCTGATGCGCTTCGGAAAAGTATTCCAACAGACCTATACCCGCTTCCTAGACCTTCAAAAGGCAGAAGCGCAGGCAAGGGAATCGCAGATTGAAGCTGCGTTAGAGAGGGTGCGTAGCCAGGCGATGGCCATGCATTCTTCCCATGAATTAAAGGACGTTGCCCGTGAATTGAGAACCCAAATGGGAAAACTAGGACAAAGAAATCTAGAGACTTGTGCCATCCATCTCTATGAAGAATCACCTACTTATTTTCATTCGTGGGCAGCAGTAAGACCACCACAATTCGAGGGAGAGATTATTGAGTCTGAGGTCTTACTTCCAAAGGATGGGGGGCAGCTTGTTGATGAAATGCTTAATGCTTATTTCTCAAAACAAAAAGAATATGTGATTTTAGTCAATGGAGCTAAGGCTGTTGAATGGTTTGCGCTTTTAAAGTCGTATTATCCTGAGGTAGTGGACTTGATAATTGAGTCAAGAGACATTGAAGAAAAAAATAGAGAACAAGAAAATGGTTTTTATTTTTCATTTGCAGATTTTTCCGGCGGTTCTTTGGTAATGGTAACCTATACTACACCTGATGATGAATCAAGGTCGCTGTTGGGAAGATTCGCCAATGTGTTCGGAATTGCCTACCGAAGATTTTCTGACCTCCAAAAAGCCGAAGCACAAGCTAGGGAGTCCCAAATCCAATTGTCACTCGAGCGAATCAGAGCCAAGGCCATGGCCATGCTGCACAGTGATGAGCTCAGTGATTTTCTTACGGTTGTTTTCGAGCAATTTGATATCCTAAACTTAGGCCCTGTCAATTGTCATCTCTCTCTTTTTGATCTGGATAATAATCGAATCACTTTCCGTCTGACCGGTTTAAAGGGAGCAACATTGATTGCCACCCAGGAAATAGATCTGGACGCTTCACCTTTATGGAAACAAAAGCTAGAAGATTGGAAATCAGGAAACTTTAAAGATGTGGATGTACTCTACACTCCATTCGAAAACCTTCTGGAGATAGCCGAAATTTTCAAAGAAATATTGAGTAAACTACCCGAAGATGATCTCCCTCTACCCGAGGACTACCCTAATGGTCAATATGCCATTGATGGATATTGCAAATATGGTTATTTAGGCTATAGCGCCAGCAGACCGCCATCGGAAGAGGAAAAGGAGATTACCAGACGAATTGCCAATGAGTTCGGCAACGTGTACCAGCGATTCCTTGACCTCCAAAAAGCCGAGGCACAGTCAAAGGAATCACAGATTCAACTAGCCTTGGAGAGAGTGCGAGCAAGAACTATGGCCATGCAACATAGTGATGAGTTAGCCGAATCAGCATTTGTTCTTTTCCAGCAACTTCAGATTCTGGGATTAGTCCATGAGCGAATCAATATTGGGGTGGTCAAAGAAGAGAGCAAAACAATTGATTTCTGGATCACCGAGCAGGGCGGCAATCAGATCAATACCCGGTTTACCGGCAGAATCGATGAGCCTACCACCCTTTCTAAGATGTATCATGGTTGGAAAAACAATCAAAAACTGATGGTTATAGACCAAACAGGTGAGGATTTATCGAATTGGTTGAAATACTTGAAGAAAGAAATCGGGATACCTTTTGATCCTGCATTTATACATAACCGTCGCGTTCAGACGGTAGGGTTCTTTTCAAAAGGAATGCTGGTATTGACGACTCCAGAACCTTTGCCGGACGAACATCTACAGCTTCTGGAAAAGTTCGCCGGAGTATTTGATTTGACCTACACGCGTTTCAGCGATTTGAAACAAGCCGAAGCCCAGGCAAGGGAAGCGCAGATAGAAGCTGCGCTTGAAAGAGTAAGAAGCAAAACCATGGGCATGCAGCGAAGTGAGCAACTGGGAGAAACTGCTTCACTGCTGTTTAAACAATTCGATGACCTGGGTATCAATGTCTGGTCAAGTGGTTTTCAAATCTGGAATGCTGACGACATCTCATCAACTGCGTGGATGAGTTCCGCAGGTGGAGAAGTCCAGTCTACCGGGTTAAGGTTACCCCATACTGAAGATCCCTATTTCATCAATATATATAAGGCCAGGCGCAATCCTGATCGTTTTTTCGTGATGGAATCCAAAGGCAAAGAACTGGAAGACACCTACCGGTATATGTTTAATATTCCTGAATGGAAAAAAGCCTTTGGTGATATTGAAGCTTCCGGATTTCCGATACCAAAATATCAGATAACGCACAGTGTTTATTTCACACATGGCTACCTGATGTTAATTACCCATGAATCCTATCCGGAATATTGGGATATTTTCAAGCGTTTCGGTAAAGTATTTGACCAGACCTACACCCGATTCCTTGACTTGCAAAGAGCGGAAGCTCAGGCGAGAGAAGCGCAGATTGAAGCTGCACTGGAAAAAGTAAGGAGCCGGTCGCTGGCAATGCATAAAAGTAGTGAATTGAATGAGGTAGTAAAGGTGTTATTTGAAAAAACATCGGAACTACAGGTGCCATCTACTGCGGTAGGAATTCAGACTTTTATAGAAGGTTCTAAAGATATGATGGTATTTGTGTGTGGCGACGTGGGTACCGGCATAGTGGTTAATCAGTATGTATTACCCTATTTTGATCATCCTATCGTACATGATTACCTCAATGCACATAATAAGAAGTTGGAGTCTTTTGTTGGCAGCTACTCGAAAAAAGAGAAGGACAGCTTTTACGATGTTGTATTAAAGCTACCCGAGTTGATCGAATTACCGACTGAGGTTAAAACCATGATATGCAACAGTGATTTTTACGAAGTCACTATAGTGCCGGCAGAAAGATCACTGATCGCGGTGAATGATTTTCAGGGAAATCCTTTATCCGAAAGCCATGTAGACATTTTAAAAAGATTCGCTAAAGTTTTCGATCAAACTTACACCCGCTTCCTCGACCTCCAAAAAGCCGAAGCACAGGCAAGGGAAGCACAGATTGAAGCGGGATTGGAACGGGTACGTTCCAAAAGTTTGGCAATGCATAAAACTGCTGAATTACAAAGTGTGATCCATACAGTTCACCAAGAGTTGCTTAATCTATATTTATCAATTTCTGGCGGATCTTTTATAGTTATCAACAGTGAAATTGATAATGAAATCCATTGCTGGGGCTCAGGTGGCACGGCAGAAACTTCGGATGAAGTTCACATACCTCGATTTGAGAAGCCGTTTTATACCCATCTCTTAGAAAGGATAAAAAGCGGTGCGGGATTTTTCACCGAGGAATACACCCGAGAAGAAAAAATAGAATTTTTCACCTTTTTATTTCAGCACCAGCCTTGGTCAAAGCTGGGTGCAAAAGAGAAAAAAGAAACTCTTTTAGCCCCGGGAGGATATACCCGATCTTGTGCTGTTTCTAAGCATACAAGTATTTTTATTATCAACCACTTTGGAGAAAAATTTTCTGAGTCAGAGAATGCTATTCTCATAAGGTTCGGTAAAGTTTTCGAACAAACCTATGCCCGTTTTCTTGACCTGCAAAAAGCTGAAGCGCAGGCAAGGGAAGCACAAATAGAACTCTCCCTCGAGCGGATCCGGTCCCAGGTGACTGCCATGCAGGAGTCATCGGATTTGCTCGATATCGTAGTGACCATGCGTACTGAATTTGTAAAACTTGGTCATGAAGCCCATTACTTCTGGCACATGCGCTGGCTGCCTGAGAGATATGATAAAGCAATGACTTCCGGTGATGGTACGAAGATTGGTATGGTAATGACTTTGCCCCGCCACATCCACGGAGATATACCGTTAGTTGCAGATTGGGAAAAGACGAAGGAGCCTACTGTTGTGCTTGCGATGGAAGTAGAAACGGCTGTGGATTATGTTCACAAAATGATTACCCTTGGTGATTTTGAACAGGTGGATCCGCAAGCGCCTACGCTGGATGATATTCGGCATATTGGCGGCCTCACTTTTGTAATGGCACGAACCACACACGGGGAAATCGGTTACAGCCTGCCGGGCGTAGTGACAGACCCACCTAAAAATGCGGTAGATACCTTGATCCGTTTTGCCGGAGTCTTCGATTTGGCCTATAAGCGTTTTGAAGATTTGAAATCCGCAGAGCGGCAACACCGTGAAGCACAAATTCAATTGGCATTGGAAAGGGTGCGAGCACGAAGCCTCGCCATGCACCGAAGTGAGGAATTAGCGGATCTTTCGATGGAGTTGGTCAAGCAGGTGCAGACTTTGGGTATGGAAAGCTGGTTTTGTGCATTTAACATTTACGATGATGACCCCCGAGGGTCTGTGGAATGGGGAAGCAATGGTCAGGGTACTTTTCCCAAATACAGAACTCCACGGGAAGGTGTATTTCTGCGGTATTTTGAAGCTGGACAAAGAGGAGAAATTCTATTGGTTAATGAAATTGGGGAAGATGAGTGCCCTGCGCATTATGAATACCTGTGTAGCTTGCCCGGGGTAGGAGAACAGTTGCTTCAGATGAAGGCTGCCGGAATCCCATTTCCAACCTCACAGATTGACCATGTTGCATTTTTCAAATATGGGTATGTCCTATTTATCACCTATGAACCTGCTCCTGAATCATATGATATTTTCAAGCGTTTCGCCAATGTTTTTGAGCAATCCTATACCCGCTTCCTAGACCTTCAAAAGGCAGAAGCGCAGGCAAAAGAAGCACAGATAGAAACCGCCCTCGAAAGAGTCAGAAGCAGAACCATGGCTATGCAAAGCAGTGCCGAATTGGGAGCTGTGGCTGCAGAATTGTTTGCACAGATGAATCAACTGGTGACCAACCTGTGGACCTGCGGATTTGTGCTGTGCGAAAAAGACCGGGATGAAGATGAATGGTGGCTAAGTATGGACGGAGACTTTACCCGTGGTTTTTTCCTGCCCAATGTTGGCGATTACGCGCATGCCACTTTGTATGAGGGATGGCTGAAGAGTGAAGCATTTAGGGCTGTGCAATTAGATGGTGAATCACTTCAGCAACATTATGACTGGCTGATGGAAATTCCTGTTTCACGCACAATATTTGAAGAAATGGATGCTGCAGGTCTTTCACGCCCCGATTGGCAAAAACTTCATGCTGCTTATTTTTCAAAGGGATATCTGGTACTTATTACAAGAGAATTCTGTGGTGAAGAAGAGACATTCAAACGCTTTGCTCAGGTATTTGACCAAACCTATACCCGCTTCCTCGATCTCCAAAAAGCCGAAGCGCAAACAAGGGAGTCACAAATCCAATTGTCGCTCGAACGGATAAGGGCGAAGGCAATGTCCATGCAGCACAGCGATGAACTCAGTGATTTCCTTACCGTTTTATTTGAACAATTTGAGGTCCTCGACCTACGCCCCGTAAACTGCATTCTGTCTCTTTTCGATATTGAAAATAACCGAAGTACTTTCCGGATGACTGGTAAAAAGGGATCAACTTTGATTGCCTCACAGGAAATAGACCTCGATGCTTCACCTGTATGGAAACAAAAGGTAGAAAACTGGAAATCCGGCCATCCCAACGATGTGGATGTACTCTATATTCCTTACGAAAACCTCCCCGAGATAGCAGAAATTTTCAAAGAAATACTGGAAAAACTACCGGAAGATGAACGACCTCTACCAGTAGACTACCCGAATGGTGAATACATCATTGATGGATATTGTAAATATGGTTACTTAGGCTATGCTGCAAGCGGACCGCCATCGGAAGAGGAAAAGGAGATTACCAGACGTATTGCCCATGAATTCGGCAACGTGTACCAGCGATTCCTCGATCTCGAAAAAGCCGAAGCTCAAGCGAGGGAATCGCAAATTCAACTAGCCATGGAGAGAGTGCGCGCAAGAACCATGGCAATGCAACACAGCAGTGAATTGGGAGAAACGTCTGCGCTATTGTTTCAGCAGATACAAAACTTAGGTGTGCCACCATGGAGTTGTGGGTTTAATATATGGGAGCAGGGTGATACCGTTTTCACTTCCTACATGGGTAGTCCCGATGGCGCTATTTTGGATGGGTTTAAAATTCCGCTAACCGAAGAGGCCACATTTATTCATTTTCAGGAATCAAGGGATAGGGGCGACAAGCTTTTTGTAGATGTATTGGAGGGAGAAACCCTGGAAGCACACTACCGGTATTTTCTGTCGCTTCCGGAAATCAAAAAAGCCTTTGAAAAAAGAGCTCAGGCTGGTGAGCACCACCCTACTTTTCAAATAAACCACCTCGCAAATTTCTCTCACGGCAACCTCCTGTTCATTACATATGAGCCTTGCCCGGAAGCACATGATATTTTTATTCGATTCGCCCAAGTTTTCGAACAAACCTATATCCGCTTCCTTGATCTCCAAAAAGCCGAAGCACAGGCAAGGGAAGCGCAGATTGAAAATGCATTGGAGAAAGTCCGATCACGAACCATGGCCATGCAGACTAGCGATGAATTGACAGATGTTGCAGGTCTGTTATTCAATCAGGTTAGTGCCTTGGGTATTAAAACATGGACCACAGGCTTTAATGTTTGGAGCGAGGACAATAACTCCTACGTGGACTATTTAAGTCTTAATGGAGAAATTTATGGGCCTAATACCGTCCACACAGAAAAGGCTGAGGCATTAAAGGAACTCAGTAATGCCAGGAAAAGCGGGGTAGAATTTGATGTCCTGTATGTGGAGGGAGAAAAAATCAAACAATTGTACCTGGCAATTAGCGGGATTGATGAGAAAGAGTATGATATAATGGTAAAGGATGGGCTCCTCCCTTCTCAGCAGTATGAACATTTTGTGTTTGGCGCCAAAGTTAGCGTGATGTTTATTACTTATGAACCGGTGCCGGAAGCCCATGATATTTTTAAGCGACTCGGTAAAGTTTTTGAACAAACCTACACCCGCTTTCTAGATCTCCAAAGAGCAGAAGCACAGGCAAGAGAAGCAAAAATCGAAACTTCTCTAGAAAAAGTCAGATCCCGCACCATGGGAATGCAAAGCAGTGAGGAACTCCCTGAAGTAGCAAATCTCCTTTTTACAGAAGTGAGAGCACTCGGAATCCATGCTTGGAGTTGTGGGTACAATATTCTCGCAGAGGATAAGAAAACGGCAACCTGCTGCATGAGTAGCGAAGGAACCATTCAAACGCCATTTCAGCTTCGCCTTTGGGGAGAAAATTCATTCGATGAAATGGGTGAATTCGTCCTGAGTGATCATACAATGTTGGTTCAGGAACTTGGCGATAAAGCGTTGGAGGAGCACTATGCCCACATGAAATCCTTCCCGGACCTGAAGCCCACTTTTGACGAAATTGACAGGCTCGGGCTTTCGCTGCCCACCTATCAGATCAACCACCTCTGCAAATTCACCCAAGGATTTATTCTGTTTATCACCTATGAAAAGGTGCCCGAATCACATGCCATTTTCAAACGATTCACCAATGTTTTTGACCAGACCTACACGCGTTTTCTGGATCTGAAAAAAGCAGAAGCCCAAGCAAGGGAAGCGCAAATAGCAAATGCATTGGAAAAAGTGCGTTCTCGCTCTTTGGCTATGCAAAGTCCAGATGAACTGATCGATGTAGCCCAACTGCTCCGAGAGGAAATGGGCGCATTGGGAGTAGAAGAATTGGAAACCAGTTCCATCTACATTCAGGATGAAAGCAGCAGATTGACCCAATGTTGGTTTACTATAAAAAATCCCGATAACCCTGATAAAGCGATTACCGACCAAATGACCCTTGACCTTCAGGACACTTGGGTGGGCCGAAAGATGGATGAATTTGTCCGCTCCAAAGCGGAACAAACTTCCATCCTGATGCAGGGTGAGCAAAGGATAGAATGGATCCGATATTGTGAAGAAAAATCCGACCTGTTTGGAACCAGTAATTTTTATGGAGAGACTATTCCTGATCGCACCTATCATTTGTATAAATTTTCCAATGGCTACATCGGTGCCGCTGCTCCCGGAGAGATTTCAACAGAAAGTTGGGAACTATTAAAAAGGGCCACGGCCGTATTTTCATTTGCTTACACCCGTTTCAGGGATTTGCAGATGGCCCAATCCAGTGCCCGGGCCGCCATGCGACAGGCTTCATTGGATCGGGTCCGAGCAGATATTTCATCCATGCGCAATGCTGATGACCTCGGCAGAATTACCCCACTGGTATTCAATGAACTGACCACCTTAGGCATTCCCTTTATCCGATGCGGGGTATTTATTGTGCATGAGAATAGAAGTAACGTGGAAATTTACCTGTCCACGCCTGAAGGAAAGTCATTGGCTGTGATGACACTTCCATTTTCTGCCAATGAAATGACCTCCAAATCGGTAGAGGCCTGGAAAAAAGGTGAAGTCTATGTCCAACATTGGAATCAAACCGATTTCATCAATTGGGGTAAATCCATGCAGGAACAAGGATATGTCAAAGACCTCAAAACTTATCAAGGTGCTGAAGCTGCACCGGAGTCACTCCACCTGCACTTTGTGCCTTTTGCCCAAGGGTTACTGTATGTAGGCTCAACCATAAGTCTGTCCGATGAGCAGATTGATCTGGTAAAAGCTTTAGCCAAATCATTTGCCATAGCCTACGCGAGATATGAGGATTTTGTGAAACTGGAAAAGGCCAAAGCCGAAGTAGAATCGGCGATGAGCGAACTCAAAGCCACCCAATCCCAACTCGTACAGCAAGAAAAACTTGCTTCCCTCGGTCAACTCACTGCCGGCATCGCCCATGAGATCAAGAACCCCCTGAATTTTGTCAATAACTTCTCGGAGGTGTCTATTGAGTTGGTAGAAGAAGCTTTGGAAGAGTTCGAGAAACGAGAAGCGAGAGACGAGACATTGATTCGGGAAAATCTGGAAGATATCAAGTTGAACCTCCAAAAAGTCCACCAGCACGGTTCAAGGGCCAACGGTATTGTGACTTCCATGCTGCAGCATTCCAGAGGGGGAACGGGCAAAAAAGAAGCTACAGACCTCAACGCCCTGATCCAAGAGTATGTCAACCTGAGTTTTCACGGAATGCGGGCAGGAAAGAATCCGATCAATGTAGAGATAGTTTTGGATTTAGACCCTGATTTAAAGGAAGTTTCTCTGATCAAAGAAGACTTTTCCAGAGTAATCATCAACCTGTGTAACAATGCTTTTGATGCGATGAGGAGCAAAACCAATTCTGAATTCATTCCCGATAGCTATCGGGATCATAATTCTGAATTATATCACCCCAAACTCACAGTATGCACCAAAGCTGAAAAAGATATCATCCTCATCGAAGTAGCGGACAATGGACCCGGCATCCCTGACGACATTAAAGACAAAATCCTGCAGCCTTTCTTCACTACCAAAAAAGGGACCGAGGGTACCGGGCTTGGGCTCAGTATTACCCATGATATTGTGAAGGCACATGGGGGCAGTCTCTCCATAGAATCAAACCCCAATGGCACAATTTTCACCATTTCTATCCCCACTAATTCATGAGCTGATGAAATCCTTCCCCGCACTCCTTTTTTTGATTCTCTGCTTGAGTTGTTTTACGGTTCATGCGCAGGATGGGCGTCTACCTGCCCCTGTTTCCGTCACCATCGACTCCTACAAATCCATACAGGAATTGCCCCAACCTAGCTGGGTAATCAAAGAAGGAGACACTCCCTTATCCATTCAGGATATTCTGAACGGGGACATTAAGGACGGAGAGGTATTGAAGGTCCGTCCGGATGAAAAAGTTATCAAGCACTTTGAAAAGTATTGGTTTCCCATTGAATTTAAAAGTCAGGTGGATCTCCACAACTGGCTGCTGCATGTTGAGAATTTTCCTTATTCAGGATTCGGTTGGAACAATAATTTTTCGGAAATCCAGTCCTACGGGGTACAGGATGGAAGCCTTATAAGTTCAGGAATTACCGGATATTTTGTCCCGGCCTCCAAAAGGGATTTTAAGAGCCGGCACACCCAATCCTTGCTGAATCTCAACCTGTCATCTGGAAGCACCTTGACTCTTTGGGTGCATATCAGTAAAAACTACCTCATAACGTCTTCTTTTCCCCAATTGACTATCTATGATCCTTTTGTTGCCTTTCCAGGTCTTCCTCTGGGTGGGGATGGTTCATTTTGGCTCGGCATTTTTTTAGTGACCTGGATCCTGTCATTGGTCATTTATCTTTATTTAAGGGACAGAACTTCGATGTGGTTTGTAATTTTTGTTACAGCTCTCTTCGTGGATACCCTATCAAATATCCCAACTGATCCCCTGACTTCACTTCTTTACCCTGAAAATCCCGTAAATGGTCTCTATGTTGGCCTTGGAACCTCCGTGCTTATGATGGTTTTTCTGCTTCAATTCGCCAGGGTATTTATCGATCTGCCAATAAAATACCGCAAATTGGATAAGGTTATGTACCCATCTGTATGGTTCTTTCTTTTTTCGCATATTGTTTTGTTTTACTTATTTTTTTATTATAAAAATTCTGATTTTACTACGGTTTTCATGATAATATATGGAATTACCTTTCTTGGATCAGGAATAATCTATGTGTTTTTAAAGGATTCTCTTTCAAAGATTATAGGTCTGGCATTGTTGCTGTTTGTCATTCCAAACCTGATTCCCCTTCCTTTCGGAGAAAACTATATTATTGTAGGGCTGCTATTAACTGTGACCATCGGAGTGGGTTATCGGATAAAGATGCTTTTTCAGGAACGCATCCATGCCGAAAAGGAAAAGAAGGAGCTTTTATTGCACCAGAATACCCTTTTAGAAAAACAGGTGGCTGATCGCACGGCTGAGCTTAGCAATTCTTTGACCGACCTCAAAGCCACCCAATCCCAACTCGTGCAGCAAGAAAAACTTGCTTCCCTCGGTCAACTCACCGCCGGCATCGCCCACGAGATTAAGAACCCACTCAATTTTGTCAACAACTTCTCGGAAGTTTCCATTGAGATTATTGGAGAAACCTTGGAAGAGTTCGAGAAGCGAGAAGAGAGAGACGAGACATTGATTCGGGAAAATCTGGAAGATATCAAATCAAACCTCCAAAAAGTCCATGAACATGGATCGCGTGCCAATGGTATTGTGACCTCGATGCTACAGCATTCGAGAGGAGGATCGGGCCAAAAAGAACCTACTGATTTGAATGCCCTGATCCAAGAGTATGTCAACTTAAGTTTCCATGGCATGAGGGCTGGAAAAAACCCCATCGATGTGGAAATTATCTTGGATTTGGACCCTGAAGTAAAAGAAGTATCCCTAGTCAAAGAGGACTTTACGAGGGTGGTGATCAACCTGTGTAACAATGCTTTTGATGCGATGAGGGAGAAGGTTTTGAAGACACAAGACACAAGACACAAGACACAAGATGGGGATTCTGGTAATGTTCGGTACAATCCGAAATTAATGGTGTCTACAATGCTTGAAAAGGGTCGGGTTCGGATATCACTTGAGGATAATGGACCCGGCATCCCTGACGACATCAAGGACAAAATCCTGCAGCCCTTTTTCACCACCAAAAAAGGAACAGAAGGAACGGGACTTGGGCTGAGTATTACCCATGATATTGTGAAGGCACATGGGGGTGAATTGGAAATCGAAAGTTATGTCAATAAGGGCACAAAATTTATAATAAACCTGAGCAAATGAAAGCAAAATCAATCCAAGGAAAAACACCTTCAGAAATACAAAAAGCATTGGAGGAAATCATAAGTGATGCCAGCCAGCCCAATGACCAGGGTTTCAAACCGACCCTTGCCATCATTATGATAAGCAATATGGACGATGCGGAACCTCTTCGCGCTATTTGTGAGAATCAGGGCATTACAATCTTCGGGGTCACTGCACCACAAAACTTTACGGATCAGGGAATTACAGACAGTGATATTGTTGTGATGCTTCTGGATATTAAACCGGAGAACTTCAAAATAGTGTTGAACGATTACGAAGGATCGTCTGCTTATGAAGCCGGGTATAATGCAGGTATAACTGGGAAAAGCGCTTTTAAGAATCCGGGCTTCATCATTTCACCATTGGATTTCAGAATTTCCTATGATGGGCTCATCAAAGGATTGACGGATGCGGCAGGCCAGGATATTTTGATCGCGGGTGGCGGTAGTGGTGATCCGGCTGACTTTACAGGAATCCTTTTCACCAATGATGTATCAAGTAAGGGAGGATTACTTGCACTCATTCTGGATCAGGACAAGGTTGCGATGAGCGGCCTGGCTGTTTCAGGATGGAAGCCGGTAGGGACAAGCAAAAAAATCACGAAATGTGAAGGCACTTGGGCGCTCACCATTGACCATGAACCGGCGATGCATGTCATTCAAAGATTCTTAGGTAATGATATAGTAAGGGATAATCCAGAAGGAAGTGGATTTATTCCAACAGACCTGGGCTATCCATTACAGTTTGAGAGGGCATCAGGAAATGCCATTATGAAGCCTGCGCTGTTTTTTAATCCTGCCGACAAATCCGTCATGATTGCAGGTGGTGTAAATGAAGGAGATCAATTCCGTTTTTCCCTGCCACCGGATTTTGATGTGATTGACAAAGTGTTGGAAAGCACCAGAATCAGTAAAGAAAAGGAGATGCCGGATGCCGATGTGTTGTTGGTTTTTTCATGTGTAGGAAGATTAGGAACGTTCGGCCCTTTGATCTCCACAGAAATAGAAGGTCTGGCATCCACCTGGGGCAAGCCCATGATAGGCTATTTCTCTTTGGGTGAATTTGGAAAACTGGATGAAGGCCGCTGTGAATTTCAGGGTACAACGGTAAGCTGGGTAGCATTGAAAGAGAAATAATATTATAAAAAAACACTGAACCCATGATAGCGAAATCAATTAAAGGAACATCACCGGAAGAAATTAAATCAGCATTGCAAGCCAGTTTGGCGGATGGATTTAAACCCACCCTCGCCATCGCTTTTGTTTCTGTCAAACAAGACCGCAATGCCATCTGCCAGGTATTGGACGAAGCTGGCTTGGCCATTTTTGGGGCTACTACGAATGGAGGTTTTATGGATGACCAGGTAGTATTAGGAGAAGCAGCGATCATGCTTTTGGACATGAATCCAGCACATTTCCAAATCTATTTTGAGGAATACCCACAAAAGAATTACCGTGAAGTGGCCGCTGGCATCGCAAAGAAATCATTGCAGCATTTTTCCAATCCTGCATTTCTAATAATAGGCAGCCATTTGGAAACGGATGCAGAGCAATTGCTTTTTGGTTTTGAAGACGTCATTGGCAAGCAGGTGAATATTTATGGTGGAATGGCTGGAGATGATTTCTCTTTTATGCATCAATATGTTTTTACCAATGATAAACAATCCAACAGAGGTATGACCGTGTTGGCGATTGATGAGAATAAAATCAAAATAAAGGGTAGGGCTACCTGCGGTTGGAAAGCAGTGGGCACGGAACGAACTGTCACAAAGAGTGAAGGCAACCATGTGTACACCGTAGATGATATTCCGGTATTGGACCTTACGATCAAGTATGGAGGAATTGAAAATGCCACACCGGAGAATGGAGGATTCTCTATCGAGGTGGCTGCGGCATTTCCATTGCAGTTGCAACGGGAAGCCGGGGACCCCGTAATGCGGCCCGGTCTGATGGTAGACTGGAATGACCATTCCTTTTATTGCAGCGGATCGGTGCCCCAAGGTTCCAAAGTGCGCTTTTCACTGCCTCCGGATTTTGATGTGATTGATAAAGTAATTAAAGCCTGCGAAGATTTGAAGGCAGAAGAAATCGCGGAAGCGGATGCATTGGTTATTTTCAGTTGCGCAGGCAGATTCATCACCCTGGGGCCTTTGATTGGGGATGAAATTGAAGGCATGCGCAACGTGTGGGATGTACCGATGGTAGGCATGTTCAGCAATGCAGAGCTTGCACGGGCAACAGGGGGAAATCTGGAGATGCATAATCTCACCACCTGTTGTGTGGTGCTAAAAGAAAAATAAATGAACAGACACCTCCAGCATATTCTCGACACACTACTTCAGATTGAAGCCATCTCTGATGAGCAAAAATCTTCTCTCAATAAATCCCTCAAGGATGCGGATAAAGAGTTGACCATTTTGGAATTCAAACTGGACCGAACTGAAAAGGTAAAACGCACTACTGCCATTTTACTCGAAGAAACAATTGAGGAGCTTGAACTGAAAAGGAAAGCCATTGAAGAAACCAATTCGGCACTTCAAAGATCTTTGGAGGAACTCAAATCCACCCAAGCCCAACTTGTCCAGCAGGAAAAGCTCGCCTCACTCGGTCAGCTGACGGCAGGCATTGCCCACGAGATCAAAAATCCGCTGAATTTTGTCAATAACTTCTCGGAGGTGTCCATCGAGATTATCGAAGAAACCTTGGAAGAGTTCGAGAAGCAAGAAGCGAGAGACGAAACGCTTATACAGGAAAACCTAGAGGATATCAAATCAAACCTCCAAAAAGTCCACGAACACGGTACCCGTGCCAACAGTATCGTGACCTCCATGTTGCAGCATTCCAGGGAAGGAACCGGTAAAAAAGAACCAACAGACCTCAATGCCCTGATCCAAGAGTATGCCAACCTGAGTTTTCATGGAATGCGGGCGGGAAAAAATCCCATCGATGTGGAGATTATCTTGGATTTGGATCCCGAGGTAAAGGAAGTGTCCCTAGTCAAAGAAGACTTTTCCAGAGTAATCATCAACCTGTGCAACAATGCTTTTGATGCGATGAAGTCCGTAAAGACGCTGCATGCTGCGTCTCTAAGAGTACGCACCCAAAAGCGGGGAGATACAATAACCATCGAAGTCTCCGACAACGGCCCCGGCATCCCTGACGAAATCAAAGACAAAATCCTCCAACCATTCTTCACCACCAAAAAAGGAACCGAGGGAACGGGACTTGGACTGAGTATTACGCATGATATTGTAAAGGCACATGGGGGGGAGTTGAAGATTGAAAGTATGTCAAATCAGGGGGCAACTTTTTTTATTTCACTTCCAAAAAACGATGTCTTATGAGAAGGTTCATGATTTTTCTTCTTGTTATTCTGGCTTACACTTTTAACAGTTTTGCCCAACAAGATGCGATTGTTTTATCGGAAGATATGTTTAAGTCCCATCAACGGATTTTTTTAGCTCCCCTGGATGGCTGGATTTTCAAAAAAGGCCATGATTCTAATTGGGCAAACCCGGAGTTGGATATCAGTGGATGGGAATCGATGAATCCATCAAAATTGAGTCCTGATATGGAAGATGAAAATGGAAGATTAGAAGGCTGGTTTCGGATTAAGATCAGGTTAGATGAGTCATTTGAAAACATCCCTTTGGCAATCTCCAGGGAACTTTGGGCAGCAATGAATGTGTACCTGGATGGAAAATTGATCCATTCCTTTGGAGACACGGGCAATCCCTATCAGGCATATAATCCCATCCTCAAGTATCCGCTTCCGATTGATCTGGAAGTTGGAAAAGAGCATATGCTCGCTCTTCATTTTGTGGATTACGAGAGCACTTTTACCCAAAGGGAAATCAGACTGAAACCTGAAAACCTGCAGAATTTA
Source organism: Aquiflexum sp. TKW24L (assembly GCF_023502205.1). GTDB lineage: Bacteria > Bacteroidota > Bacteroidia > Cytophagales > Cyclobacteriaceae > Cognataquiflexum. The sequence continues at coordinate 255,909 of NZ_JAMFLG010000001.1, read as the reverse complement.
ATCAACCTCACCGGACCGGAATATGTAGCATGGGTCACCCGAAATATTAAACAGACCCATATTTATGTTACCCTTTGCATTGCAGTATCCTTCCTGCTTTTTTTCCTCTATTGGTTTTTGGTGTATCTCAATCCTGACCAGAAAATTTTCCAGCTCATTGCAGGATTTAGCACGGTAGCTTTGATCGGTTCCCTGGTTATATTTGGCCATACTTTTTTTGAAATATCCTATAGCTTGGAAAAAATCCGATTCGCTTTTTTTATCACTTTTCAGGCTATTTTGACCATTTTTGCATTGTTTATCTTGGAGTGGGTACTCACCCAAAGGATTTCAAAGACCTCTTGGATGATATTGGGGGTTCTATTGGTCACTAACATTTTTGCCCACATCTTTTCGATTTCTTTTCCTTTCGGCATCTTCTTCCTATTGATGTTGGTGCATTTTGGAAAAATATTCTATACCCATTTCAGGAACATCACAGGAGCCAAATGGGCTATTTTGGCAGGAGCTATTGTACCCACCACAGCCATTATAATTTACATTATGCTACATAAGTACAACCTTGACTTGTACAATGAATATGATAAATTTCTACTTTCCCTCAACATCCTGAGTCCTCCCTTGTTTCTATTGGCCTATATCTCAGTCCGCTTCCGGGAAATCCTTCAGGCAGTTCGGGAGGAAAGCCAAAAACTTCTGCAAGTCACAGAAGAGAAAAGAGAAATCCTGGCCAACCAGAATATGGTCTTGGAAAAACAAGTAGAAGAAAGAACCGAAGAACTTAAAAAATCGCTCGAACACCTAAAATCCACCCAAGCCCAACTCATCCAATCTGAAAAGATGGCTTCCCTCGGCGAACTCACAGCAGGCATTGCCCATGAGATACAAAACCCTTTGAACTTCGTGAATAATTTTTCGGAAGTGAGTACGGAACTGTTGGATGAAATGAATGAAGAACTCGATAAAGGAGATATTGAAGAGGCTAAGTTTATTTCAAAGGATATCAAGGAAAACCTAATTAAGATCAATCACCACGGGAAGCGGGCTGATGCCATTGTCAAAGGAATGCTCGAGCATAGCCGTGTTGGCAAGGGGGAGAAAGCGCCGACGGACATCAATGCCTTGGCTGATGAATACCTGCGTCTTTCTTATCATGGATTAAGGGCGAAGGACAAAAGCTTCTCAGCGGACTTTGCCACAGCCTTTGACCCGAATCTGCCAAAGGTTAATGTGGTGGCATCTGACATTGGGCGGGTATTATTGAACCTGATCAACAATGCTTTTTATGCTTGTAGCCAACCCTCCAAGGCCCACGATAGCTATCGGGGCGAACCCTTGGAGAGTTTCAAACCTATGGTCACCATCACTTCAAAAAACCTCGGAGACAAAATAGAAATTAAAGTTTCCGACAACGGCCCCGGCATCCCATCCTCCATCAAATCCAAAATCTTCCAACCATTCTTCACCACCAAACCTACAGGACAGGGGACAGGTTTGGGATTATCCTTATCTTATGATATTGTGAAAGCGCATGGGGGGGAGTTGAGGGTGGAGACGAAGGAAGGGAAAGGGAGTGAGTTTATAATTATATTGATGGTTTCTAAAAATCCTGGAATATGAAGATCCTTTTTATTTTTCTAATACTGATTATTTCTTGTGGTTCCGCATTCGCTCAGATGGAGACATTCAAGGATGCTGAAAGATTAATTCAGGAACTTTCGCAGGCTAAGACGGATACTGCTAGGATTGTATTGAAAAGTAGGTTAAGTGAGGCATACAGAAGCAATAATCCGGACACCTCTCTTATTCTTGCCAATCAGGCACTATTACATGCAAGGGAGTTAGATTTTAAAAAAGGCGAAATAATGGCACTGAATGTTCTGAGTGTGCTGTACAGGGAAAAAGGAGACTTGCCCTATGCATTACAACTGGGGCTTCAGGGATTAAAAATTGCAGAAAAAGAACAGCTTACTGATCTGTGGGTTGCTAGTTTGATCCGGGTGGGCAATGTATATCTCAGTGTTGGGGATTTTTTAAAAGCACTACCTTATTTCCAAAAAGCCGATAATCTTATAAAGAAAAACTATGATGATTTTCCAAGGTGGGTTACGCAATATTTTATAGCAGAAATTACCATACAATTAGATCAATTGGATTCTGCAGAAAAGCGATTAGAAATACTTGAGGAAACGTATGGTTTTATACCTAATAGGTTACGAGGAGATTTAGCATCGAAAAGAGGAGAGCCTAATCAAGCCATAATATATTTCCAAAAAAGCATGAAGGAGGCAATGGCCGCAAATTCGATTAGAGAAGCATCTACTTCCAGTAACGCAATTGCCCAGATTTTCAAGGAGCTTGACCAGCCTGATTCAGCCATTTATTATGCAAAACTGGGATTGGAATTCGGAATAGAACTTTCCTATACCAACAGGATACTCACAGCAAGCAGTTTATTGGCGGAGCTATATGCTGAAGAAAATCCAGAAGAAGCGGTTAGGTATTATCAGATGGCTTCGGCAGCAAAAGACAGTTTGTATGGAGCACAGAAATTCCAGAGGCTTCAGGCTGCTACAATGGAAGAACAGGAAAGACAAACCGAAATTGAAGCGGCGGCAATCGAATACCGAAATAATATAAAGCAACGTGGCTTGATCGGAGGGGTCGCCTTATTTCTAATTGTAGCCGTGGTTCTTTACAGAAACAACCGTCAAAAACAAAAAGCGAACACAGTTCTACAGGAACAAAAACAAAAAGTTGAAAGCACTTTACATAAATTAAAAGCCACCCAAGCCCAACTCATCCAATCCGAAAAGATGGCCTCCCTCGGTGAACTCACTGCCGGCATTGCCCATGAGATACAGAACCCCCTGAATTTTGTCAATAATTTTTCTGAAGTGAGTACGGAACTATTGGATGAAATGAATGAAGAGCTCGATAAAGGAGATATTGAAGAGGCTAAATTTATTTCAAAAGATATCAAGCAAAACCTCGAAAAGATCAACTATCACGGCAAGCGGGCGGATGCCATCGTGAAAGGCATGCTCGAGCATAGCAAAACCGGCTCTGGTGTAAAAGAACTGACCGATCTCAACGCTTTGGCAGATGAATTTTTTCGGCTGAGCTACCAATCATTTTTAGCGAAAGATCCCAATTTCAAAGTTGAGTTACAGACAAACCTGGATCCCGATCTTCCGAAGATTTCAGTCATTCCCCAAGACATCGGTAAGGTCCTGCTCAACTTATACAGCAATGCTTTTTACGCCTGTGCTGAGCGGAGTCGAAGTACAGTTAACGAAAAAGCAAAATCTACCCCCAAACCCTCCCGAAATATCGGGACAGGCTCTCAAAGTGGAGAAGGCTACAAACCAGAGGTGATTGTCAAAACTACGGCAACCAAGTCCCCTTCAGGGGATTTAGGGGTCGAAATCTCCGTCCAAGACAACGGCCCCGGCATCCCCGAATCTATCAAAGACAAAATCTTCCAGCCCTTCTTCACCACCAAACCCACAGGGCAGGGAACGGGATTGGGATTATCACTATCTTATGATATCGTGAAGGCGCATGGTGGAGAGATAATAGTGTCGTCAAATACAGGAGAAGGAACAGAATTTAAAATACAAATACCTATTTAAAACATTCCTATGGAAGTAAAGCCCATAATTAAAGAATCTATAGCTCTGGTGTTTACCTAATTTCCCCTATGAAAATTAATATTATCCTGTTTTTCTTGATAATGACCGTGAATGTGGGAATGGCCCAAACAAAGGAAACGGACAGTTTGAAACTGTTGATTACAGATTTGAAGAAGAATCCATCCTTCGAAAAAGACACGACCTATATCAAAACCCTGAGTGAGTTGGGATTCCGACTACTCTACGTCAACCCTGACAGTACAAGTCTGCTTGCAGATCAGACGATCGCGCTTTCTAGGGAAATTAATTATTCAAAAGGAATGGTCGATGGGCTCAAGAACCGTGGTGCAGTCATAAATATCCAAGGAAATTACATGCAAGCACTTGAAGTCTTTGAGGAAGCTTTTCAGCTTACCGAAAAGAATAGCTACCCCAAAGGTGCAGCAGAAGTATTTCAAAACAAGGGTATGGTGTATTTCAATCTTGGGAAATATCCTGAAGCCTTGGATAACTTTTATGCCGCGCTGAAAATAAGAGAAGAAATAGCGGACAGCAAGGGCATCGCCTCCTCCACAAATGGTATAGGGACCATTTATTACATGCAGGGAAAATATTCTGAGGCGCTGGAATTTTACCTCCTGGCATTGACAATTGCTGAAAAATTTAACTTTAAAACCGGAATAGAAGCTTTCGCAGCAAATATCGGAGAGGTGATGATCCAACTCAATCGTAATGAGGAGGCGCTTGAATATTTATTAAAATCTGAGGAAGTGACCGCACTCACCGGCAACAAGGAAACGATGTCTTTCATCCAACTTTTGCTGGGTACAGCCTACCTGCAACAAGGTAACTATGAAGAGTCCATTAAGTCCTTCAAGCTTTGCAATCAGTTGGCAGAAGAAATCAAGAGTCAGGAGTATCTGGGTAGAAGTTATTTGGGATTGGCCCGTGTTCACCTAGCTGAAGGAAATACCGAAAGCGCTTTGATGTATGGCCAACAACTGGTAAATCTGGCAACCCAAGTTAAATACAATGAGCTTTTGAGAGATGGAAATGAACTCCTGAGTAAAATCCATGAAACACGGGGAAGGGATAAGCTGTCACTTTTTCACTTCAAGCTTTTTAAGCAGTATGCAGATAGCATCAACAATCAAGAAACAGAAAGGCAGGCTGCCAACCTTGCAGCAGCATATGAATATGAAAAAAGGGAACTGATTCTAAAGGCAGAACGAGATCAAAAAGAGCTTGAATTTCAGGAAAAAACCAATCGTCAACGCTGGATAATATTTTCCATTATCGCAGCTTTAATTTCAACGGTGATTATTGCCTTGGTTATTTATCGGAGCCGACAAAAAGAAAAGTCAACGAATCAACTCCTCCATTTCAAAAACGAAGAAATCCTACTTCAAAAGCATGGACTTGAAGAAGCTTTGGCCAATCTCAAATCCACCCAAGCCCAACTCATCCAATCCGAAAAAATGGCAAGTCTTGGCGAACTTACTGCCGGCATCGCCCATGAGATTCAGAACCCGTTGAATTTTGTGAATAACTTCTCTGAAGTGAGCAGTGAAATGATAGGAGAAATAGAGGAGGAGAGAAGCAAGAGCCAAGAAGCGAGAGATGAGACTTTGGTCGGGGAAATACTTGGAGATATCAAGCAAAATCTGGAAAAAATAACCCACCACGGCAAGCGGGCGGATGCGATAGTAAAAGGAATGCTCGAGCATAGCCGCGCAGGCAAGGGGGAAAAAGCACCCACGGATATCAATGCCTTAGCTGATGAATACCTGCGTCTTTCTTATCATGGATTAAGGGCGAAGGACAAAAGCTTCACGGCGGACTTCAAAACAGACTTTGATCCCAAGCTCCCAAAAGTAAATGTGGTGGCATCGGATATGGGCCGGGTATTATTGAACCTGATCAACAATGCTTTTTACGCTTGTGCTGAGCGTAGTCGAAGTGCTGTCAATGAAGAAAGTAAAAAAGGCGAAGAGGGTTATTCACCCAAAGTCTTGGTAAGATCTCGGCAGGAAAACGGGAAAGTATTGATTTCGGTGCAGGACAACGGCAACGGCATTCCGCAAAAAATACTTGATAAAATCTTCCAGCCATTCTTCACCACCAAACCCACAGGACAGGGCACAGGATTGGGATTATCCTTATCTTATGACATTGTAAAGGCGCATGGGGGGGAGTTGAAAGTGGAAACAAAAGAAGGGGAAGGTTCAGTATTTCAAATTCTCTTGCCTATTACTCATTTTTGATTTGTTCAAAACATATGAAATTATTTACAACACTATTGCTTACACTGTTTATTTCGGTCTCATCCTATGCCCAACAATCCAGGATTGACAGCCTAAAGAATGCACTTAATACTGCTACCCACGACTCCATCAGGTTAAGGTCAATTACTGACATTTACCAATACTATGAGGGATTTAATTATGACTCCGTACTATTTTATGCGGATAAGGGTTTATCTCTTGCTCGAAAAAGTAAGCAGTCATTACACGAAGGACGTTTTCTGGTAGTTAAGGCAAACACATTAGTGCAAAAAGGAGAATATGCTGAAGCACTGAAAAATTTATTACAAGCATTCGAAATTTTGCAAAACCCCGATTCCGAAAAATATGCGTTTGGTTTGGGCAAATTAACATCTGCTGAATTTAAATTAGCAAGATTGGATTTTGCCTATCAGACGTATGGGCAATTAATGGAAGAAACAGGAAATACGGAACAGGCCATTTTTCATTATAAAGAAAGTATAAGGATAGCGTCATTAATTAAAGATTATTTTAGAATAGCTAGTGTTTCGTCTTTAATTGCAAGGCAGTATCTTGATGCAAGCCAGCTTGATTCTGTGGAAGTATATGCACAGAAGTCCGTGAAGCTTTTCGAACAGATCAATAGTGGAGGGAAGACATTTCCTATCCTTTACTTGGCCCGTAAGAACTTTAAGGCGAAAAATGACGAATTGGGGAGAGAATACCTCTATAAAGCACTGCAAGTTGCTACTGAATATAAGGCAACTACCAGGCAAATGTTGTTATGGATATATAGCGATTTATCCTCGGTACATCAGAATAATGGGGTTAAAGATTCTTCCCTTTACTATGCCAAAAAAGCATACGAAGTAGGTTCTGAGCCAGGATTGATAAATTCAAAATGGTTTAGGGACGGAGGCGTTTACGAGGACTTATACAAAGCATATTTGCTCAACAATCAACCAGATAGTGTTTTAAAATACCAAGGGCTTACCCTCACTACAATAGATGCGTGGAATAAAGAAAAATACAAGAACCTAGCCACCTTTCAGAGTTTGTTACTTAGCGAAGCCGCTCGTTTGCGGGAATTGGAAAAGCAGCAAATAGAAACACAATCAAAAATCAGGACGTATGGTTTTCTTGCAGCACTTGCTTTTCTTTCCATCATCGGTTTAATTCTTTACAGCAACAATCGACAAAAACAAAAAGCAAATGCGCTGCTCCAACGTCAAAAAGACGAAATCAACGACCAACGGCAACAGTTGCAAGTTTCCCTCGAAAACCTCAAATCCACCCAAGCCCAACTTATCCAATCAGAAAAAATGGCAAGCCTTGGTGAACTCACCGCCGGCATCGCCCATGAGATCCAGAACCCGTTGAACTTTGTGAATAACTTTAGTGAGGTGAGTGCGGAGTTGGTTGATGAGATTCAAGACATAAGACGCAAGACACAAGACAAGGCAACATCGAGTGAAGAGGATGAGATTCTGGAGGATATAAAGCAGAACTTAGAGAAGATCAACCACCACGGCAAGCGGGCTGACGCCATCGTCAAAGGTATGCTTGAACATAGCCGTGCAGGCAAAGGAGAAAAAGCGCCGACAGATCTCAATGCCTTGGCTGATGAATACCTGCGTCTCTCTTATCATGGATTGAGGGCGAAGGACAAAAGCTTCACGGCTGACTTTGCCACAGACTTTGATCCCAACCTGCCAAAGGTTAATGTGGTGGCATCGGATATCGGCCGGGTGTTATTAAACCTGATCAACAATGCTTTTTACGCTTGTGCTGAGCGTAGTCGAAGTGCTGTCAATGAAGAAAGTAAAAAAGGCGAAGAGGGTTATTCACCCAAAGTCTTGGTAAGATCTCGGCAGGAAAACGGGAAAGTATTGATTTCGGTGCAGGACAACGGCAACGGCATTCCGCAAAAAATACTTGATAAAATCTTCCAGCCATTCTTCACCACCAAACCTACAGGGCAGGGCACAGGATTGGGCTTGTCATTGAGTTATGATATTGTGAAAGGGCATGGGGGGACGATTGAGGTGGAGAGTGTTGAGGGAGAAGGAACGACGTTTGTGGTGCGGTTGCCTATTTAGTATTCGTTAAAAAACAAAAAAATGTCAGAATTTAAATCGAATGACGCCAACGAAAAGCCCCAAGAATATCAAAACTTGTTGGGCAAAATTTCCGAAACTTATACAATTGGACAAGTAAAAGCAGTACAAGCTGTCAATATTCAGTTATTGGAATCCTATTGACAAATAGGTGAGCACATTGTAGAGTTTGAACAAGGGGGTAACGCTAGGGCTGAATATGGAAAAGCATTGATAAGTAATTTGGCCAAAGACCGTTCGCTACTGCATGGCAAGGGGTTTAGTCGTAGCAACTTGGTGTATATGAGGATTTTATATCTTCGCTACCCAATAAGTCAGAAGCCTTCTCACCAATTGAGTTGGTCGCATTTTGTCGAATTGTTGAAAATTGAAGATGATTTGGAACGAAAATTTTATGAAATTCAGAGCATTTCCGAAAAATGGTCGGTTCCTCAACTCAAAAGGCAAAAAAACACTGCTCTTTTTCAACGATTAGCTTTGAGTAAAAACAAGGAAGAAATTTTACAATTATCGGCACAAGGGCAAGAAATCTCAAAGCCGAGCGATGTAATAAGAGACCCCTACGTTTTTGAGTTTTTGAAAATCCCCGAAGGGCAATTACCCTCTGAATTGGAATTAGAAAACCTACTTTGCAACAACCTACAACAGTTTTTATTAGAATTGGGAAAAGGCTTTACTTATGCCGGCCGGCAATACCGCATGACCATCAATAACAAACACTATAGGGTCGACCTTGTTTTTTACCACCGCATACTTCGCTGCTTTGTATTAATCGATTTGAAAATAAACGAAGTACAGCATGATGATATTGGCCAAATGAATATGTATCTCGGCTATTTTGCCCACGAAGAAAATACAGAAAGTGATAATCCGCCTGTTGGTATTATTCTTTCAAAAGATAAAGATGAATTGCTGGTAGAATATGCTACCTATGGTATGAACAGCCAATTATTTGTAAGCCAATACCAATTATACTTGCCCGATAAAAACGATTTGATAACACTTGTAAACAATACACTGCAAAGTGAAGAAAGCGGAGACTAAGAAACTAAAAGATAATTGAATGAGAATACTTTATAAAATCTTCCAAACCTTCTTCACCACCATCCCGATAGCTATCGGGACAACCGGGCAGGGAACGGGATTGGGATTATCACTATCTTATAATATCGTAAAGGCGCATGGGGGGGAGATTAAGGTGGATTCTAAACCTAGTTTAGGAACAACTTTTATTATTCTTTTACCCATTCACTAATATTGCTCATGGAATTCCCATAATATTTCCTTGGGTTTTTGTTGCTTTTTTTTGGCTTGGAACCTCTTCAATTCTTCATGCCTAGTCCATCTTCGAGCAAATCGGACGGCTACTTATTATTACCTACCCGACTGAGGAATATAGGGGAGATCTAATCGTATTCTCCGTAAACCAGAGTGAGGGAGGCTGATTTAAGAGGGCTGCACTAATGCCCCCAAAAGTGCCTACAACCTTGGCCCAACACGTCAGTCTAGCCATAGCTCCGTTAAGTTAAAGTTTACCTTCCTTTACTGCTTCGGACACCTCCCCCTATATTTTGACCGTGTTTATACCGTGTTTTCACCGTGTTGGAGGTGAGGGGTGGCTAGAGGTTCCCTGTGATGCATTCAGGTTATCTTCCGTTTTAAATGAAAGCATAGCCACCGATAATCCATGACCAACAGGTAAGTAACTGCTTATATTTAGTTCTGCAGAATCCCCGTTATTGCCTGCGTAATTTTGTTATTTGTCAACAAGACGGTTTCCTCCAAAATAGAACCGGCATCTCCGGATGGCCATTTGGTTTGATGCCGGGAAAGTTATTAATTGTGCAAAAATCTCGTTCCCTATGGATATCTATCCCTTCTACCACGATGCAATTTGGCTTGCATCAGCATTTATTTGTGGGGTGCTTGCGAAGCGGATCGGCCTTCCGCCACTGGTTGGATTCTTAATCGCGGGTTTTCTAATCAATTTTTCAGGTCTTCAGGAGGGAAACATCAATAGCGGCATTGAGGCGCTGGCAGATATCGGCGTGATGATTTTACTCTTCACTATCGGCCTTAAGCTGAAGCTCAAAGAGCTCTTCAGGCCTGAAATCCTGGTCTCGGCTACCTTGCACATGGTCCTTATCATATTGGGCATGTCGGGTATGATTACGCTATTGATGTACTTCGGAATCAGCATTTTCTCAGACCTGAGTATGGAAAGTACGCTGATGTTGAGTTTTGCCTTGAGCTTTTCCAGTACAGTCTTCGTGGTAAAAACCCTCGAAGCCCGCGGGGAGATGGCTTCATACCACGGCAGGATTGCAATTGGAATTCTGGTGATACAGGATATTTTCGCTGTTCTTTTTATTGCTTTTTCCGATAAAAAAATCCCTTCACTTTGGATTTTGGCACTGCCCATAGTTTTATGGCTTCTACACAAAATACTGAGTCGGCTGCTTCATCAAATGGAACATGGAGAATTGTTTTCATTTTTCGGGTTCTTCGCAATTTTTGTAGCAGGAGCAATGAGTTTTAACCTGGTAGGCTTGAAGGCTGATTTAGGAGCTTTGGTAATAGGTATGCTACTTGTCAACCATCCAAGGGTGGATGAACTGTATAGCCGTATGACTGAGTACAAAGATTTTTTTCTAATTGCGTTTTTTATAAATGTAGGAATGGTGGGATTGCCGAGTTTTTCCACATTCGGTGTGGCCATGATTCTTTTGCCATTTGCCTTACTCAAAGGGGGGCTTTTTTTGTTAATTCTATCTAGGTTTTCACTTCAGCCACGCACCGCATTTCTCAGTGCCTTGGGCCTAACCAATTTCAGTGAGTTTGGGCTTATCGTAGGCATTGTGGGTCTTCAGGTTGGTTTACTCACTAATGAATGGGTCGTGGCAATGGCGATATTAATGTCCTTGTCATTTGTATTGGCAGCACCGCTCAATGTTCACTCTCATGCCATTTTTGACAGGTTTAAGGGTTTTATTTTGAAGCTCAACAGGAATAAGGAAAGTGTGGATTGCGAACCACTTAGCTTCGGAAATGCTGAAGTTCTGGTGGTTGGACTCGGGAGTGTCGGAATGCCCACCTTCCATTCACTTCAGAATATTCACGGTGATAAGGTACTTGGTCTTGATTTTAATCCTGAGTTGGTTGCAGCGGTTCAGCACTCTGGACACAACGCTTTGTGGGCGGATGTCACTGACAGTGAGCTGTGGGATAATGTGGATTGTAAAAACATCAAAGCTGTTTTTATGACCGTTGCCGATTTCAATGCAAACATCCAAACCATTACAGAAATAGACCGAATAAAAGACCGACCATTCAAAATTTTTGCACTGAGCAGGTATTCAGACCAAGCAGAAAAGTACAGGTCGATGGGTGTGGACTACGTTTTCGAATACAAGGAGAACTTGGGATATGATTTTGTGTCAAACACAATGAATAAACATAGTATTTAGTTTAAATCATTTACCGGAAAAGAGCCTTTGAGAAGTTTTTCTAATAGGTAAATTATCATAATGAATTTAGGTACGGTCTGAAATTCTTAATCAAAATAAAGCCCTAAAGGATTAATGTACTTTATAAGTTTTAACACCACCTTCTTGTTGCCGTGGGATTTAGCATGAATTGTTTTTGTAAACAAGGAAAACATGATATCCATCAAAAAATTTGGTTTTTAAGTCTAAAAAAATTGACCGGAAAATGATTTATTCTGAGTTTAAGAACAGAAATAAAATTTTTATAAATAAATGGATATGTTATTTGGGAAGTAAAAATTAAATAAAATAGTTAAATTTTTTAGTGGTTTTATTTTATCTTTTTTCTAGTCTGGAAAACTATAAGACATTTCAATAGAATCTATAAATTTTATTCAAGATTATTTTTAAGATTTATTTCATATATTAGAAAGTCCTTTTTGTTAAAAGTAATTTGCACTTTATATATAAAAAATGACAATTATGGGATTGGGTGAATCGATTTTTTTAATTCATCTAAACCATTAAAGATTAAAAATAGTACCTAAGCCCTTTAAATTTAAGTAACATTACAATGCGTAAACTTTACACAGTCGGCAGCATGCTCCTGCTCATATTTCTTTTAGCGGCAAATTTTTCTATTGCCCAAACCGTCAGACTAGAACAAGGTCAGAATGGAGGAATTAATCAAACCCCGGTGAGTCCTGTCAATTGGGCTACCGGAAATTCCAACAATTCAAACAGCCACTTTTTTGAAAGTCAATCCATTCCTTACCGACTTACAATCTCCAAAATCCGGGCGGACTTCAAAGGTGTAATTGAAATAGAATGGGATACCCGGACCAATGGAAAAAGTGCCATTGATTACATCACAGGATTTGATAGGATTTGCGAAGTTGTAGAACCGGTTCCTGGACTACCCTTTGGATCCAACGCATATCAATATGCAACAATACCCGCACCTGGTGCCGGAAGTGGTATGCCTGCAGCTAGCTTCAACCAAATACCCGAATCGGACAGAATGTTAGCAATCCATGGTGGACAGTTAGGTACAATCAGTTATGTTGTTCAGCAAAGTCCCACCTCAACTTCAGCAATTACCCGCTTGAGGATTAATTTTACTGCTAATGGAACTTTGTCTGGCCCGAATAATTCAGTGGTCATTGCTTGGGGTGGGCATATAGCAAGTGCTGAAGATTGGGGTGAGGGAAATTCTGCGTCCAGTATCGATGGTTCACCTTACCATACGAGGGTAGTTTCTTTGAATGGCAAATCAATAGGAAGTCAAGATAGATCAGTACAAGCTGCATCCACATCCATCGACTTAGATCCTGACTGTGAAATTGTGGGTGATGATAAGGTTTGCGCAGGTGCTTTAGCTACTTATTCTATTGCAGGTGGTGCAGATAACTATTTATGGCTGGTCTCAGGTGGGGAAATTACCTCAGGCCAAGGAACAAACTCCATATCGGTCAATTGGACAACCTCAGGCACGGTATCCGTTGATGTGAGCAACCAAGGATCATGCAGTCCTACTTCCTGTAGCCTAGATGTCAAATTGGCCCAACCGGCAGTTATTTCTATCAAAGATGCAACGGTCTGTAGTTCAGAAGAGGGCGGAAGCACATCGATTGTAAACCTGAATGATTATGCTTCTACTTCTTCAGGGACTTTGGTTTTCAAAAAGGTAATTGATGGAGGAACTGCTGAAGCCATCGCTGACCCGGCCAATTACGCTGCGACAAGAGGAGATGAAATAGAAGTAAGTATTGCTCCCGGAAGTGCCTGCTCTACAGACACAAAAACATTTTCAATAGGAATTACAGAAAAGCAAGTCTTTGGTGTGTGTGCTCCTTTCGCTGGCAAGGTTTATGAGCTAATTGGCTCTGAATTAACCATGTTGTATGATCTTTTTGACCCTACTAAGCCATTAAAAACCAACGAGGTCTTTTACATAGATGGAGATTTGGTTCTTGTTGAGGTAATTTTTAAAGACAAGGCTTTTTTTACCAGTCTGGTAGAATTACTTGAAAGCGAGTATGATTTTGAATTCACGGAAGATCAAATTGAAATCAAAGAGTTTGAGGATGATTTCATTATTGCGGGATTTATCCCAATTGCCAATTTAGAAAGATTGAACCAAGAAATACTTTACATTCAATATGTAAGGCCGGCATTTCCTCCAATAACCAATGTTGGAATCACGACCACCCAAGGCGATAAAGTTATGAGATCTGACTTGGTGAAGATCGGCTACACACATTCTGAGGGAGACCAAGCCATCAATGGAACAGGCATCAAGGTCGGTGTATTGTCCGATAGTTATGCTACAAGGACAGATGGAGGGGTTAACCCATTGCCTTTGGATATCGCCAATGGGGATTTACCTGCTGAGCTATTTTTCTTCAAGGAATTACCAAGCAGATATGGCAGGGGCACAGATGAAGGCCGTGCGATGCTGCAGATTATACATGACGTAGCACCGGGTGCCGAGCTTGGATTCAGAACCGGCGTAGTCACGGCAGGGGATTTTGCCCAAGGTATACTAGATTTGGCTGAAGCAAAAAGTAACGTCATCGTAGATGATATTACCTATATTACTGAACCGTTTTTTAAGGATGGTCGGGTAGCAAAAGCAGTCAATGAAGTTACGGCCAAAGGAGTTTCTTATTTTACCTCAGCCGGAAATTTTGGAAGCAAATCCTTCGAGGGCACATTTAATCCGGTTACCGATGAATTTATTGCTTTGCCCTTGAATGATGGCGAATGGGAAAGGGGAAGGGTCCATGAATTTTCAAGTGGAAATACCACCCAATCTATGAATGTATTCCCAAGCCAAAGCGGACCTGCTGTTTATATGGTTGTATTGCAATGGGATGACCCGCTTTATTCGATTAATAGCCAAGGTAGTCTGTATGATTTGGATATTTATCTCAAGGATTATAAAGGAGTACCCTTATTTGGTTTTAACCGAAACAATACAAACGGTGATCCTATCGAAGTCCTTTCCTTTACAGTAAGCGAAGCAACAACCTTAGAATTAGTGATTGCAAGAGAATGCGAAGCTTGTAGTGATATCGATAGCAACAAAGGAATCAAATTCAAATATGTTGTTTTCAGAGGAGAACTAGATCCAAATGACCCCAATAGAATTGAGGCATCTACCATAGTTGGCCATGCCAATGCTGAAGGTGCCATGACGGTAGGTGCAGTGCTCTATTCCAATACCTCTGCCTTTGGATTTAATCCTGTACCACCGGGGACCCTACCATTTACTGTGGCCACTTTCTCTTCCCGAGGTGGTACGACCACGGAAAATGAAAAGCGGAACAAACCTGATTTTACTGCACCCAATGGTGTCAATACTACTGTGGATCTTGGTGCTCCTGATTTCGAAGGTGACAAAATCCCCAACTTTTTTGGGACTTCTGCAGCAGCCCCGCATGCCGCAGCAGTAGCAGCTTTGATCCAACAGGCAAGGCTCAAATACTATCCCAACACAACCCCAAATGATTGGGAGAGTCCAAAGGAGGTCAACCTTCCTAAAGACATTCGAAAATTGATGAAAAACTCAGCGGAGGACATGCATGAGTCTGGTTTTGACTTTAAATCCGGAACAGGACTTGTCAGGGCGGATCGGGCATTGTTGACCCTAGCCAATCCCAATCCTGATAACATTGTCCTTGTGTATGATGCTGGAATAGACCCCACGAAGGTTGAATTTAAGTTGGTTATTTCAGGCACAAATCTTATTGAAGATTCAGAGGTCTATATTCGAGGCGAGAAAATTGACTCAGAATACAATGAAGAGACGGGAAACCTTGAAGTCAACATGCTACCATTGGATGGCAATCCGCCCATTACTGTGGTAAACCCTCCAAAATCAGAACTTGGGACTGACGGTGGGACCGCCGGACCGGTATTTTTCTTTAATGTGAAAAAACGCACTGTTGCCATTAAGTTGGACAACATAAGAAAGAAATTTGGACAGCTTGTAAAACCACTCACCTTCAATTTGATCGAATTAAATGACAATAATGAATGGGTACCAAGCGTCCTTACTTTAGAAGAAATTGGACTTACCACAGATCCGGAGGATCAGAATAGTGATTTGACACTTTTGACAATATCCAGCACGATTACCCAATTTGGAGGCAATCTTGCTAAATCGGGCACTTATATCATCAGGGCCTCTCATCCTGGGACAGGGTTCCAATTCAGCGATTTCTTCATTTATGGTGGAGTACTTACTGATGGAATTGTCAATTATACCAATGGCATCTTTACCGTGGAACAACTTCCCATTACTATCCAGCCAAAAGATCTCAATCTGGAATATGGAAAATCGATCAGTGAGGCTTTGGAATTCGAAGTGATCATCTCCCAAGACCTGATCGAATCAGGTGGCGAAGTAAAAATTGAAGATGTTCAGGCAATTAAAAGTATAATCCTTACCCAGTATTTACAGGATCTTTCATTGGCAAAACAACCTGGTGACACTAGTCTGCCGCTGGGGATATTTAATGGAAGTATATTCCTTGACAGAATTAAATTCATTAACAAAAGCTTTATGGTAAGCTCCCAAACCATGCTTTTTGCAAGAACAATTACCAATTCACGCCCAATTGTCAATAGCAAACCGATAATTAATTCCGCATTTGATGTCCCGGCAGAATCTTTCGTAGATTACCTGGATAATCCTGATAATCAGGTACTCAAATCTGTAAGTATCAATAGCAGACCAATGATCAATATCAGGACAATGGTCAATTCAAAAACCATTGTCAATAGTCGACCTATTGTCAATGGACGTATAATTATCAATGCCAGACCAATAATAAATGGAGAAACCATTATCAATACCAGGACAATTGTCAATAGCAGTGGTGGAGAAGGAGAAAATGAGGATGGTAATTCTTTGGTAATTTTGGGTGAAAAAGACCTGGATTTGGCTGAAGAAGTTGAAATTGCAGGAATCAAATATTATGATTTCGGTGCAGAAATAGGTGAGAATGATGATGATTTCAACCTCGAATTCTTCTCTATCATCATGGTGACGGGGACTGATGTAGGTCAGCATTTTATCATTCCGGGAACCTTTGAATCTAGAAACTTTAATGTTTCCTATTTGCCTGCTGACCTCACCATTACACCTTCTAAGCTTACCGCAACCACAACCGCAAATCCTGACCGGATTGAGTTTCGTGATGAGGCACCGGAATTTACAACTGAATTTGAGGGATTTGCATACAGCACCAATTTCTTGGACAACCAAGAGATTCCGGTACTCCTTGAGGAAAACAAGGAATCTGTAGTTGATAAAATCGAATATAAGCTGCGCAAAGACGGATTAGATTACCCAAGCACAGGAACAATAGCCATAGGAAATTATAGCATCCGTCCTGAGGTGAAGTTATTCACTCCTGCCAATTATGTTGTCGATTTGGATAATTCCACATTTGGAAGCCTAACTGTTACAGGTTGTGTAAATGAAGCACCGGAAATCCAAACTTTTGAAACTGCAAAAGGTGCAGGAAATACAAGTAATCCTGCAACTATAAAAAGGCCTGCCCATACCCAAGTTGGAGACTTGTTGATTGTAGGCTTGATGTTTGAAAAAGGCCAAGCACCTTCTGTGACTCCTCAGGATAAAGGATGGGTTGAAATACAACGAGTCAATCAACTTAACCAGGTTGCAATGATCACTTATTACAAAGTAGTGAGTACTGATGAGCCTGATACCTATGGATTCAAAATCAGTCAAAGTCCGAAATGGACAATGGGGATATCAAGGGTGAGTGGTGCAGACATCAATCATCCTGATGGACCTATAGCTTCATTTAGCGGATTGTCAGGAGCTCAGGGGTTCGTTGCGACAGCACCGTCCTTGATTACAATTGATTGCAATACGATGGTAATGCTATTCTATACCAATAAGAAAAATGCAACATGGACGCCTCCGACAGGAACAATTGAAGTATATGATGACCCTAATGATCAGCAAGGTCTGACTTCTAATATGATGTCCTATTTTATTCAACGTGAACCAGGGGAAACAGGGGACTTAAGCGCAACTGCCTCCTTGAGTGAACATTGGGTGGCTCAGGCAATAGCAATCAGGCCTCTTGCCTCCAACTTGAATTCAGCTAGAATAAGGGCACTGTCAGGTGAACCAATGACTGAAATGTCTATATCAGAAGAATCTTCCTCTCGTCAGATTGAGGAAGTATCAGGTGAAATAAAAGTATATCCTAACCCTGTAAAAGACAGATTAAGTCTCAGTCTGAGAGGTCTTGTGGAAGAGGAACCAACTGAATCCTCACTGATCATATTGGATGCGATGGGAAGAAGCCTTGCACTGCCAAGAACCTGGCACCAAAGTGATAGCCGCATGGAATTGGATTTCTCCCAAATGCATGTTGGCCTTTATATCATCAATATCAGAACCAACCAAGGAGTTAAATCTATCCGTGTGATCAAACACAATCCCTAAAAGTAAAGGACTTCGCTTTGCAAAAAAGAATGGAAAGTCTCTTCCATTCTTTTTTGTTTTAACCCAATTTGATTGTTTTGGATTATATGTTTTATGTGATGATTCCTTTCAATAAAAATAAATATTGTTTACTTTCATTTTAGCCAATTCTAAACAAAGGGAAAGTAGTTAATTTTAAATTAGGGATTGATTTTCGATGATTTGGAACAAGTCAAACTGAGCAGTGAGAAAAGAAATAAATTTGAATTTATCGGGTTATTAGGTATAATCTAACTGCCATCTTTCAATGGTAAATTTTACCCGGATATTATTCTCATTTTGTTAAATTTGACTTTGTTCCCAAAGTATGTCATTAGTAGAGAGATCGAAATTTTGTTGGATTTCTTTGAATAAATAGAATGAACGAGCGAAATAAATATAAAGGGTTGCTTTAACCCAAGTCCGTTTATACTTTAGCATGTTTGTTTCTTATTAAATACACTTTATATTCAATTGCATAAAATACAATTAGGAAAATCCTCAATCTGACAAAGACAACAGATACCATTCACCAAGGTATATGAACTGATTTATGACTGTTTTTAAATACATACTCCTTTTACCTTTATTATCTTTTTCCCTTTCAACTGGAAGTTTGGCCCAAACCGGTAGAGCTGATAGTTTAATAAATTCAATCAAACAGCTTAATGATGATAGTACAAAGGTTTCTCAATATTTGGAAATAGGACTGGAATTTCTAGGTTCTGATAATAAAACTGCCATTGAATATTTTGATCAAGCTATCCTATTGGGCCAAAAGGTAAATTACAAAAAAGGCCTTGCCAGCGCTTATAATGCCCGAGGTAGAGCGGAGGCGGCTATGGGTAATTTTCAGGAATCAATATTGAACTTTCAGGAAGCTTTGAAATATTTCCATGAAATTAATGACCTGACAGGAGAAGCAAATATTTTAAGTAATCTGGGCTCCATTTATTTTATGACGGGAAACAGCAGCAGAGCTTTGGAACTTCATTTTGAATCTCTCAAAATTTCTGAGGAAATCGATAATAAATTAAGGATTGGAACTTCACTGAATAATATCGGAACCGTTTACCAAAAGAATAGCAGCAACCTTATTGAAGCATTGACTTTTTTCAAAAAATCACTTGAGGTATTCCAGGGTATAGATCATACGCCGGGAATTGCAACTTCAGCAATGAACATTGGGGAGATTTATTACAAAGAACTGAAGTATGATTCTGCGATCTATTTTCACCAATTGGCCTTGGAACTTTGTGACGGAACCATTGACGCCACCTTTCCGCTTACCCAACTAGGGGAAATCAACGGAGAAATGGGCAATTTTCAAAAAGCATTTGGTTTTCACAGACGTTCCTTAGAAATATCGGAAAGATTGGATGCTAAATTTGATTTAACTCAAGGTCTTCTCGGATTAGCCAAAACGCAGAGAAAGAGGGGGGATTTTGAAGCTGCGATCTTAACTTTGGAAAGAGCCAAATTATTGGCAATTGAAACCGATGCCAAAGATGAATTGGTAGATGTGTATTTAAATTTGGCAGAGATTGAGGCAATTACCGGAGATTATAAAGCTGCCTATGAGAATGAAATTAATGCTA
Organism: Aquiflexum sp. TKW24L; assembly: GCF_023502205.1. Lineage (GTDB taxonomy): Bacteria > Bacteroidota > Bacteroidia > Cytophagales > Cyclobacteriaceae > Cognataquiflexum. Next base: position 236,299 of record NZ_JAMFLG010000001.1, on the reverse strand, counting down.
AAGGAGTGAAAGAAGAAATAGCAAAATCTAGCACTGATCAAATGATCCGACAACTTCAATTTGATTTTGAATTGGACAAAAAAGAAGCTGAAATAGAACTGCTCCAAAAAGATACTGAGTTGAAAAATGCAGCAGTTTTCAACCAACGTATCATCATTTTTACGTCTTTGGGAGGATTGTTGATGTTTGTCATTATCAGCATTTCCTTATACCGAAACAACTTGAGTAAGCAAAAGGCAAACCGCCTATTACAGATACAAAAAGAGGAAATCCATGTGCAGCGGGAAAACGTGGAATCTGCTTTTGAACAATTGAAATCTGCCCAAGCTCAATTGATTCAATCGGAAAAAATGGCTTCACTTGGAGAATTAACAGCCGGCATTGCACATGAAATACAAAACCCTTTAAATTTCGTAAATAATTTTTCAGAGGTAAGCAGTGAAATGATTGTTGAGATACAAGAAGCAAGAACCAAGAAGCAAGATCGAATCGATGTCGAGCTGGAAAATGAGATTTTGAGAGATGTCAAACGTAACCTTGAGAAGATTACCTTTCACGGCAAAAGAGCGGATGCTATCGTCAAAGGTATGCTCGAGCACAGCCGAAAAAGCTCAGGCGAAAAAGTACCTACAGACCTCAATAATCTGTCGGATGAATTTTTAAGACTTTCTTATCATGGGATGTTGGCCAAAGATAAAACCTTTACTGGTGTATTTAAAACCAATTTTGACCCGGATTTACCCAAAGTCAATGTCATTCCCCAAGATATAGGAAGGGTTTTGCTGAATATTATAAATAATGCTTTTCAAGCGGTTAATAATTCAGAATTCATAATTCAGAATTCTGAATTAAAGCCTCTGGTAACCGTATCAACCAAAAACCTTGGAGACAAAATCGAAATTTCGATAGGGGACAACGGCCCCGGTATTCCGGATTCGATCAAAGACAAAATCTTCCAACCATTTTTTACAACCAAACCCACCGGTCAGGGGACTGGCCTTGGCTTATCCCTTTCCTATGACATCATAAAATCATATGGAGGGGAAATTGATGTAGTCTCTGTGGTAGGAGAAGGTTCAGAATTTAAGATTAGCTTACCGATATCTTAACCCTAAAATCCGGACTTACCTTTAGCCGGTTATAAAGTGGAATCAAAAAATGATCCGGTTGACCGTGGGCCGTTTTCTATTTTTACTGCTATAATTGGTTTTTCATCAGGAGTCTAGAGATTTATTGAAATCAGAAATGTTTTTTGAATGAAAAAAAATCACCACTTAAGAATTAAACTTTTGTTTCTCAATATTTAACTTTTATATTAATAGGACTTAACCCCTATAATTTCACTTCTTACGTACCATCTAAAGTTTTGCACCCAGATTTTACCCACAACCCACATAACCGCCAAATTCTCCTTCGCCTCTTCGGCGAACTCGGCGAAGACCTGTTGACACAGATTCTTGAAATAGGGAAAGAGGTTTCCTTAAATACCGGAGACTTTCTCTTCCATCAGGGAGATGTAGACAACACCCTTTATATAGTCCTTTCAGGCAGATTCCGTGCCCTAGCAAAGCAGGAAGACGGCACAATGCATGCCCTCGGGGATATCGGTGAAGGCGAACCTATAGGTGAATTTGCACTGTTTATGTCCGAACCACGGTCAGCTGCTGTGGTGGCAATCAGAAAATCAATCGTCCTCGAATTGAAAGAAAATGCCTACTTGGGAATCGTTGCTAGGTACCCGGCTTTCTCAACCAAATTAACCCGGTTTGTTGTAAATAGGCTCCGTAGAAATGCCCTTCAGCAACACCTTGAAACATCAGCTAAAAATATTGCCGTGATCAATCTCCAATCTGAAAGGGATATTTCGGAATACACAGATGCTATCAAAGCCCAATTTGAATCCTTAAATGTTGGTATCCAGATCTTGGATCATAATTCCCATGCCAACCTTGAATTGCAGACACTTTACGATACCTTGGAGCAACATGAAGGATTGAATTTCCTCGTCTGCAGTGACGAGGATCTCAATTGGTCTAAGCAATGCATCATCTATGCGGATTTGGTAGTTTTGGCCACCGATTTTTTTGCAGAGAGCAACGTCAAAGAGATAGAGGTTCACTTGGATCTGTATTCCAACAGTATCCTTAATAAGAAAATATACCTATTGCTCCTACATCCCGAAAACGCAAGATTCCCCGAAAATACCAAGCGATGGTTTGAGGGCAGGAAAATTGATCTCCATGTTCATTACCGCAAAAATTATGGTCCGGACATACGTCGCTTTGCTAGAATATTAGCCAATAAAGCGATTGGTCTAGTCCTAGGCGGAGGTGGAGCCAAAGGCTTTGGCCATATGGGCGTGATCAAAGCCCTGTATGATTCCGGGATGGAAATCGACTTTTTGGGTGGTACGAGCGCAGGCGCATTATATGGATTGACGGCTTCATTTTGTGATTTTGACAGGGAAAAGATAGATTATTACAGTAAAGACTCAGCCAATAGCAAACTGACGAAAAATGATTTTACATTTCCTTTGATCTCATTTATGTCTGGGAAAAAAATGAGTAATTACATCAAAAAGATGTTCGGAGAAGCTTATCTGGAGGATTTTTGGGTTGGGAGTTATTGTGTTTCTACCAATTATTCCAATGCTTCTACCAGGGTACACGAGAGAGGCCTTGCATGGAAACAGGTAGAAGCAAGTATTGCCATCCCGGGAATCTATCCTCCTGTGGTAATCGAAAACCAGCTTCATGTAGATGGAGGGGTAGTGGACAATCTTCCCATCGAAACCATGTACAACTATCCTGTCAAGCATATCATTGCTATCTCACTTACGCAGCTCAAATCTCAGCCAGTGGATTTTGAAGAAACTCCGACTGCCACTAAAATCATTTGGAATCAAATTACTGGCAAAAGAAAATTCCGCCTTCCTGGCATTACCTCCATTCTAGTCAATTCCCTTACCTTAAACAGTAGAAAAAAACAGGAAATGACCAAATCAGGAGTTGCTCTCTATCTGGAATTGGAATTGAAAGGCATCGGAATGATGGATGATTCCCGCTGGAAGGAAATCGTCCAAAAAGGGTATGATCAGATGAAAGCTGCCTTGGAAAATATGCCTGAGGAACAGAAATTCTGGTAAATTCAATCTAAGTAGAATCTTAAGGGATTATTTTGGGACTTTATTCAACATAGCCAAATTTCAAACCAACAATCAAGAGCTTAATCCTGGAAAGCAAGAGTAGGTTGATAAAAGGAGAAAGTTCCAAATGAACCTTCTCCTTTGTATCTATTTATAGCATACGAGTTTTGATTTCGAACAGCAGCATATCATTGCTTTCTATTCTTGAAACTTTTGTCCGGATAAGTCGGTGGGGCCGGCACAGGTCTAGGATCGGATTTGATCAGTGCTTTTAGATGCTCAATCGCTGCATCCAACTGGGCATCGCCACCATCGAAGGTTGCTTTTGGCAGGTTGATGACTTCTATATCAGGAATGAACCCAACTCCCTCTATTAACCATTCACCTTCTTCCCCATAGACGCCATTCATCGGGGCACGGGCTACCCCGTTGTCCGTCAAGGTATTGACTCCCGAAAGCCACACTTCCCCGCCCCAAGTTCGGGCGCCTATGGATTTACCCAAATCCAATCTTCGGAATCCTTCGGCAAAAGCCTCGCCATCTGAAGCCGTAAACTCATCCACCAATAATACCAAATGGCCTCTGAAGGCATAGGGCATGTTGTAATAGGGTTCGCCTGTCCTGCTTTTCCAATAAAAAAACACTTCCCTCATTAATTTTTCCAGGATGAAAGAATCAATATTTCCCCCACGGTTTTGTCGCACATCGATTACCAAACCTGACTTTTTGAACTGAGGATAGAAATCCCTGTACCATTGGCTGATATCGCCGGCTGTCATCGCACGAAGGTGAACATAGCCTATGTCTCCATCGGATTTTTCTTCTGCCATCAACCTGCGGCTGTATTCCCATTCATTGTAGCGGAGATTAGATTCAGCTGAAGCTGTCATTGGGATTATTATCCTGTCGCCTTTGTCTGCGCCAGCACTGCTGAGGATCTTGATACGGACTTGTTTATTTGCCTTGTCTCTCAATAAATACATCATATCCGGTGACTCTATTACCGCAACTCCGTCAATATGTGTGATGACATCGCCTTTTGCGATATTCATATCAGGATGGGAGAGCGGCGACATCTCGTTTGGATAGTCCGGATCACTTAAGAAAATGTGGTCTATATTATAGCCTTTCAGCTTTTCATTTTTCGAAAACCTGCCACCCAACATTCCAAATTGGATCTGATCATCTCCGCTTCTCAGGTCACCTCCGCCTACTGAAGTATGGAGTACACTCAGTTCCCCGATGAGCTCACCCATGACATCGGAAAGCTCCCGTCGGGTTGTGACACAGTCCACAAGCGGAAGGTATTTTTGATACATCGCATCCCAATTTACCCCATGCATGTTTTTGTCATAAAAATAATCCCGCTCCATCCTCCAGGCATCGGTATAGATCTGCTTCCAATCCTCTCTCGGATCTATAGAAAACTTCCATCCGCTAAGATTCAGCTGGCTCTTGGAAAGATCAGAAATAGGAGATGTTCCCAGTTCTACCACATAGTGATTGGAACCAACCCTCAAGACAGCGTATTTGTTGTTCGATGAAGTGACAAAGCTGTTGACTTTGTCCGCAAAAACTTTTTGTTCGGCCGTTTCATCTATGGGTGTCATCATCAAAGCCGGATTGTCTTCATTGGATGCGCCACCTCCGTAGTAAACACCCATTCCGGAACCTACCCGGTGATAGTATAGGGCTTTGTCGGTCACGACCAGGTTTTTATAATTTCCTGCAGGGACTGGCACTTCCCTCACCCTTTCCATCAACCCCTCTTCATCAATTGTAACGGCCACTGGACCATTGCCTTTTTTTTCCTCTACAGGTTTCAGTTCATTTTTGGGTTGGAAAGGGGAAACCAATCCTTTTTTCAGACCTACCTGATAAATTTTAATCTGCTTTTCCCAAAACGGTTCAGGTTGTCTGGTACCCCATGGTGAACCGATCCTTGATTCAAAATTTCTGTCAGAGAGGAAATAGATCCAATTGCCATCAGCACTCCATTGTGGATTCATGCTATTGGTACGGTCAGAGGTCAGCGGAATCCGCTTTCCGGTCTCCGAATTGAAAATAAAAAGCTGCATGAAAGTATTGGAAGCTGCCTGCCCATAAGCAAGCCATTTGCTGTCCGGTGACCATGCCTTCGCTCCTTGAATACTTTCATCGCTGGCAGTAACTTTCGTCTTTTTGCCCGATGTGAGATCATGGATCCATAGGTCATTATTGAGGTCATGGTAAGCTAGTTTTTTTCCATCAGGAGAAGGCATAAGGCCAAATCTCAGCGTATTGCCGTCTTTTGTCAGCTGTTTACCCTGATCCAATCCCAAACCGGAATATTGGTGAATTTCAAATTCTCCACTTTCATCCGAAAATGCGAAAATATCTTTGCCATCACTTGAAAAAACCGCATCCCTGTACCGCACGCCATCCTTTTGACTGAGTCGGAGCGACCTTCCTTGTTTTGAGGGAAATACAAAAACCCTTCCGCGGGCGGTCAAAGCCACTTTTTCACCGTCATTGCTTAGGGAAATATGCGTCACATAACTTGCCGGATTATCAATCCAATATTCTCTCAACTGATCAAAATCGGAGGTGAGGCTGATTGGGAGCTTTTTTTCCTGCCCGCTCGCAAGATCGTGGTGGTAGAGATCAGCGCCTGATCGGTACACCAAGTTGTTAGAATGAAGGGAAGCTTCCCTGACATCGTAGCTTGGTTGCTTGCTGTGCTGCTTAAGATCTGATGCATTTTCATCCATGGACCAGACATTTTGGATCCCATCCCGGGATGAAATAAAGTAAACCCTGCCGCCATGATGGATAGGGTGGTGGTCTTCACCCTTGTAATCTTTGGTAAGTTTTACCGCTTCCGCTTGCCCGGCAGTGTATTTCCAAACTTGTCTGGCAGTTCCCCCTTCGTAGCGTTTGGTGACATTGTTGTGAAAAGTAGGCCTGACAAAATAGAAAGTGTCACCAGATTCGTTAAAGCTCCCCTCGGCAGCCATGTCAAGTGGCAAAATGTCTTTATTTCCGGTTTCAATGTTCAACAAAACAGTATTGAGTCTTGGCAAAGTGGAATATTGGTTGGTCACGTAAGCCAATTCGGTTGGAGACTTCCAATCTGTAGGGATAGAAGCTGCAGGTTCGTAAGTCATTCTTTTTGGCAAACCTCCCGAAATAGGAATCAGGTAAACTTCAGTAGGTCCTTCATAGGTCGCGGCATAAGCTACCCATTTCCCATCTGGGGAAATTTTGGGGAAGCTCTCATCACCTGGATGTGTGGTCAACCTGACAGCTTCACCGCCGGAAAGTGTGGTTTTCCAAATGTCACCTTCGGCTACAAAAACCAATTGGTTGCCGTTGATGTCCGGATGCATCAGATAAGCCCTTGCTTGTTGTGCAAAAGAATTATGGACGATAATCAGAAAGAATAGGAAGTAGAGGGCGTATTTTTTAGTCATAAATCAAGAGTTTAGTGAACCAATACGCATAAACTTTCAACGATATTATATCTAAAATTTATAGTATTGATCGAAGCAAATTAATCAAAAAGACCAAAAAATAGGTATAAAGCTTTAGCAATTGTTTTATCACATCATGCGGATTCATCAAAGACTTTGCGATGGATTAAAACCGGCTGGTACAGGAGTGAAGTCTCATGGAAGAGTGGGTCAATTCTAAATTTTGTAAAGGGAATGAATTTTTAAACAATCTTCCTTATATTTAAGATAATCAACGCTTTAGGTGGGGATTGATTTCATATTTTTTACCAATTTAAAGTAGGCCAATGAATGCATTCAAACTAGTTTTAGCAATTTGTTTGGGATTTTTGGTTTCCTGCAACACCAAACAGGAATTCAGAGCAATTGACAAGAGTATCGAAAAAGACTCTCTTGTAACCTTGCGAAGAACTGTAATAGCCGACCTCCCTGACAGCTTACAACCCAAGACTTTTTTATTAAAAGATATGCCAAAACCAAAGGTTAGACACATCCACGAGATCGAAACTGAAACTACCCTGCTTCCTGTCTTAAAAAATGATAAAGGTGAACCTATTTTGGATCAGGAAGGCAATACAATTTTAATGGGAGGTGGTGGCTTATCTAATTTTACGACCTTCACTACTGATGATGGTTTGGCATTAGAGTCCATTTTATGTTCATTTATGGATAGGACAGGGAATCTTTGGTTTGGCACCCAAGGTGGTGGAGTGAGCCGGTATGATGGAAAATCATTTACCAATTTTACTATTGCACATGGTCTGGTAAATAATTCAATCTGGTCTATTTTTGAGGATACGTCCGGCAATCTTTGGTTTGGGTCTGATGGTACTGGAGTCAGTCGTTATAATGGAAAATCTTTTGCCAATTTTTCTGAGGATCAGGGCCTTTCATATAATGTTGTGCGGGATATAGCCGAGGACAAGGATGGAAATATTTGGTTAGGGACATTTGATGGTTTAAATCGTTTTGACGGCAAATCTTTTACTACTTTTTCTACTGCTCATGGTTTGGCGGATAATAATGTTTGGTGTATCACTGAAGATAAAAATGGGGACCTTTTGTTCGGAACCATGGAAGGAGGTGTAAGCCGCTATGATGGCCAAACCTTTACCACTTTATCTACTGATCATGGCTTAGCAAGCAATGCTGTTTGGAGAGTTAAAGAAGATAGTGAAGGAATTCTATGGTTTGGCACTTTGGGCGGGGGAGTTAGCCGCTATGAACCCTCAGATTGGCTAAAATCACGATCAGGTTCTTTGCCTCAGGGAAATGTAGGTATTACCAATTTTTCTACCAATGAAGGTCTAGCAAATAATTTAGTTCGGAATATCACGGAGGATAATGCAGGTAACCTTTGGTTTGGTACTGATGGGGGTGGAGTGAGTCGTTTTAATGGCAAGGTGTTTACCAATTTTACCACTGTTCAGGGGTTGGCAAATAATAATATTTTAAGTATTAGCAAGGATAAGACTGGGAGTCTTTGGTTCGCTACTTATGGAGGAGGCGTCAGTCGCTATGATGGTCCATCATTCACAACATTTTCCAAAGCCCATGGTTTGCCGAGTTCTTTTGTAGTGAGCATCACTGAAGATAAAGATGGAAACCTTTGGTTCAGTACTGACGAAGGAGGTCTAAGTTATTATGATGGAAAATCATTTACCAATTTTAATCTTGCCTTGGGGCAATTTGATAATGGAATTACAAGCATCATAGAAGATAGAAATGGAAGCATATGGATGAGCACCATGAGTTTCGGTGTTTTCAGATATGATGGTAATTCTTTTACAAATTATACCACTGATCAAGGATTGGTGCATTCTGGAATTAGGAATATTACCGAGGATAGGGCCGGAAATCTTTGGTTTGTAACAGTAGATGGCAAAGGAATGAGCCGGTATGATGGCAAATCAATAACTAACTTTTCCACCGTCCAAGGTCTGGCACATGATGATATTTCCTTAAGCATGGAAGATAGTTCAGGTAACCTTTGGTTTGGGACTAACGGAGGTGGATTGAGTTATTATGATGGCGAAACTTTTACCAATTTAACAACGGCTCATGGTCTTGCCAATAATTATATTATGAGTATTGTAGAGGATAAATCAGGTAATCTATGGTTCGGAACTGTAGGAGGCTTAAGTTTTTTGGATTTAGAATCCTATATAGAACATTCGAACCAAGATAGTATTCCAGCTACTTTATTTAGAAGTTTTGGAACCGCAGAAGGTTTGCCTGATAATAATATAACACAAGTCCTTCAAATGCCAAATGGAAAAATGGCCGTAGGAACTAATTTAGGGATTTCAATTTTTAATATTTCAGATGATCTTTCTAACCTTACCGATATGGAAATTTTCAACACTTCTACAGGATATCCTGTAAAAGATGTGAATGGAGGACAAGGCACTATGCTTTTGGATAGTAAAGGCATTATCTGGGCGGGCACTGGCTCCGAATCATCAGGGTTGGTTCGATTTGATTATGAGGCCTTAAATAAGAATGAAGATCTTCCGATGCTTGTAATTGAATCGGTTAAAGTGAAGGATGAACCTGTGAGCTGGCATACTCTAATCGAGTTTGGTGATGAAAACAGGAAATCCAATTTTATTGATGAAAAAGTTAATCCGCTAGACAGTATTTCCGTTCCTGCCTACATCACAGACGAAGTAAGCCTTTTCGGGAGGGAATTGACATTAGCAGAAAGGGATAGTATGACACAACGCTTTAAAAATCTTGAGTTTGATGGTATAACACCTTTTTATCATCTTCCACAAAATCTAGTATTACCCTATAAGCTCAATCAGGTTTCTTTTGAATTTGTTGCCATTGAGACTTCAAGGCCACAGATGGTAAGGTACCAATATCTTTTGGAAGGGTATGATGATAACTGGAGTCCTGTCACCAACAGGTCAAATGCTTCTTTTGGCAATATCCATGAGGGTACATATACTTTTAGGTTGAAGGCACTAGGCGCGAATGGAATGTGGACTGATCCTGTGACCTATACTTTTACAGTATTGCCACCTTGGTACCGTTCCTGGTGGGCTTATGGAATTTACGCTTTGTTCTTGATTGGGCTAGTCTGGAGAATCCACTTAATTCAAAAAGCAAAAACCCTCCGAAAGGAACGGGAAAAAACCAAAGACAAAGAATTAGCGCAAGCGAAAGAAATCGAGAAAGCTTATGGTGAACTCGGAATGGCCCATCAAACTTTAAAATCCACCCAAGCGCAGCTGATCCAATCAGAAAAGATGGCATCTCTCGGTGAACTGACAGCCGGTATCGCCCATGAAATCCAGAATCCATTGAATTTTGTCAATAATTTCTCGGAAGTCAGTAGCGAACTTTTGGATGAAATGAATGCAGAGTTAGAAAAAGGAGATATTGAAGAGGCTAAATTTATCTCAAATGATATCAAGCAAAACCTAGAAAAAATCAACCACCACGGCAAGCGGGCAGATGCGATTGTGAAAGGGATGCTCGAGCACAGCAGAATAAGTTCGGGAGAGAAAGTATTAACAGATATCAATGGCTTGGCGGACGAATATCTAAGATTATCCTACCATGGCATGCGTGCAAAGGACAAGTCTTTCAATGCGGACTTTGAGACAAACTTCGACCCGAACCTTCCCAAAATCAATGTGGTCCCACAAGAAATCGGAAGGGTGGTGTTGAATATCATCAACAATGCATTTCAAGCGTTTACCAATTCAGAATTCTTAATTCATAATTCAGAATTAAAGCCTCTAGTGAAGGTCTCAACGATGAAGAATGGAGACAATCTAGAAATAAGAGTTTCTGACAACGGCCCCGGCATCCCCGACGCCATCAAAACCAAAATCTTCCAACCTTTCTTCACCACCAAGCCAACCGGACAGGGAACAGGTCTTGGATTATCATTGTCATATGATATTGTAAAGGCACATGGGGGGGAGATCAAGGTGGATTCGGAAGAGGGGAAAGGAACAACTTTTATTATTCTCCTTCCAACTTAATTCTAAAAGGATATCAAGCCATTGAAAATCAAAATTGTAAGAGCTTAATTTTTAACCTCAAATTTTGGGTTAACAATTTTTTTGATATTTTCCCTTTGTTTATTTAAAGAAAAAAAGAATCCGAAATTATTGACTTTGAATGTGTAGCAATTTATTTTTAGGTAATGTGGATTTTATATGAGTTTCGATTTTTTGGCGTGCCTGTCCTATGACCTCCACGTTTTTTGAAGATGGTACAGGATAAATGATCCTCAGAATTAAACAGTTTAGTGTATGATCACTTCTTCCTAACAAAACCCAACTGATAGTCTTTGAATTTTTAAACCTATTATGTTCACAATAGCCCAATTCTTCAATATGGCCTATTAAGCTTTTAGCTTTTTTTGAGCAGTTTTTTGGGTGAATGAAAAAACAATGAGAGGAACAAAAAATATCATTCAGCAGCTGTACAAAATGTGGTTGACTACAAGATTAGGTATGGGTTTGGTACATAGGCCTCTGAAAAACCCTATGTCCAAGTGAGGCATTCCTAAAAAAATATTCATATAAGTACTCAATATTCTCGATAAATCAATCCTGTTATCAGGTGAGGCTCGGAGATGGAAATCATATTGAAAATGATTTTTTTATCCGATAGAAACAAACTAATCATAATTTATTTAATATTTTAGTAAAAAACAATTATTTAATAAAAAAAAATCTTTGAATTGTTTAAAAAATAGATTTAAATTTCAATTAAACTTATCTATATACCTAATGATGAAAGCTTTACATATTATAACAGCGCTTTTTTCTTTGGCACTCAGTTATGAGGTCTCGGCGCAGCAAAGGGAAATTACCGGAAAGGTAATTTCCCAAGAAGATGGAATGGGTTTGCCGGGGGCAACCGTTCTTGTCAAAGGCAGTACAATGGGAACAACTACCAATATGGATGGTAATTATTCGGTTAGTGTTCCTGAAGGGTCTGACATTTTGGTTTTTTCTTTTATCGGAATGAAGACCGTTGAAGAAACAATCGGTAATAGGTCATTGATTAATGTGACGCTAATTCCAGATGCATCACAACTGTCAGAAGTTGTGGTAACTGCCCTTGGCATTTCCCGTGAAAAAGCTTCCTTGGGTTACGCTGTTCAGTCGGTCGACGGCCAGCGCTTGGCAGATACCCGTGAAACCAACATCATAAATGCCTTGCAAGGTCAAATAGCCGGCGTCCAGATTCAGGGTACGCCAGCTGCCATCGGAGGGTCTTCGCGTATCACTATTCGGGGTGCAAACTCCTTTTTGGGAGAAAATCAGCCCCTGTTTGTGGTAGACGGTATGCCCATCAATAACGACAACTACTCTACGGCGGACCAGCAGGATGGCTTTGGAGGCGGAGCTTACGACTACGGTAACGCTGCTTCCGACATCAACCCTGCAGATATTGCTTCTATGGAGGTGTTGAAAGGTGCTGCTGCTACTGCCCTATACGGTACCCGAGGTTCAAATGGCGTGATCTTGATCACGACTAAGAGTGGCGGCAGCAAGAGAGGTATTGGAGTGGAAGTGAATTCCACCACTACATTTGAGAGTCCCATCGCCCTGATACCCCATCAGCAACAATATGGTGGTGGCGATATTACCAATACAGAGTCAGGCTTTGTGGAATTTACTGAAAACGGTCAATCTTTCTTGGCACCTATCTACGCCAAAGACGGCTCTTGGGGACCGCGCTACGATCAGGATACCAGGGTACGTCACTGGGACTCTTGGGATATCGATTCTCCTACCTACGGCGAGACCCGCCCTTGGGTAGCCCCTGCCAATGGTTATGAGAACTTCTTCGAAACTGGTGTTACCATGCAAAATAGCTTTGCCGTTTTTGGCTCCAATGATGTCAGTAGCTTCCGTCTGAGCTACACCAACTTGAATCAAAAGGGTGTAATCCCCAACTCCAACCTCTCGCGTAATACCATCAGCTTAAATACTACTTACAAAATATCTGATCGCCTCACCGCATCTGTTGCCGGTAGTTTTGTGCTGCAAAACGCAGATGGGCGTAATACTACCGGCTACGACAACTCCAACCCTATGCAGGGCTTCACCCAATGGTGGCAAACCCAGCTTGATGTGAAGCGTTTGCAAAACGATCAGTTCCTTGATGGGCGTCAGCAAACTTGGAACCCCATAGGTCCGGTTATCGATCCGGCAACCGGTCAGTTGCTGTCGTTCAACCACCGTCCCCGTTTCTTTGACAACCCTTACTGGGTGCGCAACAACTACTTGCAGGAAGACAGCCGTGACCGGTTGTTCGGTAACTTCAACCTGAACTACAGAATCATCGATGGCCTGAGTTTCAATGTAAGGGCCATGCGTGATGGGTTCACTTTCCGCTCTCGCGAAGGTATCCCCCAAGGTGGTATTACCCAATCTCGCTATGCTGAGACGGTGCGTACTTTCGCAGAAACCAACTTAGAAGCCAAATTGCTTTTTAACAAGCGGCTCAGTGAAAAATTCTCTTTGAATGCTATGCTCGGGGGTAACTTGATGAACCAGAAGAATACTGGGAATAGCATCAACACCGTGGGAGGCTTGGCCTTGGATGGTTTCTTCAATATCGCTAACTCTGTAGGTGCAGCTCAGGTAATTACCAATGAGCAGGAAAGGGCCATCAACAGTGTGTTTGCTACAACTTCTGTGGGTTTCATGGATTTGCTATATGTAGACTTGTCTTTGCGTGGCGACTGGTCTTCTACTTTACCTGCCGATAACAACAATTACTGGTACCCTTCGGTATCTTCCAGCTTTGTGTTTACAGAGCTTGAGGCCTTCCGCAATTCCTTTCTTTCTTTTGGAAAAGTGCGCGTGGGGTATGGCCAAGCCGCCAATGATGCTGCCCCTTACCAGTTGCGAAACGTATACAGCAATTTAGTACCTAACTTTGGCGACTTCCCGCGTTATACAGTGCCTTTGAGTAACCCTAATGCAAATCTTCGACCTGAGCGTACCAACGAGATTGAGTTCGGAATCGAATTTGGCATACTCAAGGACCGTCTGTCGTTCGATGTGTCGTATTACGACCGTACTACTGTAGACCAAATCTTCAACGTGCCTTCCTCTGCTTCAACCGGGTTTACTTCAAGGGTGCTGAACGCTGGTTCTATGCGCAACCATGGTATCGAAGTGATGGTGAATGCTCGTCCTGTGGTTAGAGGTGATTTTGCCTGGGATTTGATGGTGAACTTTGCCACTTTCAACAACGAGGTAGTTGAATTGGCCCCGGGTGTTGAGAACATCATTGCAGGTATTACTTGGGCCGCCGACGTTCGTGTTCAGGAAGGCTTCCCTTACATGTCGCTGTTCGGCCAAGACTTCCGCCGCAACGATGTCGGTCAAGTGATTGTGGGTACCAACGGTTTCCCATTGGTAAATAGTAACCGCGAGTTCTTGGGCAGTACCATTGCAGACTTCGCCGGTGGTATGCGCAACAGCTTTTCCTACAAAGGTCTGGAACTCAGTGCCCTGATTGACTTTCAAGGTGGTGGTATTATTCACTCGACTTCTATGCAGTGGTCCAAATACTCAGGTATGGATCCCATAACTGTTGAGAATAACGTTCGTGAAACTGGTTTAATCGTACCCGGTGTAACTGAAACTGGAGAGCCCAATACGGTGAACATTAGCCCCCAAGCTTACTACCAAACTATCTGGTCGGTGGCCTCTCCCAATGTTTTCGATGCTTCTTTCATCAAGCTTCGCGAAGTATCGTTGGGTTATAGCCTACCTAACAGCTTGATTTCCAGGCTTCCCGTACGGGATGTGCGTTTCCGTCTGTTTGGCCGCAACCTGGCCATCCTTCAAAGTAACTTGCCTTACCTTGACCCACAAGGAGTAAATGGTGCTGGCAACGTCCAAGGATTGGAAAACGCGCAGGTGCCAACTACGCGCTCACTGGGCTTCGACATCAGCTTTAAGTTCTAATCTAAGGCTTTGTCCAAATTGGCGGTGAGGTGTAACTGCTAAACCGCAACTACCTACATATTACTCTTTGTTCAAATGAACATTCAAAATTTCGACAAATCATGAAAAATATCGCAAACTATCTATTGACCTTTTTCCTCTTCAGCTTAGGGGTTTCGAGCTGTACAGAGGGTTTTGAGGAGATGAATATCGACCCAAACAACCCCACAGCTGTGCCGGCTGAGAACCTGCTTACCCAAGCCCAGTTTTCCCTATCAAACCTGATGTGGAGCCGGGCGCTCAACTTCGACTTCGGGATGCTGATGGTACAGCACTTCTCGCAAAGCGAATACGCTGAAAACAGCCGCTTTAACCAGAACCCCTCCAGCTTCGATGGTATTTGGAACACGTTCTACGCTAATGGTATGAATGACCTGCAAGCAGCCATGCGAGTTACGGCGGCCAATGAAAACCTCTCCGAAGTTCAGCGCAACAACAATCTGGCTATACTGGAAATCCTTCGCGTATGGTCTCTCCAGAACATAACTGATATCTGGGTGAACGTCCCCTATTCACAGACTTTTAATCCGGCTGAGTTCCCCAACCCCCAGTACGACAGGCAGCAGGATATTTATGCAGGCTTAGCCAGTGAAATAGACGCAGCGCTCAGCAAAATCACCGTGGGTACTCCTGGATTCGCCTCGGGCGATATCTATTACGGTGGAGACATGGCAAAATGGCAACGTTTCGGTAATTCGCTCAAAGTCCGCATCGGTATGCGGATGGCTGACGTTGAGCAGGCCACTGCTAGACGTATGGTTTCTGAGGGTTTTGCCGCGGGTGTAATTAGTTCGGCTGATGAAGGTTTTTACTTTCCTTTTCAATCAGACCAACGGTTGGCAAATCCCTTCTTCGTTGATAACACCATCGGCAACCGTGATGACTTCACGCTTTCAGATGTATTGGTAGACGCCATGAAAGCGCGTAACGACCCGCGTATTCCGGCTTTTGGCAATCCAAATGTGGCTGGAGAGTTTGTAGGCCTACCCTTCGGCCTTACCGATGGTGAGACTTTTGCTTTACAGGGTACGGCTTCTAGGCCGAGCAACCGCCTGCGCTCGGCTACCGCACCTGGCTACCTCTTGACTCATGCCGAATTGAAGTTTTTTGAAGCTGAGGCTATCGAAAGGGGCTTCATCAATGGGAACGCTGCCGAGGCATATAACGCTGCAGTTGCTGCTTCCATGATGCAGTGGGGCATTTCAGACCAGATAGCAATAAACGCCTACTTGGCCCAGCCTATAAATGCTTACGATGCGGCCAACTGGAAAAACTCCATTGGCATGCAAAAGTGGATTGCGCTTTATGGTAATGGTATCGAGGCTTGGTCGGAATGGAGAAGGCTCGACGTGCCCCAGCTGGCCGTTCCTGTTGCCGCCGTCCGCCCCTCTATTCCCGTTAGGGCTTTGTATCCTGCCGTAGAGCTGGGAAACAACCCCACCTCGGTAGCCAATGCCGGCTTCGAAAACGAAATGAACATCAAACCTTGGTGGGACGTGAAATAGGATTCGAAAATCCAAGGAACATACAATAGTAAATAGGCTGTATCAAAATTATCTTTTATATTATGTAACAGCCGAAATTAAGTCATAGAGGCCGATTTTCTCAAAATCGGCCTCTATTTTCTTGAATGGAAGTTTCCCTGTTTTTTTGGTTTGGATACAGGAAAAGTTTTTTAAGTTTTATTATAATCATTCATTGAAACAATTGATCCCCAGAATAAACAGCATCCTGTATGAATAATTCTTCCCTGCAAAACCCATCAGATGGGAAATCCGAATTGGAATCGAGTTGACAGCCGCAAAGGGGGAAACAAAAATAAAACTGGAATAAATCATGGTTAAAGCCATGTCCATCCTGGACAGGAAGTATTACAATAGAATATTACCACCTTTTGCCTACAGAAGGGAAGTCATTGGGGGAACTGAATTTGAATTCTAAATTTTTCGAAGGGAAAGAATTTATAAACAATCTTCCTTATATTTAAGATAATCAACACTTTGGGTGTGGATTGAATTCATATTTTTTTACCAATTAAAAAAGGCCAATGAATACATTCAAACTAGTTTTTGCAATTTGTTTGGGATTTTTGTCTTCATGTAACTCCAAACAGGAATTTAATGCTGTATACAAGAGCATCGAAAGAGATTCTCTTGTTCCATTACAAAGAACTGTAATAGCCGACCTCCCTGACAGCTTGCAACCCAAAATCTACTTTTTGAAAGACATGCCAAAACCGGAGGTCATAGCCTTTAACGAGAGCGGTGCAAAAACCATTATGCTTCCTGTTTTGGAAAACGATAAAGGAGAACCAATTTTGGATGATGCAGGAAATACTATTCTAATGGGAGATGGGGGCTTATCCAATTTTACCAACTTTACCACCGATGATGGATTGGCAATGGACGGATTAAATTGTTCAATTATAGATAAATCAGGGAATCTTTGGTTTGGAACTGCGGGAGGCGGAGTGAGCCGATATGACGGAAAATCCTTTACCAATTTTGATTTCACACATGGATTGGCATATAATATAGTGAATGATATCTTAGAGGATAAAGCTGGAAATATTTGGTTCGGAACAGGTGAAGGAGTAAGCCGTTATGATGGCCAAACTTTTACCAATTTTACCACCGCTCCAGGATTAGCCGGTAATCCAGTTTGGAGCATACTTGAGGATAAAGCTGGAAATCTTTGGTTTGGCACATGGGGCGGAGGGGTGATTCGTTATGATCCTTCGGCTTCGCTCAATACAGGCTCCAAATCATTTACAAACTTTACCACTGACCAAGGCTTGGTACATGATAATATTGTTATAATTAAAGAGGATAAATCCGGAAAACTTTGGTTCGGCAGTTTTGGAGGAGGCGTGAGCTGCTATGATCCTTCGGCTACACTCAGGACAGGCTCAATATCATTTACAAACTTTACCACCGCTCAGGGCTTGGCACATAATGATGTTTTGTCGATCACAGAGGATAAAACCGGAAAACTTTGGTTCGGAACTGGTGACGGAGGGGTAAGTGTATATGATCTTTCAAAATCCCCGGAAAAGGAACAGGAAGTCTTTATGAATTTAACCAAAAATCATGAGTTGGCAAATAGTGTTGTGACAGGTATCATTGAGGATAATTATGTTCCAGCAGGAGAAGTCGGAATTTGGCTTGGCACTACCCGCAGGGGAGTAAGTTACTTTGATGGAAGGTACTTCAAAAATTTTACTACCGCTCAAGGTTTGGCAAATAATTTCGTTATGAGCATCACGAAGGACAAAATCGGCAATCTTTGGATCAGCACCATGGGTGGAGGAGTGAGTAGGTATGACGGTAAATCCTTTACTAATTTTACAAAAGTTCAGGGGCTCTCAGATAATAGTGTTTGGACCATAATGGAAGATAAAACCGGGAACCTTTGGTTTGGCACTAGTGTCGGAAGCGTTAGCCGATTTGATGGCAAATCATTTGTAAATATCACTTCTGATGATGGGTTGGCAAAATATTCGGTAGATTGCATTTTAGAAGATAAAACCGGGAATCTTTGGTTTGGAGGTACTGGGGGGTTGAGCAAATATGACGGAAAATCCTTTACCAATTTTAATACCGCTCATGGGTTGAAGGATTATGTTTTTAACCTTGTCGAGGATAACTCTGGAAATATTTGGTTTGATAGTTCAGAGGGAGTGAGCCGATTTGACGGGAATTCATTTACGAACTTTACCACTGATCAGGGCTTGGCAAATAACAATGTTTTTATAATCACAGAAGATAATACAGGAAACCTGTGGATCGGTACCAATGGTGGAGGAATAAGTCGCTATGATGGCAAAACTTTTACAAATTTTACAACTTCTCATGGTCTTCCCAATAATTACATCAAGAGTATTGAAGAGGATAAATCAGGAAACTTTTGGATAGGTACTGATGATGGTTTGGGTTTTTTAGAATCACAAACAGCCAGAGAACTGTTTATAGAACTCACTGCTGAAGATCTTGCTAACCAGCTCAATTCCGAAAACCAGCAAGATCAGTTTCCAAATTTAGGACCTGGAAGATTGTCAGAGAAATCATCTACTCTATTTAGAAGTTTTGGAAAAGCAGATGGATTGGCGGATAAAGGTGTCACACAAGTGGTTCAATTACCCAATGGGAAAATGGCTGCTGGTACTAATTTAGGCATTACTGTTTTTAATATTTCCGAAGACCATACTACCCTCACCGATTTGGAAATATTCAACTCATTTACAGGATATCCAATTAAGGACGTGAATTCAGGACAAAATGCAATGTTTTTAGATAGCAGAGGAATTATATGGGCGGGTACTGGCTCTGATAAAACAGGATTAGTTCGGTTTGATTATGAGGCTTTAAAAAGGAGTGAGGAGCTTCCGGTGCTTGTGATTGAATCAGTTAAAGTGAAGGATGAAGCTGTAAGCTGGCATACACTAGCTGAAGCTTTCGAAAATGATCAAAACAGTAATTCAAATCAGAAAACCGAAAAGATAAATTCGCAAGACAGCATCACCGTTCCTGCCTACATTACAGAAGAGGCAAGCCTTTTTGGAAGGAAATTAAGATCTACAGAAAGGGACAGTATGATCCAACGATTTAAAAATATTGAGTTTGATAGCATTACACCTTTTTATCCTCTCCCACAAAATCTGGTATTGCCTTATAGTCTCAATCAGGTTTCTTTTGAATTTGTAGCCATCGAAACTTCCCGTCCTCAAATGATAAAATACCAATACCAATTGGAAGGATATGACGAGGATTGGAGCCCTGTTACAAACAGATCCAATGCTTCTTTTGGAAATATTCATGAGGGTTCATATACTTTTAAAGTTAAGGCTTTGGATGCCAATGGCATGTGGACGGAGCCAGTTTCTTATTCCTTTACTGTTTTGCCGCCTTGGTACCGAAGTTGGTGGGCTTATGGAATTTACGCTTTGTTCTTGATTGGGCTAGTCTGGAGAATCCACTTGATTCAAAAAGCAAGAACCCTCAGGATAGAGCGCGAAAAAACCAAAGATAGAGAACTGGCACAGGCTAAAGAAATCGAGAACGCTTATGGTGAACTTGGCAAAGCGCATCAAACTTTAAAATCCACCCAAGCCCAACTCATCCAATCTGAAAAAATGGTCTCCCTCGGTGAACTCACCGCAGGCATCGCCCACGAGATTCAGAATCCGCTGAATTTTGTGAATAATTTTTCGGAAGTGAGTGCGGAGTTGATGGAAGAATTAAAAAGTGAGAGGTTAAAGGTAGAAGGTGAAAGGAGTGAGATAGTAGAAGAGGAAATAATTGGTGATGTAATCCAAAACCTAGAAAAAATCAACCACCACGGCAAGAGGGCAGATGCGATTGTGAAGGGGATGCTCGAGCACAGCAGAATAAGCTCAGGGGAGAAAGTGCCCACCGATATCAATGCATTGGCAGACGAATATTTGAGACTTTCCTACCATGGCATGCGGGCGAAGGACAAGTCCTTCAACGCGGAATTTGTAACCGACTTCGATCCAAATCTCCCCAAAATCAATGTAGTGCCACAAGAAATCGGAAGGGTTTTATTGAATATCATCAACAATGCTTTTCAAGCTATCAGCCAACCCTCCAAGGGTTCCAAACCCTTGGAGGGTTTTAACCCATTAGTAACTGTCTTCACAAAAAACCTTGGAGACAAAATCGAAATATCGGTAAGGGACAACGGCCCAGGCATCCCCGATTCCATCAAGTCCAAAATCTTCCAACCCTTCTTCACCACCAAGCCCACCGGGCAGGGAACAGGATTGGGTTTATCCTTATCTTATGATATTGTGAAGGCACATGGAGGAGAGTTGAAAGTGGAATCTAATTTTGGTGAGGGACTACCTGTCGGAGTGGCATTCACAAAATTCACCATCATTTTACCTTTATAAGGGGTTTTGGGATTTTATAAATCAGGATGAAAAATAGATATGGTGGAATGCAGCTTTAAAACAATAAAACCCTGAACCGGGTATGGGAAGAATACTAAGTTCAGGGTATTGAAAATTTCTTATGAAAGAAATTATAGGATTACTATTTGGTTCGCGCAGGATCCACTCTCGTTCTAGCAGGATCTACAAGGGTTCTTGCAGGATCCACGGCACGTTTTAACAAATCTTCAGTTTCCTGAGTCAGATTATCCGAAGAGTTTTGGCTATCCGTCCCATCATCGTCACCTGATGGCACGAGATTGTCATCATCGCTAGAAGGGGAAGCATCGAATTTAACTATTGAATCTAATTCAATAGTGAAAAACAATAAACAAGTATTGGCATTTGCAAAGGAGATTCTTTTCATGATTTTTAGTTTAAAGTGCAAATTATATGTATTAAAGGTAGTTTTTAAAGTTAAAATTCCAAATTTTATTACATTGAAATCAAATTCCGTCTTTTAACAATTGTCAATTTAAAACTATGATTACTTCATGATAGCCCACTATAAATTACATGGAAGTAAACCAGGGTGGATTACACTATTTATTGTATGCTTTTTTATACTACCCATAGCTCTTGTTCAGGCCCAGACCATCGAAAACCTAAAAGCAGATCTTGAGAAACTTTCCAAAAAACACGGATTTTCCAGTGATACCATTTACCTCAACAAGGCCAATGACCTTGGTTTTATGCTTGCAGAAAGTAATCCCGACATTGCTTTCCTCTTTCTCGACAAGCAGATTGAGATGTGTCAAAAAGCCAATTATAAAAAAGGTGAATCCGAAGCCTTGAAAATATATGGAAATGCACTACAGAATAAAGGAAATTTTGCTGCTTCTATTGAATACTATAAAAAATCCCTAGCCATTGCCGAAGAGATGCCTGATGACAGGTTGATTCCAGGAATTTTGAACAATATTGGATTGGTTTATTTTAATCTCGGCAATTATGCAGAGGCTTTGGGTAATTTTTTTGAAGCGATAAAAGGGGCCGAACAAACGGGGAATTTAAATGTCGAGGCTGCGGCGCTAAACAATATTGCCATGATCTATTTTGAACAGGGTAAGTTAGAGGAAGCCAAATCAAAATATCAGGAGATGCTGGTTATTTATCAGAAAATGGGAAATCAGGGGAGGATGATTCTCGCTTATAATAATCTCGGTGATGTAGAACTCAAGCAAAACAAGCCCTTGGAAGCCCTTGAACATCTCAAAGTAGGTCATGCCTCGGCATTGGCTTTGCAAAGCCCCGAATTTATAGAGATGACCGCTCGGACCTTAGCGGACATATATGTAGCACTGGATAGTAACGAGAAGGCAGAGAACCTTTACCGACAATCAATTGCCATTGCCAAGGAAAAAGGGTATGGAGTTCCTTATTCACATTCTTTGGTAGGATTAGCAGAATTGTATTATGGCAAAGGAAACTACCAAGAAGCGCTCCTCTATGCCAAGGAAGGATTGGATCAAGCCAATAAAATGAAGCAAGCCATGCAACAACGAAATACCCATGAACTGATATCCAAAATCAATGAAAGGCAAGGTGATTTCGAGGAAGCTTTGGCTAATTATAAGCAATTCAAACAATATAATGACAGCATCAATAATGCCCAGGGACAGCGCCTCGCCGCCACTTTGGAAGCAGAATATGAATTTTCGAAAAAGACTCTGGAATTTGAAAAGGCAAGTCTGCGTCAATGGTGGCTGGTTTTTTCCGCTTTTTTAGGGTTAGTTACTTTTGTGATAATTCTTTTTATAGTCTATAGAAATAGAAATAAACTGAACAAAGCATACCTGGTCCTGAAGGAAAAGAATGTTGAAATTGAAAGTAAAAACGACAAACTTGAAAACGCACTTGACCAATTGCGGTCAACCCAATTGCAGCTCATCCAATCAGAAAAGATGGCTTCACTTGGAGAGCTCACTGCAGGCATTGCCCATGAGATACAGAACCCGCTGAATTTTGTGAATAATTTTTCTGAGGTAAGTGTGGAACTGATGGAGGAATTAAAGGGTGAGAGGTTGAAGGTGAATGGTAAGAGAAGTGAAACCGTGGAGGAGGAAATCATTGGTGATGTTATCCAAAACCTAGAAAAAATCAACCACCATGGAAAGCGGGCGGATGCGATTGTGAAGGGGATGCTCGAGCACAGCAGAACAAATTCTGGTGAGAAAGTCCCAACGGACATCAATGCTTTGGCAGATGAGTATCTGAGACTTTCCTTTTATGGCATGAGGGCAAAGGATAAGTCTTTCAAAGCAGATTTTGTGACTGAATTCGATCCTAATTTGCCAAAAGTCAATGTAGTTCCCCAAGACTTGTCTAGGGTTTTGATCAATATTATTAACAATGCATTTCAGGCTATTACCACCCTTCATCCCTCACAAAGTACCCGGCCAGGCATGGAAGGGGGAGAAAACATTCCAACCGTGAAGGTTAAAACATCGGTGGTTAAGTCCCCTTCAGGAGATTTTAGGGTAGAAATATCGATAAGAGACAACGGTCCAGGCATCCCAGATTCCATCAAAACCAAAATCTTCCAGCCTTTCTTTACGACCAAACCCTCCGGTCAGGGGACAGGCCTTGGATTATCCCTTTCTTATGACATCATAAAATCATTTGGTGGGGAAATTGAGGTAGTTTCAATCGAAGGAGAAGGCTCAGAATTTAAAATTACTATACCGATATCAAAGCCCTAAAATTCACCTTTAACAATAGGCGAATAAAAGGTGATAAGACCAAAAAATGATCCGGTAGACCGTCGGCTGTTTTCCATTTTTGTTTTTCACTGCTAGAATCGGTTTTCATCAGGAGTCCAGAGATTCATTGAAATCAAAATTGTTTTTGGAATAAAAATAATCACCACTTAAGAATTAAACTTTTGTTTCTCAATATTTAACTTTTATATTAATAGGTCTTAACGCCTATAATTCCACATTCTAACATACTATCAAATGTTTTGCACCCAGATTCACGAGAGAAAAAATACCGAATACCCGGCATTAGCTCCATTCTGATCAATTCCCTGACATTGAATATCCGGCAAAACAAGAAATAACAAAATCCGGCGATGCGATTAATCTCGAAATGGAACTCAAAGATGTTGAAGGATACCCGTTGGAAAGAAATAGTCAAGAAAGGCCATGATCAGATGAAAGATGAATTGGAATGCTTCCCTTACCTTCTTTTTCTTTTATAAATTACTTCATTTGCTTTTGGTACTATTTACCAATATTTGCCATAACACAAAAAAGGATTCGACTCCAGATTCGGTCAAAAAACCTTCTTAAATATGGTAAAAATGGGAAAACACACAATATGTGAAACAGTTTTTCCAATAAATTTACTTTTTAGCAAAAATCAACATAAATTAAAAAAAATAAAGCCTATGGAAATGAAAAATAAATTTTATGATCATTACCGAGAGCTCCTTAGCAATCTTTTTGGGGAGATGCATGAAAGTACCCTTAGCCAGATTTTTGAAGGAGCCAAAAAAACAGAACTTGACGGAGGTGAGTATTTGTTCAGGCAAGGAGATAGCGAAAATGACCTTTATGTTGTGTTATCGGGCAGATTAAGGGCAATCAATGAGGATAAATCAGGCATTACGATTTTAGGTGATATTGCTGAAGGTGAACCTGTGGGTGAACTTGCTCTTTTTACAGATGAGCCTAGAATGGCATCTATCTTGGCGATCCGAAAATCAGTAGTGTTGAAAATCAGCAAAGCAGAATATCATGCTGTAGTTGCCAAAAACCCTCACTTTGCTTCCTCATTGACAAAGTTTGTGATCAACAGAATGCGCAGAAATGTACTGGAACAAAAAGTTGAGGCCATTCCAAAAAACATTGTTTTTATCCAGCTCCAGGAAGATTACGATCTTGGCCCATGGATAAATGAAATAAAAATTAACCTCGAAGCCCTTTCTATTCAGCCACAGGTCTTGGATGGAGCTTTTAAAAAGAATGATGGTTCCGCACCTGTCTTGGAACTAATGGAGTCTCATAATGGAGTTAATTTACTGGTATGTAGCGGCAAAGATTCAGAATGGACCAAACAATGTTTGCTATATGCTGATTTGATAATTCTGGCCTCTGATTTTTATGCAGAGTCCAATCTGTACGATATAGAAAAGAGTCATAAACTTTATGAAAATAATATACTAAACAGGAAAAAATACTTGTTGCTATTGCATCCTGAAAATAGTCCTGTCCCAGAAAATACTGCTCGATGGTTTAAAAACAGAAGTATCCATTTACATATTCATGCGAGGAAAAACAACCTTATGGATATGAGGAGGATTTGCAGGATTATTACCAATCAGGCTGTAGGCTTGGTCCTGGGTGGTAGCGGCGCAAAGGGTTACGCACATACAGGGGCAGTGAAGGCTCTTTTAAAAGCAGGTGTTGAAATTGACTTTCTCGGAGGTTCAAGTGCCGGAGCACTTTATGGAATCGGAATGACATATTCTGATTTTGATTTTGATAAAATCAATGACATCTGTGAAAAATCGTCCTCTGAAGAATTTGAAATAAATGACTTTTTCCTGACCTTCCTTTCCAAAAACAGTGGAAAAAAAGTCGGTGAATTTTCACGCAAAATTTTCAGAGATACAAATTTGGAAGACCTTTGGATCACTTCATACTGTGTTTCTACAAATATGTCAAACAATGAAGTCAAAATCCATAATACCGGATTAGTCTGGAAGCAGATACAGGAAAGTTTTTC
Organism: Aquiflexum sp. TKW24L; assembly: GCF_023502205.1. Lineage (GTDB taxonomy): Bacteria > Bacteroidota > Bacteroidia > Cytophagales > Cyclobacteriaceae > Cognataquiflexum. The sequence continues at coordinate 210,985 of NZ_JAMFLG010000001.1, read as the reverse complement.
ATCTCCGGGAATCTTCCCTCCTGTAGTGGTCGAAAATCAGGTTTATGTGGATGGTGGATTATCTGAAAATATCCCTATTGAGCCAATGTATAGGTATCCTATAAAACACATCATTGCGGTTTCCCTTACTGGTTCAGAACCGGGAAAAATTGATTTAAACAATATTCCTTCTGTATGGAACCAAATTAAAGGAAAATTTAAGAAGAAAACACTGCAAGACAATCCTGTTGCTACAACAGTCATGCTAAGCTCAATGACCTTCAACCCAAAACAGCGTATGGAAATCAACAAATCAAAGGTATCTCTCTATTTTGAAATTAACCTCCGGGCGGTAAGTTTGTTGAATGATGCCAATTGGAAAAGAGTGGTCAAAAAAGGAAATGATCAAACGAAATCCTATCTAGAACAACTGCCATTAGAGGAGAAATTCTGGATAAAAAATTCTTGATGATTACTGATAAAGAGAAAGAACAGGATTATGATTTTAGAAAATATCATTTCGATTTTCATTATAAATTATCTCCGCAAAAACGTGGAGATAAACCAGGATTTCCAAAAGTGGCAAAAGCTGATAAATATGGGCATCGGCATCGGCGCAACCCTTATTTTTCTGCAAGTCACCCATTTGTTTCCTGAAGCTTTACTGTCAATTTTGACAATTTTATTGTTTGGGGGAGTGGCATACCTCTCCTACAGGGTACCTGAATTTTCTAAAGGGAAACCTTTGGTCTATGCCATCCTGCCATTTATGATCATCTCTTCTGCAGGCCAATTGATCGGCATTGTGGGTACTGACTTTTTTTCAAAGATTGAAAATTACTTTGAGGCTGCGGAATTCTTCGCGATTCTCTGGGCAGTTTCTATCTGGTGGAGTGGAAGAAAACAGAAAAAAGCCCTGGAAATCGAGCGCCTCAAAGCCATAGAAAAGGAAAGGGAGTATGAGATTACACAAAAACTTAAGGCCGAACTGGAGATTCAGGTAATGGCACGCACCTCCGAACTTACCCGGCAAAAAGAAGAATTGGAAAAAACCTTAGAGGAACTAAAATCTACCCAAAGCCAGCTGATCCATGCGGAGAAGATGGCTTCGCTAGGGGAACTGACAGCCGGTATCGCCCATGAGATCCAAAATCCATTAAACTTCGTCAATAACTTTTCTGAAGTCAGTGAGGAATTGTTACAGGAACTCAAACAGGAACTGGATAAAGGCGACATCGAAGAAGCAAAAGCACTATCGGACGATGTGATACAAAACCTTAAAAAGATCCATCACCATGGCAAGAGGGCTGACGGCATCGTCAAAGGAATGCTGCAACATAGTAGGACAGGTACAGGACAAAAGGAACCGACAGACATGAATGAATTGGCAGACGAATTTTTGAGATTGTCCTACCATGGATTGCGGGCCAAAGACAAGTCATTCAATGCTGATTTTAAAATGGATTTTGATCCGAATTTACCTTTGGTCAATATCGTGCCACAGGATATAGGAAGGGTTTTCCTTAACCTTATAAACAACGCATTCTATGCCTGTGGAAATTCAGAATTCAGAATTCAGCATTCAGAATTAACACCCACTGTCACCGTTTCGACCAAAAATCTTGGTTCCAAAGTACAGATCACCATTTCTGACAATGGTCCCGGAATTCCGGAAGAAATCAAAGACAAGATCTTCCAGCCTTTCTTCACCACCAAACCCACCGGCCAAGGGACAGGATTGGGATTGTCATTGAGTTATGATATCATTAAAGCCCATGGAGGCGAAATAAAAATAAAGTCAAAACTTGGAAAAGGCACCCAATTCCAAATTGAATTGCCGGTTTAAACCGATGTTGATTATTATTGGTTTAGACCATAAAAAACGAATGAGCTAAAATGAATCTAGATACAAAAGTTTCCAAAATTCCAAATACCAAATAGAATCTGTATTTTACATTTCAAATCGATAGGTTTAAATTCATGGAAGCACCAAACAGACAAAGTAGAAACATTACCAGAGCCCGTGTTTTTGTTATTTCTTTTGTGGTTTTAATTGTTTTGCTGCCAAAACTAGTAATTGCGCAGGTAGGCCTCGCTTCTGATTCTTCCCCCGTGAATTCAAGTTGGTGGATTATATTAGCAGTCTTTGTTGTACTGATTGGAATTGGATATTTTATTTTTACCTCTCAAAAAAACAAGGCTGTTGCCATGGAAAGGGAAAAATGGCGGATAAATAAGGAATCCTTGCAAGCTGAAATCGACAAATTATCTGAAACCAATAAAGTAATACAAGATCAATTGATCCAACAGGAAAAGCTGGCAAGTTTGGGTCAGTTGACAGCCGGGATCGCACATGAGATCAAAAATCCTTTGAACTTTGTCAACAACTTTTCAGAACTGAGCATAGAATACGTGGATGAGATCAGTGAATCTGTGGAGAAATTGAATCAAAACGGAGCAACGGAAGACATCAAATTACTTCTTGGCGACGTCAAAGGTAATCTCACTAAAATCCTACAGCATGGGTCAAGAGCAGATGGGATCGTGAGGTCCATGCTGATGCATTCCCGTGGCGGAAAAGGCATCAAAGAACCCACTGACCTGAATGAATTGATCAAGGAATATGTAAACTTGGCATTCCATGGCATGAGGGCTAACAAGAACCCGATCAATGTGGACATCAAAGTCCAATTGGAAGAAGGCCTTCCCAAAGTGATGCTCAACCCTGAGGATTTTAGCAGGGTGATTTTGAACCTTTGCAAAAATGCTTTCGATGCAATGCGGGACAAAGCTGAAATATTAGGGAAAGATTTTCTTCCCACACTTTCAGTCAACACCAAAAACCTGGATGACAGTGTAATGGTTGTCGTAGAAGACAATGGACCCGGTGTAGCAAACGATATCAAAGACAAGTTGTTGATGCCTTTTTTTACCACCAAAAAAGGGACAGAAGGCACCGGACTTGGACTCAGTATCACGCATGATATTGTCAAAGACCATGAAGGCGTATTGGAGATAGATTCTGTAGTGGGAGAATATACGAGATTTATAATTTTGATACCTAAGACCCAATAAATTTTGTTGCTATGAAAATATTGATTGTTGATGATGAAAAAGATGTTGAGATGCTTTTTCGACAGAAATTCAGGAAAGAAACCAAGTCAGGTAATCTTGAACTGATTTTTGCATTTTCAGGAGCGGAAGCCTTGAGTATTTTGGGGGAATCTGACCCACCTTCAGTGGTGTATGTTTTCTCGGATATCAACATGCCGGGAATGACTGGATTGGAATTGCTTGATCAGGTCAAAAAACGATTTCCCCAAATCAGCGTAAGTATGATTTCAGCTTATGGAGACAGTGATAACTACAACAAAGCGATCAAATCAGGAGCAAAGGAATTTTTTACCAAACCGATAGATTTTGAATCCCTTCGAAATGAGATTCAGGATCTGATGAAAGTTTAAAATATAGGTTAAAAATGAATATGGCAAAGATATTAGTAGTAGATGATGAGGCCGATTTGGAGATTCTGATCAGACAGAAGTTCAGACAAAAAATCCGTGAAAATGAATACGAATTTGTATTTGCGATGAATGGAAGACATGCCTTGGAGCAACTTGTCCAACATAAAGATATAGATATGGTGCTCAGCGATATCAATATGCCTGAGATGGACGGATTGACTTTGTTGACCAAATTGAATGAAAGCAACTCCCTACTGAAATCAGTGATCGTATCTGCCTATGGAGACATGGACAATATCCGGATTGCCATGAACCGTGGCGCATTTGATTTTGTGACAAAGCCCGTGAACTTTGCAGATCTGGAAATCACGATAGAAAAAACCATCAAGCATGTCAAAGCCATCAAGGAAACCTTAAAAGCTATCAAGGAAAACAACATTCTCAAAATGTATGTCGATGAAACTGTACTGAATTTTATGGTTGGCAAAGAAATGGAGTCCTCCTTTTTTGACAATGAAATAATAGACGGTACTGTGGCATTTATCGACATTTGTGGATTCACAGCAATCAGCGAAAATGAACCTGCCGACTTGGTCGTCAACATGCTAAATGCCTATTTTGACATCATGGTGCAAGAAATCATCAGTGAAAACGGCGTTGTTGACAAATTTATGGGAGATGCAATTTTGGCAACTTTTAAAGGCGAAGAGCACCTAGAGAGAGCGCTTCGGGCATGTTCCTCGATTAGGGCAAAAATTCATGAAGCCAAAATTGGATTAGAATCAGGAACTTACAAGCCCGATGTTTCTATAGGGATCAATACAGGCGACATGGTTTGGGGAAACATTGGTTCGGCCACACTCAAAAGGCTGGATTATACAGTCATTGGTGATACGGTGAATGTGGCTGCAAGACTTCAGGCTGCTGCAAACAGGGGACAGATATTGGTAAGTGAAGCTTGCTATGAAGCAGCTAAAAATTCTTTTCATTTTGAAAAAGTCGGGGCTTTTGATTTGAAAAACCGGGAGAAATCTGTGCTGACCTATGAAGTTTTGGAATAGAATTCACGGATTGCTTTGCAAACCCTGAGGATTTGACTTTTGTCCATGTAGGGATTTAAAGGTAATGACAACACTGTTTGGGTCATTTTTTCAGAAACAGGAAATTGGGTCTCTGAAAAATATGGTCTCATTTTTGGGATAATTCCGGGATAATGGATGGCAGTACCAATTTCTTTTTCCATCAAGAAAGACTTCAATCCATCACGATAACCAGTTTGAACTACGAAAAGATGACAATTGTGGCTTGTATCTAGCAGACCAATCGGCAGGTTCAAATCCCCAATACCCTTCAATTGTTTCAGGTATATTTTGGCAAGTTCTTTCCGCTTTTTTTGAAATGAATCATAATGCCCAAACATCACATTCAAAAATCCGGCTTGGATAGTATCAATGCGTGAATTTTTCCCAACCAACTCGTGGTGGTCACGAGTGGATTGTCCATGGTTGATCCACTTCTTGATCCTGTTGGCAAGTTTTTCATGATTAGTGGTGATCCCTCCGGCCTCGCCGATTGCGCCAAGGTTTTTGGTAGGGTAAAAACTAAAACATCCAATGTCTCCCCAGTTGCCTGCCCTTTTTCCGTTTTGTATAGCACCAAAACCCTGAGCATTGTCTTCAATTACATAGATTCTCTTTTGTGATGCCCAGGTCATCAATTTGTGCATGTCCACCATTTTGCCATAAAGGTGAACCGGAATGATGGCTTTTGTATGTGGGGTGATTAATTCTTCCATGAGATTTAAATCCATCAATCCCGATTGGTCAGTGTCTACAAAAACAGGTTTGGCACCAACCAAAATAACAGCTTCTGCAGTCGATACCCATGTCAATGCCGGGACGATGACTTCATCTCTAGGCCCAATCTTCAAGGCACGCAGGGCTACTTCTAATGCATCAGTGCCGTTTGCACAAGCTATGGCGTACCTTGCTCCAAGATAAGTGATGAGGTTTTGTTCGAATAAAGCCACTTCCTCTCCTCCAGAAAAAATCCCGTTTTCTAACATGATGTCAAATTTCTTCCCAAGTACCATTTGAATTTCCTTTGGGATGAGACTAAGGTCAAGAAATGGAATTGGTTTGTACATCTAGGAGTTGAGCAAGTTGAAGGCTAAGGTTTTTTCTGGAATACTTTTCCAAATTTAAAGAAGTTTTGTATTCCATTTGCGGTTTAAAATCGCGGAGAAAATCTTCTATTCCCCGACTGTCGTCATGGCGGAATACTTTTCCGCAATTTGAATCATTAAGGATTTTTGCGCTGTCACCATTGGGATCACCCAAAGCAAGAATTGGTCTTCCTGTAGCCATGTATTCAAAAAGCTTTCCTGGAATATTTCCTTGTGCATTTTTGGTGTCAGTCAGGATCAAAAGCTGCAAATGTGCCTTTTGGTAAAAGGAAAATACTTCTTTATGAGAAACATACCCCTCCAACCTGACCTGATTATGAAACCAAGGATCGGATTTAATGGTAGCGGTCACATTTTCAGAAACTTTGCCCACAAACCTTAAAGTGACATCTTTACCGGTTTTTTCAAAAGTCGCTTTAAGTGCTTCCAAGAAAGGAATAGGATTTCGGATCGCGTCAATAACGCCGGTATAAAGGATTTCAATCCCATCTGAGGATGTTTGGAGGTCATCCCAATTTTCAGGCAAATCAGTCGTATCAAAACCATTTGTCAGCAAATGGACTTTTCTGCCCGAAAGGATTTCAAAGTCTTTTTGGAAAGTAGGGCTAATGGTAATTATTGCATCCGATTCCTTCAAAACTTCTTTTTCCAAAGTTTCATGCTTTTTTCTTACCCACTTCATCATAGGAAGCGTGTCCAGAAATTCCCATTTGGACCATGGATCTCTAAAATCTGCGAGCCAGGTAATCCCTGTTTTTCTTTTGAGCTGTAATCCTATCAGATGAAGACTGTGTGGGGGACCTGTGGTGATGATGGCGTCAAACTGTCCCTTTTCAATCAAATCCGTCAAAAATCCAACTGAGGGTTTTACCCAAAATCTCCTTGGGTCAGGAATCAAGGCATTGGCCCTGAGCCAGATTCCTGCTTTGTCAGTCAGTGATTTTTGCTTTTTTCCCAATACTTTGGCCGTATCGGTAAGTTTTTCTTTTTTAAATTTTCGAAACAACCCGTAAGGCTCCCAAATCGGAAATTTCAGCACTTCCGTAGAGGGAAGAATTTCCTTCAGCATGCTTTCGTCTTTCAATTCAAAATCAGGATTTTCAGGAGTGAAGATGACAGGTTCCCAACCAAAATCCGGCAAATATTTTGCAAACTTCAACCATCGCTGTACACCCGAACCTGCGGAAGGTGGCCAATAATAAGTGATGATCAGTACACGCTTAGACATTAATACAGTTGACAGTGTTCAGTAAACAGTTTGGTAAATTTGGGTATTTAGGTTCACCTTATTCGATTTTGGAAGCAGCCTATTCAATCCTTACCATAAATGATGAATGTCAGCCTTGAAGTATTTACTATAAATATGTCTGACTGCTTCCATTTGGCTGATAGAAATTTCCGGAAGTTGTGAAGCTTCCACATTGTTGATTACCTGCTCGACCTTGGATGCCCCCGGGATAACTGTACTCACCTGGGGAAACATCAACACCCATCTGATCGCCCATGTGGCTAAAAATTCATCTCCTTGAAATAATTCCTTCAGTTCCTCTACGGCCTGCAATCCTTTTTGGTAATCAACACCTGAAAAAGTTTCTCCTTTGTCAAATGCTTCCCCATGTCTGTTGAACTCCCGGTGATCATCCTTTGAAAATACCGATTCTTCAGTCAGCTTTCCGGTCAATAGTCCACTTGCCAGTGGAACACGGGCGATGATTCCAAACTTGTCAATTTCAGACTGTGAGAACAATGTTTCCGAAGGTTTCAACCTAAACATGTTAAAAATGATTTGTATAGAAGAAACGATCTCATATTTCATGGCGGCCAATGCCTCATCGACAGTTTCTACACTGACACCCATGGCATGGATTTTTCCTTCTTCTTTCAGTTTTTCAAACAGTTCGAATATCTCATCCCGCATATATACAGGAGTAGGAGGGCAGTGGAGTTGGATGAGGTCAATGCCATCCAAACCGGTATTTTGAAGAGAGCCTTCCACAAAAGCCCTCAGGATTTTGGGTGTGTATCCTGCATTGATATGGGGTTGGATCTGCCTTCCACATTTGGTTGCGACAAAAATTCTCTCAGGACTCTCTCTCACCGCTTTTCCTACCGCAGCTTCACTCAATCCTCCATCATAGACATCTGCTGTATCCATAAAATTGATCCCCTTATCGATCGCTGTATGGATAATTCTATTGGCCAATTTGTCATCAAAAGTCTTTCCCCATCCTCCGCCGACCTGCCATGTGCCCAAAGAAATCTCTGAAATAGACCACTCTGTTTTTCCAAGTTTCCTGTATTTCATGTCGTTTTGATTATTTTGGCTATCAATTTCAGGAAGCAATTTAAATTTTTATATTTAGAACCTAGAATTAATGATTATGAAATCCAGAAGAAAATTTCTCCAAACTTTAACCGTTGCCGGTGCGGCAGCAACTTTACCTATTTCACTTATGGCAGAACAAACAGCAAAACAAAAAATGATTCACCAGGTATTTTTCTGGCTGAAAGATGGCGAAGATGTCAAAGATTTTTTGAAGGAAGCATCAGTCTTGGGAAAATGTAAAACAGTTGAAAAATCTTACATGGGTGTCCCAGCTCCCACAGAGGCGAGGTCTGTAGTTGACCACAGTTATCAGGTGGCCTGTACTTTGTTTTTTGGAAGTATTGAAGATCAGATTATCTATCAAACCGATCCGATGCATTTAGCTTTTATAGAAAAAAACTCAAACAAGTGGTCAAGTGTAAAAGTTTATGACTTTGTGATTTAAACCATTTTAGTCACATTATACGTTTATTGAAAAAGTCATTTTAATGTAGCATATGAAAAAATTAAGATTTCCCCTTTTGAGTTTGATTGCCTTGTCATTCATATTGATTTCCTCCTGCAATCCTGAGGAAGAAGTTCCCGCTGTTGTACAGGAAGATGTTGTCAAGAAGGCGATTTTCGATTCCATGAAGGAATGGTATTATTGGGAAGCGGAATTACCGCAAACGTTAGATGTTTCAAAGTTTGCATCCAATCAAGAAGTTTTGGATGAGTTAATGTTCAGGCCTTTGGACAGATGGTCTTACCTGACCACCCGAGCCCAGTTTGATGCGGCATTTACCGGTCAAGCCTCAGGGGCGCATGGTTTTAGTTTTGCATTTGATCAAGATGAAAAACTATTTGTTGCCTTTGTTTACGACGAAGCCCCTGCAGGAAAGGACGGATGGAAAAGAGGTTGGCAGATTATAGAAATAAACAATAAACCTATTTCATCATATAAAACAAGTACAGGAAGTTATTCATTTAATTTGGGTACAAATGAAATAGGTGTGACCAATACCTTTAAGTTTAGGTTGCCTGATGGCGCAGAAACGACACGTACAATTCAGAAAGGGGCATTTCAAACCAATTCGGTATTGTATAAGGACGTATATGAAGTAGGTACAAAAAAAGTCGGACATTGGGTGTATCAGAGTTTCAGGGCTACTGCGGGACTCACACCTACCCGAAGTCAAGAAGTAGAAGAACTTTTCAATTACTTCATATCCGAGGGGATTGATGAATTGATTATTGACCTAAGGTATAACGGAGGGGGATCTGTAGCGGTAACCGAGCAGATTTTGAATTATATCGCTCCAGCAAGGATAAACGGCAGGGTGATGTACACCAACAAACATAACGGAAATAAATTTTCCAACAACCGTTCAGTAAATTTCTCCAAAAAAGGAAATCTTGAACTTGATAGGATTATTTTCATTACCTCAAGAGGCTCAGCATCAGCATCCGAATTATTGGTCAATTGCCTTGAACCATACATGGACTTGGTACTTGTGGGGGATAATACATACGGCAAGCCTGTAGGTTCATTCCCACTCTCAACTTTCAACAGAAATCTTTCTGGTAATAATGTGGAATTGGTTCCGATCACCTTCGCTATTGCCAATTCAGATGGAAGGGCAGAATACTTCGATGGTTTTCCTGTCAACTTCGCCGTTGGAGATGATCCTGCGAGAAATTGGGGTGACAAAGAAGAAAAGAGGTTGAAGGCTGCTTTGGAATTTATCCAAAACGGTAGTGTGAGTGCTAGAATGAAAAATACTTCTTTCAAGCCAAAGTGGGAAATGATTGATGCGTTTGAAGGATTGCAGAAAGAGTTTCCGATGTATTGACTTTAAAATATTGATATGCAATAATAAAACAAAAAAAGCGGCATTTGAGCCGCTTTTCTTATTTCTAAAGTACCTTTCCTCTGGATAGGGCTTTTTATTTTTTAACGGATATTTTTACTAGTTGATTTTTGTGAAAGAAAACTGGATGTTTCTTCAATTAAAGAATTGTGACCTGAATTCAATTCAATCAATTCAATATGAGGGATTTTTGAACTGAAAAGGCTTAGATTTTCTGAAGTGACCATTTTATCATATGTTCCTGTAAATAGAGAAACCGGAGTTTGGTTCAACCTAATCATCTTGATGATTTGCCCCAAATCCGGTTGCAGTGGCTTGAATACATTCCAGGTAAAATACACCTGAGCCCTCATCGTACGGGTTTTCATCTGAGATTTCACAAATTTGATCAGGCTATTTTGGAGTAATCCCAATCCGTGAAAAAAATCCATTGTTCTGAAAAATCTTTCCGGGTGAAAAACGACATGCTGAAAAAGTCGGTTGAGAAAACCTGGAAACGTAGCCATGTTGTACCAAAAGCCTGTCTTGATACCATCTGGTGCTATCAGAAGAAGCGATTGGATAAAATTTGGAAATAATTCATATGTGATCAGACAGAATTTCCCTCCCATGCTGTAGCCCACAAGGTGAAATTTTTCAAATTTCTCTTTTTGCATCAGTAGCACCACGATTTCCCTCCAAATTTCTTTGGTCAGTTTTTGGTTTACCGATTTCCAGCTGCTTTGTCCATGATAAAACATGTCAAAAACCAGATAACATTCATTTTCTTTCCTCAAGGATAAAAATGAATCGTACGCTTTCATGTTTTGTCCGAATCCATGGAAAAGTAAATGTATATTCTTACCAGTTCCATGTTTTTTGTAAGCCAAATGACCGAAACTGGTCTCCAGAAATTCCATTTTTTAAATTAAAATAAAATATAAACAAAGGTAACTTTTGTAAATTATTAATTTCCAAAAATTGAATTTATTGGTATAATGTATGGATAATGGTAAAATAAAGAAATTAAGTACTTCATTAAGTTACTATTAATCAATTTATCGAAATATTATTTTAAAAAAAACTTTAGAAACTTTGAACTTTCAAATAGTTTCCTGAGTTTTGTCTCCTAATCATGGAAAATTTGGAGACAAGAAATAAAATAATTGAAACAGCCGCCGAACAGTTTATGCGGTTTGGTATAAGGTCTGTGACAATGGATGACATAGCACGTCAGGCCGGCATGTCCAAGAAGACCATTTATCAGGAATTTACTGACAAAAACCATTTGGTGTTCGAAACATTTGCTGCCTCACTGGAACGGGACAAGTGCATGATGGAAACCTTCCCGAAACTGACTGATGGCATCATTGAGCATCTGGTGGGTGTTTCTACCTACATGAGAAAACGTTTTGCGGATATGAATCCTCTCGTCATGAATGAACTGCAGCGTTACTTTCCCCAATGTTGGCAGTTATTTGAAGATTTCAAGCAGACGCACATAGTAAAGGAAGTAGTAGCTGTACTGGAGAAGGGTAAAGAAGAAGGTTTTTTTAGACCAGAGATCAACAACGAAATCATTGCTTTGCTAAGAATGGAACAGATGATGATCACTTTTGATCCAATCAAATTTCCCCCATCAAAATACAATATGGTCGATTTACAGATAGAAATTTTCGAACACTTTCTTTATGGGATTTTTACAGATAAAGGGAGAGAAGCATACTTAAAACAGAAAAACGAAAACCAATGAAAACCACAGCCAAAAAGCTTTTGGGAATAGGGATATTCCTTTTTGCTATGTTGAATGAAGGACATGCACAATCCGAAAAAGTCCTGCAATTGACACTTGAAGAAAGCCTAAGCTATGCACTGGAAAACAATGTGAATGCCAAAAATGCACAATTGGAGACCATGATAGCAAAAGCCCAGATTATTGAGCGCCGGTCATCCGGTTTGCCACAGATTAAGGGTAGTTATGACATCACACACAATGTAGCCATTCCGATAGTCTTTGTACCGAATGAAGGCGGATTCTTTCAACCTGACGTTGATTCGGATGTTCTTCCTTTAAGATTTGGTGTCAATTACAGTTCTGCCTTGGTCGTCCAGCTTAACCAAATGATTTTTGACGGATCATACTTCGTTGGCCTAAAAGCAGCAAGGACTTACAAAATGCTCACTGATTTTGATAGAGAAAAAAGCGACATCGATGTAAAAGAAACCATCAAAAAAGCCTATTTCTCTGTATTGGTAAATGAGCAAAGGAATTTGTTGATTGGCGCAAACCTCGGCAGACTTGATACCTTATTGAAAGAAACGGAGGCTTTGTTTGAAGCTGGGTTTTCAGAAAAAATCGATGTGTCAAGGATCAAAGTTCAACGAAACAATCTAAAAACTGAAATGGACCGGGTCAAAGCAGCCCGTGACATCAGCCTTCAGCTGTTGAAACTACAGATGGGACTTCCTATGGAATATGATATCATCCTGAGCGAAAGCCTGATTGACCTCAACAGCCGGGAAGAGATAGATGAATTATTTGCCTTTCAGGGCACCAGAAGGGTGGAAATGGACCAGATTAACACCAACATCGATTTGGTGGATTTGGATATCAAGTTTAGCCAGTCGCAGTATATTCCAAACCTTGACTTTTTTGGAACTTACCAAAGAAATGGTGCAGCACAGTCGCCTGGATTAATTTGGGAAAGTGAAAGGTGGTTTACAGGTGCTTTTATAGGCTTGAGATTGAGCATTCCGATTTTTGACGGTTTGTTGAAAAGCTCACAGATCCAACAAAAAAGAGCCCAACTTGGGCAATTGGAAAACCAAAAATTGTTTATGGAAAGCAATATCGAAGTTGAAAAATTTCAGGGAAGAACTAACCTTGAAAATAACCTGAGGGCACTTAGGGTGCAGCAAGAAAACAGAGAGTTAGCAATGGAAGTATTCAGGATGGCAAAAATCAAATACGATGAGGGTGTAGGTTCAAATCTCGAAGTGGTAGAGGCTGATTCAGCATTGAAAGATGCCGAAAACAACTATTTCTCAGCGCTTTATGATGCTTTGATTGCCAAAGTGGATCTGGAAAAAGCATTGGGTTTATTATAATTTATCTAAAGAAATAACATAAAGAAAAATATGAAAACGAATTTGACCTTTTTAATCATCACCATTTTGGTTTTGGCTGCATCATGTAGCCCCAAAGATGAGATCAGCATCAAAAAAGAAGAATTGGCAAAAATGAAATCAGATGCTGCCAATCTTAGAAATTCCATAGAAGCCCTTGAAAAAGAACTAGCTGTAATGGATCCTGAATTTGCGAAAGAAAACAGAAAATCTGTTTTGGTTTCTACTCTCAATGCTGAAAAAAAACACTTTGAGCATTTTGTTGATGTTACCGGCTCAGTATTATCTAAAAAGAATGTCAGCATTTCAGGTGAAGTTTTGGGGAGAATCCAAGAAATCGTCGCTGTCGAAGGAATGCGGGTGAATAAAGGCCAGATTTTGGCTAAGATCGATGCGGAGTCCATCCTTAGAAATATCGAAGAGGTCCAAAAACAGCTTGAGTTGGCTACAATCCTTTTTGACAAGCAGGAAAGGTTATGGAAGCAGCAGATCGGAACAGAAATCCAATATTTGGAATCAAAAAACAGGAAAGAATCGCTTGAGACAAACCTTGCAACATTGAAAACACAACAATCCAGAACTTTGGTAAGGGCTCCCTTCAACGGAACAGTGGAAAGTGTACAGGTTAGATTAGGAGAGCTTGTGCAGCCTGGAGTTCCGATGTTCCAGTTTGTTGGGGAAAGTGACTTGTTTATCGAAGCAGATGTGTCTGAAAGGTATGTTGGCTTGATTCAGAGAGGAGATTCTGTTGAGATCAGTTTTCCTTCGATCAATAAATCATTGAACGCCAAGATCACTTCTGTAGGAGCCATCATCAATCCAAACAACAGGACTTTCAAAGTTGAAATCGCTGTTCCTTCTTTGGAATATTTGAAGCCCAATATGATTTCGGTCATCAAGATCAAGGATTATGAAAATTTAACCGCAGTTACTGTACCCAATTACCTGATCCTTCAGGATAACAAAGGTGATTATGTGTTTACTGTGGATGAAAGCGTGAGTAAGAAAAGGTATATCAAAAGAGGAAAGACGTACCAAGAAGTAACTGAAGTCCTTGAAGGATTGACTGGATCAGAAGTCCTTATCGACAAAGGTTTTAGAGAAGTGGGTGATAATTTTGTTGTAAACATTGCCAAGTAATTTTGTTATGGCAGAGATAGAAGAAAAGAAAAAAGGAGTGATTCGGGAATTTGGGATCAGTTCCTTTTCCGTAGACAATCAGATATCCGTGATCATACTCGTGATCATTATCACGTTTTTGGGATTGGGTGCATATAGGACGATGCCGAAGGAAAGTTTTCCTGAGATCATCATTCCGACAGTGTATGTGGGTACAACTTATCCCGGAAACTCTCCGGTGGATATAGAAAATTTGATCACCAGACCGATCGAGAAAGAGCTCAAATCGCTCAATAACGTCAAAAACATCACCTCAACCTCTGTACAGGATTTTTCCTCCATAGTGGTGGAATTCAATCCAGGAGTAGAGATTGCCAAAGCAATCCAAGATGTGAAAGACGCTGTGGACAAATCCAAAAGCGAACTCCCTACCGATCTAGATCAGGAGCCTGATGTATTGGAAATCAATACCTCGGATTTCCCAATCATGAATGTCAATATTTCAGGTAACTATTCAGAAGAAGAGTTGAAGAAATATGGGGAATTCTTGGAGGACGAGATCGAAAAGCTGGCAGAAATATCCAAAGCGGAATTGCGTGGAACGATTGAAAGGGAAATTCGTGTGGATGCTGACATCTACAAAATGGAAGCTTTGGGAGTTTCATTCAGTGATATTTCTGATGCTATTTCGCAAGAAAACGTGACCATTTCAGGAGGAAATATTCTTACAGGAGATTTTAGAAGATCCTTAAGGATCACCGGGGAATTCAAATCACCTGATGAATTGAATGACATCATTATCAAAACCGAGGAGAGCAAGATAGTTTATCTCCGTGATGTCGCTACTGTCACAGATACTTATAAGGAAAGAACTAGCTATGCGCGAAGCAATAAACTCCCGGTAGTCACTGTAAACGTGATCAAAAGGAGTGGGGAAAACCTTTTGGATGCAGCTGATAAAATCAAGATTATCATCCAAGAGGCAAAGGCACAACGATTTCCACAGGATTTGCAGATCAGCATCACCAACGACCAATCTAAGACGACAAGGGCTCAAGTAGCCGATCTGGAAAACAGCATCATCTTCGGTGTGATCTTGGTGGTCTTGGTATTGATGTTTTTTCTGGGTTTCCGAAATGCCCTTTTTGTGGGTATTGCGATTCCTCTTTCCATGTTTATCTCCTTCCTGATTTTGAGTTCACTTGGGATTTCCCTCAACCTGATGGTGTTATTCGCTTTGATTCTCGCTTTGGGTATGTTGGTGGATAATGGTATCGTGGTCGTGGAAAATATCTACCGGTTGATGGGAGAAGGTTTGTCCCCTGTAAGGGCAGCAAAAGAAGGTGTGGGCGAAGTGGCATGGCCGATTATTACATCTACAGCCACAACCCTGGCGGCCTTCCTTCCTTTGGCATTTTGGGATGATATCATTGGGGAATTTATGAAATACCTCCCCATCACCTTGATTATTGTGTTGTCCTCCTCTTTGTTTGTGGCCTTGGTTGTCAATCCTGTATTGACTTCTATGTACATGAAAGTAGAAAATCTCAACGGGATAAAGCCGAAGAAAAAACCCTTGGTCGTTGCTTTGGTTTTGGCTGTTTTGGCAATCATTTGTTACCTGATAGGTTGGATTGCGTTTGGAAATCTTTTGATGCTTGGCGCAATCTTGACCGTGTTTAATGTCTTTGTCCTAAGAGGTGCAATTAGATGGTTCCAGAATATCTTTCTGGTAAGGTTGGAAAACCTTTATGAAAGCACTTTGGGATTTGCACTGAAGGGAAAGAATCCTTACCTGTTCTTTGGAGGAACTGTTCTCTTGTTGTTTTTGAGTATTGTTTTGCTGGGATTAAGGGCTCCAAAAGTGCTTTTCTTTCCTGATAACGAACCTGCTTTGGTCAATGTCTTTATTGAAAACCCGATTGGAACCGATACTGAAGCGACCAATTCATTTATGGTGGATAGGATGGAGGGTGATCTTTTGAATTTACTTCAGCCATATGGAAATATCATCGAGTCGGTCATCACCCAGGTAGGTGAGGGAACAGGCGATCAAACCATGGGTCCAAGTATCGCCAACACTCCTCACAAAGCAAAAATCACAATCAGTTTTGTGGAATCTCAATTCAGAGGGGGAGTCAATACGAATAAAATCATGGATGAAATCCGTGATATGGTGGAAGTTTATCCTGGAGTTTTGGTAACTGTAAATAAGCAGACCAATGGACCTCCTGTAGGAAAACCGGTGAATATTGAGGTGAGTGGTGAGAATTTCGAACAATTGATTGGCTTTGTTGGTCAATTCAGAGAGGACTTGGCTTCTGCAAATGTTCCGGGGATTGAAGAATTAAAGTCTGACCTTGAATTGGGAAGCCCGGAAGTGATTTTGAATATTGACAGAGAAAATGCCCGACGTTTTGGACTTTCCACCTCTACTATAGCCAATGAACTGAGAACGGCCTTGTTTGGTCTTGAAGTTTCCAAATACAAGGAAGGGGAAGAAGATTATCCAATCCAATTGAGGCTCAAGGATGAATATCGTTATGATATTTCTTCTTTGATCAATAAAAAAATCAACTTCAGAGATAAATTTGGAAACAAAAAAGAGGTGCCTATCTCCGCTGTGGCGGACCTTCAATATGGATCTACTTTCGGTTCGGTCAAAAGGAAAGACCTAAACAAAGTCATCACCATCTTCTCCAATGTGACGGATGGCTATAATCCTACTGAGATCAATAACCAATTGAAAGAGTTGGTTGCCCAATATGATGTTCCTGATGGTGTGACGGTAAAATTTACCGGAGAGCAGGAAGAACAGGCCAAATCCACGGCCTTCTTGATGAATGCTTTGATTATTGCCATTTCGGTGATATTCCTGATTATAGTTGCACAATTTAATTCCGTGACAACACCATTGATCATCATGGCATCTGTAGTTTTGAGTACCATTGGGGTATTCTTGGGGTTGGTGATTTTCAACATGGACTTTGTGGTGATCATGACTGGTATCGGTATCATATCTCTTGCAGGTGTGGTCGTTAACAACGCCATTGTATTGATAGATTATACAGATCTCGTGAGACAAAGGAGAAGGGAAGAGTTGGATACACCTGAAGGAGAATTCCTTCCGATTGATGAATTGCTTGGAAGTATCATCCTCGCCGGAAAGACAAGGTTGAGACCTGTTTTGCTGACAGCGATTACCACAGTTCTTGGCTTGATACCATTGGCCATAGGTATGAACATCAATTTCGGGACTTTATTGAGTTCTTTTGATCCTCAATTTTATGTTGGAGGAGACAATGCTGCTTTTTGGGGACCGATGGCATGGACAGTGATATTTGGTCTAACCTTTGCAACATTCCTGACGTTAGTAGTCGTACCTGTCATGTATTTATTGGCAGATAAATTAAACATGTTGATTCGTAGAATGAAATAGCATGATTAAATAAAGGTTGGTGGTTTTTAAATGTTAAAACTCTCGGAGTCATATTCCGGGAGTTTTTTATTTTTAGGCAAAAGTAATGTCAGTCAATGAAGGAAATCCTTATTTTTGCAACCTTAAACTTAATTTTTGTATGTCGGAATTGCAGTGGTTTGTCCTTTATACTACCTCCAGGTCAGAGAAAAAAGTAGCCAAAAGATTGGATGAAATGGGTATTGAGGTCTATTTGCCAATCATAGAAGAGTTGAGACAATGGAGTGACAGGAAGAAAAAAGTGCAAAAGGCCTTGTTTAATGGCTATGTTTTTGTCAAAACTTCCAAACCAAAATTATGGGAATCCTTACAGGTACCGGGCGCGGTGAAGTTTGTGAATTTTTCGGGTGAGCATGCCACGGTAAGGGAAGAAGAAATAGCGACCATCAAAAGAATCCTTGATACCGGAGTGGCTATAGAGACAGACGGATCTAATATTGAAGCCGGTGAGCAGGTAGAGATCCTTGGTGGTCCACTTCAAAACATGAAGGGAGAATGTGTGAACAAGGGCAACAAGGATTACTTTATCATCAGGGTACCGGGAATCAACCAAAATCTATTGGTAAATATTGAGAGGAAATATTTGAAGGTCATTTGAGAAATTCATTCTCTTTCCCAAATAAGAAGTGGAGCAGTGGTTTTGCTCACAACCCCTTATTTCATCGAGTTTCTCAACAATCTTCTATACACTATTTGGGTTTGGACAAAGTGATCATTAAACTGGTTATAGCCCACGTTTCCGTCCAATTCATCAGAAAATGTGAACATTCCTTTGATTTCTAAAGATAAATCGGATAATGGACTGATGCTGTAGCTAAAACCAACCATGGCAGGGATATAAAAAGAATTGGATGATTTTTCAAACTGTGGGGCATTTTCATCAAAGGAAAAAGCTTCTTTTCTGTTCACCTGCACAAATCCGACCCCGGATCCAAGATAAGCGTTGAACCTTCCTCTATTCATGTGGGTATCATAGGGGATCAGGTAAATGACCGGCATGAGGTCCATGAAAAATGCCTGACCTTTAAACCTAAACGAACCACCGGAATCAATCCAATCGTCAATGGCATATTCACGCTCCGTGCCTCCGCTTTCTACGATCTGTAATCCTCCCGTTGCCTGTACTGCGAACTTGCTACCCAATTTTCTGGTGTATGCCAAGGAGAAAACAGGATTCCATTTGAAATCACCGGAGTTGTAAATGCCCCCATTGTCTGAATACATAAAAGACGGACCTGCTCCTAATGAGATAGAATGTTTTCTTTCATATTGATCCCGATAGAGGCTTTGTCCTTGGGTTTCAACTTGAGCCGAAAATAGAAAAAGGCAAATAAGGAAGGCAGAAAAGTATCCTGAATTTTTCATGAATAATTTATTTTTGCGAGAAGATATGTTGGGTGAAAGGCAAAGGTTTAATTTGCCATCAGCTTTAAATGTAAACAAATTTTTCAAAAATCAGGCTTCATCTTTTTCGTCATCCAACGCCTTTGAGATCTCAAACTCTGTGGATTTCAATTTCTTTTTGCAGTCTTTGACGAGGGATGCGGCTTCCTTCACCAATTCTGATAATTCGTCCATTCCTTTTTCGCCGCTTTCAAGGATCGATACGATTTCTTCTATCCGTCCTATTGCCTGATCATAACTCATCGGTTTATTTTCCATAATCTTTGATTTCGTTGATTATACTTGATATTACACTGTTTCTTGAAAATGTCTTTAATTCCTGACCCTTCTTAGGAACTGTTTTATGAATTGGGATTCCATTGATTTCAGACCTAGTATACCCTTTTTCAAAAAAGGTGTTTGGATCAGCTTTGGTCAGGTCTTTATCTAATGTTTCAAGTTTTTTACTTTCTTTCTCAAGATATACCTTCCATGATTTACTTAGACTTTGGTTTAGATTGGATAGGGATAAAGTGCTGATTCTGATTTTGTTTTGATAAGATGATTGGATTCTATTTTGAAAGAAAACTAACTTTTCCCCATTTTTCCCAAGATTGAACCGAACGAGATTTTTCAACCTGTTTTCCAGATCCATCATTTTTCTTTCTTCTCGGACGAATATTTGCCCTGCAAACCTACCAAGGTTTTTTGTCCAAAGATTAAGTCTGTCTTCAAAATCCCTGAATCCTGACAGGATAAATTCAGCCACAGCCGTCGGGGTTTTCATTTTGGTATGAGATACCAGATCAGCGATGGTTTCATCCCTTTCATGACCTATTCCGGTCAAGACAGGAATGGAAGATTTTGCAATTGCCAAAGCAAGCCCATAATCATCAAAACAATCCAAATCTAATTGGGCACCACCGCCACGGATCAAAACGATAATATCAAATCTTTCCCTAACGAGATCTGTTTCTATTTTTTGAAATGCACCAATCATGGTAGCCGCAGCATCGGTTCCCTGTAAAGTAGCCTGATAAAGTTTGTGGACAACCTTGTATTCAAATCGGTTATGGTCAATCTGATTGACAAAATCTCCATAGCCGGCTGCGGTTGAAGAACTGATGACAGCGATTTTTTGAGGAACCGAAGGAAGTGCAAAGCGTTTATTCAGGTCCATCATCCCTTCTCTTGAAAGCCGGTCAATGATTTCTTGCCTGATACGTGCTCTTTCCCCCAAAGTGAAGTTGGGGTCAATGTCCTTGATATTGAGGCTTATGCCGTAGAGCTCATGAAAAGTTACTGTTACTTGCGCGAGAATTTTCATCCCTGCCCTTAGAGATTGACCGGTTGTGGCCTGAAACCTTCCTGCAATAGTTCTGTAGGAATAGGCCCAGATATTGGCGCGCATTTTGGCAACAATCTGATTTCCCTGTTTTTCTACCAAATCAAGGTAGGCATGACCTTGGCCGGCTTGTTTGAGTTCACCGATTTCTGCTACCACCCAGTATACAGGTTCAAGATGAACATCTAGGGTTTCACGGATCAGTTGGTTGAGCGTTAAAAGGGAAATGGCCTGCTGCATGTCGGAAATTAGTCAAAAAATAGGGTAGGGGACAAATGCTTTGGAAATTTAAATTTTTGCCATTATTCATTTTATAGATTAACTTTAGGTATGGATTAAGTAAAGTCCTAATTCATAACAGAATAAAAATTAAAAGAGAAATTTTAAAATGGAACTTGTTTTAAAAAAAGTCAAAGCCCAGCATTTGCCACTTATCCAAGAATTGGCAAAAATTCTTGAAGTAGAAATTGAGGAGAAAGCTGAAATGGAATACGATTCCGATTTTGTAAAAGAGGTATTAGACGCAAAAGAAGATATCAATTCAGGGAAAGGAGTAAAAGTTGATATTGAAAATTTATGGAAATAATTTTTTCTCCTAAAGCAACTAAAGATTTGGCGTTTTGGAAAAAATCTGGAGATCAAACCGCCATGAAAAAATCCAAGAACTTTTAAAATCAATTGCTGTTTCTCCCTTTTCAGGTCTTGGGAAACCCGAACCACTAAAGCATCAACTGTCAGGAATTTGGTCAAGGAGAATCAATAAAGAACATAGAATAATCTACGAGGTTTTAGAAAACGAAAGGGATAAAACCATTAACGTTTTATCCCTCAAAGGTCATTATGAAAGAATTTGAAATTAAAAAAGATTCTTCAAAATCCTCTCTTTTAGACTTTCTGTAGCCTTTACCAAAGGAAGGCGTACAGTATCTCCGCATATTCCCAATTGGCTCATCAGAAACTTCAATCCTACAGGATTGGCTTCCTCATACATCATCGGATTGATATCCAAAAGCTTGAAAGCAGCTTCTTTCGCTTCGTCAAGATTACCGTGACAAATGGTTTTGAAGATGGATGGATAAGCATTTGCCAAAACAGAAATCACGCCTTGTCCGCCAATGACTCTCATAGAAGGAGTCAATATGTCATCTCCTGAAATCAGGAGAAAATCCTTAGGCATCCTAGCTGCAATCCTCATACATTGGGACAGGTCTCCACTTGCCTCTTTCATCCCGATGATATTAGGGTGCCGTGATAGGTGAAGGGTCGTCTGAAAAGCCACATTGGACATGGTTCGTCCGGGAACATTGTATAGAATCACAGGAACCGGACAAGCATCTGCCACAGCGGTATAATGCGCAATGATTCCTGCTTGGGTTGGTTTATTATAGTAAGGACTGACGGAAAGAATAGCATCTATTCCTGAAAAATCAGTTTCCTTGATTTCTTCTAAGATGCCTTGCGTATTGTTGCCGCCTATTCCATAGACTACAGGGACACGTCCTGCATTGTATTTTATTGCTGCTTGTAAGACTTGCTTCTTTTCGGATTTGGTCAATGTTGCACTTTCTCCTGTGGTGCCACATACTACCAAATAATCAACACCACCATCAATGACATGGTCAATTACATTTTGCAATCCTCCAAAATCTATTGATGCGTCTTCTGAAAAGGGAGTGATTAAGGCTACTCCTGTACCGTGTAATTTCAACATTTTTCTTTTATTTTTTTGAAATAAGCCATCAGCTTATCTAAGTTGGGCTTGAGGTTTTCACCTTCAGTTTTAATCATAAAATCCAGCAAAGGGCTGTTTTCTTTGGAATAGAACCCCATTTTGAACTTGCTGTTATTAGCGAGCAGCAAATAACGCAAATAAGGGCTAAGGTGTAAAGTCGGCACTAAAATAAAATCAAGTTTTTCCTCCAAAAACTCATTGAAGTAATCAGTGGGCAAACCCCAATTTGAAAAATGAACAGGAGAAATGGCTTCTACATCTGAATCTTCTTCAGAAAAGTACCCTCCAATAATCCTGATATGAAACCCCCAAATCTTTCTTAAAACCTCTTTTGTCTCTATAAATTCTTCTTTAGAAGAAGCCAAAATTCCTACACGTCTGGGATTGGTAGGAAACTGAACTTCAGCTTTTTTCTTTGACTTAATGGCTCTTTCCAATTGCCAAACAATCATTTTGTCTTTTATCCACTTCATGAGGCTATCGGTTTTTCCATCATTTTAAGAAATTCTTCTTCTGAGATCAATTTGATTCCTAACTTTTCCGCCTTTTCTTTTTTACTTGGTCCCATTTCTTCCCCTTCGATGATAAAGTCAAGACCCTTTGAAACAGCCTTCAGGTATTGACCTCCATTGGCTTCGATAAAATCAATGATTTCATCTCTTTTGAAATGGTTGAGCCTGCCTGAAGCGAGGAGTTTCATCCCCTCCAATTTATTGCTTTGCAAAACAACATTGCTTTCCTCCACCTTAAACCTCAATCCTTGTTCTTTCAATCGATTGATCATTACCAGATTTTCAGGATCTCTGAAGTAATCCTGAATACTTATGACTAGCGTTTCTCCCACACCATTGATTTCTAAAAGCTGTTCAGGATTAGAAGCCTGTAGTGCCTCGATATTTTTGAAATGCCGTGCAAGTATCTGTGCGGTATTCTCCCCAATATTCCGAATTCCCAAGGCGAACAAAACTTTTTCAAAAGACTGGTCCTTAGAAACCGAAATCCCTTCGATCATATTGTTGATGACACCCTCCTGAAAAGTATTGGCCTTGAGTTTTTTGATCCTGTCTTCCTGTTCCGCGGTAAGTTCCAACTTCATTTTCACCAGAATTCCGTGAACTGTATTTTCAAGGTAAGCGGCTTCTGAGATTTTCTGCAATGTCGATCTATTGCCCATCAAAAGGCTCAACACCAAAGCAACAGGCACATAATCCTCCAATATTGGATAAGAGGAGGTCATCAGGAGATTTTCAAGCAGTTGTATTGTTCCTACATTCTGTGCCGTTTTCTTTTTGCTATTGCGGATAAATGCCTGAAAATTTTGCAATACACTAAGCAATGGTGTTTCAGATTGACTTTCGCAAAAACTTTGGATTGCCGTCAATGAGATTCCTTCCGTCAAAGCAAAAAATGCTTTTGGCAAAGAAATATAAAGCAAGCCATCGTCGGTTTTTTGGTATTGGTCCTGACTCATTTCCAACCCAAGAAGGTTTTCCTGAACAGATTCCAATTCATATATGTCAGCTGGATTTTTGATAAATCCCTGATCGATCAACGTTCTAATTCTCTCTGTGCCCAATGAGTCAATGTCCATCGCCCTTTTATGTACAAAATGTTCGATCCTACCAAGGATCTGCGGCGCGCAACCTTTGGTATTTGGGCAAAAATGCTTGGCTTCGCTCTCTTTCCTTTCAAGCTTAGTTCCACATTCAGGACAATGGTCTATGTATTCAATGGCTTCAGAATTTGGAATTCTTTTATCCAAAACCACCTCTGTGATTTTTGGGATGATTTCGCCTCCTTTTTCTACCTGAACCATATCGCCTTCGTGAAGTCCAAGGCGGAGGATTTCATTGGCATTGTGAAGAGAAGCCCTTTTGACAGTCGTCCCGGCAAGATGTACGGGAGATAAGTTGGCCACGGGAGTAATGGCTCCTGTTCTTCCGACTTGGTATGAAATGGAAAGCAAGCGGGTGGCTGCACTTTCGGCTTGATATTTATAGGCAATTGCCCATCGTGGAATCTTGGCAGTGAATCCCAATTCCTCTCTTTGGTCGTAGTCATTGATTTTCAAAACTACGCCGTCAGTATCCAAAGGAAGTGCAAAGCGCTTTTCTTTCCATGATTCAATGAAAGTCAGTACACCTTGGATGTCTGCTGATTTGAAATGGGTCGGGGAGACATTAAATCCCCATTTTTCTATCAATGCTATGGCTTCGTCATGCTTGTTGACTCCGATATCATCTCCCAACAATTGGTAAAAAAAACAATTGAGCCTTCTTTTTGCCACAACCGTGCTGTCCTGCATTTTGACGGTGCCCGATGCTGCATTTCTAGGGTTGGCAAGCAAAGGTTCTCCCATTGCTTCCCTTTCAATATTGATTTTTTCAAATTCTCTTTTGGGTAAAAACACTTCCCCTCTGACTTCAAAGCGATCCGGAACATTGTCTCCATGGATTTTCAAGGGGATATTTCGGATGGTTTTGATATTCTCTGTGACCACATCGCCACGGGTTCCGTCTCCACGGGTGACAGCACGGATCAATTTTCCATTTTCATAAACCAAACTGATAGCGACTCCGTCGAATTTTAGTTCGCAGAAATACTCATAATTACGGTGACCAAGCCCTTTTGCAACCCTTTCGTCAAAAGCCAAAAGGTCTTCTTCCGAATAAGTATTTCCCAAAGACAGCATTCGGTAACCATGTTCTGCAGTTTCAAATTCTTTGGTGATCGTGCCGCCGACTCTTTGGCTTGGGCTGTCGGATTCCAAGAATTCAGGAAATTGTTTTTCTAGGTTAATCAATTCTTCCAGTAACCTGTCAAACTCAAAATCAGTGATTTCTGTCCTGTCCTCCTGATAGTAGAGGTGGTTGTGGAAATTGATTTGCTTGCTAAGTTCAGCTATCCGAGCTTTTGCCTCAGTTGGGTTCATATCTGTTAAGGGATGAAAATTTACGGGTAAGTTTTCAAAATTAACTTTTGTAGGAAGAAAGACCAAGGATTCTTTTGGAGGATTGACATTTTAAAGCAATAGACAAAAATCGGGTGGAATACCTATATTTGCGCGTCTATTCCAATCGATGAGTAAGAAATCAGATATTAAATCCAAAATCCTTGAAGTAGCCTATCAGTACTTTATCAAGCAAGGCTACAAGAATACCACCATGGATGAAATTGCCCAAGAATTGGGAATGAGTAAGAAGACCCTTTATAAGTATTTTCCCGGAAAGCTTGAACTACTTGCCGCTACTTTTGACATCCTCAAGACAAGGCTTTCTATCAAAGTAAATGCTTTGCTTGATAACAAGCTGATTCCTTACACGGTCAAGTTAAAGTCACTTTTGAGCACAGTTGCATCTGATGTTTCGACGATCAATCCTAAAATATTGGATGAGCTCCGGGATCATGCCCCTTCTATTTGGGCGGATTTATTGGCATACATCAGAGAATCCGGATACCTGCGATTCCAAAAACTGATTCAGGAAGGGATTGAAAAAGGGTATGTTCTCCCCACCGTCAATGTTCCTTTCATTGTATTCATCTATACCTCTGCGATCCAAAACCTGATCGACCACAAATTTTTAAGTCAGTTTCCTGAGGAAATGCGCGCGAGTTTCAAACTCAGTCCTGCCGAAATCTACGATCAGGCCATTCAGATTATCTACACCGGCATACTTACCGATGATGCTAGAAGAGAGCTAAGCCAAATTTGAAACCGGTTTTCCGTTCCCACTTTCCATTCTAATTTCTACCTTTGCGGCTTATGAAACCAAGCGAATTCAAAAGATATACAGTCACGGCTGCATTGCCTTATGCCAATGGTCCATTACATATCGGCCACTTGGCAGGTTGTTATATTCCTGCTGACATTTATGTAAGATACCTCCGTTCCCAAGACAGGGATGTGGCTTTTGTCGGAGGCTCGGATGAGCATGGCGTGGCCATCACCATCAAGGCCCGCAAAGAAGGAATCAGCCCGCAGGAAGTAGTGGACAGGTATCACGAGCTGATGAAAAAAAGCTTTCAGGAGTTTGGGATAAGTTTTGACCATTATTCAAGAACCTCTGCCAAAATCCATCATGAGACAGCTTCCGGTTTCTTTCGGGACCTATATGACAAAGGTGAATTTTTAGAACAGACTACCGAACAGTATTTTGATGTAGAAGCCGGACAGTTTCTGGCGGACAGGTATATAGAAGGTACCTGCCCAAAATGTGGCAATGAACATGCCTATGGAGACCAATGCGAAAAATGCGGCTCCTCACTTAGTCCTACAGAACTGATCAATCCAAAATCCAAGCTTTCTGGCAATACTCCTGTTTTGAAGGAAACCAAGCATTGGTTTCTAGACTTGGCCAAATACACAGATTTCCTCAAAAACTGGATTTTGGTAGGGCATGCCCATGATTGGAAAAACAACGTCCTTGGACAGTGTCGCTCTTGGCTCGAAGCTGGCGACGGCTTGCAGGCGAGGTCAATGACAAGAGACATGGATTGGGGAATTCCCGTTCCTGTAGAAGGAGCAGAGGGAAAGGTTCTTTATGTTTGGTTTGATGCACCAATCGGATACATTTCAAGTACCAAAGAGTGGGCTGCGGAAAAAGGAATTGATTGGGAACCTTATTGGAAGTCAGAAGATACCAAATTGGTACATTTTATTGGCAAGGACAATATCGTATTCCATTGCATTGTTTTTCCTGCAATCCTCAAAACCCATGGAGGTTATGTTCTTCCTGACAATGTGCCTGCAAATGAGTTTTTGAATCTCGAAGGAGACAAAATCTCCACTTCAAGAAACTGGGCAGTGTGGTTGCACGAGTATCTGGAGCAATTTCCGGACAAACAGGACGTCTTGCGGTATGTGTTGACCGCAAATGCACCTGAAACCAAGGACAATGACTTTACTTGGAAAGATTTCCAGTCCCGAAACAATTCAGAGCTTGTCGCTATTTATGGTAATTTTGTCAATAGGGCAGTGGTGTTGACACATAAATTTTTTGATGGAAATGTTCCCGGAAAGGGGACCCTCAATGATTTGGACACGGATGCTATTGAAGCATTGAAAGCATTCCCTGAGAAAATTGCAGCCTCTATTGAGAGGTACAGGTTTAGGGAGGCACTTTCTTTTGTGATGGATTTTGCCCGTACGGGAAACAAATACCTAGCGGAAACTGAGCCTTGGAAAACCATCAAAGATGACAAAGAAAGAACAGGAACCATCCTCAATATTGCGCTCAATTTTGCTGCAAATCTTGCCATCGTTGCAGAACCGTTTTTGCCTTTTACCTCGGCCAAAATCTTTGGGATGTTTGGTTTACAGGGATTGAAATGGGCAGATGCCGGAAGCCATAAATTGTTGGAAACTGGGCAACAGATTTTTGAAGCAGCATTGCTGTTTGACAAAATCGAGGATGCTTCTGTAGAAGCTCAGATCCAAAAACTGCTGGATACCAAAAAACAAAATGAAATCGCAAATGCTGTTGCAGAGCCTATGAAAGATATTATTACCTATGAGGATTTTGCCAAACTCGATATGAGAGTGGTAAAAGTCCTGACTGCCGAACCGATGCCAAAATCCAAAAAGTTGCTCAGATTGACTGTTGAAACGGGTTTGGGTGTGAAAACAGTACTGAGTGGTGTGGCAGAACACTTCAAACCTGAGGACCTTATCGGAAAGCAGGTGACGATGCTGATCAACCTTGCACCTAGAAAAATGATGGGAATAGACTCTGAAGGCATGATCCTGATGGCTGAAGATCGGGATGGAAGCCTTAGACTTCTTCAGCCCAATATGCCTACCTCAGATGGTTCGACGATTTCTTGATCCTAAACAATTTTGAATGGTATACCTTGGATTAGATTTAAATCCAAGGTATTTTTTTTAAAAATCCCATATCATGTAATATTTTTGTCAATAAGGTGAATCACAGTTCAAATTTTTGTTTGTTTTTTAAAAACCCCTATCTTCAAGGCATATCATTTTTAAAGCCAAAAATTAAACCTATGGAGACCAATAAATACCTAGTTGGGGATAATTTTGATGAAATGTTTGTCAGAGAGGGTCAAGTAAGGCCTCATTATGAAGAATTTCTCAAAATTTTGGGGAAAACCACTTCAAAAAGAATGTCTCACCTGCAGTATTCGGCTAATAAGACTCAGGTTGCTATGGGTATGACATTTAATGTCTACCATGATAATCAAGGGATGGAAAAAATCCTGCATCTAGACATTATCCCGAGGATCATTGCCAATCAGGAATGGAAAAAAATCGAGGCAGGATTGAAGCAACGGATCCATACATTAAACCTTTTTTTGCAGGACATCTATAATGATAGAAAAGTCCTAAAAGACAAGATTGTACCCGAGGATTTGATTTTGGGAAGTAAAGATTATTTAAAACCCTGTGAAGGTTTGACACCGCCAAAAGGTATTTGGTGCCACATCACCGGCACAGATTTGGTGCGAAACAATGACGGTAATTATTACATTTTGGAAGATAATCTCCGCTGTCCGTCAGGCGTATCATATATGCTCGAAAGCCGCGAAATCATTAAGCGTGCTTATCCCGACCTATTCAATAAACTGGGAGTGATGCCAGTTTCGGATTATCCGGTCAAGCTATTGAAAATGCTGCAGTTTATTTCCAACAAAGAAAAACCGGTTGTTGGTGTTTTGACACCGGGGATCTACAATTCAGCATACTTTGAGCATTCTTACCTTGCATTGCAAATGGGAGTGGAGCTGGTTTCTGGTGTTGATCTGATTGTCAAAGGAAAAAAAGTCTTTATGCAGACAACCAAGGGGCTGGAGCAGATTGATGTATTATATAGAAGAATTGATGACACGTTTTTGGATCCTTTGACTTTCAATCCACATTCAATGTTAGGGATTCCGGGAGTATTCGATGCCTACAAGGCAGGAAATATTGCCTTTGCAAATGCTCCTGGAACAGGGGTGGCAGACGACAAGGCCGTGTATGCTTATGTTCCAAGATTGATCAAGTATTATCTTGGTGAAGATCCGATTTTGGAAAATGTGCCAACATATCTTTGCAGAGAAGAAAAAGACCGGAAATATGTCTTGGACAATATTGAGGAGCTTGTAGTCAAAGAAACCAATGCAGCGGGTGGCTATGGCATGCTGATCGGTCCAAAAGCGACCAAAGAGGAACATGCCAAGTTCCGAGACCTTGTCAAAAACAATCCAACAAATTACATCGCACAACCTACATTATCGCTATCGACAGTTCCTACATTGACAGATACAGGAATCGAAGGCAGACATGTGGATTTGAGACCTTATATTTTATATGGTGAAAAAATCGAGGTGATTCCCGGTGCATTGACCAGGGTAGCATTGAAAAAAGGGTCATTGGTCGTCAACAGCTCCCAGGGCGGGGGAAGTAAAGATACTTGGGTTTTATATAACTAAAATACTATGCTGAGTAGAGTTGCAAGTTCTATTTATTGGCTGGGGAGATACCTCGAAAGGGCCGAGAATTATTCAAGATTCATTGATGTCAATTTTAACCTGATGCTAGACCTACCTCCTGATTTGAAGGAGCAGTGGGAGCCACTGGTGATCACCACCGGTGACAACGTGATCTATAAAACCAAGCACAAAAACTTTGAAATGAAAGATGTCATCCATTTTTTGACATTCGATCTTGACAATCCCAACTCTATAATTTCTTCCATTTCATTGGCAAGGGAGAATGCGCGGGTCATCCGTGAGAACCTTACCAAGGAAACATGGGAAAATCTCAATGAATTGTACCATTTTGTATTGAAAAGAGCGGACAAAAAGGACTGGAACAAAGAAGATCCAAGGACTTTTTTTGAAAGTGTCAAAAATCAGGTCTTACTGTTATATGGTCTTGCAGACAGTACAGTCGCAAGGACAGAAGGTTGGTATTTCAGGCAATTGGGGATGTTTCTTGAAAGGGCAGACAAGACTAGTCGAATCGTGGATGTCAAATATCATATTTTGCTTCCGGCAGCTAGTTTGGTGGGTAGTCCACTGGATTTTCTCCATTGGACAGCATTGTTAAAGTCCGTGACTGCCTTCAACACGTATCGGAGGATGTATGGTAACATAGAACCGGCCAAGGTGGTGGAGTTTTTGATTTTGAATAAATACTTTCCAAGGTCTGTATTCTACTGTGTTAGGGAGGCTGAAAACTGTCTTCACAAAATTTCAGGGTATTCTGAAAGTGGGTATAAAAACTCAGCTGAAAAGGCTTTGGGGGAATTGAGGTCGAACCTTGAATTTACAGATGTGGAAGAAATCATAGACATGGGACTCCATGAATATCTCGATCAGCTCCAAATAAAGATTAATGATGTGTCAAATAAAATAAATATCAACTTCTTCCAAATTAAGGATAACTTTATCAATCAAACTCAGAATCAGGAATGACCTTTTGCCTAGGAATAAAAACAAAAAATGGCCTTGTTGGCCTTTCAGACACCCGCATCACCTCTGGAAATGAGACTACTACTTCCAAAAAAGTATATACAGTCAATAGAGAAAAACACACTTTTTTTATCATGACGTCGGGTTTGAGATCAGTGAGAGACAAAGCCATTACTTACTTTTCAGAAGTAATTGAAGAGCAGGACCATAACTTCACCAAACTGTACAAGGCGGTAAATGAATTGGGTAACCAAGTAAAAAAAGTGGCCAAGGAGGATAAAGAATATCTTGAGGAATCGGGATTGTCCTTCAATCTTTTTTCGATAGTCGGAGGCCAATTGGAGGAAGATAAAGTACCAAAAATGTATTTGCTATATCCCCAAGGAAATTGGATAGAAATCAGACGGGGCACGCCTTTTGTCATCATAGGAAACACAGGTGCAGGCAATCCTGTGTTAAGGCGCTCCTTGAGCTATGAGGAAAATTTAGACTATGCGTTGAAATGTGCCTTTTTGGCTTTTGATGCCACTAGGATTTCAGCAAATGATGTCGATTATCCAATTGATACAGTGATTCTGGAAAATGACCAATACCATACCATCGAAAAGAGGTTTGAACAAAAGGAATTGGAACACATCTCTGCATTTTGGAACGGTAGGTTAAAAGAAGCAATAAAGGAATTGCCGGCTGACATATTATACCGGGCATTTTCGGAAGAAGAAGTACCATCTCATTAAAAAAAATGAAATTAAGAATCAGACATTCATCAAGATATACTTACGATCAGAAAGTACAGCTCAATATCCACGAATTTTATCTGATTCCATTACAACGATTTTATTACAAAGTTTTAAACTCAAACTGGACAGTTTACCCAAATCCTGTGGGTTTTCACGAGAAAATCAATTTTGAGAATAATCCTTATTACCAAGCTTGGTTTATAGGCGAAACAGATTTTTTGGAAGTCCAAAGTGATTTCGAAATAGAAGTAGGAGAGTTTAATCCCTATGGATTTATCATTCACCCGCAACCTGTTTTCCCATTTGACCATTTTTTATATCCTGAGGAATTTAGAGATTTTTTAAGAATATATTCAGAAGGAGAAACCCTTCCGGAATTTGATCATTTTGTAAAAAGTGTCATGAATGAATCTGAGGATCTTATCGGTTTTTTGGTATTGCTTTTGGCAAAAATCCATTCCAAATGGGAACATATTATCCGACATGAAGAAGGGATTATGCCATTGATTGAAGTTTTTGAAAGGAAAACCGGTTCATGCCGGGACCTTTCCTGGATGTTAATGGCAATGCTTCGGAGTGTTGGGTTGGCATGCAGGTTTGTCAGCGGATATGCTTTCAATCCGGAATTGGATGCAGGCCATGAGCTCCACGCATGGGTTGAGGTATTTCTTCCTGGCGCTTCTTGGATTGGGTTGGATCCTAGTTTGGGCTTATTGGCCGATAGCAGGTATATCCCATTGGCGATAAGCTATGACCCAAGGTTTACATTACCTGTTATTGGAAATTATGGAGGTGCTTCAGGCTCACATTTGTCCACTCATGTTGTGATTGAGGTAGTTTGATTTTTCTCAATCTAGTTAGGCAGGGTTTTAAATTAATTGCTTCATATCACTTTCATATTTTCTTGTACCCATATCATGAGGAGACGATCAAATAACAAATAACCAATAACCAATCTCCTCTTTATTCTTTTGAGCAAAATGAACAAAATCATTCTGGAATATGTATAGGTCATTGTAAATCATCATACAATGAGTCAATCAGGTCCAATCATATTTATATCTATACTTTTTCTTTTCGTATTATTTTTAAGTTGGTACGTATTTCAAGCCATCAAAACAGTCAGTTTGGGAATTGAGCTTGTCCGAATCCAACAGGTTATCAAATGGTCTTACTGGGTATTTATGGTCAGTCTGTTAATATGGCTTGCCTATAAATCTGTTCAGGTATTTTTAGCAGGAGAGTTTGCTTCTTCCGCACAAGTTTTGTCCAGTGTCTTCCTGACTTTGATAGTCACACAGCTTGTGATTGTGATTGTCCTTTTGGGAGAAGATCTCATCAGAAATATTCAAGCAATTTCAATTTTTGCAATGAACGGCGCCAAAGGATATTCCTTTCCTTCAAGGACTGTTTGGGTCAGTGTGCTCGCTTTGACATTCGCATCTGTTCCCTTGTTCAGCTTTGTATATGGTATCAAGTATGGGAAATACAACTTCAAAGTTCACAGAGAAGTCTTGTATTTTGAAGATTTGCCGGAATCATTTGACGGCTTTACCATCACCCAAATCTCCGATATCCATTCCGGAAGTCTTAAGGATCACAATGCTGTGGCAAGCGGGGTCCAAATGGTGTTGGATCAAAAATCAGATCTTTTTGTCTTTACCGGTGACCTTGTCAACCATAGGGCAGATGAGATTGAACCTTTGATCAAGGAATTTGGAAAAATAAGAGCCAAATATGGTCAATATTCAATATTGGGTAACCATGACTATGGAGATTATTCGGCTTGGCCTAGCCCCGAGGCCAAAAAAGAAAACTTTGAGAAGTTGAAGTCGCAACATGAAAAATTGGGATTCGACCTGCTATTGGATGAACATATCCGGATAGAAAAAGATGGACAGTCCATTGTATTGGCAGGAGTAGAAAACTGGGGAGTTGGCTTTAAATTAAAAGGAGATTTGCAGAAAGCCTTGTCCGGGACAAAAACAGGGGAGTTCAAAATACTGCTTTCCCACGATCCTTCTCATTGGGATGCCCAAGTGAAAAATAACCCAAACCCTGTTCATTTGACACTTTCAGGACATACACATGGAATGCAGTTTGGAATTGAAACACAGTTAGTCAAGTGGAGTCCTGTCCAATACCGATATCCAAATTGGGCAGGTTTGGCAGAAGATTCAGGAAATTTTCTATATGTAAATCGGGGATTTGGATTTCATGCATTTGCCGGCAGAGTTGGGATTTGGCCTGAGATTACGGTCATTGAGTTGAAGAGGGGTAAAAAGCCTGACCCTATTCATTTGGCTTCCGCCGAAAATTAGAAGATCCAATTATGAACAAAGCATAGTTTTTGAGGTTTTTAAATCATGATCTGGTTAATTTCACTGATAATGGCTATTTCTTTTGAAGGAAAAGACAATGTAACTCTAGAGGATTTGAGATGGAAGAATAGGATTGTTCTTTATTTTCCATCGTCTGATCAAAATCCAAAGTTTGAATTCGATTCTATCGAAGAAAAATTGAATGAAAGGAAAATCATCTTTTTATCAATTGGTGAGGTATTCACCACAAATTCCAAACTTGTTTTCACTCAGGATTATCTCCAAGTTCTTCAGGAAAAGTATTCCACCGAGAAAGGCCCAGGAAATTGGGTATTGATGGGATTGGATGGCGGAGTAAAATTGAACAAGGAGGGTGATCCAGATTGGGACCTTATTTTTAAGACCATAGATTCGATGCCAATGAGGCAATCGGAGATAAGAAATGGCAAATAACCTTTTTCCTTTTATTGATTCTAAAATTCCAATCATCTTTTGAGGTAATCTATCAAAAAATACCGTAAACAGGTTATTTTTTATTGGAACTAAAGTCTTTAGATTTGATAAATTTATATCTATTTGATGAAGTTCTACTATCTATCTACAGAATCAAACGATGAAGGAGATTTCGAAATCCATCACCGTGAATGTCCAAAAATCCCATCATTTCATAAACGATTATATTTGGGTCCCTTCAACAATGGGTATGAGGCAATGAACATTGCCAGGGTTTCACATTTAAACTCCGTTATATGTGAGGCATGCCAAACTGAGTCTATGCTTCCGAGATTTTCACCTCTCCATGATCCTGAATCCCTCCAATCTCACCCTTAATATTGATCTAAAAGATATTTGATTATATCGGTAGTGGTAACTATGCCTTGTAATTCATCTCCAGATACAACTGGTAATGCATGGAACTCTTCTTTGACGAATATTTCTGCAACATCTTTTATGGAATCATCTTCAGAAATAACCTTTGGTTTGGAAGTCATCACTTGGCTAATGCTGAGGATTTCCAAAACAGCCTCATCAGCACCTTCCTGATTTTCAAACAAGGCCCCAAAGGTCAATCTATTGATGTCAGTTCGGCTAATGATGCCTGAGATTTTTTTTCCTGATAAAACTGGAATATGTCTTATTTTGTGTTTTCTGAACATATCCACAACCGTAGAAAGCTTTTCGTTTTCTTGAACAGAGAAGACTTCTTTAGTCATTATTTCTTTTATGGGCTGGCGCTTTTTCATGGTGTGCTTTATTTGAATTTATAATACTCTAATCTACGACTACCAAAAAGTCCAAAGCCTGATGAAAGTCATACTTAGGATTGATTTTGGTTGTTGTATTCCATCAGGATATATTTTGAGGTAAAAAAATTGGGAAAGGTATAGAACAAAATTAAGTGCCTCTTTAGAATTATTCAGGAAAATAGTATTTTCGAACCCGAATCGGGGTGTGGCGCAGTCCGGTAGCGTACACGTCTGGGGGGCGTGTGGTCGCAGGTTCAAATCCTGTCACCCCGACAGCAATAAGTTTCAAAGTCTCAATCTCATCGGTTGAGACTTTTTTTCACCCAAACTTCATCGTAAAAACAGTCCTCTGTCCCGGTATCGACTCTACTTCAAGACTTCCCTTATGCAGGTTCATGATTTGTCTAGAGATCGCAAGACCAATGCCGCTGCCGGATTTCTTGGTAGTAAAAAATGGCACAAAAATTCTTTCCAAGGCCTCCGGAACAATTCCCTCTCCATGATCAATAACTTGTATGAAAGGATGCGATTGACTATCAATCCCCGATTTGAGCAAAATGATTCGGGTAGTTGATTTTTCCATCGCTTCTTTGGCGTTTTTGATCAGATTGATCAGGATCATTTGGATGAGGTCCTGGTCAGCTACCAATTCCAGGTCTTTTGGGTTCAATTCTGTTTTCAGTTGGATTTTAGCTTTAGCCAAATCTTCCTTCAATAACACGCAGATATTCTCAAATAATTGCTGAACAGCAAAACGCTTCAATATTGGTTGAGGAATGTTAGTGTAGTCCCGGTATGCATTTACAAAATCAACAAGTCCGGTGCTGCGCTTGGAGATGGTTTCAAGCCCTTCACATAAATCCACATAGCTATCTTTTTCAAGGACCAATTCTCCGGTTTCTTCTTCATGGATATCTTCTTCTAATATAGTGCCCAAGGAATTTGCCAGACTTGCTATAGGCGTCATAGAATTCATGATTTCATGACGGAGAACTTTCGTCAGATTTTGCCAAGCCTGCAGTTCATTTTTTTGCAATTCTGAACGGATATTTTGAAAAGATAGAAGGGTCCAGCTATTTCCCTCCATTTTGAAGGAAGCGGATTGCACGTTGAGATGGATCTCGTTGTTGATTTTGATGGAAAATGAGCCACCCGGTTTGAGTGAAAGGACACTTTTCAATAAATCGACCGATAGTTTCCCCAAGTCATTGATGTCTTTGAATTGCGGAATCTGAAGCAATTGCTTCGCTTCTCCGTTGATCACCCCGATGCGCCCTTGACTGTCAAAGGACAAAATCCCGGTATTGATATGCTGGATCATGATCTGGAGAAAGAGCATCTGCTCCTCTTTTTCAGCTCTTGTCTTTTTAAAAGCTTCGATTACTTCATTGAAAGACATATTCATTTCCTTGAATGAATTTCCAAGTTTACTGTCTTTGGTAAAGGAAGATGAAAAATCAGAATACCGGATTGATTCCAAAAACCTTGTGATTTTCCTGTTAGTGGTATTTCCATAGGAGATCAGATTGACCACTAGAAAAAATACAATCACTGTAAATAGGATTGCTTGGACCATAGATTGGTCTTTCATATAGAAATATAGTCCCAAATAAGCAAATCCTACAATGATCAAAACCCTTGTAAGGATTCCAAATGCAAATGATTTAAAGCCCATAACGTTCCAATCTCCTATATAAAGATGACCTCGTCAGTCCCAATTCCTCAGCAGCACGTGTGATATGACCATTGTGTTTTTGAAGTGCTTTTCGGATCAATATTTTTTCTACATCTTCAATATTCAAATGATCCAGACTTACCATTTCTTCCTGTTTTTCCGGAGAAAGCTGTTTTTGCATAAATAAATCCTCCGGCTGCAGGACACCATGTGAGGTCATGATTACCGCCCGCTCAATGCTGTGCTGAAGCTCACGGATATTTCCAGGCCAATGGTATTTTTGCATGCGTTTGATCAGGGCTTCACCGGCTTTTCGGATTTCCTTGTTGTATTTTTTAGAATAAACTTCAATGAAATGGTTGGCCAAATGGGGAATATCTTCCAATCTCTCCCGTAATGGAGGCAAGGTGATTTCGATGGTATTGATCCTGTACAGTAAATCCTGACGGAATGTATTTTCATACACCATGCTGTGTATTGGCATATTGGTAGCGGATATCAGCCTGATATTGACCGGAGTTGCTTTATTGGCTCCCACACGTGTTACTTCTCTGTTTTGGAGTGCTGCCAAAAGTTTGGATTGGAGTGGGAGTGGAAGATTTCCGATTTCATCCAAAAACAACGTTCCTTTATTTGCCTGCTCAAATCTACCGGCCCTGTCTTCTTTGGCATCCGTAAAGGAGCCTCTTTTGTGCCCGAAAAGCTCACTTTCAAACAATGTGGAAGTGATCGATCCCAAGTCCACGCCGACAAATGCTTCCCTGTATCTTTTGGAATGCCGGTGGATGGCACGGGCAATCAATTCCTTGCCTGTTCCGTTTTCTCCCAAAATCAACACATTCGCATCTGTACCTGCTACCCTTTCGATGGTTTCAAATACCTTCACCATAGAGGCACTTTGTCCGATGATGTCTTTGAACTTGCTGTCAATATCTTGGTAAAGCTGTTGCTGTTGGTTTTTGAGTTGGGAAATCTCCAGTTTAGATTGGCGTAGCTGTAGGGCAGAATTCAACGTGGCCAGTAATTTTTCATTCTCCCAAGGTTTCAATACAAAGTCTGTTGCTCCTTCTTTGATTGCTTTGACAGCCGTGTTGACATCTCCATAGGCGGTAATCAATACCACCACAGCAGAAGAATCAAGCTCCAAAATCCTATCCAGCCAATAGAAACCTTCTTGTCCACTGCTCACATCTTTGGTGAAATTCATGTCCAACAGGATCACATCATATTGTTCATTGATGATAAGGACAGGAAGCAGCCCCGGATTTGTTTCAGTATCTACTTGTCCAAAATGCCTCTTCAAAAATATCTTGGCAGCTTTTAAAAGGTCCTCGTTGTCATCGACGATGAGGATTTTTCCGGTTTTGTTTTCTTTCATAAATTAGACATGAGATATGAGACGTGAGATTTGAGACGCTAGATATGAGATTTAAGAAAGAAAGAAGAATTAAGTAGCTAAGTCCATTTTTTATTAAAACAGCCAGAATTTATAGCATTTGACATTCATTTTTGCCGGCAAGCTCGTACTTCCAACTTCGTACTTCGTACTTCAGAATGCCAAAACTTGTACCGAAATGATACAAACGGACAAAGTGATTTCAAAATCGGTCAATGCATGGAATTTAAGCAGTTTTAACCAATTAAGGTAACCTGACTTCCTCAAAAATTTTGTGCTGATTATTTCATTTTTTGGTCGCCTGCGGACGTTTTTGTTCGAAAAACCTCCCGGTAAAATCAGGATATGCCCTTTTTGAATGTTTTTGAGTGGTTTTTTTGATGGCATGTTAATTGGCAAATGAGAAACAGAAGATTAAAGTAATAATCACAATGGATAGAAAGATTGAGAAAAAGACCTGGACCCCAAAGTTTATCGCGATGATAGCGGGAGGTACTTTATTAGTGGGATTTGTGCTTTACCAATTGGTATTTGCAGACTCTAGGTCTTCCATGAATGTCAATAAAGATAGGATTACCATTGCCACTGTGATTGAAGGGGAATATACTGATTACATACCCGTCAGTGGGACCATCGAACCTGGGGAAGTATTTTTTCTTGACGCCATCGAAAGGGGAAACATCCAAAAGATTGTCCGCGAATCAGGTGCCTTGGTAGAAGTAGGTGATACAATACTCATCCTGACTAATTCTAACCTGCAATTGGATGTCATGCAGCGTGAAACAGATCTATATTTTCAGATCAATAACCTAAGGCAGACCAGGTTATTGCTTGACCAAAATGATTTGAATCAGCAAGGTCAGTTGGCCGAAATCGATTATCAGATTAACCTCCTCAAGCCGCAATATGAAAGATTCAAGGAATTGCATGGTAAGAAATTGATTTCTGATAGAGAATTGGAAGAGGTGCGTGAGCAGTATGATTATAATGTCAAAAGAAAAAGATTGACGTACGAATCTTACAGGAATGATTCTGTGGCCCGATCTATTCAGAAAAGGCAATTGAGGGATTCCGAATCAAGAATGATGCAGTCTCTCAATGGAGTAGGCCATATTTTGGATAACCTCGTCGTCCGTGCCCCCATCAAAGGGCAGCTTTCTACCCAACAAATCGAAGTCGGCCAATCCATCAACAGCGGAGAGCGGTACGGACAGATCGACATTTTGGACAAATTCAAAGTAAAAGTCCAAATAGATGAATTGTACCTGCCAAGAATCAGCACAGGGTTGAAAGGTACATTTACCTTTTCGGGAAGCAGTTATGAAATCGAAATCAACAAAATCTACCCCAATGTGACAGGAGGAAGGTTTGAAGTGGATATGGTATTTACAGGTGAAGCGCCAACAGGAATCCGAAGGGGACAAACCGTACGGATCGGCCTCGAACTTGGTGACAGCAAGCAGGCAATTCTATTACCAACCGGTGGATTCTATAAGGATACAGGAGGAAATTGGGTTTTCGTAGTGGATGAAACTACAGGAAGAGCAGAGAAAAGAAATATCCGACTCAACCGCAAAAATCCTGAGCACTACGAAGTCATCGAAGGCCTCCAACCCGGCGATCGCGTCATCGTCAGCGGGTATGAGAATTTTGGGAAGAATGAGGTGTTGAATTTGAAATGAGACGGAAGACGGAAGAATCCAGGAATTTGAAATTAGTCGTTTAAGTTTGGTTCAATGTGATAATGATTAAGAGAGAAAAATTAAATTGGTTTTGATTATTACTAACCGATTTAATATTAAAATCCTATGATGTTCAAATTTGAAAAAATTACAATATGGCAGAAGGCCATGGATTTCGGAGAAAGTATACATCAATTGGTGTTGAAATTTCCAAATTTTGAAATGTTCGGATTGTCTTCCCAATCTCGACGGGCAGCGGATTCTATTGCTTTGAACATTGCAGAAGGGTCTATTGACCAATCAAATCCCGAACAAAAAAGATTTATGGCATATTCAATTAGATCTTTAGCTGAAGTAATTACCTGCTTGCACAAAGCAAAAAGAAGGGGATATATTTCTGATGAAGAATTTCAATTAAGGTATGAGGAGGCTTACAATCTTATGAATATGATGGTAAGCTTCAAAAGAAACATAAAATAAAAACTTATGATGAATATAATTTATAGTTATCCGGTTCTTTGCGAGTAACCCTATAAAATACTCTAAGCGGGACGGAAGACCGAAGTCGGAAGACCGATGTATCGGGAAATTAAGCCCTCATAACTGAATTAGAATATAGATCTTATCTATTGGTATCATTGCGTACATACATAATATAATTGATCGAATACAGTGGAAGACCAAGAAAAGTTTGAAAATCAAAATTGCCGTCTTCCGTCTTCTGTCTTCCGTCAAAAATTTTCCAAAGAACCTATCTAACAAATAACGACATACCCTACCCCCCATGCAAAACATCATCAAAACCGTCAATCTCAAAAAGCTCTACACCACAGAGGAAGTAGAAACCACAGCGCTGGATGATATCCAGATCGCAATCAAAAAAGGTGAATTCGTCGCCATTATGGGTCCGTCAGGTTGTGGCAAATCAACTTTGCTCAACATCATCGGACTACTGGATAATCCTGATTCGGGACAATATTATTTCATCGAAAATGAAGTAGCGAAATTCTCTGAACGTCAGCGTTCCCAACTGAGAAAAGGAAATATCGGCTTCGTGTTCCAGAGCTTCAACCTCATCGATGAACTCACTGTATTCGAAAATGTGGAGCTTCCACTTTTGTACCTCAAAACACCTGCTGACGAAAGAAAGCGAAGGGTTGAGGAAGTCCTTGGACGGATGAACATCATGCACCGCAAAGACCATTTTCCGCAACAACTTTCCGGTGGTCAGCAGCAAAGGGTAGCCATTGCCCGGGCAATTGTAGCCAAACCTTCAGTGATACTTGCCGATGAACCTACAGGTAATCTTGATTCGGCAAACGGTGAAGAAGTGATGAGACTTTTGGAAGAACTGAACAACGAGGGAACTACCATCGTGATGGTAACCCACTCCCCGCATGACGCCAATTATGCCCACCGGATCATCAACCTGTTTGATGGCAAGGTAGTGACTGAGAATATCAGAGAGCAGTTTCATATTTGAAAAATAGATATAAGACACAAGATACAAGACGCAAGACTTTGGTTACCAAGTAATTTCAAAAGCAGTTTTAATCATTGGTTGT
The DNA here is from genome assembly GCF_023502205.1 of Aquiflexum sp. TKW24L. GTDB lineage: Bacteria > Bacteroidota > Bacteroidia > Cytophagales > Cyclobacteriaceae > Cognataquiflexum. Next base: position 169,978 of record NZ_JAMFLG010000001.1, on the reverse strand, counting down.
CTTGGATATATACTTTATCAAGAGAGATTCTCAAAACTTTGATCATCTCTCTTGATTTGACCCTAATTCAAGAGGCTATTTGGCCTTTTCCGATTGTTGAATGATTGTTATTTCTGTGACTAGAAAGCTGCATATAACTTGCGACAACAACTAGAACGACTATAACAATTACAACAATTACAACTTTACCAACCTCCCAACCTCCCTCCCACGCCATGCCCAACAACTATCTCAAAATCGCATTAAGGAGCTTCAAAAAGCATAGAATGACATTTTTGATCAATTTGTTTGGGCTTACTTTGGGTTTGACCACCGTGATTTTGATCATGATGTGGGTCAAGGATGAATTGAGCATCAACAGGTACCATGCGCTTGGAGATAGGATTTATACTGTATTTACCAACCATGACAATTCAACAGGAGTAGTTACTATAGAAATCACGCCTGCTGAAATGGCCGAAGCCATGGAAGCTGAACTCTCTCAAGTGGAAATGGCGGCGGCGATTTCACCCTATATCACAGGTGTTTCTTTTGATAATGGGAAGGAATCACAGGTTGCAGATGGGTTTTTTGTCGATCAGGAATACCTGGAAATGTTCAGTATCGACTTTTTGGAAGGGGATAAATCGCAAGCTCTTGCCGACATCAATTCAGTGGTTTTGTCAGAATCAACCGCCATCAGAATTTTCGGATCGCCAAAAGAATCCATTGGAAAAAGTTTGAAATGGTCTGTATTTGAGTTCGGGAACGATGTCATTGTCAGGGGAGTGTATAGAGATTTTGGTTCATTGGATGTAGGCAAACCTGAATTTTTGTTGTCTTTTCCTTTTTTCAAAAAAATGCTTGGAGACGGAGCCCATTGGGATAATTTCAATGCAGGAACGTTTTTGTTGCTGAGGGAAGGAACGGATATAGAGTCATTCAATGCCCAGATCAAAAACTTTATAAAAGATAAAAAAGCAGAGAGCAATGTAACTCCCTTTATCCAGGCTTTTGAAGATAATTACCTCTATGGGTCATATGAAGATGGGAAGGTAGTAGGAGGTAGGATCAATTATGTGTGGATTTTTTCGGCAATAGCCTTTTTCATTCTCTTGATCGCCTGTATCAATTTTATGAATCTGACCACCGCAAGGTCCATGAATAGAATCAAAGAGATCGGAGTCAAAAAGTCGATGGGTGCCAGCCGTGGCGGTTTGTTTAGCCAGTTTATGGTCGAATCGATGCTGCTTACCTTTTTTGCCATGGTGCTGGCATTGGTTTTGGCTGCGGTATTACAGCCGTTTTTCAATCAGGTTACCCTCAAAGAACTCCACCTCAACCTGACAATTTTTGAAGTTTTGATTTTGGTTTTGATTTGGGCATTTACAGGTTTGCTTGCGGGGATTTATCCCTCAGTTTATTTATCAAAGTTCAGACCGATCCAAATCCTCAAAAGCAACCTCAAGGGGAGTTTTGGGGAGCTGTTGGCCCGAAAAGGTTTGGTGGTTTTCCAGTTTTCCATTTCCCTACTTTTGATCATTGGGATATCAGTGATAGGCCGGCAGATGGCCTATATCCAAAACCAAAATCTTGGCTATAACCAATCCCACCTCCTTCAGATCAATTCTTCCTCTCTTTCAGATATCCAACTTGAATCGTTCTTGAATCAGGTAAAAGGGATTCCCGGTGTGGAAAATGCCTCAAGTTTATCCCATCCTCTTGTCGGTTTGATGAGCTCCACCATTGGGCTGAGTTGGGAAGGAAAAGATTCCGAGGAGCAGGTCAAATTTGAAAACATTACGGTCAACATGGATTTGATCGAGACCATGGATTTTGAAATCGTGGAAGGAAGGCCTTTTTCAAGGGATTTTGGTGATGAAAGTTCCAAAATCATCCTCAATGAGGAGGCGATAAAGGTAATCGGATTGGAAGATCCCATTGGCGCCACGGTCAACCTTTGGGGGAATGACATGGAGGTTATCGGGGTATTGAAAGATTTCCATTTTGAATCATTGAAAGAAAAGGTGAAACCAGCCTTTCTTAAATTCGACAAGGCTTTTGCCCAAAAAATAGTCATCCGAATCAATCCTGAAAATCAGTTAGAAACCATTGCTTCTGTCTTCGGAATGTTTGAGGATCTCCATGCACACAAGATGGATTACAGTTTTATGGATGAAGATTTTCAGTCCTTATACCTTCAGGAACAACGGATTTCCAAACTCGCCAGGTATTTTGGATTGGTAGCTATTTTCCTTTCCTGTTTGGGATTATTTGGTCTTGCAGCCTTTACAGTAGAAAACCGCAAAAAAGAAATAGGAGTAAGGAAAGTGCTAGGCGCATCGGTCAGCCAAATTTTAGCCATGATTGTCAAGGATTTTATGCTTTTGGTGGTGGTAGCCATATTGATCATGATTCCTTTGGGATGGTATCTTTCCAATGCTTGGCTCGCGGGTTATGCTTATAAAACCACCCTGAGTTGGTGGCTATTTAGTGCATCGGCAATTGGTCTCTTGGTCATTGCTATGGTTACAGTCAGTTTTCAAGCATTTAAAGCCGCAGCTGCAAATCCGGTAAATTCCTTAAGTTCTGAATGACATAAACTCTGCGTCTATCACGCAGATGAATAAAATCCACATAAACCACAACCACTATGTTTACCAACTATCTTAAAATTGCATTCCGAGGCTTTGCAAGGCATAAGCTGACTTTCTTCATCAACCTTTTCGGGCTTGCACTCGGACTTTGGGCAGCCATTTTGATTGGACTTTGGGTTCAGTCGGAACTGAATATGAACCGGAACTTTGCAGATATTGATCAGGTGTATCAGATCATGGAGCATCAAAAGTACGGCCCGGATATTTTTACTACTACCTCGACGCCGGGTATATTGTTCAAAGAACTAAAAAACGTCTATCCGGAAGTAGAAAGGTCAGCGATTTACACATGGAATGAAAACAACCTTTTTGTAAACGGCGATACCAAAATCAAATTGAATGGTTTTTATGCAGGTGAAGATTATTTGCATATCCTCCAATTTGACATGATTCATGGAGATAGGGATAAAGCCCTTGCAGAAAAAAGCCACATTGTCCTGACCAGAAATGCGGCGATCAAACTCTTTAGCAAAACAGATGTCATTGGAGAAACTGTCCTGATGAAAGAATCGGGAAGTGAGGCGTCATTTATTGTTCAAGGGGTATTGGAAACACCGCCAAACTCCAGTTTGGCAGATTTTGAATATATTCTTCCATTTCAGTTTATGTTTGAAAAACCATTCAATTCATGGTTGAGTGAGTGGGGCAACAATGGTCCAAGCACGATTGTCAAACTGAATAAAGAATCTGATTGGAAAGCTTTTTCAGCCAATCTTGAAAATTTTATCGTTGAGAGAAATGAGGGAAGTAATGTCAAACTATTTGCCTATCCTCAAAAGGAACTTTACCTGCATGGCAAATTTAAAGACGGCATCCAGCAAGGAGGTAGAATAGAGTATGTGAAGTTGTTTGCAGTTATTGGCCTGTTTGTGTTGCTGATCGCCTGTATCAATTTCATGAATCTGTCTACTGCCAAATCCCAGAAAAGGGCGAAGGAAGTCGGTGTTAGAAAAGTGGTTGGAGCGGATAAGGTGGCATTGGTTTATCAGTTTTTGAGCGAATCGCTTTTGATAACGGTATTTTCATCCATTTTGGCATTGTTGCTTGTGGAATTGACCTTACCAGTATTCAATGGACTGACAGGAAAATCGATCAATGTGCCTTATGCTGATGGTTATTTTTGGTTACAATTTTTGGCTGTCATTCTTTTCACGGGAACGGTGGCAGGCAGTTACCCGGCATTTTATCTCTCCGCCACCAAGGTAGTTTCCGTCTTCAGAACCCAAACCAAGTCAGGCAAAGGGATTGCTTTTGCAAGAAAAGGCCTCGTCCTTTTCCAGTTTACCTTGGCTACGATCCTGATTGTCTCTACGGTGGTGGTTTACCAACAAATTGGTTTTGCTTTAAACCAGGATTTGGGTTATGACAAAGAGCAGCTTTTGGTTCTTCCTTTGGAAGGTAAATTGATGGAAAATTATGATGTTTTCAAAAACCGTTTGGCACAAAACTCTGATGTTCAATCCATATCCAGGTCCACCCATGGCCTTTTGGGAAGGAATTCAAACACCGGAGATGTGAGTTGGGAAGGGAAAGATCCTGCTTTCACCGCCTTATTTGAAATCATGAGGGTGGATTATGACTTCTTGGAAACCACTGGAATGAAATTGATCCAAGGAGAAGATTTCAATCCTGCCAAAGGAGCGGATTCCGTACAGGGAGCGATCATCAACAGGAGGGCTTACGAGTTGATCACGCAGGACAACCCGGATGCAGTTTCTTTCAATATGTGGGGAGAGGAGCGCAATATCACAGGGGTGGTAGAGGATTTTCATTTTCAGAGTTTCCATCAAAACATGGAACCTGTCGTCATTCTTCTTGACAAGTCTTTTGCTTCCACTGCATTTATAAGAATAAGGACAGATGAGATTCAACATGCCATTGCCGGTATCAAAACAGTATCCGAAAAGCTTAATCCTGATTTTCCATTTCAGTACACTTTTATGGATGAAAATTATGCCAAAATGTACAATGAAGATTTGAGAATCAGGGATTTGGCTAAGTACTTCAGCATCCTGACCGTACTGATTTCATGCTTGGGATTGTTCGGACTGTCTGCACATGTCGCAGAGCAAAAGACCAAGGAAATCGGCATCCGAAAAGTTTTGGGCGCATCCACAGCCTCTATTCTCCATGTGATCAACAGGGAGTTCATCACCATTGTGGCTTTTGCGATTGCGGTGGGATCGGCGGTAGGGTATTGGGTCATGCAGGATTGGCTTTCGGGCTATGCCTACAAGATCGATTTTGAGTGGTGGTTTATTCCTTTGGCTGCCGGGGTGATATTGTCCATCGCCTACCTCACGGTGACTTTGCAGGCACTCAAAGCGGCACAAGTGAATCCGGCGAGCACATTAAAGAGTGAATAATTAGGAATGAATGCTATCATGGATATGAGCTTTTGGGCCGGCAACCCAATATTCCACATCAAGCGGGTTGGAAGTCGGAAGTCAGATGGACCGGATAGATCAGTCTCCAACTGTGTATTATTTTGCCTTAATATTTTTATGGTATCTAACGCTCATATAAATAATTTTTGTTTGTTTGGTTTAGAAAAGTAGGGGAGACTCTACTTTTTTTTATTTATATCAACTGTAAATGCTTTTTAAAACGCTTAAATTCAGCTAGTTGAACTTGTTTTTTCATACAATTTGTTTAACTTTTACCAATTTAAAATCCACCAACCCAATCTAATATCACTATGAAAAAAGCAATGTTTATCCTCGGATCGTGCGCCATGTTGTTTTCTTGTTCCCAAAAACAGAATTACACCATGCAGTCCCCTGAAATTGACGCAGTAAAAGCAGTTTTTGACTTGTACAACAAAGCGGACGTAGAAGGACAAAGACAATATTATGCAGATTCAGCAAAGATTTATCAAAACACACCTGAATCAAATCCAATTACCGTTGATGAAATGATTTCCCGGCAAAAAGAAGAAGTGGGCACATTTACAGGTTCTACCCTCGAAATAGGCGAAGATGCGATTGAAATGGTCACCACTGACCAAGGTGAAACTTGGGTAAATGTCTGGGGAACTTGGAAAGGAACCATGGCTGTAACAGGTCAAGTTTTCGAAACCCCGGTTCACTCTACATTTAGATTTGTGGAAGGCAAAATCGTCTCCGAACATGGTTATTGGGACAATTCTCCCTATGTCATCGCCTTTATGGAATATGAAGCTTCCCAGAAAGCGGCTGCAGATAGACTACCATAAAGGTTTACTAAGCTTCCCATTTAGAAAAATGAACACCGGGATCGAAGGATTCCGGTTTTTTTTATGCTTTGGCTTTTGTTCAATTTAAAGCATTACCTATTTATAATTGTACAAACTCTCTGAAGTCTTTGCTCAGCATTGTTATTAAATCTCATGAATTGCTCTCTTAAAAATTCAATTGCTTCATGCCTCTCCTTTGGACTATTTTGGAACCAATACAAGAAATCGGAAGTACTATTTTCGAAAGTGGTTATTTTTATAACTTTTTCCATAATGTAGAGATAGCCACTTTTTTCAATCCCAAAACCAATCCTCCCAATCCGATCAAAGCACAGATTCCAAACCAGAATACGGGATCATACCTGTCTGTAAAAAGCCTATATCCGGCTGTAAAAAGAAACAAAACCCATCCTGTGATCTCCCATGACTTTTGGTTTTCTAGCCTGTTTGGTCTGTCAAGAATTATGGGAAGATTGACCAAAAACCTTAATTCATTCCAATGCCAGATCAGTAAAATTGTATTGGCAAACAACATCATGCCTGTGATGACGGGGGTGTAATTGAAATCCATGGAAATTGTGATCACAAAGACATTGAGGATAATCGGGAAATTTACGACTGCACCCAATTTGGCGTATCGCTGTGTCATCAGCAGCATTCCGGCAATCAGCTGTCCCCAACCAATAAACTGCCAATAAATTCCTGTTTTATACATGGTTTCAAAAAAGTGAAAAGCTGTCCCGAAAGCTTCATTTTCACCGCTTTCAGTGGTAAACCTTAATCCCTTGATTTTGATCAGACTGGCAAATACAAATCCACCTCCCAATAAATATCTGGTATATATAATGACAATTTGTGCCAAAAAATTATTCTTAATTTTTTCCATATTTTGCTTTTTACAAAGGGTCGTTTAGGTTTACCAATGCCCTTGAAATATGATGCAAATTTTTACTGAATGTTACAGATCTGATTAATTTCTTATTTCCTTTTTAGATGAAATATAAAGGCTATATCAAAGTGTATTGATTGGGAATCAGTTGATTATTACATTCGTCCGCTCCCGAACAAACTTGTTCGGGTATCAAAGCACACTTTAACCAAACTGCCCATATTTGATGAATTTTTGAGGTTTTGTACTGGCATATCAATGGATAGGATAAATGTGCTGCGCGATATAAATTGAAATATACTTTGTGAAATATGGTTGAAATACGCTGCGTGAAATAAATTGAAATAATGTCCTCGTCGATATAATTTCCCAAAATCACGGTTATTTTGGGAATTAATATCCACCAATATCCAATATCCACAAATATCAATTAAAAGAATATTTCCATTTATTTCTATCTATTTCTACCATATTTCAATTAGCCAATAACCATTAACCAAATGAACATGATCAAAAACTACTTCTTAACCGCCTGGAGAAATATCAAAAGGCAAAAATCTTTTTCTGCCATCAACATTTTTGGTTTGGCGATGGGTTTGGCGTGTTGCCTGATATTATTGGCCTTTGTCAGGCAGGAATTGAGTTATGACCATTTTCATACCAATTCTGACAGGACTTTCAGAGTTGCCCAGAGGGTGGATGGCAACCAAAAATGGGCATGGACAGGGGGTGCAGTTGCCCCAATGATGGTGAAGGAATTTGACCAGGTAGAAAGTGCAGTCAGGATCCACCGTACCAGTACCTACCTCAGACCTGCCGATGGGCCAAATCAAGGAGAAAGTTTTAGAGAAGAGAAATTTACTTTTGCTGATGAAGGTTTTTTTGAGGTGTTTGATTTTCCATTGCTAAGCGGGACTACAACCGGGGTTTTGGATGATCCTTTTCAGATTTTGTTGACGGAATCCATGGCCAAAAAATACTTTGGAGAGGAAGATCCGATTGGGAAAAGTTTGGTTTCTACAGGAGATTTCGAGTTTGTAGTCAAGGGGGTATTGAAAGATTTGCCTTCAAATACCCACCTAGACTTTGATTTTATCACGTCCCTCAATTCCTTCAAAGCCACAGAAAGCTTTCCCTTGACCGCCGAATTCGGGAGTTTTTGGTGGCCATTTTGTTACACTTACGTCAAATTGAAAGACCCTTCGGATGTCCATTTTGTCAACAGCGGCACCATGGAAGCCTCAAAAAAAGCGAGATCAGAGGAGGAAGCCAAAAAGTATATCCCGTTTTTACAGCCTATCACGGACATCCATTTGGACAATACCTATCAAAGTGAATTGAGCCCTAGCACACCCAAGTCCACTGTTTACATTTTCTTAAGCATCGGAATTTTTATCTTGATTTTGGCCTGTATCAATTTTATAAACCTTTCTACTGCCCGAGCCATCAAGCGGATGAAGGAAATTGGAATCAGGAAAGTGACAGGCGCCAAAAAATCACAATTGGTCCTGCAGTTCTTTACCGAATCATTCCTCGTCAATGTTTTCGCAATGGTTTTTGCATTGATCCTCGTTGAGATTTTGTTGCCGGTGTTCTCCGGATTGCTACAACAAGAAATTCCTTTCAATCTTTTTGCCGATGGGCAAGTTTGGTTATTCCTTGTTGTGACTTTGGCGGTTTCCACATTTTTGTCCGGGTTTTTTCCGGCACTGTACCTTTCAGGATTGAAGCCAAATCTGATTTTGAAGGGAACTACTTTTCAGTCCAATAAGAGTGCCTTGAGACAAAGCTTGGTTGTGCTGCAGTTTGTAATGTCCGGAATCTTGGTGTTTTGCGCGACTGTGGCCTATTTCCAACAATCATATATGCGCAAAGCTGATTTGGGTTTTGATAGAGAAAACATCCTTGCTATATCAATGGGGGAAGTATCTCGGTCAAATCGGGAAAGTCTCACCAATGCCTACAAACAGTTTTCATTTGTTGAAAATGTCTTGGGTTCAAGTGCCCGTCCCGGAGTGGATGCAGGTTGGGGACCTCAAATTTCCTATGAAGGTCAAAACCCGAATGGACAAAATTGGATCAACCAACAGTATATAGACTTCAATTATTTTGAAACCATTAGTGTACCGATGGTCGCCGGAAGGGAATTTTCTACTGAATTCAACGACAAAGGCGATGCTTTCAAAATGAGGGAAATTTTTCCCGCTGTCCGAAACGGTGGATTCATCATCAACGAATCACTTGCCAAAATGATGGGCCTCTCTCCTGAAGAAAGCCTCGGAAAACCGATAGAAGTATTCACAGAAGAAAACGGTGAACGTTTTATGGATTTTCATGGCAATGTCGTCGGTGTGGTCAAAGATTATCAAACCTCCGACCTGCGGTTTGCGATACAGCCAACCATCTACTCGCCAGTTCAAAACGGGATTTCCGATAACAGTTCGCACCTTTTGGTCAAAATCAACAGCGAGGACATTCCTCAAGTGACGCAGGCCTTGTCTTCCAAATGGAAAGAAATCAATCCCTCAATCCCATTTGAGTATTCGCTATTGGAAGATAGACTTGTCAAGCAATACGACAGGGAAACAAGACTGAGCAACTTGTTGGGATTGTTCGCTTTATTGACTTTGTTGATTTCAAGTTTGGGTTTGCTTGGTTTGTCCATCTTTATGGCAGAGGGAAGGCGGAAGGAAATCGGAATCCGAAAAGTGATGGGGGCAAGTTCCTTTTCCATTGTCCACCAATTGACCAAAGATTTCCTCAAGCCGGTCATTGTCGCCATTATTTTGGCTTTGCCGATTGGGTATTATATCATGGGTACTTGGCTGGAGCAGTTTGCAAATAAAGTACAGATGCAGGTTGGGTTTTTCTTGCTCACTGCCACAGTTGCAATATTGATAGCTTGGCTGACCATTGCCATCCAATCATGGAGAGCAGCATCTGATAATCCCGTCAATTCGCTTAAGTCGGAATAGTTAAATGATATATGCTGCGCGATATTAAAATGATATATGCTTTGCGATATATAGTAGATATATGCTTCGCGATATAGTAATCCACAATCAAGGCTATTTTGGAATTTAATATCCATGAATATCCAATATCCAAGAATATCTATTTCAAGAATATTTCAATTTTATATCTACCATATATCATTTCAATTTCACCTAGTCCTATTCCAATAAATCTTCAAATTATTGGTTGCCCTTCCTGCTGCAATGATCTCAGGCTTGCCATCGCCATCCAAGTCAGCAACTTGCAGGTCTTCTGTTGCCATGCCGTTTTTATCAATCCAATGGACAGCAAACTTTTCAAATGTCCCATTCTGAGGAATGTAAATCCTGATTCCAAAATCGCCCTCTTTGTTTGCCACTCGCCATCCACCCACAATCTGATGGCTGCCATTTCCCAAAAAATCTCCCCAACCCAAAGCGTGGCCTTCTGCCAAAGTACTGTCCAAAGCTGTCCTGATTTGATTTTCGGAAGAGAATTCATTCATTTCATAAGACACCACCATATTGCCATGCATGGGTTCAACTGTTGCTAAGGCTTTTTTTCCATCCGGTAAATGTTGAAATCGGACCTCACCGACTGCATGGTCTTTGACCAAGCGTTCAACTTTGGAATGGCTTGCCCATTTTCCATCTTTAAAGGAAAAGACCTTAACACCTTCCCGGCCTCCCACCAAAATGGATTCTCCTGTTCCATCTCCCAAGTCTGCAATATCCATGTTGTGAGTCAAGTGCAGAGAAGCGTCAATGATTTCTGTGGTCCAAGTTCCTTTGGGATCTTTTTGTGGTTGGTAAGCCATGACTTTCACTCCTGCTCCTTGGCCCATCCTATTGCCCCGTCCATGAAGTGGAAGAACGATAAGCTGATAATTGTTGTCGTTGATTTTTGCCCAGCGCATCCTGTGAGTAGTCGGTTCATGGTGAAGCTTGACGGAAGTCCATTTTTGTGTAGGATCTTCAGGACGGATCAGGTAATGCACCGAACCGGATTTTTCGGGATCGGTTGTTTCCGAAGGATTCCATTGCGCACCAACGGCCACTTCGACTTTTCCATCCCCGTTGATGTCACGAGCGGCAATGCAGACATTGTCAAATTCAGTCAGGTTTTCGATCATCACAAACCGTTTCCAGTCCCCGTTTCGGTACCATACAAATTGCTTTTTGTCAGCCAATAAAATATCCAGCTTGCCATCCCCGTCAACGTCCCCAATGGCAAGACCATATCCGATCGCAACCTTATCGTCGATCGTCTGCGCTTCAAATGTCGGTTGCAAACCAATTTGAGGAATTTGTAGAATAAGAAATAGCAGTATCGTTAACATATGCCGGTTTTTGGGTATAGGTAAAGATAGGAAATTTGGAGGAAGTAGGGAAATGAGAAGAAGGAGGGGGGACCGTTATCCTGCTTCTCCAGAAGCTGGACTCTATTTTTCCTGCCAAGCCGCAAAAACGCAAAGAAGTATTGCAAAGGGAGGCAAAGGGTATTGAATTTTTACCATGGAGGACGCTGAGAGCGCGGAGGACAGGAGAAGAAGGAGGGACCGATATCCTGCTTCTCCAGAAGCTGGACTCTATTTTTTCTGCCAAGCCGCAAAAACGCAAAGTAGTATCGCAAAGGGAGGCAAAGGGTATTGAATTTTTACCACTGGACGCGGAGAGCACATAGGAAATGAGAAAAAGAAGCAGGGGATTGTTATCCTGCTTCTCCAGAAGCTGGATTTATTGAAATTTTCCCGAAGATATTGCAGATTAACGAAACGCAGTGAAAAGGAGAATTTAAAATGGAATCAGAGTTTGTATTCTGATTTTGGTAAATATGTTCTGATTATGGTATTTTTTGTTTGGTTTCTATAGTGTAAATTTAATTTTGGGACATACAGGAAATCCTTCATCATTCAATAACCTTAAAACCATGAAAATTAAATTTACTTGGCAATATCTTCTCTGCTTTTTTTGTTTAGCCTCTCTAATGGGGATCACACACGAACTAGTTCACCACGTTACGGGGTACCTCATTTGTGGAGAGTGGGGCTACAAAACATTCAATTCATTTGATTTAGCTGAAGGTTGTGAAGAAGCTAATCCCAATTCTGTTTGGTTTGCCACAATTGTTGCCCCGATTTTGCTCAACTATGTACCTCTGTGGATAGGGTTTTTCATGTTGCGTTCGCAAAAAGAAGGCAATAGATTGTTCGGGTTTTCGCTTATTTTTAGTGTTATTCCAATTATGCGTATTGTTTTCAATCTGTTGGGAGCGAATGATGAACCTTACCTAATTCGTACTTTATTTGGAGATAATCAATTAGCATTTTGGTTGATGAATCTAGTTACTTGGCTGCTTATAATTCCCCCACTCGTGCTTGCTTATATAAGTATAAAAAATAGGTTTAGGATACTGGTATTTACAGGTTTTCTTTTGATTTTTCCTGCTTTTGTATTTGTTTTTGTCGGAATTTTCCTGGAAAATTTGATAGTAGAGCATCATTTTTTATCCGATACCTTGTGGGGGATGCCCTATCTTGTACTCTTGGCAGAATTACTATCCTATATTGGGTATTATAGTTTAAGGAAGCATCTATGGACTGTTTAAAAAAGTTTAGGTCTTAGTCGACAGGCCAAAGGTAAACCGCAATGGACTCGAAGGAATCGCAGAGGTTCGCAAATTTGGATTCATTGTTTTACCACTGAGCTCTCAGTGGACACAGAAAACCGGACCGTCACTCAAAAGCCAATGTTTGTATCTGCACAAACATTCCATATTTTGAATTATTCATTCCTTTTTGGCTAAAGCCTAAAATGGATATTCTTTTCATTTAACCACCAGCTAAAGCAGGTGGCAATTAAAGCCAAGGAAATGCTTCAACTGAATCCTCCGCTAGGTGAATGCCGATAGCTATCGGCATGCAATCCCAACCTTTTATTTTGAATTTATAATTCCAAATCATTTTTCACGAATACTTCCAAAGTACCCATTTCCATATCAAAGACAATTGCCCGAATTCGCACAAAGTTGATCGGGTGGGTTTGTGCGAATGCGGACAAATCGCTTAATTCCTTCAATTTAAGCCTCTTTCTGTGGCATAGAACTGGCAAAGCCAACATTATCAAATGATGCTTGTTTCTTCTTTGTCCTTTGTCCCAATCCACATTTCACATTTCTATGATCCAAAGTTACCTTCGCATTGCCTGGAGAAGCTTGTCCAAAAGAAAGCTCTTTACTTTTATCAACCTCACCGGTTTGGTCTTGGGCCTAAGTTCTTTCCTGTTGCTTTTTTCTTTTGTAGCATCTGAATGGACCTACAATGATTTCCATGCCAACAAGGATAATATATACCGGCTTGTAGTGACGGATGAGGTTAATGAACCTGAGGTCTATCTTCCTCCCGGATATGCTGCAATTTTGGAATCCCAGTTTACCGATATCAAAGCCGCCAACATTCTTGCCAATCAGATTGCAGGTGGATTGGTCATCATCCCCGAGACCAAGGAATCTTTCAAGGAAGATTGGGTGATGTATGCAGATGGGGATTTTTTTAGGTCATTTTCCTTTGCGGTCTCTAGCGGCAATGCTGACCTCACCCAGCCAAATACGGTGGTGATTTCAACCAAACTGGCAAAGAAGTTCTTTGGCAATGAAAATGGGATAGGCAAAACAGTTCAAGTCAGCAACCAATTTGGGAAGTCAGACTATACTGTCACCGGGATTTTGGAGGACATTACAGTCCGATCGGATATCAAAGGGGAAATGTTCCTCTCCATCCATACTTTGGAAAATGCTGCCAACCGCAATGGAAACGATTGGGCAGATCCCAATGGATTAGAATCCGGATTTGTCAACCTCTATGTCACCCTCAAAGATGGTTCAGACAGTGAAGGCGTTGCCGATCAGATTACCCAATTTATCAGACAAAATCCGGATGCAAAAGACGAGAATGTCCTCTTGCAGCCGCTTTCTGAGATCCATTTGGGCAATTCCCTGTCTGACCCTTTGCCTACGCAAGGCAGTATGGGTACTGTTTTGGTTTTCGCAGCCATTGCTTTGATGATTCTTGGGATCGCTTATGTCAATTACCTCAACCTTTCCGCTGCAAACATCCTCACCCGCATCAAGGAAATCAGGATGAGAAAAGTGTTGGGCGCGGACAGTTGGCAGCTTGCGCAGCAGTTTATGATTGAGACTTTGTTGTTGATGGTTTTTGCTTTTGGCTTTTCCTTTTTGTTCGTCAGGCTCGCCGAAGGACCCTATGAAAGTCTCTTCGCCCAACCGCTTTGGTTTGAAGCTTTTGCCCAACCTGCTTTTTGGTTGGTGATTACTGCTATCTTATTGCTTTGCACAATGCTTTCGGGTATTTATGTCGTGGCCCTTTCGGGAAAATTTGGACACCAATTCCAGATCAACTTCCAACCTAAAAGCAGCCAAACACTCAAGAAATCACTTGTAATTCTTCAATTTGCCATCTCGGTCACCATCATCATCGGCACCATCGCCATCCGCGACCAACTCAGCTTTATGCAAAACCAAAACCTGGGAATGGATCTCACGCAGAAGCTCGTGATAGATGGGCCGAGTGACTTGGGCGAAAACGGTGCTTCCAAAGTTTCTGCTTTCAAGTCTTCGCTCAGGTCTCAGGCTTTTGTGGAAAAATTGAGTGCTTCCAATGCCTTGCCTGGAATGGGGTATAATTTCTTTGCAAGTGGGATTACCCCGATGGTGCCACGTCCCGAGGACAAAGACAAATCCTATGGCATGATGATTATGGATGATGAATTTATTGACACCTACAGCATGACCTTGGTGGCGGGAAGGAATTTTTCAACGGAGGAAGCCAATCAGGGCTGGGGACAATCCAAGAAATTGATGCTCAATGAAAAAGCCGCTTTGGGATTTGGTTTTGAATCTGCTGAAGCCGCTGTGGGTCAAAGTATCCTGTGGGGAGAACCTTATGGAATTTTGGCTGTGATCCAAGATTACCACCACATGTCGCTCAAAGAAGAGATCATACCAATGATATTTTTACCTTCTCAGGCAACGGGATATTTCAGTATGGTCGTCAGCAGTGATCAGATGGAAAGCAATCTTGAATCCATCAAAGCGATCTATGAAGAGATTTTTCCGGGAAATCCCTTTGCCTATTTCTTTATAGATGAGCGCTATGCTGTCCAATACCAACAGGAACAGCAGTTGGGACAGGCGTTTTTGGTAGGAGGGATCATCGCGATCCTGATATCCTGCATGGGATTATTTGCCTTGGCGGCATACACCGTGCAGCAGAAATCCAAGGAAATCGGGATTCGCAAAGTACTCGGAGCAAGCAGCCAAAGCCTTATCCAACTGGTCAGCAAGGATTTTGTAATCTTGGTGGGGATTGCTTTGGTGTTGGCATTTCCGATTTCTTGGTGGGCGCTTGATGCCTGGCAGTCTGGGTTTCCTTACAAGGCAGGAATTTCCGTTTCCACCTTTCTAATGGCGGGAGGTTTGACGCTGTTGATTGCGCTGCTGACTGTCGGTTCTCAGGCACTCAGGGCAGCATGGGCCAATCCGGTGGATTCGATTAAGGATGAGTAGATTTTTTCACCACAGGCACAGAGAGCATGGCAGGAGGGAGAAGGAGTATTTGCGAAAAATATTTCAATTAAGAATGAAGAATTAATAATGCTGAATGAAACTCTGGGCTCTCAGTGTGCTCAGTGGTTAAGTATTTTGAAGACAGAAGCAGATTTTATCGCTTTGGAAATGGTTTGGTAATTCGCTATCTAACCATTTCTTTGAGTGATTCTCCGGTTAAAATCAACGAGCAGAAAGCCAACAGGATATCTTTGATAACATTCAGAAAGGTGATTGAACCCGGAATGTCTGTCATGAAGGCATTATAGTTGGTTGGAAATCCTGAGGCTAAAAAGAATAAAATTGCACCGATCCCTCCGATGGCACCGGCTTTGGGGTTTTTGTAATGGAATAAAAGCAAAAATGTAATAACAATTAATATAATTGCAAACACTCCTGATTGCAATGTAAAAAATCAGCGTTTTCTGTGTTCCCAAATGAAAATAATATAATTAAAGCGAGGTAGAGGGCAATTCCTCCCCGCAATAACTGTTTTCCTATTTTTTCTATCTTCAGCAAGTTATCCAGCACCATATTTAAAAGTACTCAATCCTTTGGGGATATTCAATTGGAAGGTATGATTTAAGAATAACTGCAATTGGCTTTTTTAAAATTAGAATGGCCTATAACCTTGAAATAAAGTAACATTTCTTTAAAAAAGTGTAGCGGTTCGGGGCTGTCTTCTGTTAATTTTGTTAAGGTAATGGAAAAGTTTGTCCTTGACATAAAGCAACCGCCTAAAATAAAAATGCTACTCAACAGCATTGCATGGGTTTTGATGGGACTGAGTATTCTCATTTTTGTAGTCATCACAGAATTTATTCCAAATGGAGGAGCTGTAATTGCGTTCACTATTTTATTGGGAGTATTATTGTTTTTGATCAATTATATATTTTTCCCTGCAAAAAAATCCGGAGAACTGTTCCTGACTGATAATGAAGTCAGGATTTTGCAAATGGGAAAAAAGAAGCATTTACCATTTCGGGAAATTTCCAAAATCACTGTAATCCTTCCACAGCATGGAGGAGAATTCCATAAAGATTGGTGGCCTGTCAATGACGTTCCCGGCCCATATCATGCGAGTTTTCAAAACCAACTTTTAGCCAAATTGAAAAAAGGAAA
The DNA here is from genome assembly GCF_023502205.1 of Aquiflexum sp. TKW24L. Lineage (GTDB taxonomy): Bacteria > Bacteroidota > Bacteroidia > Cytophagales > Cyclobacteriaceae > Cognataquiflexum. The sequence continues at coordinate 153,501 of NZ_JAMFLG010000001.1, read as the reverse complement.
ATCGATAATGGTACCTTTTTGCTTGTCATCCAAAAAGCAAGAAAAATCCCTTTTGACGATTCTAAGGGAGAACAGTGAAAAATATGGTTTTGAATTGAAGGTAAAGTAAGTTCCCTTTGCCTTGTTTTTTTCCTGCCCAATAAAATGATTTATAAAAAAAGCAAGCTTAAGATTATCCGGTTCACCCCGTACTTCGTAATTCGTACTTTTTAAATCTTCCTATCTCATCCTACCTCCTTCAAATCGCCCGTCAGCGAACAAAATCCCTTCCTTACGGACAATGTTTTCGTGATAAATGGTCAAAATAGGGGATTTAGGATGGTTTTTTCGTTTGGCACAATCTGTGGAAATATTTTATCGAACCAATATTATTTAACTACTCCAATTATCTTCTACGACCATGTATAATCTCAAACCCATCATCCTTTCATTCTCACTTTTCTTTATTGCTGTTACTGTTTTGGCGCAGGAAACCGAAACAAGAACTCCCGGAAGTTTTACCAAAATCCACTCCGGCGGCAGTTGGGATGTGATCGTCATTACCGGTGATAGGGACGAAGTGAGGTTGGAATCCAATAATATCTCATTGGATAAAGTAATTACAGAAGTGAATAACAATACCTTAAAAATCTCCTTAGAGAAAGGCAATTACCGAAATGTTGGATTGACTGTCTACGTGACGGTAAGGGAAGTCGAAGGCATCAAAAGTACAGGATCGGGAAGTTTCAAAATCCAATCTGACTTAACAACGGGTTCGCTTTCATTAGGCAATACTGGGTCAGGAAATATCATTCTGAAAAATGTAAATACTGATAACCTATCTGTTGGAATGACGGGTTCGGGAAATATTACGGTTGCAGGTGGATCAGTTGGGGAATTTACTTTATCCCAAACAGGATCAGGTGATTTCAAAGGAGAGGGTATTTCTGCCGAAAAAGCAAGCATCAACAAGACTGGTTCCGGCCAATCCGAAATCGGAGAGGTAGAAAATCTGAATGTTAAATCTACAGGTTCAGGAAATGTCTATTATTCGGGCAAACCAGAAAGCGTCAATGTTTCAGCTACTGGTTCTGCAAAGGTGATTAGGAGGTGAATACGGTAGTCAGTTCGCAGTTTTCAGCTAGCAGTGATCAGTTTACAATAGGTAATTTCAATTTGTCCGTTTTCAAATGGATTAGTGGCTGATTCTTCTAAAAAGTCAAAATCAAAATCGGTCATCGGACAATAGACCTGTCAAAAAAAATAGCAAAAACCATTAAAACTCCCACAACCACATTTAATCCCAGACCTATGAATCTAATTGTTGGTACGGAATTTCTGTACCAACATTTTACTTTAAGTATGAAGACACAAGACTTTAGGAATGATGAATTATAAATGATGGATAAATAATGATTCGATAATCCAACGACAAGGACCACCTGATATCAATGAAACTCGATAACCATTACAACCACTACAACAAGAACAACAAATAAAACCAACTATCAAGTACTAAGTATCAAGTACTGGGGAAAACCTGACAACAATGACAACAAAAAGAAAGAGATTCATCACCTCCGCAAGCTCGGGTTCAGAATGACGGTTCTGACTCGATAACAATTATAACCACTACAACCCTTCCAACCACTACAACCACCATTCTCCCATGTTCAAAAACATCTTTAAAACCGCAATAAGGAGCTTTTGGAAAACAAAGACAATCTCTTTGGTAAATGTCCTTGGCCTTTCTATTGGTGTTGCCCTGTGTATCATCATCTCTCTTTTTTTGTACAATGAGTTGAGCTACGACAGGCATCATGCCCATGCCGACAGGATTTACAGGATCAATTCTGAAATCATTTTTGGGGGTAACCACATGAATATGACTTTTGCGCCGGCGCCCATGTCGGATGCCTTGGCGCTTGAGTTTCCCGAGGTGGAAGCTTCGGTTCATTTTAGGCAGAATGGATCTTTTCTGGTCAAAAGAGAAGAGGAAAATATCAAGGAGAACGATGTGATTTATGCCGGGAAGGACTTTTTCAACATCTTCACTGTTCCCATTCTCGAAGGAAGTAAAGATGGAGTCTTGGATGAACCCAATACGATGGCCATCAGTAAAAAAACAGCGGACAAGTTTTTTCCCAATGAAAGTGCTGTGGGCAAAAGCCTGATTTTGGACAACAAAGAAGATTATAAAATCACTGCGGTCTATGAAGATATGCCGGCAAACAGCCATTTCCATTTTGACCTGATATTGGCTTCTCAAGGCTTGGAGGAGGCTCAATCTACGTTTTGGCTCAGTAACAATTTCCAAACCTACCTCTTGCTAAGAAAGGGATCGGACCCAAAGATTTTGGAAGAAAAGCTCAAGCAACTGATCTCGACCCATATTGCTCCGGCATTGAAAGAGGTCATGGGAAGTACCATAGAAGATTTTGAAAAAGGGGGAAATAAAATTAAATATACCCTTCAGCCCTTGTTGGATATCCACCTTTATAGTAACCTCCTAGGTGAGTTTGAACCCAATTTCAGTATTACCTATATCTACATGTTTTCTGCAGTTGCGGTGTTTATCCTGTTGATTGCCTGCATCAATTTCATGAACCTTTCCACAGCAAGGTCATCTAGCCGTGCCAAAGAGGTCGGCGTCAGAAAAGCACTTGGGTCAAGCAAAAAAGATTTGATGTGGCAGTTTTTGACAGAGACTTTTTTGATGAGTATGATTTCTTTTTTTGTTGCGCTTTTTATGGCCGGGCTTTTACTTCCGTATTTCAATGAACTTGCGGGCAGGAGTTTACAGATACCTTATACCAATGTTTTGTTTTATTTGAGTTTGTTGGCAGGAGCTATTTTTGTAGGGCTTCTTGCCGGTATTTATCCATCTTTTTTCCTCTCGGCATTTGAACCTGTCAAGGTCTTGAAAGGAAATCTGTCAGGCATGAGAAGCGGTTCGGTGAGAAGCAGCTTGGTTGTGTTTCAATTTGCGGTTTCTATCATCTTGATTATAGCCACGGTATCTGTTTTTAGCCAGCTCAATTATATCCAGAAAAAGGAGCTTGGTTTCAACAAAGCACAAGTGATCATGATCGAGGATATCTATGCGCTGGGAGATCAGGCACAGTCATTCAAGGATCAGATTACCCAAAGTCCTCTGATTGAAAAAGGAACCTTTAGCGGTTTCCTACCCGTATCCGGCACGTGGAGGTCTGACAATCCATGGTGGGCGGAAGGAAAAGACCCAAAGCAGCAGGAAAATATGGTAAGTATTCAAAACTGGTCTGTCGATTTTGATTACATCAATACCCTGGGAATGAAAATTATAGCTGGACGGGATTTCTCAATGGATTTTCCTTCCGATTCCGGTGCGGTCATTTTAAATGAATCTGCATTGACAAAATTTGCTTTCGAGGGAGACCCGCTAGGTCAGCGGATTATTACCTTTGATGGCAACCCCACTGATGGTTTTGACCAAAATAAATTAGAGGTTAAAACCATAGTCGGGATTGTAGAGAATTTTCACTTCGAATCACTCAAAGAAAATATCGGTGGAGTGATGATATTTCCAAGTAGAAGACCACAGGGATATGCATCCTTCAGGTTCCACGCCCAGGATACTGAAGATGTCATACAGCTTGTGGAGTCCAAATGGAAGGAAATTGCTCCCGGTCAGCCTTTCAATTATTCCTTTTTGGACGACAGATTTGGAGAAATGTATAAGGCAGAATCCAGGGTAGGAAAGGTTTTCGCTGCCTTCACCGTCTTTGCAATATTCATTGCCTGTCTTGGCCTGTTTGCTTTGACGGCATATACCGCGGAGCAACGGAGAAAAGAAATCGGCATCAGAAAAGCACTTGGAGCAAGTGTGGGAGGAATAGTTTATTTATTGTCCAAAGAGTTTACCAAACTGGTTTTGATCGCTTTCGTTTTTGCTGCGCCATTGGCTTGGTTCGGCATGAGTAAGTGGTTGGAAGATTACCAATTCAAGATAGACTTGGGTTGGGAGATATTTGTATTTTCTGCGTTGGGGGTTCTGTTTGTTGCTTGGGCAGTGATGGGAGTACAGTCTGTCAGGGCAGCGATGACGAATCCGGTGGACTCATTAAGAGGGGAGTAATTTGAGAATTATGACTTGGGGAATTCAGAATTATGAATTAATAAAGAACGTCACTCTGAGTTTTCAACAATTTCAAGAATGTTCAAAATGGGGAATGACATGTTGGAATATTGAGGTTGAATAGGAATGTGGCTTTAGCCCATTCACAAATAAATGCCGAGCAAAATATTGGCTTTAGCCAAAACAATGAGATTGGATTTATGAAGGTGGATAGGATTTGGCTAAAGCCGAGGAGATCGGTGCTTTTATTTCTCCTCCAGCTAAAGCAGGAGGAAATTTAATCGAAAAAATAAGTTTTATCGAAATCAGAATCAAGATATCCTAAGCATCGGTGATGTCATTGGTAACGTAGTGAAGAGTCTCAAGGGCTAAAGAGATTCTTCGCTACACTCAGAATGACGGATTCCGACAACAATGACAACCTGACAACCATTACAACAACTACAACCATTACAACAACTACAACCAATCCAACCACTTCCACCACATTACCCCCCCTTACCCTATGATCCGCAACTACTTACTCATCGGCTGGAGAAATCTGAAAAGAAACAAACTCAGAACAGGTATTCATATTTTGGGATTGTCAATCGGGATATCCATCTGTTTCCTGATTTTCAACATCGTTTGGTATTCCCACAGCTTTGACAAATTTCACCCCGATTCAGGAAATATTTTCCGGGTAGGGATGATCACCGATTTTGGGGATGGAGAATTCTCCAACTCCGCTGTGCCCGGACCTCTGGGCGAGGTGGTAGATTCCGAGTTGACCGGCATCGCTGATAAGGGAAGACTTTACACCCTTTGGGAAACATTGGTGATACTTCCCGAATCCAATAAAGTAATGGGAAGATCTAATACAGTGACTTTTTCAGATGCAGGATTTTTTAAAATTTTCCCCAGAAAATGGCTTGCCGGAAGTCCTGAAAATTCACTCGAAAACCCCAATTCGGCAGTAATCAGTCTTGCCTCTTTGGAAAAATATTTTCCCGAACAACAGCCTTTGGATGTTTTGGGCAAGGAAATCATTTATTCGGATTCAGATACCATCTCTGCACAGGTGACGGGTGTTGTGGCGGATTTTGAAGAAAATACCGACCTCGTCTTTACTGATTTTATTTCCTATTCCACCATCAAGAGCTTGGACAAGGAGAATTGGTATGGGCTTGATTCTTGGGGAAATGTCAATTCCAGTTCCCAGCTTTTTATCAAAAAAGAAGCTTCCAAAACCGAATCCGACTTGATTACAGGTTTGGATAAAATCTCCGAAAAAAACCTTAACCAAGAAGGAGGAAGTTCAAGGTTTACCCTTCAACCTTTGGCTGAAGTCCATTTTGACCAATCCGATCCGGGTTCACAATCTGTCTCCAAGGTGTTTTTGAAAGGCCTGATTTTTATAGGCCTGATCATTTTGACGCTGGCATGCCTGAATTTTATCAACCTCGAAACAGCCCAAGCTATCGGTAGGGCAAAAGAAGTGGGAATCCGAAAAACCCTTGGCGGCGACAGGTCGCAGTTGGTCTTCCAGTTTTTGTCAGAAACATACCTGATTGTTTTCTTTTCCTGCCTCCTGAGCATTGTGCTGACCGAGGGATTGGCCATGGTTTTCAAAAATTATCTTCCTTCAGGCCTGGAAGTGGATTATCTCAGTCTGGAGAACCTTGGGTTTTTGGCGGTGATTTCCATTGTTTTGACATTGTTGGCGGGGATTTACCCTTCGCTTATTTTGGCCAATTATGATCCACAGCGTGCCCTCAAAGGAGAGAAGGAGCAAAGTGGGAAGTTTTCCATTGGGGTTTTTTTGAGAAAAAACCTGGCCGTCCTTCAGTTTGCAAGTTCTATCGCTTTTATCATTTTGGTTTCGGTGATCTCTTTCCAGATGAAGTACCTATCGAGCCAACCTTTGGGCTTTGAGCGGGATGCGGTAATGTTTACCCAACTTCCTTTTATGGCGGGTGTGGACAAGGCCGAAAGGATAAGAGAGAGAATTTCCCAGTTCGGATTTGTCAAAAATGCAAGTTTGAGCGGGGATGTGGTGTCCTCCGACGGGCTTTGGACTTCTGATTTGTATGTACCAAAAGACACTTCAGAATCGCGTCATATTGTCCAAGTCAAAAATGTCGATTCGGCCTTCGTGGCAGTCAATGGGCTGAAAGTATTGGCAGGAAAAACAGGATCCAATCAAAAGGACGAAATCATGGTCAATGAAGCTTTTGCCAAAGAAATCGGTGTAGCAAATCCTGATGAAGTGGTGGGTTTGATGGTGAGGTTTGGGGCCACCCAAAGAAAAATTGTTGGTGTGGTCAATGATTTTAACTCAAGAACATTGAGGGAGGAAATCCGACCGATGGTGTTGAGTTATATTCCGGAGGGACTGAATGTGCTGAATGTCAAACTCGAAAATGGCTATAACCTTGCCCTCGCCAAAACCGAAATGGAGGGGATATTCAAAGAGGTCTACCCCTATGATGAATCCGAATTCAAGTTTTTGGATGAGGCCATTTCCAAGTTTTATGAAGAAGACCTGAAGATCAGGAATGTGTTGGGCATGGCCTGCATCCTTGCGATTGTCATTTCAGCATTGGGTCTTTTTGGGCTTTCCTCCTTTACCATCGCACAGCGAACAAAAGAAATCAGCATCAGAAAAGTGTTGGGCGCGTCCGTTCTTCAGATTTTGGGTTTGATTTCAAAAGAGTATGTCATTCTGATTTTGGTGTCGTTTGTCCTGGCGGTGTATCCTGCCTATTATTTTCTAAACCAATGGTTGGATTCCTTCAGCTACAAAGTGGAAATGCCCTATTTCATCTATTTTCTTTCCGGTCTTGGGGTGATGTTGCTCTGTCTGCTGATCGTGGGGATACATTCCTACATGGCTGCGCAGACCAATCCGGCGGAGATTTTGAAAGACGAATAAATTTAGAGGCAAGAGACGAGAAGCGAGAGACGAGACTTGGGAAATTCAGAATTAAGGATGATGAATTAAGAATGTCGGATTCTGCAATTAGAGAACCTAATAACTCGACTACAAATACAACAATTATAACAAATAGAACCAAGTATTAAGTACCAAGTACGAAGCCCCGCAAACAACGCGGCAACAATGGTAACCTGACAACGCAAAGCGGACAACCATTACAACCACTAGAACAATTACAACAACAACCTTATAACTTTCCAACCTTCCAATCTTCCAATCTTTCAATCAATTAACCCCATGTGGAAAAACTATCTGAAAATCGCCTGGAGAAATATCCTGAGAAGTAAAGGATTTTCTATTATCAATATTGGAGGGCTTGGAATCGGGATTGCTGCCTCGGTCTTGATCCTGTTCTGGATCCAGTTTGAGCTTTCTATCGACAGGTTTTATGCCCATTCGGACAGGTTTTATGCGGTTTGGCGTAATACCACTATGGACGGTGAAGTGATGAGTTGGGATTATACGCCCGCACCTTATGGTCCTGCGATGAAGGATAAATTCCCCGAAGTGGAGGAAACCACAAGGCTTACAGAATGGGATCCGCATCTGTTGACTGTGGGATCAAATAGCTTCTATGAAAAAACCACTTTTGTAGATCCGGGCTTCTTTAAGCTGTTTACGTTTGAAGTAATTTCAGGAGATACAGAAGCTGCCTTGTCCGTTCCGGACGGTATTATCCTAACAAAATCTGTAGCAGAAAAACTTTTTGGTGAGGAGGATCCCATCGGTAAAACAGTTGTCATTGAAAAACAGCTTGATTTTCAAGTCATGGCAATTGTCCAAGATTTACCCCAAAACACAAATTTTGATTACACTGTTTTCCTCCCATTCAAAAAATTGGAGTCAATGGGATGGGCAGATCCTTATTGGGGCAATAATTCCTACCGTACTTTTGCGATGCTCGATGAAAATGCTGACTTAAAAGGTTTCAATGAGAAGTTTTCAGGTTTTACTTCCATGAATACTGAGGATAAAAATGTAAGTGATTTTTTGTTTCCCGTATCCGACCTGCATTTGTATTCCAAATTTGAAAATGGGGTTTCGGTAGGTGGACGGATCGAGCTGATCCGTTTGTTTGGCGGAGTTGCGATTATCGTTTTGTTGTTGGCCTGTATAAATTTTATCAACCTCAGCACTGCCCAAAGTGAAAATAGGGCAAAAGAAGTCGGTGTCAGGAAGATTTCCGGTGCTGATCGGGGAATGTTGGTTTGGCAGTTTTTGGTCGAATCAATCATGATCGCCTTGTTTGCTTATGGATTTGCCTTGACAATTGTGGCAATCACATTGCCATGGTTCAGTGATTTTATCGGAAAGGAACTTCAAAGTCCATTTACCCAACCTTTGTTTTGGATGATTTCTTTGGCCTATATTCTGGTCATCGGGATATTGGCCGGAAGTTATCCTGCTTTTTTTATGAGTTCCTTCAAGCCTACGGCTGTTTTCAAACTGAAGTTGAATGCCCGCAAATATTGGGTCAATCCACGTGCGGCATTGGTGGTTTTCCAATTCGCAGTGGTAGCTATTTTGATTTCGAGCGTTTGGATAATCCGGGATCAGATGGACCATGTCCAAAACAGGGATTTAGGATTCGAAAAGGAAAACCTGATTTACCATCAGGTTTCGGGAACAATGCGGGAAAACATGGTGGCTTTCCGCAATGAACTGTTGGCTCTGAAAGAGGTCAATTCCGTCAGTTATACTTTTTCTCCCATTACAGATCTGCACAGTGATACCAATATGATGAAATGGCAGGGCAAAGAGGATAGTTACATGCCAACGATGTTCCGGATGGGAACGGATGCGAACTTGGTCCAGACTGCCGGATTCGAACTGATTTCAGGTCGGGACATTGATGTATATACTTTCCAAAGCGACAGCAATGCGGTTTTGATCAATGAAACTGCTGCAAAGAGAATGGGGTTTGAGGATCCTTTAGGACAGGTGATACAGGATGATGACCTGAGTTTTACTGTCGTCGGGGTGGTAAAGGATTTTATTATGAGTTCACCTTTTGATGAGGTTTTACCGATTTTGGTTTTTGGGCCAAAGCGGGATTTGACTTTTATCCATGTCCGCCTTAATCCCAGGGAGGACTATACCGAGATGATGGCAAATGTTGCTGCCGTTTTTGCCAAGTTCAATCCGGGAGCTCCTTTTGACTACAACTTTGTGGATCAGGTACATGCCCGAAAGTTTGAATCCCAGAAGCGGACTGCTGAATTGGCAGGTTTGTTTACCGCGTTGGCAGTTCTGATTTCCTGCATGGGGCTTTTTGGATTGGCCACTTTCATTGTAGAGCAACGAAGAAAGGAAATCTCAGTCAGGAAAGTTTTAGGCGCTTCCATCCTTGGTTTGGTCAGGTTGATATCTTCCGAGTTTACAAAGTTGGTCCTGATTGCAGTATTGTTGGGAATACCGGTTACATGGTATTTTATGGATTCTTGGTTGGAAACCTTTGATTATAGAATCTCAATTGATTGGAAAATCTTCCTTTGGACAGCCTTGGCAGCTTTGGGGATTGCTTTTTTGACAGTCAGCTCGCAGGCAATAAAAACCGCTCTTATCAATCCTGCGAAGGTGCTGAAGAGTGAGTGAAAGAAAGGTTGGAAGTGGGAAGTATGAAGAAGTCAGAAGTATGAGGTCAGAAGTCTAAAAGCTTACAACTCCGGTTAACAGACATCCGGATAACGGGAAGCAGACAACCATCACATCCAAAAAGAACCTTTACGCAAGTCACCTGGTAAAAGAAAGTGATAAAATGTGGTGTTTCCTGCACAATAGCCAATTATGTAAAGTAAAATACCGAAGACTTGTCTTTAAAAAATGACTTTTTGACTTACTTAAATTAAGATTGAATCACTTTATTTTTTAATCATTCCCTGTTGACAGGAACTCGATATCATATTTTAGGCAGGCATTACCTGTTGACCTGATTTTTTATATAAACAAGATTCGATACAGCATAAAAATTGTTTTCATGGAAGTAACAACAGCAAAAAATTATCACATTTAAACAGTATTGTCATGGGACTTAAAGATATAATAAACACAGTCAAGGAAAAGATCGGGAATGTAAAAGATGCATTGACAGGGGAGGATGTCAAGGATAAATTTTTTTCTAGCCAAAATGAATTTGAAAATGAAGCCATTGCTGAAAGGGAATTTGAAAGGTCAAAGAAGAAGTTGTTCAGCGTTAATGAATGGTCCAATATGCCGGGAATAACCAGCTCATTTCAGCTTTACAAGTCTAAGGGGGAAATTAAGTTTACCAATGATCCGGAAGAGGGAGATTTTATAATGATCACGCTACCGGGCAAGTTGCCAGAAAACTGGGTTAAAATCATAGAAATAAAAGATTCAACCGACATCGCAGAATTTACCGTTAGTCCAAGTCCCCAGCCAAAAAGGACTAAACTAAATAGGAATGAGGAAGAAGATGAGACCGAACATTTTTTTACAAGCGACGCGACAAGCACTTTTATGATCAAAAGAGAAGGTTTGGTGATTTATGCCTATGAAATCGGTAAAGATGAGGCAATCAATAATCAAGGTGAAGAAGCGGCAGGAAGAAAATGGATAAATACCCTTATCGCAGCAGGCGGGTGGTTGGGATTCCAAAAAATACAATGGGAAAAACTCACCGATTATTTGGTGCATAACCTGGAATTGGAATCTTACAAATCTTAAAGATATTAGATTAAAGACATAAGACTTGGGGAATTCAGAATTATGAATTCAGAGGACGGATTCCCCAACTAGACAAAATTGACGAAGCGCAGAAGACAACCGAAAGACCCAAGGCAATGAAAGCCCAAGTCCGAAGACTTGAACTAAGGGATTCTCCAACCTGAAAACCTGATAACGCGAAGCAGACAACCATTACAACAACTAGAACGATTACAACTACTTAAACTGAGTTTCTTCGCTGCACCTAGAATGACGGACGCTCACTTCTTCTCAAAAACCAAAAAGTGCTGAATTTTCATAAACTGACCGTTTTGGACTAGGGTGAAGCCATTGGCTGACAACTCTTTGGTGACTTGATCGACAGTCATTTTATGGAGTCTTTTGATGGCGACTTTGGGGTCTTCTCCCCGGTATTCGATCAAAAGGAGTTTGCCGTCCGGTTTGAGGGATTTTTTGATGTTCTGCAGAACCTCATGCGGATATTCTAACTCATGGTACACGTCCACCATAATGGCGAGATCGATGGAATCATCGGGAAGCATAGGCGATTTCTCGGTTCCTTTGATCGTAACCACATTGTCAAAACCGAGTTCTTTGCTGCGCTCTTCAAGGTATTTGATCGCAGGATCCTGGATTTCGACGGCGTAGACCAAGCCTTCAGGTACTTTTTTGGCGATTCTGAAAGTGTAATATCCCGATCCCGCCCCGATATCTGCGACCACACTTTCTTTGTCAATGGGCAAGTTTTTGATTGCCAACTCTGTGTTTTCTTCCTGTGGACGGGTAGAGCGTTCCAGCCAACTCATACCCATAAAGTTCATGACCTGTGATATTTCCCTTCCCATATAGACTTTGCCAGTGCCGTCCCGGTCAGGGGTTTTATAGGTGTAAATGGCATTGGTTTTGGTTTGGCCAAAAAGGTAGGATACAGAGAAAAGGAGAAATATGGGAAGCAGTATTTTTTTCATGGCTCGAAGGGAATTCAGCAAAAGGAAATCTTAACAATATACCCAAAAAACACCTTTATCCTGTAATTGTTTTGACCGATACTGGACGAATACTGTTCGGATTCAAGGAAGGATTTAGATTGAAACCCATCCAGATGAAGTTGTAGCGAGGTTTTGACCTTTGGCATGTTTTTGGGCTTAAGTGATTCAAGCAACACAAAAACGGTTTTAATTTTCCTGAATCCTAAGCCAACTATTTTCAAGGACAATTAGAATGGATGTTTTGGACCAAGGTTTTCCGCCTCACAAACCGCAACGTTCTTTTCATAGAGGTATTTTAGTTTAGTCATATTGAGCAAGGTCAGGATTTTGTCCCGGCCTTGCTTTTTTTTTTGACCGTAGGCGAACATTAATGTCCGTGATTTTATGGATTTTCACCTCCAATCAGCGATTATTTACTGTTTTGGCAGTTTTTGGATTGGCATGGAAGTGGGAGGTTAGAAAGGATGATAATTAATTATTAATTCGGAATTCATAATTCTGAATTAACCAAGTCTCGTCTCTCGCTTTTCGGCTTTATTTTCTTTTGTCTTAAATCTTGTGTCTTAAATCTTATGTCTCCTTCATATGTGGAAAAACTACTTTAAAGTCTCCTTCAGAAATCTCTCCAAGCGGAAGCTGTATACAGGGATCAACATCCTTGGCCTGACGATTGCCATTGTCAGTTTTTTGGCGATCTCGCTCTACATCTACCACGAGTTGAGCTATGACAAGATGTACACCGACTCGGAAAGGATCTACAAGTTCAACCAGGAATTTATCTCCGGCGGGGAAACCCAATTGGTAGGGTCAACACCGTCCTTGCTCGTCCCGACTTTGATGGAAGAAGTGCCTGAAGTCGAAATCGGAACTTTGGTTTTTGACCTGAGTATTTTTTCATCCGTCATGGTGGATGTAGGAGAGGGAAATCAGGAGGAAAACAAGTTTGCCTTTGCAGATCAGAATTTCTTTAAGGTTTTTGATTTTGAGATGATTTCAGGAAATCCCAACCTTGTATTGGCAGAACCTAATCAGATTGTCTTGACCGAAAGCACTGCAAAAAGGTATTTCAAAAATTTCGGAGAGGCCATTGGCAAAACGCTGAAGATTGACGGAAAGGAATACCTTGTCACAGGCGTCATGCAGGATTTTCCTTCCAACAGCCATTTGGATTTTGACTTTATTGCCTCTTTTGCCACACACCGGCATGGGAAAAATCCCGAATGGTCACCCTCCAATTACTATTCGTATGCGAAGTTGACACCTGATGCCGACCTAACGGCTCTCACATCCAAACTGGATCAGATGGTCGAAAAATACATGGGTGAGGACATGAACAATTATGGCTTCAAGACCTCCTTTTTGTTCCAACCTGTCACTTCCATCCACCTTGGGGACAACCAACTCCAAACTGTCAAACCTACCTCAGACATCCGGCAACTCTATATCTTCGGCTTGGTAGCGGTTTTGTTGATTTTCATCGGGATCATCAATTATGTCAACCTTGCGACAGCAGAGGCTACCGAGAGAAACAAGGAAGTAGGTTTGCGAAAGGTAATGGGGGCTAGCAGGATGCAGCTTTTTGGTCAGTTTATTTCCGAATCCTTTATCCTCACCTTTTTCGGCTTGATGTTTAGCCTATTGGCATTGTATTTTATTGCACGGCCATTTGAAAACTTTTCCGGTGTGCCGCTTCAGTTGGATCTTTTGGCTTCTCCTGTCGGTATGGTAGCAATATTTGGACTGTTGCTGTTGATCGGGATTTTGTCGGGGATTTATCCTGCATTGATTCTTTCGGGCATGGAACCTCTGCGGGCGCTTGGCAAAAACATCAAGATCGGGGGAGGAGCTTGGCTTCGCAAAGGCCTTGTCGTATTCCAGTTTTTTGTATCCATTGGCTTGTTGGTGGCGACGCTGATCGTACAGCAGCAATTGGACTTTATGCGTAAAGTCAACCTTGGCTATGACAGAGAGGAAGTGGTGGCGCTGACCTATCACTATAACATGCGGGAAACCGTCGGAAGCCTCAAAAGCGAACTCCTGAGATCCGGCGCGGCACAATCCGTGACCTTGGCCGCAGACATGCCGATCTATATCAAGGCAGGATATAAGATCTTTCCAGGCTTTGGCAATGAGAAAGAAATGATGATAACGGGCTATTCTGTCGATCCGGATATCGTCAAAACCCTCGGATTTAATATAGTGGCAGGAGAGGATTTTGCTGCAGATGAATTGACAAGGACTGCTGCAAGGGATTCGGATATCGAACATGCAGTAATGCTAAATGAAGCCGCTGTGAAAGAACTGGGATGGACCAATGAAGAAGCTGTGGGCAAAAAATTGAATTTCGGTTCACCAACCTATGTCAAGGCCGTCGTCGCCGACTTCTACTTCAATTCCCTTCATCATCAGGTTGGTCCTTTGGCGATCATGGTCGATCCTGAGCAATCCAATGTGATTTTGGCAAAACTTCCAAAAGGAAATCCTGCTGAGCATTTGGCCAAAATGGAAGTGATTTGGAAGACCTTGGCTCCTGACCGGCCTTTCAATTATAAGTTTGTCGATCAGGAATATGCACGCATGTACAGCTCGGAAGAAAAAACCGGGACCATCTTCAGCCTTTTTGCAGGGATTGCCATCTTCATCGCCTGCATGGGATTGTTTGGATTGGTGTCTTATGTGGCCTTAAGAAGAACCAGAGAAATCAGCATCCGCAAAGTCTTGGGCGCAACTTCAGGAGATGTCCTGAAAGTACTTTCTGCGGATTTCTTCACCCTTTTGGGAATATCCTCGGTCTTGGCAGTAGGTTTTGGATTATGGTTTTCTAAGCAATGGTTGGAAGGTTTTGCCTACAAAATGGAGGTTTCACCCTTGGTCTATGTTGCAGCGATCTTGGTGGTGGCGCTGATTTCCTTTTTGACCATCGGCTACCGCACTATCAAAGTGAATCTGCAAAATCCGGCGAAGACGCTTAAGGACGAGTAGGGGAATTCTCAATGATGAATTAATAATGAGGAATGAAAAAGAAGCGATAGACAAGAAGCAAGAGGCGAGACGACCGAAATTAAGAATTCTAAATTAATAATGATGGATTAGAGTAAGAAAGAAGAATCAATCCTCTTCCTCCTCACTCTCCTCATAATCCCCTTCAAACTCATCCGCTATCAGGTCATCTTGGCTCAGCCAATATTCTGAAGTCAGAACTTTTAAGTTTGTTCCGTCTTTTGAATCCAAGTTCCAAAGGATAGACTCGGCTTCCGGAAAAGGAATATTTCCTGTCATCTTATCCCCAAAGAGTCTTTTGATCAGGTTGCTGTCCGAAAGTCCTTCATCCAATAATTTGAGCGCTGCTTCTTTGGTGATTTCTATCTTCCCGTCTTTGTCTTGCGGAGTAATGGTACACTCAAACTGACTTGCTTTGATGTTGGGGAACTTGCCGTTGAAGGCTTTGTACAGCAGTTGGTTGACGTGAAAGAGCGTGCCGTGTAGGCTGATCTCTGGATATTCCTCAGCGATCTTATCCAAGAGCATGTCGTTGGAGATCTGCTCGATCTGACCTTTGTTAAGGTCTTCGCTTAGTTTATACTCGAGCACAATCGCCGCGGCTTCGTTGGGTTCATAATCGGTAATAGCCATCATCAGTAGTTCTCTCAAAGAATCCTCGTCGGCGGCCCCGGCATCAGGAAACCCGAAAAGGTCTAAAAGTTGGATGTAATCAGCCGTGGACCAATATTCCTGAACCTCGTCTATGGTTTTGAATGAAGTAATTTTAATCTGAAATTTCATGTTTTTTGAATTTTGTATAAGTTAGGTGGTATTGTCGGACATGTAAGTGAATTTGTCATAAATCTAATTTTACCACTGAGGTTTCGCCAAAGCCGTAAAGAGAATTATTATCTTACAACTGAGGTCACAGAGAGCACAGAGAAAAGGGGTTTAATTTTTTCCTGCAGAAAGACGCAGATAACGCTCTATCGTCCGCATGCGAACAAAAATGTTCGAAACTTTAAATTGATTTTTTTCAAAAAACGCCCTTATTCGAACAATAATGAGCTTTTTTTATGGCATAGGATTGGGTTAAGGGGAAATGAGAAAAGTTTGGAGGCAATTCCATTCTTTACAACCCATTCAGTCTAGTTTCTTATATCTCAAATCTCAAATCTCAAGTCTCACATCTCACGTCTATAAAATGATTCAACTCAACCACATTGACAAATTCATCGAATCGCGTTTTCAGCGGGTTTTTATATTGAAAGGAATTGACCTGACGATTGATCAGGGGGAATTCCTCACCTTGATGGGACCTTCCGGTGTAGGCAAATCCACTTTGCTCAATATCATCGGATTGTTGGATGAAGATTATGAAGGGGAATATTCCTTTGATAAAAGGTCAATCAACAAAATGAAATCTAAAGAGCGCTCTGCTCTACATAAATCTGAATTCGGATATATCTTCCAAGCATACCACCTGATCGATGAACTGACGGTGTATGAAAATATTGAAACGCCACTTTTGTATAGGAATGTTTCCGGGAGTGAACGAAAAAGCATCATCGCTGACCTTTTGGACAGGTTCAATATGGTCGCCAAAAAGGACCTTTTCCCCGAACAACTTTCAGGTGGTCAGCAGCAACTTGTAGGTATCGCAAGGGCAATTGCCGGCAAACCACGGGTTCTGTTGGCGGATGAACCCACTGGAAACCTCCATTCTGCACAGGCAAAAGAGATCATGGAAGTATTTAAAGAACTGAACAAAGAAGGAACAACAATCATCCAAGCCACCCATTCCCGTGAGAATGCCGATTTTGGAACCCGCTTGATTGAAATGCTCGATGGAAAAATTGACAAAGACATTGCCATATAACATGAATAAAATACTCATCACCGCTTTGATATTGATGGCTTTCATTTCAGAATTGAAAGCACAGGATACCTTGAAAATCAATTTCCGTGAGGCTGTTCAGCTAGGCTTGAAGCAAAATCTTTCCTTTAACCAACTCAATAACCAACAGCAGGTTTTGAAAACGGAAAAGCAGGCGGCACAAATGGCACATTTGCCAAACCTGAATATCAGTAACAGCGGATTCCGGCAAACCGGTCAGCAATACCAGCAAGTGGAAGACCAATTGATTGTGACCAATGTTTCAAACAACATCATTACTTCCAACCTGAATACAGCCATGCCGATATACAACGGAGGCAGGAGGATCAACAATACCCAGGCGACAAGGTTTTTTGAGGAAGCAGGAGAAAACAGCATCCAAAGGGCTTCTCAAGAGGTGATGTTTAATATTGGCAGGCAGTACTTGCAGGTGTTGTTGGATGAAGAATTGTACAGAATTGCGCTCGAAAACCTTGAAAACCAAAAGAAACAGTTGGAGCAGATCGAGGGATTTGTTCAGGCTGGTTTGAGGACATTATCAGACCAATATAACCAACAATCGGAAGTCGCTAGGTTAGAAACGGTAGCATTGAATGCCAAAATCCAGTGGGAAACCGATGCTTGGACTTTGGCAGAAACCCTTCAATTGGGACCAAATATCATTCCAGATTTGGAAGCAGTCAGTTTTGTACCGGGACAAAGTGAATACCTTAGCATGTCATTGGACGATTTGTACAATATCGCATTGCAGCAAAGAAAGGATTTCAAACAACAGGAACTATTGGAAGCGGGTAACAAAAAACTACTAGCAGTATCAAGGTCATTTATGTACCCTCAAGTCAATGCGTTTTTCAATTACAGTACCTTCTTTACCTCTCTGGATGATAGAAGTATTTCCCAACAACTTTGGCAGGTATATCCCCAGCAAACCATCGGTGTGTCATTGAACATTCCGATATTTAATAATTTCAACAACAAGCTGACAGTTACCAGAAGTAAGGTTGATTACCATAACCAACAGCTCGAGAAATCAGCATTGGAAAGGCGTATTTCGCAGGAAATCAAATTGGCCTATGAAAATTACAAAGCAAGCATCAAGAGAGAAGAAGCCACTAAGCTACAGGTTGCAGCTGCGGAGGAAGCCCAAAAGGCAATTTCCGAGCGCTTCAGACTTGGTGTCAGTAATTTTGTCGACCTCGCCACTGCCAATCAACAACTCGTCACCGGTCAATCAGACTACGCCCAAGCGCTGTACATGCTGTTCTTTCAAGAGGTGATATTGAATTATCAACTGGGGGTGTTGGCGGTGGAGTAAAAGGAGAATTCTTTTGGTTTGGTTTGGGATAAATCAGGAAAAAAAAGATTTCTATTTTTTCCATGCAACTTTTTAAATCTAAATATCATCTACTGGGTTGAAGACATTTTTCAAATCCCAGCTATATGTTTCCAAAAAATCGAATTCTTCTGCTAGGTGCTTCAGGCCGTACAGGTTCAGAAGTACTCCAATATGCATTGTCTAAAGGTTATCAAGTCAATGCGTTGGTTAGGGATAGCAAAAGAATACCATTCGAGCACCATAGACTTCAGGTATTTGAGGGGGACACCCGTATTCCCAAAGATTTGAATTTTGCGATGGAAAACTGTCAAGCTGTGATCAGTTGCCTAAACATTTCGAGAAAATCTGATTTCCCTTAGGCACCGCTGATATCCGCTTGGGGGTGGGGGGACAACTCTACTTTTTCCAAAAAATGGGTTGGATTTACTCAGTCATCTGCCGAACGGGTTTGTACCATATCTGGCCTGTGATGTTAGGTGTCTTCCCGCTTTTAACCAGTTTGAAAAAGAATAATTGGTTATTGGTAAAGGTCTGGGGAACCGCCGGATCTATTGGGCAATTTTAAGTCCTCCCTTTTCGGAGAAATACAGAGCATCTACCATATTATGCGCCTCGAAGTTGACTGTGACTTTGTTTTCCTCAGTTGATTTGGAAAAGAATTTCCAAATCGGTTTCGGTAAGTGGGGATTTATAAAAAATCCCATTACAGCGCCGCTAATTGCACCCAATACGGTTATGGTATGAATCCCAAACAGCAAACTAGTATTAACAAACTCACCATCAATCAACATAAAAATACCTACTCCGAGTCCAGATACTATTAGACCGATGATAGCTCCATTCCTGAGACCTTTCAAAGATTCGCTCATAACCTCATCTCCTTTAGGAAAATGATTGGGTGTTGGATTTGGAACAAGATTGCCCATATCCGGGGGATAAATTTCAATTTCATTAAGTTCATATCCACGATCCAGTATCATGGAAATGGCTTCTTTTGATTCTCTATGGTTATTAAAAACTCCAAACACTGATCCTGAGGGGATGGAATTGGGGTCTGATTTTTCTGATCCGATTATATATTTCATATGCTTATTATTCTAACTAATGAATAAGCAAAATTTGCATATTTTCAATAAAGTATGTTATACTACCAACATTTAATCTTGTGCTTTTTACGGTTTTCATTCAACACCCAAATTCGAATCACCTGTTGTTCAGGAGCCCAAAATCATCTAAAAACTCCTTTGGGTATTGTTCACCAATATCAAAACATCCAATCCAAATTGATAATCGAGTAAAACTGTCAATTACTTCCATAAAACTGATTTCTTTGAGGATAAAGATTTTGGATTACCATTCCAAAATCAATGCCGTCAAATACACAATGTACAATACCAACATGACTCCACCTTCCCATCTTTCGAGTTTCCTCCCTTTTCCGGTAAATAGAAAAAGAAACAGGAGCAAACCGGCAAGGATATTCATGTAAATGTCAATGAAGTTTGGTTCAGCGATCGATACAGGATTGACAATGGAGGAGATGCCTAATACAAAGAATATGTTGAAAATGTTTGAACCGACTACATTACCGATGGCGATGTCCACTTTCTTTTTTCTGACGGCTGCAATAGAGGTAGCAAGTTCCGGCAAGGATGTTCCGATGGATACTATGGTCAAACCGATCAGTCTTTGTGACAACCCGAATTCAACTGCCAATGAAACAGCATTGTCCACGATGAGTTTTCCCCCTAACACAAGTCCTGCGAGACCTACAACAATCCACAATATGGCAATACCTGTCGACATTTTTTGGATTTCTATTGAATCTTGAATTCCGCCGGGTTGCTTGGACACCATGATATTATATACTAGAAAAACACTGAAAAACAAGAGCATGATCACTCCATCTCCAAATGAAATCAGATTGGTATTTCCGGCATTGAATAGATAATCATTAGCAACAATCAATACTACCAAAGCGGCCAAAAAACTCAAGGGAATTTCGATCCAAGTAGTATTGGATTTGACAGCCAAGGGATAGATTAAAGAGGAGATACCCAATATGCCCAAAACGTTAAAAATATTACTTCCAAGGACATTACCCATGACCATTTCGGAAGAGCCGCTAGCCGAAGCGAATACGTTGACCACTAATTCTGGGGCAGAAGTTCCAAATGCGACAACCGTCAATCCTATGACAATATTGGGAATTCCAAAATTTGCAGCAAGTCCGGAAGCAGCATCGACCAATTTGTCAGCACCGTAGATTAGGATTACAAATCCGATCAATAACAAGACAATAGATAGTATCATAGGGTTGAATTTTGCCGAAAGATATGCTGGATTTATAGATGTTTATTTTTCGGGTCGGTTTATTTTTTTATTCAAATTATTAGCAGGTTATTTGATGTGTCAAAATGGAATCTGCAAATTTCCACGCAGATTGACGAATACATGAAATCCCAGATTAAGAATTTTCTATCCGTTTTTTTGGTAGCAGTTATCGGCATAGCCGGTATCAGCAATCCTTATTTTTTCGACGATAGGATAGAAAACAACCGATATGAAATTTCAGATTCTAATTTAATTTCAGGGTTTGACCAGGGACTTGAATTAACCTCAACCAAAATAAGTGTTCCTGTATTCAACGCGTTGGATACAGTTTTTGATTTTATCAGTAATGCTTCGAGTTTACAGTTAAATATTGTTGAATCTGGTTTTTTAAAAGCCTTTTGGCCTGATAAGGTCAAATCCTTTTTTTGTGTTTACACTTTATTGTTCCCATTTCATTATTTCTGGTAATTTTTCTAGAAGCTGATTTCATTCATCCTTACTTGAAATCAAACCCTTCTGACTTCCTGATTTGTATTTGATACAAATTACGGACAGCAGTTTTCTTCTATTTCCAAATACTTAAAATAAACAACATCATGTTTGATATCGAACCTGTATCATTGGTCATTTCCATGGTACTAATCCTTTTATTTTCAGCACCTTTTGTGATCTACAAACGGAACCAATCACAAAAAATTAAATCCCAAAATTTATTTATAGAGCAGTTGGCTAGCGGTTCCAATCTAAAATTTGACGAATCCGACAATTGGAGAGACCTTTATTTCATCGGTTTTGATTCCGGTAGGAAAAATTTGGTTTACATCAAATTTGGACCTGAGAAAACAGTACATCACATCGATCTTTCCAAAGCTACTGATATCCTATTGGTCAAAGTGGAAAGATCCATAACTATGGATGGTAAACCTGTAAATGTGATTGATGGCTTGACCTTGAAAATCGAAACTTATGACGAAAAAAGAGACGTAATATCACTGGAATTTTATGATAGCGAATTATTCTCTGACAATATGGGTGAATTGCCTTTGATCCAAAAATGGGAAAAAATTGTGAAGCCAATCGTAAAAGCAAACCATCCGCACTTAAGAAAGGTGTCTTGATATAGGATTCTTGTGTATTGAAAGAAAATGCCTGCAGTTAGAAATAAGCTGTTGGCATTTTTTTTGAATTTTTCAGTGTTTTGGCTTTGTCCCCAGCGTAAGCAAAAAGATGGTAATCAAAATAAAAACAGTTCCTAACCAATCCATGGCACCAAACGGAACATTCAGCCATACCACCGCCACCGCTGCCGCAGAGAGGGGTTCTACCGAACAGAGCAAACTAGCTGTCTGTGCTCCAATGATGGTGACCGAGGTAAGAAAAAAATAAAAAGCTATTACGCTTCCAAATAAAATGATGTATGCAAATGCCGACCAAGTTCCAACATCCCAAGTACCGTGAAAATCCAATGGTTTGCTGATAAAAGAAAAGGCGATGCCGCCGATCAGCATTCCCCAGCCTGTGATTGTAGCAGCGGAATATTTTCTTAATAACCTGATAGGTTGAATGGTATAAAAAGCCAAAGCAAAAGCAGACAGGATTCCCCAAAAGAGTGCTTTTTCTGAAATGACAAGTTGCTTGAAACTCCCATGTGTAACTAGAAGAAATGTACCGGTAAGGGCAAAAACCAATGAAGCATATTCTACTAAAATCGGCCAACGCCTGTGGTGAATTGCAAAAAAAGCCACAACAATCAAAGGGCCTATGTATTGCAAGACAGTTGCTGTGGCTGCATTGGACAGATTGATACTATAGAAATAAGTGTATTGAACAGCCACCATTCCAAAGATGCTGAATAGCAACAACTGTAGTGCGTCTTTGGGGGTTTTCCAGATTTTGAAGGCATCGGTGTTTTTTTTGCTAATAGTAAAAGTCATCAAGATAATCCCTGCCAATAATAACCTCCAGCAGACAAGCCAAGCGGGATTGATACCTTTCTGTTCAAAGAGATATTGTGCACAGGTACCGGAAACTCCCCAAAATACCGCTGATGAAAGAGCCATGGCAAATCCTTTAATGGATTTGCGGGTTGCAATATTTACAGGAAAAGAGGGTGAGATCATACAGAAATTTAAAACCCGAAAATAATGAATTGGAAATGAATTTGGTAGGGGAGGTCAAGCAAAATGATCGATTAGCTTATCTGAAATGGCTGGGGAGTAAAACAAAGCAAAAAGATAATTATGCTTACCCATCCCAATATTTTTCTAGAAATATCTAATTGCTTTAAGCCAGAAACCTCAGGGTGTTCCAATCCCATGACCCTTCCCAAAAGAAAAGCAAACAATAACCATCCGCTATATCCTTGTAAAGTGGGGAAAGCATGTACCAGCGCATACTGAACAGAGGCAATCACCAATATTACCATCCATTTGGTTTGATTGTCCATTATTTGGGAACGGCTAAAGCAGAAATATAAAAAACCGATGTACAATGGAATACTGAAGATAAGCCTATCAATACTTTGATAAGGACTGATGGAACCCAATCCTGCATAAAAGACAAAAGCGATATAGAAAACCAACGAGATTTGTTTGTGATGTTTGGGAAAAAGGCCAAAAACCACATGACCTCCGTCCAACTGTCCGATCGGAAGTAAATTCAAAGCTGTAAAAAACAAAGCCAAATAACCAGCGAAAATGTAAGGGTAATGGATGATTTCAGACATGTTGGGCATTTTCTCCGGTTCTGCCAACAATTTTTCCATTCCAAAAAACAATAAGTTATAGCCCATTTCCAGATTGAGATAACCCTCCTCAGCGGAATGACCTTTGAATTCAGGATCAAGATATTCAGGATGAATTTCATAGATATATTCAGCAGGGGGCAAATTGGTAAAACCATACCAAAGCACGCCAAATGCAATGATGAAGCCCGCAATCGGCCCTGCGACTCCAACATCAAAATATTTTTTCCTTGCATTGATATGGCTCTTCATTTTGATGATTGCTCCAAAAGTCCCAATGGACGGGGCGCCTAAAAACCCCAACCATCCCGGAAGAAAATACGGCATGGATGTCTTGACTTTATAGTGAATTGATGTGAAAAAATGACCCATTTCATGGATAAGAAGAATACCAATAAAAGGTATTGAAAAATGCATGGATTTAAAGAAGTATTCCCAAGTCAATGCATATTCTCCGCTGGCCAAAATTGATTTTCCGAAAAGCCATTCTGCCCCTGCAAGGGTGGTAGCTATGAGTGTCAGGATAAAAAGTGAGATGTGAATTAAGTATTCTTTTTTAGTATACATTCTCAAAGAATTGGATTAGCCCTCTAGGATGTGTGATTTGAAAAGTTTGTAATCCAACTCTATTCGCGCCATCTAGGTTTACAGATAAATCATCAAAAAACAGTATCCTCTCAGGATCAACGTTAATTTCATTCAAGACAGCCTTATAAATTGCTTCATCGGGTTTTGCTAGACCCATTTCGTGACTAAGAAAAATTCGGTCACAGAGGTCAAAAATAGATTTCTCACCTGTTTGATCTTGCAAAAGTTTATCAAATTTCTCAATATGGATTTCGTTGGTATTGCTGAGGATAGCCGTTCCAAAGTCTCTTCGTAGTTTTTTCAAAAGTTCAATCCTTTCGGTCGGGATATCCTGAAGAAGGCTGTTCCATACATGGTCAACCTGTTCATCCGACCAATCCTCTTGATATAGGCTCCTCACTTCGTTCCTGAACTGGGCAGAATTAATCAATCCCTTCTCATAATCCTTATTAAAGGCCGAAGGGAAAAATATATCCGTAAGTCTATGCTTGGCTTCAGGTAGGATTTTTTTCAACTCATTGATACTGAAACTATAATCAATATCAATGATTACATTGCCTAAATCGAAGATCAAAAAATCGATATTCTCCAGTTTTTTCATTTGCCCTCAGGTTGTAAATTTAAAACCAAATATGTAACATTGCACTCCCATTTGCAAGGTAGTTTTCAAAAATCGCTTTCAGATATTGGGCCTATAGCTCTACACGATAGGAATCGGTAGGTTAGAGCAACTGACTCTCCCGATGGCTATCGGGACAGAAGGTGCAAAAAGAAAAGGAATAAATTGGGCCTATAGCTCTACACGATAGGAATCGGTAGGTTAGAGCAACTGACTCTCCCGATGGCTATCGGGACAGAAGGTGCAAAAAGAAAAGGAATAAATTGGGCCTATAGCTCATTCGGTTAGAGCAACTGACTCATAATCAGTAGGTGCTTGGTTCGATTCCAAGTGGGCCCACAAACCGCTTAGATTTCTAATCGGTTTTTTAGTTTTTGAAGATGGATAGTTTTTTTGTTTACATTCTATACTCGAAAAGTCTTGAAAGATTCTACACTGGGGTAACCACACTATCCATCGAAGAAAGACTTGAAAACCATATCCAAAAAAAATATGGAAATCTAAATTTTACTCAAAAGGCAGAGGATTGGTAAACTTTTCATTTTATCCAATGCAATGATTTCTCACAGGCAAGGAAAATCGAAATCCACATCAAAAAAATGAAGTCCAAATTTTATATCCAAAATCTTAAATCATATCCCGAACTCGTGAGCAAATTGCTTACTAAATTTACGAGCAACTGACTCCCCCGAAGGCTTTCGGGGCATTAGGTGCTTGCCCGCGATAGCTATCGGGGCGATTCCAGGTGGGCCCACAAAAAGCCACTCAATATAATTGAGTGGCTTTTTCATAACCGTTCTTACCGAATGGCTTTTCTATTTTTCTGAATTAGATCTCAAAATATCACCCCCGACCCAATACTTTCATTGCCATCATACCAAGCTATAAATTGACCGGAGGCAACCCCCCGCTGTGCTTCGTCGAAAAGGATATACAAACCATTTTCTTTCATCAGATAGGTTGCCCATGATAGTGGCTGTCTGTAGCGGATCCTGGATAGGTATCTTCTAGATTCTCCAATTTCCATTTTGAGGTCTTCTCGGATCCAATGGATTTCATCTTTTGGAACAAATAGCCCAAATCTGTTCAATCCCGGATGATCTTCTCCCAAACCTGTGTAGATCACGTTTTCTTTCGTATCTGTTGCGATGACAAAAAGCGGCTTGCCTGTTCCACCCACTTGAAGTCCTTTACGCTGTCCAACAGTAAAGTAATGTGCACCGTTGTGCTCACCTAATTTCTTTCCCTGTTCAGGATTGTATTTGATAGGAAGGCAAATAGACTCCAAGGTCTCCATATCAAAATCTTCCTGATCAATGCCTTCAGGAATTTTTCTTTCATTGTAGATTGGCAAGTCCTCCGGAATGACTACAATGGCTCCCTTTTTAGGTTGCAATTGCTGTTGAAGAAAATCTGGAAGTCGTACTTTTCCAATAAAGCAAAGTCCTTGGCTGTCTTTTTTGTCAGCAGTGATCAGGTTTTGTTCTTTGGCGATTTTTCGGACTTCAGATTTTTGGAGATGACCGATTGGAAATAATGCTTTTGAAAGCTGTTCCTGATTGAGTTGGCAGAGGAAGTAACTTTGGTCTTTGCCATTGTCAGCACCGGCTAGCAATCTATAAACCGGTTTTCCATCTACTAAAATTTCATCTTTTTGGCAATAATGCCCGGTTGCCACAAAATCTGCTTTGAGTTTTTGGGCAGCTTTTAGAAAAATATCGAATTTGATTTCTCTGTTGCAAAGAATGTCAGGATTGGGAGTTCGGCCTGCTTTGTATTCGGCAAACATGTAATCCACGATACGGTCTTTGTATTCTTCGCTGAGGTCGATAGCTTGAAAAGGAATGCCGAGCTTTTCGGCTACAAGCATGGCATCTGTACTGTCTTCCATCCATGGGCATTCGTTGGATATGGTGACAGATTCATCGTGCCAGTTTTTCATAAACATGCCGATGACTTCGTAACCTTGTTCTTTGAGGAGGTATGCTGCGACGGAGGAGTCTACGCCGCCCGATAGGCCGACGACTACCCTTTTTTTGTTTTCCATTGTTTTGAAATTATTCATGGGGTCAAGGTCCATGAGGTTTCACATTGATTGACCAACACATAAAGGTTGGATTTTGGTTCGCGAATTTATCAGGTCAGGATTTATTTCTTATATAAATCAGTTTCGTCTTCCCTTTGATGTTTTCCCGGTGATCGATTTCAAATGCAGGAATGGATTTGACCAAAGGGGTGAGTTTTTGGAAACCGTAATTCCGAGCATCAAAGTTAGGTTGTTTTTTCTGAAGCAAATTTCCAACATCTCCTAAAAAAGCCCAACCTTCATCATCAGCAAGATCTGAAATGGTGGCAGCAATCAGCCTGATTAATTTGGGATTGATCTTATCCACCTGCGGTGCTGGGATGGCTTTATCTTTAAGCCCAACAGTTTCCTCAACTTGCTTTTGAAGAATTTCCAGGTAGATAAATTTGTCACATGCAACAATGAACGGTTCTGGGGTTTTCTTTTCCCCCATCCCGATGACTACCATTCCTGCTTCTCTTAATCTTGTCGCCAGTTTGGTAAAATCACTGTCACTTGATACTATACAGAAGCCATTGACCTTTTCGGAATACAGGATATCCATCGCATCGATGATCATGGCCGAATCGGTGGCGTTTTTTCCTGAGGTATAGCCATACTGCTGCATCGGATTGATGGCATTTTCGAGCAGCACGTTTTTCCATTTTACCAATTGAGGTTTGGTCCAGTCCCCATAGATCCTTTTGATGGTGGGATTTCCATATTTGGCTATTTCTTCCATCATTTCCTTGACCTGTCCCGCAGGAACGTTGTCTGCATCAATGAGAACGGCTATTTTGATATCAGTTTGCATGTGAAAAGATGTAATTTAAAAATCAATAATCCTTATGATAAAGGTAGGAAAAACCTTTGGGTAAATTGATTGAATGACATTTTGTAATATTTACCTGCTGCTTATATCCATGTTTGAGCGTGTAATTTCGTAAGTTGCATCTTTCTAATTAAGCATTTTATCTAATCATGAAAAAACTTTTAATAGCAACGGGAGGCGGAGATTGCCCCGGACTGAATGCCGTCATCAGAGGCGTCTTCAAAGCAGCAAAGAAAAATAAAGAATGGGAAGTGTATGGTTGTAAGGAAGCATTTAATGGCGTTTACACTGACCCTCCACAGATTATCAAATTGAATAAAAAAATTGTTGCAGGAATTCACGTCAAAGGCGGTACAATCCTCAAAACGACCAATAAGGCAGATCCTTTGCATTTTCCTGTCAAAGATGAAAATGGCAATGTTACATTTATTGACAAGACCAATGTCTTGGCTGACCGCATCAAGGAGCTTGGTTTTGATGCAGTGATCAATATAGGAGGAGATGGGTCTCAGAAAATCTCCCAAGCGCTTTTCAATCACGGAGTGGACATCGTGGGAGTACCAAAGACAATTGATAATGATTTGTCAGCGACTGACATGACTTTTGGTTTTCAGACAGCAGTGCAGATTGCTTCAGATAGTTTGGATAAGTTGGTGACCACTGCCGAATCGCATCACCGTGTCATGATTATGGAAGTGATGGGTAGGGATGCAGGATGGATTGCGTTGCATACTGCGATATCGGGTGGAGCGGAAATATGTCTGATCCCGGAAATACCTTACGACATACAAAAACTAGTCGAAAAGATAGAGTCTAGGTATGATAATGGAAGGGGTTTCGTAATCATCGTCATTGCAGAAGGGGCAAAAGCAAAAGAAGGAACTATTGTCTCCCAAGATGGTGATAAAGGTTCAAGGCATGTGAGGTTAGGAGGCGTAGCCTACCAATTGTCACAACAACTTAAAGATGCTGGTGTGACTGCCGAAATCAGAGAGACGGTTTTGGGACACGTCCAAAGGGGAGGAACACCTTCTGCCTTTGACCGGATTTTGGCCTCTTTGTTTGGTGTAAAAGCTTTTGAAATGGTAGCCAATGGTGATTTTGGCAAAATGGTTTCTTTCAAAAACAATGATTTCGTGGCTGTTCCATTAGAGGATGCAACTAAGGAATATAATTTTGTAAGGAAGGACAGTTTTATTGTCAAAGGAGCAAAAGGACTTGGAATTACATTTGGAGACTAAACATATTCAAACATGAAAGCTGTACTTATCCATCTATTTGACCGTGATTTGAGGAATTTGAAAAAAGAGCTGAACACCTACTCCATTGAGGAGAATATCTGGAAAGTTTCAGGGAATATCAGTAATTCAACAGGTACTTTAGTACTTCATTTGGTGGGAAATCTCAATCATTTTATCGGGACAGTGATGGGTAACTCGGGTTATGTGAGAGATCGGGAAGCTGAATTTGAACGGAGAAATGTACCGAGGCAAGAGATGTTGGATCAAATTGACAGTACCATTGAGGTGGTGATGAAAGCTATTTTGGAGTTTCCCGAAGATAGGTTTTCCAATACCTATCCACACCTTGTTTTCAATGAACCGATGACCTATGAATACTTCATGTTTCATTTGGTGAGCCACTTGAATTATCATTTGGGACAGGTCAATTACCATAGAAGGCTATTGGATGTTTGAAGTCGGGAAGGACGGAAGCCGGAAGTCCGGGACATTTTGTTCTCAATCCCCGGATATATTGAATAATCAAATCTTTAAAAAGGATAACAGCAAGAGTTTAAAAATAAGTAGATGAAAAATATAGTATTGATTTCAGGAAGTCCTCGGAAGAATTCGGTTTCCTTTAGGATTGCAACACATCTTCTGAAAAGATTGGAGAAAAATGAAGACCTGAAAATTGAGTTTTTAGATATGAAGGAATTTTCTCTACCACCTGTCCAAAAGGTTTGGATGAATTTGGAGGATGTTCCTGCTGGTTATCATGACCTATACAAAACCATGGATCATGCACATGGTTTTATTATTGTATCTCCGGAATATAATGGTGCCTATTCCGCTACTATGAAAAACCTTCTTGACCATTTTGCGAAACCGATTTACAAGCAAAAGGCATTTGGAATTGTAACTGGATCTACAGGAATGATGGGAGGAATGCGGGCTGCGCAGCAACTTGTTCAATTGTCAGTCGCACTTTTCGGGATTGTTTCACCGACTCTATTGGTAACTCCTCAGATGGATAAAAAATTTGAAGAAAACGGGGAGTTATTGGATGGGACGTTTGAAAAACCGATCGAGAGATTTTTGGAAGATTATCTTTGGTTGGTGGAAAGATTGGATAAATAGTTGACAGTCTTGGGAAAATTTATGAATAACCTCATTTCAATTCAAAGGCTGATTTTAACCATAGTTTTTATCCTCAAAATTGGTTTTCCGACCATATTATCGGGTGCTGATTTGGTTAAAAAAACCGATGAGAAAAAACCCAATGTTGTTTTGATTTTTGTGGATGACATGGGCTATGGGGATTTGGGAACTTATGGTTCAGATATTCCTACTCCTAATCTTGACCAAATGGCAAAGGAAGGGGTCAAATTCACCAATTTCTATGTGGCACAGGCTGTTTGCTCTGCTTCGAGAGCGGCGTTGTTGACAGGGACATATTCGAACAGACTTGGTATCCACGGTGCACTTGACCATACTGCAAAGCATGGATTGAATCCTGAGGAGACAACCATTGCAGAGATGTTGAAGCCATTGGGATATCAGACAGGTATGTATGGCAAATGGCATTTGGGTCATCATCCTGAGTTTTTGCCGACAAATCAGGGCTTTGATGAATATTACGGCATTCCCTATTCCAATGACATGTGGCCCAATCATCCACAGTCAAAAAATTACTATCCGCCGCTTCCATTGTATCAAAATGACAAAGTGGTCGACACCATTTTTTCAGATCAGAGTTTGCTGACCACCATGTTTACCGAAAAGGCTGTAGACTTTATTCAGCGAAACAAAGAGCATCCATTTTTCCTTTACCTGGCGCACCCAATGCCCCATGTGCCGCTTTTTGTTTCTGATAAGTTTAAAGGGAAATCCCCAAAAGGACTTTATGGTGATGTCATTATGGAAATTGATTGGTCAGTAGGGGAAGTCATGAAAGCTTTGAAAGAAAATGGTTTGGAGGAAAATACACTTGTTATCTTTCTATCAGACAATGGTCCTTGGCTTTCCTATTCTGGGCATTCGGGTTCGGCCGGTGCTCTCAAAGAAGGAAAAGGAACTTCTTGGGACGGCGGTGTCAAAGTTCCGGCGATCATGAAGTGGAAAGGGCGGATTTTTGCACCTTTGATTCAGGAAAATCCCGCTATGAGTATTGACATATTGCCAACAATTGCGCAGATCACCGGAGCTGATTTACCTAAACTGCCGATTGATGGGAAAAGTATTCTTTCAATGATGAGGGATGCAAACGCCTCATCAGAGAAAGATGCTTACTTTATTTATTACAACAGGAATGAACTTCAGGCTGTGGTCATGGGAGATTGGAAACTTTATTTTCCACATCAATACAGAAGTATCGCTCCAGATCAAGATTTTCGAAATGATGGAAACCCAATTGATTACCACATGATTCAATTGAAAGAAATGGAGCTTTATCATATTCCGACCGATCCATCAGAAACCAAAAATGTGCTTTCCAAAAATCCTGAAATTGTAATAAAAATGAAAGAATTGGCAGAAAAAGCGCGGCAAGACATGGGTGATGCGCTTCAAAATCGGGAGGGACAAAACAATAGAGTACCCGGAAAAGTCAATTGATGCTTTGCAATTAAAAAATTTTTATATTTTTGGTTTCTTTAAAGCCAAATGTTTTCAGCTTATTCACCCGAAAAAGCAATCTTTGGTTAAATAATAAAATTTAATTTTGGGAGAAAAATAAAAAAGTACATTTTTGACGTTATTTTTATTGTTGGATTTAAAAATAGAAAATGAGTAGACGGATTATCACAAGTACAATTATTATAGTTTTTTTGGCTATTGTAGTCATACCTAGTGTATCAATTTTTTTGCTTTATAAAAACCAAAAACAACTGACACAGCATGCGCTTGATACACTTAATCAAGGATTTGTCGGTGAATTGAAGGTTGGCGATTCCCGGATCTCTCCTTTTTCTAATTTTCCATATGTATCGATCGACCTGCTACAGGTAGTTTTTTATGGAGAGAAAAATCCTGATGCGGATGTGATTTTGAACATCAAGGACTTGTATATCGGGTTTAGTATTTGGGACATCTTAAAAGGAAAATACAATATCAAATCTCTTAAGATCGAGGATGGGCTTGTAGATCTGACAAAAGACCTGAAAGGCAACTTTAATCTCATTCAGGCCATTGGTAGTAATTCCGTGAATTCAGAAAATGTGGAAAATGAATTGGAATTCAACCTTTCCCAAATCCAATTGCAATCGATTAAGATAACTTACAATGATCTTTCCGATCTAAGTGCTTTACAAATTGATCTTTCCAAGGGTCTTGCTTCCATAAATTTTATAAATGACCACATTATTGTTGATCTTGATTCTGATATGGTTTTTGATTATCTAATCGGAGGGAAGCCATCGTTTTTTTTCAACAAGCACTTGGGCGTTGAAATTCAACTTGATTATGACGAATTTAAAAGTGAAGTATCTATCCCCCGGTCCAGATTGGTATTGGAGGATGCTTATTTGACACTTTCAGGTAAAGCCATTTTGGGGGAAGAAACGTATTTGGATTTGGAAATTGGTGGTGAAAAACCTGATTTTTCATTGTTGGCAGCATTTTTACCCAATGAAACCGGAGCAGCATTGAAAAAATACAAAAATGAAGGGGATGTTTATTTTCAAGGCAGCGTCAAGGGAATCGTGGGTGATGGTATTGTGCCTGAGATTGCATTTGAGTTTGGTTGTGACAACGCATATTTCTTAAATCCCGATAAATCACGTAAAGTGGACGAATTACGTTTTTCCGGATTTTTTACCAATGGCAAAGACAGAAGTCTAAAAACTTCCGAGTTTCAATTATTGAATTTTTATGCCAAGCCTGAACAGGGCAAGTTTCAGGGCAAGTTGGTGATCCGTGATTTTGAGGATCCTTATGTGAAAGTCAATCTCAATGCCGACTTGGATTTGGAGTTTTTGGGTCAGTTTTTTGAGGTGGAAGGATTGGAAGGTTTTAGCGGTCAGGTGATAGTCAATATGGATTTTGACGAGCTTATTGCATTAGACAGCAGCACTACCGGTCTTACAGGGATCAAAAACAGCCTTGAAAGTGAGTTAATTGTCAAAAATTTAAATTTCAAATTGCAGGAATACCCCCTTCCGGTCAAAAATGCAAATGTCTATGCATTTATGAAAAATGGAAACCTCAAACTTGAAAACCTTGCATTTCGCATAGGAGACTCGGATTTCAAAATATCGGGATCTCTCGATGATTTTCCTGCTTTGATCCATGGACAAAATAAGCCAGTCCGCGCTGAACTAAAGGCTTTTTCAAATACCATTGACCTGAATCAATTGATTCCATCGGACACAAGTTTCAAAGAAGTCATCTCTGATTTTAGCA
Organism: Aquiflexum sp. TKW24L; assembly: GCF_023502205.1. Classification (GTDB taxonomy): domain Bacteria; phylum Bacteroidota; class Bacteroidia; order Cytophagales; family Cyclobacteriaceae; genus Cognataquiflexum. Next base: position 120,735 of record NZ_JAMFLG010000001.1, on the reverse strand, counting down.
TTTTTCTTGCATTCGAATCAAAAGGATTTGATCTACTGAATTTTGAGCACTTACCAAAAGGTGAGTTTTTTATTGAGGATTTTCATGCCAAACTCAAAAATTACCCCCATGCTTTTCATGATTTTCATGCTGACATCATTATAGATGAAAAGATGATGGAGGTCATGGATTTCTCTGGAGAAATTGACAAAAGCGATTTTCATTTTTCAGGGAAAGTCATGAATTACCCAAAATGGTTTCAGGAAGTCACGCAAGGTGATAGCAGGTTTGAGTTTGATCTTGTGTCTAATCACCTCAACATCAGCGACCTTCTGAGTTATAATGGGGTAAACTATCTTCCCAAAGATTATCAAAACGAAGAAATTGACAAATTGAGCTTGAAAGGAAGCCTTGACTTACATTATGATGGCCAATTCCAATCAGCAGATTTTTATCTCAAAGATCTTGATGGAAAGTTCAAGGTCCATCCATTACGCCTCCATGATTTCAGAGGAAGGGTTCACTACGAAAATGATTACCTGACTTTAGAAGATTTTGGAGGAAATATGGGTGAGTCTGATTTCAGTCTGAAAATGGGGTATTTTTTGGGGGAGTCCGATTCTCTTAACTCTAAAGCCAATTATTTTTTCATCAAATCCAAAGCCCTTGACCTTGATAAATTGATGGCATTTGAAGGTATTGAAGTCGATACCAACCATCAGGAAGCTTTCAATGTGTTTGAGCTGCCATTTACCAATATGGCATTTGAGGCAAAAATCGGGAAAATGAATTACCACAATTTTTGGTTGGAAGATGTGCAAGCAAAAGCGAGAACAACAAAAAACCATTATATCCATTTGGATACACTTGGCCTTCGTGCTGCTGAGGGTACATTGGCGGTCAAAGGGTATTTCAATGGAAGTGATCCAAGCCACATCTATTTCCACAGCACCATGAAAGCTGATAAACTGGATTTGGATAAGCTGCTATTCAAATTTGAAAATTTCGGCCAGGATTATTTGATCAATGAAAACCTGCATGGCAAAGTCAGCGGTACAATCACGAGTAAATTTTTGGTCTATCCTGACCTGACGCCCATCATTGACAAGTCAGAAGCTGATATGGACCTGACTGTCTATCAGGGTAGCCTAGTAAATTTCGCACCTCTCAGTGCCATGTCTTCCTATTTTTCTGACAAAAACCTCAACAATGTCAGATTTGACACCTTGAAAAATACTTTTGAATTGAAGGAAGGAATACTCTCTATTCCACGCATGAACATCAATTCCAGTCTTGGTTTTATCGAATTGTCAGGAAAGCAAAGTCTCGATATGAACATGGATTATTTTATCCGAATTCCTTTGGGCTTGGTCACCTCGGTTGGATTCAAGTCACTTTTTGCAGGCAAAAACAAAGATGAAATTGATCCTGATCAGGAAGATTCCATTGTTTACCGGGATGGAAATAGGAGGGTGCGATTCGTTAATGTCAATATGAAAGGAACCCCTGATGACTACAAAGTCAGCTTGGCGAAGGATAAGAATTTGAAATAGCCAATCTCCAGCAGAAAATGGCCAATATTAAAGTCAAAGGGGAGGCAAAGAATTTTTCGAAGTCATTGTTTGCAAAAAGGTTTCCAATGGTATTGAGCGCAAAAACAACCATCAGGATGTAGAAGAAAACCTTAAGGAAAATAGGTTTGACTTTCCAAAGTAGATAACCGGCTCTTATTGCGACAGCAATCATTACCAAAACTGTAATCAGAATAGAGATTGACTCAAATACAAACATTTGTTCTCTGGTTTCCAACCTTCCTCCCCAAGTATTTTCAAAAGGGATAATTCCTGAAAGAATTAAAAAATGGAATACCAAGGTAACTGAGGTTATCAGCAGGATTCCATTTGCTGCGAATTTGGGAGTGAGGAATTTATGCATGACTTATTAAATTTTGGACTATTGATTATAACCTAAATTTAAGGATTTATGCAGTTGTGGAATGGTGTTCAAATATCTGTTAATAACCTTTTGTTTTAATTTTTTTGAAAAATGGCACTATTTCATTAAATCGAGTTAATTATTGGGAAAAATGAAGACAGTAAAAAAATTCAAATCATTTAAAGAACTAAAATCGAGTGAAGACAAGAAAATTGCTGAACCATCTTCAATTAAGCACCATAATGATTTTGAAAAGTTAATAGCAGAAATAAGAAAGGTTAAGAAACAATAAAGCTATTCATTTTAAATGGAGGAGAACCTAAAGGAAAGTTTATTGGCTATTTGCTCCTCGCTTTCAAAACACAAAGTTGATTATTTAATTGTAGGCGGAATAGCTGTTGCACTTCATGGATTTTTTAGAATATCAAGAAACCAATCAGGACAGATTATGGATAAACCAGATATTGATATTTGGTTTGATCCTACCTATTCTAATTATTTCAATGTATTAAAAGTAATGAAGGAGTTGGGTCAGGATATAACTGAGATTGAAAAAGAAAAGACGCCACATCCAAGAGAATCCTTTTTTAAAATAGAGTTTGAAAGTTTTTACCTTGATTTTTTACCTGAAATAAAATCAAAAATCAAATTTTCGGATGCCCACCAAAGAAAAGAAAGGATTTTATTTGAAGAAATTCCTATAGATTTAATTCACTATTCAGACCTTATTTTTGATAAAGAGACTTCGGCTAGGAAGAAAGACCTTGAGGATATTGAACAATTGAGAAAGCTTAAAGGAGATAAATAAAGATTTTGAATAATCGGAAATTTAAGAATAAATCTGCACCCAAAGGACGATAAAAAGCCTCAACTGAATCCAATTTGTTTATAACCTGAATTTTAGGATTTCAGCGACAGTGGCGTGGTATTCAAATTCTGTCTGCAGGTAATTATTGTAAGCCATATAGTAGTAATTGCTCTCCAAGAAATATTCAATTGTTGAAATATGACCAACAGCCAATGCTTTATCCAAGTATTCTTTGCTGTTGATTGTAGAAAGTACAGTCTGGTATTCATTCAACGTAACCGCAAGTTTCTGGTACTTTTCGAATAGCTGTCTTGATGAAGAGTATTTATCATTTTGGTATTGGAGCACTTTGAGACCGGATGAAGACAGTTCAGCTTCACTTTGTCTGACTTTGTATTTGTTTTCCCAAAGAGGAATGGTTGTTCCAAGGTGAAATCCATTGAAGTTTTGACCCAGGATAGCCTGATGACGATAGCCTGCTTCCAATTTGGGTAAAGCCATCGCTTTGGATAATTCAACCTGTTTTTGAGCTGAAACAATTTCCATTTCGATAAATCTCATTGTCGGGTCTTTGGCTTGAATTTCGCCAAACAATTCTTCGAAATCCTCAATGGAATCCATCACCGGGTAGTCAGTGGATCGGAAAGTTAATTCCTCCCCACCATTTAGCCCAGTCAGTTTTTGTGTCAGTTGGTTGATCTGTGACTGATTAAGCTGGAAGTCTTTATTGATTTCAATCAATTGAAGCCTAGCCTTATTGACATCGAGGATATTGCCCTCACCTGTGGTCAGTCTTTTTTCAAAACTAGCTAATAAGCCTTCGGTATAGGCCTTTCTTTCTTGGAACTGAAGCTGGAGTTTGTTCCGATAGATCAATTCCAAACAGGTAGTTTGCGCCTCAAATAATACTTCTTGTCTACCTGCATTGAATTGAAAATCAGTTTGTGAAATCCTTCCCTCTGAAAGCTGTTTTCTTATACCGTATGAAGTCGGAAAGTCAAAAGCTTGATTGAGCAGAAAGTCTGTTTGATTGCCGGCATTCTGGGGAAAGCCATACATGAAATCGTATTCCACATTGGGATTGTAGAGAGGATTGTTTGATTTGAAACCCAGTTTTTGGGCCTCTGTATTTTGGGCATTGGCCTGCAGGGTTTTGTTATTTTTCTCAATTTCCGCCAAGATATCTTCTATACTGACTTGTGCCAAAACAGGAAAGGCAACGAATGAAGTCAGCAGTAATGAATAGATTATTTTTTTCATTTTATCTCAGATTTTGTTTTGGATAGATAATACACCATCGGCACGATGATGAGATTTAAAAGAGTAGAAGTAGTCAATCCCCCCAAAATGACTTTTGCCATCGGGCTTTGGATTTCATTCCCTGGAAGGTCACTCGCCAAAGCCAATGGAATCAAGGCAAGCCCCGCAGTGATGGCGGTCATCAAAATAGGACTCAACCTGTCTTTGGAGCCTTGAATAACCGTTTGGTAAAGATCCAAGCCTTCTTCTCTCAAAGTTTCATAGTGGGAGACCAATAGAATGCCGTTTCGGGTAGCAATGCCAAATAAAGTGATGAACCCGATGATGGCAGGAATGCTCAGAATTCCATTGGTAAAATAGATACTCAAAATCCCTCCTATCAAGGCAAGAGGCAAATTGATTAGAATGATTGAAGCCGTTTTTGCATTTTTGAATTCCTGAAAAAGAATCAGAAAAATCACTAATAAAGAAAACATCGAAGCTATCAAGAGGGTAGAGGAGGCTTCTTCTTCGGCTTCAAATTGACCACCGAGCTCGACATGGTATCCTTCCGGCAATTTAATGTTGTCATTGATTCTTTGACGTACTTCATCCACAACGGATTTTTGGTCACGTCCTGCCACATTTGCAGATACGACTGTTTTCCTCTGGACATTTTCCCTGTTGATCGTATTGGGTCCACTGGCTGATACAATGTCAGCCACGTAGTGAAGCGGAATTTTTTCACCGGTATGGGTATCAATCTGGGTGTTGAGGATATCTTCCATTTCCCCTCTGCTTTGCGGATCAAACCTGACAATAAGGTCAAAGGAGCGGTTTTCCTCATAGATATCAGAAACTTTTTCACCCGATAATCCCACATCCACAAATTCATTGAACTGCCCAATGGTAATCCCATAATGGCTCAACATTTCTCTTTTGGCCTTGATCTGGATTTGAGGGATTTCGATCTGTGGTTCTACACTCAGGTCTACCAATCCTTCGATATTCTGAATTTCATTTTTGATCTGATTGCCAAGCGCATTCATCCTGTTGAGGTCGGAGCCAAATATTTTGATGGCAATGTTTGCCCGCGTACCCGAAAGCATATGGTCGATTCTGTGTGAAATCGGTTGACCTATTGAAATGTTAGCTTCCTTAACAACAGAAAGTTTATCCCTCAAGTCTGCCAAAAATTCTGCCCTTGTTCTTTCCCCAAGTTCAAAAGGAACCTCAATTTCAGAAGAATTGACACCTTGGGCATGTTCATCCAATTCCGCCCTGCCTGTTCTTCTAGTAGTGGATATTATTTCGGGAATAGTCAGTAGGACATCCTCCACCCTTTTTCCGATTTTATTGCTTTCTTCCAATGAAAGACCGGGTAATGAGACAACTGCCAAAGTCAAAGCCCCCTCATTAAATTCCGGTAAAAAGCTTCTTCCCAATTGGGTAAATGCTAAAATAGCCAAAACCAACATTCCCAGCGCTGAACCGATAAAAGCCTTTTTCCACTTCATAGCAAACTCCAAAAAAGTAACATAGAACACTTGAAGTTTGGTCACGAGCCAACTTTCCTTCTCCTGTTTTTCGAGCCTTTCTTCATTTGTCAGCATATAGCTGCACAGTACAGGGGTCAATGTGATGGCAATGATCAGGGAAGCAAAAAGCGCCACGATAAAGGCGATGCCCAATGGTGCCAAAAGCTTTCCTTCCATTCCTGAGAGAAAGAATAGTGGAATAAATGCCACAATGATTATAAATGTAGCATTGATGATGGATTGACGGATTTCAAAAGAGGCATTGAAAATCACCTCAATCTGATTGGTTCTTTCTGCTTTTGGTTTCTTGGCATTTTCCTTCAGCCTTTTCAAAACATTCTCCACATCAATGATAGCATCGTCTACCAAATCACCGATTGCGATCGCCATGCCTCCGAGACTCATGGTGTTGATCGTAAAACCAAGCCACTTCAAGGTCAAAATTGCCACAAGCAGAGAGATAGGAATCGCTAATAGGGAAATGATCGTTGCTCTCCAATTCATCAAAAACAAAAAGAGAACGATCACCACAAAGGCACTTCCCTCCATGAGTGTTCTTTGGATATTGCTGATGGAGGCGTTGATAAAATCTGCCTGCCTGAAAACTTTGGTATTGATGACAATGTCTGCAGGCAAGGTTTTTTGAAGATCAAAGACGGCTTCATCGATTTTTGAGGTCAATTCCAAAGTATTGACACTCGGTTGTTTGGATACAGCGAGCACCACAGATGGCTTACCGTTATTGGAAGCATCTCCGATTTTTGGTGCCGAGCCGATTTTAATTTCTGCGACATCTTCGATCCTGATGATCTGTCCACTTGATTTTTTGATAATTGACCTTCCGATTTCGCTTACGTCATTCGTTCTTCCAATCCCCTTGATGATGTATTCATTTCCATACTCATTCAAAAATCCTCCTGAAGAGTTGCCGTTTGATTCTCCGGCTGCAGCAATAAGTTCCGAAAGGGAGACACCATGGAAGTTCATCCTTTGGGGATTGGCTTGTATTTGGTATTGCTTGAAGTCTCCACCATACACGATTACCTGAGCTACACCACCGGTAGCCAAGAGCCTTGGCCGGATAATCCAATCCGCGATGGTTCGCAAGTCCATCATAGTGGTGCTGTCAGCAGAAAGGGCGACGAACATAATTTCTCCCATAATGGAAGATTGTGGTGCCATAGTGGGAGTTCCAACTCCGTCAGGAAGCCTATCAGATATAGTGGCTAATTTTTCGTTGACCACTTGTCTTGCCCGGTAGATATCCGTATCCCATTCAAATTCGACCCAAACCACTGAGAAACCTCCTGATGATGCACTGCGGACCCGTCGGACATTACTTGCACCGTTGACAGACGTTTCTATAGGAAAGGTGACAAGACGCTCCACCTCTTCCGGGGCCATGCCGTGGGCTTCAGTCAAGACCACCACAGTAGGCGCCGTCAGGTCAGGGAAAACATCCACTTCCATATTAAAGGCAATGTATGTTCCAAAAAGTGATAACAGACCAAAGCCGACAATGACCAAAAGTCGGTTGTTAAGTGAAAATTTTAAGATTCTGTTGAGCATGTTTTTCTTGATGTATTATATTGAAAATCAGTAGATTGGGGTGATATCCCTATAAAACAACTCAAGGTCAATGGGAGTGACCATGCTCCGGAATAGCTCCTGAGGCACTTGCCAATTTGATGGCATAGGCCCCTTTAGTGACGACCCTTTCTCCTTCTTTCACTCCTGAGAGTACCTGTACATGTTTTCCATCATTGCCTCCCAATTTGATTTCTCTTTTTTGGAAAGTTTCTCCTCCTGTCTGTACAAAAACAAAGAAATTTCCAAGCTCTTCCATCAAGGCAGAAGAAGGAATCACCAAAGCATCCGGTATGGGAGTTGATTTCAGGTAAACTTCAGCCACAGATCCCGGGATGATATTTCCAATATTGTCTATTTCAAAAGAGATCGGTATGTAGGACGTGTTTTCAGAAGTACTTTTTCCGAAGGAGATAACCTTACCGTTCATGTTTTCTGTATCAAAAACTGTCTCTTCGCTGATGATTTTAAAATTGGCAGCGCTGATGGAAGGCAATTTTTGGAAGTACTTTTGGGAAACATTTGCCTGAAGTACTATCTTTTTGTTTTTACTGACCAAGGCCAAAGGAATTCCGGGTTCGACATATTGACCTTCAGAAACAAGGAGATTTTTGAGGAAACCATTTGAACTCGTGGTTACTTTTTGGCCGGAAGCGGAATAGTTTTTGGAAACTGCCTGATAGCTCGACTGCATGTTTTCATACTCAAGTTTGGTTTTGAGGAAATCCCGTTCCGAAATAATCTTATCCTTCACCAAAATTTCAGCCCGTTCAAATTCAGCTTTGGCCAATTCGTATTTGGCTTTGGTTTCTTTGTAGTAGACATCGGGATTTCCCTGGGCAAGGCTTCCACCGGTGATGGTAAAAAGATGGTCACCGACATTCAGCTTTGATCCAACAATCGTTTTGTTGCTCGCAAAAATGACCGCGCCCCCTGAATTGGCGGTGATCACTGTTTCATCTCCCGGAGCGGGAAGGACCTGACCACTTGTTTTTAGGATTTCCCTGAAAGTAACCCTGCGTACGGGTTCATTGGCAAATTCAATATTCCAAGCCTGAGGCTTCAAATAGCTAATCTCCTCCCCGGTTTCAGACGCTTTCTGATTTCTGACCACAGCGACCAAATCGCTGAAAACCTCAATATTTTCAAAAATAAATTGTTCTGAACTTTGACCGGTTTGGACATCAAAAGTGAGTTTCCCTGCACCGCTTGATTCAGGGGTGATTTCAACTTCATAGATGCCTGTACTTGCTTGGCTATTTGCTTCAGCCAAAAAATTCTTTCCGTCCACGGTAAGGGTGACTTTGATTTCCCCATCTTGAATCGGTTGGAATTTATCCCCGAGACTAGTCAGGTGAACCATCATGGTTGTTGGTTTTCCGGCTATCAGGTAAGGGAAGTCTGTAAAAAGTTCGGTTTTGTCTGAATAGGAGGTCAATGCCACGGGCGGGATTGATTCTTCCTCATCGTGGCTATGGTCATGGGGTTGGCCGCAACTGAAAGCGAGGACCAATAGCCAAGCCAAAAGGGTATTTGCCTTTTTCATGGAAATGTAAATTTAGATTTTAAATAGAAGATGGTGTGCCAAAGAGAATCCAAGCAGGATTATTGGTCACAATGAAATCAGCTAAAAAACGGTGGTGCTCTTAATCCACCGGGTGGAAAATAGCCAACTATTAGCGAAGCTTCAGTAGGGTCAAAAAATTGTTTATTTACAACAAATACAGGAAAACTGATTTTCAGACATAATGTATCATTAGACTGGAAATCAAAATACTGTTTGTTAAATGTCTCGTCCATATTGGGACAGGAGATGCATTCTACTCCTTTTTGTCCGTGGGGAACAAATGAAAAGACATTATCTAATAGGCCATGATGATCAGCAGAATTAAAACCTATGACTTCTCCTTGGTGTGAATGGTGATTGTGGTGAAATTCATCCGCATTTCCATGGTGATGATGGGGAAAAATGCTGTGCCCCAACATCATCAATGTGGAGACTGATAAAAAAAACAGGGACAGATAGTTTTTCAGCATTTAATTCAAAGATAAAGAACGCATCAAATGATTCATCATTGAAGGCAAATTATCTGTTTTAAATATAAATGATCCAAATAAACTGCCCAATGACAAAAGTCACTCAGTGGGGTATTTTTCATGGATGAATTTGATACATTCTTTGGCCAAAGCCTTGATTACCTCTTCACTCACATCTGAAAGCTTGTTGATATACACACAGGATTTACCATTTTTGAATTTGCCTAATTGGCCGAGCAGCGCACCATGCTGACCTTCTACATCACATAATAAATAAAGTGAGATAGCAGCCTTTCTCGGTGAGAATCCCAAAAGCGGTGCATCATCCTCACGGCCACTGTCATATTTATAATGGTAAGAACCAAATCCAATGATACTTGGGCCCCACATTTTGGGTTCAAAACCTGACACTTCGCTGAAAATCTTGATCAGTTCAAAGCTGTCTTTTCTTTTCTGGTCATTTTCTACGGAATTGATAAAATTCGTTACAGAACTGTCCGTTTCCTGGGTTTTGTTCTTGGTCATGGTTTCTATTTGTATTTATCATTTAGACCGATTCCCTGCATGATCATCGGTTTGATTTTTTCCAGTCGGGTCAATTGAGTTGCTTCCCGTTTGGCTTCCTGTATGTATGCCGAATATTCTTTTTGTTTGTAAGAACTTAGCTTTTCAAAACAGAAATTGAATTCTTCATCCGAACACAATGCCTCGCTGAGTATGGTGGGGATTTCTATTTCCTTAGATTTTTGGATGTCAGGTTTAAGCCCATTTTTAGCATTTTCAATGGCCTCTTGGATGTAAGAAATGATTAAATCGGGATTGATTTCATCGATGGATTGAAACCTCCATTGCCGTTGTGATTTGGTTTTGCCCTCTTGCGCATTGACCAAAACCTGCGCAGGATCGGTTAAAAAAACGCCATTGTAAAACCAAATCCCCACATAGGATTTGAATGCCGCAATGCCCAAAATATTTTGACCTCTGTAGGTATAGACATCAATTCCCCATTTGATTGTCCTTTCCAGTTCGGTTTGCGAAATAATGGATTTCAGTTTATCCATTATATCTATTGGGTTTTTGATCATTTTGGGAAAGATTAGATTGAGAATCTAATTTAATTCTGATTCCGATAAAATACCAGCCTCAGGCTTGGACAAAAAATATTGAAATAGTACAAAAGGCACAAAAGTCGACCTTTTATGCCTTTGGTAGTATTCACTTTTGATCAAAATCCTTTATTTTGAATGTATCAGGGCATTTTCGACGTCTTTGATAATGTCTTCATAATGTTCAAGCCCAACGGATAACCTTACCAATCCATCCGAAATCCCCACTTTGGCCCTTTCTTCCACTGAGAGTTTGCTATGAGTAGTAGAAGCAGGATGGGTGATGATGCTGCGGCTATCTCCGAGGTTTGGTGTGATGGATACCATCTGAAGGGAATCAATGAATTTCTGTGCCCTTGCCAATCCTCCTTTCAAGGTGAGGGTAATAATTCCTCCACCTTGTTTCATTTGTTTTTTGGCAAGTTCATATTGAGGATGGGAGGGAAGGAACGGATATTTGACAAAATCAATTTCTTTGTTTCCTTCAAAATAGGATGCCACTTTCAATGCATTTTCACAATGCCTGTCCATTCTGACAGCCAAGGTTTCCATACTTTTTGACAAAATCCAAGCATTGAAGGGAGAGATAGATGGTCCGGTATGTCTTGTGAAAAATTCTACTTCTTTGATCAGTTCCTTTTTACCCAAGATCAAACCTCCCAAAATCCGACCTTGACCGTCGATATATTTGGTGGCAGAATGCGTAACAATATGGGCTCCCCATTTTGCTGGTTGTTGCAGGTAAGGAGTAGCAAAACAGTTGTCAACTACCAAGATCAGGTTATGTGCAGCTGCAAATTTCCCTGCCCACTCCAGGTCAATGATTTCTAATCCCGGATTGGAAGGAGTTTCGATAAACAGCATTTTGGTGTTAGGCTGCACGAGTTTGTCCCAATGCTGAAAGGTCGAAATATCTCCGTAAGTGGAAGTTATTCCCCATTTTGGGAAAATGCGCGTGAGTAGCTGATGTGTAGAACCAAAAAGGGAGCGGGAAGCCAAAATATGGTCTCCTTGCTGCAATAGCGATGCAATACTTCCAAACATGGCCGCCATGCCCGATGAGGTCGCAATTCCGGATTCTGTTCCTTCTGCCGCACAGACTTTTTGGATCAAGTCCGACGAATTGGGATTGGAATACCGGGAATAAATATTTCCTTCGACTTCCTCGGCAAACATCTGTCTCGCTTCTTCAGCCGAATCAAAAGTAAAACTCGAAGTCAGGTAAATCGGGGAGGAATGTTCTCTTTGGCTTGATTGGCTTGCGCTGATGCGGATGGCGTCGGTTTCGAAATGGGACATGGGAGAATGGTATTTAGGTATTGGTTAATAGGTTAGTGGTGTGTTGAAATAAAGGGAATGTGTTAATGGAAAATTTTGGAAGAATCAAAAAACTCAGTGCCAATATAATTTTATGGCAGGAACACAAATTATTTAGAATTGAGGAAAAAATCGAAATAAGAAATTCCTTGGAATTCGTAAATCGTAAATCATAAATCTTAAATCCTACTTCAAACTTCGTACTTCCTACATCGTACTTCGTACTTCGTACTTTGTACCTTAAAATTCTGGAAAATTCCGAAAGATGATTGGAAAGCTGAAATCGCATAATGTCTAATTTATAGTTCCCGTTTATTCGGGCAGGTATTGGCACCTTTTCACTGTTGCGAATGGTTGCCAGAGGGTCAGCGAGCCTGTTCTCTCACCTCTTCTTTATAAATCAGTTGCCTGAGTTGGTTGCAAAGTAAGTTTCCAAAAAGTTGATTTCAAAAGATTATTCCATAATACTTTTTTATTGAAGGGAAATAAGATTGAAATATGGTAGAAATATGATGGAAATAGGGTTGAAATACGATGGAAATATGATGGAAATAAGGTAGAAATAGAGTAGAAATATGATAGAAATAAGGATGAAACAAAATGGAAATACGGTCTGACCTGAAAATTATTTCAATGGTATTTCGCGAAGCGTATTTCAATTATATATCGCCAATTGCATATTTCAATCTATTTCACGAAGCATATTTCGTTTTCATTCATTAAATTGAGTCATCGTCATATTGATACCGACGGTACAGAGGCTAAGTGTCATTTCAATGGCTTTGTCCATGAAAATAGGAAGTTCGTCGATTTCTTTTTGAGACCATCTTCCGAGAACATATTCTATCTGTCTTCCTTTTGGAAAATCATCTCCAATACCAAATCTCAGTCTAGGATAATCCTGTCCTCCTGTAAGTTCTTCAATATTTTTGAGTCCATTATGTCCTGCCGCAGAGCCTTTTCCTCTCATCCGGAGTTTACCAAATGGCAGGGCCACATCATCCACGATGACCATGATGTTTTCTTTGGGAATATCCAATTCCTTCATCCAATAATTCACAGCTTTTCCGCTTAGGTTCATGTAAGTGGTGGGTTTGATCAGGTAAATCTGTCTGCTTTTGTACTTGAAATTGGTGCTGAACGCAAGACGGTCGCTTTTCCAAGAGACACCTTGCTTGTCGGCGAGTCTGTCTACTGTCAAAAATCCCACATTGTGCCGGGTCAACTCATATTCCGGACCGATATTCCCAAGTCCTACAATCAGGTATTTCATCAATTCAATTTTTGGAATGTGGAGCAAAAATAAAAAATCCTGCTTAAGGACTAAGCAGGATTTGATTTATTGGTTTTAAGAAGTGAAATTATTCACCTTTTTTACCTCTCAATGCTCTTGGGATACCGACAGAAATGATCGATACATTTGGACTTGTAAGGATTTGAAAGCCTTCAGCTTTGATTTCCCCTACTCTAACTGATTTTCCAAGGTCAAGTTTAGAAACATCAACTTTGATTTTGTCAGGAAGACTACCTGCCAAACCTTTTACAGCGATTTTTCTTGTTTTGAATTCCAACTTACCACCTTTTTGAACACCGGGAGCCGTTCCGACGATTTCAACAGGTATTTCAAATTTGATTTCTCTATCCGGGCTGAAAGCCAAGAAGTCAGCATGTAACAATACATCACTTACAGGATGGAATTGTGTGTCTTTCAACACTGCTTTGAATATGTTGCCTTCAATATTCAAGTCAACCATGTGTACATCTGGTGTGTAAACAAGGTCTCTGAAAAGAATGGCAGGAGAATAAAAGTGGATTTGTTCTTTGATGGCAGGACCGTAAACTACACAAGGTACGTTACCTTCTTCACGGATCTGCTTCAAGTCTCCACTCTCGAGATTTGCTCTTTTAAACCCTATAATCTCTAATGATTTCATAAATTTTTTAATTTGATTGTATATAATTTGATTAAGTAATTCTAAATAAATAATGCACTGATTGAAGTATTACCTGTAACTGCATGGATTGCTTTTGCAAACAAATCGGATACAGACAAGACTCTGATTTTGGAAGAAGTCTGTTTCATCGGGATGGTATCAGTGATCACCAATTCTTTTAAAACAGAGTTTTCAAGGTTTTGGTAAGCATTTCCTGACAATACTCCATGAGTTGCAATCGCCCTTACAGACAATGCTCCTTTTTCCATCAGGATCTGTGCTGCTTTGCAAAGTGTCCCTGCTGTATCTACAAGGTCATCTACCAAGATGACGTCTTTTCCTTCCACATCTCCGATCACCTGCATGGAAGCGATTTCATTGGCTCTTTTTCTATGCTTATCACAGACGACCATTTCTACTTCAAAGTGCTTAGCATAAGACCTTGCTCTTGCCACACCACCCACATCAGGAGCTGCGAAAATCATATTGTCCAAGGCAAGCCTTTCCAAATAGGGCACAAAAATAGCTGATCCATTCAAATGATCCAAAGGAATATCAAAAAAACCCTGAATTTGTCCGGCATGAAGGTCACAAGTCATGATCCTATCGGCACCTGCTGAGGTCAGCATATTGGCAATCAGCTTCGCAGCAATGGAAACACGTGGTCTGTCTTTTCTATCTTGCCTTGCATAACCATAATAAGGGATCACCGCGCAGACTTTGTAGGCACTTGCCCTTTTGGCCGCATCAATCATCAGACAGAGTTCCAATAAATTGTCGGCAGTAGGATTGGTGGTCTGAATCAAAAAGACCGTACAGCCTCTTATTGATTCATTATAGCTAGGGGAAAGTTCACCATCGCTAAATTTGGAGATTGTCAGGTCCCCAAGACGTTTTCCGTAATGTTTGGCAATTTTTTCTGAAAGTTGAAGGCTGTTAGTTCCGGAGAAGAGTTTGACTTCAGACATGATTTTATGAGAAATAATCGGTGAATGGAAAGGCTTAAATCTAGTTGCAAAGGTATTGAAAATTGATGGCTTTCAGAATTTGGACTACTATAATTGAAATAATATTTGGTTTTATTTACCGCTCATTTCAAAGGCTATCAGTTCTTCGCCTGATAGTAAGCCCACTATATCATATTTATCCTGAGTTAGACAAAAATCAATATCTGCTTCGATGTTGTGGTTTTGTAACCTTTTGGCGTGGGAAGCTTGGCCCAAGAAAATCTGAAGCCTGTGGGAATTGCTTTCATAAAGACTCTTGAGCGCAATCGCAGAGTCACAATCTGTTTGGAAATGAAGATGTAAATTACTGACCAAAGCACCTGCATATAGTGAATCTTCCAAATTAAACTTGCCTTTCCAACCTGCGCAAAGGATCAAAATATCTTGGTTTTGATCTTTCAAATACCTGGCTGTTGCTTTCAGATTCACAAAAGCTCCTAGTAAAATCCGGTTGGCATCGGTTTTGGTTTTTTCGATCGCTAAGGTGCCATTGGTTGTAGTCATGGCGATCTTTTTGCCGGCATAGGCATTGTCTAGGTAAGCCAAGGGAGAATTTCCCAATTCAAATCCTTCAGCAGTGAGTCCATTTCTTTCGCCGGCAATCACATAACCGGAAGGTGACATGGCCCGGCAAGATTCCAAATCCATGATGGGAGTGATCGATGCCACTCCATTTGCCAAGGCTGCCATCATGGTAGAGGTAGCCCTGAAAATATCTACGATTACTACATTCTTTCCTTTTGTATCATACAAATGAATCAACTCAGGACTCACACAGACTTCTATATTTCTCATTCTTGGTAGCTAATAAAAAAACCCGCAAAGGGATCCTTCTGCGGGTTTGTATGTATGTCCTTTGATTATTTTTTGTACAATGGAAATTTTTCCACTTTGGCCAAAAGGTTTTTGTTCCTGACAGTAATGGCTATTTCTGTTCCTGGAGCAGCATAGTCAGATTTGACATATCCCATTCCTATACCAACCCCCATTGATGGAGTCATAGTGCCTGAAGTGACCTCTCCGATAGGTTCTCCCTTCAGATTGACAATTGGGTAGTGGCCTCTAGGGATGCCTTTTTCCTGCAAAATGAATCCTACCAATTTTTTACTGACTCCTTCTTCCTTCTGCTTTTTAAGGTTTTCACTGTTGATAAATTCCTTGGTGAATTTGGTAATCCAACCAAGTCCGGCTTCAATTGGAGATGTTTCATCATTGATGTCATTGCCATACAGGCAATAGCCCATTTCCAATCTCAGGGTGTCTCTTGCCCCAAGACCTATCGGCTTGATATCGTATGCTTTTCCTGCTTCAAAGACTGCGTTCCAAACCTTTTCGGCATCTTCATTTTTCACATAAACTTCAAAACCTCCCGCACCGGTATAACCTGTACCCGAGATAATGACATCCGGCACACCTGCAAAATCTCCCACTGCAAAATGGTAAAATTTGATTTCAGAAAGGTTGACACTTGTCAGAGACTGCACAGCTTCTATCGCCTTTGGTCCCTGAATAGCAAAAAGTGAAATGCTGTCAGAGATATTTTCCAACGCTGCACCCATGTCATTGTGTTTGTTGATCCAATTCCAATCCTTTTCGATATTGGATGCATTGACGACCAACATGTATTCTTCTTCTCCGAATTTGTAAACAATCAGGTCGTCCACGATTCCGCCTTTTTCATTCGGGAAGCAGGAATATTGGGCTTGGCCTATGACAAGTTTGGAGGCATCGTTGGATGTGACTTTTTGGATGAGGTCAAGGGCTTTTGGGCCGGTAACCTTAAATTCCCCCATGTGCGAAACATCAAACACCCCAACTCCCTGTCTGACTGTATGGTGTTCTTCAGTGTCTGAAGAATACCTTACCGGCATATTGAATCCTGCAAAAGGAACCATTTTGCCTCCCAAAGCAATATGGAGGTCATTGAGTTGTATTTTTTTGATGTTTTCTGACATGATATGGGGTTTATTTTCTTGTGCGCAAAGGTAACAATTGGGATAAAAGTTTCCCTGCCACCAACAAAAAATGCTGATAAAACTTATCAGCACCTATGCATTTTTTCAATGTGTGATCTAAACCGAGAAACTTTCCCCGCAACCGCAGGTCCTGGAAGCATTTGGATTGACAAACTGAAATCCTTTGCCATTTAATCCATCTGTAAATTCAAGAATTGTCCCAGCAAGGTATAGGAGGCTTTTTCTGTCTACCAAAATCTTGATGCCTTTGTCCTCAAATATATGGTCGGTTTCTACCAAACTTGCATCAAATCCAAGGTCATACATCAATCCCGAGCATCCGCCACCTTTTACAGAAACCCTGATGTTCTCATTTTCGGTTCTACCTTCCTCTTTTCTCAATGAAAGGATTCTTTCCTTTGCCTTTTCCGAAACAGTTATCATATCTTTAAGTATTAAATTCAGTTATTAGAGCATCAAGTTAACATGCTTCAAGTTGAATTGATTCATCAGCAAAGATAAAAAATTATTTAAATGAGAAAAATTGAGCATTTGGGGATTGCAGTCAAGGATCTTCAAAAATCCAATGAACTGTTTTCGAAATTATTAGGAAGAGAAAATTACAAAGAGGAAACAGTAGAAGGAGAAGGTGTAAAAACCTCATTTTTTATGATTGGGGGAACCAAAATAGAATTGTTGGAAGCAACACGACCAGACAGCCCCATCGCAAAGTTCATAGACAAAAAATCAGAAGGGATCCATCACATCGCCTTTGATGTCGAAGATATATATGCTGAAATGGTCAGGTTGAAAAGTGAGGGTTTTGAAATCCTCAATGAAATCCCCAAAGAAGGAGCCGACAACAAAATAGTTGTATTTTTGCATCCCCGCTCGACCAATGGGGTTTTGGTGGAATTGTGTCAGGAGAAGAAAGGGTAATCAATTGGAAGATTGAAAGATTGGAAAATTACAAGATGGTAAGATTGAAAAATTTGAAGATTGATAGGAAGTAACTTCGAGAATTTAAAAATATAAGCAGGATTTAAATCCTTTTGAAAGGAAAAAGATGTCAGATAATAGAACAGAAATAGGCGAAATTGGTGAGTTTGGGTTGATAGACCACCTGAACGAAAAAATTGTAATCAAAAATACCTCAACAATAAAAGGGATAGGGGATGATGCAGCGGTGATAGATGCAGGGGACCATGTCAAAGTAGTTACGACAGATTTGTTATTGGAAGGCGTACATTTTGATCTTTCCTATGTTCCCTTACCTCATTTGGGATTTAAGGCTGTTGCTGTTAATGTCTCTGATATCGCAGCCATGAATGCCATTCCCAAGCAGATCACAGTCAGCATCGCTTTGTCAAACAGGTTCTCCGTAGAAGCAGTAGATGCCTTGTATTCCGGAATCAATGCAGCAGCCGAACAATATGGGATTGATGTAGTAGGAGGGGATACGACTGCATCACGATCCGGTTTGGTTATTTCCATAACTGCGATAGGAGAAGCCCAAAAAGAACAACTGAGCTTCAGGTCAGGTGCCAAAGTCAATGACATCGTCTGCGTGACCGGCGACTTGGGGGGTGCTTTGGTAGGTTTGCAGATTTTAGAAAGAGAAAAACAGGTTTATCTTGCCAATCCTGAAATGTCCCCTGAATTGGATGGATACCAATATGTCACGGGAAGACAGCTTCGACCGGAGGCAAGGATGGACATCATCCATGAATTGAGGGAAATGGAAATTGTCCCGACAAGTATGATAGATGTTTCTGATGGATTGGCCTCAGAGCTATTCCATATCTGTAAAGCCTCAGGGATAGGAGTGACGATTTACGAGGACAAACTACCGATAGACAAACAGACTTTTGATACAGCAGTTGAATTGAATCTGGATCCGATCACCTGTGTATTGAATGGGGGAGAGGATTATGAATTGTTGTTTACGATTGATCAAAACGATTTCTCCAAATTAGAAAAACACCCCGATATTCATTTTATAGGTCATGTTACCAAAGCTGAGGATGGCAAACTCATGGTGACCAAAAGCGGAACAGAAGTTTCTTTGAAGGCACAGGGATGGAAGCATTTCTAGGTTTTACTTTGATTTTAATAAAAGCCCTTGGAAATAAAATTTCAAGGGCTTTTGTGGTTTAAATTGGCAAAATTCTTCAATCCTTCGGTGGTTTTCTATGCCAATAAGAAGCCAACACAGATCCGGTTATATTCATAAATGGTCCAAAGACCGCAGAGGCTAATCCGACGGTGGCAATTTTGCCCATTTCTTTGGCAATACCGGAAGCCAATCCGGCATTTTGCATACCAACTTCAAGTGCCAAGGTTCTGCAATCCCTTTCATCCATCCTGAATAGTTTGGCTGACCAATAGCCTAGAGTATATCCTGCCATGTTATGGAATACCACAAGCAAAATCAAAATCGGTCCGATATTCAACAAACTATCTCGGCCCGCAGCGGTAATAATGGTAATGATCAAAGCAATCCCGATCATTGATACCAAAGGCATAGCTGCATCCAGCCATTTCACTTTTCCACTTAGGAATTTATTGAAAATCAATCCTGCTCCGATTGGAATAATGACGATTTTGATGATATCCCAAACCATTTTCCAGACATCAACTTCTACAAACTCTCCCGCTAACCATCCCATCAAAACCGGGGTTACAAAAGGTGCCAACATGGTAGTAAATGCAGTAATGGTTATCGACAAGGCAAGATTTGCTTTTGCCAAAAAGCTCATGACATTGGATGCCATTCCACTTGGAGAACAACCAATCAGGATAATTCCTGCGGCAATTTCAGGAGGGAAACCACTGAGTTTGGCCAATGTATAGCCTATAAATGGCATGATGGTAAATTGAAGCATGATCCCGATGATGACTCCCTTGGGCATTTTGACCACACCTGCAAAATCTCCCAAACTCATGGAAGTTCCCATTCCAAACATGATGATTTGAAGAAGTGGAACAATCAATCCGCTTAATTTGTAATCTCCAACCTGTACAAAGGTCAACGGGTAAAACATAGCTGCTGCCACACAGGCAAATATCATCACTGTATAAGTAAAACCTTTCAATTTTTCATTCCCACGAAACATGATGCCGAGAGCGACCAGAAATAATATCCAAAAAGGACCTGTATGGCTGATTCCCTGAAAAAGAGTTATTCCTAATGATAGTAGTAGGAATACGGCTGATAGAATTGTGGCAATTTTAAATATGGGATTTTTCAATGGATATCAGGGTTGTTTGGGGTCCACGATGATAAGCAAAAATATCCGAAAACCGGGATTGCTCCCAGCTTTCGGATGGCACTAACACAATCAATCTACTTAGCTCCAGGTTCTGTCATGGGATCTCTTCTCATCCCATTCGGTGGTAGGTGCAAAGTAGGACGAATCTGATTTATGGAGATGTTTCTTCACGACTTCATCATTCAATTCAATTCCCAATCCAGGAGCTGTCAGGGAAACAGGTGCATAACCTTTGACAATCATTTTTCCGCCATCTGTGGTTTTGACCATATCTTCCCACCATGGAAGATCGACAGAGTGATGTTCCAATGAAAGGAAGTTTTGGGTCGCGGCTGCGCAATGAACGTTTGCCATAAAGGAAACCGGTGTTCCTGCTTGGTGCATTGCCATGGCAATTCCAAATTCTTCTGCATAATCGCCCACCCTTTTTGTTTCTAACAAACCGCCGGAGGAAGCAAGATCCGGATGCACAATGTCCACAGCATGGTTATGGATAAGGTCTTTGAAGTTTTCTAATAAGAAAATATCCTCTCCGGTAGTTGTTGGAGTTTCCAAAGCATCTGTAATCGTTTTATGCTGCTCGGTCCATTGCCAAGGCACCATGTCTTCCAACCAAGCCAAATTATATTTTTCCAGAACTTTTCCTAATTTGATACAATTGTTGACATCGATATGGCCATAGTGATCGGTAGAAATCGGAATTTCATAGCCAACCATTTCCCGTACACTGTGAACAATCTTTGCTAATTCATCCAGACCTTTTTCCGTGATCTGAACCCCTGTAAAGGCGTGTTTTGTATTTGCATAAGACATATAACCGCCTTGCCACTGACTTGAATTTTGGTTCATTATAGAAGTGTTGTTCAGCGTGCCGGGAATGTTTTTGACCTGATTGATGGATACGTCCATTTTAAGCCAAGTATAACCTTGTACCTCAGTACGATATTTGATTTTCTCTCTTTGGTCTTCTGGCGTTTCTCCGGTAGGTGTATCTGCATATAGCCTGACAGTATCTCTGTAGCGGCCTCCCAATAATTGCCATGCAGGCACATTATATGCTTTGCCACAAAGATCCCAAAGTGCCATTTCTACAGCACAGACACCACCGGCTTGTCTTGCCTGACCGCCAAATTGCTTGATGATTTTAAATATCCTTTCAACATTGCATGGGTTTTCGCCAAGTATCCTACTCTTGAGCATCAATGCATAGCGTGGATCAGCTCCGTCGCGGACTTCACCAAGACCATAAATCCCTTGGTTGGTGTCTATCCTGATGATGGCGGTCCTTCCTAATACAGTGGTGACACAATACCTCAGGTCAGTAATTTTCAAATCAGAGGGAGCAGAGGATTTTTGTACTTTTGAGGTGGTCTGGGCCATGCTGTCTTCGAAACTCAATCCCATCAGTGCTGTCAAAGACATGCCTCCCAATGCTGTTTTTTTCAAAAAGTCCCTCCTATTTGCCTTGGTATCTATATGCTCGATTTCGGCTTGCCTTTGTACAGCATATTGCTTCTCCTGCTCTTTTTGGGCTGAAATAATTCCTTTTAATGTGTTTTTCATCTTGTTTATGGGTTATTGTTGAAAGTTTATTCCGGGTAGTTATTCTAAAAAAGAAGTAATCAATAATTACGTTCTTTGAGATAATTATCCAATTCTTGTTTGCTCATGGGTAGTTTTCCAGGGTATTTGTTCACCCAGTCCAGAAAATCCTTTTTGATGGCTTCAGTCCATTCACTGTCGATTTCACCGGCTAGGTATTTTCCTTCCCTAAGTCTCAGGTGGCCAAATTCGTCGCGCAATCCTGTTACCTCAGAGGTCAATACCAAGTCTTCAACCAAATGTGCAGGAATGAAAATTACACCATACTTTTTTGCCAAAACCACATCTCCGGGGAGAACTGTTGCCCTACCTACTCTGATAGGTGCGTTGATGGACGTCAGCATCATTTGATTGATGAATGAAGGATCCTGCCCTTTGTGCCATGCGTTAAATCCTTTGATTTCAGACAACCCTTCTTCGTCTCTCACAGATCCGTAAAAGATTACCCCTCGCTTGGACTTGGCATAAATGGAATTTCCAAGGTTATCTCCGATCAATGTTCCATCAGCGATTTTTCCATAACCATCCGCAACATATACATCGCCGTTGGTCAGGATATCAATGGGCCAAGAGTTGGTTCCGCCTTTTGGAGACCTGCCTTCCTTGTTTACACCTTGGTCCTTTACCTGATTCTGAAGATCAGGTCTGAGTGGCATGTATTGGGCAGTGACGACCCTTCCGGTCATGGCCTCATTTTCCAACATGATATGCCAATTGCCTTCATATTGGTTTTGGTAACCTTTATTTCTCAGCACGCCCCAAGCCTCTTCAATGGAAATGTTTCTTAATCTCTCCAATATTCCGTCCGAAACCTTTGGCCTTCCGTCCGGAAATCTTTCGCCTTTCCACTCGGAGGTCAAGGCTTTGATATAATCCGGAGAAGAACCCACATTCTGTGCTTCTGCAAATCCTGCCGTCAACAAAAGAGCGGCAATCAGTAGTACTTTGGTAAATCTGTTTTTATGATTCATGATTACTTGGGTTAAATGAATTTTCTATTCAAAAAAAGGAATATCCTTTACTGCATGTTTTTTCATTCCTTCTTCATTGATTTCGACACCGATTCCCGGTTTTTCAGAAAGTGTGATGAAACCATTTTCTGTCCTTGGACCATCATAGATCACAATGTCTTTCCAAAGCTGATCAGTATCCATGTAAATCTGCCATTCCATGATCATGAAATTGGGAACAGAAGCGCAAACATGACAACTCGCCATCGCACCAAGAAATGAGGCTACCATGTGAGGTGCAAAAGGCACATAATACAGGTTTGCAAGGTTTGCGATCCTTTGTGCTTCACCCAATCCGCCTGCTTTTTGAATATCCGGCATGATGATATCAATGGCTGATTCCGAAAGTAATCGTGTAAAACCATAAGCCAGGTAAATATTTTCCCCGGTACAGATGGGGGTTGAAGTTTGGGAAGTAATTGATTTATAAACCTCAGGATTGTCCGCTGGGATAGGCTCCTCCAAAAACATCAGGTTCAAGTCTTCATACATTTTAGCCATTTTCAAGCCTGTGACCGCGTCATATCTACCATGCATGTCGACACAGATATCAATGTTGGGACCGACTTCTTGGCGTACTGCCGCAATGGCATTGTACATTCTTTCTATTTCCATTGGATTGGCAGTCCAATTGAATCGGTCATATTTATTAGGATCACGTGCGTCATCCACATCGAATTTGACGGCATTATAACCGCGATCGACAGCACCTCTAGCTGCATTGGCATAATCTTGAGGTGTTGGATTGGTAGAAGTATAAAGAGC
The DNA here is from genome assembly GCF_023502205.1 of Aquiflexum sp. TKW24L. Classification (GTDB taxonomy): domain Bacteria; phylum Bacteroidota; class Bacteroidia; order Cytophagales; family Cyclobacteriaceae; genus Cognataquiflexum. Next base: position 97,644 of record NZ_JAMFLG010000001.1, on the reverse strand, counting down.
GGTATCGCAATAAACGCGTATTTTATCACGGAATTTTCCTCCTAACAATTGATAAACGGGCACTCCAAAAACCTTACCAGTCAAATCCCATAAGGCTGTCTCTATCGCTGTCATCACCGCAACAAAAACTCCTGACTGAGCTCCTCCAAAAAAGGCGCCTTTTCTCAATTGTTCGGCTAATCTATTTGGATTGAGCGGGCTTTGTCCTTTGATCTGATTGCCCATTCTTTTTACCAGATGGTAGGTACCATGGATAGCATCTACTGCCTCACCGCAACCCCAGACATCTTGATTGGTATATATCTTCACATATAGTGCCCCTCTCACGTAACCGCATTTCACATCTGTGATCTTTAGATCTGAGGGATTGGAATATGGTGACTGCCTGTCCACTGCGGCATTCAATCCTTGACCAAAAGTGCTCAAAAGTGCTCCTCCTGTAAGACCTGCCACCAATCCTTTTTGAATAAATGATCTTCTACTATCTTTGCTGTTTTTCATACTCAGGTTTAAAATGGGATTTTATGAATCATTTTTAGGTTTAATTTTTTTTCAGAAGAAGGGAGCATCTGCTACCGCATATTTCCTGATAGCTTCTTCATTGGGTGTGACACCGACACCGGGCTTGTCTGTGATATGGATATAGCCATCTTTGATTAATGGTGCTTCTAAGATCAGCTCATCCCATTGTTTCCATTTGGAGAACCAATGCCATTCTAAGCAAAGAAAATTTGATATGGAAGCACAACAATGACAAGCGGCCATAGCACCAAAAGGAGAGGCTACCATATGGGGAGCAACGGGAACGTAGTATAGATTTGCCAAGTTGGCGATCCGCTGTCCTTCACCTAGTCCACCACATTTATGTAAGTCAGGCATGACAATATCAGCAGCCTTTTTTTCCAGGATTTTTCTGAAATCATGTGCTAGATATTGGTTCTCGCCCGTACAGATTGGGGTGGTAGTCTGACTTGTTATCTCCCGGAGGCTATCCAGGTTCTCGGCAGGTACAGGCTCTTCTAAAAACATGAGTTTAAACTGTTCCATCTCTTTGGCAATCTGGATACCGGAAGGCAAATCATACCTACCATGTGCATCGAGACACAGATCCATATTCATCCCGATAGCTTCCCGGACTGCAGTTATTTGCTTCACCATCCTGTCAATCTCACCATTGGACGCAGTTCGGTTGAATTCATCCTGCTTGGCAGGATCACCGGCCCAGTCAAGATCAAATTTGATAGCTGAGAAACCTGCATTTTTTACTTCCATAGCACCTGCGGCCATGTCTTCAGGACTTTCGGAACTGCTTGCACTATCACAATAGAGTCTGATTTTATCCCTGAATTTACCTCCCATCAGACGGTAGACAGGTTGATTCATGGCTTTGCCTGCAAGGTCCCAAAGCGCAATTTCAATCCCGGTAAGAACCGCTACATACATTCCTCCCTGCGCACCACCAAAATGGCCTCGTCTCAAAATCTGCTCAACAATTTTATTGATATCCAATGGGTTTTGTCCAATTAGAAATTGGGTCATGTTGTCCCATCCTTCAGTTCCTGTGGCTACGCCATAAGTTCCCCGGACAGCATCCATTGCTTCTCCATATCCTGTGATTCCCTGATTTGTTGTCAGCTTCACAAACATGTGTGTGCCATGGCCTTTCATAAATGCCGTTTTGATACCTGTGATTTTAAGATCGGAAGGATTGGAATATTTGGGTCCACGGTCAACTGCCGCAATCAATTCAGAACCAAAACTTGGAATTAAAGCAGAGGTAGCCAATCCGGCCATCAAGCCTTTTTGGATAAATGAACGCCTGTTATTGTCAGTTTTCATGATCGTGAATTTTAAGTTGGATTATCTTACCAGGTTCTTTTTTTCAGAATTTCCTGAATTTGTTCTCGAGGAATCGGAAGTTCATCAATGTGCTCATTAAGCCAATTGGAAAAGTCTTTTTCAATTTCATCAGACCATCTTGTATCAATTTGACCTGCTGTGTATACGCCCGCTCTCAACCTTTCGTGACCAAACATGTCCCTGAGCCGGACTACTTCGGAAGTCACCACTACCTGCTCCACCAAATGGGCAGGGATGAATGAAACACCTCCGTCTCGACCCAAAACCACGTCTCCGGCCATTACTGTCACTTGCCTGATTCTGGTAGGTTGGTTGATTCCGGTCAACATGGTATTTAGATTTCCTTGTTGGTTATGGTGGGAGGGGTGGTAACTGGTGTAATAGGAAGTAAATCCTCCAATTTCTTTTAAACCTGTTACATCTCTGATTGCGCCATCATATACGATTCCATTTCCTGTTTTTGCATAAATGGCATTTCCTACGTTATCGCCTATAGTCGGGCCATCTACATGAAGACCAAACTGATCAGCTACATAGACATCACCTTTGACAAGTAAGTCTACTGGCCAAGAGTTTTGTCCGCGTTTACCTTCTTTTTTACCTCTGTCATCTATGGCATCATGGATATCAGGTCTGCCTGGAAGGAAAGTTGCCGTAACTGCTCTACCTATCAGAATACTATCAGGATTGATGATTTGCCATCCGTCTGCATATTGATATTTGTATCCTGCATTTCGCATGACCGCCCAGGCTTCATCATGGGTGACAAGTCTCATCCTTTTCAAAAGATCATCAGAAACTTTTGGTCTGCCATCTTCAAATCGTTCTCCTTTCCACTCACGCGTCAGGTAAATAAGTTCTTCTTTCGAGATTTGTTGGGCTTCTATTCCAAATACAATTAGAAAAAGGCAAGCCAAAACAGGGAATATTTTCCTAGTCATTTTTGAGAAAATTAAATTGAATAAAGGATTTTGATAAGGAAATGAAGGTTCGGCATATACCGAACCTTCATTGGAAATTATTTATGCCACCAAACTTTTGTTTCAAGGTTGTCAGCACCTTGTGCGGCGATGGCTTCGCCTACTTTATCTGAATTAACAGATATTTCCGAGTTTGGATAAGTCAGCCTATTGATAAACAATACTTCTCTGCCCGGAAATGGATTTGCCTGAAGAACAGGGAAACCAGATCTTCTAAAATTCGCAAAGGACTCAGGGCCGTTCATCAATGAAGATACCCAATATTGAGAATTGATCTGCTGTAGCGCAGTAGCATCTACCAAAGGATTGGCGGTGATGTAAGCATCAATTGCCGGTGCTGGAATGGTCGAAGCCGCATCATGCAAAGCCATTTGCACCATATGCGCTCTGACACCTGCTTGGAAATATTCTGCTGCTGTACCGGCAGTAATCCAACCTCTCTGTCTTGCTTCTGCCAACAAAAGATTGGTTTGAGAAGCTGTAACAATAAATCCAGGTGCAGTTATTTTTGCAACCCTTCTTCTGTCAACCTGACTGAAATCATAGAAGCTGGCCAATCCAAGATTTGCAGCAGCCGCTATAGCACCAGCGTTATCATTGCCCATAGGCATACCAATCTGAAGTGCCGGGTCAAAAGTTTGCCTTGCAGGTTGTTGTTCAGGTCCAGATTTTGCACCCACATATCTTACGGCAATTGCTCCTAATCTTGGGTCGTTGGTACTTTTCAAGAAATTCACAAAAGGTGCTGTCATGTAAAAGTTAGCAGCTTCGGTGGCGTTGAGTGTATTGCCTGCAGGATTGACATAATTGGCGTCATGAATTATAACGGCATTATCGGTATTATTTAGAATGACACCACCTGCAAATGCTTTTGCAACAGTCTGTTGGGCAAGTGTTGGGTTTGCTTTGCTTAGCCTCATTCCTGCTCTTAATAAAAGAGAATAGCCGAATTTTTTCCATTTATCAATATTTCCTGCAAATAAAATATCAGCAGTTTCAATTCTTCCACTGGTATTCAAAGCAGCCGAAGCTTCTTCCAATTCTTTGATGATATCCGCATAAATGGATTCTTGGGTATCATATTTTGGATAAAAGATTTGGCTGCTGTATCCCACACCGGCTTCTGAATAAGGTATTGAGCCGTATGAATCAGTCAAAACCATAAATCCATAGGCTTGCATGATCCGGGTCATCTGCAGAAGATTGCTTCTAGTTGGGTCATCTTTGATTCGGAAAATCACATCTTTGGTGTTTTTGATCACATTTCTGTAATATTTGATCCAGTTGTCTTGGGTGGAACCCCTGTTGTCCTGGTTGAAATTTGCCCCTGTCAATACACCTGAATTGGGAGATATGATTTGTTGGACAATTCCCATTTCAAAAACCAACATTCCAAATGAGTTTGGTGAAGAATTGACAGTAGCATTATTCAATTGAAACGCAGGATCAATGGAAGTAGCAGCAACTCTGTTGGTATTTAGCTCATCAAAGTTTTGGTCGCATGATGTGCTGTAGCCTAGCATTAGCACAATGAGAATAAAATTTAATATCTTTTTCATGGTTGCTCTGATTAAAATTTAACATTAAGATTGAAACCAAGGCCTCTTGTAGTAGGTAGACCTGTGGATTCCATACCCACAAGGTTGTCTGAGGTGTACCCAAATGATTCCGGGTCAATGTTGTCCACCCATTTCTTGATCATGAAGACATTGTTGGCAACCAGATTTAGTCTAACTGCGCTCACAGGGAATTTTTCAGGAATAAATTTGCTGAAGTCATAACCCATAGTAATTTGTCTCAGCTTCCAAAAACCGGAGTTGTAAATAACCGGTTCTACCAAAGCTAGGGATCTTACAACTTCCCAATAAGACTGAACAGGTGCTACGGCAGTATTGACTTCGCCTGCTTGATTCACTCCATCACCTACTACTCCGCCTTCACGGCCATCTAGGGTCATTTTGTGCAATCCATGTCTTACTGCATTGAAGTTGGTTCCTGATAACATTGTCCCACCTAACCTGAAGTCAATGAGGAATGAAAGAGAAACTCCTTTGTAATTAAAGGAATTGTTAATCCCTCCAATCCATTTGGGAAGCGCACTGCCAAAATTGATAAGATCAGTTGTTCTCAATGGTAAACCATTTGCGCCGAAGATTTTTCTTCCCTGATCATCTCTTCTGTAACCAAATCCTGCAATCTGACCCATTTCTTGGCCTACGATCTGTCTGAGTTCACCATTGAATACATGTTGACCTACAGTTATTCTGTCGCCAGGTACGTCTGTCAATAGGCTCAAGACTTCTGTAATGTTATAGGCTCCATTGAAGGAAGCTTCCCAAGTGAAATTACTGGTTTCAACCGGTACAACAGTCAATAACATTTCAATACCTTTGTTACTACTTTGACCGCTATTGATAGAAGTATTCACAAATCCCGAAGCATCGGAAATCTGTGCACTTACAATCTGATCACTTGTGATCTTTCTGTATGCTGCAAGATCCAATGAGAGCCTTCCCTGGAACATCTTCATGTCCACACCTATTTCAGTCTCCGCCACCCGCATAGGTTTCAAGTTTGGATTTGGAAGTGTGCTTCCAATAGGTCCGCCAACAGGTTGATTGTTGAATAGGTTGGCATTGACGCCGTAGAATAGAACATTGGAATAAGGTCCCACATCCGAGTCACTACCTACCTCTGCATAAGCCAATCTCAGTTTTCCAAAATTAAACCAATCGGATGTTCCGGTATTTTCTGTGAAAACCCAGCTTGTAGAAACGGAAGGATAAAGAATGCTTCTGTTTGCAGGGGAAAGGGTGGAGAACCAATCGTTTCTTATTGTACCATTTATAAATAGATACTTTTTATAAGAAAATTCAGCAAAAGCGAAGAGGGAATTTACAGCTCTTTCGGACCTGTCAAAAATCGGATCTTTAACCCTACCGTTTTGGACAGTATAGAGATCACGCACTACAAAATCCCTTGCCTGAACGTTATTCACATCAAAACTTCGCTGCATGTGGTTACCTCCTATATTGGCATTGATACCATAATCACCAAATTCCTTGGTGGCGGAAAGGATGAAATCAGCATTGACTTCTCTGAATCTTCTTGATTCTTGGGTATAAAGGCCATTGACAAATCCCACAGGAGCTGCAGCCAAAGATGCTTGTCCTGTTGGGAAATTGTTAAAATCTTGGTCTCGTGACCAATAATCCTGTCCAACACGGCCTTGGATATATAGCCAAGGGGTAATGTCATACTTTGCAGCTACGTTTCCAAAAATCCTGTCTCTTTTGATATTCTGAAACTGTCTAGCAAGTGTAAAATAGGGATTGGTTCTGTTTCTAAATCTAGAATAGACTGCTTCATTTCCATTGGCATCGAATTTATTTTCGTCAAGAACATTCAGAGGCATCGAATTGGCCATGTTATAAAGCGCAGTAGGAATGGAGTTATCCTGGTTTGCTATGTTTGGTGGGTTTTTGTTATCTTCAATAGAGTAGTTGATATTTCCCTTAAAATTGAGTCTTTTGCTCAACTGATATCCAAATCCTAAATAGACAGTCTTTCTGTTGAAAGAGTTGTTAGGCACAATACCTTTACTACTAAGGTCAGAGAAGGAGAAGCTAAGACCACCCTTTTCGCTTGAAGAGGATACCATAATAGAGTTAGTCACATTTTGTCCATTTCTGAAAAAGTCATCTACAATACCCCGTACAGGCACATATGGAACAGTCACTCCGTTGAACAGAACCTGTGACATCCCCGGCGCAAATTTTTCACCAAAAGACCATTGACCTGAAGTGGGATTTGCAGTAGTAGGTCTTACACCTTGTTCACCCTGTCCATATTCATATTGATAGTCCGTAAAGTCCAAAGGTGTTTCATTGGTATAATTCAAATTATAAGTTACTCCGATACCTTTTGAATCCCCTCTTGATTTGGTATTGATCATGATGACACCGTCTTTGGCTCTGGATCCATAAAGTGCAGATGCAGCCGCACCTTTTAGGACGGTCATGCTTTCGATATCATCTGGGTTGATACTACTCAGACCGTCACCACCGTCAGAAGTAACACCACCGCCCCTTACACCGATAGAATTGTCAGCACCGGTGTTACCTGGATTTGTACCAAAGTTGGTGTTGTCAATCGGAATACCGTTGACTACAATCAAAGGATTGTTTTGGCCGGAAATTGAAGATTGACCCCTGATTCTGATTTTGGTTGTTCCACCAGGTCCGGTTCCCATTGGCGAGATGGCCACACCGGCTATTTTTCCCTGAAGCGCATTCATGAAATTTGGAGTCCTGTTGATTGTCATTTCATCCGAACTCACGTTGGTAGCAGAGTAACCAATACTTCTGGAAGTTTTTTGGATACCCAAAGCCGCGATTACGACTTCCTCAAGGGCTCTTGCCTCTTGTACCATCACAACGTCAATTACAGAGCGGTTTCCAATTTGAATTCTTTGGGGAGCAAATCCTATGTAGGAAAATACCAATGTAGCCCCTTCAGGAGCAGAGATTCTATATTTTCCGTCAATGTCTGTTACAGTTCCTTGTGTGGTTCCTTCAACGGAAATAGCAACACCCGGTAGCGTTTCACCTGATTCACTGGTGACCGTTCCGGAGATTTCAACAAAATCATCATTTACTTCAATGTCGATTTTCTTAGCCGAATTTTCTGGCGTAATTGATTTGACGCTGATTACATTATTGACCTGTTTGAAATGTAGTTGCTTTTTATTGGCAACTTCCAACAGGACTTCAGCTACAGTACCGTCATATTTACTGAGTTCAATATTTGATTTGTCTTTGAGGTTTTTCTCAGTGTAGAAAAAGCTGTAATCCGTTTTGCTTTCTATCGCATTAAGGATATTCTCAAGACTGCCTTGCCGGATGTCAAGTTTGATGTATACTTCATCAATGCTTTTGATCTGGACCGAATTGTTGTTTGCATTTGCCTCTAGGAAGGCTATGGTCAATAATAGAGCACTTATAAAAGTGCTTTTAAAGACCATATTCATAGTTTTTAGTAGCGATTGTGACATATTTTGGGTTGTGTTAGTGTCAATCAATATATTATGGTACTATTTTTTGATTTATTTCTAGTAGGGATAATTCATGGAAAATCACTTCATTAAACTTAAGAAGTGGATTGCTTAGAGGTGGTTTATTTTTTGTTTCATAGGCATAGGTTATTTGAATTCGAGAATTACTTCATTTCCATTTATTGTGTAATCAAAATTTACTGAAAAGCTCAAGACTTTCAAAACATTGGACAGATACTCATGGGGTTTGAATGTGCCTGAGCATTTATACTCCGGAATTGTATTGTTTCCTTTTACCACAATATTTACCCCATACCATCTTTCCAAATCTTTTACTATCACATTGAATGGAGTTTTTTCAAATTGGAGGATGCCTTCTTTCCAACTTAGCACTTGGGATAAATCTGCATTTTGTTTTTTCAGGGTGTTTTTGGCTTCAGAATAATAAACCGCTTCACCAGGCTGGATTTCAATAAGTTTTTGGTCTATACTGTTTTCTACCCGGACCTTCCCTGTTGCCAATGTTACCTGAATGTTTGGATTACCTTGGTAAGCTTTGATGTTAAAACTTGTGCCCAATGCGGTAGTTGAGATGTTTTCGGTAATGACAGTAAATGGGTGAGTTTCATCCTTGACTACTTCAAAAAATCCTTCCCCTTCCAATTTGAGTGTGCGGTTTTTGGCAAAATCATCAAAATAGGTCAGTTTGCTTTCAGCATTCAATACCACAGTGGATCCATCCGGAAGTGTGATTAATTTTTTATTGCCTCTGGGAGTTGATCTCTCAATAGGTAATGCCGTGATGGAAGCAACAGGTTCTACCGCTTCCTGAGCTGGTGCGGTATTGAAATAGAAAATATAGCTCACCGAAATTACCATAATCAGGGTAGCGGCAATCCCAAAAGTGAACCTTACCAATTTTGCTTTTTTCTTTGCAGTCCAATTATTGGTTTTGGGATTTGACGAACCAAATGCTACCGGTTTTGACAAAACAGGAATGTGAGGGTCTTCCTTCTCTTGTGGTGATTCAGTTTTGTTGGGATCATTTGTCCAAATCCCCTCGATGATGGTATTATAGGTATTTTCTCCGGCCGGGGAGTCTAGCCAGTTCAAAAAATTTTTCGCCTCTTTTTTTGACAGTTTTCCTTCAAAAAATCTGTCTATATCTTTCTTGCTATAATTCATCCGGCATCCCTTTTATATATATAGCACGATCAGATAGGATTTACTTAGTCCGAAATAGAAAATATTTTCTTTTTTTATTGAAATGATAAATAATTCAGCCTTAGCGCTGTAAATCAATATGACAAAAAGTAGTAAAAAAGTCCTATTGCCAAAGATTTGATGGCAATCAAGTATTTTTTTTGAAGTTTATCTTTAATTGATTTGGTGGCCATGTAAATATGACTTTCTACTGTTCTTTTTGAAATTCCCAATTTTTCTGCAATTTCTCCGGAATGAAGGTTGTCATAATTCTTCATTTTGAAAATTGTCTTTTGAGTTTTTGGAAGTTTCTCGATTTCAGAAAATGATAGCTGCTCAAATTCGGAATATTCAATCTCCTGTTCTGTTTCATTACTTTCTATTTCCTGAGTAGAAAGAGTGTATACCTCGTAGGCTATCCTTTTGGCTTCCTTCTTCGATTTTTTTATGATGAGGGATTTTAAAATTGTAAGCAGGTAAGCATTAAATGAAAGTTCGCTGTTTAAATTCTGTCTGTTCTTCCAAATAATCAAAAATACCTCTTGTACTATTTCCTCTGCGTCTTCTGCACAGAGATTCATCTTTTTGGAAGTGTTGTAAACTTTTGGTCTAAAAAATTCAAATAACTGAGAAAATGCTTTTTCATCACCTTCCCGGAGTTTGGAAACTGCAGAAGGAATATCAAATGCTTTTTCTTTATTCATTTCCGGAAAATAAATATTTCAATTAAAGGAACGTATAAATAGTGGTTCACGCAATGATTAATTTTTGTAATAATGAATGGTGAAATAATATTCTGTTCACCATTGATAAGTCAATATAAATACGCTTTTTAAGAAAATCAATAGCTTGAGCATTTTCAAACCTGATTTTCCTGTCCTGAGGTAGAATAGTATGGTAAATGGAAAAAAAATTAAATTATCTGATTAAAATCAGCTTCGTTCTTGAAAAAATCAAAGTCCTGATAGTGTCAGGACTTTGATAAAATTAATCTTCAGGATAAGGAATATAAACGAAACTCGTAAATACCCCATCCATAACAAAAAGGCAACAGAATTCGTCGGGGTCTTTGTATGCTGCTTTAAAATCGTCCAATAAATCCTCTCCTATAAGCTTTCTTTGAATAAATTCATCCACATAGGTGATGAAATAATTCCAGTCCAAGTCTTTTTCTATTTTTCCCAAAAGCAATTTGCCAATCGGCTGCACATCCTTAGAAATAGGGAAGATCGGAAAGTCAGAGAATTTTCTACTTCTGACTTGATAGGAAGCTTCCTTGAGTATATCAGAAACCTTCACAAAGTCTTTGGTGATGGTTCCAAGGTATTTGCCGCTCAATTCCGGGTCGTTGAAATCTGATATCATGGTTTTAAGGTTAAGCGTACAACATTCTCAACATGATAAGTCTGTGGAAACATGTCAACAGGCTGGATTTTATCTACTGTATATTTTTCTGAGAGCCATGCTACATCCCTCGCTTGGGTGGCAGGATTGCAACTTACATACACAAGCTTGGGAGCTTCCAGTTTCAAAAGCATTTTGACCACATCCTCGTGCATTCCGGCTCTAGGAGGATCGGTAATGACCACATCCGGTTTGGGATGGTTTCTTACAAAATCTTCTGTCAGAATATCCTTTAGATCGCCTGCATAAAATTGCGTGTTTTCTATTCCGTTTACTTTGGCGTTAAGTTTCGCATCTTCAATGGCCGCTTCGACATATTCTATTCCGATAACCTGTTTTGCAGCCTTTGCAATAAAATTGGCAATCGTACCAGTTCCTGTGTAAAGGTCAAAAACTACCTCATCACCTTGTAGGTCAGCAAATTCACGTGCTACTTTATAAAGTTCGTAGGCCTGTTCGGAATTGGTCTGGTAAAAAGATTTGGGGCCGATGCGGAATTTAAGACCTTCCATTTCTTCCTCGATAAAGTCTTTGCCTGCAAAGGTAATGACATCGAGGTCGTTGAAAGTTTCATTCTTTTTTAGGTTGATGATATAAAGAAGGGAAGTTATTTGTGGGAATTTTAGATGAAGAAATTCCATGACCTTGTTGACGGATTCCTCGTCATCCTCCCCAAACTGCACAATGACCATCGATTCACCTGTGCTTGTTGTCCTTATGATCAGGTTACGCAAAAGGCCAATTTGATTTCGGATGTTGTAAAAACTGAGGTTTTCTGCTCTTGCAAAATCCCTCACTGCAATCCGCACTTCGTTGGAAATATTTCCTTGGAGGTAACAATGGTCTATGTCTATGATTTTGTCAAACATCTTTGGGATATGAAATCCCAAAGCATTTCTTTCAAATTGTGCACCTGAATTGATTTCCTCTCTGGTCAACCAGCGGTTGTTCGAAAAAGTATAGTCAAGTTTATTACGGTAATATTGGGTTTTAGCTGAGCCAAGAATCGGCAACACTTCCGGAATATCCACTTTTGCTATACGCTCAAACTGATCGACCACCTGCTGTCTTTTGTAACTTTTTTGCAAATCATAATTGATGTGTTGCCACTTGCAACCGCCACAAGTTCCAAAATGAGAGCAAAAAGGTTCGATTCTGTCTGCCGAGTATTCATGGAATTTGATGGCTTCTCCTTCCATAAAAGAGCTTTTGCCACGGTTGATTCTGACATCTACCAGGTCACCGGGAGCAGAATTACTTACAAAAACTACCTTTCCTTCATAATGTGCCACGCACTTTCCCTCAGCAGCTATCCTTTCTATCCTAAGGTTGGGGATGACCTTATTTTTCATCTTTCTCGACATGGGCGCAAAAATAGGGGTTTGGATCGGAAGATTGGAGAAATGAAAATTAAAAATAGAGGCAAAATTAGCTTTCATTGGAATCTGCTTCTCCTTCTTATACTTTCCAAAAACATTAAGTCTGATTGCAAGGCTTCAAGTCGAATTTTTATCTTTAAGCTTTCAAAGTTGTTTTCATGAAATTAAAAGATAAAGTTGTCATTGTGACCGGGGCTACTTCAGGGATAGGAGAGGCTTGCGCTTTGGTGTTTGGGAAGGCCGGAGCTAAAATCGTAATTACAGGAAGGTCTCAAGTGAAGTTAGATAAATCTTTGGTCCTGCTGCGAAAGTCAGGAATTGAAGCCTATGGGATTTTGGCAGATGCAGGATCGGAGGTTGACAACAAATACATGGCCGAAGATACCGTCAGGCATTATGGTAGGATAGATATTTTGATCAATAATGCAGGCATTTCGATGCGTGCACTTTTCGAAGACCTCGACATGGAAGTTTTCAGAAAGGTGATGGATACAAATTTTTGGGGGACAGTCTATGCCACCAAATACTGTCTCCCGCAGATTTTAAAAAATAAAGGATCAATCGTCGGTGTATCTTCCATCAATGGCTATCGGGGTACTCCCGCCCGGACTGCCTATACCGCAAGCAAGTATGCTATGAACGGTTTTTTTGAATCACTCAGGACAGAAGTCATGAAAAGAGGAGTGCATGTCCTTGTTGCCTGCCCTGGATTTACCTCCTCCAATATCCGAAATAATGCCCTGACAGCAGATGGTTCCGTACAGGGTGAATCTCCACGAGAAGAAGAAAAAATGATGACATCTGAGGAAGTCGCCCAAGAGATCTTCAATGCCACTGTCAAAAGGAAAAGAGATATTGTGCTTACAAGGCAGGGAAAACTCGCGGTATTTCTAAACAAATGGATGCCGGGAGTCATGGATGGCATTGTCTATAACCACATGGCAAAGGAGAAAGATTCTCCGTTCAAATAGATCCATGCTAAAAGATATCCTTCAGATCTACCTCAACCGGTTATTGGACCTTTCCAGCAGGAACAGGTCTATATACCTTCCCCGACTGATCCCAAGTCAGATGGTAGACTTGAATGATTTGGATTTTCTCAACCATCAACCTGCATTCGAAATTGTCGAATCACTCTTGGCAAAAGAGAAAAAGCTGACCCTGATTCCATTTGCGGACCCAAGAGACAAACAAGTCAATCTCCTTTCCCAAAGACTCAACAGGCTTGAACATTTTGTCAAAGTTGCAGAAACAGAAACAGGTGAGAAAAGCCTTTTTGTGGGTTGGCCATATGTGGAAGGAAAATTACTCAACGATCAAGTCATCAGATGTCCTTTGATTTTCTTCCCTGTAGCATTGGTCAAGTCTGATAACCATTGGGTTTTGGAAAGAAATGGCTCAGACACTCCCTTTTTCAACAAAGCATTTTTATTGGCCTATGCCTATGCTTATGGTAAAGACCATAATTATTTTGGAGAAGAAAATCCTTTGGAAAATTTCTCAACAGATCCAATTGGATTCCGGAATGACCTATATGCACTGCTCAAAGAGGAGTTTTTTTTGAATTTCAGTTCAGAATTGTATGAGAGTAAAATATCAGCATTTCCCGAATCAGCAAAGTCTCTCGATGAAGTGCAATTTAAAACCGGAAAGCTTCAATTGAAGCCTTATGGTGTTTTGGGACAGTTTTCACAAAAGGCCAGTTTTTTGATCCAAGACTATGAGGATATCATGGCAGGGGAGGAGTTCCCCGATTTGGAATCCTTATTCCAAAAGTGGTTTGCTCCTGAAGAAATTCAGCCGACTCCTGTTAGGGAGGATCAATTGTACTCTGTATTTCCTGTGGATGCCAGTCAGGAAGAAGTGATCAAATCAGTAAGAGAGGGACGGTCATGCGTGGTAGAAGGTCCTCCCGGAACCGGAAAATCACAGCTCATCAGCAATCTTGCGATAGATTTCATAGCTAGAGGAAAGAAAGTGCTGATCGTTTCACAGAAGCGTGCCGCTTTGGATGTTGTTTTCAAAAGGTTGTCCAATGAGGGATTCGGCGCTTTTTTGTCTTTGGTACATGACTTTCGGGCGGATAGAAAAGCGCTATACAAAAAAATACACGATCAGATACTGTCTTTGGACAGGTATCAGGAACTGAATCGTGGGATAGACGCCATCAAGTTGGAAAGGCAATTTTCACAGCTTTCCCGACTGATTGATTTTGACAGTGAATATTTTTCAGGTTTAAAAAAAGCACTCTTTAATACCGAAGAATGTGGTGTTCCGATCAAGGAATTATACTTGAGTTCTAAGTTATCTGAAGAGGCATTTGACATGAATCAGTATTACAGAAGATTTCATGCTGGTAGGGTCAACGATTTTTTGAGGGATTTTAGGAGCTATACCACTTTATTTAGAAAATTTCAAAATTCAGAATCATTTTGGCTCCACAGGGTGGATTTTAGCAGTTTCGAACCTGCGGTATCCAAGAGGATGCAGGAAGTAATATCAGAAATCCATACACTGAAGAAGGGATTTGAAAATGATTTTGTGAACCTTAAATCATTTAAAGCTTCTTTTCTATTTTCTTTTTTTGAGCAAAAGCAAAAAATTTATGACCTGTTAGAATTACTCAAGGATGATGAAAAGCTTAACCTTTTTTGGACTGTCAAAGCTTTGCCGCAAAATGAAGTTGACCTGCTCTGGCTAAATCATAAACTAGATGCGATCAAGGCACTTTTTGCAGAGGAAGGAATGGAATGGCACAGCAAAGATGGAGATGTTGAAAATCAACTACAGCTCTGTCTTGAATTTTTGGAAAGGAAAAAGGGATGGAGGAAGAACTTCCCACTTTTATGGAAGAAGAAAAGATTTCAGTCGGTATATCGCCTGCTTTTCGAAAACCAGCTGCAGGCGACTGTTCATGGAGTCAAAACCCTGATCAAAAAGCTTGAAAACAGGTTGAATCTCAACCACCTCTATGCTGTATTAAGCGAAAGAAGTTGGATTGATTTACCTATCAAACCTTTTGATTTTAGATCTTTCAACCATGTCTCAAGTCTTTATTCGGAAACCGTAAAGGCCAAAATACTATTAAATAAGCTGGGTCTTTTGGAAGATGTTTTGAAAGAAAACCTGCGTGCGGGAAGGGAATTTATCGAAAGGATCGAATTGGTTTTGAATCACATTGAACAGTTGGAAGCAAAAATCCCTTATTGGTCTCTTTACCTAAGCAAAATACAGATTCAGCACCTGATTACAGAACATACCGGAGAAGGGATTTTACTTCTGGAATCCCAAGTGAAAGAAGTTTTCCAAGATTTGGTGGTATTTGATAGGCTGCGAAACAGGCTAAAAGAACAGGATGTCCAGGTCATGGAAAAAATACTTTCCACCTATCCAAGCAGAGATTTTGAGGACTTAAAAAGTTTGTTTTTGGCGGGATTAAAATTGAGTTGGATAGGGCATATCGAAACAAAGTATCCCGCGCTCCAAGATGTGGTCACCTCCAAAACAAATCAGACCCAAGAGGAATTGATGGAGGCTGTTTTGGAGAAATGGAAGCTGTCCAAGTACATCGCAGAGATCAGGCTTAGGGAAAATACCTATAGAAATCTGGAATTCAACCGGCTTGGCAATCTCATTACCTATCGGGAACTTTCCCATCAAGTAAGCAAGCAAAAGAAAATCTGGAGTATCAAAAAGCTTGTAGAAAATTTTGAAAAAGAAATATTCCAACTAGTTCCCTGTTGGTTGGCTTCGCCTGAAACCGTTTCTGCACTTTTCCCTCTAAAGCAGTCTTTTGACTTGGTGATTTTTGATGAATCATCCCAATGCTATGTTGAAAGAGGGCTTCCAGCCATGCTTAGAGGAAAGCAGACGGTCATTGCCGGAGATTCCAACCAACTTCGGCCCTTTGATCTTTATCAGGTCAGGTTGGAAACAGAAGAAGAGGGAATTGAAGCTGAGACTGAATCCCTGCTCGAGTTGGCCTCCGCCTATTTCCAAAAATTTTGGTTGCAGGGACATTATAGAAGCGAACAATTGCCCTTGATCCATTTTTCCAACCAAAATTTCTATGAAAACAGGTTAAAAATGTTGACGAAATTAGAATTGGTCAATTCGTCTGATAACCCATTCAGGTGGGAACATGTAGATGGGATTTGGGAAAAGCAAACCAACATAGCCGAGGCAGAAGCTGTATTGGAGGAAATGAAAACTATTCAGAAATCCAATCCTGATTTCAGTATAGGGGTAATCACTTTTAATTTTTTCCAAATGGAATATATCCGGGAACTTGTGACAAAAGAAAGCCAAATCCAGCAAGAAAACATTTCAATCAAGAATATAGAAAATGTTCAGGGGGATGAATTTGACTGGGTGATATTTTGTATTGGCTATGCCAAAAATAAAAAAGGAAAGCTCATCGCTAACTTTGGTATGCTTTCCAAAAAGGGAGGAGTCAACAGGTTGAATGTGGCAATATCAAGGGCAAAAAAGAAAATTACTCTTGTAAGTAGTATCAAGCCAAGTGATTTCAATTCAGATCAATTGAAGAATGAAGGAATAAAAATGCTCCGGGATTATCTCAGCTTTGTAATTGACATCAGTGAAGGAAAAAGCTATAAAATACCTATACAATCTCCAAATAGATTCGAATCAGGATGGTCATTGAAAGATAAAATCGAAAGACATTACCAAGGTTTTGTTTTGGAAAAATACTACGCATCCACATGGATGGATCTTGCTGTCAAAGATTCGGGTGAATATAAAGAAGCCTTGCTGACGGATGACCAAAGGTTATATGATTCTACAGGTGCCAAAGAGGCATTTGTTTATCATCCATTACAACTCAGGGAAAAAGGATGGCCATACAAATTTTATTACAGTAGGCAGTTTTGGATGGATAAGCCGATTTTGGGTGATTGATTCTATTTTTTAACAACTTTCACTCCTACAGTCTCGATTCCTGTAAGTTCTTCCACCCTCATGTATTGGACTAAATGAATACTGCTATAAAGAGTACCTAAAGGCAAAGTATCGTATCGGGTAAAAGTACTTCCATAACCGTCACCAAGCGGTTTTCCAGTCTTGCTTTCAAAAAGCGGAATGTCGAGCAATTTGGATTCTACCGTTTGACCAAGACTGTCTTTGAGAATGTACATTAAATAGAGATTTCTAAACTCATAATCCTTGGTGTACTTTATGCCGACTAGGGTTTTGTTGGGATTGGAGATCTTAGATACATCAAAGGAAACTGTATCCGAAACATGCCATGTTCCGGATTTCAGTCCTTCATATTCTTCAAAAAGCCGATCTCCCGCGCAGCTTACAAATAGAAAGCCAGAGAGCAGCAATACCAATAATCTTAGCTTCATATTATTGCCCTGCGTTTTGATCTCCTTTATTTTGATCTCCTTTGTTCTTGGAATTGAACCTTCTTTTGTTGTTTTTCTTCTTCTTAGGAACTTGGTCAGGATTACCCTCTCTTGGAGTTTGTGGTCCCTTTTCTTGGTTTTCAACCGGTTTTGGTCTGTTCTCTACATTTTTCCTTGTAGGATTTTGCCTGTTTTGACCGGGTTTTTCAGAAGCCGGCTTATTGGGTCTGACTTCTGATTTTTGGTTACTTGGTCTTTCCTCCTTCAAAGATTCTTTAGCATCTGCCAGATTTTCTCCCGGATTTCTTGGTTTCTTTTTCTTCTTGGACTTCTTGGTTTTGCTGAATTTCTTATCAAGCGCATCAAGTTCCATATTGGATTTGTTAATCAAATCTTCCTGTTCCTTGCCATGATTTGTCTTGAGGTCATAAGGAGTCACTCCTTTTGAATTCAATTCAAGAATTTCAGAAACCCTTTCACAAGTGATCGAATGCCAGTTATTGTCATTGTTGTAGCTGAACCACATCAGCTTCCTGAAAATATCTGTTTTTTGAAGTTTTGCTGATCCTGCTTCAGTCTGCAAGGGTTTATCCACTTCAGGAATATCACTCAAAGCAGCCATATAGGTGTCGAGCTCATAGTTGAGGCAGCACTTCAGCCTTCCGCATTGTCCCGAAAGTTTTGTTGGATTAAGAGAAAGGTTTTGATACCTCGCTGCAGAAGTATTGACACTTTTAAAGTCATAAATCCAGGTGGAGCAGCATAACTCCCTGCCACAAACTCCAATTCCGCCAAGTCTACCTGCCTCTTGTCTAAGGCTTATCTGCCGCATTTCCACCCGGATTTTAAACTCCGAGGCTAGGGACTTGATCAATTCCCTGAAATCAACCCGGTCGTCGGCCGAATAATAGAATGTAGCTTTTGAATTGTCAGACTGAAACTCCACGTCAGAAAGTTTCATCTCCATTTTCATTTCATCTATGATCTGTTTTGCACGATAAAGAGTTGGGATTTCTCTGTTTTTGGCTTCTTCCCATTTCTCAAGGTCTTTTTGTGTTGCCACACGATAAATCCTAAGGATATTGTCGTCATCCCTGATTTTCCTCTTTTGCATCTGCAAACGAACAAGTTCACCCTGAAGTGAAACATATCCGATATGGTGACCATTTGGAACATCGACTACTACGGGATCACCGGTAGTGAGGGAAATGTGGTCTATGTTTCTATAATATTCTTTTCTTCCTCCTTTGAACTTGATTTCTGCGATATCAAATTTATCAACCGAAGGTATCCCCATATGGGTAAGCCAATCAAAGGAATTCATTTTATTGCAATCGCTTGTTCCACAGGTGCCGTTATTTTGGCAGCCTCCGCTAGAGCCGGAGGTGGTTGAGCAGCTAGTACATCCTGACATAATTTTATATATAATGGGAGAAAATTTCTCCTCGTGGTTTTGGGATTTATTTAATCAAATTTAACACATCCTGACCAATGTCCTTCCGGTAATAAATACCGTCCCAACAAACTTCGGCTACTCTTGAATACGCATTTTCCAATGCTGAGTCTATGTCTTTTCCTATTCCGGTTATGGCAAGTACCCTTCCGCCGTTGGTTAATATTTCCCCATACTCAGAAATTTTTGTTCCGGCATGGAATAAGATGGAATCCGAAATGTCACTTGGAAAATCAAGACCTTCTATTTTTTTTCCTTTTACATAATCACCGGGATATCCGCCTGCTACCAATACGACAGTTGTGCAGGTATATGATGCAATTTCCAAATCATAGGAGTCCAATTTTCCTGTTCCCATGGCATGTAGAAGATCCACAAAATCACTATTGATCCGTGGCAATACGGCTTCCGTTTCAGGATCTCCCATCCTGACATTGTATTCGATAACATAAGGCTCACCGCCGTCATTCATCAGCCCGATAAAAAGAAACCCAACATAGGGGATATTCTCTTCCTTCAAACCTTGAATGGTCGGCTTTACTATCCTGTCCTCAACTTTTTTGATAAAGTCCGCATCTGCAAAAGGTACAGGACTTACTGCGCCCATTCCGCCGGTGTTCAAACCTGTATCACCCTCTCCGATTCTTTTGTAGTCTTTGGCCTCGGGAAGGATTTTATAGTGGTTTCCATCTGTGGCCACAAAAACAGAAAGCTCAATTCCTTTCAAAAACTGCTCAATAACAACTTTGTCAGAAGCTTTTCCAAATTTGCTTTCAAGCAACATTTCTTTCAGGGAATCTTCCGCTTCTGTAAAACTTTGACATATCAGCACACCTTTTCCGGCAGCTAAGCCATCTGCTTTCAATACTATCGGAAGAGATTGTTGACGGATGAAGTCTATTCCTTCTTTGAATGTGTCCTTTGTGAAAGTCTCGTATGCCGCAGTAGGAACGTCATATTTCTGCATAAACTGCTTAGAAAAATCCTTGGATCCTTCCAATTGCGCACCGGCTTGAGATGGTCCAATCACAGGCAAACTATGAAGTGTAGGATGGTTACTGAAAAAATCAGTAACCCCTTTCACCAAAGGCTCTTCAGGTCCTACCACAATCATGTCTATCTGGTTTTCGGTTGAAAAATCAGCAAGTGCATTGAAATCAGTAGGAGATATGGAAATGTTTTTTGCAATAGAAGCGGTGCCCGCATTACCGGGTGCAACAAAAAGCTGCTTACAGTTTGGGCTGCTTACAATTTTCCATGCAAAAGCATGTTCTCTGCCTCCGCTACCTAATAATAATATATTCATTAATAAAATTCGTTTTAGTTGGCATGCTCTGAAATGAACTTGATCCTGTAGACACGGATTTCCTCTTCAGCGAAATCCTCCTCCTCAAGTTCTGCTAAAGCAGCTTTAATATTATCAGAATCAGCAGTCATGAAATAATCATGTAGAACGTCTTCACGTTCTTCGTCCATGATATTTTCAATGTAATAGTTGATGTTCAGTTTGGTTCCGCTATAGATAATCTGCTCTATTTCTCCAATCAATTCTGACATGGAAAGATTTAGGTTTTCTGCGATTTCGTCCAAATTCACCTTTCTGTCAACCTGTTGGATAATAGAAATTTTAACTTTGGATCGGTTACCGGCTGTTTTGACTACAACATCTGACGCTGTAATTATTTCATTTTCTTCCACATAATCCTCGATCAGCTTCAGGAAGGAGGCACCAAACTTAGTGACTTTCCCCATTCCGACCCCATTGATCTGTGCCAGTTCTTCCTTGTTTGTAGGATAAACAGTAGCCATTTCCTCTAAAGACGGGTCTTGAAAAATGACATAGGGTGGAAGCCCTTTGGATTTGGCTACTTTCTTTCGCTCAGCTTTTAGCAATTCAAAAAGCTTTTCATCATAAGCTTTTCCTCCTGCTGCGATCTCCTCGGCATTGGGGTCCACAATGACTTCATCAAAATCGAAATCTTTGCTTAAAACAACGGAATAAGGCCCCTCAAGGTAGTTTTCTCCTTTGGCAGTTATTTTGATAACTCCGTAGTTTTCGATGTCCTTGTCAAGGAATCCCAGAATCAGGGCTTGACGGACAACAGTTTTCCAAAGCTTTTCATCTTCGTCCTTTCCTTTTCCAAAAACAGAGATCTGATCATGGCCGTAGCTTGCGATATAATCGTCTTTTTCACCTCTGATTACTTTGACGATATGGGCTAAGTTAAATCTATTGTTGGTCTCTTTTACCGCGGATATTGCTGAAAGCAGGTAATCTATCCCTTCAAACTTTTCCTTTTGCTTCTTGCAGTTGTCACAATTGCCGCAGTCATAGTCCATCATTTCACCGAAATAATGTAACAAAACCCGCCTTCTGCACATCGTACTTTCCGAGTAGGCAGTCATCTCCTCTAGAAGGATTTTGGCATTTTCCCGTTCGGTTACAGGCTTGTCTTTGTTGAATTTTTCAAGCTTGACGATGTCATCATACTTATAAAACATCAGGCAATGTCCTTCGAGGCCATCCCTGCCGGCTCTACCTGTTTCTTGGTAGTATCCCTCCAGAGATTTGGGAACATCATAATGGATGACGTACCTGACATCCGGCTTGTCAATGCCCATTCCAAATGCAATGGTAGCTACGATAACGTCAGTCTCTTCATTGAGAAAATCATCTTGGTTTTTGATCCGTACATTCTGGTCAAGCCCGGCATGGTAAGGCGCAGCATTTATCCCGTTGACTTTCAGGAGTTCGGCTATTTCCTCGACTTTTTTACGGCTGAGGCAATAGATAATTCCTGATTTTCCTTTTTGGGATTTGATGTATTTGATGATCTGCTTTTTGGTTTCATTCTTCACTTTTGGCCGGACTTCATAATAGAGATTTGGCCTGTTGAATGAAGATTTGAAAATATCAGCTTCTTCCATCTGAAGGTTTCTCTGAATGTCCACCTGAACCTTTGGAGTGGCAGTAGCAGTCAAAGCAACGATTGGTAGGTGCGATCCGATCTGGGCGATGATCGTTTTGATTTTACGGTATTCCGGTCTGAAATCATGTCCCCATTCTGAAATACAATGTGCCTCATCAATGGCAACAAAGCTAAGCTTCGCCTCTTTGAGAAAAAGCATGTTTTCTTCCTTTGTCAAAGACTCCGGAGCCACATAGAGTAGCTTGGCTTTCCCCGACAGCACTTCTTTCTTTACCTTGTTTGTCTCGGATTTATTGAGGGTGGAATTGAGAAAATAGGCGTTGACACCAAATGCATTTAATTGGTCAACCTGATTTTTCATCAAGGCAATAAGGGGGGAGATGACGATGGCGGTGCCTTCACTGACTACGGCCGGAAACTGGTAACACAATGATTTACCGGCTCCTGTGGGCATGATGACGAAGGTGTTTTTTCCCTTCAATACGTTTTCCACAATAGCTTCTTGGGTTCCTCTGAACTGGTTGAAACCGAAAATGATTTTAAGTTTTTCTTTTGCGCTTTGATCCACAATTAATTGATATTACCATGGTACCCATATGGGTACAAATTAAAATTCTAAAGGATTTCTTTTATACCTTTGTTACAAATCTAATGAATAACAACAGCAGTTTTGAAGTTAACAAAAAATATTAAAAGTAGTGCCATCAAAGTGCTTCAAACAGAAGCAAATGCCATTCAAAACCTCGTAAATTATATAGATGAGGATTTTGTTGCCTGTATTGAGGCAATTTTGGAGTCAAAAGGAAGGGTAGTTATTACCGGGATCGGAAAAAGTGCGATCATAGCCAATAAAATCGTAGCGACGATGAATTCAACCGGAACTCCGGCTCTTTTTATGCATGCTGCTGATGCTATTCACGGAGACTTGGGTATGATCCAGAAAGAAGACTTTGTGATCTGTATTTCAAAAAGCGGGAATACGCCTGAAATAAAGGTTCTTGTTCCTTTATTAAAAAGGCTTGGATCAAAACTCATTGCCATGGTGAGCAATCTTGATAGTTATCTTGCACAAAATGCAGACTTTGTTCTGAAAGCAATAATAGCAGAGGAAGCATGTCCAAATAACCTTGCTCCAACTTCAAGTACTACTGCACAATTGGCTTTGGGCGACGCAATGGCAGTCTGTCTTTTGGAAGCCAGGGGTTTTACAAGTGAAGATTTTGCAAAATACCACCCGGGAGGTGCTTTGGGCAAACAGCTTTATCTAACTGTAGGTGATGTGGTTCCAAAAAACCAGGTTCCGGCAGTGGGAGAGAATGCGCCTTTGGCAGAAATAATCATGGAAATCAGCGGAAAAAGACTGGGGGCGACAGCTGTTTTAGATTCGGGGTCTAAGCTGATGGGCATCATCACTGATGGTGACCTGAGGAGGATGCTTCAAAGGATGACTGATATCTCCAAGGTAAGGGCACTCGATATCATGACCGTAAATCCAAAGAGCATTCAGGTCGAAGAATATGCCATCGTCGCACTAAATAAAATGAAGGAATTTAATATTACACAACTGGTGGCCTTGGATGGCGAAAAAGTGGCGGGATTTATCCATATTCATGATTTAATGAAAGAAGGAATAGTTTAACCAACTTTGATGGAAGATCGACCCTATATTGTGATTATGGCTGGTGGAATCGGTTCCCGGTTTTGGCCATATAGCAGAAACAACAGACCCAAACAATTTTTAGATATCCTTGGTACCGGAAGGACATTGTTACAGATGACTTACGACAGGTTTGTGATGATTTCTGACAAATCACAGTTTTTTGTAGTGACCAATTCCAAGTATGAAAATCTGGTTAAAGAACAGCTTCCTGAAATACCGGAAGACCAAATCCTTACTGAACCTCTGAGAAGAAATACGGCTACCTGCATCGCCTATGCGAGTTATAGGATTTTGAATAAAAACCCTGAGGCTAAAGTCATTGTGACTCCGGCCGATCATCTTATACTTCAAGAGAACAATTTTTTCCAAACTATTGAAATAGCCATTGCAGCAGCGGACACAGATGATAGGTTGATTACTCTTGGCATCAGACCTAACAGGCCTGAGACGGGTTACGGTTATATCCAATACATCAGCAACCAAGGGAATCCTGTCAAAAAAGTAAAGACCTTTACTGAAAAGCCCAATGCAAAATTGGCTTTGACATTTATGGAAAGCGGGGATTTCGTCTGGAATTCCGGGATGTTTGTTTGGAAGGTCAGTAGTATCATCAAGGCTTTTGAAAAATATATGCCTGATGTGGCTGAGGTTTTTGAAGAAGGTGTAACGCATTTTGCTCAGGAAAGTGAAGAAAACTTTATCAAGAAGGCCTATTCTTTGGTCAAAAACATCTCTATTGATTATGGTGTCATGGAGAAGGCCGATGAGGTTTATGTTGTTCTCGGGGACTTTGGATGGTCCGACCTTGGTTCATGGTCAAGTTTGCATGAAATTCATGACAAGGATGAAGAAAATAATGTTGTGGAAGCAAATGCCCTTCTTTATAATACCCAAAACTGCTTTATCAAAGTAAGCCCGCAGAAATTGGTGGTAATTGAAGGGTTAGACAAATACCTCATCAATGACTCAGAAAATGTCCTCATCATCTGCAAAATGGATGGGGATAAAAAATTCAGAGAATTTGTCAATGCAGCAAAAGCCAAAGGGGAGGATTTTGTCTGATGAATAAAGAAGTCACCATTTCGGAAGCCCAAAAATTAGTGGATGATTGGATCCAAACAGTCGGTGTTCGCTACTTTAATGAACTGACCAATACCGCGATATTGATGGAAGAAGTGGGGGAACTTGCCAGAATCATGGCAAGAAAGTACGGTGAACAATCCTTCAAAGAATCTGACAAAGATATCAACATGGCAGATGAAATGGCCGATATCCTTTGGGTCCTTATTTGCCTAGCCAATCAAACAGGTGTAGACCTGACAGAAGCGTTACAAAAGAACTTTGATAAAAAAAATATCAGAGACAAAGACAGGCATCAGGAGAATAAAAAATTGAGGTAACAATTTATAGAATTACGCTTCTTTGCCAGTGACTTAATTTCCGTTTCAATAGAGTAGGAAGACCGATGTAACGGACATATCATTATCCTGCCGTTAATTTTTACCATTTTATCTAATATAATTTTTACCCAAAATTATATTCAGGTTTCCAAAATTGCTTTTCTTCACCATAGATTGATTTATTTGCCAAAGCCACAGTAATGGCAGTTTTTGCACCATTAGAAACATTGGAATGTGGCAATTCCTTATTTACCAAACATCTATAAAAATCAGTAATTGCATAATATGATCCGTCTCTGATCGGTTCATCCAAAATTCTCAACCCTTTTTTATCATCTGCCCAAGCGAGTTTTGTGGCGCCGGACACCCCATCCACTGATTCCAATGCATCCCGAGTATCAGGTTCAGGATAGAATACCCCGTCATTGGTCAACAAAGACACCATTCCCTTATTTCCTTTTATCTTAAATGCATACCCATCGTACTGGTTGGCACAGGTAGCTCCAAAATTTCCGATCATACCCTCTTTTCCATACCGCAACATGACCTGGACATTGTCATACGTTTCTCTTCCATCTTTGAAAAAATCTATTCCCCCTGTTCCGACAATCTCTGTTGGGGAAGTTTCAAATGCCCAATTGATAAAATCAATCTGATGGGAAAGCAATTCGGCAGTCAGGCCACCGGAATATTCCCTGTACATCCTCCAATTGATTTGCCTTTCAAGTTCGGGTGAGGGTACCGATCTTCTCCAATCAGCATTTCGGTCCCATCTTGCATCTATCTGGGTAACCTTTCCCAACCAACCGTTTTGAATCAATTCTTTGACTTTGAAATATAGCGGTGAGTATCGGTATTGATGTCCAACCTGAATGACCTGATTCGGGTATTTCTTGGACAAGCTGTTCAATTCAATCGCCTGTTCAACAGAAAAGGTCATGGTCTTCTCCAAATAGAGATGCTTACCAGCATCCAATACGGCTTTAGCATGGTCAAAATGGAGATAAAGTGGGGTGGCAATCAGAATTACATCGATGTCTTTTTGATCCAAAAGTGATAAATAATCAGTGTGATACAGGACTTTGGAACCGAACGTTTCTCTGGCCTTTTGAAGTCTGAATGGGATGGTCTCACAAATACCTTTTACCTCAAACATGTCAGGAAGACTGCTCATTAATTGGCATAAACCTGATCCCCGGTCTCCGTAACCCAAAATGCCTATTGTAAAAGGTTTTACATGGGATTCAAGCGGGGAGCCTGAGTACAATGTACTTGGCAGCAAAGAGCCTGCGGATAAAATCGATCCCAATTTGACAAAATCTCTCCTTTTCAAAGTAGTAGTTGTTTAGATGAACCTGACTAGAAAAGTATAAAAAATTTTATGATTATCCGCTACTTTGAAATAAGCTCAAATTAGTGATTAAAGCTGCGGATAATCAGTCAATCGATCTGGGGTGGTAGGATGCATTCATTGGAATTGTATCATTCATTTTTTTAATATCCCCAAAAAATACCTGACAGTCTCTGACGGAATGAAAGAAAGAGAAATAAACAGAACAAAAAGTTCATTAATCTTGTCATGCAAATATATCCCATGCAATACGTCATCGTAGACATCGAAACAACAGGCGGTAATCCCACTCAAGGGGGAATTACCGAGATTGCGGCCATCCTGCATGACGGTGATCAGGTATTGGATAGGTTTCATTCTTTAATTGATCCACAAAGGATGATTCCGAATTTCATCACAGGATTGACCGGGATAGACAGCAATATGCTTGAGGGTGCGCCGACTTTTTCAGAGGTGGCTGAAGAGCTGCATGATTTCCTGAGAGGAAATGTTTTTGTGGCTCATAATGTCAATTTCGATTATTCATTTATCCGTGAAGCTTTGAAGCTTGCAGGGATAGAGTACAATGCCCCCAAGTTATGTACTGTCAGATTAAGCCGAAAAGTGTTTCCAGGATTTCGATCTTATAGCCTAGGAAGGATTTGTGAGCACCTTTCCATTTCGATCAAAGAAAGGCATAGGGCCATGGGAGATGCTGAGGCAACTGTGGAGTTGTTTGACAGGATTATCAAGAGCAGTCCGGATGTCATTTTCCAAACCTTAAAAAAGAGCAGCGGGGAGAGCTTTCTGCCTCCACATATTTCCAAAGAGCGCTTTTTGGAGATTCCTGAAGGTACAGGGATTTACTATTTTCATGGCAAAAACGGTCAGGTAATTTATGTAGGCAAGGCCAATGATATCCGAAGCAGGTTCAAAGGCCATTTCTCATCTAGCTCCAAAGACAAAATGCGGCTTTACAATGAAATCCATGATATCAGTTGGGAATTGACCGGGAATGAGTTTTTGGCATTTTTACTTGAATCATTGGAAATCAAACGTTTATGGCCAAAATTTAATAAAGCACTTAAATACAATTCTTTGAATTGGGGTTTGTACCAATATGAGGATGGGCAAGGATATTTAAGGTTTCAGGTGGGAAAGAAT
The DNA here is from genome assembly GCF_023502205.1 of Aquiflexum sp. TKW24L. Classification (GTDB taxonomy): domain Bacteria; phylum Bacteroidota; class Bacteroidia; order Cytophagales; family Cyclobacteriaceae; genus Cognataquiflexum. Next base: position 70,459 of record NZ_JAMFLG010000001.1, on the reverse strand, counting down.
TCGGCAAATCTTAAACCGCTGCTTGAATTTGAATTTCATTCGGAAGGGTGGAAGTATCTGATGGATCAGGTAGAAGTTTATCAGCTTTGCCCAAAACTATCGGGCTTGCATAAAACTGTCGGTGCCTGCTATGATTTTCAGATTCACAAATGTAAGGGTGCATGTTGTAACCACGAATCACCGGAAGATTATAATCAACGCGTTCTTCAGTTTATGGATTCCATTGTCGAACAAGATGGAGCAGTGATGATCAAACAAATGGGAATCTATCCCAATGAGACAGCTTTTCTTTATTTTGAAAAGGGTGTTTTTGCTGCCTATGGATTTCTAAATAAAGAAGATGCTTTTACGGATGAAACCGAGATCCTACAGAATCTCAAAAAGGTCAAGCACCTTCCTGAAACCAAATATATTTTACGGTCTTTTTTACCTAAGATCTCCCTAAATCAGATTTTGGTGGTAAAATAATGCCATTTACCATAGCAGAGTAGCTACAGCGCCTGCTTCCAAAGTCATATCTCCAGACCATTCTTTGTTCTTGATGTAGAAAGATTTGGCTTCTTTTGACTCATTCAATATCAGTAAGACTATCTTTCCATCAGGTCTTTTGAAGGCAACATTAGGTAACCCTTCCGGTTCACTGCTATCGATCCTAATAGATCCGGGCAACACATATTTGGATGCATGGGCAATCACATAATAAGCCGGATTCCGCAAAACATTATCGATTTTGATCGTAATCGCGCCTAGGCATTGGTCACATCCGCCACGGTCGGTGTGGGGTTTGAGATCCGGTGCAGAGCTCAAATTCCACTCTAATACAGTTTTGGCCCAGTTTCTCGTCGCACCAATGGTCAGGTTTTTGGTATGCCAAGTAAGGTCACCAGCAAGGTTTCCCGGTGATCCAACCCATTGCTCAGTGAAATACAGGTTTTTGTCAGGATGGGCTCTATGAACTTCTGATAAAGCCTCTATCTTACCCCCATAAAGGTGAAATGCCGATCCGTCGATGTACTTTTTAGCTTCGGGATCATCCAAGATACTGATCGGATAATCAGGTCTGTCTGCATTGTGATCATAAATGATGATTTTGGTATTGATTTGATCAGATTCAAAAAAAGGACCCAAATGGTATTTAATGAAATCTCTTTGCTCCTCAGCAAGCATCAGAAGGCTAGGGTTATTTCCGGGATGCAAAGGTTCATTCTGGATGGTAAGGGCATCTATTGTAAACCCTTCGTCTGCCATCTGTTGGATGTACCTGACCAAATACAAAGCATATCGGTCATAATATTCCGGTAGTAATTTTCCACCACGGGTGTCTTTATTGTCCTTCATCCAAGCAGGGGGAGACCATGGCGAGGCCATCAATTTGATATCAGGATTGATGCCCATAATTTCTTTTAAGATAGGAACTACATCATTTCTATCTGGTCCTAGGTCAAACTGCAAAAGCAAGGTGTCTTTTTCTGCTTCCTCCACATCATGGTAGGAAAAGGGATACTCGTTTAGATCAGATGCAGCCACTGACAACCTGAGGTAACTGACTCCGATACTGTTTTCTTCATTTCCAAAAAGCTCAGTTAGAATTTCTTTCCTCGCAGTTGGATTCATCCCCAATAGATGCTTTGCACTTCCTTGGGAAAGGGTAAAGCCGAATCCATCCATCACTTGATAAGTCAGGGTTTCATCGATGTTGATTGTGGGGTCTTCAGGAGAAGATTTGGAAAAAATTACCGGAAGCTGCTTTTCAAATAGGATGCTGTTTTTGGGATCTGTCAAACGAAACTCAGCTTCAATTTTTGGTTGGTTGCAACCAAATAGCAGCAATATTATAAAATAGGGAATTAGCTTCATAGGTGGGTTTAAATAAGAAAGCCGTGAAATTTACAAGAAATTTCACGGCTTTGAAAATGTAAGTCCTTCTTTGGAAAAAAGGTTTTTAAGAATCTAGAAAAGCAATGAAGCCAATCCTAATTTACTTTTAAATGGTTTGACCAAGCCGTTAATTTTTTTGGTGTATTTTCCCAATAAATCATTACCCAAAAGTCCGGTTAAGAACTTCTGTCTCTCACCACCCAAATTATTTAGAAGGCCTTTTTTTGCATCATCTGTTCCGGTACCGCCAAGTATTTTGAATATCTCATCGGCAAAACCTTTGTTGTTGGTTTTTAATTTTGACGTTTGATCAGCACTCAGTCCAAGTCCCTGCACATTGTCCAAAGCTCCAAGCAATTGTTTTTTAAGGTCTGCGGTCGGCACTTCCACTTTAGGCGTTTTGATTGCCTGTGCTTCTGCATTAAAAGAGAATAATGCCATGATCAAAATGGCGAAAAGAAAGATTGATTTTTTCATAATGGTTTTTTCTTTAAAGGTAAAAAGATTGAGGGTAAATATTTTGTTTTTATATAAAAATTTACCGTTTTGATCTATTTCTATCAATATCCTGCAATTTAATCCATCAATTAGGACAAATACATTTATTTTATTCTTTTTAAAGTTTCAATGATTCGATGGGTTATTAACCAGCTTTTTGTGGTATTTCACTGAAATTTAATTTTAAATTTTTCATCTCCGAAGGATTAATTTTTCTTTTGTGGCCTTGCATATCGGACGGGAGCATTTGGTTCAGGTTTCAATTCCACACCTTCGGTTTCGAGGAGCTTCAAAGCTTCTTTTACAGCCCGCTCAAGTTGTGGATCATTTCCTTGGATGACTTCTTTTGGTGTTTGTTCTACAGCAATATCCGGAGAAATTCCAACACCCTCTACTGCCCACTCGCCATTGACATCGAAAAACCCGCCCCTTGGAGCAACCATTCGGCCGCCATCTATAAAGGGAGGCGTATCCCAAGTACCGACCAATCCTCCCCATGTCTTGGTTCCGATCAGGGGCCCAATCTCCATTTTATTGAAGAGGTAGGGGAGAAGGTCTCCTCCAGAACCGGCCCTTTCATTGATCAACATCACTTTTGGACCCCAGATCCCTGCCATTGGTGTGGTAAATGGTCTTCTGTCACCGGCACGGCTATTGAAATACCCGTGAAGCTCGCGTGCCATGATGTCCACCATATAATCTGCTGCGGAGCCTCCGCCATTGTTCCTTTCGTCAATCACGGCCCCTTTTTTATCCTGCTGCGAAAAATAATAGCGGTTGAAATAGGTGTAACCGGGATTTCCGGTATTGGGTACATAGACATAAGCCAATTTGCCGCCGGACAATTCATTCACTTTCCTTCTGTTGCTTTCTACCCAATTCATCATCCTTAGCTGCGTTTCATTTTCGATCGGAACGACTGTAACTAACCTAGATCCGTCCAAACCCGGTTTACCATTTACCCTGATCTTGATTTGCCTGTTTGCTGTTCCTTCAAAGTATTTGTAAAGATTTTCTGATGTGGTGATTTCAATACCATTTACTTCTAGGAGATAATCTCCCTCTTTGACATCAATTCCCGGAATAGCAAGTGGGGCTTTCAGGTTTGGGTTCCAGCTTTCTGCATTATAGATTTTGGAGATTCTATATTTTCCTTGGTTGACCTCGTAGTCAGCCCCCAGCAATCCGATGTTCACCGATTTGACATCAGGAAAATCACCGCCCGATGTGTAGCTGTGACCCACAGCGACCTCCCCGCCAAGAATATCCACGATGTAATTCAGATCGCTTCGGTGCTTGACATGTGAAACCCAGGGTTTGTACCAATTGTAAATGTCATTCCAAGGTGCGCCATGCACATTGTCGACATAGAGAAAATCACGCTGATATCTCCATCCTTCTTTGTAAATCTGTTCCCATTCTTCCTTTGGGTTGATTTTAATTTTGAAATTGGCTAATGCCTTCAGATTTCCATCTCCTACTTTTTTGGGACCGCCATTGCTGTCCACGATTCCCCAATTTCCATTTGCCTGATAGAGCAATGATTTTCTGTCAGCTGAGGCCGTGGCAAAGCTGATTCCTGCAAGGAAAACTTCAGCCTTACTTTCTTTGATATTATATCGGTGCAAAGTCAGCCCTTGTTGGTTTGGGACGGATTCGGTATAAAACAAAAAGTTTTCGGGCCCCTTGACCAAGCCGGTAAAATCCCTTGCCGGAATATCCACAGCAATTATTCTATTCCATAATCCATCTTCATCTATGATTATGGGTTTGGTTTCTGTTTTCTTTTCTGGTTCCTTTTTCTCTGTTTCCTTTGGTTTCTCCTCATCACTTTCTGGTAGTAGGGGTGATTTCCCGTTTTTGTTTAGAACTGCCAGGTATAAACTTCTGGTCGTGGGTCTTTCATAAGAACTCATGTCCAGCCAACCTGAATTTAACCCAAAGTTGGTACTTGCCAGGAAATACAGGTAATCTCCATTGGCATCCCAAACCGGGCTGATGGCGTCCGCCAAACCGTCGGTCACTTGGACCTTTTTGCCAGATTCAATTTGGTAAGCGAATATTGCTTTGAATTGATTATCCAAAAGTCTTGCATAGGCTACCCATTTGGAATCGGGAGACCATACAGGATTTAAGCTTCTGTTGGGATGTGCAAATCGTTCTGTGTCGGCGATTTTAGCTTCACCTGTGGCCACATTGACTATCCAAAGGTTATAATCTGTGTCCGTGAACGCAATATTTTTTCCGTCCGGAGCCCATTCCGGTCTGAAATAAAAGGATTTGTTGGGAAGGGCGATTGCTTTTGGTTTCGATAGCCCTTCCTGATCTCCGATCATGAGTTGGTATTCACCTGAAGCATCCGAAAACCATGCAATCTGCTGTCCATCCGCCGACCAAACGGGTGAGCGGTCAGCAATGCCCGATGTTTTGGTCAGGTTGCGGGCATCACCTTTTTCCTTTGGCACCGTGATGATTTCTCCTCTGTATTCAAAAATTGCCCTTTGGCCTGTAGGAGACAGGGAAGCATTGGTGAGGCTTCTGCCATTGACTTCCTGCCATCTTTCTCTTGCCCAATGAAAATCCCCGTTGACATTGATCGCCAATTGCGTTGAAGCCCCTGTTGCCGGATTGAGGATATGGAGATAACCGCCTTGCTCATAAACTACATCAGTACCGTTGGAATCATGGTTTTTGATGTCAAAATCAGTATGGAATGTTTCCTGCTTTAATGTTTCCGACTTTGGGTCAAAAGACCAGATGTTGTTGGCAAAATCTCTTTCTGACAAGAAAAAAACCTTGTCTCCGTTCCAAATGGGTTGGGTATGCCGCTCGTTGTCCATTTGTGGAGTCAATTTGAGCGCATGGCTTTTCATGTCCACGATCCAGATCGGCTTGGCCTGACCACCACGGTAATTTCTCCATTCTGGATCCCAAAATGCGATTTGTTGGTATGCAATTGATTTTCCATCCGGAGAAATCCTGCCGTTGACAGCCCTCGGGATATCCAATGGTTCTTCCATGCCACCGTCCTTGGAAACTTTAAAAAACTTGGATTCTTGGGTTGGTACACCGACTCTCGCCGAATTGAAAAGTACCTCCTTGCCGTCAGGAGTCCAACCTGTGACCAAGTCGGCACCAGGATGCCAAGTCAGCCGTTTTGGTTCTCCACCTTCTACAGGGATTACATAGACATCTGTGTTGCCGTCGTACTGACCCGTAAAGGCAATGGTTTTGCCATCGGGAGAAAATCTTGGCAATGTTTCCGCCCCTTCATTGCTGGTAAGCCTAACTGCAGCTCCACCGGATTTGGATACCCTCCAAAGGTCATTGGCATGGACAAATACGATATGTTCTTGGCTGATGGTAGGTTCCCGAAGCAATCTTGTGCCTTGGGCATGCGCAAATTGGGTGGTTATCAATAGCACAAAGAGAAAAGAGATTTTTTTCATAGCATATTTGGGAGTGAATAAGTTTTAAATTTAAATAAATGGGGACATTTCGTAAAACCGTTCAAAAAATGTAGAAAGAAGATTTGTAATTCAATGAGTCTGTTTTCTTTGGGCTGTTGCATGTCTTTTTCCAACTCCGTATGGGTGTATTAATAAAGATACATACCGTGGGAATGAACTCTCTGTACTTGCTAGCGCAAAAAAATCCTAGGATTCTATCAGTTTTTCCAGTTCAGCCTTGGTCAGATAGAGCATTTTGATTTTTAGGGTGATAGGATTCACGGGTTCATCTTTGCTATCTCTTTTTTGGTAGACAATCTGATCGACGATATCCATCCCTTTGACAACCTGACCAAAAACAGTATAATCATTGTCTAATCTATGCAATCCGTTTTTGTTTTGGACGATATAAAACTGACACCTTGCAGATAGCTTTCCCGGATTATCATCTCTACCGGCACCCACAGCCCCATAAATATGGGTGATGCCTTTGACAAACTCCGGTTCGAGGAGGTATTCAGGATCTTTGAACCCTTCTTCCGTATCCGGACAACCGGCCTGTGCGACAAAGTTGGGGATGACCCTATTGAAAGTCAGGGAATCCCAATATCCGGCTTCCGCCAGTTGAATAAAGCTTTGCCGGTGCTTTGGGGTTTCGTCAAAAAGACGGATGTAGATGTTTCCTTTTGGGGTTTCGATCAGGCCAATAGGGTTCTTTTCCTGTGCAAATGAAAATGAGGAAAAGATATACGCAATTACAATGAATATGGATTTTTTCATTTTTCTCTTTTTATTTTAAGGAAAATGGCAAAAGTTCATTTGGGTATTTAAATGTAATACAAATGAAATAAAGGAAAGCAGAATTTGAAAAGAAGATGTGGTATTGAAGAGTGAAAGTGTCAATCGGGAATACCTCATTGGTACATCAGGAATAGGTCAGGTGTAAGTAGGAGACGGAGTATCTGTAGCTCAGACACGGAGTATCGGTAACTCAGACACGGAGTATCTACAGGGAGGGGTTAAGGAAGGTATAGGGGAAGGTGGGAGGAAAGAGGGTGGAGATAGTACCTATCACCCATCACTTGCACAATAGGGGCTGTCTTTTTGAAACATTATGCGGTGTATTATTTGGAGTTATTTTGGGGAAGTTTGGCTAGCCTTAACTAGAAATTTTCAATTTCAGGGATGGCCTTGCTAAATTCCTAAATACCCAAGGGTTTAGTAATAAAATAATTTGCATGATTCTAATTGCAATTGGCGATGTCTTTTTCGGAAGAGAAGGTAGTCAACATGATCACAGGAATCTGCATGAATGATTCTAGCGATTTGATAAATTCCAACACTTCAATGCCATTTTTTCGGGACAGTGTCCAATTCGGGTGTTTTGTCTTGTATAAATCTGCCTTTTTTGAGGAGAAAGTCAATGGCTTCCTCACCATTTCTTGCAATGCTTATATCGATATTGAATTTGGCATCCTCAAATGCTTCCAAAGTCAACACAATGTCACCTTCATTGTCTTCGACCAAAAGTATATTTATTGCCTCCATATGGTTGATCTCCGAATTAAGATTGAACTTAAGATAATTCTTAACCTTCAGTTTACTGTAAATTTCCATAAGTGGTGATTCAGAGGCCCAAAAAAAATCAATCCGAAACCCCTACAATGGCAGGCCTGAAGCAGTATTATTTCTTCATTCAGTCCATCGGCTTCTTTAAGGTAAAAGAAATGGTACTGCCTAAACCGTCATTTGAAATGATGCTGATTTTCCCTTGATGACTTTCTACTATTTTTTTGCAGATGGCTAAGCCTATGCCTGTCCCTTCATATTCCTCTCTTGAATGTAACCTTTGGAAAATCTGGAAAATCTTTCCATGATGTTCGGTTGGCACACCGATTCCATTGTCCCTGACACTGATCTCCCAATAACCAGGATGTCCTTTGCTGGAAACATGGACTTCTGGTTTGGTGCCTGGGGTGCTATATTTCAAGGCATTGTTGATAAGATTCTGCATCAACTGCCTGATCTGTGCTTTGGCAGCAAATATCAGTGGTAGCGGATCTTGGGTCAATATGGCACCTAGGCGCTTAAAGTGGTTTTTTTCTAGCAGGATCACATCTTCCATGATTTCCTGTAGCTCAAATTTCTCCATCTTACCTGAATTGCCGGTCCTGCTATATTCCAACAGATCCATTATAATCTGCCTCATTCTGACTGCCCCATCAGTAGCAAAGTGAATGTATTGCTTACCTTTTTCATCCAAAATCGCTTCATATTTTTTTTCGATCAATTTCAAAAAACTAGTAATCATTCTCAACGGTTCCTGAAGATCATGAGAGGCTACATAGGCAAACTTCTCCAACTCTGAGTTGGAAATTTCTAGTTCTATTGCCCTGGTTTTAAGTTCCTCACTCATTTTGATGAGGTCTTTTTCTTTTTCTCTTTTTTCTGTAATGTCCAGCATGACGACGACTGCGCCGAGTTTTCTGCCATCAGTGGTTTTTATTTCTTCTCCCGAGCATAAGACAATTTTACGCAGACCCACCTTGGATAAAATGACCATCTCATAATCAGTGACCTGCTCTCCTCTAAATGCGCGATATAAGGGAACTTCACAGATTGGAATAGGAGTGATGCCATCAGGTTTGAAAAGTTCATAATGATCAGCCCAATCAGAAATCTCAAAGTGATCAGCCAATCCAAAAAGATTTCTCGTTGCCCGGTTGATGACAGATATTTGTCCTTTATCATCGCATGCCACGATGCCTTCCGAAATATTTTCCATCATCGCATTGAGAAATTCTTTTTCTTTTTCAATGGCCAGCTCTGTAGCTTTGATTTTGGAGATATCATGGGTAGCACCAATTAGTCTTATTGCTTTTCCCCTGTTGTTTCTTATAATGATGCCTTTGTCCACGACATAGGCATAATTTCCTTCCTTTTTCAAAAACCGGAATTCTTGCTCCCAGTATTCCTGTTTGGATTGGATGGTTTTGTCTAGTTCATCTCTGGTTTTATTCAGGTCCTCCGGATGAATGTGCAAATTCCAAAAATCAGATTGGTCATTGAATTCCGCTTTCGTGTACCCAAACATTTTTTCGAAATTATCCGATCGGTACACTTTGTTGGAAACCAAATCCCAGTCCCAAATGGCATCAGACGTTGCCATGGTCGCATATTCAAATCTTTCGTTGCTTTTTTTCAGTTGTTTGGATTGCCTGTTGACTTTGCTTTGAAGGATGGAAGGCTGTATGGCGAGGTACCATGCTGTAATACCCAAAATCCCTGACAAGATTGTACGCAAGACAAATGAAAGGTAATTCTTCTTTAATGCTTGGGATTCCTTTAGTTGTACAGATAGCTTCCAATCTCCGAGTGGAATACGCATATCGTGACGATGACCTGAATATTCACTGTCATGTTTTGGGAGAAAAAATTCCTCCTTTCCTGTATCGGGATTGATTTTTGAAAATTGGATAGCATAGGAAGTTTGATCCAAGTCATCCATTCCAATGATATCATAAAACGTTTCCAGCCGGACCACTGCTGCTGCAAAACCCCAAAATTCATTCTTCTTGAATATAGGCAATCGTCCTACAATTCCGGAACCTCCCTGTTTGAGTTGAAAAGGGCCGGCAAAGAACAGGGTTTTACTTTCCATGGCTTTGATGGCTTCTGTCCTTCTCAAAGAATCAGCAAAAATATCATATCCAATGGCAATTTCATTTCCTATGAATGGATAGGTGTATTTGATGGTTCCTTTTTCAAGCAATTGAATGGCATCCACATTGGGATTGTGTTGTAGGATTTCCCTGGCTATTTCATTAAAATCACCCCCGATGCCATACTTTCTCTCGAGGTAAGAAAGTGTTTTGGTGGCTGACAAGACAAAGCTCAAACCTGTCACAATTTTGTTTTCCAATAGGTTTGTCTGTTCTATAACAGCTTCCCTTTCAGAAGACCTTACAAGTAGGTAATCTTTATATGTCAGAAATTGGGTCAGTCCAAGGGTGAATAGAAAAGCAACTATTCCTGTCAGAACCGGCCTTTTATTGAAATTCTTGAGCAGCGACTTTAATTTTTTTCTCATCAGATTATTTTGGAATTGTAAAATGGAATGTACTTCCAAGACCGAGGGTAGATTCGACCCATATTTTCCCGCCAAGTTCTTCGACTATTTTTTTGCAGATGGCGAGACCGATTCCTGTGCCGGAAAATTCTTTTTGGATAAGGTGCTTTCGAAAATAACAGAGGTTTTTAGGGGTAATGTTGGGTAATTCGGTTAGCGAAAGAGAGTCTAGTAGATCATAACAAAAACCTGAAACCTGCCTGGCCGGCTCATTTTCAGGTTTAAGTATTATGAAATTAAGAATATTTGACCGACAAAATTCATCTTTTTTAAAGAATATAGCTTGGTGTATTTTGTCAGTGAAAATGACCTGAATGCTTGAAAATCATCTGGTTATTATAAAAAAAGTCGTATTTAATAGAATTTTGGTACTTATTATATAAAAGTAAGTTTTAAATACTTTTCTAAGTCATTAAAAATCCTGCGTGGGAAAAAAAAATTAGGGTTTGATAATTACGTTGATCAAGATTTTTTTTGGAATAAAATTTATTTTCTAGATGAGTGGTATAAGACCTGATTAAATAAGCGATAAAACGTGAGCAAATCAGTCGAAATAATAAAATTAGCCAATATGAAGAAGAGGCAAACTGAAATCAGTTTAAAGTCTCTTTTATAATCCTCATCTGATTGGCTACAGGATTGGCATACATGGCTAGAAAACTCTTTACAGCCATAGGGTCAGATTGGTCAACGCCTTTTCTGAATCTTCTTTCGAAAAGTTCTTTTTCCTCCGCGGTATATTTATCTGAATAATCATCTGTCCCTTGGAGGAGGTCATGCGCGACGTATTTGGTAGGCCATAACCTGTATCCAAGAATGATCTGTCTGTCAACCAATTCTGCTAACTCCTGCATTTGTTTGACACCGGTGGAAACTGTTTTTGAAATATGATCAATTGGGTCAGTAAGTACATCTCCGATATGGATATGTATCCCTCTTTTTTGGCCTATGATGCCATTCAATAAGGTATGAAAGTCTTCATTCTCTCCTTTGACATAGGCTTCTGACCGGGCTTTAGCCAATAGTTCAGGCATTTTGAGCACATCCGTAGGGTCATATTCATAGGAGATACTTACGGGTACGACATTGATTTTTTTGAAGTAATCAAGGATATTTTCTCCCGGTCCTGCAGCCATTCCAATCATCTTCAGCACGCCTTTGTGGGTCATGTCGTTTCCGTCTTTGGTGCGGCCTTCACGCTGTGCTATCCATACAGATCTGTTTTCTCTCAGGAGAGATTGTTTTATAAAAGCAGAAATTGACCTGGAACTTTCCAACAATTCTCTTGATGGTATCCCCCTTTTGATTATAAAACTCCTCGTCAATCTTGCCAAAGTTCTCAGGAAGGGCTTTTTTACCAAGTTATCGCCAATAGCTGAGGTGGTCATACGGAGACCGTGTTCGTATAGTGAGGCATTCAGCAAAGATGTATCAAGAATAATGTCCCTGTGATTGGATATAAAAAGGTAGGAGGTGTTTTTTTCTAGTTTTTCAAATCCTGATGTGGAAAGGCCACTGGAACTTTTCTCCAGCACTTTTTGGATGGCAGGGTAGATAAAGTTGATTTGGAAGTCCCTGATGGAGTGGCAATGCAGCATCAGGTTTTTCCAGAATTCATCTTTTTCCTCGGGAAAGGTAAAATTCATCATGGCCTTCAGCATCGGGTGGTCCATGATCTCCCGGATTGCGTCATTTACTTCTGTATCGTAATATGGCCTGATAGAATCGAATGATGACATCTTAATGGTTTTGATATTGCAAATTAAGTGAATTTCAGGTAAAGGGGGAAGCTGGGTTTGGATTTCGAAAATGAATCCATATGAATGAAAATAAAAAAAGCAGCCTTTTGAGCTGCTCTTATGTTGGCCGACCAGGTTTCGAACCTGGACTCTTCTGAACCAAAATCAGACGTGTTGCCAGTTACACCATCGGCCAATTTTTAATTGAATTCACCCCTTTTTTGAAAGGTGTCACAAATGTAGGGGTACTTTCCTTTTTATGCAAGTAGGGTACTGAAGATTTTTTGAGTATATATTTTAAATGCTTTAATGTCAGCCCAAAAAGTTTATAGGTTATCGACCAGTATCATGTTCATGATCGCTATAAAATGTAAGATTGTACCGGTCAAGACAAATAGGTGCCAGATGGTATGACCAAAGCGCATTTGGGGTCTGGTATAAAAAATGGTACCGAGGGTATAGCTGAGTCCTCCCGCCGCAATTAAAAATAGGGTAGGGGTGCTCAAGGTAGTCAGCAGGGGTTTGATCAGGAAGACTGCCATCCAACCCATACCCAAGTAGAGTATCAGTGAAGCTTTTTGGAATTTATGAGTAAAGAATATTTTAAAAATAATACCAAACACTGTAAGTCCCCAAATGATCCCAAAAAAAACCCAGCCTAATATCCCTTTGACGGCCAATAGTAAAAATGGTGTATATGTTCCCGCAATCAGGAAATAGATTCCTATATGGTCAAAGGTTCTCAGCCAAGTTTTGATGGCACCCGGAGGCGTAGCGTGGTAAAGGGTAGAAAAGGTATATAACAACAATATGGAGGCTCCAAAAAGGCTACAACTGACAATATGGATGGCTGACCCATTAAGTACGGTAAAAGTGACCAACAATGCGATGGCGATGATGCTGAATAAAATCCCGAAACCATGGGTGATGCTGTTGGCAAATTCTTCTTGAAGCGATTGCTTTCTTTCCATTCCTTGATAAGTTGCATTAAATATAGTGACAAGAATCAAAAATAACCCACCAATTATTATATCGAAATCGATTGTAATTTAAATTAATGTTACTAAATATCTGATTATATTGTATTTATAGAAAATTATATATTGTTTTGCACTCGAATTTGAAAAAAGAAATTACATTATTTAACAAAACAATTATAATCATGTCAGTAAAAATTTCTGAAAAAACCATTGTTTCCACTTTGGAAAAACTTGAAAAATTGAACTTGGGCGAGAAGCTTCATTCTGAATTATCTTGGTGCTGGAACAGTTTCCAATATGACAACAATCCTGTCGGGGTTATTGCAAAAAGCAAAGAAGCTTTGGAATTATTGAAAGCCAAAAGAGAAGAAAACAGCAAGGCTGTAGCCAAGAAATTGGTAGAAGATCTTGAAAAAATCGCTTTGAATTAATCAAAACAAAACAAAAAAGGCTTTCGATTTGAAAGCCTTTTTTGTTTACTGTATTTTTTGTTTTGCTTATTCAGCTACAACAACAAATTTCACTTTGCTTTTCACTTCTCTGTGAAGGTCAACCTCAGCTTCGAATTCTCCTGCACCTTGAACAGGCACATTGATAGAAATTTTCTTTCTGTCGATTTCCACTCCTTTGGTTGCCAATGCATCAGAAACCTGTAAGGTTGTTACTTTTCCGAAGATTTTACCTGATTCACCGATTTTGGCTTTGATTTCCAAAGTCATTTCGGCTAGTTTAGTAGCCAATTCCTCGGCTGCTGTTTTGATTTTTTCTGCTTTGTGGGCAGCTTGCTTTACGTTTTCTGCAAGGATTTTTCTGTTGGAACCTGTAGCCAATACCGCAAATCCCTGAGGAATGAGGTAATTTCTACCATAACCTGGCTTTACTTCGACCATGTCATTTTTGTATCCAAGTCCCTTTATGTCTGTTTTAAGAATAACTTCCATTGTAATACTATTTAAAGATAAATGAACAAAGATGTACTATTTCAAACCGTCAGTTACAAATGGCAATAATGCCAAGTGTCTTGCCTTTTTGATGGCATTGGACACTTTTCTTTGAAACTTAGCTGAATTCCCTGTCAATCTTCTTGGAAGAATCTTGCCCTGCTCGTTGACAAACTTCAAAAGGAAGTTAGGGTCTTTGTAATCGATATATTTGATACCGCTTTTTTTGAAACGACAGTATTTTTTCCTGTTATCGTTTCTGTTGATTGGTTCATTTTTGAGTGTCATGATACAGGCTCCTCCTTTGCTTCAGTTTTTTTGTTAAATTCACCTTTTCTTCTTTTGTCTCCGTAAGCAATGCCGTGCTTGTCAAGAACTGTCGTCAGGAATCGGAGAATTTTCTCGTCTCTTCTGATTTCAATTTCCAATTTCTTGACCAAAGATGGATCACCTTTGTACTCAATTAAAATGTAGAAACCGGTGCTTTTTTTCTGAATAGGATAGGCCAATTTCTTTAGACCCCAATTCTCAACATTGATGACTTCTGCCCCCTCATTTTTTAACAAGCTTACAAACTTGTCTACGGTATCCTTCATCTGAACATCAGACAAAACGGGAGTTAGTATGAATACCGTTTCATAATTTTTTTGGAACATGATTTTATTTTTTTAAGCTTATTTTTGATAAACAGACCGCAAAAGTAGTTGTTTGTCCTGTTTATTCCAAATAATAGCTTTAAAATACCTGATTATTTCACTTCAAATGACTTGGTTCCAATCTGATATCCGTCAGCATAAATCCTGATCTCATAGATTCCCGGATTGTATTTGGTGCCTTTTTCGTAGAAATATGTCAAAGTCTGCTTAGAGTTGTCAAAAAGGATGTCCTGATGAACGGTAAAGAACTCCTCCCTTCCACCGACCGAAAATGTACCTGAGCCTTTGGCAACATCAAAGATAGGTTGGTTATTTGGAGCCATAATCTGAACGTAAATGTCCCTTGCACCTTTTTCTGCTACTTTATTATCTGCGAGGTTGAAGGTTATCCGAAGTTTTTCCAATTGTCTGTTTTTGAAACCATCTTCTCTTTCTTTGCCACGAGAATTGAGGGCGACAATGCTGATGTTTTCCGCCCTTAATCTAGCTGCTATGTCAACTTTATCCTGTAGTTCCTTTTGCTTGACATTCAGCTGGGCCACTTCCTCTTGGATCTGAACTTGTGTGGTCTTCAAATCGGTGTTTTCGGTGAAAAGCTGCTCATTGACTTCTCTCAGCCTGAGGATTTCCTGATCCTTTTCCTGCATTGTTTTAGAGAATGCGGCTATTCTTTGGTTTAACGAAGCGATTTCTTCTGTAGACCTTTTTCTGTCAAGACTCCTTTCACGGGTGAGTTGCTCTTTGATTTCTTCCAAGGCAGCGATATCGCCTCCCAATTTGGTGATTTCCTGAATTCTAAGGTCAAGTTGGTAATTCATGGAATCAATCCTACGGTTGAGCTCGTTGTTTTCTTCTGAAAGGATTAGAATTTCTTCGGATTTTCTCGTTTTGTCTAGGTGGTCAGTGTACAGTTTGATACCGCTTGCAACGATCAGGATTAATAAGACAATAATCAGGATGTTTTTCCCATTGTCTTTTTTGGTGTTTTTTTGTGGAGTAGTTTCCATAGATGATTAAATTGTAGAAATTTTAATTTAGTGAATTAATGTCAAATATCCTTTCTGAAGATTATTGGACTTCAAGATATCAACAAAATTCCATTGGTTGGGATGTAGGTGAAATTACGGAACCAATAAAGCAATATTTAGACCAGATTGAAAATTTCAGGTTAAAAATACTTGTTCCCGGTGCAGGAAATGGATATGAGGCACAATATGCTTTAAAAAAAGGCTTTTTGAATACTTACATTTTAGATATTTCTTTTTTTCCTTTGCAAAATTTTCATTTTACCAATCCTGATTTTCCAAGAAGCCAAATCCACCACATCGATTTTTTTGACCATTCAGGACAGTATGACCTGATTATTGAGCAGACCTTTTTATGTGCTTTGCCTCCGGAATTTCGTCCCCAATATGTAAAGAAGATGAAATCGCTTATAAAACCAGGCGGGAAATTGGTGGGGCTATTGTTCAACCGACATTTTCAAAACCCGGGACCTCCTTTTGGTGGGGAGTTTGGTGAATATAAGAATCTGTTTGAAAAAGAATTCCATATCCTGAAAATGGAAGAATGCTATAATTCTATTCCTGCCAGACAGGGACATGAATTATTTTTCATACTTCAGAAAAGTCAATAATGTAAAATATAATGTGATTTGGTAAGTGTGTTGTCAAAAATCAAAACACCGCATTCAAAAAAGTCCAAGCTGATGACTACCCGGGGATGGGATTTGATTTTTTCCCAAGCTTGGTTCATTTCTTTTGACCAATGGATATCAGCGATGGCTATAATACTGGACTCTTGGATTTTTGGCAATAAAAGCTCAAAATACGCTAAAGTGGCTTGGTAAGTATGGTTAGCATCTAATAGGGCGAAATCTACCGGATGGTTTTTATCTAATAAATAAGGAAGTGAATTTTTTAAGTTTCCCAGGACAAAATGAGTGTTTTGGGGTTTTTGGAATTCTTGGGACTTTTTCCAAAGTGAAGGGCTTCCTTCAAAAGTAAATAAACTTCCCTTGGTGACATTGGCAAGGTATCGGGTATTTAGCCCTACACAAGTTCCCAATTCGTATACCTGTTCAGCAGGAGTTTTAGAACAGAAAAATTGGTATAGCAGGGAATATTTACGA
Organism: Aquiflexum sp. TKW24L; assembly: GCF_023502205.1. GTDB lineage: Bacteria > Bacteroidota > Bacteroidia > Cytophagales > Cyclobacteriaceae > Cognataquiflexum. Next base: position 54,058 of record NZ_JAMFLG010000001.1, on the reverse strand, counting down.
GTGCTTGTACTGTATTTTGTAATGGATGAAATCCTTCTTGTGGCTTTTCTTAATTTTTTGGAGCCGGCTCCAAAATCCTCAATTTCGCAGATTTCTTTACTTGCCAGTAGTTTTTTTCTGATTTCCTCAATGTCGAGGTCTTTGTCCTTAGATTGCTGGACATGACCGATAAGTCCATTATAGATATCAAAAACAAAGGGTGATTGGATTGCGTATTGGTCTTCTTTGACAAGCCAATACTTTATGTAGGCAAGAAGAGGAAATAAGTGCTGCCTCAAATTTAATTGTCAAAGATATCTGCAATCAACTGAAATTCAGGAATTTTTACTTCAAGGACTTTTCCATCAAAAAGCTTTTCCATAAAGAAGGAACCTCTCATTTTTCCCAATCCTGATTTGAGGTTACAGCCGGAAACATATTCATGCAAATGGCCCGGCTCGAGAATGGGCTGCTGTCCCACAACACCGTCACCTTCTACAGTTTTGGTGGTATCACCTGCATCAAAAATTTCCCACTTTCTTCTCATCAGTTGGATGGTATGGGGGCTATTGTTTTCAATATTTACCTTGTATGTAAATACATAATGATGCTGGTGCGGACTGGAAAATTCGGCCTGATAGGTGACTTCAACAGTGACTTTAATTCCTTGGGTAACAGCTGTAACCATTTCTTTTTATTATTAGGGATATAAAAATTCGAAAACTTTGTCTTAATTCCAAATCATTTAGGAAGTACGATACAAAAATGGATGTTAAAATTGAAGCAGGATGGAAAAATCTTCTAGATGAGGAATTTTCCGAACCTTATTTTGCCAATCTAGCAGGTTTTATTAAATCAGAGTACCAGAACCAAGTGGTTTACCCTAAAGGTAAAGAGATTTTCAATGCTTTTGACCATTGTCCTTTAGAGGATTTGAAAGTTGTGATTTTGGGGCAGGATCCATACCATGGTCCGGGTCAGGCACATGGCCTGTCATTCTCGGTCCGTGAGGGTATTCCTTTCCCCCCCAGCCTTCTGAATATATTTAAAGAAATCAACCGAGATCTAGGAAATCCAATGCCTTCAAATGGTGACCTTGCCAAATGGGCTGATCAGGGCGTTTTACTTTTGAATGCCACGCTTACTGTCAGGGCTCATCAAGCAGGGTCCCACCAAAACAAAGGATGGGAACTGTTTACAGATGCGGTAATCCGGAAAATAGCAGACAACAAAGAACATGTGGTTTTTATGCTTTGGGGTGCCTATGCACAAAAGAAAGCCTCATTTATCGATGAGAAAAGGCATCTCAAACTCCATGCACCACATCCAAGCCCACTATCTGCTCACAGGGGTTTTTTGGGTTGTGGACACTTTTCCAAAGCCAATGAATATCTCAAAGAAAAGGGGATAGGGGAGATTAGGTGGTAGTAGTCCACAGTCGCAGTAAGCAGTTATCAGTGAACAGTCTTAGTGCAGTAAGCAGTCGAAGTAGGCAGTTGCAGTGTTTAGTAAACAGTCCCGGTGAATGGGAAGAACAGTAGCAGAAGTCAGTTGCATTGGCCAAAATAAGTCTAAGGGATTATGAAAAGTTGAGTGATTTGATGATTTTGAAGTGTCCACAGTGGACTGTCGACCGTCGACCGTGGACAAATTAATTTTCCAATTTTCCAATTCTATTACCAAACTCCCCTAACTTTCATATCCAATGTATAGACTTTATCCAAGGCAGTGATGAAGAGAGTTTTGCGCTCCGTACCTCCAAAGACTACGTTGGCTGTCCAACTTTCTTCAACAGGAATGTATGCAATCTGCTCCCCTTTTGGATTGAAGACTGTGACGCCTTTGCCGGTGAGGTAGACATTGCCTTTGTTATCGATTGTCATTCCATCCGAGCCCATTTCGCAAAAAAGCTTTCTGTTTTTAAGATAACCATCTTCTTCGATCTCGTAGACGTATGTTTTTTTATCACCAATATCGGCAACATACAGTTTCTTGCCATCGGGTGTTCCCACCAAACCGTTTGGTTGGACGAGCTTTTCATCCACTCTGAAAAACTGAATTCTGTCCGGCGCCAAATAGTAAAGGTGTTGGCCGTCCTGTTCCATTTCCGGACTTCTGCCGGTCCACCACTTTCTTTTGTATAATGGGTCAGAGATATACATGCCACCATTAGGGGCGATCCAGACATCGTTGGGGCCATTGAGCCTTTTTCCTTTGAAATTTTCAATCAAGACTTTCGAATTTCCTTTATCATCAATGGCAATGAGTTGGTTTTCCAAATCTGCACATGAAATCAAAACATCATTCCTATCGAAATACATGCCGTTTGACCTTTTGGTACCCTCTTGGAATAAGGTTACTTCATTTTTGGTTGCAGACCATTTATAAATTTTATCGTTGGGTTGGTCTGTGAAGTAAACATCACCTGTCCGGTGGACGGCAGGCCCTTCCGTAAAGGTGTAGCCTTCTCCAACTTTGACCAATGTTGCGTTTTTCACGACGACGCTACCTCTGTCCATTTCCTGAGACTGGGCTTGGTAAGCAAAAAAGATAGTAATGAAAGCAAATAGGTAGTTTTTTTTTGAGGTTATCATAGGTTGTTTTATTGTGTAAGAAATTCAGTCCAAAGTGGAAAGTGATCAGAAAGCCTGAAAGATAATTGAGAAATTGTATAGTTCCTATCCTTGAGTACATGGTCGCGAAAATCAACTGTTCCCCCCTGAACATATGTAAGGTTGAGATTATTTTCAAACCAAGCAACTTGATCATAAAATGTATTTGTTTTTTTAAATACGGTTCTGTCTTGCTGCTGAAGGTCATCCGGGATAAAAAGTCCGGTGGAGATAAAGGCATCAAAGGTTGGATCTCCCTTTCTCATCAGGTTAAAATCTCCCAAGGTCAACAGGCTATGGTTCCATGAAGCCATTTCTTTTGACCAATCATAAATCCAGTCAGCGATGGCTTGGATCTCGCCAACCCTATCCTTTGATTTGGATCCAAAAAGAACATGTAGCGTCAACAAAACAAAGGTACTTTTCCCGGCCTTGAAACTTACCCCATAGGGAGTCCGAGCAAATTGTCTTTGCAACGCACCTTCTCCGATCGCTTTGTTATTCTCTAAAACCTCATCCGGGATAACGATCTCACAGGCAAGCCCGGACAATCTGACTTTGCGGGTATCAAAGATAAAGGCAAGTCTTTCATTGTTTCCTTTGAATCCTGCGGTGACATCTGTCATCAAAAAGCTCCAGTCTGACCCGAGCAGGTGCATAGTTTCTCTCAATCCTTTGAAATTGCCGCGTATTTCCTGGACGGCGATGATGTCAAACCTTTTGATGATCTCGACAATGCAAAGCAGGGCATGGGCATCCCGTTTGGGGCTGTCTGTATCACCCGACTGCCATTTCATGGTGATGTCACCAAACATCCTGATGTTCCAGGTGCAGATAAGGACATTTTTATCAAGTTTTTTTGCGGGAATAGTTTTATCCAAAAAGGCACAGAAGTTTTTAAGTTCTTTTTTGATTTCAACAGGAGGGGAGAATAGGTTTACAGACATTTTAAATCAGAGAAAGAAGGAGGGAAATGATATGATAATTGTAAAAGCTTACTATTTTTATCAAACCCCAATTTAATTGTTTATGAGCAATAACGAGAAAAAACCCAAAACCTTTTTGGACAGATTTTTGGATTTTATAGAAAAGGCAGGAAACACACTTCCTGATCCGGCCATCCTCTTTTTGATATTGATGCTATTTACCTGGCTGCTTTCGGCCTTACTCTCACCCATTGACTTTGGTGCGGTGGACCCAAGAAGTGGGGGTGAACTCCGTGTTCAAAACCTCCTGACAGGGACCCAGTTTGCCGCTTTTTTTGCCAATATGACGGGAGTATTTATCAATTTCCCACCTTTGGGAGTGGTATTGCTTGCTATGTTGGGTGTGGGTGTGGCGGAGCATTCCGGGTTTATCAATGCTGGCTTGAAGTTTTTATTGGGTGTGACTCCAAAAATGTTGTTGACACCGATTTTGGTCTTGGTGGCTATCGTGAGTCATACTGCAGCGGATGCGGGGTATGTCTTGGTGATTCCATTGGGAGGTGTGATTTTTTATGCCGCAGGCAGACATCCCCTTGCAGGGATAGCAGCAGCATTTGCTGGGGTTTCCGGTGGATTCAGTGCCAATTTTATTCCATCAAGTATTGATCCTTTAATCCAAAGCTTTACGCAGTCTGCCGCTCAGATCATTGATCCGGAGATTGTGCTTAATCCTTTAAACAATATCTTTTTCACAGGCCTTTCAAGTTTGCTGGTGGTCATGGTAGTCTGGTTCCTTACTGACCGTGTGGTAGAACCAAGATTAAATAAGAATGTGATTGTTGACGATAATCTTGAGGATATTCCAAAAATAGAAATCCTAAATGAAAGGGAGAAAATGGCTTTTTGGATTGCTTTTGGAATCATGTTCCTTTGTATTATTGGACTTTTCTTTTGGGCTTTGCCACAGGATTCTGCCATGAGGGATGCCACGGGTGAGATCACATCAAGAGATGCACCGTTAATGAAATCCATAGTGCCCTTGATATTTATATTATTCTGGATTCCCGGTTTAATATATGGATTTGCAGCAGGGACATACAAAAGCATGAAAGACATGGTCGCTTCCATGAGCAAGGCCATGGGAAGTATGGCTTATTATATTGTGATGGCCTTTTTCTGTGCTTTGTTTATTGATGCTTTTGGAAAATCCAATATTGGAGCACTGACTGCTCTGAAAGGTGCTAATTTCCTTCAATCGATGAACCTTCCCTCCCAGATTACCATAGTTGGAATTGTGATATTGACTTCCTTTGTCAATCTATTGGTGGGTTCGGCTTCTGCAAAGTGGGCTTTGATCAGTCCGATTTTTGTGCCGATGTTGATGCAGTTGGGAATCTCACCGGATTTGACCCAAGCGGCATATAGGGTAGGGGATTCCGTTTCCAATATCATTACACCTTTGCTGCCTTATTTTCCTTTGATTGTCGTCTTTTGCCAACGGTATGTCAAGTCCACCGGGATCGGAACTTTGGTTTCCATGATGTTGCCGTATTCTATCGTGTTGCTCGTGACCTGGACCTTATTCTTGTTGTTGTATTGGACATTGGGGATTCCTCTTGGACTGCAAAGTACGTATGAGTACGTGATGATGGCGCCTTGATGGGAAAGGCGAATCTAAGAAGGTGCTTAGTATTTATTTTATTCAAGGGCCATAAAGGCAACTGCTTGACTTGAGCTCAGTTACATCATAGTCCTATGATAGAAGATACCTATTCAACTAGTTCATCATAGGACATATTTTACATAATTTTGATAAATGCAGATAAGTAAAAAATCCTAAATTGAAAAATTATATTAGTAAATATTGCTGCTTTTAAGTTTAAAATTTTTTCATTCCTTTTTTTACTTTTCATAAATTTGGATTAATCCAAAAATTTATGAGCGCTTTACCATTTCAAAAAACAAGGACGCTAAGGAAATCCAAGAGGACATCCCTGTTGCTTTTTGCTTTAATGCTGATTGGCTCAAATTCCTGTGTCACATACACTAATCTATATGATATATCGAGACCGCTAACTTTGGGCCTTGATGCGGCTGACACCCTATCTTGGGATTATTTTGAAGGTATGGCTCAAGGAGATAAAATTAGGGTGACGGATAAAACCAAAAACAGCCAAGATATTCTATTTTCAAGTGCATCTGAAGGAATGCTCTATGGACAGGCTTTCAGGGATGCTTATAATTTGAAAAAGGTTGACCCTCATGATTTTTCGATTCCAATCAAAAGAATAAGCCAAGTCAAAGAAATAGGTAAAAGTCGCAAATTAAAAAATGATGAAAAGCCCAAGTTCTCAAACCGGGATTTGTATAAAATAAAAATGGGAAGTAGGGTAAGCATATTGAAAAAAAATGGAGAACTACAATATCTGTATTTCAAAGAATTCAAAGATGGGGTCGTCTATGGGGATACATGGGGGAGTAATAAAAATGACAGAAATAAAGTGCCAACCAAAGCGATTGGAATTCCGATAAGTGAAATAGAAGAAATTACTGTTAGAAGTTTTAATTTCTCCCGTACAGGTTTATTGACGATTGGTATCGCAGGGGCATTCTTAGGAATAATAATTATTGCATATATAACTGATCCTATCTATTTAAATTAATGCAAGCAACAGGGATAAAAACTTGAAGGCAAACCTATTATTTGACTAAAATTAATCCCACTTATAAGGTAAACCAAAAATGAAGAAATAAAGCCAATTGTCTTTTTCTTATTACTTACAAAAAGATTATGAAAAATAAATTTGTAATCAGCAGATTGAATTTGATTTTGATATTTTTCATACTGACAGTTAGCTGCAAAAGCTATAGAAATGTTGAAAAACTGGATCCAAAAACTTGTAAAAACCAAGAGGGGTTTTTTGTTGCAGAAAGCGAATTTGATAAAATTAAAGAGGGAGAGAAAATACTAGTAAAACTTACCACAGGAGAAAAGTATTATATGCTCTACGGTTCTTTTGAGGAAAAAATCCTTAGTGGGAAAGTCTGGGTGGACTATAAAGTTGCAGGAAATACAGAACCTTATAATTTAGATATCCCTTTGGAAAAAATTTTAAAGGTGCAAGTTTTAAGAAAGGATTTACGGGCAGTCGTACTTTGGGCAATATCAGGAGTTATACTTTTAGTATTCTATTTACCGGCAATCAATAGATAAAATAATGTACTTAGCTTCAAGAATCAAGGGCAAGAATGGTATTCCGGAAGGTTCTGAATAAAAGCAAAATTGTCAACTGACTCAGTTGACTAGAGTTATTCAATCAACAAGATTTCAATATTCCGGTCTTATTTATTTTTTTTCCGATCGATAATTTGAAATCGGCAGTTTGAATATGATTTTGATATTTTTATCCTTGTCCGTAAAAAGTAAAAGCTAAGGTAATTTTGAAAAATTGGAAATAAAAACAAAAAGAAACCAAGTATACTTTTAACTTTATTAGAAGGCACTTAATTAAGATTTCTAAGCTCCGTTTATTTCGTCTATGTCTGTTACTTTCCTCAGCAATATGAAAAGCATTTTAAAAATTAATGTTGTTTTGATTTTGGTTTTCAGCTTTTCGCTGTTTTCCTGCACCTCCTACAAAAATGTGGTTGAGTCTTCAGGACCAGATAAAACCTCCGGAATTCCTTTGGAAACCCTCCAACCTGGAGATAAGGTCAAGATCACCAAAAAAGATGGCTCTAAAGTTTACCTAGTATTTGAAAGGGTGGAGGATAGTCAGATTTTTGGTGAAATCCATCGTGATTCCGCTGCTTCGGGTAGTTTCAAACATTATGATTCTTCCATTCCTTTAGAGGAAATCCAGCAAATTGAGCTCAAGAAATTCAGTTTGGGTAAAACACTTGGGATTCCATTAGGAGCAGCTGCCCTTGCATTTGTGCTCTATATTATGGCCTTTGGAGGTGCTTTTTCTTAAGGTTGACTTTTTTGATTTATAATTCTTTACAAATACCTCAAAAATGCATCAGGGTTGTTGAGGAAGTTTTTCATGATGGTAAAGTGTTCGGTATCCTCATACTTGACTTTTTGGATTGAATCTGAAAACTGATAAATAGTAGCTTTGGGTAGGGTCATCAGAATAGGAGAGTGGGTGGCAATAATGAACTGGCAACCGTGATTTTCGGAGAGGTTCTTGATCAAAGAAAATAGTGCCAACTGTCGTTGCGGAGAAAGTGCCGCTTCCGGTTCGTCTATCAGGTAGATTCCTTCCGCCTGCAGTCTGCCCTGAAGCACCTTTAAGAACCCTTCCCCATGAGAGACTTCTGTCAGGTCCCCGTATTTGCGAAGCAAAGCTTCCTTTTGACCATGGACCGCGCCGACGGCCAACTTCAACCCTGTGCCGCTCAATCTTTTTTCAAAATCTACAATGTCGCCTTTCAGTTCTTGATCCAAATTGCGGAGACGCTTTACAAATCCAAAATAATCCTCCGCCCTAAAAAAGAAACCTCTGTAAGCCTTCTTCTTCCATGAAGTTATGATGGCTTCACCGAATGCTTTTACTCCCTGCAACGTTTCATCTCTTTCTAGATCATTACTTCCGATTGCTGGAAGGTTAAGCTTGATTGCCAATGCTTTAAGCAAAGTAGATTTGCCTGATCCATTCTCACCAACAAACACCGTAACAGGGGTAGTAAATGACATTGACCCCAACTCCCTAAATGCTGGTAAGGTAAAAGGAAAATAGGATTGAGACCCTGAAGGAAGGTTGATTTGACTGAGGTAGTACATTGTTTAAGAGGATTATTTTAACTACGGGGATATCTTTTTCTTTGTTGTCATTGTTGTAGTCGTTGTAATTGTTGTAGTGGTTGTAATTGTTGTCATTGTTCCCGAGTAACCAAGTCTTGAATCTTGTGTCTTTTTTAATAGATGAAATTCAGGTCTATTATAGATTAAAATGGAAGTTAAACTGATTTTTACTAAAATATAAAATTGCTTTGGCCCAAATCAATTATTAAAAATTTGGAATGCCCTATTCAAGTGAAGGGCTTTTTTTAATTTTATCAGGTAAATAAAACGACTTGAACTATGGGGGCCAAACTAAAACTTTTCTGTCTGTTTTTTGGACTTTTTTCCTTGTCTTGTACCAAGTACGAGGACTTGTCCAAGATATACAACCTACCTCCCCACGTTTCCTTTTCCGGATATGATACCTTGGTGCCTTTTCAGGAAAACAAAGAATACCACATCATTTTGGTGGACAAGTCAGAGCTTTATTTTTTGGTAGAAAAGAAGTCAAACCAAAGTATTTCGGGCTATATCACTCCAGAACGACCTCTGTTGGAATTCCCAAAAGTCAAGTACCATGAGTTAAAATTACAACATATCGTACAGGCAAGAGTCAGGGTATTTGACAGGGCCAAAACCGTATCCATGTTTGCTTTATTATTCGGAATTTTGATCCTTTCGGCTGTATTCATCATTATCCTTCTCGCAAAGCCTGCCAACGAATCAGGAAAATACTGGATGTTTTAAATTGCTGATGGAATTTAGATACGGCCAGATAGCAGGTCCATACCTTTCAACCTTTAACCTTCTACCTATTACCACTTACCTTTTACCTCTTACCACTTACCTTTTACCTCTTACCACTTACCTACCTAACCCTTTCCATCACCATCACCAACTTCCTCAATTTGTCAGAATAGGCCATTCGGGTAATGTTTTGATAGCCTTCCAAGATAATGGAACCGGCTTTTTCCCAATCCTCTTTTTCAGGTTTTCGGATATACAGGTCATCCCCTTTTCCCATCAGAATAAGCTGGTTGTCCAACCAAATGAAGTCTTCCGAACCGGGAAAAGTGAAACCATAATCGACATAAGCTCTTTTTTCAATGTCAAATCCTTTGATGGCATAGGATTTCACCCCGTCCACTTCTTTGCTGACGTTTTTGTCGATATAGGTAATGATGCTGGTTTTGGGTCTTTTCTTTACCGAGCGACCGACGTTTTCGCTGATAGTGACCAGCTCTGATTTGCTGTATGGATAGACGAGCTTGTTGGGCTGACCAAGGACAAACATGGCGGCTTTATTGTCATACCAATCGTAATAACCCACCGGTTCGATGTCGTCATACAACAATTCCGGTTCCCCAAAATTGGTTGGATAGAGCCAAAGCCGCTGCTTGCCGTCAGGCTCTACTGTGACTGCAGATACATACAAACCACAATCCGTCAGGGAAGGCGAAAATTCATTCCTGTCAGGAGTTTTGGTGAGGTTGGTAAACTTGTCTTTTTCAAAGTTGTAAATGATAATGTCGTTGTTGCCCTTTTCGTCTACCGCCGAAAAAGCCATTTGAATGTCATTGATAAAAGCAGGCTGATTGTCATACAAGGGCCGGTCGGTAATCAAGGTTATAGTATTGTAATCAAGAACCAGTTTTCCATTGGATTTTTTGAGGTCTATGGCAATCAGGTCAAAACTGCCTTGGGCAAAAGCATTGATTGACAGTAAAATACAGAGCGAGATAAAGGATAATCGTAATTTGAGACGCATAAGCATGAGTTTTCGGAAACTAATTTACAAAATCAGGGTTAGACTAAGGTGGGAAAATTAAGTTTATATACCAATCAGAACCTAGATACACTCAGGTCTAACGGTGACGTGTTGGCTGATATTGCAGTTGGGTTCTTGGTCAACCAACCTGAATGGTGCGAAAAAATCAATTCTTGGAAAGTTCTTCCTACAGGAGAAGAATTGGTAAATTTTCCACAGGAATTGAAAACCTTTATTCAGTTTTTCCATAATCAGCCTGACTTTATTTCCCCCGAAAAAATCAAAGCTTCTCAGGATTTTTTTGACAAAGAGGGAAATCTCTACCTGTCACTTTTGGGCTTTTACTCCTTGCCTTACTGCTATGCTTTCGCAGATGGTGCTCAAGTCCTTGTCCGCTCCAAAAGAATCACCGATGAAGTAGGCATGCGGCTTTCCGAAACAGCCTTATTCTTGTTGGATTGTTTTGTTCCCGGAACATTTGTTCATGAGAATAAGTCGCTATTGACCATCGCAAAGGTGAGGTTAATCCATGCCTTCAGTAGGTATTTTGTATCCAAATACGCCAAAGACTGGAATCCAGATTGGGGATTGCCCATCAATCAGGAAGATATGATCGGTACCAACCTTGCCTTTAGCCTCATGGTGATGCGGGGAATGGAGAAGCTCAACCGTTTTCCCGGTGTGGAAACACACGAAGCTGTTTTGCATTATTGGAAAGTCATCGGCCATTATTTGGGAATTGATATTGCCTATTGGCCGGAAACAGCCAAGGAATCTTTTGAATTGGAAAAACTGATCCGCAAACGTCACGTCCGACCTTCGGAGGCCGGAAATACCTTGATCAAGTCTTTGCTCGGCTTTTATGAAAAGGCTATTCCAGATGCTGCTTTGTCATCATTGTCTGAAACATTGGTGGCTTACTTTGTAGGAAAGGAAGTAGCGGGCGTATTGGGGATCAAAGAAAAAGCAAAACTCCCCAAAAGTGTTTATGCTTTGGTGTTGGATTTCAACTTTTTGAAACAAAGCGGAGGAAATCCTTCGTATCAGAAAACCCGAACCCAGTTTTTGGAACAAAGTAAAGCCCAATTCGGCAAGGAACTCAAATTAAGCATCCCAGTTCCAAAGCGTCCATAACCGAACACTTTTTTGTCCGTGTACGTGTCAGGACAATTTCCAAAGACGTTAATTTTGGTTAAAACAGGCCTTTTTACCTTGTGGCATTCTTTTCGTACTTTGAGTATCAAATGAAAAGAATCGGTACCCTCATCCGCACATTCCCTTTAGAATTGGTCTTTTGGATCGGAGCCCTCATCGGGATTCTGTTGATTGACCCTTATGGCGCCCAACACTTCACCCTTTGCCCATTGGAGAACCTAGGCTTCCATTGGTGTCCGGGATGTGGATTGGGTCGGGCCATGAGTCTGCTGACCAAAGGGGACATTGCAGCATCATGGTCCATGCATCCGCTAGCCATGTTTGCCTTTGGCGCGATCGGTTACCGCATTTTCGAATTAATCAGACACTTAAAAACTACTAATCACTATGGCTAATGTATTGAGACACCTTCCGGAGCTTGAAGGTATGGAATTGGGTTACATTCAGGGAATCCTGAAAAATATGGATGACGATCAGGCAAATCTCTTTGCCCAAGTATATCGCGCCAGAAGAAAAGACAACCAAATGGTATTGATCCTTTGCTTGCTCGGTTTCTTCGGATTTGCAGGACTCCACCGCTTTATCCTCGGACAGGTCGGATTGGGGATCCTCTACATCTTCACCCTTGGATTGTGCTTTATCGGTACCATCGTAGACTTGGTCAATTACAAAAGTCTTGCATACGAATTCAACATCAAGGTGGCACATGAGACGCTATCCATGATGTCTAACAATAGCAACTTTTTCCCAAATGTAAACCCTAACACTAGTGGCAATGCATAAGGGAATCAAATCACTTGGCGTATTATTGGGAACAGGTTTTCTCCTTGCATCCTGCGATGCACCGGAGAAAACCGTCACCCACGACTATGAAGAAACCTTCCAAGGTGTCAAAGAAATAGAATTGGAAGGAAAGTATCTCGAAGTAACTTACGAAGGAAAATCGGGAGAAACGGACGTTAACCTCAACGGTTACCTTGAAGCTGCAGAGAGTTCGGGTATGGAAATCACCTACCGCCAATCAGGTTCCAAACTCATCATCGAAGTGATTGGTGACCAGGACATAGGTTGGAACTTTGGCAATCAGACAGAAGGATACATCAGCCTGACCGGTCCTGAAGACATCAAACTCAATTTGGTCAACGGTTCGGGTTCTATCGAAGTTCTCAATGTCATCCATGACGTCATCGACCTGAAAGTCAACTCAGGCAGCATCAAAGCCACGGCGCTCGAAGTCGGCGTAATGAACCTGATTGCCTCCTCAGGAAGTATCAAGGGAGAGGCGCTCACCGGAAAAGTGAATACCAAGGTCAACTCCGGAAGTATTGAACTCAAGGAGGTGGTAGGAGATATCGATGCAGTCGCTTCCTCAGGAAGCCTCAAATTGGAAGACGTCAAAGGGGTAGTAGATGGCAAAGTCAACTCCGGAAGCATGAAGTTCATCAACGTCACAGAATTGGGAGACCTGACCGCAAGTTCGGGGAATATCAATGCCGAAAACTCCGGATTGGGCAGCAGGACCTCCCTTCAGGCCAACTCCGGCAGCATCAACATACAGACATCTTCTGACCTTAAGGCCTTCAACTTTGACCTCAAAGCCAACAGCGGCGGCGTCAGGGTAGGGGAAGAGAATTCCGACGACAAACTTACCCTCAACAATGGCGCCTCCAGCACCGTCACCGGAAAAGTGAGCAGTGGGAGTATTAAGATTGTGAATTAGGGATTGGAAGATTTGAAAATTGAAAAATTGGAAGATTTCTAAGGAAGTTTCAAGGTTTTAATGTTTCAAAGTTGAAAGGATTGGAGGATTGGAAAATTAGAGATTCCGAAGAATTATAAATGAAGAAAAGCCTTTGGCCGAAAAGGGTCAATGGTTTTTTGGTTTTGGGGGGAGGGTTATATTTCTTGGAGGAAGGATCAATAAGAAGGTAGTGATGGAGAGGTAGTGGGAGAGATTGAAAAATTATTAAATTAGAGATTAAGTTATTGGGTTATTGAAGATTGGGGGTTAGTGCCAATCATACTTTAGAAACATGAATAGAATCTTCCTTGTCATGCCGACGGAAGGAGGCATCTGATTTCAAGACTTTTTTTTGCTATTTCTTTCTATTTACAATGTGACGCAGATTTTTTTTGATAATGGTAAAATCGAGGACCATTTTTTCATTTTTAGATTAGCCACCTTATTAATCCAAAATTTTTCCTTTATATTTTTAGATTGAAATGTTTTTGGATAAATTCAATCCTATTATTTTGAGTTTTAAGCGAATACAAATCCACACAAAACTTTTATGGACTCCCTAGCCTTAACCCTGATCAAAAAAAACATGGAAACCAAGGATCCTTATTTGGATTTGGGAAATTGTGGATTAAGTGGGGATGAGCCGGAGCTTGAGTTATTGAGGGAGTGTGAGCATTTGGAAACTTTGGTGATGGCCAATGATTGGAATGAATATAATGAAGATATTGGTGATTGGATCAGAGTTATAAGTCAAAATTCAGGAAAAAAAAATTACTTTAATAAAAAGAATGGAATATTCAATATTGAAGATTATTTACCAATTAATTTGAAGGAGTTTATTTTATCAAATTCGAGTTTAGATAGTTTTTCGCTTAATGGTCATCCAAAGAATCTTGAAAAATTAAACCTTGAGTTTTGTCGTATATATAATTTTGGTTCATTAAAAAACCTGGTTTTCTTAAGGGAATTAAATTTAGCTGAGCTAGAGATAGATTTACCTGAAATAACTAATTGCCCAAATATTGAAATCCTCAATTTAAATGGTAATTACATATACAATTTTGAACCAATTTCAATTTTTTCAAAACTTAAAAAACTGTTTTTAATTAATAATGATGCACGCGACCTTAATTTTATTAAAAGTCTATTTAACATTGAGGTATTGGATTTAAGGGGAAATAAGGTAAAAGAAATAGAGTTATTATCTAATCTTAAAAGCCTTAAAATTTTATACATATCTGACAATCCCGAAGTTCGAAATATTTCGTCTTTCTCAAAACTAGTAAATATTCAGAAATTGGTTTTCTCAACAAGTCGAATTTCAGATTTATCTGGTCTTAAAGAACTTATCCAAAATCCGAATCTTAAAGAAGTTTTTTTATCCAATATTTCTCCCGAAAATAACTTAAATATTCCCCCTGAATTTTTTAGTCAATCCGAAAATGACAATTGTCTTGAACGACTCCAAAGCTATTTTTCCTCAATAGAAAAAGGCAAGTCTTTAACTCATGAAGTCCCAGTGATTTTAATTGGGAATTCCACTGCAGGAAAAACTAGTTTAATGAACTTTCTATGCTATGATATTTTCCCTCCTATTGAAAACTGTTCAACTCATGGTGTAATGCCTTTGGTTTGGGAGCCTGAGAATATTGAGATAAAATTTAATGACTTTGACCTCAAAGACAAAAAGTTCCAATTTTATTTTTGGGATTTCGGAGGTCAGGAATATTATCATGCTACCCATAGATTGTTTTTCAAAAAAAGTGCTATTTATATTTTAGTATGGGAACACAAGACAAATTTTCAAGGAGTTTTAGACCAAAAAATTAATCTAAAAAATAAAATCGGAAAGATTATTGAAAAGAAACTTCCAGTAAATTTTTTCCCTGTTAGATATTGGTTGCATTCTTTGAGGTTAATAGCGGATGACCTTGAAAGGGCACCTTTGTTACTTATTCAGAATAAAATTGACGAGGAAGAAAATAGTCAGATCTATTATTTAAGCAATGGAGAAATGACCGAATTCGGCATTAAAAAACAATTTTCTTTTAGTGTTCAAGATGCATTTTTAAGTTCTTCAGCTTCTATAAATTATCTAGTATATCAACTATTTAAAAAAGAGTTTATCAATTTGGCTAAACTACGTGTCAATAATTTTAATAGGCAGAATAAATGGGGAGAGTTGATTGAAATAATTAAATTAAGAAAAGATGAGAATATCTTATCAATGGATACTTTTTTCAAAATTATACTATCCTTAAATCCCGATAGTATTAAGGAACATATTTTATCTTATTTGATAAGTTTGAAGAGTTTGGGCTATATTTTACACTATTCCCAAAATGAATTCATGAAAGACTTTATTTTTATAAATCCGGAATGGGTGGTAACAAAAATTTATGAAATTTTAGATAGTTCAGTGCTAAAGGCAGGAGGGGTTTTTAATTTGGACAAAGTCATTGAAGTAGTTGGAGAGAAAGTTTCATATGCATTTGTTTCTTTAATTTTGGATTTTGAATTGATTTTTGAGGATAAAGAAAATCAGTGTTTTATCGCCCCTCAATATTTGCCTGAACTTCCCAAGAATGAAATGGCATTGAAATGGGCCATGAATAGTTTACCTGAAGAAGCTTCCATAATGATAGGATTTTCGGAGTTTATGCTGCCTAACATTATCCAAAGGGTGATAGCTGCAATAGGGGACAAAGCAGTGGATAAAATCTACTGGAAATATGGAGGAGTTTTCAGAGTGGAAGGAAATCCTGTTTTAATCCAAAGCTTCCCGGATGAGAAGATGGTAAAGATTTTTGTAAATAAACATGATCGGGCTTCAAAATGGGAGATTTTCAGGCTGTTTTGGGAAAAGGCGGAAAATGATAAAAGTTTAATGCTTTCCATTGATAATGGAGAAGAATTTGTTTCTATAAAAGATATCTTTGAACAGCGGGATTTAAAAAATAAATTCATAAAATCCCAAAAGGGAAATAAAGTTATAATTGAGAATTATTTGTATTTATTTAAAAATGAACCACCAATTAAAAGCGGAAGTGCCATGGATGAGAAAAAGCAGATCAAAATTTTTGTTTCCTACTCCAGTAAAGACAGAGAATTGATGGAATTGCTGAGAGATGGTTTAAAAGCTCATTTAAGTCAACACCCAAAATATCAATTTCAACTTTGGTCGGATACAGAAATTGACATAGGAAGCAATTGGAAGGAAAATATTGAAGCTGCTATGGAGAATAGCCAAGCTTCCATCCTGTTGGTCAGTGCCAACTTTGCAGCATCGGAATTTATTAATAAGGAAGAGCTTACTATATTTTTTAAGAAAAAGAAAGAAGAAGGATTTAAATTTATTCCTGTAATGGCCCGCAATTACCAATTTGAGAATTTCGAATCACTGTCCTCTTTACAGTTTTTCAAAACATACTATTCTGACTATGGCTATAAAAAACCGATAGTAAAAAATAAGTTAATGCCGTTTGACAAATTGGCAGAAAGTGAGGATACTACAGATGGTCAATTGAACGAATATTATCACAATTTGGCTATAAAAATCCTTTCAATTTTTTAAACACAAATCTTTAAACTTACACGTAAGCCCACCAGTTTATCAAAATACTCCTAACCAATAAACTTCTACTTATGAAAAGTCCTCCAAGGGAGGCAATAGATCTCGAAGCATTTTGGCATTGGCGGCCAATTTCGGTGGAAAGGTATCTGGGTAAACTTTTGGCCACCAATGGATATACCTTTCCAGCTGTCTGGCCATGGACTCTTTGGCATTATTATACTGCTTATCTGATGCTGCGATCTTTTGGACCTGTTCCATCGCCTGGTTAATTTCATCCTGATCATCTTTAGGGTTCGAACCAGGCATATTTAGGGGTTTGAGCAGGTAAAGCTCTGCCAAGGTTCCCCAGGCCCAAATCCTGGCAGCTTGGTCTTTTAAAGTTTTCCCATCCCTCGTGGCCATGAATTGGGTGACGGACCAGATTTCCTGATCGGAATCAGGTATGCTTTGGGAAATGGCTTGTAGGGCCAAATACTGTGTCGCGTTCCAATGACTAAATGGATTGGTTTCAAATCCTTTTTTATAGTAGATTTTGGCACGCTCCAAGGCCGCATTACTTTCAGCTATCAGTCCATCCGATGATTGCGGATTTAAATTCGCCCAACGAAAGAGAAATTCTGCTTTTCGCTTGAAAGAACTGCCCAATAATCCAAAATGCTCCGATTGGTTTTGGGGTTTAAGAGTACTTTCGTTATTACTATCCATCATTTTCTCAAGGACCTCAATAGAATGAAGCAACTTATTTTTGATAATAAGGAAAAGTTCATCCATTTGCTCTTTGGTAAATTCGTCCCAATGTTTGAAAATATGGTCAACCCAACTATTGCTTACCTTCATGGAATCAAAACGCCAATTTAATTGCGAACTTTCCAATTGCTCGTCAATATCATCGGGAAATCGGGCGTAAGCAATCATACTGGACCAATCATGGCTTTGTTCTTTTTTTAAGACCACTCTTGTTTCATATAAGGCCAGACGGGGATCATAGCCGTTGACCATCTTTTCAAACAGGGTCTTTATAAGTATGGTTGAACCGGATTGTGTAAGTGGAAACTGGGAGGCAATGATACAAGGGATGCCTGCCTGATGGAGCTGATAGGCCACACTTCCGGAAGGGAGGATAGTATTCCCTATATTTCCACTGTCGCATACGGAAAGGGATACCACTGCAGGGGATAATTTTTGATTGTCCGGTACCAAAGCTTTGGCCAAGCTTTCCCCCGGGACCCGATGAATCTTATCGGTAGTGTTATTTTTACATAAAAGTAGCCTGAACTCCATTACAGCTGCATTTTTAATTTGACCCCCACCATGTGCCAATAAATGAAAATGGGTATAGGGTCTTTCCTCCTTTTGCCCATGGAGTATTTCTTGCTGTATTGCTTCTATTGATGCATGAGGTATGGTTGTGAGAAATTCCGAAAGGTTTGGTTCTGGATAGGCAATGGTTTTCTTGGGTCTTGCCAAATGGGATACCATTTTTTCCAATACGGCTTGGTGTTCCTTATGTGGTACCGGCATCTTTGGGTCAGGTTGGGCCCAGGCAAAAAGTATTCTGGGTTTGTGAGGCCAGGAATAATTTGCCTCTGTCTCCTGACGGATTTCCCTTGTAAGACTAATTATCCTATCGGGATGTGCCAAAAGAGGAATTTTCTTTCCCTCGGAAATATTTTCAGGACAAGGGAAAAACTCAAATGGGACTTGTGCCAATTCCAAAGGAGTGGCTACCAACCGGATGTGCAATGGGCTAAGATCGTTTTCATCAATGGTAAGGTATTTCAGGTCCTGCAACAGTTTGGAAGTTATCCTTTGGAAATAAGAAATTGCTTCATCAGCTGAGGAGGGATCGGCATCATTATAACGCAGTTGGCTGATCTTTTCGATTAATTTGTCATGGCCACAGGAAATTGTAAAGGTTACCTCAGGTTTGGTCCCAAACATGGAAATATACCGGGTATCCTCATTCAATAAATAATTATTGTGTGTACCTGCCCTTGCAATCCCTAATATCAGTTGTTTCATTTTTTTTAGAAAAGAGAATGGTAGTAAGATTCCTATAAATCATCTTTTGTGACCTCTTCCGGTTCCAAAATTATCGCCAGATCATCCTCATCTTCTATTTCATCACTTAGAATTTCCAATTTCAATCCCCCAAAAATCTTGGATTTTACCCTAAAAAGACCTAGTCCGATAGGTCCGTTTTTTCCGTTGATGTTTAGGCCAAGGGTCTTGTTGGTATTGATATTTACTCCTGCACTTCCCAATTTTAACTTTCCAAGGGCCGATGCGTCACCGCTGAAATTCAATTTGGTTCCGGATGCAAGTGTTGAAACAATAACGGCATCCAAGGCATTGTACACAGCATAAACCACTTTCCACTTACCATCCCAATTATTGAGTCCCTTCAGTTTATCAGCCACCTGATTGATGTTTTCAATGGTTTTGACAGTAATGGTAGGGGATTTTACCAGGAAGGATTTCTCGTTGGAAAATTCAATTTCCACCTTGGCATCTACTGCTCCTTCAGGAATTACAGGAACCTCTGCATTTCCTGCAAATTTGATTACCCGTGCTCCCTCTGAGGTGAAGTCAATACTTGCCTCCGCCCCTGAACCTTCGGTAAAAGTTATTTGGAAGTCATCAGTAATATTTCCCAATTTGACAAATACCCCATCTGAGATAATGCCGTAATCTCCAAGCCTATAGTTAGAGACTATTGGCATCCATGCAGCAAAAACATTTAAATGTCTTTTAATGATCTGATTAAATTGTTCAGGTGTTTTCATAATGTTATTGATTGGTTATTGGTTAAAATTTCATTCCATATTCATTTTTCCATCAGGGTATTTTAAAAACAAGGTGTGTTCAAGGGAAATTTCTTTTTTATCTTTTAAGAAAATTTTGGCAAAAATTTTAAAAATTCCCCAACCCTCTGACTCTAATTTAAATTTTGAATCTCTATTTGTAATCCTTCTTACCGGATTGGGAAATGTAGGATGTAGTGTATATACCACAGAATCAATTTCATCTAAATCCATATCCTTACCTTCAATCCATAATGACCATTTCCACCAATCATCTCCTACGAATTGAAAATTTTGTGAAATTTTATATTTATTCATGACTATCCTTTTTGGAGATTAATAGATAATAACTGAACAGATTCATAATCGGATGACCATTCAAATTGAGGGCCTTTGACAGAAACCATAACTAAGGAGTCTTCCGAAGGTACATTAAAGATGTCCAAACAAAGACCTTGACCAAATCTGAATGGTTTGGCCTTATGGGTCTCAGATTCCTTACTACCTGTCATAAATTGATAAGTACAGGTTAATTCCTCGGTGTTTATAAAAGGACGGGCATCCTGTACAATATCTCTGGGAAGTAGGAATAATCTTCTGGCTTTTAGGTTTCTTCTCCACCCCGATAAAAGTTTTGCCAATTCCACTAAAAGGTTGGCTTTATCATCAAGGGAAAATTCAATGCGTTGTCTGTCCCCTCCAATTCCCCCTTGGTTATCAATAGTTTGCTCACGTATTTCTACCGCTGGGATATTATTAGCGATGGCAGTAGAAAGTTCATCATAAACCCATTTATGGGATATGAATTTACCGGAAGCCATTTCGTCTCGTGGGGTTAGGAAACAAAGAACCCCATCGGATTTTTTTATCTTGTCAATAACTGCTGAGGAGATAATATTTCCATAAACATCTTCACCTGTATTGACGTCCCCATCAAATGATTTTACAAGAGGAAATACCAATTCCTTTATCCACTTATCTTTTTCATTATACCCAAAACCAATGAATATATTCATGATTTAAAAACCTTTAGTTTAATAAATTTTTTTAAAGAAAATTTGAAGTAATAATTTCAATTTTGAGGGAATTCTGTTTGTTGCGCCTCCATTCAAAAACATTTAATTTCAAGTCAGGCTTAAGAAAACATTTCAATGAAATGATATCTACCTTTTTTGCTATCATTAACTAGCAAATATATTATCTATATAGAGCCTTAAAGTTAGAAGTAGTCAGAATGTTAGGCATCAATATTAAATTTTAGGTATTTTAATTCACCAAAAAACAATTTTACATTACTTTTTTTGCTGATTTATATCGCCATTAAATTATTGATATTCAGCAGTTAAAAATAAATAAATAGTATATTTTTTCCTACTTAAGACAAACAAATAATCACTAAACTTTTTATAAAATTGACATGGATGGTACAAGACATATTGATGTGAATATTTATTAAAATAAAATGCGGAAATCATTAAAAACTTTTTCATTTTTTTCACATCCTCAAATGAAATTCAACTATTAAAGGGAAAAGTTAAAAATTATTATTGTTCGCTAAGACAATGTGATCGGAATGCAAATTCTATTTAGAAGAAAATCCATAAGCAAATAAATGAATCATTTAGACCTTATCATAGCACTAATCCTTCCCTTCAATTAACCTATAAAACACCTTCTATTCCTACGTCAACTGAAAAAATTGGTGGGCGAGGTTTAACTCGGAGGAAGCCAAGGTATTAGGGCCTGATGTGGAGTAACTCAACCAAATCAGGACTTCTCTTTTACAAAATAGTTTATGTTTTCAAAATTTATGACTACAACATTCATATATCATAAGTTACCTAACCCTTATTTAAAAGAAAATAAAACACCCTATTCAAAAACCCCTGAGGATGGATTTTTGGTTTTATTGTATGATTTATTAACCCTACGTTTCCCCGGTTTTCGATCGCCTGCTCTATGGCCTCTGAAAATTTTTTATCGACATCATTCCATTCTAGCGTAACAGCATACCCCGAATCTATTTGATCCTGTAGAATTTTTGGCATAGTTGGATTTTCTGTGGGAAGCAACAGTGCAATTAATCCCTTCGGATTAAAGATCCTTTTTTGGGGTCCTTTTGCACGGATGCTTCTTAGGGCATAGCCTATTTCCCATTCAACCCAAGCACTATTTCCGGTTCTTTCACCAACCAAAACCACCACAACCGATGAACTCCAAATCCGATATTGGATCCTTCGTGAGATTCTATATTTGGACTCTTCCCCTAGGTCTAATTCCTTAAAACCATAATCTGAAACTTTATATCCAACAAGCTTTTTCCTCAAATCCAACAAATAACTGACATCCGAGCGGTGGTGATAGGAAAAGAAAAGATTTCTCTTTGTCATCAAAATTTGTTTTTTTACACTAAACCATTAAACGAATCCAAATCACTCACACTTCTTCCAATAATCACCCGTTTATCCGTTTCCAATATCCCAACGCATGCTCCTTTGGCTCCTAAGGTGAGCACATGCATAGGAGTTGTTTCTTCCAAGGGTATAGATGTTTCTTCTTTTGATTTAAGAGTAATACCATTTATTCGGATAAAACCGCCTCTTGGCTTATCATGGGCCTTAATGGAAAGGGTTGTATTGCTTTCTAGGGGTCTGAATAAAAGGTTTGAATCAGATAACCAATAAGTAATTCCTCCGTCTGTTCCCCATGAACTATTCGGTTTCAATACCATGACTTCCGGATAGTTGCTGATTGGGCCATACATACCCATCTGATGACCTGCAAGATAAACAGTCACGATTCCTGTCTGAATACGTTCAAATGTGAGCGTGTAGCGTTTGTAAGTTTTAGTCCCGATTCGAATGGTTTTTTTGGTGCCCCATTTCCCATCCGATTCCTTTACATTTAAAAGAGGAAATTGGTTTATAAATTCCCTGCCCGGTTCCTGTATCCAAATCTGACCTCCATGGGTACTTCCCCCGGACAAGCCCATATTCAGGAAATCAAAGTTTAATACCAATGGCTCATTATCGGTTTTGTTGATGAGTATCTGTCCCCCCCTGCTTTGAACTTCATGGATGCTATTGTTATAATAACGAGTTGTGCTCCAGGGATACATCCCCGAATCCTTCAGTTCAGGTTCATATCTAAGGCGATGATGGGCTAATTGTATACTTTTTAGAAAAGTTGGCCATTGCAATTTTAAAAAGGCATCACCCAAAGGACCATCTCCGATGCCGAAATTCTGCCATTCCGGTTCACGGTCTTCTTTGACGACCTTATGGATTAGGGTCATAATCCATTCCAAATTAGGTTTTATGTACTTTCTGACATCACTGTCATGAGTAAATGATAAGGCCGCAGCAGATAAAGGAACTACATTGC
Organism: Aquiflexum sp. TKW24L; assembly: GCF_023502205.1. Taxonomy (GTDB): domain Bacteria; phylum Bacteroidota; class Bacteroidia; order Cytophagales; family Cyclobacteriaceae; genus Cognataquiflexum. The sequence continues at coordinate 31,329 of NZ_JAMFLG010000001.1, read as the reverse complement.
CAGTGTTACTGGAATCATAATTGTGGTGCAAAAATTCCAACAATTTATTCTGATCTGCAGGATGCAGGTACTTATAAACCCTGTTTGGCCACTCCGGATACCAGAGTGGTTCTAATTGAGAAGCAAAAGGGTTCCTCATCATCCCATGTGCCATGCCTTTTATATTTTCCAACAAAGCTGGATCCCTAAAATGTTCATAAGCGGTAACGCAGGCACCTAAGGACTTAGCAACTTCCCTTGCATTACTTCCTCTTAAAAAGTCATTCCTTGTGACAAAGCCTGTTGGGTCTTTTTTAACCATATTTTTGTACCACAGCAAATAACCGTCATAATGAAAACGATTCCCGTCTGTCAGATAGGAAAGTAGCAATGAATCTGGATCAGCACCACGTCCTGCTAAACTTTGCCAGTTATCCCTAGTCTCCATGCCATAATCCGGTCCCCACCAATGCCCCCGCAGCCAAAACCCTCCGGGATTGTGGAACTTGGTTTCCGGACGTTCTCCTTGTTTATAGTATTGGCCTTCGATTTTCTGACCCCTTAACCTGTCATAACTTGTTTGAAGGATCGCTCTGTACCGCTCAGTGTTTCTACGGGCTAATTGTAGAATTTCCTTGGAACCAGTCCGAAGATACTGTCGCCAATAGGTTTCTCCTGCGCTATAATAAGAACCAAGGTACATTCTATGGAGAACAGGCCTGTTTTCATTGATATTTATTACTCGGAAGCTCTCCCCATAAAGGAAACGCCCATAAGCTTCAAACCGGCTAGGGTCTGTATAGCTGAGGATAGATTTTTCCATAAAGGTTTCTACTTCCTGAAAGTCATTAATCTGGAATCTTTCTAATTCCGGTAAGTTCCTTTGTTGGATGGCCATACCATACAAGCGGGTTTGACTTCCTTCCTGAACCCGACCCACATGATTTTCTTGCCATAAAGTTTGAAGATTTTCCAAATCTATTTCCGTCCCAGCATAAAGGCAGAAGTCATCATGAAAAGAAATACCCTGCATATCAGCTCCGGCCATAAAGTCTGCCTGCAGCTCCTTGTTCTCTAGATGTTTATCCATAGCAGCTACCCAATCTGCAGGGGCTGGGGAGGTCAAAAATCTACCATGATGCCAATGATACAGTTTGTGCAGGTTTTCTACCTGTAATCGTTCCCTGGATGTAAATTCGGTACCCCTTCCATACCATTGGTAATAAGAAAGGCCTCCCTGTTCGGTTGCCAATGCTTGTGGATATTTTTGCCAAAAGTTGCGGACACATAACGTGTATCCTCCCGTTTCAATTACCCCGTCGGCTTGACGGCTTCCGGGAATATTCGTTTTATTAAACCGGGATTGATGGATCAATGCAGGTGCATCCAAAGCCCGGATTTGCCCATCGAGCATGGTCCGCACGGTTGAACCTTCTGAAGCGCCCAGTTCTGGAAAGCGGATGCGGATATATTCTATGCGGTTTTCGGCCATCTTGTCTGCCATAATAACCGAGCAGTCAAATTTGATAAAAGGTGAACCGGCAAATTGTGTAATCCGTAGCTTGAATCGTAAAAAAGGTGGAGTTTGGGTATTCGAGGCGGGATTCAACCAGCCTTCATAATAAAAAGTACGGACCAGGGCATTGTTCAATTCAAAAATCACATCTTCTAACCTTATGGAATCAATTTTCCATGTAATCTTTCTGTGATCCCGGGCTTCTATGCACCACGCAGGAATATTTGCAAATTCACCGGAAAGTATAGGCCTTGGCACTGTTGACGATACAAGGGTGTATTCCCTTCCCCCAATATACCGTGCATAAATATGTAACCAAACCGGACTGCCATCCATTTCCCGATGTACCACTTCGATATGGCAGGGGACAGGCCGGCCGTCCTCCATCAACCTCAAATTTTCGATGAGAATACCTTCAGGTGAAGGCGCTGCGGTCAAGGTGGGGAATTCAACATCTTCGGGTAAAGTGAGTGTGATTTTCATGGTCCAATGGTTTATGTATATGGTATAATTTTTAAATGATACTAAGTCAAAATACAATAGAAACTGCTCCTGTTGATTCACTTAACCACCAACAAATTGAAAGGTATGTTGAGGATATTAAACCACTCTTCGGAACCCTTACCTTTTATCCATCTTTACAGTTATTTCACTTTCTCAGCGTTCAGTGAATTAGAAATGTTATTGATGATATTCAATCATTTAACCAGTATCCATATCCATTAAATCTGGAACTGATTAATAACCAATCGGGAAGTTAGAAACAACACAAATTAGCTTTTGGCTTAGGGAATTGCGGTGAGTTATCGAATACTTAAGAATCACCTTTCAGAAAACAGCTCGACAAAGAGGCAAAAACAACAGTTGGTATAATATCGGACAAGAATGATTTTCTTACCCTATGCAAACACAAAATTTTGTAATAAAAATATATTTAAATATAAAATACTAATTAGGAATAATCAATGTTCCTCTAAAAAAAAATTCCCTCAAATCTATACCCTGACTCCTGTATTGGGCACATCTTTTCAATAAAATTCTATAGAGCTTGGTACTTAGGGAGGCGAGGAGTATTTACAAGGAAGCTTTAATTGATTTTAAAAGGGATTCACCATCCCGTTAAAAACCTTAATTCTGCATTTAAAATATCTCACACAATAACTTCGTCTTCTGTCAGCACCTCCTCACATTGGATTTTAATACCCTACATCCATATATACAGAATACTTCCACCACAAAAAAATTTTTCAACTTTCTACTTCGTCTGTTGCTCCAAATGAATCAGCCGCCGTAGACCCGTTTTTCCCCTTTTCACCCAAACCCTGCTCATCACCATTCTTTTTGGCAGGTGGCCAACTCTGATGCTCTTTGTCCAAAATAGTTTCTACTCTTGATATAAATAGTGCTTCCTTATCTACGCCCGAAGCTCCGTAGGGTCCGACATTGAAATTGTAATAATGGATCTCGGGTTTCAATTGCTCGCAGGTAGTGCGGTAATTGGCCCACAGTTCCTGGTATTGGAAAGTTTTCAGGCCGGTGGTTAAAATGGCAACCAAGGCTGATATGATAATCACAAGATAGTTAAAAGGAAAACTATTCAAATCCATTGCTGCCAATACTGGTGTCAATGCAGACAGAATGATCAAGATCCATTGAAAATTCTTGTATCGCTTCTGATTTCTGTCAGACGACTTTTCGTAGTAGTTCAATTGATCATAGTACCTTTTATCAAGGTATTCCTGAAATGATTTTGAGTCCATATTCCTTACAAGTTTAAAATGGTTACGAGTTATAAATTTTTATGAAACTTAAAAGTACATACTATATTTTCGGCTAACCTCTTCAGATTGCTCTTTCCCATTGATGTAAATGATACCATTTATGACCTTAATTGAATCATTTTTGCTTTTTATTAAACCATCATTTTTGAGGGCATCTACTAACGAACCTTGCAGAATAGAAGATTCTATTATGTTATATAAAAACGCATCATTATATAAAATTTGGTTCTTGAATAAATCAAGCTGAATAGATTTTCCGGGAGCATTTAGGTAAATGTTCCAACCATCCCTTGTTATTTCTTCAAATAAAAAAACTCCATCAGAATTTGTTTCTTGCCACTCAAATGGGCCTGTTTGTTCAAAGGTACCGGTTTCGTTCCCTCCGTAGGAATATTCAACTTGAGTAAACAAACCTAACCATATCCGAACTAAATTAAAATCTATTCCCTTTATACCCATTGTTTCGAATAAATTTAAATCTTCTAAAAACACCTCTTTGAAGGTTAGGTAATCGTCAAAATAATTATCTTTTAATTCCATATATTTAAATTTTGCTTCCTCTATTCTACCTTGCAATAATAAAGCAGGAGGAATATTTGTGTATGGATAAAGATTAGTAGAGTCATATTTTAAAGCTTTGTACAATGCTGCCTCAGATGAAATACCATCTCCAACAAAAATCTTGTAGTAGCCAAGGTTATTATAATAGTTTGAAAGTTCTTTAATTACAAGAGGATCATTTTCTAAATCAACATACTGTTCATAAAGAGATATTATTTTTTCGGAAGTAAGGATATTACCCGATATAGATTCCATATCTATATCGGGGGATTTTCCACTTAGGAATAGAGCAAAACCTCTAATATAAAATTCGTCCTTAAGTTTATTTAAATCAAATTGATCATTGGATCTTTCAAAATAGTCAGCCCAAACCAAATGTAAATTAAATTCATCGGAGGGATATCTATTTGCTTGGCTTAAAAAATAAAATGCAGAATCAGGCTCAAAGTCCTCTAATATTTTATTAGTGGAAATAAAATATAAATCCCCTAAAGCTTCATTAATTAAATCTTTATTTTCAGATTTTTTTTCTTGTATTTTTAGGATTTTTTCTGCTTTTCTAAACCTTCCTATAGAAAATTCCATATCTCCACTTTCTTTCCCTTCTTCTTTGAGTAGTTTTACAACTTCAAGAAGCTGTATTTCACTGAATTCATTTAAAACTTTATACTCAAATTTTTGGGATTGCTCAAAAAGCTTACCTAACCCCAACTCTTTTAGTACTTGGAATTGAATAACATTGGTATCGAATTGATTGCTGATGGAAAGTGGTTTTAAAAGTGAACGTACATTTACGGAGTTTTCAGTCTCAGATAGCAAAACCGCATTATTTTTTGAAAGGGTTAGGTTTAGGACATAATCCTCATTAAAATATGCATCCCAATCAACATCAAATGAATGAAGAAAAGTAAAACTGTTTCCATCAATTGCAAACAGGTTTATTTGTCCGTATTCATCGGCGAAAGAAAATATCTTATCATTTAAAGAGGCTGTCAGCAATGCAATTGATTTACTACCGGGCAGTCTTTTCTGAATTCTTTTTTTTAAGTTCATGTCTTTTGTTAGCTCCCATAATTCGATTTTGTTTCCTAGATAACTCAGGAAGGTGTTTTTTATAGGATCTGAAAGAAACAGGATATCACGCTTAAAATATAGGCTGGAAAGACTATCATTGAACACTTGGGGGCTCTTAATTGATATCGGTTTACTAAGAGAGTCCAACTTAAAAATTGACATACTGTCTCCAAGTATCGCAATAAATCTGTCATTTAATGAGAACTTGAATTCCAAGTCATTTACTTTTATTGTATCCAGTTTCCCTGTATCCCAAGTTGATACTAAAAAAATATGATTATTTGATCCAATTGCCAAAATGCTATCATTAGGGCTAAAAACTAGTTTATCTAACCTTTCTCCAAATATACCCTCGATTTTAATCTTTTTTCCGAATTCTTGATTTATCAGAAACAAGTCATCATTCACTGTTTCACATGCAATAAGTTTATTATTAGAAGAAATTCCACATTTTGAAATCCCTTCAAGTAAGAATTTTTCATCAATTATTTCACTTGAAATTATATCTCGAAAGACCAAGCGGCCATCATTTGTGATCGATATTAGACTATCCCCTGAATTTGATAGACCTGTAAAAATTGCATTTTTTTCTTTTGGAAAAATTTGGCTAGGTGGTTCTAAATGATCATGATCCCAAATTACAACAGTATTATCTACATTTCCCACAATCATCGGATCCTCAATTGTTGTAAAATAGATATCATTAATAAAATAATCTACCTTTATTTCTTGGATAACTGAATCTTGGACAATGCTTTTCAAATCCCAAATTTTAATTTCTGGATCAAATGAGGAAGACACATAAGTGTTATTATTTGAGACATTCAAAGTTGTTACACTTGTTTGATGCACCTTAAATGAATTAGTTTTATTTTCGTCAATGTTAAGAAAATTAACCCATCCATCACTGTCACCAAAAACTAAGGAATCCCCACTGGCAGAAAACTCTAGGCATGTGATCAATGAAGGGTATTGACTACCTTTTGGTAAATTTCTTGTTTTTGATTTTTCAGTGGAAACAGGGTCTTTTGTGTTGGTATATTTTGATTTTAAATCAAGCGTTTTAGTATTTAAAATTAGTATTTCTTCTCCATAAATTGAAAAAATTGCAATCCATTTATTGTTCTTTGAGACCTTGATTGAATTGTATTTAAAGGGTTCTAAAATTGCATTATTAAGAATAAGGCTTGATAAGTTGTTGTTTAAGTTGAAATAGCCAAAAAATCCAATAGATGTTCCATAATACAAAGTGTCACCTGAGTGCGAAAATGTAAGGTTAGACAATTGTCCCTGATTCTTTTCAATTTTAAGATTTTGAGGAGGAATATCACTCTTTTCCAAGTTTTGAATCATTATCGTACTATCATTTGTAACTTTAGCGATCTTAGATCCATTCGGAGAAAAAGCAAAAATTGAGTAAGGATCAAAACTTGGCGCTTTTTTTGGGTTTTGTCTATTTTTATACCAAGTCAAAATTTCGCCATCGGCAGAAACTGAAATAATATTTCCATTTTCTTGCCGAAAAACCTTAATTACCTCATCAAAGTGACCAAACAATGTGGAGCTATTTTCATATCTATCACCCTGGTCGGATCTACTGAAAAAATTCGCATTTAATAGAGATTTAACTATTTTAGGGTTTTTTGGATCCAAATATCGATAAGCAAAATATGAGGAGTAATATGCCGAAGCAATTTTTCCCTTTCTGAATTCGGATTCACTGTAGAATGAAAATTCATTACCATACAACTTGAACGCATTTTCTTCTGAAACTTCAAGTAACCTCTTGTTTTCAGTATTTGATCTATTAATTTCCTCTTTTTGCTTTTCTAAATTCCTATAACTTGTTTCAACTTTTTTAGTGTTTTCTTTTATTTCTTGTGTAATTTTTATAATAAGTTGATCAACTTCATTCGCTCTTTTCGGACAGTGTTCCCGTGCAGCAGCCAATTTATTCAAGGCATTTTCAAAATCATTCTTCCATTCCTTTTGAGCATCGCTCATCAATTGGTCAAAATATGGACATGGAGATTGGGCATAAGAAAATTGAATCAGGAAATAAACACTCACAAAAACTAAGCAATACCCTTTCATTTTATTATCTATTTAGAGTTGAATAACACAAAAAAATCACTTTGAAGCTGGTATTTTTTTACCTTGAACTTGATTCTTAATATTGACTATTTCAGCTTTTTTATTTGTTATAGTTGTATCGTTTTGATACTTAACTTTATCCAAACTATCAATTTTTGATTTCATTTGTTTAGTCAATGAATCAGCTTTGGCCAGGTTGTAGATATTCCACGATCTCTTTGCAATTTCAATTTCACTCTTTAATCTTTCCGACTTTTGCTCAAGCGCTAGTAATAGACTTTGTTGTGAAGTAATCAAAGAAATATTAGCTGCAAAAGTTGCCTTTTCCGCCTTATTTTTAGATTCATTTGACCAATAGGCAAGGAATCCGGAAATAATTAATAAGGTAATAGATACATAGGATAAAATATTGGCTCTTATTTTTGCGGCTGTTGCTTTTTTTCGAAGGTTTTCTTCGGCATGAAGCCTTTTTTGGATTTCTATTTTTTCAACTTGCTCTCTTTCTGCCCTTTCTTCGGCTTCTCTGAGTCGACGAATTCTTGCAGTTTTTTGGATGGGAGCTACGAGCGTATCATGACTCAGTTCAAAGCTCATGCCTCCCACTGTATTGGGTTCTGAGCGGAGTAGGCGTTTGTTCACCAAGGTTTGTAACAAGTCACCTGAAATCTGATGCTCGGTGATAATGACCGATTCCGGGAGTGGTACGCGGTTTCCACCTATGATCAGTTTGTCCTCGACCAGAATTCGGGCCTTCAACTGACTTTCAGCAGGAAGACTGCCGATAATGGTATTGTAATGGTTTTCGAAAATATCCTCAGGCTGACCCAGCTCCGCAGCAGTAAGTTCAAGTTGGGTGGAATTTGGATGGTCTTTTTGTTTCTGAATTATTTTTTCCTCCGCATGCTGACAGATGAGTTGTAGTTGGAAGGTCTCTATACTCTTTTTTTCTTTGTCTATCAGGCTGTTCAGAATTAGTTCTTGGGCATCCAATGAAAAGGAAAACTTGGGAGAGATAAAATCCCCTTCTTTTCCAGCCGGCTCGAGGAGTGCTTCCCGTGCCGGGGTTTCTTTTAAGGGCTGAAGTTCGTAGGTCTTTTTAAATACTGCCGGGATGGAATCTTTCAATTGATTGAGCAGGCTGATGCGGTCGCTTCGCAGTGAAAAAACCACTTTTAGATGGAGAGGCTCCAGTAAAAGTTCAGTTTCTTCTTTGGTAAAGTATTCTCTTGAGTCGGTAATTTTCTGTTTAAATAAGCTTCTTACCGAAGGAATAAGATTTGGGTTGAGCAATGTTGCCAACTCGCTTGCAAAGTCTTTTACCTGAGTGGGAGAATAATTAAATAGTTCCTCAAATTGATCGAAAATAAGGACTAGCTCGGGAGAGACTTTGTGGGAAAGCTGTATTGATTTTGCATAGTACCAGAGTTTTGCGGAGAAATCATCAGGTAGCTCAACCGGAATATTGAATTTTGAATTCAGAAAGCAGCTTTGCTCTATTTTATTTTCAAGATGGAAACCCAGTAATTCTACAGGATTTCGCTCGGGATCATTGAGTCGTATGCTAAGCGTTTGAAAATTTTCGACTTCTTTTAGTTTTGGGATTACTCCAGCATTGAGCAAGGAGGATTTTCCATAGCCTGATTTACTGAAAAGGACGACCATCTTTTCGAGTACAATAAGTTCCGTCAGTTTCTCAATATCTTCGTTTCGACCAAAAAACAGGTTACGGTCATCCTCCTGGAAAGGTCTGGTGCCGGGGTATCTGTATTGCTTTTCCATTGGATTAATTTGGCTTTACTTTTTCCTTGAGTGTTTTGACTATTCCCGCAAACTCAGCATTAATATGCTCTTCAGGAGAAAGTGAGTTGATGTCTTTTAGAATCGTCATCAGAGCACCCCAATTATCCACTACCCGTCTGAAAAGCTTATATTCCTCTCCTATGACAGCGATGGCATCACCGCCGTTATCTTTTATTTTTTGATCCAGTTTATTTTTCTCTGCTGTCCAATATTCCTGATAGGCCAATAGAGAATCAGTTTCGTAAATCTTTGCATCAGAAAGGACAATAGGGATTATTCGTGATTCGAAGTCTTTGTTTTGATAGATTTCCAATAGCTCGTACATGCAATAAGGGGACTTCAAATACTTTTCGCTGATCACTACCACAATACCCTTTCCTCTTCCAATTTGATCCATAAAAAAACTGATCCGTTCCTGATAAGCCAGATCACGTTTATCTCTGGTAAGTTTTAGGTTATTATTTTGAAGAACGACATCCAATTTATCGACGATCTTTTCGCTTTCTCCTCCCCAGGCATAGGATACAAATATTTCCGGTTTTGAGATGATAAGCCCTTTCTCGATAGCTTGATTGTGGAGTTCTGAAATGATTTCTTCGGCAGAATTACTTCCAAAGAATGCGACTTTAAACTCCTCAGAATAAAAACTCTTACTGTTTACCTGTTGGATATCATGGGAGTGTAACAGCTTGTTTTCGTTGATTTTGATCAGTCTGAGCAACAATTTGAAATACCATTTATCAAAATTGAATCCTATAAAAAGTACAGAGGTAGCCCGCCGTAATTCGCTTTTGATATTCAGTTCAAAATCCCCCATAATACTAAAGAGGTAATCAAACAGATCATCAAAAGTCAATATAAGGGAATTGATATCTGTGTAATCTCCAAAAATATTATAGATCAGGGTTTTGTTGGTTCTTTCGTATTCTTTTTGGGCTACCCCTTTGTGATAATAATCATAATCAAAGGGGATGTTTTTTGCTTCAAAGACTTTGTTTAAGGTTTTGTCAGGAGCAGTGTTGATGATGGTGGTGAAGGGGATATCCGCAAGTTTTTTATAAAGTTCATTGGGTTCCAACTGATCATAAAAATCCTGAATATCATCTTCAATTACAACAATGGGAAGGGAGCTGTCAAACTTAAACATCTCATCGTCCTGATAGAACTTTACCTGATTACCTTGGGAGGTATGAAGGAATTTCTCAAGCTTGGTATTGAGGCTCACTCCATTCTCACAGAGCAGCTCTGGTCCTAAAATCACCAGGCATTTGCCCTCAGCAATTCGCTTAACGATGCGGGAAATAGTTTCTTTATCCATTAAAAATTTAAATTAAAACTCAACTTGGTAATACAGTAGGTGCAATTGTTCCCCACCTATAAATTCACTGATACTTTGGCTTTAGAACAAAACACTTGGCATATAAAGAATTGAATGAGACTACGGTATTGGCTAGAAATAAAAGAATTGGCTTTAGTTTACCTTCCAATTTAATGAAAGAATTTTAAATAAAATAGTGTTGATCAGAGGGGGAAAGGTTGAATACTGGAATTGAGTTATTTTTAGAATCTCTGAGTTTCTTTTTTTGATTTTATTTAAAGGTTTTAAGCATCTTCCATAAAAGGGATAGAATCAGCTATAAAATAAGTTTATAATACTCCTTATGGGGTATTTTTTATAGGTACGCAAAAGTCTAAATTGTGCTATTACTTTTTTAAAGAAGGAAGAATCTATTTTTTACAATCATTTAGACATTAAAATTAGTATTCTATGAAAAAGGTTTTTTTAAGTTACAGCAGACAAAATATCGAAGTACTCAAGCCTCTAATTGAAGATCTTCAATCCACCGGAATCAATATTTGGTATGACCAAACATTGACAGGTGGACAAAAATGGTGGGACAATATCCTTTGGAATATTAGAGAATGTGATGTGTTTATTTTCTGTTTGTCTACTGAATCATGGAATTCTCAGGCATGTCGAAGCGAACTATCCTATGTTGCCAAACTAGGTAGAACCATACTCCCGATTTTAATATCCGACGGTATCAATATTAATTTAATGTCTGCTCCTTTGAATCAAATTCAAATAATTGATATAAGGCACAAAGAAAAAGAGGCTACACTCGTAATTCTGAAATCTATCTTATCTGCTCCGGAAAAGAGTCCTTTACCCGATACACTTCCTGATCCGCCACCAATCCCGATTTCCTATTTGAGCACTTTGAAGGAGAAAATTGATTCAAATGAACCGATGAGTTATGATCATCAGGTTAAACTTCTTTTTGAATTGGAAGAAGAAATAAGAAATGGCCGGTCCCCTGCCGAAGTCAAGGAGTTGCTTGAGTCAATGAAAAGAAGAGATGATTTATTGGCAAAGATTTCCATGAAGATTGATGAGTTTTTAAGGGGATTTCAAGGGTCAATATCAGATTTGATAAAAGAGGAGATAGATAAATCAAGCTACAGAGAGACAAATCCTAATAAATACCGAGAAGCTTCTTCTTCGAATAAAAATGATAGCCCAATTCCTAAGGAAGGCTTCAAACACAAGAATTTTATGTGTACAGTAGATAATTACAAAAAGGTAATTGTTGGACTTTTCAATTGGTTAAATAGTGAAGGTTACGATACCCAACAATTTAAAATTGAAAATGATGAGGAGATGATCCAAGTAAAAAAGAGAGGTGGTTGGCGTAAGTTTGTTGGAATGGAGACTAGTTTGAATGTTATTTTAAAGCACAAAAACCGATCTCTCACTGTTTACATTGGCTCGGGTCAATGGATTGACAAAGCAGCTGTTGGTGCTGTTTCTATGGTTATATTATGGCCACTTTTAGTTACTGCTGGTATCGGAGCCTGGGAACAACATAAATTGCCAGATAAGATATTTGAATTTATAAACACCAGGTTAGATTTCAATTGATAGGGTGTATTAATGAGACTTTCATCTTTGGTCTCAAAAATTTTAAAAAATGGACCACTTTACAAAAATCAAATGATTTAAATTGAAATTGTTAAAATTATAAAAGTGGATTATTTTCCATGTTTTGAACTGAATTATATTTAAAATTTGATTTTTTTCATTGAACTCATTTGAGTTAACTCTATGGTTAATTTCGGTTTATGTGTGTTTAAAAGATTAGTGGTTAATTCATTAATAACTAATGTATATCATAATAAAACCCTCTTAAATTCTTTTTAGAGTAAATAGCCAAAATTAAATTTCTTATAACCATTAAAATTTTCAAGCCATGAAAAATTTAAATCAAAATCAGATTATCAACCTTACCCAAAGTAAAACACTTAATGCAAGGTTTGAGGCCATGCATGCGGTTAATTTCGGCCGAAGCAACGTCAAGCAGGTACTTGCTGCAAGCGAAAAGATAAGTACAACTGATCTCAATTTGACATCAAGAGCAGTCCTGTTAAGGAGTCTACATGGGGATTTTGAAGAGGCTTTTGAATTGGCTTCATGGGCTGCTAAAGCCGATCCCAACTCCAGAAAAGCGGTAGTGGATTCATTTGTGAAGAACAAGCAATCCACCTTTTTAGTCCATCAAATAGGAAGGCAAAAGAGAGCCGATGCGACTGCCTTGATGCAGGATTATTTTGCCCAAGGTGGTAATTTGAAGGATATAGCAGAGTGGTTGTGTTCAGCTGGTAGAATTTTAAAAACAGAAAAAATATCCGACGGTACAGATTTCTTATGGGGTTTCGTAGAAGGTACTGCTAGGGGTATTGCGGGTGCTGTTGTGGCTGCAATCAGCACAGTGGCAGATGCCGTATCTGCAGCAGGGAGGAATCTTGCAGATGCTGTACAGGAGGTGTCAAAATGGTCACAGGCAAAAGTCAATGACTTTACGGAAGCCTTATTGGCCACTGGCAGAAGGATTGGGACAATCCTTGATGAAGCCGTTAAAAATGGTTTGTCGGCTGTAGATAAATTTATTAATGCCATTATCCGTGCAGGAAAAGATGCATTGGAAATCCTAAAATGGGCAGTTGAAAAATCCGAGTCTATGCTTGAACGAGTCTTAACCAGACTTGAGAGTTTATTGGGTTCATTTACAACGTTACTTGACAAAATTGGGAGAATGGTTGACAAAGGAATAAATGCCTGCATCAAAGCAATATTGAAATTGGGAAAGACTATCGGTTCCATTGTTTCAAGACTTGGTAGATTTACAAGACGAGGAGCAATTGCGTTTGCTAAAGCGATAGGCTTGGCAGGAAGGACAGTGGCGGACATTATGCAGATTTTATTTAAAGAAACAAGATATATAGTTGGAGTTGTCATGGAGGCATTGCTTTCTTTAGGTAATAAAATTTCTGATTTGCTTAAAGGTGTGATCCATTGGACTGCAAGAGAATTGTCGAATCTGATAGGGGCCTTAAAAGATATGGGAAAAACCATCCATCAGGTATTGGATGAGGTTGATAAATTTATTGGAAATCAGGCTGTGAAAGTGATGCAGGCTGTAATTTTAATTTGGACTAATCTTACGGAAATTCTTGAGGCCATTGCCAGTAAATCCTTAAGTGTGATCGATATGCTATTAACTGCACTTATTGGTACAGCATTGCATGTTAAAACAGTCTTATCAAATGTTCTCAAAGATGTCAGGGATGCATTTAGAAAAGGATTGATCAATGGTTTGGTGCGAATCGGCTATGCTGCATTGGATTTGATGAAAGAGGCTGTCAAAATAGGAGCTTCAGTTGCAGCTATTCTTTTTACCATCATTATGGAATTGACAGGTACACATCGGGGATTGAATGCTCTGGAAAGGGCAGAGGCTGAAAAAGTATTTGGAACCTCAATCGATCTTAACAAAGTAAAATTGACTACTGCCAGTTTCTCCATGGAATTCATCTCTTGGTTGACAGGTTTGGTCAAAAAAACTCCAACAGCCTTTGTTACAATGTATGTTATAAATTTCAAACCAGATATAAAATTATCAACGGAATTATTGATTCATGAACTCACCCATATTTGGCAAGCAGTTAATTCAGGAGGGGTATATATGATTGAAGCTTTGCACTCGCAATTTTTTGGAAGGGGATACAACTTAACTGAAGCCGAAATCAGGAATGCAAACGGCCAACTTTTAAACTTAGAAAGAGAGCAACAAGCTGTTTTGATTCAGGAATACTGGAAATCTGAATTTTCTCCAAGGAGAAACGGAAGATTTCCTTTAGAGCTAATCAGACCTCTTGCAAGACAGGTCTACAGATCCAATTTTATATTCAGACCATTTCCAACCCTGGATTTAAATTCCAATTCCAGAATATTAAACCCATTAATTCCAACACATTGATAGCGGATGGATAAGTTCCGTGGATTATTAATTCCCCAATCATGGAGGAATGAGGCTATGAAATGGATGGCAGGGCGGCAAAATCCGCCTTGCTATCAATTTATTTGGGTGCCTGATAAAAATACTGATGATATAATCTTAAGATTAAAGTTAATTAAGGAACTACTCAAAAGCTCCACTCTTGGGTCAATTTTGTATGTTTTACCGAAAGCTTGCGCAACTCCATTTTTCATTAGTAAGTGGCCAAAAACTATAATCAAGGGAAAATCAGGATACATTGTTTCTTCTGTTTATTTCGCAGATCAATGGAGGCAAGTAGAAGATTATATCAACCAAGTCGAAAATGAATTCAGTAAGGAAATACATGCAACCTGCCAATACCAATTTTGCTACACAGAAACTTTGAATGAATGGGTAGACTTCGGTGCTAAAAATTATCATCCAGGAGATTTTAGAAAGGGGGAGTTTTTGAGTGCTTTAAAATCCATAAAAGGGCATTGGATTTATTGGGGGCATGCCCATTCCAAAAACTTAGGAGCATATGGATTTATTTCAATCGAAGATCTTATGGATCATCGGCCTAAATCTCCCTTTCAATCCACAATTTGGCTGAGTTGCGCTACTCTTGTCCCATTTAGAAAGAAAAGTATCGCATTGGATTGGTTTATAAGTGGTTCCACTCACTGTTTATTTGCAAGTACTAAATCTGTTCAAACCACTCGAAATATGTCTTTAAGCAAACTTTGGCTGGAATTGATATCCCATTATGAAGGTCTTTGTATAGCAGATTTAATAAAGAATACTGTCGAAAAAGGAGATAAAGAATTAATTTCTTTGGTAAAGGATTATCGTCTTTTGGGATATCCTTGGAGTAGGTTGCAATTATTTCCTCGCAAATAAATAGTGTAAATAGATACTTATATTTATTTCTAATTGTTATTTGGGATTATCATTCATTTCCATTTTCCAAAGTAGCAATTACTTTTTTTAGGCTGTCGATTTCTAGGAAACTTTTAAGTCCATCACTTCTGTTTTTTTCAACAAGGTTGTCCACAGCTTTCTTCCATTCTTCTATTTCATAATTTAATCGGTTGATAGTTGGCATATACTTACTTTTTTCACTTTGAAGCTCATCCTCTTTGCCTTTATAACTTTTATCTATGTCTTTATTTTTTGTCTCAAGGTCTTTAAGCTTTACCTGTAAATTATTATTTAGTGTTTTGGAATTTTCATTTTCAATATAATGTAATGCTATTTGATCCGAAAGTTGGGTGATTTTATTCCTTAAATTATTCAGGGAATCAATATTTTTGGAAATTATTGCATCATTACTGATACTGTCATACAATCTTTTATTTTCTGAATTTTTATAATTTAGTTCAGATATTTGAGTTTTTGTATTTTGCTCATTCATAAAAAGGCCGATTAGTATAGTAAATACAATAATTATCGAGAAGCCGATAGTTTTACTGTATTTTCTCCAAAATAGATTTCTAATGGTCTTTCTCGTAAAATCCGTGAATTTGAAAACCTGGTCATTGTCAGAAACCTTTAAAAATTCACGAGAATCTTCATCAAGATTCCTTACTACCCACCATTCAGCTTTTTCTTTTTTTCCACTCTTAGATACAAGGTCTTTCAACCTTCGGTTGGCTTTGACTTCAGATAAAAATTCTACGCCAAGGATTTCAGATTTATCCTTATTTTGGGTTTCATAGTTATCAAAAAGTTTGTTTAGTATTTCAATGTCCTTACGCTCATCCTCAATCCAACTTCCAAATTTTTCCCACTTTCTAATAAATGCCTCGTGGGCAACATCAATACTTGAATTTTCTTGTAAAGGACCTTCAGGCGGTAGTAAAAAATTGACGCCTTCTTTTCTAAAAGGGGTTGTAAGCGCATTTAATTCATCTAAAGTAATGTCTAACAACCCTGATAATTCATTGGCATTTGCAGGTCTTCTAAAAAATTTGCCTTTTTCTGATGTCGCTATTTGCTTAATAAGTGATTCTATTTTGAGTTTATCGGAATTGGACAATTTTTCGAAAATTTCATCGGCGTGCCTTCCAACGCATTTGTCCATCTTACCAATAAACTCGTAAGAAAAGACTTTTATTTCTTTGCTATCAGGATCGTTTTCTATCCAATGGTTCCAAGTTCTCATCAGGGAATGTTGAAGAACCGGGAGTTGATCAGGATCTTCATTGATGTCATTCAATAAAGTGTTAAGAAGGAGTGGTGATAGCGCAACTTTTTGCTGGTTTAATGGCTCCGAAATTGCTTGTTTTAGCTCATTCCTGGTTAACCTGGGTACTAGAAACTGTCCATCATTTATCAATTCAGGAAGTCCTCGAAATTTGGAACAATCTCCGATAAAATCAGACCTAATCGTAATCAAAATGTATATATCACTACTGTTTATTTCCAATGTGGATATTAACAGATTTACGAACTTAAAACTTTCATCCTCAAAAGATGCGTCTGTCTTATCATTTCCTAGCTTAGAATAGGTGATGAGTTCTTCGAATTGATCAATCACCAAAAGCAATTTTTTATGGTTTCCACATTGCTTGTAGGTTTCAATAATACCAAGGGAATTGTATATCAGATTAGAATAAATAAACTCCTTCCAAACGGTTTCATTTTCTGAATTAGGTTTGTAATTATTAGTTTGATCGCCTAGTGCAGTTGCTAGATTCTTTATTGGGCTGGTCTGTGGTCTCATAACACAAATATCCCATTCCTTGGTTTTTTTCAGTTTTGGAATTAATCCGGCACTTACCAATGAAGATTTGCCTGATGCGGACAACCCAACCACAGCGACAAACTTTACATGATGAAGTTTGGCTTCTAGATCATTGATCTGTTTTTCCCTACCAAAAAAGAATTCACTTTCTTCTTCTTTAAAAGGCCTTATTCCTGGAAATGGATTTCTAAGCTTCATTTTTTTAATAATTTAATTTCCTCCAAAACACTTTGTTTGAATTTCTCCAACGAACCATACTGAATATCCATGTTTGCTGTAAAGAAGTTTTCATCCTTCAATTTCATTTGTATTTCGGAATTCAATTCAGTATCGTTTGATACCCATATCATTACTTTTAGATTATGAGTATGTGACAATTCTCTAGCTGTTTCAATTTCAATTAAGTCGTTTTCCTCATTATTTTTACCAATTATATGTATGGACAAGATGACTTGCGACAATTCTTCCTGAAATTGTTTTCTCCTCAAGCTTTTGTCTTGATTCAATAACCCCGTTGACCTGATATTCAGTTTTTTAGCACGTAATTCAGCAGCCAAATTGGCTCCGATATCGTGGGCGCTGGATTTCAAATTTGGGGTTAAAAAAACCGAATTTAGTTTTGATTTATCAATCTCAATTTCATCTCTGAATAATTTAATAAAATCATGTGCGAGGTTATTTATTTCTTGTAGGAATTTGGGATCTGAAGGATGGTACTCTAATGGGGAATCCGGGTTGGTGTCATCGTAAAAAATGTATTCAGGAACTCCGATCAATAGTTCCGGTTCCTCAAAATCATTACTTGGTGGGTATTTTACAACCTTAATGATGTTTTTTTTGGAAAAATTATGTAGTTCACAAAAATATTCTAATTCTTGTTTACAGTAATGACTTACCAAATAGGAGTTTGATTCAATGACCAAAAGAATTTTAGAATTTGAAAGATTATTTTTCAAAAATTCTGAGAGTTCATTTATTTCTCTATTTCTTGTGTCAAAAAATATATTGACATCAAAACGTGGTGAAATTTGCTCTATGCGCCACTTCAATTTATTATTAAATTTTTTAGGCCAATTTTCAGATTCATCCTGGGCGCCGTCACGATGGCTATAACTTTGGAATGCATGAAACATATGAGTTAGAGTTTTAAGTTGATCACTATTTAAAAGGTTTGATTACACAGGCATTCGTCTATTTGAATTTGGTTTCCCCCGGATTTTCTTATTTTTTAGAAAAGAGGGATCGAACAATTCATTTTTTGAAAGTCTATCTTCATATCAGATTTTAAAATCTGGACTTTTTAATTTATGTACTCTATGATGCCAGCAAAATGGCAATTCAGAATAGTTCTTGGCAAGAGGTGTAGTACCGGATACATTTCCCTTCCCTCCGGCAAGTAGGGGTTTTCCTCCCCAAAGCCATCAGATTCACCTTCATAGATATCCCGATTCACTTCCCACCACTGGTAGGCGTCATTTTTATAGCATTTATTGGGTTACAGGCAAAGAACCTAATGACCAACCCATAATTTAATTTTCTTTAGAGTTGCCTTCATGATGTTTTAGTTTTGGCTTTTGAGTTTAAAAATTTGGAATAATAAAAATTGCTGTATTAAAAATAAACATTTTTGTTCTTTATTACCAAAAATATTGCAATTAAATCTTTTTTTTACCAAATTTAATGTAGGGTTTTCGGAGATTAGCAATCAATTTTTTTTGATGAGGATTTCTGAAACCTGAGTTTTTTTGTCCATGTCAATATCTCATCATTTTGGTCCGAAATTTTAGCTGACACCAAATGATAAAAAACTATAGAATAGTCATTGCGAACAAATAAATTATATAGAACAAACCTGAAATCCAATCAAAAAATCGGTAAAAGTATCTATCTATAATTATTTAAATATTCAAATAATAACTACTACGATTATGGAACATCAATTTCAAATACCATATTCAGTTCAGGAAAAATTCCCTGATAAAGTCCTTAATAAATTGAGGCAAAATTTCATTTCAATGATTGAAAATGAAAACATCCAACGTACTTCTTATGTCCTAGTTTCCGCCTATAATTTAAACCACAACCAAAAAATAGAGTTAATTCAATTGATGTTAAATATGACAGCGGACGGAATATATTTATTAAACCAATCTTACGCACAAGCTGAGCAAGCAAATTTGTCAAATGAATTTAATCCGATATTGAATTACTTGACTGATTACTTTTTTGAAGTTGAAGATTTTAGAACTGATAATTTCGGCCCGATAGGCTGGATTGATGATAGCTATCTCTGCTTTTCTGGTTTACAACAGATCAATCAAATTTATGCCTCGATATATGGCAAAAAACTTATCGAAATTGAATTAAATCCATACATTATATTTATGAGGGGATTATTATCTCAGGATGAATTATTAGAATTGGACAAAGTTTTACTAGAAAAATTCGCTTCTATAGATTGGAAAAATATACTTCTAAAAATGGCAGGAGTATCTTTTGTCAATATGATTTTTGGTAATAATCGGGGAAATCAAAGTTCTGGAGGAAATTCAGATGGGAAATCTTGGGAAAGGCAAATGTTTGAAAGTGCCTCAAAATTGGGAATTCCCATAAATTTTTAATATTTGAAAGTTCTACTTTTGATCTCGAACAGGTTTGAATGTATGTAAAAATACATCAAGTTAATATGTATGTCAGGACATTAGAAATATTCTAAGATTTCAATTTTTGTATATCCTTCAAAATGAAATTTTTCATCTTTTGGACCATAGATGGATGAAAATCATAATTCCTATCACACCATGCAAGCCAGGAATTAAGTTCATGCATGGATGCGTTTCCATGCTCTAATTTCGCCATAATTGATTCCATCTCTTTCATCGTGTTTTGGGCCTGTGGCATTGTGGTTGTCCTGATTTGATCATTCTTTTGGAATAAGTCTGTAATCCTCTGGATCCAATCCTCCTTATATCCATCATCATTTTGATTGTTTTGGAGTCTGTAGGTATTGATATAATTTAGAAAACCCCCGAGATCTGTAATATTTCCGATTGCTTGGTCTACCAAATTCGTTTTAATTCCCATCTCAGAAGCCATTAAAATGGTTAAAGCTCTTCGAAGCAATAGTGAACCTACTTCATATTCCTGCATTGGAATACCCAATAAATCATTTAAGTAGAAATTTTGGGATAGAGTTGTTTCATCAAGTTGGACTGGAATTATCCTTTTTTTCAATTTTGAGGCAGTTTCAATTTCTGCATATACACCATGAGAATTTAAGGCATTTTTTGACCACAGAACTACAATAACATCGGAATTGGTGATATGTTGATCTATTTTACTTTGTATGGGATCTCCAGGGAGAAGTTGCATAATATCAAACCATATTTCATGTCCATCTTTTTTCAAATCTTCAAAAATACGGGTGGCAAGGGATTTGTCCTGCCAAGAATGGCTAATTAGAATTTTCATAATTTTTAGTTTGTTTTTTATATTACAATCCCACCATTAATTTAATGATAAATACTAAAGAGGTTTAAATTCCTAATATTTATATGTTATTTTTTCCATATAACTACTGTTTATCAATATTTTATACTTTTAATATGAATATAATTTAGATAAAATAAATTTAAAAATTTTGCCCTTTAAATTGCAAAAAAATATTTATTTAATGAAATTTAGGAAAATAGAATAGTGCGAAGTAATCTCTAAATTTTGAAAGCAAATAACACATAAAATTTGCTTTTTGAGTTTTGCACTTTTTTCATTTAAATCATTTCATCGATCCCAAATAATATCTCATTTTATCGGATATCTGAGAAGTCTTATTTCGGGCAATACCATACAAATTTAATCTGAAAAAATATGGCAAACTGGGGACCACTAGAAAACCGTTATGGTAACAAATCACCGAGAAAAATGCTTGCTCTGGATGGTGGTGGCATTAGAGGTATAATCACTTTGGAATATCTTGCGAAAATTGAACAAGATCTAAAACATAAATTAGGTAAAGATGACAGATTTCGCCTTTGTGATTACTTTGACTATATAGCAGGGACAAGTACAGGGGCAATAATCGCAGCCGGTTTGTCTTTGGGGATGTCAGTATCAGAACTTCTCAATTTTTATGTTAAGGAAGGGAAGAAAATGTTTGACAAAAACTTCATCTTAAAAAGATGGAAAGCCTTTTATGGTGACGGTGAAATACTAGAAAAATTAAAAGAGACTTTTGGAGAAGATACTGATTTATGTCTGAAAGATGGAAAATATAAGTCTTTGTTGATGATTGTGACCATGAATCGGACTACCGATTCTCCTTGGCCTATCAGTAATAATCCATTTGCAAAGTATAATGATGAATCCAGACAGGATTGTAACTGTCGGATAAAGCTTTTTCAGTTAGTTAGGGCAAGTGCTGCGGCACCTGTTTATTTTCCACCAGAAACACTTCAATGGGATCCAAATAACCCAGATAAAACTTTTGTTTTTGTAGACGGAGGAACAACCCCTTACAACAACCCCTCATTTTTGCTTTATAAAATGGCTACTCAGCCCGGTTTTAGATTAAATTGGGAAATAGGCGAGGACAAACTTTTATTGGTTTCTGTCGGAACAGGTTCAAGCCCAACGCAAGGTGAATATGGCAATTTGCTAAATACTCTTCAAGCCTTGCCTGACAATTTAATGTACGCAGCTAGTGTCGACCAAGATATCAATTGTAGAGTCATAGGAAGATGTACTTATGGTGCTGCTATTGATAGGGAGTTGGGTGATATGATTCCTAGAGATAACAATGGACATATAATTCCTTTGTCCCAAGACTTAAAGAAGCATTTTCTTTATGTCAGGTATAATGTTGAATTGACTCAATCAGGCATGCGTGATATTGGAATCAATGATCTCGATCCCGAACCTTTAAGGCAACTCGATGCTGTCAAGAATATCAAGGAACTGAAAAAGGTAGGAAGTTTTGCTGCTAATAAACACGTTGATTTAGCTCATTTTGGCTCGTTTGTTTAACTATAAATTTTGATAACATGGATGTTTTTATTGTAAGGCCTTTTAACACTAAGATTATCAGACAAAAAGATTTGGCTTCTGATAAAATTTTTGAAAATAAAATAAACTTCGATGAAGTTGAGAAAATACTCATTCAGCCTGTATTAACGGAATTAAATTTACGGGGGGGGACTACAGGGGAGATTTTTGAGGCAGGCGAAATAAGGGAGGACATGTTTTCCCTCTTATTGCTAGCAGATATAGTCATCGCTGACATTACTATTCACAACGCTAATGTATTTTACGAACTTGGCGTAAGGCATGCCTTAAGAAAGAATAAAACCATCCTGCTAAAATCACAAAACATTGACACAATCCCTTTTGATATATTAGGATACAGGTATGTGAGCTATGACTATCAAAATCCATCCAACGCTATTAATGATCTAAGGGAATCCATAAAAGCTACGATTGATTCTGATAGAACTGACAGTCCGGTTTTCAATATGTTACCAAAATTAAATTCGCAGGATCCTGAGGATTTTTTGGCCATTCCCCTAGATTTCTCAGAAGAAGTTGAAATTGCATGTGCGGAAAAGCAAATTGGAAAATTATCACTATTGGTTTCAGAATTAGATGGTTTACCTTGGAAAATTCCGGGCTTAAGGAAGATTGGTAACGACCAATTTAAACTTAAGGCATTTAAAGAAGCTAAATCAGCTTTTGAAGATATTAGGAAGAGGAACCCAGATGATTATGAAGCAAATGACCGCTTGGCGACTATTTATCAAAGACTTTCTGAAGAAGAAAAACAGAAGGATAAAAAGACCGGGCTTTTAAAATACTCAGATCTTGCCATTGAAAGGGTATTAAAAAATCCATCCAAACTAACAGCAGAGAAACTGGCTGAAATTTATTCCCTTAAAGCAAGGAATGCCAAAACCCGATGGATCGGTAATTGGATAAATGCAAGTGAAAAACCTCAGGAAATGGCATTGCTTTCTCCGGAATTGGAATCTGCCATCGAAGATTATGAACGAGGTTTTGAATCCGACTTAAACCATTTTTATTCAGGTATAAATGCCCTTAGCCTATTAACCATCAAAATAGGTTTAGCTGAAAACCATCCTCATGTTTGGGAATTACAGTTTGATGAGGAGGATGATGCAGAAAAAGCGATTTCACAGCTCAGGAAAAAGCTTCAAAAGTTAACTGTCATGGTTGAAGGGTCTATTGATGCTGCCAAAAATTCCAAAAAAAGAAAAGGGGAAATTGATCCTTGGTTGGAAATGACTGAGGCCGACTTTTTGTTTTTGTCTTCTAAAAACATGGAAAGGGTTAGAAATAAATATAAGGGAGTTTTGACTAGGGCAAATAATCTGAATTTTGATTCGGCCCGGAGACAAATCTTAATATTTCAAAAATTAGGCGTTTTGACTGATAATGCTGAAGCGGCACTTTCCGAATTCGGCGAAACGACAGTAGAATTTAAAAAACAAATGGCAGTTATTTTTACAGGGCATATGGTTGATAATCCAAACAGAAAAACCCCGAGATTTCCTGCTGAAAAAGAAGCTGTTGCAAGAGAGAATATTAAAGCAATGCTTCAAAACGAAATTGAGAATTTTGAGGGTGAGATCATAGGAATAGCAGGAGGGGCATGCGGTGGAGATATTCTTTTTCATGAAATATGTCAAGAATTGGCAATTAAATCAGAACTATACCTCCCCATGTCTAGGGAAAAGTTTTTAGAACAATCTGTTAGGTTTGCTGGGAATAATTGGGTTAAAAGGTTCGATAACTTATACCAAACTTTGGATGTCAGATATTTATCGGAGAGTGGTGAGTTGCCAAGATGGTTAAAAAATAAGAGTGAATACTCTATTTGGGAACGAAATAACAGCTGGATTTTATACAGCGGATTGGCGAAGGGAGGTATTAATTCCACTTTGATAGCGCTTTGGGATGAAAAAGAAGGGGATGGACCTGGGGGTACAAAACACCTTGTGACCATTGCCCAGAAAAACGGGGCCAAAATCGAGATTATTGCAACAAATAAAATTTTTGGTTTGGAATGATTGATATTTTAAATGGGTGTTTCATTTTGAATTTTCAAATCAAAAAGAATTAAAGTTATGGAAGAAGAAATAGGGAATTTTGATTACGGCAATTTTCTTGAATTGGAGTTTGAAAGAAGATTTCCTCAATGGTGCCGGGGATACGGTTTATGGGGAGAATTTGTTGGAGAACCTGATTATGAGAAATTTAACAAGCTAAGAAATTTAGGGATTTCTGAGAAAATAAATTCTCCTTTATTTATGTCCCCGAGTTTTTATTTCCCACCAGCAAAAAGATACGGGTTTTGCCAAGAGGATAGCTTATTTAGCTAACAAAATGGATTCTTGTATTGGTTGGATGTATATGATTCAAGCTTGGGAAAAATTAACCAATCAAAATTATCCAAAGAAAAAAAGTCATTGAAAATAGGTGCCATAATTGAAATGGCTCTTATGAATTGTACCCATGTCCTGGCGGTAATGACGGCGAAAACTGCAGTATCAAGATGGGTTCCTTATGAATATGGAAGGATTGTGGATTTGCCTACAAATTCTTTAAGGACATCTTCTTGGATCGAATCCACATTAAGATACCAACCGGAGTATTTGCAGTTTGGGACCAAGCACTTCGATGAAAATTCAATAAATAATTGGTATAGAGCTGAAAGGAATCTTTTTGCAGGAAATTGTAAGCAGGATTTGGAAAATATACCTGATCCAAATCCCCTTCCTTAAATTTTCCTCAAGGCAGATTTTAATGAAGTAATCTCACTCTATAATCAGTTGCTTTTGGCCGTTGGTTTCTTTTATTGGAGCAATTTATTTGTGTTCTATTAAAATTTTATTTGGTGATTGAGCTTAGATAAAAAATAGTTTTCAGTATTTCTATAAACTAAAATGGATCTAAAAATAATATGAATACTTATACATTTTTCTCGTACAATAAGGATGATAAAGAAATAGCCTCCGATATTATTTCAAAACTTGAAGCAAGGAATGTGAATGTCTGGCACGACGGCTCATTAAAAAGTGGTCTGAATTGGAAAAAGCAAATTTTTCAAGCAATAATTGATTGTGATAGCATGGTTGTATGCCTTACCAAAAGCTATATCAAAAGCGCGATGTGTAGGATGGAGATATTTTTAGCCCAATGCTATAACAAAAAAATTCTTCCAATTATGGTTAAAGAAGAATGTTGGGAAGATTTAAATTCGTCGAGGGAACTCAGTTCAATTAAGGATTTAAGTGTTTTGAATCTTGTTAAAAATGAAATCTTTGGATTGAAGGTCACTGAAGAAGACCAATTAAATAAACTTGTTGGAAGCATAAACAATGAAATTGTTGATCGATTTGATAATTGTGAACTATTTATTTCATACAAAGCAAAAGATGCGCAATATGCTACCAAAGTTGCTGATGATTTATTCCAATTAGGAATACAAACCTGGATTGCTACCCTTGCTTACAAACCAGGAGAAAACTGGCAAAGCAGTCAATGGGAAGCATTGATGCAGGTAAAAGGACTTGCTGTTATTTTAAGCAAAGATGTTGCACAGAGCGAATATATCAGAAAAGAAATACTAATCGCAATTACAAGAAACATTCCAATTTATCCTGTGCTGGTTGATGATTCAATTATTGTATCAATCGACTTTCTTCGTGAGATTAACGAAGAACTCGATGCCACAAGAAGTTTTGAAATGAGAGAAATCAATGAGCTTCAATGGTTCTATCCAAACAGGGGGAATTATTCGGATATGATAAACTCCCTTGGGCAAAATTTTGAAAAGTAAATTTTGATTTATTAAATTTAA
This sequence comes from Aquiflexum sp. TKW24L, assembly GCF_023502205.1. Lineage (GTDB taxonomy): Bacteria > Bacteroidota > Bacteroidia > Cytophagales > Cyclobacteriaceae > Cognataquiflexum. The sequence continues at coordinate 5,588 of NZ_JAMFLG010000001.1, read as the reverse complement.
GCCAAGTCAAATCTTTTTTAGCTGACTTCCATAACGGTTTTCTGGCTTTAGGTGAAATTATAGATCGCATAGACTGGACATAGGATGCATTGAGAAGGATGGAATAAAGTCTATTTCGGGTGAAGAATATTGAATTTTTGAGAAGTGGTTTTAAGCCAATCAAGTTAATCGTCACTACCGCAAACTTATCGGGGTCTAAAATTCTGGTTCAAGTTTATACATCAAAAATAAATGATTCCAACAACTCGCAAATTAATACTAAAGAAAAATAATCAATAACCGACACGGGTATTTTCGGACGGATAAATTGGAATTTCAAAAAAATAAGAGTTAAGTTTTTACCTTAAATTTATTTTTTTAGTTTCTCAAACAATTTATTTGCAGGAATTATTATTTTTTCCATATTTTCAATAAGAGAATTGCTGTCCTTGTATACATAGGGTCCTAAAATCCATTTATAGGAACCCTTGTAATCTTTAAACATACTGTAAGTTTCTGTTCCTTTAAGTTTTAATAATTGTATCGGGGTAGTCCTTAAATGAGGAGCTAAAGTGGCAAGTTCATGCGGAATGCTACTTGGGTCAGTCAAATCAGCAATAATAAATCTAACCATGCGTGCTAAGGTTTCAACCGTACCAGTAACATCTTTCGTTTTCGGCTTTTCAAAGTCAAAAATTATAGGAGTAAAATTTAAATTTTGCAATTTTTTTCTCATTGCATCAAGCACCTCTTTTCTTTGGGGGGTGAATCGTCCTAATATAAGCACGGCCTTAGAAGTGATAGTGTCAATTACACTACGGAGATTTTGGTTATTTAAAAGCAAATAAATGAATTGCGCAAGTTGTAGATCATCCACTGTTATATCGGGCCCTACCTCAGTACCTGTTTTTTTTGTAATAACAAGGTTTGATTGGTCTTTAGGTGTACCCTTTAAGTCCCATGCAGAGAAGCCATAAAGATAACAACCTGTTAAGATAGCATCATTCAATTGAACATCATTAAGTCCCGCTTGTTCTAAAATTGCACCGGAAAGATTAGCACCTGTTAAGTTTGTTTTATACAGGTTTGCACCTGTAAGATTGGTTTTAACAAGAATAGCATTCGTCAAATTTGCTTTGTAGAAATTTGACCTAAAAAGATTTGCATTGCTGAGATCAACTCCATGAAAATCTTCATTGCTAAGGTCTATTTGAACTGTCCGATTCTCATTCCGCCAATTATTCCAAACTTCTACACCTTGCTTAATTATATTTATTTGCTCTTTATCTGCCATAACTCCTAAATTTTAATTTCTTGTTATAATAATATATTTAACTTTATTTATTATTAAAAAAATTCACGATAAGCGTCGTTAATGTTGGTTCCTAACCTCTTAAATCACCCCAATATGAATACTTTGACTGTCCTCTTTTTCACCATAAGAGATTGTTAGCGTTTTTTGAACACCATCTTTTGCTAATGGGTTCTCAGCAGAAGCCCTGTAAAGAAAATTTCCCAACACCTCCAAATAATAGGAATGTCCCAAGAACTGTCCAATTTTGGAATAGCTTTCCTCTATTAGCCTGTTCATAGGTTTTTCCTGCAACATGGATTCTCCCAATATTTTAATTCCTGCCATACATGATACCAAATCCTCAAATAAATTGGGTTGGGTAAAAATAAGGTTTGCCAACCAAACTCCCTGATTGTTGTTTCCTGATTTTCTCTCAAATTCGGCTAGGGTACCTACTTGTGGATTTTTTTCCAAATGATCCGCAGTAATATGTGCAAGCGAATTGGTCGACGTTTTGGGATGGTTGAGGTAATAATACCAAATGGGCCAATAGGTCTTTTCTCTGATAAATGGATCATTTCTTAATGCAAATCCATCCTGAAAGGAAAGAGAGGAAGCCATGGACTTGGCCAAAAGTTTTTTGAGGATGTCATTGAATCCCAAGTGGTGAATCTGTTGAAAAATACCTTTCAATACCTGATCCGGAAAATATACCTGTTTTTGGAATGCCACTTTTTGTTTGGAAAGAGTCGGAAAGTGTTTCTCTGCCAGCCACTCTATATCCCTTGCTGAGACGCAACCCCAATTGGCACCTGTATCCAAGAGCCCTTTGAGGTCTGCAAGGGATTTGATATGAACATTCTCCTCAAAAAGTTTCAGTGTCCAACCAAACTCAAATTCTGATACCCTAGGTTCCAATGCCAAAGAAAATGAAGGCATGGCTACCTCAAATTGGGAAAGCCATTTTCCGCTATCCTTTCCAAGTTTCCATTCATAGCCCCGGACACCAGAAAAGGATACCTGCTGATGCTGCCGGATATCCATTTTGACGATTAATTCCTTTTTCTTGAAATCCTTTCCTTTCAGAAACTCCCTGTCCCAAATCTTCAATCCAAAGCCCCAAGCGCTTTCTGTTACGGTCCTTTTTTGGTTAAAGTAGGATTCAATGGTGGCTCCTTTTGCTTTAGCTGCAACAAAATCCTGAATAAAAGGCTTCAGGTCAAACTTCATAAAATCGCAATGGTAATTTTTCAAAGCTTCACTATCTGCAAACCCGGCTTTCAATATCTCTGTTCCTTCTTTGATTTTGGTGAATTCATAACTGAAGGTCAGCATGGCACCGGATTCAGCGGATTCCTTGATTCCTTTCTTGAATTTATTTTGAAAATCAACCCATTTTTCTTCAAGGGTTTCCAGTTTGGATTTCCAGTCTTCCAAGCCAAACAGACTTGCAATTTTTTCTATAACCGCGATTTGAACTTCATTGCCCTGTCCGGATTTGATGGCTTCTAATGCTTTCTTGACATAGCTTGGGGATTTATTGACCAAAGAAGTGCTAGCTTTTTCCAACAATTCCTCCAACTGTTTTTCAAAGACATCAGGATTGCTCAATTTAATACCGATAGAAGCACCGATTCCTCCTGAGAGGGAAGAGTTTTTGATTTTACAGATAGACACCCCAAAAGAACCATCGCCATTTTTCTTAAGGAAATAAGAAAAATGATCCTTGATGCTGACTTCAAACTTGGCTGTGAGCTTCGGGGAAATAGCCAAATCCAAAGTCATTGCCTTGGCAAAAAAAGAAGGGAAAAGGTTGATGCTTTTGGAGAGGATATCGGACCAACTGATCTCCCCGCTTGCCCTTAGTTCCCCCTGCACACTGTAAGCAAAGCCATCATTGGCACCCAGGTTTTCCAAATCACTGGAGCGGAAGACGGTGGGAAAGTGGGGGAGGTCTTCCAAAACGGCATTCCTGACCACTTTTTGGTTGTCATGCTTGCGATACAAAGTCGCACGGATGCCTTTTTCCCGGTTGATCTCCAGGCCTATATCTCCAATTGTGCCCGACAGTTTGCTCTTTGGGAATACCTGAATGTCATATTTCAGATAGGCTTCCTTCATCGGATCATATATCAAATTGTCCTCAGCCCCGGTTCCCACCAAACCCAAATCGTCTACATCATTGGCATCATTAAACAGGTTGACCGAAAGCTGTCCCTGTACACTGATGGAAAAAATCAGGGGCAACTTATCCGATTCAAAAGCATACGATTCTTGGGCAGGGACCAAAATTGGTTTTTCAAGCAGGTCTTTGTCTGCCAGTTTTTTGTCGGTAATCAATTCACCGAAAGGAGCGAAAATGGGGAGGAGGTTTGGCATGGTATAAAAGAGTTGTAGGTAGAAAATTATAGAGAAAATCCAGTATTATGGAAACGGGAATCGGGAATATCAAAATATGAAGAATCTGAAAAGATCAGTTTTTATTTTAAAGGGTCTGATTATGGAAACTAATTAATCTAATCGGCCAAGAATAAAATCTCTCCTGTTTCCATATAATACCCTGTCAACATCTTTCTTGAGCTCAGGTGCCAAAGACCCAGAAATTCGGATATCATACCGATCCATAAAGACATCATGTCCCCTGCCCAAAATAATTACTCGGGCACTATCTACCAGTGCCTGAACTTTGGAATTGTAGGAGAAAAATACTCTCATAGATTGAAAAGAAATTTAAGTCCACTTGACTAGGTAGGAACAAAGGGAATCATTTATGGAATTTTCATTCAGACAAATTTTTATCACTTAGGTTTTCTTGAGCAGATTGAATATTAATTATTTGGTTTGGATCTTTAAAGGAAGATTTTAAAATATTCGACATTGCTTTATTTAATGATAAACTTAGGTCAAGTGAGATTTCTTTCCCAAAGGACCGGCTAGCTATAAATAAAGCTACAGACGCTAGATATTCAATGAAGGGTTTTTCTTGGAACTTGTCTTTTTTCCAAAACCGATGATTACAAAGCACGTTTTTTCCTTATTTGACATAATTGTTTAATTCTAATTGAAGAAATAATATTTATACTCGTTATAGAAAGAGAAAGTCCACAGGCTTATTTTTCTAAGAATTTGACCGCTAATCTTTACGGTTTATGCCAAATTAATTGTAACCTCCGTTAACTTTCCCGCCTCTACTTTGGCAACTTCAGCCATTTCAAAATTGGAGATTGGTTCCAACTTTTGGCCAGTGATTGTAATTAAATGGTACCCAGAACTAACTTCTTTATATAAATAAATAGGGCTAATCATATTAGCAAAAGCAAGACTATCTAATTTGATTTTGATGTTTTTATAATTATTAAATTGATTAACATTCACTTTAATATTTCCGGGTTGTGTGGTTTCCAATTTATTATTGATGGACTTTTGAAGTTCCGCCATACTTGACTGAAATTCTGTAACCCAAGAGCTTGTTTCTTCTTTTACAATTTCATCTATCAAAACAGAAAAATCCATCAGCATCCTTAATAGTTCTTTAGCCTCTTCAGGAGGAATGCTTACTAGGTCAGCTCTGAACGTTTCAATCTCCCACCGCAATTCAAATTCTCTAATTTTTTTTTGGATTTCCATTTCCGTAGTCATATACCTAATCCATCCTGATGAAAAACCAAAAAACCGGTCTAAGAGCAAGAGTGTGCCTGCAAAGGCTATGGAAATATATCCAAGATTTAAAAAATTGAATTTAAAATCGTTTTCAAGGAACAAAGCGTTGATCAATGGAATCAATCCACCAAAACCAAATAAAATAATTGACCAAAATCTGATCCATTTGGAATATTTCTTTTTGTTTTTTTTACTGTAGGCATACCAGTTTGATGCCTCGTTTGCTTTTGATATTACCTTATCATAAATTTCTTTTAGCGTTTTCATTTTAATGATTTATAGGTATGGGATAAAGAATATACTTCAAAGTCAATATTTTTTTTTTTAATTTTTAATCCAATTGCTTCCCTTTTTCGAACCAAACCTTCTAGGGGAAAAATAAAAACTTACTTTATCCATTCTTACCGATTGAAGCTTTTCCATCAGGATCAGGACTTTGGCATATTCTATCCTTGCCCAGATAAATGAAACCGCCAATGCCGCAAGCATAATCCCAAGTAAGAGAAAAGCCGTTTCGTTTAATCTTGGTTGTTTGTCCACCTCAATGAAGATGAGGGTCAAGGCCCAGGTAAAGAATAAGCAAAAGGAAGGAAGAAGTCCCTTTTGAAACCTGAATAAGGCATCAGGATTGGCTAATATTGATCTCATAAAATTA